>NZ_CP130649.1:0-1200000 GCF_030552895.1 Tatumella ptyseos | reverse complement strand
AATCGATGAGTACACTTTTCTGACGCTGGCAGGCCTGGAAAGCCTGACGTCCCAGATCTTTACCAATCCCAGAACCCATGAAACCACCTGTTGGAATAATGAAATCACCGCTTCGTCCATAGCGATTGACCCAAACTGTTCCAGTATTCAAAGATTGAATTGAGCGCATTGCGGTCGTTAAATTTTGCGTATGAACACCAGCACATAAGCCATAGATATCGTGTTGCGCGAGAGCAATCCCCTCTTCTTCGTCATCGAAATACTGTACAGTGAGTACTGGGCCAAAAATTTCTTCCTGTACGGCACAATTATCTTCTGCAACATTGATAAGCAGTGTCGGCTGCCAAAACCAGCCCCCTTCGGTGTGCTCGAATCGCTTACCCCCTACCAATACTTCACCACCTTCAATGCATGACTGCTGGATAAGGCGTTGCACCTTATTACCCTGACGACTATCAATGAGGGGAGAATAACGAGAATTTTCTAACCAGGTATAACCTGGTCGGTACTGCTGACATAAAAGGATAAGTTGCTCAAGTAACGCTGGGGCAATAGCGCGCTGAACAATAAGCCGCGTACCTGCCACACAGGCTTGGCCGCCATTAGCGGTGAAACCGCGAGCAATACGTTGTGCTATATCAACGGGATTACCGGCATCGTTAAAAACTAATTGCGGACTTTTACCACCAAGCTCGAGAGTGACGGGTTTCATACCATTGAACCCCGCATCACTCATAATTTGCGCCCCTGTCACCGTCGATCCAGTGAATGAAACTTTACGAATAAGCGGATGTTTAACTAACTCGCTTCCAGTGTGAAGACCACTACCCTGAACGATGTTGAGTACGCCCGCAGGTAAGCCCGCTTTAACCGCCAATTCCGCTAAACGAAGTGTCGAAAATGGAGTGAGTTCCGAAGGTTTTAACACTACCGCATTACCCGCTGCCAAGGCTGGACCACACTTCCATGAAGCCATTGATAGAGGAAAGTTCCAGGGGGTAATTGCTCCGACGACACCATAAGGCTCTGGGATCAACATCCCTAGACTCTCTTTTCGGGTCGGTAATAAATCACCGCTATACTTATCAGCACATTCCGCGTAAAAACGGATTGCCTCTGCAGTAAACGGAATCTCGTGGTTGATGACATCAGTAATGGGACGTGTAGACCCTAAAGCTTCGAGTTGTCCAAGATAAGTGGCATCCTCTTCAATTAACTCTGCCCATCGACGCAAAATGGCTCCACGCTGCCGGGGTGAACTGCTTGACCAGCCACTACTCATTCGTTTCTCTTCAGCAATCTCTACCGCCTGGGTAACCCCCTCAATACCGCTTTCAGGGATTAGCGCATAGGGTTTACCATCTGAGGGGCGATGGACTTGAATCTGATCATTGTTTGATGGGATATGCTGACCATCAATATAGTTCCCAGTACAAAACGAAAGATTATCCGGATCAAAACTTAGCATACGTTCACCTTATTGGCGGGTGTAAGAGAACTTTTCAGAAAAAAATGCTTTCTTTAGAGTCATCTAGCATGATGTATGCCAATATCGGTGGAAAAAATTTTATGCGATTTAGTGACGTTAAAAAAAATTTTGTGCGGTTAAAAAAACTTTTCCAAAATGCTAAAAAACTCAAGTCAAGACGAAGAGGAAAAAGGGGTTAAGGTGCACAAAAAAATAATGCAAAATTAAGGAGCACTGCACTAAATTGATGCTCAATAATGATCTGTCAAAAATTGTAGGAGATGACGTTGCTACTCAATTCTTTAAAAATTGAGTGTGAAAACCTGCAGGTAAGGCGTAGGGAATAAAAACAGATAGACTATCGGCTCAAACTCGAATTTCTCATCCTTTTGAGATCAAAGACCATGTCGATCACTACCAATCTATCTAATGTGATCAACCAACAGGATATTGATAATACCAAAATATTTGCCTTGTAATCCTGAAAATCAAATTAGGAAAAGGGTCAATATTAAGGGCTTCCATATTGACAGCTTTGACAATGACTTCGAGTATTTCAACATAAAAACCAGCTTTTTTTCCGTTGGCCATATACTCAACGGGTGAAAAGGCCATGTTTAATCCCACAGTGATCACTACTGCCTTAATAAATTCGTTTTAACGTTGCTTTGAAGGAGAATTAACTTCCCCCCATAGCACTTAATAGTGAATTATGAAAAATATCGACATCGGTACTGTGCATAAAGTTTTCCTTAAAAGCAGATAAATCGTTTGATCGAGCGAATATTCAGACTTAATACTTTTGAGGTGCACAGCATTTTCACTGGACTTTGTGGAATACCCGTACTCGTATACTCAATTATAAAGGCCAGATTTGTGGAAATAATGGCGATATAAGCGGCTGTCCATGTTTAAGGGTTAACTCAGGAAAAGGAGGTGAAGTTATTCCTCCTCGCTCTACAAATGTCGCATCATCACCGACCCAACGGGCGGAAAATACTCGACGAGCTCGCGGAGAATGATTCCCGGATGCACCATGTACGGTGCGGTAATGGAAGGCCACTGCATCGCCAGGTTCTAATGCCCAACTCACGATATCGTAGTCTTCTGGATGCGCATCGATATCAGGTATTTCTTTAAAATTTTCATGGTCATAAAGTTTAGTACCATTAAAACGGATAGGGCTAAACTCATCTGACCATAAATGGGAACCACGAATACAGCGCAGGGAGATTGATTGTTCAACCGGATCAAGGGGGATCCAGAAACTGACATTTTGTTTTCCGTTAACACAGTAATAAGGTTGGTCATGATGCCATGGGGTAATCGTAGTTCCTCCGGGTTGTTTCACAAGAGTATGTTCGTGGAAAAATTTAGCCGTTCTCGGTCTCATCAATTTAGCTGCAATTTCGGCTGCTGGTGAGTTATAGACAAAATCTTTGAAGGATCTTATCCGCGACCAATTACAATAATCTTGAAAAAAAGGAGCCGAGCCGTCTGTCGGGATAACTGTTCTGGCAATACCGTATTCGCTAGGATTAGCCATAAGCTCATCAATTCCTTCGGAAAGCGGATTAATCCACCCCTTGAAAAGCCCTTTGAATAGGACTACACCATCCTTTTGAAAAGTTTCTACAGAGTGGTCATCAATCAATACTTCTGGCGAATAGAACATTTCTCTTGCCCTTTTCAATAAAAAATTGTCTTTGAAAATTGCAATTCGCATTCCATAGCGTTAAATACCATTACAGTATTTATATTGTTTAAAACGATATAAATCTTAATACCTCTGATTTTAATCAAATTTATTCCTGTGATTGTCCATCAATTGGTTAAAAATTTATTACACTACTTTCCCATCAGCCTATTTTTATCTTCCTGCTACCAATCTTACGTCAGGAGTTGAAGCGCGTTCGATGGTGCAATTTGCACACTGCTATCATTTATTATTCTCTTATCGTTACGCATCTAACCCTATCCAAGTTGGGTTAGTAGGAATTAATAGTGACTTCATTTTATCAACTTCACGTTTAACGCTATAAATGCAATGATTTTTACATCACTCCTCTTTTAGTCCTATTTGCTTCAACTAACATCTAACCAAATTAACACTAAAATAAAGTACACAAAGTGTTAACTTTAAATTAACATCAATTCTTAGAGGGTTTTACAGACCCCGCGAACTATATCGGTAAGTTATCTGCTTAAGTAATGTCGATAAGGAGACATAAATGTCTGATCCTTCAACCAAAGGGATTAGTCGTAGACGGCTAATCTCAGGCTCTGCTGCTGGCCTAACTCTTGCTGCGGTATCTCCTGCGCAGAGTACTACCATTACCGGCATCCCGCGCTGGATGCTCTTCGACCATAATAATCCCATTATTGACGAAACGCCTGGCCTGCAATTTTTCACCCCTGATGAAGCCGTTGAAATTGATGCGATTGTCAGCCAATTAATCCCCTCTGATGAATATTCCTGCAATGGTAAAGAAGCTGGCTGTACGATATTTATTGATCGTCAACTCGCAGGATCTTATGGCGATGCCAGCCGTAATTATCGGCAAGCACCTTTTCAGGCAGGTACCGCCGCGCAAGGCGACCAGTCTCCCCTCGTCCCACGTGAACGCTATCGCTTAGGCATTGCCTCCCTAAATCAATATTGCTTGGCTAAATACCAAAAAAAGTTCAGCGGCCTGAACAACGAAATACGCAATGAAGTACTGACAGCATTGGAGAACAATGCCATCCAGTTAGCCAATATTGATAGCAAAATGTTCTTTGACCAAGTGCTAACAAATACCATGGAAGGTTTTTTTGCCGATCCTATTTATGGTGGAAATAAAGATATGGTGAGCTGGAAAATGATTGGCTTTCCAGGGGCACGATACGATTATCGCGATTTTCTAACAAAAACTGACCAAAAATTGGATCTCGTTCCTATCTCAATTAGGGGCAGTGAAGCCTGGACAGCAAAGGGTTAAAAAGATGATAAAAAAATTACCTTCTACTGATGTTGTCATCGTCGGTTTGGGCTGGGCTGGCTCCATCTTAGCCAAAGAGTTATGCGATCAAGGGCTTAACGTCGTTGGCCTAGAACGTGGGCCTTGGCGAGATACCGCGAAAGATTTTAACATTGCTACGGCAGCAGATGAATTACGCTACAACGCACGTGAAGAGCTAATGCTTAGGCCCGCGCAAAATACTTGTACGATGAGAAACTCGCCACTGGAGACAGCCTTACCTATGCGCTTTTGGGGTTCTTTTCACCCAGGAAATGGAACCGGGGGGGCGGGTAATCACTGGGCTGGATTAACGTTTCGTTATCAACCTGCAGACTTCCGGTTGGCCAGTCATCTGCGTGAGCGATATGGTAAAGAAGTCGACCCAGGATTAACGCTCCAAGATTGGGGAATGGAGTGGGAGGAAATCGAACCCTTCTACGATGCCTTCGAGCGCGTTGCAGGGGTTTCTGGGAAAGCTGGGAACATTAACGGACAAATTATTGAGGGCGGTAATCCGTTTGAAGGCCCCCGTCATCGTGACTATCCTAACCCACCGAATACGCAGACCATTGCGCCGACCTTATTCGCCAAAGCTGCCACCGAAATGGGGTATAAACCTTTTAATGTTCCTTCCGCTCTAGCTTCTCAACATTATACCAATCAGTATGGTGTCACTATGGGTCCCTGTACCTATTGTGGCTTCTGTACAAACTATGGCTGTGCCAACTACTCAAAAGCCAGTGCGATTGTTAACGTGCTTCCTGCAGTGGTTGATATGCCAAATTTTGAAGCCCGCACTAATAGCGAAGTATTAGAGGTCTTGAAAGATAGTACAGGTAAAAAAGCGACCGGCGTCGTCTATATTGATAGTAATGGCGACCGTTATGAACAGCCCGCTAACATTGTGATTGTCGCGGCGTTTACCTTCGAAAATGTTCGCTTGATGTTATTATCCAACGTCGGTATTCCTTATGACCCCATGACAGGAAAAGGCACCACTGGCCGTAATTATTGCTACCAAACGGCAAACAATGTTCGCTTATTCTTTACAGATCAAATATTGAATCCGTTCATTGGTGCGGGTGCGATTGGTATGGGAATCGATGAATTCAACAATGATAATTTCGACCATTCAGGACTTGGCTTCGTTGGAGGGGGATCAACACGCGTCACTCCAATCGGTTCAGCGCCCATCGCTTCTCGCCCAGTTCCTCCCGGCACACCGCGTTGGGGATCGGCTTGGAAGAAAGCGACCGTTGAGCATTATCTCACGACGATGAGTATTGGCTGTGAAGCAAGTAGCTATCCACAGAAAACGAATTATCTCTCTCTTGATCCCAACTATAACGATCCCCACGGTCGCCCCTTATTGCGTATCACCTTTGATTTCCCAGAAAACGACCAGCGGATGGCGCAGTACGTGACGGATAAAGTCGCTGAGATTGCAAAAGTGATGAATCCCCAGCAAATTCAGAAACAACCCCGAAAAGGTCCTTGGGCAAACGGTGATTATCAATCGTCTCACGTCGTCGGTGGCTTCGTCATGGGAAGTGACCCTTCTACAAGTTCAGTAAATAAATTTTGTCAGGTATGGGGGATCCCAAATTTATTCGTCGTCGGCGCCTCTGCAGTACCGAATAACCCAGGTTATAACCCTACCGGAACTGTCGGTGCACTCGCCTTTCGTACGGCACATTATATTCGCACCCAATACCTTAAACAGCCTGGGGAGATGATGTCATGAAAAAATTATTATTGTCAGCATCCACCCTATTGTTTCTGGTCGCCGCCGGCGTACAAGCTGAAAGTGGTGGAGATTCTTGGGATTTAGTGAGTAAGGGACGTTATATCGCACAACTGGGTGATTGCACGGCTTGCCATACTCAACCCGGCAAGCCGCTTTTTTCCGGTGGCGTGACGATAGACACTCCTTTTGGTAGGTTGGTCGGCGCCAATATTACCCCAGACCCCGAAACAGGAATAGGTAAATGGACTTTTGCTGATTTTGAAAATGCCATGCATAAAGGCCACGATCGCGAAGGAAATCTCCTCTATGGTGCAATGCCCTTCACCGCTTATACCAAAGTGACTTCCGAGGATAACCGGGCCTTGTGGGCATACTTACAATCCGTTCAACCTATCAATCGAGTGGTAGAGACTAATCAGCTACCTTTTCCTTTTAATCTGAGAACAAGTTTACACCTGTGGAACAGTATTAATTTCAATGAAGGAGTATATAAGCCCGATCCCAAACAGTCAGCAGAGTGGAACCGAGGAGCCTACTTAGTACAAGGGCTTGGCCACTGTGGGACCTGTCATACCCCTAAAAATATTTTAGGGGGTGACAAAGCCAATTACGCCTTATCAGGGAATTTACTAGGAAGTTGGTATGCGCCAGATATCACTAATAATGCCCATACAGGTGTTGGAAAATGGTCGCAGCAAGATTTAGTGGACTATTTGAAGACGGGCGCCAATCGCTACGATATTGCTAGCGGTCCCATGGCTGAAGCCGTCGAAAACTCGACCCAGTATTGGAAAGATGCCGATCTGAATGCCGCGGCTCTTTATTTAAAATCGTTAACAGAGAGCAGTAAAACAGAAAAGCCAACCCCTCTTCCAGCTGATGATCGACAAATGATAAATGGTAAGGCCATCTATGCTGATCGCTGCAGTGGCTGCCACGTTTCGCAAGGAGAAGGCGTTGCACATCTCTTTCCTCAACTCGCGGATACACCACTGGTGAATGGTGATCCCACTTCGTTAATTCATGTTGTTGTTGCCGGAAGCCGTGCAGGCGGAACCACCGCAGCCCCCACTAGGCCAGCAATGCCTGCATTAGGTTGGAATCTTACTGACCAAAATGTAGCGGATGTTTTAACCTTTGTACGTAACAGTTGGAATAATGCCGCGCCTGCTGTCACTGCCAACCAAGTGAAAGAAGTTCGGAAAAAATTAAAGGAATAGCAGGCTGCTTATCAATAAGGTGACTTATCAAGGTCAACACGGCTGACTAAAGTGTGTTGGCCTTTTTTTGTGATACGAGTAGACCTGGGGGGTATTGAGAAAGTTAGTGGTTATTTGATGCTGATGACCGAACACTGACTGGGTTATATCCAGCCCAGCAGAGACTTTATTTACGAGGAGAATGAGAGGTAATCGGAAATATTTTTCTTAGAAAAAGAAAAACCGCCTTTCGGCGGTTAAGCAAATTTGCACAGAGTGCTCATTTTTATACATTAGAACCGGTGGTGCCCAGGGCGGGACTTGAACCCGCACAGCCTTACAGCCGAGGGATTTTAAATCCCTTGTGTCTACCGATTTCACCACCTGGGCAAATTCTATTTATCACCAACATAACTGTTACGGTGATCTTACTACTCAGTTACCCAAGCAGGGTTAACCTTGAAACTGACAGCCGCTTAAGCGGTTATTCGACATTGCACAAAGTGCTTATAATTACTATTTTTGGTGCCCAGGGCGGGACTTGAACCCGCACAGCCTTACAGCCGAGGGATTTTAAATCCCTTGTGTCTACCGATTTCACCACCTGGGCAGAATTTGGAGGCGCGTCCCGGAGTCGAACCGAGGTACACGGATTTGCAATCCGCTGCATAGCCACTCTGCCAACGCGCCATAATTCTTACACTTGCTCAAGCAAGCTTACTACATTAAGTCGAACTAACTTCTTGTTTTTCAAAGTGTTAATTCATATCCCTGTTCGGAATGGTGGCTATTATGGACTGTCTTCTTAGGGTTGGCAATAGCCACAGACACTTTTTTTAGTAATTCATTCACGACCGACTGAAAAAACATCATAATGCCGGATTGATAAACAAAAAACGCTTAAGAATTCATTAAATCGTTACTTGATGCTTTGAGATACTGGAACATTGACCAAAAGGTTAGGATAGCCGCTACATACAACGCGATAATTCCCACTACCGTAAACGCTTCGCTTGGACGCCAGAGCAATGCTAATAACGCAAACATTTGGGCGCTAGTTTTGAATTTCCCTATCCACGATACGGCTACGCTGCTACGTTTGCCAATTTCAGCCATCCATTCACGTAACGCTGAAATGATAATTTCACGGGCAATCATGGTCGCTGCGGGTAGCGTAATCCACCAGCTATGAAAGTGTTCAGTTACCAGAACGAGCGCTATGGCGACCAACACTTTATCCGCAACCGGATCGAGAAAAGCGCCAAAGGCGGTTGTTTGTTTTAAGCGACGTGCGAGAAAGCCATCGAACCAATCTGTCACAGCGGCAATGACAAAAAGAAGCGCTGTAGCCGTAGGCCCCCAACTGAAAGGCAAATAAAAAGCGAGGACGAAGAACGGGATCAAGATCACGCGAAAGAACGTAAGATACGTCGGTATTGTAAATTGCATATGCAACAAAGGCCTAGCAGTGAGAGCGAAGCCTTATGTTCCTACATTGTGCACACCGTTTCAATGCTAGTGTTTGAGTGAATAGAATATTTTTTCTGCCAAACTTTGAGAAATACCCGGCACACTGGCTATTTCATCAATAGAAGCATTTTTAAGCGGCTGCAATCCGCCCATATATTTCAACAGTTGCTGGCGACGTTTGGGTCCAATACCTTCTATTTCCTCGAGTGAGCTCGTCGATTTTACTTTGGCCCGTTTTTTTCTGTGACCCGCTATAGCATGATTATGGGACTCATCACGAATATGCTGGATAAGATGTAGAGCCGGATCATCAGCTGGGAGTGACATTCCCTCTCCGACAGGCAATTTGAACAGCGTTTCAAGGCCCGCTTTACGGTCACTGCCTTTCGCTACACCAAGTAATAAGGGTTTGGTTTTATCCCAAGGCACGTCTAGTTCTGCAAAGACCTCGATTGCCTGCGCCAACTGCCCTTTTCCGCCGTCAATAATAATGAGGTCGGGGATCTTTTCCGGTTCCAAAGGTTTACCGTAACGGCGTCGTAGTACTTGACGCATTGCGGCGTAGTCATCGCCCGGCGTTATTCCTTCAATATTAAATCGTCTATATTCGGCACGAACGGGTCCTTGCGGATCAAAGACGACGCAGGAAGCGATAGTTTGCTCGCCCATCGTGTGGCTGATATCGAAACACTCCATACGTTGCAGTGTCGGTAACTGCAGGTATTCCATCAATGCCTTAAAGCGTTGAGAAAGTGTTGAGTATTGCGAGCGTTTTGCCACCAATGCGGAGGTCGCATTAGTCCGAGCAAGTTTTAGATAACGCGCCCTATCACCTCGAGGCTGGGTCTGTAACTGAATTTTCCTGCCCGCTAATTCTGATAACGACTCACTAAGCACCTCTTTTTCTGGTAATGGAAAATCGACTAAAATTTGCGTTGGCAGCGAACGGGACTCACTTCCCTGTAAATAGAATTGCCCCACAAAAGTTTGCACCACTTCGGTTAATTCCGTGCCAGCCGGGACTTTAGGGAAGTAGCTGCGACTGCCCAATACTTTACCCTGACGGATAAAGAGTACATGGACACAGGCAAGTCCGGCATCGTAGGCAACACTGATTGCATCAAGGTCATCGCCTTGATTAGAGACAAACTGTTTCTCCGTCACACGGCGGACCGCTTGAATTTGATCCCGCAATCTCCCCGCTTCTTCAAACTTAAGCGCTTGGCTCGCCTGCTCCATTCTCGTTACCAACTGTCGTAGGACTTGGTCATCTTTGCCAGAAAGGAACAACCGCACATAATCCGTCTGGAGTTTATACTCTTCTTCACTCACCAAACCTTCAACACAAGGCCCTAAACAACGTCCGATCTGATATTGGAGGCAGGGACGAGTTCGATTTCGATACACGCTGTTTTCACATTGCCGTATAGGGAAAATTTTCTGCAAAAGAATTAAGGTCTCTTTAACTGCATACCCGTTGGGAAATGGACCATAATAATCCCCTTTCGCTTGCTTAGCACCGCGATGCATCGCCAAACGTGGATGTTTATCGCCACTTAGAAAGATAAAAGGATAGGATTTATCATCTCTTAATAAAACATTGTAACGAGGTTGATAGAGCTTGATATAGTTGTGCTCAAGCAATAAGGCTTCGGTTTCAGTATGAGTAACGGTGACATCTATATGTGAAATATTCGCTACCAGGGCTTCTGTTTTACGGCTACCCACATTTTGGCGAAAGTAGCTGCTCAGCCGTTTCCTGAGGTCTTTCGCTTTCCCCACGTAAATCACCTGCTGTTTGTTATCGTACATACGATACACGCCAGGTTGGTGCGTTACATGTTTTAAAAATTCTTTTGCATCAAATCGTTCAGTCACACTGCCGTCCTAAGTCTACTTATTATCTATAATGGCTCAAGCTTGTCTCACTCTTACTCAGTATGGCTCAGATAACCATTCTCAGCTAGGCATGCTGCTATCTAGAAATAACGTTATTGTGCTACACTCTCCCCAGTTTATTTACCTATTGGAGAAAACATAATGAGCTCAGCAATAACTACTGCTCAAGATGTTGAAAGTTTGTCTAAAGAAGTTACCTGTATGAAGATGTTATTAGCTTGCATGCTCAAGTCCATGGGACAAGTGGATGCCGGTAAGGCAATCCTGCGAATGGAGCGCCAACTGTCTTCGTTAGAAGAAGGAGAGGATAAGACGCAATTCACCGCGTTGTTGCAACAAATTAAAGCCGCTTATCTTGCCTAACTTATAATGACCTCCTGTTTCAGGAGGTATTTTCACCTATGCTCAGTTATTTAGCCTGATATGACCTCGAATCACCTCCCCCCTATTCTCAAAACGAAGTAGATTATGTTACAAACCCTTAGGACGTTCTAAAAATAACAACAACGATTGATCATCATCACAGGAAATTTTTCATGACGAATCTCACCGATCCCCAACACCCAGATAAGGGTGAGGGTTCACTTAAACGCAGTTTGCATAATAGACATATACAATTAATCGCTATTGGTGGAGCTATTGGTACCGGATTGTTTATGGGCTCAGGTAAAACCATTAGCCTTGCCGGCCCTTCCATTATATTTGTCTACATGCTAATCGGCTTTATGCTCTTTTTTGTGATGCGGGCAATGGGAGAATTATTGCTGGCTAACTTGGAGTATAAGTCCTTTAGTGATTTCGCCGCTGACCTACTAGGCCCTTGGGCTGGCTACTTTACCGGATGGACCTACTGGTTCTGTTGGGTAGTCACCGGTGTAGCAGATATCGTGGCGATCAGCGCTTATTTCCAATTCTGGTTTCCCGACTTCTCGGTATGGTTAAGTGCAATTCTCTGTGTCGCAACTTTCCTAATACTTAACATTGCTACCGTAAAATTATTCGGTGAAATGGAATTCTGGTTCGCCATCATTAAAATTATTGCCATCATTAGTTTAATCGTCGTGGGGATTGTCCTTGTCGCGTCGCATTACGCCCTACCCAATGGTACTTATGCTTCGCTTAATAATATCTGGTCTCATGGCGGCATGTTTCCTAAGGGACTATCTGGCTTTTTTGCCGGATTCCAAATTGCGGTATTTGCCTTCGTCGGCATCGAGTTGGTGGGTACAGCTGCAGCAGAAACCCATAATCCTGCAAAAGTACTGCCTAAAGCGATTAACTCTATCCCATTACGCATCATTATGTTCTATGTGTTAGCGCTCTGTGTGATCATGGCTGTAACGCCTTGGAATGAGATTGATCCTGCTCGCAGTCCTTTTGTCGCCATGTTTGTGTTAATTGGTCTGCCTGCTGCCGCAGGGATTGTTAACTTTGTGGTACTCACCTCAGCAGCTTCGTCGGCTAACAGCGGGATATTCTCTACGAGTCGTATGCTCTTTGGCTTATCTGAGCAGGGCGTGGCATCCAAGATGTTCGGGAAATTATCTAAGCGTTCCGTTCCGGTCAATGGATTACTGTTTTCGTGCCTTTGTCTGTTCTTGGGCGTCGCGTTGATCTATTTAATTCCGAATGTCATGACCGTTTTCACCTTAGTCACGACCGTTTCCGCAATTTTATTTATGTTCGTGTGGTCAATTATTCTCTGCTCTTATCTGGTTTATCGTAAAAAGTTTCCAGAAAAGCATCAACGTTCTGTGTTCAAAATGCCGGGCGGCGTTGTGATGTGCTGGGTGGTGTTGGCCTTCTTTGCCTTTATCATCGTATTGTTAACCCTACAGCCGGATACTCGTCAAGCACTAACCGTTACGCCATTGTGGTTTATCCTTTTGGCCATCGGCTGGTTTTTCAAGCGTAAATCGATTCAGTCATAGTTAACAGCGAGATGGGCGACACCGCCCATCTGGTTTTATTAGGCTTGTTTAACTCGCCGTTTAATTTTCAATTCACTGACCAAGACACCAGCCACAATAAGTACTCCGCCGAGTAATGCAAGGCTTGGTAAGACTTCCCCAGCAATGCGTCCCACAATGCCGGCCCAAACCGGTTCACCAGCATAAATAACTGTCGCACGTGTCGGTGAGATACTCTGTTGTGCCCAATTCATAGTCAATTGAATAATAGCGCTCATTAATCCTAGTCCTGCTGCGCTAATAATGACGGTCGGCGAAAAGTGAGCCACTGTCTCTCCGGCTGGTACCATGAATAGAAACGAAAACAGTGAAGCTGCAGCCAGTTGAATAATGGTGACACGCTTAGTATCGACCTGCCCAGCAAAGCCACTGATCAGAATAATTTCTCCAGCGATCGCTAACGTGCTAAGTAATGTGACATATTCACCGATTCCCAACCCCTGAGCCGTTTCCCCTGCATTGCCCGATAACAGCAAGAGTCCAACGAAAGCGAGAATAATGCCACACCAAGACATGAGCCGCGGTGGACGTTTAAGAAAAATCCATTGCAGCAATGGCACCAATGGAACGTACATCGCCGTCATAAAAGCCGATTGACTACTGGAGATAGTCTGCATTCCCCACGTTTGAAAGCTATATCCTATAGCAATACAAAAGCCGATTAATGTTCCGGCTTGTATATCCTTCACCGTTATCCCCGCCAAGCTTCGCCAGAATACTGCGGCTAAAAGTAAGGCCGCGACGGCAAAACGGACTCCGACGAAGAAGAAGGGGCTGGCGGTTTGCATCGCATGATGAACAATAAGAAATGTCGCTCCCCATAACATCGTGATAAGGATCAACGTAACTTCTTGGCGGGATACCTTCAACGCAACAGGCGATTTCACAGAGTCTCCTTTCAGTTGATAAAAAAACTAACGTTAAAATTTATGTAGATTACTCGTTTGCTAAGCACTTAAATGACTTGGCCAATATTCCTATTGGTCATTAACGAGTATGGCGAGATAGAGAAGAACATTGATGGCTGCAGAAATGCAAAAAACCAGCCTTAGGCTGGTTTCTTAAATAGTGGCGGAGGAGGAGAGATTCGAACTCTCGGATGGTTGCCCATCGGCGGTTTTCAAGACCGCTGCCTTCAGCCGCTCGGCCACCCCTCCGCAATTTTTTTACTACGACACAATACTATTATGCCCTTACCTAAGTAAGTGGCGGAGGAGGAGAGATTCGAACTCTCGGATGGTTGCCCATCGGCGGTTTTCAAGACCGCTGCCTTCAGCCGCTCGGCCACCCCTCCGCAATGAGGCGCACTATAAACACTCCCCCATTCGTTGTAAATAGCGAAATGGTCTGTTCGCTTGAAAAAGAAGCAAAAAGCGGTTTTATGATGATTAAACAGACAAAAAAACCTAACTAAACACTCCCCTGCGAGGTAAAGATGGGTAAACCCCCTTCAATCCTCGATGAGTAAGGATTACTTTGTACAAGTAAAAAATAATAAAAGGATTCATCATGGAAAAAATTATCACTTCACACAGCACCAGCCATACCTCAGTGACACCGCACGTGCTACGTAATACATACTTCCTATTAGGGTTAACTCTCGCTTTCTCAGCAATGACGGCGACCGCTAGTGTGATGTTTAATCTCCCAGCACCTGGTTTTATTTTAACCTTAGTCGGCTTTTATGGGTTGATGTTCTTAACCCATCGCTTAGCCGATCGGCCAATCGGTATATTGGCAGCGTTCGCGTTTACGGGGTTTTTGGGGTACTGCTTAGGACCTATTCTTAGCCGTTATTTAAGCACGGGTATGGGCGAGACCATAGCCTTCGCTTTGGCCGGTACTGCGCTTGTCTTTTTCTGCTGTTCAGCCTATGTATTGACGACTCGACGCGACATGTCTTTTTTAAATGGAGTGTTGATAACAGGCTTCGTAGTATTACTTGTCGCGGTCATCGCCAATCTATTTTTACAACTTCCAGCATTACAAATGACCATTAGTGTACTGTTTATTCTATTTTCTTCCGCCGCGATTTTGTGGGAAACCAGCAATATCATACAGGGGGGAGAGACAAATTATATTCGTGCGACAGTTAGCTTATATGTCTCGATTTATAATATCTTTTTAAGCCTACTCAGCTTATTAGGGTTTGCTTCTCGTAACGACTAGCGTTAGGGTCGAAGATAAGCATGTAGCCTTTAGAAATAAAGGCTATTTTTTTTGGTAAAATTCTTGATACCATTCTGCTAATGGTTTCATGAGATATGAATGATGATTATCGATAATAGAACGATAGAGACAGATAACGAAGGTTACTTAAAAAACAGCAGTGATTGGAATGAAGCCTTAGCCGAAGCGATTGCCCTGCAAGAACAGATCGACCTTACGCCAGAACATTGGCAAGTTATTCTGTTCGTTAGAGATTTCTACACCGAGTTCAATACCTCACCCGCAATTCGGATGCTAGTAAAAGCGATGGCAAAAAAATTTGGTGAAGAAAAAGGGAATAGCCGCTATCTGTTCCGACTTTTCCCGGACGGCCCCGCTAAGCAAGCAACAAAAATCGCAGGGCTCCCGAAGCCTGCTAAGTGTTTGTGAGAAACTATTTCAAGCATGACCGCTAAACGTGCTTATCGTACGCACACCTAATCTATTACCCTTAACGTTAAGACTACTATGACTGCACGAATTATCCTTGCAAAAGGACGCGAAAAATCACTGCTTCGTAAGCACCCTTGGATCTTCTCTGGGGCAATTAATAAGATGGAAGGCAAAGCAACATCAGGCGAAACCGTCGATGTCTGTGATGCTCATGGTCGTTGGTTAGCGAAAGCCGCGTTCTCACCTTCCTCACAGATTCGTGCGCGGGTGTGGAGTTTTGACCCTAACGAATCTATCGATATCGATTTTTTTTCGCGTAAACTTGAACAAGCGCTGAAATTACGGACCTGGCTCGCGGCAAAAGATGACCTGGACAGCTATCGGTTGATCGCTGGAGAGTCTGACGGCTTGCCAGGCATTACCATCGATAAATTCGGTAAATTTTTAGTTCTACAACTGCTGTCTGCAGGCGCAGAATATCAACGCCCCGCCCTAACAACAGCTTTACAGCAACTTTTCCCAGATTGCCATTTGTACGAACGCTCCGACGTTGCCGTGAGAAAAAAAGAAGGTCTTGAACAGGAGCAAGGTGTGATTTCAGGGGACACTCCCCCTGCGCTCTTACCTATCACTGAACATGGCATGAAATTATTAGTGGATATTCAACATGGTCATAAAACCGGTTATTACCTCGACCAACGTGACAGTCGATTTGGATTACGCCGTTATGCCAAGGATGCCGAAGTATTAAATTGCTTCTCCTATACTGGAGGATTCGCTGTTTCCGCCTTAATCGGTGGTTGTAAAAAAGTGACCAGCGTAGATACCTCACAAGAAGCCCTCGACATTGCCCGCCAGAATATTGAGCTGAATCAACTCGATTTATCGAAGGCTGAGTTCCTGCGTGATGATGTGTTTAAATTACTACGCCGTTATCGCGATGAAGGCCAATGCTTCGATGTCATCGTGATGGACCCACCGAAGTTTGTAGAAAATAAAAATCAATTAATGGGAGCTTGTCGAGGATATAAAGATATTAATATGCTCGCGATGCAACTTTTACGCCCCGGCGGATTCTTATTAACCTTCTCATGCTCCGGACTCATGACAACTGAACTCTTCCAAAAAATTGTGGCTGATGCAGCCGTCGATGCCGGGAAAACAGCACAATTCATTGAACACTTCCGTCAAGCAGCCGATCATCCGGTCAGCAGTGCTTACCCTGAAGGGTTATATTTAAAAGGCTTTGTTTGCCAAGTTTACTGACTTGAAAAACGACTTATCGCCCCCATGTCTCTGATTAATACTGAGTTGGAGACTATTATGATCAAGTGTAAATTCGGAATTGGTCAACAAGTTCGTCATCAATTGACGGGCGCTTTGGGGGTGATTGTCGATATGGACCCTGCCTATGCATTACAAACCCCGACACCGTCCAGCTTAATCATCCACGAAGGGCTATTAGTGCTTCCTTGGTACTATGTCGTTATGGAAGATGAGGGTGGCGAGACGGTCCAGACTTATGTGGCAGAATCGCAACTGACAGGTGAAATTCTCAACGAGCACCTTGATAATCCGGAGATGGACGATATTGCCGAGCGGGTTCGTTCTAAAATTAGCTCTCCCCTGCTTCGCCATTAGGCCCCTTTCGGGGCTTAAGGTTTCTTCGCGATAGGCACGCCTGCTTGTTTAAGTTCCTCGACGAAAGGTGAAGGTTTTTTAGGATCAAACATTATCCATAATCGTTGTCTTGCTCTAGTCATCGCGACGTAGGCCAGTCGACGTTCTTCTGCAAAGGGATAAGCTTCCTGTTCGACTAATAACCCCCGCTCAATAATGGTTTCTTGCGGCTCGGCCGGAAAACCTTCTTTTCCGGCGTTCACTCCACAAAGGATCACAAAATCTGCCTCGCACCCTTTACTGGCATGGATAGTCATATAATCGATAGTTAAATTCGGCCAGCGAGTTCCCGCTTTATCAAGTACTTTCGGTCTAAGGTAGTGGTAACGTCCTAGCAGCAAAATGGTCTCTTGCTGGGTCGCGAAACCACTGAGCTTATCGAGCAGACCCTCTAATTGCGTTTCATAGAGTAGCGTGATCGACTTTTTATTGCCTGGGCGTACGCTAGTAATAGTCTTACTTAGTTGTGATGGATTCTGTTGAATAAACTGTGACGCAATATCACTTAACCGCTGATCGAAGCGGTAAGTGGTCTCTAATTGGCAAACCGCGCCTTCACCAAAATAATCTGCGAATTTTGTAGTGAGATCCAACTGTGCGCCAGCGAAACGGTAAATGGCTTGCCAGTCATCGCCGACCACATAAAGATGACTATGTTTGTTCTGTTGACGTAACAATGAGATGAGTTTAGCTCGCTGCGGCGAAATATCTTGAAATTCATCGACCAACAGATATTTCCAAGGGCTAATAAATCGTCCCTTCTCAATCAGACCGCAGGCTTGTTCGATCAAACTCGAGAAGTCTACTGCCCCTTCCGCTTTCAACGCTGCTTTCCACGCTTTGACAATCGGGGACATCAATTTAATACGCTTTGTGAACAATGGGCGATCATCTTCCTTCGCCTGTTCGATCATGTGAGCTTGGCTGCCACCCTGCATCCTGATAAGTCCAAGCCACTTATCTAGTATGAGGGGGATCTTTTTCTGAATATCAGGCTGCTGCCAAAAATCCGTTTCAGTTAACGACCAACCTAAATCCTCTTCTAGGCACTGTCGCCATTGATTGGCTGCAGCTTTTTTCTGGCTGCACTGTCCTATCCAGTGATCAAGCAGCAACTTATGTCGTTCAGTGATATTGCTTTCTAATTCAGTAATGATAGGGGTCTTATTCGTGACTTGCTGGATGATAGCCAATGCTAATCCATGGAATGTTTTCGCGGTGATAGTTGATGCCCCCGTACGTAACGTTATCCGCTGGTTAAGTTCGTCAGCAGCTTTACGTCCAAAAGCTAAAATAACAATTTGATCTGCTTGCGCCTGTTTACGCATCAGTAACCAAGCTGTTTTCGCCACTAATACCGAGGTTTTACCACTCCCCGCTCCGGCTAAAACGAGTACAGACCTTTCATCATTCATCACCGCTTTACGTTGAGAAGCATTCAAAGGAGAGCTTTCCACCGTCGCAAAGAACTCTGCATAAGTCGATTCAAGTTGGGTTATCCATTGGTCGTTACGATATTGCCGTTGAGTTTCGGGCGCGGTTAACCACGCATGGCAATATTGCCAATGAGTGTAGGTGTCTGGAAAGGCTTGAAGACGTTCACTTGGTAAGGGTAAAGCAGCCAACACTTCTTGGACATGCGTTTGTAATCCTTGTAAAGCGTCTTGGGTTAACCAGCGGTCTTTCTGCACGGTATCGAGAATAAACTGCTGGAGTTCCCTGAGCACTTGGTCACTGATGTCAACCATCTGTTGTGTCCAGGACTGCCACGATTTCATCAGATATTGCCAAAATCGCTGCGTCTCTGACCATTCGGTCCCGTGTAAACGGACAACTTTATCATCAGCTAATTGGAACTCTAATTCTCCCCACACCATGCCGCGCTTGCAACGAATCCCAATTAATTGATTAAAAGGAATAATGTATTCATGATGATCACCAGAGACTTCGACACCTGCAGCAAGCATTCGAACCCGATGATAGGGATGCTGTGCTAGCTTCTTACCGATTGACGTTGCTTTTAGTTCCATGCACCTGGCCATTGTTTTACACTATCACTGCTGACGATTTTAACTGCCATCAGGTTTGGCCTCCAGATAAATCTACTCTGAAACAATCTTTAATAGGGATAAACATTGCATGCGTAGTGTGCTTAATATTTTGAATTTTTTCCTTGGCGGGTTCCTTACAAGCCTTTCATGGTTAGTCGTCACTTTACTGACCATCGTCTTTATATTTACGCTGCCACTGACCCGTTCTTGTTGGGAGATTACTAAGCTTTCTTTCGTACCCTTTGGTAACGAGGCAGTACACGTCGATTTGTTAAGACCTGAAAATAAAAGCAGGCTTTTAAATTCAGGCGGCACCTTATTAAATATAGTGTGGCTAGTATTGTTTGGATGGTGGCTATGTCTTTCTCATATCACGATCGGTATAGCACAATGCCTGACCCTAATTGGTATCCCGACAGGCATCGCGCATTTGAAAATTGCGGTCATTGCGTTGTGGCCAGTTGGACGCAGAGTCGTCAGCGTTGAGGAAGCTAAAATTGCGCGTGAAAATGCTGCGCGTCTTCAATTTGGTAAATAATGATGGCTGGTCGCAACGTGCTAAATAAATATTGGCAACACTATATCCTCAACCATTTATGGCAAGAACCTGTAAGGATCTTTGTCGCAATGAGCTGTGTTGCGCTTTTTGCCTGGTACCATCACGCGGTGATATGGGCTATTCCATTGATATTAGGCATTGTTGCGGCTGCCTTAACCGATATTGATGATCGCTTAACCGGGCGGTTGAAAAATATTGTGATAACACTGGTCTGTTTTTCGATTGCGACCATTAGCGTTGAACTACTCTTTCCTCACCCATTACTCTTCCTTTGCGGACTAGGGCTGTCCAGTTGGACCTTTATCATGTTAGGGGCGCTTGGGCAGCGCTACGCCACCATAGCCTTTGGTGCTATCTTAATAGCAATCTATACGATGTTAGGCATAGGGCTGTTTCCTAAATGGTATATTCAGCCTCTATTCCTCTTAGCAGGCGCTGGCGTGTATTATATATTTACTCTTGTTCATCATCTTCTCTTCCCCGCTCGTCCCGTTGAAGCTCAATTGATCAAAACTTATAGCTCCCTTGCACGCTATTTAGAAACCAAAGCGACATTGTTTGATCCTGATGGCACGACACACAGTGAACGCCCTCTTTATAAAGTCTCTCTAGCGAACAGCCAATTGGTCCAACAATTAAATAGCGTTAAGACAGCAATACAGAGTAGGCTCCGCGGAGATAGGGCCAGTAGTTCCAGTCGACGTGCTTTACTTTACTATTTTGTCGCACAAGAGATTCACGAACGAGCCAACTCATCCCACATCGACCACTTTAGTTTGCAAAATAATTGGCACTTTAACGAGCTAATGTTTCGCTGTGAACGGCTACTTAGGCAACAAGCAATGGCGTGCCGAGAAATTGCCGAAAGTATTCAGGCTAAGCAAGATTACCAACATAACCGCCATTTTGAGCGCGCATTAGCCAATGCAGATATTGCATTGGAACGAATATTACCCTTTGCAGAAAAGGAAACCTGCGAGCGTCTACGATGGCTCCTTAAAAATTTACGCGCAGTCGATCAACAATTAGCCTCTGTCGAATCAGAACAACTCTCTAATACCGATTGGCAAAAAATTGATACCGAACTCTCATTTGAGGGGCTGAGAGGCTGGCAGGATATTAAATCGCGTTTTAAAAGCCACCTTTCGCCAAAGTCTGTTCTTTTTAGACATGCGGTTCGGGTAAGTCTCGTGCTCTGCACAGGCTATATATTTATACAGTCTATAGGATTAGAGCGCGGGTATTGGATATTATTAACCTCACTCTTTGTTTGCCAACCAAACTATTCGGCTACTAAGCGACGCTTAGCTTTGAGAGTCATCGGTACTTTGGCTGGAATATTGATCGGGCTACCACTTCTGTGGTTAATTCCCTCTCTGCCCGGACAACTAGTAGCCATTGTACTATTTGGCGTTTTATTCTTTTTGTTTAGGCAAGTCCAATACGCCCAAGCAACACTCTTTATCACACTAATGGTGTTGTTCTGTTTCAATCTACTCGGTGAAGGCTTCAATGTCGCGCTACCACGAATTATCGATACGTTGATAGGATGTGGGTTGGCTTGGCTTGCAGTGACCTTCATTTTTCCAGATTGGCACTATCGGCAATTTTCTGCCGTTATCAGTAAAGCCTATAGGGCAAACGCTCGTTATCTCAAGGCAGTCACACAACAGTATAAAGAAGGTAAAGATAATCGAGTTTCCTATCGTATTGCACGCAGGGACGCACATAATGCTGATGCAGAACTGGCTTCAGTTATCACTTCAACAGAAAACAGAATGTGGCCATCATCAGATGCTAAAGAAGCCTCCTTTTCAATCCTCTGCACTAATCACAGCCTACTGAGCTATATCGCGGCATTGGGGTCCCATCGGCAACGCACCTATAATCCTCAACTGTTGGAACTTCTTTTTGCACTTTCTGCTTGTGCAGAAGATTATGAGAAGTTTAGTGATGAAGAAATCCAACAAACACTGAATACGCTAACAACATTAGCGAATTCAATAGTGATTGAAGATGAGCCACAAAAAGCCCTGATTATTCAACAAGTTTCACTTATCATTAATACTTTAAGGGAGTTAAATAAAGTTAAAGAGCCACTCCTAACCTTCTAATACCGCTAACACTACTTTGCGTCGAGTGTGCAGTGAACTCTTTATGCCAAGCCATAAGTCCTTCGCGAATATGATGGGGTATTACAGCATGATGTAACCCCATTATAGCTCCCTGCAGATAGTAGAGAGTGGATAGTCCTAAATGCTTATTAAGTTGATGCATCAATATCCAGCTCTGTTCAACACCTGTTTGCCGAAGTTGTTCCTCAGTATGAATACCGACTTCTTTTAACAACGTTTCGAAACGAATACCTAAGTTCGGTAAATCCTTTAACCGACGATGAGATTGCTTATAAATTCTACAATTCTTGGCATCGACTAATGCTGAACGGGAGAGTTTCAATAGGTTGACTTCGTCACACCATAACTCGCTATCTACTGCAAAGTAATTCAGCGATACGGCACTGCCTCTTTTGCAAAACTCGAAAGGCGTAAGGGGGCGGCAAGCTAGATAGAAAGACATCGCCTCGCTCCCCCTTAAATAAACCGTACCCTGTTTGACCAAAGCAAATACAACCCCATCAATTGATAAAGAATAGCCGCCAAACTGCGTTTTGAAGTCAATATCCCCTAAAAGGGTAATTTTTTTCTTAAACTGAACAATACATTCCTGAGAACTAATCATTGTGATCCTCCTGATCAAGAACAACCTAAGCCATTGATATGAATATCCTTATTAACCCTTTTACCTTAAATAACTTAAAGTACATGTTCAATTAATAATTATAAAATGCTCGGGATACATTCCAAATCTGACCAAAGGTGAAAGAAATGATTGATCTTTAGGGTAAGTCGAATTACTGTATATACATACAGTACACAGGAGCTAATCATGACCATCCCCCATTCTGTTAATGATTTTTCAAAGCAAATACATACTATGCCTAAGGTCTCTCCATCGGTAAGCGGTATAAATCAAATTTGCTATGATAATGCCTCGCCTGCCTTACTTAACTTACTCCTTTTACCGGCAGTGAAGCAGCTTGGTGAACAAGCGAAATGGATGTTGTGGCTAACTCCTGAGAATAAATTGGATCGTTCTTGGTTAGAGCACTCAGGGATTTCTTTAAATAAATCAGTACAAATCCCTTTGCTAACCGATGATCAAAAGATTGATTCTATGATTCGAGCTATAAAATCCGAGAATTATAGTGTTATTACTGTATGGTTAAACAGTACATTGACAGTTGAACAACAAAACAGCCTCAATTTTCTTGCTAAAGAGTCAGATACAGTGGTGTTTATTTTGCACAAAAATCCCCCACTTACTCCTTCGGCCAGACAAATAACTCAGCAAAAAATTCCAACTTTTGCATTTCTTTAGATTTATTGAGATTTTTCTGAACAATTTTTTTATCAAAATTTATTCTGACCTAATTATTTACCGTTTTCAGGCAGGACAACGTTTCCAAGGCCTATCCAGTTTTTTATCACGAATGAAGTTCAGTTTTAAATGTAACTGAATGTGTATAAAATGCTGTTTTTTACTGTACATCGTTATATCTTACTTGTAAGTTTTTAAACACGTTGTAGACTTTAGCTCGCTAGGGTGCTCTAAAACCTCCAGTTTTAGCTGAGTATAAAACGAGCGAAAAAGACCCAGCAAAGAATTGCAACCCAGAGCAAAATTTATGCTCATTGCCAATTTTGGATGATAACGAGGCGCAAAATGAAAAAAACAGCTATCGCAATTGCAGTGGCACTGGCAGGTTTAGCAACTACCGTTGCTCAAGCTGCACCAAAAGACGACACTTGGTACGTTGGTGGTAAATTAGGTTGGTCTCAATACCACGACACCGGTTTCTCTGGTAACCACTACCAAGTAACTAACGAAGCGCGTGACAACCAATTAGGTGCTGGTGCATTCGTTGGTTATCAAGCAAACCCATACTTAGGCTTCGAAATGGGCTACGATTGGTTAGGCCGTATGAAATATACTGGTCAAAACCACGGCGCATTCATCGGTCAAGGTGTCCAACTTGCTGCTAAACTCAGCTACCCAATTACTGACGACTTAGACGTTTACACTCGTTTAGGTGGTATGTTGTGGCGTGTAGATGCTAAAGACTACCAAGGTCACCGTAACATCGATACTGGTGTTTCTCCGTTGGCTGCAGCTGGTTTCGAGTACGCTCTGAACCAAAACTGGGCAACTCGTTTAGAATACCAATGGGTTAACAACATCGGTGATCGCAATACCACTGGTGCTCGTCCAGACAACGGCATGCTGAGCCTTGGCTTATCTTACCGTTTCGGTCAAGATGATGCTGCTCCAGCACCAGCTCCAGCACCAGCTCCAGCTCCAGTTGTTGAAACTAAGCACTTTACTCTGAAATCAGACGTACTGTTCAACTTCAACAAAGCTACGCTGAAAACTTCTGGCCAATCAGCTCTTGATCAACTGTATTCTCAGTTAAGCAACTTAGATCCTAAAGATGGTTCTGTTGTGGTTCTGGGCTTCACTGACCGTATCGGTTCTGATAGCTACAACCAAAACCTGTCTGAGAAACGTGCTCAATCAGTTGTGGATTACTTAGTATCTAAAGGTATCCCTTCTAACAAGATCTCTGCACGTGGCATGGGTGAATCTAACCCTGTAACAGGCAACACCTGTGACAACGTTAAGAAACGTGCTGCTCTGATCGACTGCTTAGGTCCAGACCGTCGCGTAGAAATCGAAGTTAAAGGCGTTAAAGATGTTGTTTCTCAGCCACAAGGCTAAGATAACATTATAGAAAACCCCGCTTAGGCGGGGTTTTTTTTATCCTTTTTTTGACCCCAATATTGAAGCGAGATCTTCTTTTAAGGAGCTCATTTGTGAGGCGTATTTTTCTTTTCGTTCTGCGTCCTCAATGAGTTGAACAATAGTTTCTGAGAGAGTGGCTCCTCTTCTTTGAGCAAGACCGGCTAGTCGCTGCCATACCAAATATTCTAAATCTATCGACTTTTTGCGTGTGTGCTGTTGTTCAGCATTAAAATGACGTTTGCGTCGTGCGCGGATAGTTTGACTCATTCTAATCGATAATTGTGGATTCATATGTTCGTTTATCCACATTAAGATATTATCTGGTTGGTGCTCATAACTTATCAGTGATCTTATCGCCTCATCAGCCGCCGATTGCTCGATATGACGAGTGATCAATTCGCCTTCTCGGTGTTTCTTGATGAGATATTTCCATTTCCAGCCTGACTCGAGATTCTCTAGTTGTAAATATTTCATCAGGTTCCTTAAAATTAATCACTTGATAGTAGAATATCAGCTTTACAGTTTTCTGCAGACATAATTAGAGTCGTGTACATCGCATACTGGCTACATGGTGTCGGGTGGCGAACTAAGCTATAATCGCCTTTTTACGTCCAAGGCAAAATAAGATTACTTTGACTAGCTCAACACTTTCATGGCAAGAACTAATGCCCGATGCGCAGCATTTAGCGCCGCTTTTCACTAAGGGCTTATCATCCAAGGCATCTGGCTTAGAAACGTTACAGCCAAGGCTGCTCAATGCGATTGACCAACTTGATCGTAATCCTATTAAGCCATTACTTTTGATTAAGCTTGAAGAGCACCCCACTAATGTGAGGACGCTCGCACAGATCGTCGAGCAAAGGTTATCAGTAAAAGCCGTTGATCGCTGGCGTTACTACTCGCCTGCTGCTAATCAATTTCTATTAGAGAAAATAACCGAACATCCGGATAAGCCTAGTGTTTATTATGCTGATTGGATTGAATCAGATCAATTATTTGGTTACCTCTCTGAACAGCAAGGTCATTGGACACCTGAGTTAGGGTTGTTGCACAAAGCTAATGGTGGGACATTAATCCTCTCAGTCCACTGCCTACTTTCTCAACCATTAATGTGGTTACGTTTAAAAAAGTTTATCAGTGAACAATTTATTGCTTGGTATTCTCCGGATCCTCGCCGCCCTATTCCTATTCATATCCCGGATTACCCGCTTTCTTTAAACTTAATTCTAGTGGGGAGTCGTGAAAGCTTAGCTGAATTTAGTGACAGCGAACCTGAATTACATGCCAATGCTGTCTATACCGAAATAGAAGAAACTGCAGAAATTAAAACCGATCAGCAAGTTATCGATTGGGCAAGTTGGGTAGCCTTGCAAGCACGTACCTTGAAGCTTCCTGAGCCAGATGTTGGTTTTTTATTGCGCTTAGCTCGCGAAGCTTCACGCTATACTGGTGAGCAGCAACGATTCCCAATCAATCCTACGTGGTTACAGAAGCAGCTTGGTGCTGCCTATGCTGCAGGCCAATCTTTGGTAGAAAGTAGCCTTAGTGAAGCGCTAGCGCAACAGAAATGGCGCGAAAGTTATTTGCCTGATACCTTACAACGCGATCTAGCGGCGCCGCATAGCTTATTAGAAACTCAAGGAAAGAGGGTTGGACAAATCAATGGTTTATCCGTTCTGGATCTACCCGGCCACCCGAGGCCATGGGGCGAACCTTCAAGAATAAGCTGCTTAGTTCATTATGGCGATGGTGAAATTAATGATGTGGAACGTAAAGCTGAGCTATCTGGCAACATTCATACTAAGGGGATGATGATCATTGATGCTTGGTTAATGGCTGAGCTCGAACTTGAACAACAGCTTCCTTTTTCCGCTTCAATGGTTTTTGAGCAATCCTATGCTGAGGTCGACGGCGATAGTGCTTCTCTGGCTGAGTTAGCAGTGCTGATCAGTGCGTTATCTCTCAAACCAATCAAACAATCTATCGCCGTCACCGGCTCTGTTGACCAATTTGGTAATGTGCAGCCAGTTGGCGGGCTAAATGAAAAAATTGAGGGCTTCTTCTCCCTTTGCTCACAGCAGGGACTGACAGGTAAGCAAGGAGTAATTTTACCAGAACGGAATTGTAGCCATTTATCGTTGTCAGATGAAGTCATTGAGGCAGTCGAACAGCAGCAGTTTCACCTTTGGCCGGTCAGTTCAGTTGAACAAGCTTTCCAACTGTTGATGTCGTTACCTTGGGTGACTGATAATGATGATGAATCGCTTCTAGAAATTATCCAACAACGTATAGATGAAGCCCAACAGCCGGTGAAAGAGTCAGGAGGTTTTTTTTCTCCTTCTCGATGGATTAACTGGCTAAAGCGTGATTAACAACGCTTGCTCAGCGTACAAGTGTACGCTATTCTTCGGGCTTCAATTGAAAAGGGCTAAATGTAACTATGGTAGATAAACGCGAATCCTACAGCAAAGATGACCTCATCGCGTCTGGACAAGGAAAATTATTTGGTGAAAATGGACCACCACTTCCTGCAGATAATATGTTAATGATGGACAGAGTGGTTCTCATGTCTGAGAGCGGAGGTCACTTTGATAAGGGCTTCGTCGAAGCTGAACTCGACATCAACCCAGAACTTTGGTTTTTTAAGTGCCATTTCGTCAACGATCCTGTTATGCCAGGATGCTTAGGTTTAGACGCTATGTGGCAGTTAGTCGGGTTTTACTTGGGCTGGTTGGGCGCAGAAGGTAAAGGTCGTGCATTAGGTGTAGGTGAAGTGAAATTCACCGGACAAGTTCTGCCAACAGCTAAGAAAGTCACTTATAAAATCCACTTTAAACGCGTTATTAATCGTAAATTAGTGATGGGCGTTGCAGATGGTGAAGTATTTGTAGACGGTAAATTAATCTATACCGCCACAGACCTAAAAGTGGGCCTGTTCAAAGATACTGAATCTTTCTAAAACCGGCTGCCCAAAAAAAAGCAGATTTTGTAAAATCTGCTTTTTTTATGTCTGATTTATGCGAAAGCTGAGCGTTCTTCAATGGCCTTACGCCAACCTCCTAACCAATGTGACCTTGAGTCTAACGTTTGATAGGGACAGAGTTCTTTCGATCGTCCGCTTTTTCCCGTTTTATACCCCAGTGAGTAAGCTCGTTCCAAACGATCGCGTTTTTGTCTCTTCATATCCGTTTACCCTCATAAAGATAGTTGGTTAAAAGAAGCGGTGATAACTTCATCACCTCCTCCTTTGTACCCCTCTCTCGTAATGAGATCAACGAGTATTTTTTGAACAGCTTTGCGAGTTTTGAGCTAAGTCAAACTATTCAGTTATTAACAATATTTAAGGATTAATCTGTGACGCTACCTGTTGGGCTTCTTGGTACCATGCTTGCGAGAGCGCTTGTACCAAAGCAGGATAGCCATCATCCTTGAGTGGAACCATTTGCTCAAATGAGCGACGCACCACCTTTTCTTGATGCTGGTAGATCCAGTAACCTTTCACTAGTACATGCCCGTCCCAGCGCCCTTGAAATGCGGTAACCGTTACGGCTAATGAGTCGTTATCTCCCGCCAAAGTGCTATTGGTGACTAACCAATTCGGCAGCAGATTACTTAAGTTAGTCACCAATGTTTGTTGTAATTGCTGGTCTAGGGGGCTAGCCCAGAGATTTTGCTCAGCCAAGCGATATTCCACGTCAGACGTTTGGAAAGCAATTCCGGTACTGGCTAACGCGTCTGGCACATTGATAGATTGTACCCAGAGGTGTTTCGGCTGCTGCCCGAACGCAGAAGTCGATGTCGCAACCGATGCGCCACCCTGCGGTGTCGTCAATTGATAATACTTGGTTGATTCGCTACTACTGCAAGCGGTCAAACAGACAGCCAGCAGTGCCATTAAAAGTCTTTTCACTATTTAGCCTTTTTAGGTTGTGGATCTTTACCGGGTGAGGCTTCGAACACTAGCGCATTGCTTTTGTTATTCAAAGTACGTAGCACCGGCTGCAGTTCTGCGAGAACTTGATCCAAACGTTGTAGGTTACCGACGAGCTTATTATAAGCCGGTGAGCCTGGTTGTAATCCCTTCATACTCTGATTCAACTCACGCAGGGTTTGCTGCATATCTTGCGGCAGTGTTTTCATCGCTGGACTGTTAGTAATTTGATTAACATGATCCAAAGTGATTTGCAGCTGTTGCATCGTTTTTTGGCTCTCTTTGAGAGAACCCGTTGCCTCGGTTAACAATGGATTCAGAGGAAGCTTCTCAAACTTATCAAGAATCGACATTACCTTTTGCTGCATCTGCGTCAATCCGCCATTAACGGTCGGAATGATATTATATTGACCTATCTTTGAAGGACCTTTGTAAGGACCCGCATCGGTAGTGAAGTCTAAATCAACATACAGCGCACCAGTAATCAAATTCGCCGTTTTAAGGCTAGCCCTTAACCCATGTTGAAGCCCATCAGCCAACCGTTGTTGTAAATTAAAATCAGCTCCTAATTTTTTCGAGAAACGTTCAGGTTCGATCTTAATTAACACAGGTATACGGTAGTCGCCATTCAATTTCTTCAACATATTAGGAATGATGAAAGGAACTTGCGCTACAGTACCCAAACGAATGCCGCGGAATTCAACTGGCGCGCCTTCTTGTAGGCCCCTAATAGATTCATTGAAGAATAATAGATAGTCAGTATGCTGGGTATAAAGTGAGTCATTTATACTTCGTTGGTCATTAAAGAGGTGATAATGCGCTTTATTTTCCGCTGCGACACCGCGGTCCCACCCCTCAGGCACATCAAAACTGACGCCCCCACTAAATAATGTCGCGAGAGAGCCCATTTCAACGCGCATCCCCGAAGCGGACATATCGACAGCAATACCACTATCTTTCCAAAAACGAACATTGCTTGTCACCAAGCTATCGTAAGGCGCTTGAATGAAAAGTTGGTATTCCATTTGTCGCTGGTCTGCGTCGAAGCGGCTTTTTTCTACCGAGCCAACACGAAATCCTCTAAACAATACCGGATCACCGGCATTGAGTTGGCCAGCTTGATCACTATTCAAGCTAATATGAATACCTTTCGCGTCGGGTGAAGCCAGTGGTGGTGAATCAAGCAGATTATACTGAGCCAATTCATCGCCTTTGCTTCCAGCTTGGAGTTCAATATAAGAGCCTGACAATAAGGTCCCGAGACCCGTCACGCCTTCACGCCCGATTTGGGGTTTCACCGTCCAGAAGATACTATCTTTATGAAGCATCTTTTCCATACCAGTATTCAACCGCGCGCGGATCTCAACGTGCTGCAAGTCGTCACTAAGCTGTGCGCTTTCGACCATGCCAATATCAACGCTACGGCTTTTAATTGCCGTTTTGCCTGGAACGATACCCTCTGCATTATTGGTGACAAGAACCACCTCCGGTCCTTGATGCGAGAAATGGTAATAAATAATCCATGATCCTATCAGGATGGTGATGATGGGTACGATCCATACCGGTGACCAGCGTTTGATTTGTTTAATCTTGGCTTCACCAAAATGATTATTACTCAATGGACTCTTCCTCACTCTTTTTAATACTTTCACGATCCCACAGTAAGCGGGGATCGAAGGCTTGTGCAGAAAACATCGTTAGAATAACGACTAAGCAAAATAGCAATGCGCCCTCAGCCGGGTAAACATTCATCAATCCCCCCATACGGACCAAAGCTGAAAGTACGGCGATAACAAAAACATCGACCATTGACCATCGCCCTACTACCTCGACAATTTCATAAATGATCTGCATGCGGTGGTTATCACGCGAACCATAGCCGCCCGCATTCCAACTTAACCATCCAATGGCGAGGATTTTCATGCTGGGTACAAGGATACTGGCGACAAAAATTATCATCGCTATCGGCCAGGATCCCTCGTTCCATAAAAAAATTACCCCCGCCATGATGTTTGATCCTGATGCACTACCTAGGGCATCAGTCACCATAATCGGCATAATATTGGCGGGAATATATAAAAGGAGTGAAGTGACTAATAATGAGAGCGTCCACTGCAAGCTTTGCGGTTTACGTGCATGTCCGCGTTGGTGGCAACGGGGGCAATAGGGTTCATCGGCTGCCACTATCGCTGTACAGCAGGGGCAACTACGTAAGTTTTGGTTTAATCCGCTGATACCTGCAACCGGTTCTTTTGGTAGAGGAGGAACAGGGCTAATCCGCTGCCAAATAACATGACGCTCAAGGCATTGAAATGTGCGTAATTGGCAAAGGCAAAATAGGCACCATGGCCAAAACCCTAACTCTAGTCCAATTTTACCGTAAGCCATTAGCTTCACAAAACTGACTAAAACCCCTGCCATAAAAATCTCAGCCATCCCCCAGTTCTTCATATAGAACAGGCCCTTCGCAAGGGGAATGGTCAGTTGATGAGGTAAGCGTCGGTTTAGAGTAAGGATTAAGACACTGGCAAGGCAAATAGCTGGGATAATCTGAACAAAAAGTAGAAATATCGTTGCCAAGAAACGATATTGATCATCGACCATTGCTTGCGGAATTTGGAGTAACGTTATTTGGTTAGTCATTCCCATTACGCTAATACTAATAAAGGGAAAAAGATTGGCCAAAATTAACATGACGATAGCTGAGAATGCATAAACCATTGGCCGGCGGAGAGGTTCTTGCCAAGCAGTTGCCAAAGTGCTTTCACAGCGCATACAAGTCGCACGCGTACCCGGCACAAGGCCGGGTAGCTTAGTGGTCATATCACAGTGGGGGCATAGCACCCAGCGGTGAGTCTGATCCTGATGGCAATGGCTACTCATGCTGCACCAATGCGTTATTCACCATTCTTAAGATTTTCCAAATATTCCCAGCGCTCGAAGGCAGTATTGAACTCGTCTTCTAACGTCGCTAATTTATCAATGATCGGCTGAGTCTCATCATGGGGACGACTGAAGAAGCTGGCGTCTGTCATCGTGCTCTGTAATTTCGCGATCTCAGTCTCTAAATTTTCCATCTTCTGCGGAAGCTGTTCAAGCTCACGAGACAGATTATAGCTTAGTTTAGCAGGAGCTTTTTTAGCGACGGATGATTTATTCTGATCAACGACAGGATTCTCCACCACAGGTGCTGGACGAGACTTACGCTGAGTCCCCCGAGATGTACTGCGCTGGTGTTGAGCGTCATGGTAGCCCCCTACATAGCGACCTATTTCTCCGTCACCTTCGAAAATCCAACATTCTGTCACGGTATTATCAACGAATTGACGGTCGTGGCTAACCAATAGCACTGAACCTTGGTAACCATCGATTAACTCTTCGAGAAGTTCTAAGGTTTCAACATCCAAATCGTTGGTCGGTTCATCGAGTATTAGCAAGTTACTCGGTTTCAGGAATAATTTAGCCAGCAATAAACGGTTTCTTTCCCCCCCTGACAGCGCCCTAACCGGAGTCATGGCACGTTTAGGATGGAATAAGAAGTCCTGCAGATAGCCAAGCACGTGGCGAGGCTTACCATTTACCAGCACTTCTTGCTTACCTTCTGCCAGGTTATCCATGACGGTACGATCCGGGTCTAATTCGGCACGGTGCTGGTCGAAATAAGCCACTTCCAATTTAGTCCCTATGTGCACACGACCTTGTTCAGCCTTAAGTTGGCCTAGCATTAAGCGCAGTAAGGTGGTCTTTCCACAGCCGTTAGAACCAATTAGGGCGATTTTATCACCACGCTGCACTTGCACAGAGAATTGGTCCACCAGCGTTTTACCCCCTGCATGATAGACCACATCTTCCAGCTCAAAGACAATCTTACCGGAACGACTTGCCTCACCGACCTGCATATTCGCTTTGCCCATCACTTCACGGCGCTCAGAACGCTCACGACGTAATGCTTTAAGCGCCCGCACCCGTCCTTCATTACGAGTTCTGCGAGCTTTAATACCTTGGCGGATCCACACTTCTTCTTGTGCTAATTTACGATCAAATTCTGCATTTTGTAGCTCTTCAACTCGTAATGCTTCCTCTTTACCTAGCAGGTATTGATCATAATCTCCCGGCCAAGAGACGAGTTTACCGCGATCAAGATCGACTATTCGTGTTGCCATATTCCGAATAAAAGAACGGTCATGCGAAATAAAAATGATGCTTCCGTTAAACGTCTTGAGAAAGTTTTCTAACCAGTGAATGGTTTCAATATCTAAGTGGTTGGTCGGTTCATCAAGCATCAATACTTTTGGATTGGAGACCAGCGCACGCCCCAGAGCGGCTTTACGCAACCATCCCCCGGACAGAGAGGAGAGCTCAGTATCGGCATCTAAACCAATTTTCAGCAACACATCGTTGATGCGGCTTTCGAGCTGCCAGAGATTTTGGTGGTCAAGCACGGCCTGTAAGCGAGCCATCTCATTGAGATTCTTTTCACTTGGGTCTTGCATCACGGTATGAGAAATCGCGTGATAAGCTTTGAGGTGCTGAGCTTGCTCCGCAACCCCTTCGGCAACAAAATCATAGACAGAACCAGCAATGTTCCTTGGAGGATCTTGCTGTAAGCGCGCGATAACCAAATCTTGCTCATACACAATACGGCCATCGTCGAGAGGCACTTCCTGATTGATGATTTTCATCAGGGTCGATTTTCCCGCGCCATTACGGCCGACTAAGCAAACTCGCTCGTTTTCTTCAATATGTAATTCAGCGTTATCCAGTAATGGTGCATCGCTATAGGACAACCAAGCCCCATGAATACTAATTAATGACATAGTTATTGTTCCTGACCAACACGCGTAACCAACCAACAATTGTGGATGTGTTTATTGCGCGAGAAATCTTGAGATTGTGTTTTAGCGGTGATATCACGCGCTTGTAAACCGATAGCGGCAAGGCCCTCGTGGTCCATCCGGAATCCACGCTTATTATTTGAAAACATGATGATGCCACCGGTCCGTAATAGATACTGCAGGTCAGTCAGCAACGACAGGTGGTCGCGCTGCACATCAAAGCTCTCTTCCATCCGTTTAGAGTTAGAGAAGGTGGGTGGATCGATAAAGATGAGGTCGAACGTTTCTCGTGATTCTCTAATCCAGCTCAAGCAATCGGCTTGAATTAAGCGGTGCGATTGCCCAGAAATATCATTTAACTGGAAATTACGCTCTGCCCACTCCAAGTATGTCCGAGACATATCCACTGTGGTGGTCGACTTGGCTCCGCCCAACGCTGCGTGTACACTGGCGGTACCGGTATAGGCAAACAGGTTGAGGAAATCTTTATTCCGGCTCATTTCTCCCAGCATTTTACGTGCTAGACGGTGGTCAATAAACAGCCCCGTGTCGAGGTAGTCCGTCAAGTTCACCCAAAAGTGTGCATTGAACTCGCTTACCTCGAAGAAGTCATTTTTCGTCGCCAATTTTTGATATTGCTGCGTGCCTTTTTGGCGTTCACGGGTCTTGAGCACTAACTTATTTGCTGGCAATTCGAGGACTTGTAAAGTCACGCTAATCACGTCGAACAAACGTTGACGAGCTTTATGCGGCTCAACCGTTTTCGGTGGCGCATACTCTTGAACCACGACACAGTCGGCGTAGCGGTCGATAGCGATATTATAGTCAGGGAGATCAGCATCGTAGATGCGATAACATTCAATCCCTTCCTGCTTCGCCCATTTATCCAACTTCTTAATGTTTTTACGTAGACGGTTAGCAAAATCTGGCGCTAACTCACCCACGACCTGCCCTTCTACCGGTGCACGAAGTTTATAATTTTTCTGTACGCAATCTAACGGCCCGTTCTTAGCTTTGAATTGACGGTCAGCACGTAACTGTAAGCAGTCGAGTAGCTCAGGTGAACCGCTAAAGAGCGATAAGTTCCAACCACCAAACTGCGCTTTAAGAATTCGGCCTAATTGGCTATGTAAGGCAATAAGTGCCGGTTCGTTCTCAAGACGTTCACCGTAAGGTGGGTTGCTGATGACGGTACCCACTTCCGCTTCCGGCTGCGGATTTTTAAGCTGAATCGCATCTTGACGTTTAAAACTGATAAAGGGCGCTACACCAGCACGACGTGCGTTGGTTTGCGCGCGTTCTAAAACTTGGCCATCTTTGTCATAACCGAAGAAACGGATTTGCTTACTCTGCATACCTAAGTTTGCACGCTGTTGTGCCTCAGCGACAACCTTATCCCACTCGCTTTCATTAAACTTTTTCCAAGCGTAGAAGCCCCAGTGGTCACGCAGTAATCCAGGCGCGCGGTCAGCCGCTATCATTGCCGCCTCGATTAATAACGTGCCGGATCCACACATGGGATCGACCATCGGTGTTCCTGGTTTCCAGCCCGAGCGCATAATGATCGCGGCTGCTAATGTCTCTTTAAGCGGTGCTTGACCGGTAGCGTGGCGGTAATTACGTTGATGTAAAGCATCCCCACTTAAATCTAAGGAGATGCTCACTTTATCGCGATGTAACCACGCATTAATACGGATATGAGGGTAATCTCGGTCGACATTAGGACGAGGGAGATTTTTACGGGTGAAACTGTCAACGATGGCATCCTTGATCCGAAGCGCGCCAAATTGACTATTACGGATTTCATCGTTCGTGCCTTGGAAATTGATAACGAATGAGGATTCCGGTTCGAAGATTTCATCCCAGGCAATGGACTGTGCGCCAACGTAGAGATCAAGGTCACTAAAAACATTGAATTCTCCAAGGGGTAACATGATTCGAGAGGCGATTCTGCTCCAGAGTAAACTCCGGTACATCACCTCGTCGTTACCACTGTAGTGAACACCTCCCGGTACCAGTCGTATATCTTGAGCACCAAAACCCTCAAGTTCTGTTTTTAAAAGTTCTTCCAGTCCACGACCGGTGCTGGCGAAAAGAGAATTCATAATTAATATCTTAAGATCAGAAAATTTGCGCCTAGTATAGCGAATCACAACGCTATGTCATAAAGTTACTGCAATAGTTACGTACGAAAGAGACACCTTCTCATGATTAGCCTCGCCAAACTCTTCACATATCCCGTTAAGTCAATGCAAGGTACTCAGCTTTCCCATGCGTTAGTGCAGGAGACGGGGTTGGCGTGGGACCGCCATTTTATGGTGACATTAGAGGATGGAACCTTCGTTACAGCCCGTAAATACCCTGAAATGTTGTTGTTTACACCGACCTTGACACAACAAGGTCTTTACCTTAAAGCCCCCGATCAACAGCATGCTTGGATTAAGCTTGACGATTTTTCAACGATTAATTATCCAACCGAAGTGTGGGGTAATCACTTTACGGCGAAAATTGCGCCCGATGCGATCAATAAGTGGCTAAGCCAATTTTTCCCGCACCCAGTGCAATTGCGGTGGATTGGCGAAACCCCGCAGCGCAAAATAAAGAAACGGCCTGAACTTCCACTCTCTTTTGCTGATGGCTACCCTTTCCTATTAGTTAACGAAGGCTCATTACACGATCTACAAAATCGTTGTCCTGCTGGCGTCGCTATTGAACAGTTCAGAGCAAACCTTGTGGTATCAGGGGCTGAGCCATGGCAAGAAGATCATTGGGCTGTGGTACGTATTGGGGACATTATTTTTGACGTGGCCAAACCCTGCAGCCGCTGTATTCTTACTACTGTTAATAATCGTAACGCTCGCAAGCATCCGCAGGGTGAACCCATGCGCACGTTAACACAGTTTCGTCAGGCTGCTGATGGCAGTGGTGATATCGATTTCGGACTCAATTTGATTGCCCGTAATAGCGGGATAATCCAAGTCGGCGACGGCCTATCAGTGTTACAAACGAAACCACCACGTTTTTATAATGAGCGGTGCGAAGAGGAAGCGACTCACGTTATGCCCCGAACTGCGCCAATGGATAAAGCAATAGAGATTGAGTTTGCGGGGAAGCGCTTTACGGGTAATAACCAACAGATTTTGCTAGAACAATTAGAACTACAAGGACACTCCATTCCCTACTCATGCCGAATGGGCAGTTGTGGCAGCTGTCGTCTCACCAAATTATCAGGTTCAGTCAAAGCATTAAACAGTCATGCGCTATCGGCATCAACCTTATTAAGCTGTTGTTGTGTTCCAGAAGCAGGTCCGTTAAAGCTTGAGCTTAATTAACCTACTTTTTCAAACACGACTACTTGTTCTGGCTGCCAAGCAGCGAGACGATCATTCATAATCTTAATTGCATCGCCAAGGCGAAGTGATTTACCGCTGTTTAATAACAGTTCAGGCTGGGCAACCACACATAAGGAAGCTTGTTGATTAGTTTCCACCACCATAAGTAGCGCTTGTTCATTGTTACTGGTGAGCTCGGTGAGAACCATTTCGCCGACTTCAGGCTGAAGGGCTTGGCGACGCGAGGCAAAATGCCAACTTTTTGGCATTTGCGGTTTCAGGAACCGGTACGCTATTAAGCCATTAATAATAAGTTGTCGAGATTGCGTTTCGTCAAGGGGGGTTTGATGGCAGCTCTCGGCGAACTGTTCGAAAAGCGTCGCATCTTCTACGCAGAAGGGATGAGAGGAAAAAGCGTCAGGAATGAGCATCTTAGATGAGAACTGAGAAGCGAAGCTTGTCCCATCATTAAAATCTAACATAACGGAATCCTGTTCCGAATCGTAATGCCACTGCCAGCAATCATCGGGTTTTAAATTCATAAATTACCCCTAAATAGTCTTAAGCTTTAATAAAAAATTTATTAAAAAAAATGTTACTCATTACCAAATCTGAATGAAATATAAACGACATCGCACAAAAAATAAACCATTTTATCTGTGCGAGTCGATCATTGATTAAATACCCATCACAATATTTTTTATTAATTTAGGTCCGTGATAAATAAACCCAGAATAAACTTGTAATAAAGTCGCACCAGCAGCCCGTTTTTCCTTCGCCGCCATCAATGAATCAATACCGCCGACACCGATAATAGGTAAGCGCCCGTTTAATTCATTGTGTAATTGTCTGATAATCTCTGTCGATTTCAATTGGACTGGGCGGCCGCTCAATCCTCCTGCTTCACTCGCATAAGGCAGGCCCGTCACTAAGGAGCGATCTAACGTGGTATTCGTTGCAATCACTCCATCTATATTATGTCGGACTAAACTATCTGCAACTTGAATTAATTCCTCAAGGGAAAGATCCGGCGCGATCTTGACCACTACTGGCACATATTTTAAATGACGTTGTTGAAGATCACTTTGTTTGGTTTTGATCGATGCCAATAGCTCATCCAGTGCCTCGCCATATTGTAAAGATCGTAGGCCGGGCGTATTAGGTGAAGAGATATTTACAGTAATATAACTGGCATGGGCATATACCTTTTCCATGCAGAATAAATAATCATCACTACCCTGTTCCACCGGAGTATCTTTATTTTTACCAATATTAATACCCAAAATACCGCGGTAGCGAGAAGCCTTTACATTCTCGACCAGTTGATTGACACCCTGATTATTGAAGCCCATCCGATTAATGATGCCTTCCGCCTGTTCGAGACGAAATAACCGAGGTTTATCGTTACCCGCTTGTGCACGTGGGGTCACTGTACCGATTTCGATAAACCCAAAACCCATCGCGGCAAAAGCATCGATACATTCGCCATTTTTATCCAATCCTGCGGCTAACCCTACTGGATTGGGAAAAGTAATCCCCATCGACTCGACCGGCTTATTGGCTAGGCGTTGGGTGATTAACGCTTCAAAGGGCGTTCCGCTAACTTTTTTCAACGCATGAATAGTATTTTCATGAACTTTTTCGGCATCAAACTGGAATAGCGCAGAACGAATTAATGGATACAACATTTCCCCTCCAAAGGCTGACAATAGTAATTGCGACGGACATCAGTCAGGGTGGGATGGTAGCATTTTTAAGGTGAAAGTAAATTTAACTCGTGTAGACAGCAGAAATAAGCCCTAGGCCTGGTGCCTAGAGCTTGGAAGGAGTGACTACGCCGCTAGCGCCTTAGTAATCTTTTCGTATAGGTCCCGAGAAAGATTATCTAATGTTAAAAGTTGCTCTAATGCTGCACGCATCAGCTGCTGGCGGCCTTCATCGTATCGTTTCAAACGGATTAACGGTTCAATCATTCTCGCTGCAATTTGCGGATTGCGATGATTAAGATCCGTCAACATCTCAACCAAGAATTGATAGCCTGAACCATCTTCAGCATGGAACGCTGCCGGGTTTGCAGAACAGAAGGCTCCGATCAATGAACGCACTCGGTTAGGGTTTTTCATAGTGAAGGAGCGATGCGTTAACAGCTGGCGGACGTGGTCTACCACCTGCTCTCCCGGACGTGTAGCTTGTAGGATAAACCACTTATCCATGACTAATCCATCCTGATACCAACGCTCATCCCATTGGGCAAGAAGCTGGTCGGCGGCGGGGAGCTGTGCTGAAACGGCGCTACTTATCGCAGCCAATGCATCAGTCATATTATTAGCAGATTGATACTGGCTTACCGCTAATTGCTCTCCGAGTTCCGGCTCTGCAAAGACTAAGTAAGATAGCGCGATATTTTTCAGCGAACGTTTTCCGATATCTTCTTGCTGAACCCGGTATTCCCCACATTGATTACTATCATAAGTGGTCTTAAGTTCTTTCACCAAGGCGGTGGCGAGCAGTTGTAACAGTGAAGCCCTTACTGCAGCGATAGCAGTAGGGTTAATGACGTCGAACCATTCGGCAATTTCATTCTCAGAGGGGAGCGTAAAGATCTGTGCTTTAAGAGCAGGATCGATGGATTCATCTACCAGTACAGATCGGAATGCATCGACAACATGACGAGGAACCGATAATGGCTGTTGTTGAGCGAAACGCGAAATATTTAATTTCAAATAGATGGCTAATAAGCTTTGCGCGGCATCCCAACGAGTAAAGGCATTACGAGCATGCTGCATTAGGAAGGTAAGTTGCGCATCGCTCCATTGATAATGCAATTTAACCGGCGCAGAAAACTCGCAGAGTAATGCCGGTGTTGGTTGGAACCATACCTTATCGAAGACAAAAATTTGCGTCGTTTCAGTCACATTTAGCACTGGGTCGATAGCCTCACCCTTATACTGCAGTGGGATCACCTGTCCTTCGTTATCGTAGAGTTCTATAGCCAAAGGAATATGCAGTGGCTTTTTCTCAGCCTGATCGGCCGTAGCAGGGGTTTCCTGCGTCACGGTTAGTGTATAGGTTTCACTATTCGGATCATAATCATCCTCTACCGTGAGGATCGGCGTCCCTGACTGGCGGTACCATTGGCGGAATTGTGTCAGATCGACCCCCGATGCATCTTCCATCGCTTTAACGAAGTCTTCGCAGGTCGCTGCACTGCCATCATGACGTTGGAAATAGAGTGCAATGCCGGCTTGAAATTTTTCTTCTCCCAACAAAGTGTGGATCATACGAATCACTTCAGAGCCTTTCTCGTAAACGGTCAGGGTATAGAAGTTGTTCATCTCCATCACTTGCTCTGGGCGGATTGGATGAGCCATAGGACTCGCATCCTCAGCAAACTGCGCGCCCCGCATCACTCGAACATTATCAATCCGGTTGACCGCACGCGACCCTAGATCGGAACTAAATTCTTGGTCACGGAAGACGGTTAGCCCTTCTTTTAGACTTAACTGAAACCAATCACGGCAGGTGACACGGTTTCCACTCCAGTTGTGGAAATATTCATGACCGATCACCGCTTCAATACCAAGATAATCTTTATCGGTAGCTGTTTCTGGTTTAGCCAGCACATATTTGGAGTTAAAGATGTTAAGCCCTTTATTCTCCATCGCGCCCATGTTGAAGAAGTCGACGGCGACGATCATAAAGATATCTAAGTCATATTCTAAATTAAAACGCTCTTCATCCCACTTCATGCTCTGTTTTAGCGAGGTCATCGCCCAGCCCGCACGGTCAAGGTTCCCTTCATCAACAAATATCTCGAGTGCGACGTTACGCCCAGAGCGTGTTGTGAAAGTATCGCGTAATACGTCGAAATGTCCTGCCACTAATGCAAAGAGGTAGCAGGGTTTTGGAAAGGGATCCTGCCAAGTAATCCAATGCTGGCCATTGTCCAATTCACCGCCATCGATACGGTTGCCGTTAGAGAGTAAATAAGGATAACGTTGTTTGTCAGCGTATATCGTCGTACTAAACCGCGCGAGCACGTCCGGGCGATCTAAGTACCATGTGATATGATGAAATCCTTCAGCTTCACACTGAGTACAGAGGGCTTCACCCGATTTATAAAGCCCTTCGAGTGCACTATTCTGATCAGGATGGATCTCGTTTTCGATTGCTAAGGTAAATTGCTCTGGAACATTACGTAGTAATAAATTACCCGACTCGATAGCATAGTCCTGCCACAACTCACCATTGATGTTGACGCTGACGAGGACTAAGCCTTCGCCCTGTAATAGAAGGTCTTTTGCAGAGGCATCGCAACGCTTCACTTGGCTTACCGCGAGCACCTTAGTCTTTTTTTCATCAAGATGAAACGTTAGGTCGATATCAGTAATGGTAAATTCAGGCGCAGTATAATCTTTGCGATATTTAACTTGTGGTTGCTGTGTCATGCCATGTCCATGTCAATAATAGAGTGTTACCTCAAAGTCTAGGTGCTCTCTATACCAGATTCCAGTGCTCAACAGCAAGTCGTGCCCTACCATGAACATAATTTTAACATTTAGCACAATTTATTCTCGATTTAGCGAATAATCTATGGTGTGATCCAATTCACTTTTTAGGGCGACAAGCTATACTATTGCCTGATATAACGACTATTTCTGCTGGGCTGCAGAGCGATAATGTCTAAAGGATGCCGATAAGCACTATGAAATCACTTGCTTCTCCGATACTGACCACCCTGCTTGATACAGATGCTTATAAATTGCATATGCAGCAAGCGGTGTTTCATCGCTATCGACATTTATCCGTCACCGCTGAGTTTAGGTGCCGGGGTGATGAATTACTCGGCGGTTATGCCGATGAGATCATCGCGCAAATCAATGCCATGCAGCAGTTGGCCTTAACGGATGAAGAATACCGTTATTTAGCTTCCCTGCCCTTTTTTACCATCGATTATCTAAATTGGCTTAAGACCTTCCGCTTTGACCCGCAGCAAGTCAAAGTAAGCAATCAACATGGGCAGTTAATACTGACCATTGCTGGTCCATGGATCGAAGTGATTCTTTGGGAAGTCCCGCTTTTAGCCTTGATCTCTGAAATCGTCCATCGTGACCGTTCGCCTAACGTCACCGCTGCTGATGCATTAGGGCTGCTGAATACTAAGCTTACAAAATTTAAAGCAGACTCGGCTGACCTCGATATGTCGCGTTTTAAATTAATGGATTTTGGAACTCGTCGTCGTTTCTCCCAGTCAGTGCAAGAATCAGTGGTAGCAGAGTTAGTAAGAGAAGTTCCTTGGCTTGTCGGAACCAGTAATTATGATATCGCGCGTCGTCATCAATTAGCGCCAGTTGGAACACAAGCTCACGAATGGTTTCAAGCACATCAGCAGATCAGTTCAGAGTTAGCACATAGCCAACGCGCCGCACTACAGGCGTGGTTAGAAGAGTATAATGACATGCTCGGTATAGCGTTAACCGACTGTATCGCTACCGATGCGTTTCTGCGAGATTTTGGTTTTAACTTTGCTAACCGTTACCAAGGGGTGCGTCACGACTCAGGCGATCCTGTTGCGTGGGGTGAGAAAATCATCAAGCACTATCTATCGCTAGGCATTGACCCTCGCGAGAAAACCTTAGTTTTCTCTGACAGTTTAACCTTAGATAAAGCGCTTGAACTTTACCGTCACTTTGATCCACGCATCAACATTATCTTCGGAGTTGGTACTCGTCTAACCTGTGATCTTCCTGGCGTCGACCCATTGAATATCGTGATTAAGTTGACGAGTTGTGATGGAAAGCCAGTTGCCAAGTTGTCTGATAGCCCTGGGAAAACCATCTGCCAAGACATTTCATTCGTTAAAGCGTTGGAAAAAGCCTTCGACTTACCGAAGATAAATTGTACAGGCTAACCTTAGGCCAGAGATAATCTGGCCTAAACCTTTTTTTTCTATCTATTTTGCTTGTTTACTTACCCTGCCTGAGTAACATATCCTACCTTATTCAATAGTGATTCCATCTAACAGAGAGATAATTATGAGCATAGTGCCTGTCGTGGACGTGCTAGACGGTCGTGTAGCTGTAGAGTCAAAAGTTACAGTGCGTGGCTGGGTGCGTACCCGTAGAGATTCCAAAGCTGGTATTTCCTTTATCGCCATTTATGATGGCTCCTGCTTTAATCCTGTTCAGGCGGTTGTTAATAATTCGCTTAGTAATTATCAAGATGAAGTGTTACACCTCACGACTGGCTGCTCCGTTGAAGTCACTGGTACCGTTGTAGCGTCTCCTGGCCAAGGGCAATCTTTCGAAATTCAAGCGACAGCTGTCAAAGTTGTGGGTTGGGTTGAAGACCCAGATAGCTATCCAATGGCGGCAAAACGCCATAGTATTGAATACCTTCGTGAAGTGGCACACTTACGCCCTCGTACGAACTTGATCGGTGCAGTCGCACGCGTTCGTAACACCCTTGCACAAGCTATCCACCGCTTTTTTAACGAGCAAGGCTATTTTTGGGTCTCGACGCCATTGATCACTGCCTCGGATACCGAAGGAGCTGGTGAACTTTTCCGTGTCTCAACCCTCGATATGGAAAATCTACCTCGTAACGATCAGGGCAAAGTCGACTATAGCCAAGACTTCTTCGGTAAAGAAGCATTCCTTACCGTATCAGGTCAGCTAAATGGTGAGACTTATGCTAGCGCATTGTCCAAAATCTATACTTTTGGCCCAACATTTCGTGCAGAAAACTCCAACACTAGCCGTCACTTGGCGGAATTCTGGATGGTTGAGCCGGAAGTTGCCTTCGCTCACTTAGACGATGCCGCAGCGCTAGCCGAAGCAATGTTAAAATACTGCTTCAATGCGGTGTTAACTGAGCGTGCAGATGACCTCGCCTTCTTTGCAGAGCGTGTAGACAAAGAAGCAATCAGCCGTTTAGAGAAGTTCGTTAGCAGTGATTTCGCCCAAATTGATTACACCGATGCGATTGATATTCTGCTTAAATCAGGCCAAAACTTCGAGAACCCTGTTGAATGGGGAATCGACCTCTCATCTGAACACGAACGCTACCTCGCTGAGAAACACTTTGCTGCACCAGTTGTGGTAAAAAACTATCCAAAAGATATCAAAGCTTTTTACATGCGACTGAACGATGATGGTAAGACCGTCGCGGCAATGGATGTTCTTGCACCAGGTATTGGTGAAATCATTGGTGGTTCAGAGCGTGAAGAGCGGTTGGAGGTGTTAGACCAACGTTTAGCTGAAATGGGCTTAAATAAAGAAGATTACTGGTGGTACCGCGATTTACGTCGTTATGGCACGGTTCCGCACTCAGGATTTGGCCTAGGCTTCGAACGCCTCGTCTCCTATGTTACCGGGGTACAGAATGTGCGTGATGTCATCGCTTTCCCCCGTACACCTCGTAGTGCCAACTTCTAACATAAGCATTACTAATGAAAATCCGCCTCGGCGGATTTTTTTTTGCCTGTTGATTGAGATCATTGCATAAAAAACAATGTCACATTATGTTACCTTTTGATACGGTTATAAATGTGATGTTTATCTTCTTTTCGTTTCAACATAGTTGTAAATATCGCTAAAAATGCTATTCAATACGAGCCCGCAACGGGCTTTCAAACTCTAAAACATAAAAATAATTAATAATGCCATGAGGGTATTAATGATGAAGCGTAAAATTCTTTCTCTACTGGTTCCAAGTCTTTTAGCCATCTCTTCAGCTCAAGCTGCAGAGATCTATAATAAAGACGGTAACAAGCTAGATTTGTACGGTAAGGCTGTTGGATTACACTATTTTTCAAATGATAACAGCAGTGATGGTGATTTCTCATATGTCCGTTTTGGTTTCAAAGGTGAAACACAGATTAGTGAGAACATGACTGGTTATGGTCAGTGGGAATACAATATACAAGCCAATAATAGTGAAGGGAGCGATGCACAAAACGGCAATAAAACTCGTTTAGGATTCGCCGGTCTTCGTTTCGACCAGTATGGGTCCCTCGATTATGGACGTAACTATGCCGTTGCGTACGATGTGTTGAGCTATACCGATATGCTGCCAGAATTTGGTGGCGATTTTGGTTACTCCGATTCAATGACAGGCCGTACCACCGGCGTTGCCACCTACCGTAACGTTAACTTCTTTGGTTTAATCGAAGGATTAAACATCGCCCTGCAGTATCAAGGCAAGAATGAACGCGATGATGTACAACGTTCTAATGGCGATGGCTGGGGCGTTTCGACCAGTTATGCACTGCCTTATAGCTTCGCCATCACCGGCGCTTACCAACAACAAAACCGTACCACCAAGCAACATACAATGGATTACGGTAGCGGCGATACCGCCAGCGTCTGGGGAGTAGGCCTAAAATATGATAATGCACCAGTGTATGTTGCCGTCACTTACGCAGAAGGACAGAATGCGACCCGTATCAGTAGCGATATTAATGGGGTCTCTAAATCTGGTTTTGCGAATAAAACTCAAAACTTCGAAGCTGTCGCGCAGTATCAGTTCGACTTCGGTTTACGCCCATCTTTAGCCTTTATCCAACAAAAAGCGAAGGATGTTGAAGGGATCGGTAATGTAGACCTTGTGAAATATATTGAAGTCGGTACCAGTTACTACTTTAATAAAAATATGTCGACCTACGTGGATTATCGTATTAACCAGCTTAGCAACAATAACAAGCTCGGCATTAACAACGACAATATCGTTGCAACGGGTCTTGTCTACCAATTCTAAGTGTTACTTGTGGCTACCTATTGGGGTAGCCACTTTTCATCTCCTGTTCACCGGAAAAATTTTTTTAAACCGTTGTACGGATTTCGACATACCGCTACCCTAATGCTTACCACACTTCAATTCGGATATTAATATGTTTGAGTCAATCCCTGCTGCGCCGGCTGATCCTATTCTAGGGCTAGCGGATTTATATAAGAATGATCTTCGTCCTAACAAGATAAATTTAGGTATAGGGGTCTATAAAGACGAGACCGGCCAAACCCCTGTGATGGTCAGTGTCAAAAAGGCTGAGCAGCAGATAGTCGACACCGAAACAAGCAAAAATTATCTCAGTATTGAAGGCAACAGTGCCTATGCCCAAGCAAGCCAACGCTTACTTTTCGGCGCAGACAATCCTATATTAGACACTCAATGCCTCTTCACTGCGCAGACGCCAGGGGGCACCGGAGCCCTACGTATCGCTGCAGATTTTCTTGCGCAACATACTACCGCCAAACGTATTTGGGTCAGTGATCCAAGCTGGCCAAACCACCATAATATCTTCTCCGCGAGTGGTTTAGAGGTCGTAACTTATAACTACTATCAAGCAGAGACGCACACACTGAATTTTTCGGGGATGCTTGACTCACTGGAGTCAGCGACTGCCGGAGATATCGTACTTCTGCATGGTTGTTGCCATAATCCTACAGGTATAGACCCAACCTTGGAGCAATGGCAGCAACTCTCAGAGCTGATTTTGCGCAAATCGTTACTTCCTCTGTTCGATTTTGCCTATCAAGGTCTAGGACAAGGTTTGGATGAAGACGCGCAAGGTCTACGCTTATTTGCGGAATCCCATCAAGAGTTTATTGTTTGTAGCTCTTTCTCTAAAAACTTTGGTTTATATAATGAACGTACCGGTGCTTTCACGCTGAAAACCAATACCGCTAAAGAAGGTCAGGATGCCTTTAGCCAAGTCAAAGCCGTAATTCGTGCCAATTACTCTAATCCCCCCTCACATGGCGCCGCCGTTGTAGCCACTATTCTGAACGACGACAGTTTGAAGGCGGTTTGGGAGCAAGAGCTACTAGAAGTACGCCAGCGTATCCAGCGTATGCGTCAGCTATTCGTGCAGACGTTACAGGAAAAGGGGGCGACACAAGACTTCTCATTTATCAATAATCAGAATGGAATGTTTTCCTATAGCGGGCTAAGCAAAGAACAGGTTATGCGATTACGTGATGAGTTTGCCATCTACGCTGTCGCCTCGGGTCGGATCAATATTGCCGGCATGACTCCTGAAAATATGTCTCGTCTGTGCGAGTCTATCATCAGTGTGACGCGATAAAATAAATGCCCGGTCATTGCCGGGCACTTTTTTAACGTAAGAAAGGGTTAGTTAAACGCTCATGACCGAGGGTTGAGCGGGGGCCATGGCCTGGGATAAAAGTGATGTCATCACCCAGAGGCAGTAACTTCTGTACAATCGACTGAATCAATTGTTGCCCGTTACCTCGGGGGAAATCACTACGTCCCACTCCCCCTTTAAAAATCACATCACCAGAGAACATCACTTGTTGCTCTGCTTGATAAAACACTATGTGTCCAGGGGTATGACCCGGACAATGAAGGATACTAAATTCCAGATCGCCAACGCTGACGGATTCGCCTTCCTCTAACCAGTAATCGGGATAAAACACCTCGCAATGGGGAAAACCAAACATTGCGCTTTGCTGAGGCAAACTCTCAAAAAGAAACAGGTCATCACGATGCGGGCCGATTAACGGCACGTTAAACTGTTGAGCTAAAACCTTTGCCGCACCTACATGGTCCAAATGACCATGCGTCAGTAAAATTTTATCGACGCTGATGACCTGTTGATGCAGCAGTGCCGTAATCTTTTCTGCATCGCCGCCAGGATCTATTAGCGCTGCGCTACCCGTATTGGTACACACTACAACGCTACAATTTTGTGCGAAAGCCGTTACTGGGATTAGCTGATACGCTATACCACTCATCTCATTATTCATCTCAGGACCAATGACGAACTGGACCGGTATCAATATGCACGAAATTGCTCTTAGGGTAGTACCCCACCCCACCGGCATTCATTTTTAGCGCAGCTTTTCTAACATTACTCAATGCAACACCTTCGATATGAAAGTCCATTGCTTGGCCTAGCGTATGATAACTGTGCTTAGCTACGCCACTATGGGCGCTTCTGCCACGTAAATGGTTGTTAGTGGCAATACTCCGAAAGCCTGAAACCAGTTGGATAGGCTTGCGTGTGTCCAGCATGACTTGGAGTCGGTAGATATGTTCAAAAAGATGTGGGTCTATGGCATGAATTTTGTCTGCACGGTAATCACGGAAAAAATGATTGAGCCTTGCAAGTTCACTCGGATTATAGGTTTTACCGTTAAAGAACTCTGCTTTTAAACTCTCCCCAGTATTGATGTTATTTAACGTCAAAATTTTAGGGCGCGAGGTCGATAAAGAGGCTTGTGCGAACTGTGGAAGGCAAGAAATTCCGGCTGCAGCTGAACCAAGTAAAAGCAGTTTACGACGATGTGAATCAATTTTTTCCATGGGCATGGGATCCGCGAGACTAAAGGACAAAAAAACAACAGAGGAACCATACCCAGAGTGTTGCCCTTCGTCAAGACGCAGACATGAGAACGATCAATTTAATTACATTTAGTAAGACATTCAGCTGGCTTATTAGCCAGCTGAATGGTGAGTCTACAATAAAAACTTCTCGGCGTTACTGATTGCGCTCCAGCCTGAACGCGCCAATTGATCATAATTATAGATGTCAGTACGGAACTGTGCCTGCCCTTCTTCACTTACCCATGCCGTTAAATAGTAAAGATTGACTGGGATACGGTGACGAATCGAAATAGGCCGAGTTGTTCGACTGTCAAGGGTAGAGGAAATGCGGCTCTGATCCCAACCGACATCTTTTAGAAGTAATCCAGCCAATTGCGCCGCTTTATTTACCCGAACACAGCCCGAACTGATGGCTCTGATATCTTGCTGGAATAGTCCATGGTTAGGCGTATCGTGTAAGTAAATCGCATCGGAGCTAGGCATATTGAATTTGTAGCGGCCCAGAGAGTTTTGTGGTCCCGGCGACTGCATAACACGATATGGGAAAGCCGAAGCGGAAACGGTCTGCCAGTTCACACTTGACGGGTTAACAACCGTTGCATCTGCACCCCATCCAGAATAAAGGGTAAAATTATGCTTAGCTAAATAGCTGGGATCTTTGCGCAGTTTGGGCACCAGATCCTCACGAATCAAGGTATTGGGTACCGTCCACGTCGGGTTGAGCACCACACTATTCAAAGCACTGCGCATAAGAGGAGTTTTTCTATCAGGACGCCCTACGATAACGCGTGATGAAAGAATTGTTTTCCCTTCAACGTAGTAATTCAATGAATAGTTCGCGATATTTACCATGATGCCATTATGCATATCATCGGGTAATAAACGTAAACGCTGCATATTTAACGCGAGTAAAGTCGCACGTTGATGCGGAGTAATAGTTAACCATTCACGCGTTTTGTAGCCTATTACCCCGTCATCGGTTAAGCCCTGCCAATGTTGAAAACGTTTCACAGCAGAAACCATGGCATCGGTATAGATATTTTCCGCTGGGCCATTGAATGCTGGCGCGACATTATTGGATGCCGGCGCCGGAGATAGCATCCTTTGCTGGCTAGGCGCAGCGACGGGTTGCGATTGCGCTGATTGTGATTGTTCGGCTTGTGCTGCAGCAGGAATTGAGGCCTGTGCATCGGTTTCACTGAGCCAACCAGCGCGAACCAGTAATTGCCTTAATTGAGGAATTGCTGGGTCACTATCGCCTGGGCGTATCGTATGGGTTAAGTCAAGTTTTGGCCAAGGCTTATTGTCAGCGAGTAACACCACCAGCGCTTTTTGCATGGGGCGGTATTGCGGGTGCTGGGGTATTAAGCTATCGATAAATTGTTGGGTTGTACCGTGATTAACTGCTTGCATCCAACGCCCTACCAAGGCAGAGCTTGGTGCGGTCAGGCGAAAGCCATTCGGACCGTAAAACCATGTTTCACCTTGTGCGGGTGCAGCATTCACAAATTGGAGATAGCCCAGTAAGGCATCGGAGAGTACGACATCCCGTGCATCATTCGATAAATCATTTCGGCTTAATATCGAAAGCCACCGTGTAAACTGAGGTTGCACGCCAGACAGCGCCACCTCAGAAAGCTGCTGCTCGAAGCTACGTATCGCCGACTCATCCGTCCATAACGGTTGCTGATGATGCTGGCGATAGACTGACGTCAATAAACTGCCATAATAAGGTGAAACGCCAGAGGGCAACGCTTGATAGATCGAAGTAATACGCTGGCTAGGAGTATTAGTATGGGTAATGGGTGAGCTCGCCTGCTCAGAGGCGGCTTGTGCGGCCATCGAACTGCCGATTGCTAATGACATACCGCCGATTAGCAATACCGGTTTGAGCTGAAAACACTTTAGAAACATCCCTGACTCCTTACCTTGTTTAGACACGCACCAAAAAGTTCAATGTTTTTTATTATTTTCTTCCTTTGAGTGTAAACGAAAAAACGACATTTGTTATAAACAAATGTCGTTTAATCAGGAACAAATGATAATTCAGGCTAATCTAATTTTCGTCGGCGAACGATTCCGAGGCCACCTGTACTGGCGTGACTTCTGGGGAAAACCCTTTCAATCCAACCACATGTACGTGTTCAATCTCGTTTACGACTTTACGCATTAATTTATAAGTTGTGCCTTTTTCTGGGCTAATATTTTCTGGTGCTGCAATGACTAATTGCATCTCAAGCCGCTCACACAGTTCAAAGAGCGTGGCGATTGATCTTGCGTCCAGTCGTGCAGCTTCATCCAAGAACAATAAGCGGCACGGAGAGATGTCTTTCCCTCTAAGACGGCGAGATTCATCCTCCCAACTTTGTACCACCATAACCAAGATCGACATCCCTGTACCAATGGCTTCCCCTGTCGACAGCGCCCCACTCTCGGCGCGCAGCCAACCGTCAGAACCACGGTTGACCTCGACTTCCATCTCCAAGTAGTTACGATAATCCAATAACTCTTCGCCAATAACCTGTGGTGTCCTGCTACCCAAATCGATATGTGGGTTAAGACGTTGGTAAAGTTTGGCTAAGGCTTCTGAGAACGTCAACCGTTGACTATTAAACAGGTCCTGATGCTGCTCATGGTCCTGAGCAAGCGTTTCCAATAGGGTTGAATGAGCCTCTCGGACATTGACATTCAAGCGAACACTATTCACCTGCCCGAATTTAACCGCTTGTAACCCTTGGTTTAATTGGCGGATACGGGTCTGTTCGCGTTGAATCGTTTTACGAATAATATTCGCAGCACTCCGTGAACTGATTGCCAGTGTTTGCTCACGTGAAGTTAACTCTTCGGTTAAGCGATTAAGTTCAATCTCCATCTGCTCAATGGCTTCGATTGGGTCATCAGTACGGATGATATCCTGACGAATCCTTTCACGAAGGTGCTGATAGACCGCTATAAAGAAACGAATCTTACGCTCTGGATAACGTGGCTCTTCTGACAGACGTAATACATCGCGGAGGTGTTCATTATCGGCCACCGCCAAACGTAACGCCCCAAGCGCTTTATCCGACATTGACCGCAGTTCATCACCGCCTAAGTATGCCAACTCACGACGGTGTAAACGTCTTTCTAAGCCATTCTCTTTTACTAAACGTAAAACGGTACACCACCCCGCTTTTGCAGTGACTACTTGGTTACGGCCTTGGCTGTAATCCCGTTCAACTTTCCGTAATCGTTTTTGTAACGACTCCATCTCTGCTTCACAGAAGGTCAATTGTTTTTCCAATTGATGACGGCGGGCGCGATTATGACTTAACTGATGATAAAGTGAATCACGTAACTCTTTAGCCTGAAGCTCGGCATGAGGATCGGCTTTGGCCCCCAAGGCTTGCATCTCTTGTTGTAATTCCGACAGCATATCGCGCTTCGCATCATAAGAACTTTTCAGCGAAGCTAATAACTGGCTACTCTGTGTCAACTGCTGCTGATGTTGACGTAGACGGTCGCGCAACTCGGCGCGCTCGTCCTCAGCGTGCGCTAATTGTTGGCGTAACTTTTGGGTCAAATCACTGTTACCGTCGACCATCCCCTCGGCTTCAGAGTAATTGAAGTGGGCACGACGCTGGACGACTTCAGTTAACGCAAAAGCTTGCTGACGGTAATCTCGCTGCTGCTGTTGCGCAGTGCGGTAATCGTCTTGCAACTGCTGATGTTGTTCTGGATCACTTTGCAACACACTAATTATTGACTCAAGCTTGGCAAGTTTTTGCCCAAACTGATGTAAGAATCGCGCCGCTTCTTGCGACTCATCAACCTGTTCACGTAGCTCTTCGCAACGATCTGCCAATGTTTCATCGAGAAGCAAATTAACGCGAGGTAGAAGACGGTTAAGTAATGCTACCCCTTCACGAGCTGTCTCGAATTGCTGACGCTGCTGTTGAGTATTCGCTTCATGTTGCGCCATCGCCCGTTCAATATCGGTACGTCGTGAGGTGAGTTGGCGGATCTGCGCTTCAGGATCTTGTTCAAAGGCTATCGCCAAATGGCTACCAATGAAACGGCTAAAGGATTGGTGCAGACGCTGTGATTTCTGAACATCAAAAGAGAGCGTGGCATACTTTTCACTTAGAACATCACGCTCTTGCGAAAGGAGTTCCAGTTGATTTTCGCGGGCTGCCCGACCAAACAGAGGAACTTTCGGGAAACGTGAATAACGCCACTGGCGATCAGCAATTTTTACTACTACCGCTTGGTTCAATTCTTCGACACTGAACACACTATCATCAAAAGATTGCGGGTCCCCTTCAATCAGGTAAAGATCTTCAGGACAATCGTCCAGATCCGCCAGTAATGCTTGGATAGGCGCTAACTCAGGTACGACAATCGCATGTCGAGAAGGTCCATATAGCGCTGAGAAATAAGGCGCATCCTCGAGGGTAACATCATCATAGATTTCAGAGAGCAGCACCCCCCCAAACTTTTCGGCTAAGTGATTTAAGCGGCTATCTTCCGCACCACCCGGTTGGCTGAGACGTTCAATTTGCTGCTCGACTTGACGGCGACGGCTGGCAACCTCATCACGTTCAACGGTGGTTTCCCGTTCACGTTCCAACAGATACTGCATGTATTCTGTTACCTGACTACTTTGCGTAAAGACTTGGCCAGTCTGCTCACTCAACTGTGTCAGGATCTCTTGTGCGGCTAACCAATGCGGTGCACGGTTAGTTAAGGTACTGATCTTTTCGCGAATTTGATCTAATGATTGGCGATGTAACAACCTCTGTTCACTGGCTTCATCAACGCCAGAGCTCAGTTGCTCAATCCGCGCTTCGTATTCACGGTGTAAATCTTCTAGCGCATCCGCTTCGTATTGCTGGCCTTGGCGTTTGCAAAACTCGGCCAACAGACGCTCCGCATCATGCTGTTCACGAAGCCGCTGTTCCAGCTCCGACAGACGCAGGCGTAACGAGGGTAACTGATCAGCAAGATGGCGTTGTTGTTGTGCTTCACGTAGTGCTTCGCGACCCACTTGCCACGCCTCAGTACGATTGACTGGTCCACTAATTTGTTGCACCAGTTCTAAGGCCTGATTGAACTGGCTGTGTGCTGCCTGTGCGACACTTAATTTTTGTTCTAAATTGAGCAGTAAATTCGTTGCTTCTTCTTCGCGGGATTGGAAACGCGCCTGCCATTCGCTGGCGTTCTCAGAAGACAAGTCCTCAATATGACAGAGATCTTTTGCACGCTGTAGCGCATTGACTGCTTGTTGATACTGAATAGCACGTGTTTGTTGGACGTCTAACGCCTGTTGGAAATTAGCAAGCTGACTTTTGAGTTCATCGACTTCAATTTCAGAAGCTTCAACATTCTCTTGATGCGCTTCATTAATTTCTTGAGCTTCGGCGACGACTTCTTGTTGCTCTTCTAAACGATATGAAAGCTCTTCAATCTCGTTTTCGTAACGCTCGATTTTTTCTTGCTGACGTACCGCGTTCTGTACCACAGTTAGATGGTCACTGGCAGCCTGGTATTCGCTTTCCAAATCCCCTTCTGCCTCAACGTGCTCAGAGAGCTCGCGAGCCATTTCGACATGACGGAACTGTTCAGTCTTTAACTGGTGGCGACCCGTCTGTAATTCTTGACGTAGTGCAATCGCGCCATCCAGATTGACACGGCGATCATTCGCGTGACGCATATAGTCTGAAGCAACATATTGTGTTGCTTCGGTAATCAGATGTTTAAACAGACTACGATCGGCTTGAGTGACACGAATCGCTTCAAGGGTCATCCTATTTTCACGTAAAGCGCCTTCCATATCTTGGAAAGCCTTACGCACACCACCATTTTCAGGTAGTAAATAATCACGTAGTGAACGGGTGATCGTACTTGATATACCACCGTATAAAGAGGCTTCGATCAAGCGATAGAATTTACTCCGATCACTTTGGCTGCGTAAACGACGGGGAACAATGCCGTGATCGAACATCATGCTGTGATAATCGGTCACCGAACTGTACGCTTTGAAGGTCATAACCTGTTGCGCATCCATCCGCTCTTTAACTTCACTTAGCGGACGCACCTTGGCCTGACGGCTATTCAAGACCTCGGTTAAGAGATCAGTGGGCAAGGTATCTTCAGGAATATCATGGATGCTGAAAGGTTTGATATCGACTTTTTTATCACGCCCTGCAACTTGCTGAAGACGTACGCCGACTAACGAGCGCTGACCACGGGAGTTGACAACATCTAAAGCGGCATAACAGACACCCGGACGAAGCTTACCGTGCAGTCCTTTATCTCTAGAACCTGTAGTCGCCCCAGCTTCGGTCGTATTCCGGAAATGTAATAGTGTCAAATCAGGAATCAAAGCGGTAATAAAGGCCGCCATCGTTGTCGATTTACCGGCACCGTTCCCACCTGATAGGGTCGTGACCAATTCATCTAGGTCAAACGTCCGGGCAAAGAATCCATTCCAGTTTATTAGGGTAAGCGAACGAAATTTTCCACGTTCAATCATGCGTCATCACCTTCTTGTTGCCCTTCTGCCGCGTCATCATCGGCATGCTCTTTTTCTTCATCTGTTAGTCCTGAGCCAGTTTCGATCTCAACCGCTTCACCGTCACGAATTAAGCGGAGTTGCGCCTCGCGCGGATCGTCACCACTACGTACTTCCGCACCAAAGCGAAAGACTGACTCTTTAATTCTAAATTTACTGCTGTCGTTCGCCATAAACCACACCATACCTAATCGGCGTAACCGGTTTAACGAGGAACGTACTTTATCCAGTAGTTTTGCTCTATCTACATCGGAACCGGTAGAACGTTGGTTAACGAAACGGAGCAATTTACTTTCATCAGCTAAACTCAACAATTCGTCATACAGTTCTTGAAAGGTGAAGATCCCCTCATTGGCCAAGCGTTCTGGGCTGAGGTAGAGATAGCATAAAATTTTACCGACCATCATATCTAATTCTGACAGCACCGAACGCGCGATGAGCGTTGTTGAACGTGGGCGCAGATAGAAGAAGCCTTCTGGTGCTCGGACAAGTTCCACATGGTAACGCCCGTAAAACTCGGCGAGTTCGTGTTCAAAATCCATCAATAGAGCATGTTGATCAAGGTCTTCCAGACTGATATGGCGACCTGCGCGTAAATGGCTGTCTAAGGCTGGAAATAACGGATTAGCAAGAGCTTGAGCCAATTTAACTGGCATCACTTGTTCAATATTTGTCGATGACATGTGCCTGCACCTTAGCGCCATATTCATTAATAGTGTGCCATTCAGCAGGTAATCCTGCCAAATCGGCTTCAGAAACCCCCAGTTGCACCGCTTGGTCGACCACAATGCGTGCGAGGTCGAAATGCCGTGCTCGAGGGTATTGAGCGAGATAGAGTTTCATCACCTCTGCCAGATTGAGCGGCTTACCTTCACGACGGTAAGCTTGGAGCGCCTGTTCAATCATTGCCGCTAACTGCTCACGAATTTCATTAAATTCTTCGAATTCAAGTTCTGGGGGGAGCTCGCCCATCACATCGTCGTTGCGTAACGTCATTTCGTCATCACGCGTATCGTACAACCGTTCAGCGCTGCTATAAGTAAGTGCCCATGGGGCATCAAAATAATGTTGTACAGATTGCCGTAAACGCTGGGCGAAGACACGATTCTTATCTAAGTCGATTGCAGTCCGAATAAACTTATGCACATGGCGGTCGTATCCAATCCATAAATCGATAGCTTGTTGGCCCCAACTAATAATTCTGTCTAATTTATTTTGTAGTTCGAAAATCAGTTTATCGATATAAGCTAGATCAGGAACACCATAGATAGATTCTTGTATCACTAATAGGTGAGTTTGCAGTTTATCGCCCGCTGCTTCCAACGTATCTTGCAATTCACGTAAGGTTCCTGAGGTTTCTGAGAGCAAAATCTCACAACTTGAAATGGCAGCCCGCCAATCCTTATTCAGTAGGTCGGCAATCTCTTGTTTGATTTGCTGTTGCTGTTCATCCATTTGTCGCTGAGTAAGATCGATACTATCGAAGATTTCAGCGACCGAATACTTCAGCGGAGCAAATACGTTACGGTGCCAATGAAATTGATCGCCATCCTGATGGGCATCGTCTGCCGCGCGTTTTAGCTCGTTACCCACTATCGATAGCTGCATCGATAAGCGTAAGGTTGAGAACTCTTTTTGGCGGACATAATAATCAGTAATCCCGATGGCTAAGGGGGTTAAGCGATAGATGGCGTAGCCTTCAGCTTGCTCAGAGGTAAATCGGTTCAGGATACGCTGTTTAACCATGTCGTTAATCGCATTATTTCCCCGTAACTCAACCGTTTCAGGACTTTGTTCGAAGACATTGCTGACATGTTTGAAAGCATCCATTAATTCAGATTCCGTCAGCTCACCTTCAATTCGCTCGCCATTCAGCGTCGCTATGGCGAGCAGAAAAGCTAATCGCTCGACGGGGAGAGAGATAGCAAAATCACTTTTGCGGGCCCACGACACCAATTCAGGTATAGTCTGGGTAAAATCACTCATAGCTCATCCTTTCTTGCGGGCTTACGTGCCGTGACGTGAATATAACGCCCTAAACTCATAAAAGGTTCCTGACGACTGTAACGCCGTTCCATTTCAATAATCCCCTCTTCACCATTTGCGGAAGGAGGGAGATCGCGTATGAAGTCACTAAATACTCGGATCCCTGCTTTACTTTCAATCTTAAAACCAATGTTATTTAACCATTGGTCGACCTCGGCAGGATCACGGGGATAATCGGGCGAAAGCGTCTTTTTCTTTCGCTTCTTCATATGTGCTTTCAGATAACCGAAATTTCCCAAGGTTAAATTCTGTAGCGTTAAGCCATGAAGATTGTAAAACATCAATGATAACACGCCACCCGGGGATAGGGTGTCGAATAAAGCAGCGAGCGTTTTCTCAGGCTCAGCAATCCACTCTAGTACCGCATGAAAAAGAACGAGATCGACCGGTTGTTCTAGTTCAGCCCCCACTTGTTGTGCACTGGTTTGGACAAAACGCATCTGCGACGCAACACCTCGTTCTTCTGCATGGTGCTTGGCCCGAATCAACATCTGTTCAGAGACATCGCATAATGTAATTTGATGACCGCGCTGCGCTAGGCCAGAAGAGATTTGTCCGATCCCTCCTCCTGCGTCAAGAATAGATAAGGTCTTGTTGGGTAGTGTTGCTAAAATCTGATCTAACTCTTCCCAAAGAATAATCTGTCGTATACGCCCCTTCAGGGTGCCATAGATGTTTTGCGCAAAACGTTCTGCCAAATCATCGAAATTTCGATCCATCATACTGATACTCCGCATAAACGACAGAGGAAATATGCTATTTTGTCACAGCTCTGATGTGAATGGAGCTATTGCCTGCAGAATCCTGTGTTGGGTGCTGTTTTTTCGTTCGATTCGGGGTCAACTATGCTATTTACTTTAAAAAAAATAACGGGTGGTTTACTCCTACCACTCCCTTTTTTATTGGTCTTATTAGGCATTGGACTTTTTTTTCTATGGTTCAGTCAACGTCAGCGTTTAGCCAAAATCTGTCTGACCACGGGGTGGATAGGCCTTCTCTTATTAAGTCTACAGCCGGTCGCTGATCGCTTACTGACACCCATTGAGAATCACTATCCGACACTCAACCACTCCTCTCCGGTAGCCGCGATTGTGGTGCTAGGGGGTGGTTACACCTATAACCCAGAATGGGCACCCAGCTCCAACTTACTGGGTAACAGTTTACCCAGGGTCACAGAGGGGGTTAGACAGTGGCGAATGAATCCCTCCGCAAAAATCATTTTCACCGGCGCCGCGGCAGGTAATAATCCTCGTAGTAGTGCGAGTGTGGCCGCAGAAGTGGCCGAAACACTCGGCGTGCCTAGAGATAAAATCGTAACCTTAGATTCACCTCGCGACACTCACCACGAGGCTATCGCCGTGAAACACTTGCTCGGTGACCAGCCTTTTATTTTAGTCACCTCGGCCAATCACCTTCCGAGAGCCTTGCAATTTTTTGCCGAACAACACTTATCACCTATTCCAGCGCCCGCTAATCAATTAGCTATACACTCACCACTTAACGGTTGGGAACGTGCCATCCCCTCACCCTACTGGTTAAGCCATAGTGAACGAGCTTGGTATGAAGGGTTAGGAAGGATGTGGCAGTGGATCACGCAAGGTTAGCCCCGAAGGGCCAACCTTGGTTTAGGCTAAAACTTCTCGTACTCTTTCAAGATCTTCAGCAGTATCTACCCCAACGGCTGGGATCGCTTCAGCCGTTGCAACATGAATTTTTTCACCGTTCCACAAAACGCGCAGCTGCTCCAGTAACTCACACTGTTCAAGCGGACAAGGTGCCCAAGTAATATATTGGCGAATAAATCCTGCACGATAGGCATAAATACCTAGATGGCGCTGGAACTGATCGCCAATGGTGGCCTGGGACTGAGCGAAGCGTTCACGGTCCCAAGGGATCGTGGCTCTCGAAAAGTACAAAGCATAACCCTGTTTATCGGTAACCACTTTCACCGCATTAGGATTGAATGCCTCATGCGGATCAAGGATCGGCGCAGATAATGTCGCCATACCGCAGTCAGCATGAGCTAAATTATTCGCCACTTGTTTGATAATTGCCGGAGGGATTAAGGGTTCATCACCTTGGACATTGACGATAATGGTCGAATCATCGAACTGATATTGTTCGATAACTTCAGCCAAACGTTCAGTACCCGATTGATGATCAGTACGGGTCATACAGACCTCTCCCCCCGCAGCATTGACCGCTGCAGCCACCTCAGCATGATCCGTGGCGACAATAACGCGGTCTGCGCCTGCAGCACGCGCTTGGTTCAACACATGAACAATCATTGGTTGCCCATGAATATCCGCTAAAGGCTTACCAGGAAGTCGTGAAGAAGCATAGCGTGCTGGGATAATAACCACGAAGCTCATTATTAGCTCTCATCTGCTGTTAAGCTACGAGCTTCATTTTCCAATAATACGGGGATCCCGTCTTGGATAGGAAAAGCTAAACCATCAGGTTTACAAATTAACTCTTGTTCTTGAGGATGATAATCAAGCTTGCCATGACACACAGGACAAGCAACGATACCCGCTAAACGATGATCCATATGACCTCCAGGTTGAAAACCAAGTAAACTGCTAAAGGGATTTCCCTTAATGGGCAGTCGGTAGTAATGCCAGTATTTTGTTCAGTAGTAGGTCTGCGTCAGCTTGTGGTAATTGCGCTTCCACGGGTAGATACCACCAACTGTCTAACGCAAAAGAGCGACATTTTACCGCATCCTTCTCCGTCATCAGAACGGCCTGATCATCGCTCGCTAATGCAGCGATATCTTCAACGCGGTAAGTCTGATGATCGTCAAAAGCATATTCTTGCTGTGGATAGATTCCTTGAGCATGCAATGTTGAGAAGAAACGCGGCGGATAACCAATCCCGGCGAAGGCCACTGTGGGTTTATCAACTAACGCAGTTAAGGGGAGTGACTGACCCGTGGCCAAATTAATCCACTGGCGCGGTACCAGACGCATTGGGATCTCCCCCCCATGCGCTTTACCGCCGTTAGTAATTATCGCGTCAACACTGGCTAAACGTGAAGCGCGCTCACGCATTGGTCCTGCAGGAAGCCACCAGCCATTACCAAAACGCCGTTCGCCATCTATCACCACAATCTCAATATCGCGCTGTAAAGCGTAATGCTGCAATCCATCATCCGTAATAATGACTGATATATTTTTATGTACCCGCATCAACGCTTGAATCGCCTCGCTGCGTTGCGGAGAAACTGCCACAGGAGCACCCGTTCGTTGATAAATCAGTACCGGCTCATCACCCGCTTGAGCGGCGGGTGTCTGAGTATCGAGGAGTAAAGGATAATGCGGCGCTTTCCCACCATAACCGCGAGAAACGACCGCAGGGTTAAGGCCGCGCAGTTGTAATTGTTCAACCAACCAAATGACGACAGGGGTTTTACCATTACCCCCTGCGGTGAGGTTACCAACCACAACAACTGGAATCGGCGCTTTCCAGCTTTTCTTAAGTCCACAACGATAGGCTAAACGGATACCCGCTGTGATAAGGCCATAGAGCCAAGATAGCGGCAAAAGTAGCCGCCATATGGGCGATTGGCCACTCCATAAGCGCTCAATCATTGACCGAACTGAATACGGTGCAGTTGCGCATACGCGCCCGCTTGAGCGATAAGCTCTTGGTGCGTGCCACGCTCGATGATTTGACCGTCTTCGACAACAACGATCATATCGGCCTTTTCAATCGTCGATAAGCGGTGCGCAATAACCAGAGAAGTACGATCACGTTGTAATTCATCTAATGCCGATTGAATAGCGCGTTCTGATTCAGTATCCAAAGCTGAAGTCGCTTCGTCTAAGATTAATATTGGGCTGTCACGAAGTAGTGCACGGGCGATAGCGATACGCTGACGTTGACCGCCAGAGAGTAGTACCCCGTTCTCCCCAATCACCGTGTCCAGACCATTATCCATACGCGAGATAAAGTCCATGGCGTGCGCCATCTTAGCTGCTTTTTCAATATCTTCACGGCTATATTGTTCGGAGCGCGCATAGGCAATATTATTGGCGACAGTATCATTGAATAGATGAACATTCTGTGAAACTAACCCTACCTGATTACGCAGAGACTGAAGTTTATAGTCGGTAATTTCGTGACCATCCAACAGTATCTGACCCGATTGAATATCATAGAAGCGGGTTAACAAACTGGCTAACGTCGATTTCCCTGAACCTGAACGCCCCACTAAAGCAACTGTTTTCCCAGCAGGCAGAGTCAAATTGATATTTTTTAACGCCGGGATTTCACGTCCAGGATAAGTAAAAGTCACGTTACGGAATTCAATATCACCATGCGCTCGTGCTATCGTGCGCTGACCGTTATCCACTTCCTGTTCCGAATCGAGAATGCTAAATAATGTCTGGCATGCTGCCATACCACGTTGAAACTGTGCGTTAACGTTTGTTAATGACTTCAGCGGGCGCATTAAGGCAATCATTGAAGAGAAGACGACGGTGATGGTTCCTGCCGTTAAGGTATCCATTACTGCAGGGAAACTTGCAGCATAAAGGATGAAGGCAAGCGCTAAAGAAGCTATCAACTGGATGATTGGATCAGAAATGGATGAGGCGCTAACTAATTTCATCCCCTGTTGACGCATACGGTTACTGACCGCTGCAAAGCGTTGTGACTCGATCTCCTGACCACCAAAAATAAGTACTTCTTTATGGCCCTTGAGCATTTGTTCAGCGCTGGTCGTCACTTCACCCATGGTGTTTTGCATGGATTTACTAATATTACGAAAACGCTTGGAAACGAGGCGAATAGTGAAGGAAACAATCGGCGCTAGCAAAATCAATATCAATGAGAGTTGCCAGCTATAATAAAACATCATGATGAACAAGCCGATGATCGAAGCACCTTCTCTTACTACGGTGACCAGCACACTAGAAGATGACGAAGCAACTTGCTCAGAGTCGTAGGTTATTCTCGAAAGCAGAGTGCCTGTCGATTGCTGATCAAAAAAGGAGACTGGCATACCCATCATATGAGCAAATAAGGTGCGACGCATACGCATCACCACATTACCAGATACCCATGAGATACAATAGCTGGAGGCATAACTGGTGACGCCGCGAATTAACATCAGGCCGATCACCGCTAAGGGCATCCACAGTAACACTGACTTATCCGCTTTCCCAAACCCATCGTCAAGCAGGGGTTTGAGCAGCGATAACATCAAAGTATCCCCTGCCGCATTAATAATGAGGGCGACCGCAGCAATAAATAATCCTGCTTTATGGGGGGCTATCATTGGCCAGAGACGACGAAACGTCTGCCACGTTGAGAGATCTTTGTCTAAGTGCATTATTTCTTCACGTTTTTTAACATCGACGGGTAGTTTACCTGTAATCAGGTTTTACACCAAACCATTGATGGTACCATCGAGGGGAAATTTGGTCACGAAATTGTAAAACCTCAAAGCCGTTCGTTTTCACTCTCAGTGATATTTGCCCAGACTGCGCTGTATCCAGCCACTTTATACCTTGATGTTGATAGCGTTGCACTACAGCTTTGGACGGTAATCGCCACGCGTTATATCTCGCCACCGAGGCTAGAGCCATCTGCGGAGGAAATTTCCTCAGAAGTAAAGCACTAGAAGAGGTTCGGCTACCATGATGCGGAACTTGTAACCAGGTTACGGCGAAGCCTCCCTTCTCAGCAGTGACTAATCTCTGTTCTGCATCTTTCTCAATATCTCCCGTTAATAGCAGATGATATTGACCGTCACTGATCAATAGTACGCAGGAATCGTTATTTTGCCCCGCCGTTAAGTCATTCTCTGGCCATAGTATACGCAGGGTTAAGCGTCGCCACTGCCAGTTTTCACCTCGTTGACACGTTGATCGACCTGGATAAGGATAGGTTGTTCTGACTAAAAGGTCTGGCCACACTTTTTTGATACTGTCTAAACCTCCAGCATGATCGCTGTGCCGATGACTGATAATGGCTGAGATGGGCGTAATCTGTTGGTCAATTAGCCAAGGAACGATAATTCTCTCCCCTGCATCACTGGTGAGCCAACGATTACCGGTATCATAAATAATGCCTTCACCCTGCTGGCTGATAACTACCGCTAACCCATGCCCAACATCGAGCATATCCACACGCCATAAGATTTCTAGTGAAGCTAATCGCCCACTGGCAACACTTAAAACAAGAGCGCTGATGCTTAAAGGATAATACCGCCATAGCTTTATCCGCCAAAGGAGTAGCGCACCCCATACGCCGAGGGCTATCAAGGGCGTATCAGGGAAATAACGCCATCCTGATTCGTGTGGTGCTAGCAGGTAGAATAATACCGAGTAAAGCGTATCGTGCATAAAAATTAATCCCTCATTAATACTGTTAGGAAGAGGGATCAAAAATAAAAAAGAAAGGGGCAATATCGTCAAACTAACAATAGGTATCGCGATGATATTTGCCGTCAATGCGGTGAGGCTCATACCATGGAAGAAAAAAATTTGAACGGGGAGTAATAAAAGCATCATCCCTAATTGCAAATGCAGCAGTCGTAATAATCCAAATCTTTTCCGGTAACGGTAAGCAGGAGGGAGTGGAAACACTCTATACCAGAGCAACAATGAAAAGACTGCCAATGCCGACAGCCATAGGCTATCGGACAGAATCATTATTGGATCAATCGCGAGTAATCCCGCGACACATAATAATAAAATGTGGAAACTGGAAAGATTGAGCGAGTATCTTTTTATTAGTAACCAAAACGTTAAGGCCAGCATAGCGCGTAGTGCGGATGGCTGTGCCCCTGAAATGAAACAATACAACGCGCTAGCTAGCCATCCCCCACTTTCTGCCAAGTGACTTTGCGTTACTCTCAAGGGTAATAGGGTTAGCAGTAATGTTATCCCTCGGCGAGCTAAAAGATAAATTAAGCCAATGTGCATACCGGATATTGCCATTAAATGACCAATGCCAGTCTCACGAAAGCGTTGATTGATTTCAGCAGGGATTTGATCGCGTAAACCAAAAACTAAGGCCCTAGATATCCCTTGCCAGGGTGAGCCTGCACTCTGTCCTATAAAAAGCCTTTCTAAGTGATGGCGGAGAGAACATTTATCACTAATCAGCTGTTGATTGAGTATTTTTGCCGTAAAAGGTGTCGCTTTGGCCAGTGCATTTCGCTGGCTATCGTATCCACCTTCGTTCAGCAAACTGTGTACCGGCCGTAAAACTAGCTTCATTTTCCAACGTTGGCCCATACAGATGTCACCCTCGAGATTTTGGTTAACCCACGCAGAATTAGGAGGAAATTGCCTCACTCCATCGACCTTAAGTAGACTGAGTTTTACTCTCCCCGTTAAGCTTTGATGTTCGGTGATCACTACTTCGGCTATAACGGGTCTTTCACTCAATGCGTTAATTTTTGACACCATTGATAGGGCAACCCCATGGCTATAGACAAAAAAAAGTAAGGTAATGCCGATATAGTGCCAATAAGGCGCTCGGTGTCTTGCCAGTAACACGCCAATAAATGCTATCCCTAATACAAGCGGTATATCGAGTAACTCCGCCATGAATATCAAGGGCAGACAAGCTATTATAAACAGTTGTGCATAGACGACTAATTGCATGAAATTTCCGCCTAAAATTGGCAGATTACACTGCTAAGCGTTAATCGAAATATGCCACGAATTTTGTTGTGAAGGGAATCTAGAAGTGTTTAGCGCTGTGCGCTGAAAATGGGTGAATTTGTGAAATGAGTAGAGATAAAAAACGATATCTTACGATATCGTCTTTTTTTTAAAACCGCTTTTAGCTTGGAAGATTAGCTCTATCCCGAAGCTCTTTACCAGGTTTGAAGTGTGGAACATACTTGCCTTCCAACTCAACTTTTTCACCTGTCTTAGGGTTTCGACCAACACGCGGGGCGCGATAGTGCAAAGAGAAACTACCAAAACCGCGAATTTCGATACGATCTCCCTGTGCTAGGGTAGAAGCCATATATTCCAGCATCTCTTTAACAGCATCTTCAACAGCTTTTGCAGGAATTTGAGTCTGCTGGGCTGCGAGGCGTTCAATCAGTTCAGATTTAGTCATTAATCCTCCGGGAATATCCTGTAAAGAAAGACAGTTTTAAAAAAAGCCAAGAGTGATAACACTCTTGGCTAGTTGGAGGGATGTCACCATCCCTCGGTCGGCAATTACTCGCCTTTAGCTGCTTTGAATGCTTCAGCCATTGCGTTAGAGAAGTTGCCTTCATCTTGTTGCTTGTTGTTCACAGCAGCAACAGCATCTTTCTCATCAGCTTCGTCTTTAGCACGTACAGACAGCGTTACAACACGGTTTTTACGGTCAACACCGGTGAATTTCGCTTCAACGTCATCACCAACATTCAGAACCAGAGTTGCATCTTCAACGCGGTCACGTGAAGCTTCTGAAGCACGTAAGTAACCTTCAACACCGTCGGCCAGTTCAACAGTTGCGCCTTTAGCGTCGACTGCAGTCACTTTACCGTTAACGATAACGCCTTTTTTGTTCAGCGCAACGTAGTTGTTGAATGGATCTTCAGCCAGTTGTTTCACGCCTAAAGAGATACGCTCACGCTCAGCATCAACTTGCAGAACTACTGCAGCAATTTCGTCGCCTTTCTTGTATTCACGAACGGCTTCTTCGCCAGTTGCGTTCCAAGAAATGTCAGACAGGTGAACCAGACCATCGATTCCACCGTCAAGACCGATGAAGATACCGAAGTCAGTGATTGACTTGATTTTACCTTCAACGCGATCGCCTTTGTTGTGAGTTTCTGCGAAGTGCTGCCATGGGTTAGATTTGCATTGCTTCAGACCCAAGGAGATACGACGACGCTCTTCATCAATGTCAAGAACCATTACTTCAACCACATCACCTACGTTAACAACTTTAGATGGGTGGATGTTTTTGTTGGTCCAATCCATTTCAGAAACGTGTACCAGACCTTCAACGCCTTCTTCGATTTCTACGAAGCAGCCGTAATCAGTCAGGTTAGTTACACGACCTGTCAGCTTAGTGCTTTCTGGGTAACGCTTAGCGATAGCAACCCATGGATCTTCGCCCAGTTGTTTCAGACCTAATGATACGCGAGTACGCTCACGGTCGAATTTCAGGACTTTAACATTGATTTCGTCACCAACATTCACGATCTCGCTTGGGTGCTTAACGCGCTTCCAAGCCATATCAGTGATGTGCAGCAGGCCGTCAACACCGCCCAGATCAACGAATGCACCGTAGTCAGTCAGGTTCTTAACGATACCTTTAACTTCCATGCCTTCTTGCAGGTTTTCCAGCAATTGATCACGTTCTGCACTGTTCTCAGACTCGATCACCGCGCGGCGAGAAACCACGACGTTGTTACGCTTCTGATCCAGTTTGATGACTTTAAATTCTAACTCTTTGCCTTCAAGGTGCAGAGTGTCGCGAACCGGACGAACATCAACCAGTGAACCTGGTAGGAACGCACGGATACCGTTTAGCTCAACAGTGAAGCCGCCCTTGACTTTGCCGTTGATAACACCGGTAACAGTTTCAGCATCTTCGTAAGCTTTTTCCAGCGTGATCCAAGCTTCGTGACGCTTAGCTTTCTCACGGGACAGCAGGGTTTCACCGAAGCCGTCTTCTACTGCGTCCAGCGCAACGTCAACTTCGTCGCCTACCTGGATTTCCAGTTCGCCAGCTGCGTTTTTGAACTGCTCTGCAGGAATTGCAGATTCAGATTTCAGGCCCGCATCAACTAGAACGACGTCTTTGTCGATAGAGACAACCACGCCACGAACGATGGAACCCGGACGGGTTTCGATTTCTTTCAGGGACTCTTCAAAGAGTTGAGCAAAAGATTCAGTCATATTGATAATCTTAGGATTCTTCAATTTAACGTCCAATAGACTTCATGTCTAAAGGGGTTGTTTAACATTCTTCACACCGTCCATGGAATGAAGCTACAGCATTCTTTTTATTTTAGCACAATTATGCGCCGAAGTTAGGCAATTTTTTTTGAATAAATTCAAGGGCCATTGCGGTCACTTTTTCTATATCAATTCCTGTGGAATCAATAACTAGTGCATCATTAGCGGGAACCAAGGGTGCAACGGCTCGATTACGGTCGCGATCGTCTCGCTCAACCGTCTCGGCTAAAAGGCGCTCAAAGTTAACATCTACACCTGCTTGCTGCAACTGCTGACGGCGGCGTTCTGCACGCTCATGGGCGCTTGCATCCAGAAAAATTTTTACAGGCGCATCGGGGAAAACGACGGTTCCCATATCACGTCCATCAGCGATTAATCCTGGGAGTTCACGGAAATTACGTTGTCTGCGTAACAACGCTTCCCTTACCCGAGGGAATGCCGCCACTTTCGACGCGGTGTTGCTGACCTCTTGCGTACGGATTGCTGCAGTCACCTCTTCGCCTTCTAAAATAACCTTGCTGCGCTGCTGTTCTATAATAAATTTAACATCAAGATGTGCCGCTAAAGGAACTAAGGTTTCCTCTTCGGTAATATCGACCTGATGATGCAACGCGGCTAACGCCAAGACGCGATATATCGCCCCTGAATCAAGCAGATGCCAAGATAACTTTTCAGCCAAGGCTTTACTTAAAGTACCTTTACCTGCACCACTTGGACCATCGATGGTAATGACGGGAATGCTTGCCATCCTTAACTCCTTACTGCTAGGCAATGAATCGCGCTAGTATACCTGATTCATAAGGTAAACAGTACCCTCTCGCAGCAAGGGAACTTGCACAACAGCCAAGCTTGGCTACACTAAAGATTGTGAAAAACAAACGATAATCATAGAGATAAGCTATTAGGAGGCGAGTTATGGCAGGTCATCCCCCGTATCCCCGTAAAGCCTGGATTGTTGAGGTATCTGATGGTCAAGGCGAGGAAAAAGTCGGCCACTATGAGTTACGTGCTGACCACCCTTATCCTGATACGCTAATTAGCCAATATCGCACTCGCCAAGAAGCTGAAGATGCGAAAGAGCGCTATATAGGCGAAGATAAGGAATAATTGAGAGGCCATGGTGACAACCACCATGGCCTTTTTTGTTAGTGCTTACGAATATACATGTCCTGCGTTTTATAAAAACCTAAACGGCTGACTGACACACCGCCCACCCAAGGTTTCACTAAAATATTTTGAACATAGTAATAGAGCGGGATAGAGGGCACATCATGACTTAAGATATCTAAGGCTTGTTGATAATCTTGCTTAGCTTTCTCCGGTTCAACTTCTGCGGCCGCAGCATTCACCAGCTTATCGTAATCCGCATTACTGTATTTACCATCGTTCTGTGTATTTCCTGTCACAAAATTATTCAAGAAAGTCGGCGGTGCATCGTAATCCGCCAGCCACGATTGGCGAACAAGTTGGAAATCCCCGCTATGCTGAGTTTGGATCAGCGTCTTCCACTCCTGATTTCGCATCGTGATTTGTGCGCCCAAATTCTTTTTCCACATAGAGCTTAACGCTATCGCGATTTTTAGGTGATCTTGAGAGGTGTTGTAAAGCAGCTCTGCTTTTAATGGCTTATCTGGGCCAAAACCTGCTTCCGCCAAAAGTTTTTTCGCTTGCGCGATACGCTGAGCGAGTGTCCACTTTGCAATCTCAGTAGGCTGATAAGTTTCTCCACCAATCTGTAATGGCATCAGGGTCCAAGCCGGTTTTTGCCCCATCCCTAAAATCTTATCGGTAATAACTGATTTATCCACTGCAAGGTTAAGTGCCATACGTACACGCTGGTCGTTGAATGGCGGCTTGTTCATATTGAACCAATATTCATAAACACCGAGCAGAGGCGTTTGTTTAATTTGTTCAGGAATGGTCTTTTTGATTTGGGCAAAGTTAACGGTAGGAATGGTATCGGTAATATCAATTTCACCACTTTGGTAGCGGTTCAACGTGGCGGAAGGTTCCGCGATCGGCAGATAGGTAACTTGATTAATTACCGTTGCCTTGTTGTCCCAGTAGTGCGTGTTACGCACCGATACGAAACGTTCGTTTATTATCCACTTACTCGGTTTGTAAGCACCACTGACCACAATATTGGCTGGCTGGGTCCATTGGTCACCGAATTGGGTGACGACCTTTTTGTTAACAGGAAAAAAACTGGGTGAGGCTGCAGCTTGTAAAAACCATGCAACTGGCTGAGAAAGGGTGACTTGAAAAGTCTGTGGGTCAATCGCTTTTACACCTAAAGCTGTGGGGGGCAGTTTACCGCTCATCACCGCCTCGGCATTCTGTAAATGCACTGCACTGATATAAGATTGATAAGGTGATGCGGTTTTCGGATCCGCTAGTCTCTGCCAGCTGTACACCAGATCTTCAGCGGTAATAGGTTGACCATTTGACCAGGTAAGTCCTGGACGTAAATGGAAGGTCCACACCTTATTATCTTGATTGTCCCACTTCTCCGCCAGCTCCGGATGAACTTTCCCTTGACTATCTAAGGCGACCACTCCCGCAAAGCTATCAAGAATTATATTAAACGCTTCATTACTCTCAGCCATTTGCGGATCAAGCGTAGCCGGATCGGAACCATTTCCCCGCGTAATCTGTTGCTGGTCAGCCAATACCGTTCCAGCCGGAACAACTGCAGCCTCGGCCATCGTAAGCGAACCTAATCCTAGTAATGCCATAATTGACATAGAGAGCATTTTACGTTGCATCATTAACCTCATCACCTGTAAGTAAAAAAAAGCGAGCTTAATCGCTCGCTTGAATAATTATGAAAACTGGCTAATTGACTTGAGTCGGTCAAAATAATCTGGGAATGTTTTCGCGGTGCAACCAGGATCTAAAATCGTCACAGGCGTATCGGACAGTGCAACTAATGAGAAGCACATCGCCATTCGATGGTCATTATAAGTTTCAATTTCAGCATGCTGTAACTGTTGCGGAGGAGTGATAGTGATGTAATCCTCACCTTCAATCACTTCTGCGCCGACTTTACGCAGTTCTGTCGCCATCGCAAACAAGCGATCAGTCTCTTTGACCCGCCAGTTATAGATATTGGTCATAGTGGTAGTGCCTTGCGCAAAGAGTGCTGCTGTGGCGATAGTCATTGCCGCATCAGGGATATGGTTCATATCCATCGTCACTGCCTTAAGGGGCGCGCCGGTGCAAGCGATGAAGTCATCACCCCATTCGACGGTTGCGCCCATTTTCTCAAGCACCTCGGCGAACTTCACATCGCCCTGCACACTGTTACGGCCAATACCAGTAACTTTAACTGTTCCACCACGAATTGCAGCAGCGGCTAAAAAATAGGACGCCGAAGAGGCATCACCTTCTACCAAAATCTCACCCGGCGCTTGGTACTGTTGTTGACCTTGAACGATAAAGCGTTGGTAATCTTGGTTCTCAACGGTTACGCCGAATGACGCCATTAAATCGAGCGTGATATCAATGTAGGGCTTAGAAACCAACTCTCCCTTAATAGTAATCACCGTTTCACCTTGAGTTAATGGTGCCGCCATCAGGAGAGAGGTTAAAAACTGACTAGATACCGAACCATCAACGCTAAGATTACCGCCCTTGAAGCCGCCCTGTAGACGGATAGGTGGATAATGCTCATTTTCTAAGTAAGTAATGGTTGCACCGCCTTCACGCAGCGAGTCAACTAAGTGCCCTATTGGCCGCTCTTTCATACGTGGCTCGCCGGTTAATACAATATCGTTTTCGGCAAGAGAAAGTGCTGCGGCGAGAGGTCGGATAGCGGTCCCGGCATTCCCCAAAAATAATTCTAGTGATTCACGGCTTTGTAGTGGCCCGCCAATTCCAGTAACAGTACAGACGGTACGATCGTCTGAAAGCTGATACGCTACCCCCAGTGCGGTTAATGCATTGAGCATATGGCGGATATCATCACTGTCCAGTAAGTTAGTCAACCGTGTGGTGCCTTGTGCCATTGCCGCCAGAAGGAGTGCACGGTTGGAAACGCTCTTGGAACCCGGAAGGTTTACTGTCCCGCTAATGTGGGAGATAGGTTGTAAAGTCAAAGATTGCATTAAAATACTCATATAACCACTTTCCCCGCTAACGCGAGGGAAGTGTGATGTTGAAAATTAACCGTGGCGTTGAGCAAAGTCTTGCATGAAAGCTGTCAACGCTTGAACGCCTTCTAAAGGCATTGCATTATAAATTGAGGCGCGCATTCCACCGACGGCGCGGTGCCCTTTCAGGGCGTGTAGGCCTGCTGCTAATGACTCTTCTAAGAACAACTTATCAAGGTTAGCGTCGGCAAGTTGGAAAGGAACATTCATTTTTGAACGGTTACGCGCAATCACATTGTTACGATAGAAATCGCTATGATCAATGGTTCCATAGAGTAAATCAGCTTTAGTTTGGTTCTTCTTCGCCATTGCCTCAATTCCGCCCTGCGCTTTTAGCCATTTGAAGACTAGACCCGATAAATACCATGCAAAGGTCGGCGGGGTATTAAACATCGAATCATTGTCTGCTAAGGTTTTGAAATCGAGTACTGATGGGAATTGTTGAAGGGTTTTACCTAACAAATCCTCACGGACAATGACTAGGGTTAGCCCTGCAGGCCCGATATTCTTTTGAGCGCCCGCATAAATAACGCCATAACGGCTAATGTCTAAAGGACGAGAAAGGATGGTAGAGGACAGGTCAGCAACCACCAGACGATCGCCAAAATCGGGCTCTTCGTCAATCGCTGTTCCATCGATAGTTTCATTCGGACAGTAGTGGACATAAGCTGATTGATCCGATAACTGCCATTCATTCATCGGCAGTAATGCGACCTTACCATTTTCCGTCGTTTTAATATCGATAACATTCGGGGTACAGAATTTCGCGGCTTCGTTGATCGCACTGTGCGCCCAGTAGCCACCATCAATGTAATCTGCCTGCTGGGCTGAGCCCAGCAGATTGGCAGGGATAGCAGCGAATTGCGCTCGCGCACCGCCCTGACAAAATAAGACTTTATAGTTAGCAGGAATGGAAAGTAAGTCACGGAGATCTTGTTCTGCTGTTTCGGCCACGGCAATAAACTCTTTACTACGGTGGCTGATTTCCATTACTGAGGTTCCTAGCCCTTGCCAATCGAGCAGTTCTGCTTGAACTTGTTCTAACACTGCTTTTGGTAACATAGCGGGACCGGAACTAAAATTGAACACCTGCGTCATTGACCTTCACCCTTTATTATTCTGTCAAAGAATTTGTGCTGAGCCTTCGGTTTTATCACTGCCAGATTATTGCTGCAATAGATAATCTCTCTAAGGGCAAAGATTGCTGGAAAACCCTGCACAACGATAGCCGCTCGCAGCGAAAAAACGTATGATAGCCGCTATCATTTCTAGATTAACCAGAGAGCGCCACGATGACGCAAACCTTTATCCCCGGCAAAGATGCCGCCCTTGAAGATTCTATCAGTCGTTTTCAAGATAAACTTCAGCAGCTTGGCTTCACTATCGAAGAAGCTTCATGGCTTAACCCTGTTCCTAATGTCTGGTCAGTTCACGTTCGTGATAAAGACTGCGCGTTATGCTTCACGAATGGTAAAGGGGCAACCCAAAAAGCCGCATTGGCATCCGCGTTAGGTGAGTATTTCGAACGTTTATCGACTAACTACTTCTTTGCCGACTTCTGGCTGGGGGATGACGTCGCGAATGGTCCCTTTGTACACTATCCAGATGAAAAATGGTTCCCATTAAGCGACGATGATTCGCTACCCGAAGGGATACTCGATACTCGCCTGCGTAAATTTTACGATCCTGAAAACGAACTGAGTGGTTCGGACTTGATCGATCTGCAATCCGGTAATCACCAGCGAGGCATTTGCGCCCTGCCTTTTACCCGCCAATCTGATCTCCAGACCGTCTATATCCCTATGAACATTATTGGCAACCTTTATGTCTCTAATGGAATGTCTGCAGGTAACACCGCTAATGAAGCGCGTGTCCAAGGGTTATCCGAAGTCTTTGAGCGTTATGTAAAAAATAAAATTATTGCCGAATCGATCAGCTTGCCTGAAATCCCGGCTGACGTGTTAGCACGCTATCCTAGCGTGACCGAAGCTATCGCGCGTCTTGAAGCAGAAGGCTTTCCAATCCTGTCTTACGATGCATCATTAGGCGGTCAATACCCGGTGATCTGTGTCGTACTCTTCAATCCGAGCAATGGCACCTGCTTCGCCTCCTTTGGTGCACACCCAGATTTTGGCGTGGCACTTGAACGTACTGTGACCGAGTTGCTACAAGGACGGGGCTTAAAAGATCTGGATGTCTTCACTCCCCCAACCTTCGATGATGAAGAAGTGGCAGAACATACTAACCTTGAAACTCACTTTATTGACTCAAGTGGTCTGATTTCATGGGACATGTTTAAAGATGGCGCGGACTATTCTTTCGTTGATTGGTCATTTTCAGGCTCCACTGAGCAAGAGTTCAGTACCTTGATGGCCATTTTCCAACAAGCACAGCAAGAAGTGTATATCGCCGATTACGAGCATTTAGGTGTCTATGCCTGCCGTATCATCGTGCCGGGCATGTCAGACATCTATCCTGCCGAAGACTTATTGCTAGCTAACAATAACATGGGTGCTGATTTACGTCAGATCATCCTGTCGCTGCCAGGCTCGGAGTGGGAACCAGAAGAGTACTTAGAACTCATTTCAACGCTTGATGACCATGGTTTAGATGACTTTACCCGCGTGCGTGAATTGTTGGGTATTGCCACTGGTAAAGATAATGGATGGTCAACGTTACGGGTCGGTGAGTTAAAATCGATGTTGGCTTTAGCCGGTGGCGATATTGATCAGGCATTAACGTGGGCAGAATGGACAATCGAATTTAACGGTTCGGTTTTCAGCGCTGAGCGTGCTAATTATTATCGTTGCTTACAGACTCTGTTGCTTCTGGCACTAGAAGATGAACGCCATGCAGTCGACTACCTCAATGCCTTCAATAAGATGTATGGTCCAGAGACGGTCGAGGCAGCCTCAGCCGCCGTAAGCGGTGAAGCGCCGTTTTACGGATTACAAGAAGTCGATGCGGCATTGAAGGCTTTTCCTGCACATCAATCCTTACTAGCGGCTTACGAGAAATTACAAGCCGCTAAGCGTCAACATGCGCAAGGCTAATTGAGTATAAGAAATAAGGCCTCTTTCGAGGCCTTTTTTTATGCGTGAGCGATAGGCGTTGCGTGCTGGTCAGTTTTGCGTAGTAACATCATTAAATAGACGAACGACACAATAGCAATCATGACAAATAGGATATTATCTGACCACGTTTCCATTAATAAAGATGTGATAGCTGGTCCCGCTAAGCTTCCCGCGGTATAACTCAGCAACAATGCCTGATTCATCGGAATAAGTTCACTCTTACTTACCTTCTCACAAGCCCACGCCATCGCTACCGGATATAGCGTAAATCCTGCACTGCCAAGAATAAATAATCCAGCGACCAAGGAGGCATTCATTAACATGGCAATTGCTGCCAGAATTACCACAAAGACTTGTACACGCAAGACCAATAACCGCCCGTAACGGTCGGCTAATTTCCCTAATGGCCACTGCGCGATAATCCCAGCGCTGATTAATAGCGCCATCCAATAGCCAACGTTACTGTCGCTCATGCCTTTATGGGAAAGATAGAGTGGCATTAATCCATAGAGTGATCCCAACACCACACCAGAGATGATGCAGCCATTGATCCCCAAACGAGATTGACGGCGGAAGAACATCTTCATTACACCCGGCTGTTTTGGTGTCTCTAAGGCCTCTTCTGCTTCGCCTGCGGTCACCACAACAAATAATAATGGAAGAATCGCGAGCATCATCAGGGTAACTAACGCTGGAACCAAGGTGGTAATCGAGAGTGGCATTGCGCTAATAAAGAGTTGCCCCAATACCGTTCCGAGGTAATAGACAATCATATAGGCCGCAAGTAGACGCCCGCGGTTGGATAGCGTACCAGAGCAAAGTAATGCGCTCTCCACTATCACCCAGAGTAAGGCACAGCCATTGCCCGCTATAAAGCGCCAAAATGCCCAGCTTTCAAACGAGTGACTGAATACCAAGACCAACGTTGCTATCGCAAATATTGCCGTCGCTAAGTAGTAACTACGATTAAAACCCAGCCGATTAATTAATTTGCCCGCAAAGAGTGTCCCGGTTAAATTTCCGGTGAAAAAAGCTGAACTAATTAATCCGATTTGCAAGGTTGACCATGACTCATGCGAGAGCCAAAGCGGGATCTGTGTATTGAGCACAGCAATACATACTGTTAAAAGTAGCAAGCCACTTAATAACAGAATAACGGGACGTGATAGCGCCGACATGGTGGTTGGGATAACTCAGAAGAATAAAAGTGAGCGAATAATGGCAGGGATTACGGCAAAGTCAATTGAGGGAAAGTATCGAAGGCACTTTTTGTTTCGGCATAAAAAAAGCTCCACCTTGGCGGGTGGAGCTTCTTATAAAGAGACGCGTTAGCCGATAAACTCAAGACCTTTCATGTAAGGTTTTAACACCTCAGGAACTTGGATTCGACCGTCAGCAAGTTGATAGTTTTCTAGCACCGCGACTAAAGTGCGCCCTACCGCTAAGCCAGAGCCATTTAGAGTATGGACTAAACGTGTTTTACGATCGCTCTTTGAACGACAACGGGCTTGCATACGACGCGCCTGGAAGTCACCCATATTTGAGCAGGAGGAGATTTCACGATAAGTCTCTTGGGCCGGCAACCACACTTCCAAATCATAGGTCTTACAGGCACTAAAGCCGATATCGCCCGTACATAACAGCACTTTACGATAAGGCAGTTCCAATAGTTGTAATACTTTCTCGGCATGACCCGTTAAAGCTTCTAGAGCATCCATTGACTGCTCAGGTGCAACGACTTGTACCATTTCGACTTTATCGAACTGGTGCATACGAATTAACCCACGAGTATCGCGGCCATAAGAACCGGCTTCTGAACGGAAACATGGCGTATGAGCAGTGTATTTAAGCGGTAAGGCATCTTCATCGATGATCTCGTCACGGACCAAATTCGTTACCGGTACTTCAGCAGTCGGAATCAGCGCGTATTGGCTATTTCCAGCTTCTTCATCTAATGGACGGGTATGGAAGAGGTCATTACCAAATTTTGGTAATTGCCCAGTACCAAACAGCGAGTCATGGTTAACAAGGTAAGGAACGTAGAGTTCAGTATAGTCATGTTGTTCAGTGTGAAGATCGAGCATAAATTGCGCCAACGCACGATGCATTTTCGCAATCTGTCCCTTCAGTACCACAAAGCGTGAACCGGTTAATTTCACTGCAGACGCGAAGTCGATCCCCCCACTTAGCTCACCCAGGTCGACGTGATCTTTAACGCTGAAATCGTATTGCTTAGGCGTGCCCCATCGTAATACTTCTAGATTTTCAGTGTCATCTTTACCGTCTGGCACTACATCATCTGGGATATTCGGTAGGGTCAATGCAAGTTGACGAATGTCGTTGAGTAACGTGTCCAGATTAGCTTTAGCCTGATCCAGCTTCTCACCCAATCTGTTCACTTCTTGACGCAATGGCTCGATATCTTCCCCACGTGCTTTTGCTTGGCCGATGGATTTCGATCGCGCATTACGCTCGGCTTGCAACGTTTCCGTTTCAACTTGTAGCACTTTACGACGTTCTTCTAGCGCACGTAGCGTTTCGACATCTAAAGTGAATCCTCGGCGTGCCAGTTTTTCTGCAACTGCGTCTGGCTCATTACGCAACAGATTGGGATCGAGCATGCTAATCCTGTTTTATGTAAGTGGAAAAAAACTTGTCGTGGTAAACGACGACGATAAGTATCAGATTACCGGAATGTTAATTGCTGCGGTAGCGTTTTGTCGGACTATTATGATCCTGTTCAGTAAGCCAGGCGAGTTTTTCAGCAATTTTCGCTTCTAATCCCCGAGAGGTAGGCTGATAGTACCTTTTGTCTGCCATTTCTGGCGGAAAATAGTTCTCACCTGCCGCGTAGGCGTGGGGTTCATCGTGAGCGTAACGATACTCTTTTTTTAGCCCCATCTCTTTCATTAACGCCGTCGGCGCATTACGCAGATGGTCAGGCACATCGTAGTCTGGCGAATGGCGTGCATCGTGCATCGCTTGATTAAAGGCGTTATAGACGGCATTACTTTTCGGCGCACAGGCCAAATAGACCAGCGCTTGAGCGATTGCCCTTTCCCCTTCGGCGGGTCCGACACGGGTATAACAATCCCAGGCCGCTATGGCCACTTGCATTCCACGTGGGTCGGCATTACCGACATCCTCAGACGCAATCGCTAACAGGCGGCGAGCCACATAAAGCGGGTCACCGCCAGCCGTGATGATGCGGGCATACCAGTACAGCGCTGCGTCCGGTGACGATCCGCGCACGGACTTATGCACAGCAGAAATAAGATCATAGAAACGGTCACCCTTATTATCAAACCGCGCGCTGCGTTCACCCGCAATCTCTATAAGGAGTTCCGGCGTGAGCAGTCGCTGGCCTGGCGATGATTCTTCGGCCATATCTGCCATCATCTCTAAGGTGTTAAGTGCGCGACGCGCATCGCCATTGACGAGCTCTGCTATCATCTTTCGGGTGGTATCTGGCAAATAAAGATTTTGTCCCGCCAAGCCACGTTCAGAGTCTGCCATCGCTTGATCGAGAATGGCTTCAACGTCTGCAAGCGTCAGCGATTTCAGTAAATAAACCCGCGCGCGCGACAACAATGCTGAATTTAATTCGAACGAGGGATTTTCCGTAGTCGCGCCAATAAAGGTGATAGTACCGTCTTCGATGTGCGGTAAAAACGCATCCTGTTGGCTTTTGTTGAACCGGTGGACCTCGTCGACAAAGAGAATGGTACGCTGGCCAGATTGGCGATTGATTCGGGCGAGTTCGATCGCCTCACGGATTTCCTTAATCCCAGAGGTTACCGCTGAAACCCGTGAAACTTGGGCTTGCGCGTAAAACGCCATAATCTCCGCCAGCGTAGTCTTCCCTGTACCGGGCGGGCCCCAGAGGATCATCGAATGCAGCTGACCAGCTTTAATGGCTTTCGCCAAGGGTTTACCGGGAGCAAGGATGTGCTGTTGTCCCACATAGTCATCAAGCGTGGTGGGACGCATTCGAGCTGCAAGAGGTTGAAATTCAACCGGTGCAAAATCTAATGTTAAATTACTCACGGTAAACCTTATTATTTATTGACGTTGGTCATCCACTGTCACACCTTTAGGCGGAGTGAACTGGAATTTCGCAGCATCGATAGGGCCATTTTTTTGGCTTTTCAGTTGGTAGTTACTGCGTTGACCATCTTGCTCGATCGCGCTGAACTGATTGATCGTCCCTTCTGGCGTGACATCAATACTAAATTGTTTCAGATTACCGCCACCATTTTTAGGGGTCAATGCAAAGTGGTCGCCTTGCTGAGTCACGTTATAGTTTTTCCAATCGGAACGTTGGTTACGGGCAATAAGCATAAACGGTGTGTTGCTGGTCGCGTTTTTTAGCCAGGTCGCACTCACTTGTTCGACGAAGGGATTATAAAACCAGAGCGTTTTCCCATCGGAAATAATAGTGCTTTCATCCGGAGCGGTCATATGCCAGTTAAAAAGACTGGGACGCTTTACCCATAGTTCGCCTTGTCCTTGTTGCACGTTTGCACCGGAACCGTCGGTGACCGTTTGGGTAAAGCTTGCATGGAAGCTATTCACTTTATTAAGGCGTGATTGCAGCGCCGCAGCATCGTCGGCAAAAGCCTGGACAGAAAGTAAACCTGCGATTAATCCTGTGGCAACGATCATCTTTTTCATCACTGATAATTCCTTATAAATTCTTGCTCGAGGTTGAATAACTGTAGCCACTACTTTGCCGATCGAACAGCAGAATGGGTGTAAAGTTGATATGGGGGCACTCTTTGCATAAACAATAGGCCAGAGTTAACTCTGGCCTATTTCTTAATACGAGTACGTGATTACATCTCGTGAGGAGGGGGTGAGAGAACCTCTCGGTTACCGTTATTGCCTGGCTCGGAGACAATCCCCTGCGCTTCCATCTGCTCAATAATCCGCGCCGCCCGGTTATAACCGATACGGAATTGACGCTGAACACCTGAGATGGAGGCTCGACGTTTTTCCACCACAAAGGCTACCGCTTGGTCAAACAGCGGATCGAGATCCTCGCCATTACCGTCGAGTCCCCCAGCGCCATTTTCACTCTCATCACCCGCAGTAATACTATCGATATATTGCGGTCGACCCCGAGCTTTCCAATCTTGAACCACGGCATGCACTTCTTGGTCACGGACGAAGGCACCATGTACCCGCACTGGCATTGATGAGTTTGGCGGCATATAAAGCATATCCCCCATTCCAAGTAAGGACTCTGCACCACCTTGGTCAAGGATAGTCCGGGAATCAATCTTACTCGATACCGTAAAGGCGATACGTGTCGGGATGTTAGCCTTGATCAAACCGGTAATAACATCCACCGATGGCCGCTGTGTCGCAAGTACCAAGTGGATGCCAGCCGCACGTGCTTTTTGGGCGAGACGGGCAATTAGCTCTTCAACTTTTTTACCCACTGCCATCATTAGGTCGGCAAATTCGTCGACCATCACAACAATATAAGGAAGCTTTTCCAAGACTGGCGGCTGAGTATCCATGCTATCACCTGGCTTCCAGAATGGGTCAGGGATTGGACGTCCCATGGCTTCCGCTTGTTCAATTTTCTCGTTGTAGCCCGCTAGGTTACGAACACCGAGCGCCGACATTAATTTATAGCGACGCTCCATCTCCATCACGCTCCAACGCAGCGCATTGGCAGCATCCTTCATATCGGTAACCACTTCGGTTAACAGATGCGGGATCCCTTCATAGACCGATAATTCCAACATTTTCGGGTCGATCATGATAAAGCGTACTTCATCTGGCGTGGCTTTATACAAGATACTGAGGATCATTGCGTTAACACCAACAGATTTACCCGAACCGGTAGTACCGGCAACAAGTAAGTGCGGCATTTTACCGAGGTCGGCCACCACCGGATCACCTGAAATATCTTTACCGAGGACCACACTCAATGGCGATGGATTATCTCGAAATGCTGGGCAATCTAGCACTTCACGAAGATAAACGGTTTGGCGATGCTGGTTAGGTAGTTCAAGGCCAACATAGGGTTTCCCTGGGATAACTTCGACCACCCGCACTGCAATAGCGGAAAGTGAACGAGCAAGGTCACGGGAAAGGTTGGAAATACGGGCGGCTTTCACTCCTGGTGCAAGGTCTAGCTCAAACCGCGTAATCACCGGCCCCGGAGAAATACCAACGACGTCGGCTTTAATACGGAAATCCGCAAGCCGTGCTTCCACCAACTGCCCTGTTTGCTCCAATGCGAACATATCGACGGGCTCTTCTTCAGCCGGAGGGGCCGTCAATAAGTCTAGCGTCGGCAGAGGTGTTGTCGGTTTGGCTAGAGGCTGCTCATGTCGTACCAAGAATGGATGGAATAAACTGTCTTTTGCTGCACTCTGGCTTTCGACTTCATCTGGAGCAACCGGCGTTGGCGCTGCCTCAACCGCTTCACTGTATACCGGCATTACCGGTTCAGGCTGAGCAGGAGCGGTCGGCTCGGTAGGCGTAATAGTAAAGAGTGGCTCACTCGGTGTCTCAGAGACTAACTCTTCCATCGGCGAGAAACTGAAATCGGCTAAATCGACGAGCGGCGTTTTTTGCACGCTATCAACGGTGTTAGGTTGCTCATAACGCTGTTGTTGCGACGCATGGAACTGGCGAGACAGTTCTTCTTGCTGTGCCAGCTCTTCAGGATCTGGTGCGGTGATGTCAGTAGCGTCAACCTCTGCATAGCGTTGCTTTTGTTGTACTGAAAATTGTGCGGCAAGTTCAGCATTATGCTGGGCTTGCTCATCATCAATATTTTCTTCCTGATACGTCCCAGTTTGACGTTGACGAAGTTCTTCTTCAGCCTGCCGTTGTGAGGGCAGTTTAATGCCATAAGAAGCCAATTCGCGGCGTGTAGGGATACGTACCGGATTAGGGCGAGGTAATTCTGGGCCTATCCCCTGCTTAACCTGAGCGTTATAACTCGGCTCTTTAAGTTTCTGACCTGATAGATCAGGAGTCGTTAATTTGCCCATGCTAGCTGCTGCTGCAAAAGGTGATTGCGGTTTAGTACTTGATGCCGTAGAGGTGGCAGCAGTCGTTGCGATGCTCGCTGCCGTTGTGGGCATTTGTGATAATTCCACAGCAGGAGTACTCACTTGAGGCGTCACCGCGGAGGTGACCGCATCGCTCCGCGTTGTTTGCTGTGAAACAGGTTGATATTCACGGGTCTCTGCCGGGATCTCAAAATGATAAACAGGCTGAGACTTAGGCTCGGTTATCTGAACACTGTGCTTTGGCATCTCTGCCGGTGGCACGACGCTTTCGGCGCGAGGACTATCCGCTATCACTGGCGCAGGGGACTGTGTTATCTCTGCAGAGGGTTGAACCACTGTCTTTTCAATACTTTCTACCTGCTCACTGGCTGGAGCGGTAAAGGCAACCGATGACGGAGCGACTGATTGCTCAGGCTTCGCCGCGGAAAATTCAGCATTAGGTTGATAGTCCAATAAAGGATCGTAATCTAATAGCGGATCATAGTCGTCATGCGTAACCGGCTTCTGCACTGCGGGACGAGGAGCCAATAATGGATCCTGTTGGTCTGTAGCAGCTGAAGAGAATGGCTGCTTGTTGGCTAAGCGCCGGAACACACTTTTGCTCGCTTTGGGGGTTGGAGCCTGGCTATTAGCGATCTGCTCTGGAGCAAAGGGTTCACTCTCTTCCTCATCTTCCCAAACCTCCTCTCCCCGACGATGACTCGCAAAGGTGAGTATCCCCATCACAGATTTACCGATTTTCTCGGCGATGGTAAGCCAAGACCATCCCGTATAAAGGGTAATACCAGCCGCCCAGATGAAGAGTAAAATCAGTGTACCTAGAGCAGGAGCGAAATATTGCGACATCGCACTACTGACCAAACTGCCGATCACCCCTCCCGATGCGAAATACCAAATATCATCGGCATTCAACGAGGCTAAACCACAAGTCGTTACGACGAGGCTTAACACGCCAATCAAGCGCAGTCCAATCGCAAAAAAGTCGACATAATGTTGCTCTTTGAAACGATAGCGGTGACCAATCCAGCACAAGCCAAGGATAACCACTGGGATTGCATAAGCCATCATTCCGAAAATGAAGAGCAAGGTATCCGCCAACCAGGCACCGATTCCACCCCCTAAATTATGGATAGGTTCGTGCCAAGCGGTTTGTGACCAGCTGGGATCAGAAGGGTTGAAACTGACTAATGAAACCATCAAATAGACGGCAAATAGCGCTACTAAAATTAGTAGTGCTTCTAGTAGACGGCGTCCGCTACTCATCGGGGTTAATGCAATATCTTTATCTTCAATGTATTCCTGGCTCAAGAGTACTCTCCAGGTGCCTGTCTAGGGAGGAAGGAACAACGCTTAATACGTTGTCCCTGTATGCATTTACAGGAGTGTACCGAAAAAATTCAGCCTTTGCACCTGTCTGGTTTAGCGAGTTTTGATCACTAAACGATTACTTTGCTTAACTTCTTCCATCACAACATAAGTTCTTGTGTCGTTCACACCGGGTAAGCGTAGCAGGGTTTCACCAAGCAGTTTACGGTAGGCAGACATATCAGGGACGCGGGTTTTAAGCAGATAATCAAAATCGCCAGAGACTAAATGACACTCTTGGGTTTCTTCTAATTTTTGAACCGCAGCATTGAATTGTTCGAAGACATCAGGAGCACCACGATTCAGAGTTATCTCAACGAAAACGAGTAAAGAAGCATCCAAGTAATGAGGGTTCAACAGTGCCGTATAACCCAAGATAAAACCTTGACGCTCTAAACGACGTACACGTTCTAAGCAAGGTGTTGGCGATAAGCCGACTCGCTTTGACAGTTCTACGTTAGAGATTCGCCCATCCTTCTGTAATTCATTCAATATATTGCGATCAATACGATCGAGGTCCTTACTAGGACGCTTTTTGTTATCTACCATTTTTGATTATCTCATTTATTCCGAGCCTGAATTGCAAAGCCCGCCCCTGTGCCCGGGGATTGTTTGGCCCGCTTATGTTGTGTTGTAGCTTATTACCGTTATGCTGAAGCGATTAACGGCTTCCCTTGTTTTCGCAAAACAATAGCGGATTGTCAAAGTAAAACATCTTTTTTCAGTACAACATTCGGTATTTTTTTTATTTTTATCCATTAGGATGGATTAATTTAGGAAAAAAGACGGTTTATCCCTAAGGTAAACGCCATCACACCGATTTTGATCATTCACCACACCTTTACCTATCGCAGTAATAGAGAACAAAATCGACAGAACCTTTTTTTCGTGATGAAGTTTCCTTACAATCAACAAAATTACGATTTAACTCTGAGGAATAAAAATGGCCAAACACAGCAAACTCTTAATCCTAGGATCCGGTCCTGCGGGTTATACCGCTGCGGTTTATGCTGCACGAGCCAACCTTAACCCTGTCTTAATCACTGGGGTTGAAAAAGGCGGCCAATTGACCACGACGACAGAGGTTGAGAACTGGCCAGGGGATGCTAACGATCTGACTGGCCCTCTCCTCATGGACCGTATGCATGAACACGCAGTGAAGTTTAATACTGAAATTATTCTTGACCACATTAATCGTGTTGATTTGCAACAACGTCCGTTCCGTCTATTTGGCGATAGCGAAGAGTATACTGCTGATGCATTGATTATCGCGACGGGTGCTTCAGCGCGTTATATTGGCCTGCCTTCCGAAGAAGCATTTAAGGGACGTGGCGTCTCAGCCTGTGCGACCTGCGATGGTTTCTTTTACCGGAAACAGAAAGTGGCCGTTGTGGGCGGAGGAAACACTGCGGTTGAGGAAGCACTCTATTTATCCAATATCGCTGCAGAAGTTCACCTCATTCACCGCCGCGATAATTTCCGTGCAGAGAAAATTCTGATTGACCGACTCATGGATAAAGTGAGCAGCGGTAATATTATCTTGCATACCGACCGTACTTTGGAAGAAGTCGTTGGTGATGAGATGGGCGTAACCGGCGTTAAGCTTAAGTCGACTCACGATGAGAGTATTGATGAGTTAGCCGTGGCAGGTGTATTTATCGCGATTGGTCATAAACCCAATACAGCAATTTTCGCCGATCAACTGACTCTTCAAGATGGCTACATTGTGGTGCAATCAGGTTTAGCCGGTAACGCGACACAAACCAGCATTCCTGGTGTATTTGCCGCAGGTGATGTGATGGATCATAACTACCGTCAAGCTATTACCTCAGCAGGAACTGGCTGTATGGCCGCCCTCGATGCTGAGCGTTATTTAGATGGATTAGTTAGCGAAAATAACTAATTTGTTAATTGTATGATCTAGGTTAATCCCGGCGACAGGTTATCTGTCGCCTTTTTAATGTCCAACGTGCTAGAGTTGTCGAAAATTTCAGATAGTCGATGTTCAATTCCAACAGGTTAGTGACTCTTCCGTGGATAAATCAAGACAAAAACAACTCACCCTCTGGCTCAAAGCACAACGTATTCATGCTAAACGTTGGCTTAATCTTTCGGTCATTCTCGGCACCAGCAGCGCACTCGCTATTCTTCTGCAGGCCTACTGTTTAGCAGAACTTCTGCAACAAGCGCTTATCGACCATCGTCCCCTTCCTACCCTTTATCCTTGGCTGCTCTTGCTAATCGGTTGTTTCACCTTACGCTCGGTACTGCACACCTTGCGCGAAAAAGTTGGCGTCAAAGCGGGCGAAGCACTACGACAATCTATCCGCCAAATCGTTTTGAACCGTCTTGAGGCATTAGGACCCGTCTGGGTAGGTTCTCGGCCGGTGGGGAGTTGGACAACCTTGCTGCATGAGCAAATTGAAAAAATGCACGATTATTACGCCCGTTATCTGCCACAGATGACCTTGGCTGCCGTCATCCCACTCCTGATTCTGATTACACTGTTTCCGATAAACTGGGCCGCTGCGACCATTTTATTCCTCACTGCACCGCTGATCCCACTTTTCATGGCAATGGTCGGTATGGGAGCGGCTGATGCGAACCGCCGTAACTTTGCTGCACTAGCGCGCCTAAGTGGTGATTTTCTGGATCGTATACGTGGGCTAGATACCCTTCGTCTTTTTAATCGACGCCAAGCAGAAGAACAAGCTATTGCTGAAAGTACGGAGCAATTCCGCTTACGGACAATGGAAGTCCTACGTATCGCTTTTCTCTCATCAGCGGTGTTGGAATTCTTCGCCTCGGTCTCAATCGCAATTGTCGCGGTCTATTTTGGTTTTTCCTATCTTGGTGTCTTTCATTTTGGGAGCTATCACGGCGCTGTGACCTTATTTGCGGGCTTCATTGCATTGATTCTAGCACCAGAATTCTTCCAACCACTGAGGGACTTAGGTAGCTTTTACCATGCTAAAGCGCAAGCCACAGGGGCTGCCGATGAGATTGAAACTTTCCTCTGTGAAACGGAAAACCTTGGCTCTACGGCACAGCATCACAATCCAATCCTAAACAATGCTTCAACCTTGACAATCGAAGCCCGCGACTGGGTCATTACTTCAATCGAAGGGGTCTCCCTTGTTGGTCCACTGAATTTTGAGTTTAAGGCGAAACAACGCGTAGCCATCGTCGGCCCGAGTGGCTCGGGAAAAACGACACTCCTTAATGCATTACTGGGCTTTCTTCCCTATCAAGGATCCCTGCTGATTAACGGTGTAGAGCTCAATCAACTATCGCGTGAAACCTGGTTAAAATGGGTAAGCTGGGTCGGCCAACATCCTCGCTTATTCCCCTGCTCAATTGCAGAGAATATTTCTGCGCAGGGAAAACTGACTGACGAAGCCTTGAATGAGTTGGTCGTGCAAACCGGTATTGATGAATTTCTTGATCGTTTACCACAAGGCTTAGCCACTGAAGTGAATGAAGAGAGCCAGAATCTATCCGTTGGGCAAGCACAACGTATTGCGGTTGCTCGCGCGTTAGCAAAACAGGCTGGACTTTTACTGCTTGATGAACCAACCGCCAGTTTGGACCGCCATCATGAACAACAAATTATGGACTGCTTGCAGCAGGCGAGTCATCAACAAATGACCGTTATGATCACCCACCAGCTTGATCAACTGACCGACTGGCCAACTATTCTCGTTATGGAGGCAGGACACATTGTCCAAATGGGTGATTTTAATTCGCTCGCCACGGAGAGTGGCCTGTTCCAACGCTTATTAAGTCATCGCTCAGGAGAAATTGAATAATGAAAGCATTATTCCCTTTTTTAACACTGTGGCGCAGGCACCGTTGGCAGTTAATTCTCGGCGTAGCATTAGCGACGATAACTCTGCTTGCCAGTGTGGGGCTGCTCAGCCTCTCGGGGTGGTTCCTCGCAGCCTCAGCAATGGCTGGAAGTGCTGGTATTTATACTTTCAACTACATGCTACCTGCAGCAGGGGTACGCGGTGCGGCGATCCTTCGAACCGTTGCACGATATCTCGAGCGTTTAGTGAGCCACGATGCAACCTTTAAGGTATTGAAACATCTTCGGGTCACCATCTTTAGTAAAATTTATCCTCTTGCCCCTGCTGGGACGCATCAATTTCGTCAAGGCGATTTACTAAATCGTTTTGTCGGCGATGTCGAGACCTTAGATCATTTATATTTACGGGTTATCTCACCCTTAGTAGGCGCTTTACTGGTCACTCTGGTAGTCGGCGTGGGGTTAAGTTATATCAATCTTCATGCTGCACTTGTGGTCGCAGGTGTCATGACCGCCGTTATCCTGCTCTTCCCTCCACTCTTCTATCGTGTCGGAAAACCAGCAGGTGAAAAGATTGCTAGCCTAAGTGCTGCCTATCGGCAACAACTCACTACTCACCTTAGCGCAATGTCTGAACTATTATTATTTCCACCGCTACATGACTGGCGGGCAGAACTTGATAAGACTGAGAGAGAGTGGTTAGCGACTCAAGCGCGGCAGCAAAATCTCAATGCTTTGGCACAGAGCTTGATTATTTTCCTTACTGGCTTAACCATCGTCGCGGTTTTTATCATTATGTCTCGCCATCAGGTGGGTCAAATCGCTACGGCTGATAATGCGCTATTAGTATTTTGTGTCCTGGCCGCTTTTGAAGCGCTAGGTCCAGTTGCAACGGCTTTCTTACATATGTCTGAGGTATCGATTGCTGCTGATCGCTTAAACCAGTTATTAACGCAACAGCCAGCGGTGACTTTTCCTTCTCAACCCGTTATCACTCAGGATAGTGCTGCAGAGTTTTCTGTAGAGGCAGTCGATTTTGCCTATCACACTACAGGGCCCAAAGTGTTAAATCACTTAACACTTCATCTTGCTGCGAAACAGAAAGTGGCACTATTAGGTAGCACCGGATGTGGGAAAACAACGTTATTACAGTTACTCACCCGAGCATGGGACCCATTAGCCGGTGAAATTCGTATCAATAATCAGCCCATAAAAGCCTATTCAGAACCTCAACTTAGGACAATGATTACGGTAGTCAGCCAGCGTGTCGCTATTTTTAATCAGACCTTACGTGAGAATCTTACGCTTGCCCATCCGCAGGCTGACGATGCGCAACTTATTGAAAGTTTGACCGTCGTAGGATTGACAACGCTCCTCGAAGGCGCAGGATTAGATAGCTGGTTAGGAGAAGGCGGCAGACCGCTTTCCGGTGGCGAGCGCCGTCGATTAGCAATAGCGCGTGCGCTATTACACAATGCGCCGATTTGGTTATTAGATGAGCCCCTAGAAGGATTAGATGCTCAGACCGAGAGTCTGATTATGCAACTCTTACTAAAGGTAACGGCTCAAAAAACGGTGTTGATGGTGACACACCGGCTGACAGGGATTGAAGCGGTCGATAAAATTTGTGTCATGGACCAGGGACGTATTATAGAGGAAGGCACACATCAACAGCTAATGGCACAAAAAGCCCGTTATCATGCCTTCCGCCAGCGTCAGCAGGGGCAACGTGCGTAATGAGTGCTATCTATCTCCCCTGCTTAGATAATCAGCCTACTGTGCAGTTTCCTTCCCCGGATTCTGCATTAGCCTCTCCACAAGGATTACTCGCCTACGGCGGTGATCTACGACCTGAGAGGTTAATCTGCGCGTATCAGCAGGGAATTTTTCCTTGGTTCTCCGAAGAAGACCCTATTTTATGGTGGAGTCCGGACCCCCGTGCCGTCTTACCGACCGAGTCTTTTCACCTTAGTCGCAGCATGCAGCGGTTTCTACGCCATTGCCCCTATCAGATCACCCTTAATCACGCTTTCCAAGCGGTGATAGAGGGATGTGCAAGTACACATGTTGAGGGAACTTGGATCACTGAAGAGGTTATTACGGCGTGGTGTGAGTTGGCCGCAATCGGTCAAGCTCACTCTCTCGAAGTATGGTGTGAAGACAAACTTGTTGGCGGAATCTATGGAATGGCGCTAGGTGGTATTTTCTGCGGAGAGTCGATGTTTAGTCGTCAACCTAACGCTTCTAAACTCGCGCTATATCAACTTTGCCAACATTTTTCGGCTTATGGTGGAAAACTAATAGATTGCCAGATTTTAAATCCTCATACCGCTTCGCTAGGGGCTCGCGACATCCCCCGCCAACAGTTTATGACGCTATTAGCGGACCTTCAGAAACAAATTATTCCCTCAGACTGCTGGGTTAAACAGCGGTTATTTTAGAACAGGGTGAATGTTTAACAGGCTTTTTTCATAAAAAGGTAGTATAATACTGGCGCTTGTTATGATGGTGGCGGTTTAGTTAACACCCTATTTTCCTTTTACCCCACGCTTTCCTTGTGAAATAACGTGACAGTATATGGCGATTAACGCCTTACTTAACCGTGTTCCTCAAGCGACATAACACCCAAATTCACGTAAAGATTGCTCGCTTGACGCCAAGCGCTGACCTAATGGGTCGTCTTTTCTTTACACAGGTATAAGACTTCGGCATTATTCTGTCGAGTAAACATTAAGTTAGTCCATTCAGAGGATTCGATGGCCAAAGAAGACAATATTGAAATGCAGGGAACCGTACTCGATACGTTACCCAACACCATGTTCCGTGTAGAACTCGAAAATGGGCACGTTGTTACTGCTCATATCTCAGGTAAAATGCGTAAAAACTACATTCGTATTCTTACCGGTGATAAAGTCACCGTTGAACTGACCCCCTACGATTTAACGAAAGGTCGCATTGTCTTCCGTAGTCGTTAATTGTTAACTTAACGACTGCCATAAAAAAAGGCCGGATAATCCGGCCTTTTTCTTGGCTAGTGAACAGTCCCTTCAGCTTTTTGTTTCGCTGCACTTTCAAAATGATAGGTCAGCTGATCTTTTTTACGATCTAAACCAACTGATACTGAACCGCCATCAACTAAGGAACCAAAGAGCAGTTCATTCGCTAAAGGCTTTTTCAGGTTTTCTTGTACAGCTCGAGCCATCGGACGAGCTCCCATCGCTTTGTCGTAACCTTTCTCGGATAACCATTCACGTGCTTCATCACTCACCTCCAACGACACACCTTTCGGATCGAGTTGGGCTTGCAGTTCAACAATAAACTTATCTACAACTTGTTGAATCACTGCCGTCGAGAGATGTTCGAACCAAATGATATTATCAAGACGATTACGAAACTCTGGAGTAAACAGCTTTTTAATCTCCTCCATCGCGTCGGTGCTATTGTCTTGTTGAATCAAACCAATGGTTTTACGTTCAGTCTCACGGACTCCCGCATTGGTAGTCATCACCAAAATCACGTTACGGAAATCTGCCTTACGGCCGTTATTATCGGTTAGCGTGCCGTTATCCATCACTTGCAGGAGTAAATTAAACACATCCGGGTGCGCTTTCTCTATTTCATCCAGCAATACCACGGCGTGTGGATGCTTGATAACCGCGTCGGTTAATAAACCACCTTGTTCGTAGCCGACATAGCCAGGAGGGGCACCTATCAGACGGCTAACGGTGTGACGTTCCATATATTCGGACATGTCGAACCGTAATAGTTCAATTCCCAAAGCCTTCGCCAATTGGGCCGTCACTTCAGTTTTTCCCACACCAGTAGGCCCTGCGAATAAGAATGACCCGACTGGTTTATGCTCATTACCCAAGCCTGCTCGACTCATTTTGATCGCTTCTGATAACACATTGATCGCTTTATCTTGACCAAATACCAGCATTTTCAAACGGTCATCCAGACTGCGTAAGGTATCGCGGTCGGTAGCGGAAACACTTTTTTCAGGGATCCGTGCAATACGCGCGACGACGGTCTCGATATCTTGAATATTGATCGTTTTTTTGCGTTTACTATTAGGGAGCAAACGCGCCCTCGCACCCGCCTCATCAATCACATCTATCGCCTTATCGGGAAGATGGCGGTCGTTGATATATTTGACAGCTAGCTCTACCGCAGCGCGGATGGCTTTAGCCGAATAGCGCACATCATGGTGCTTCTCATATTTCGGTTTAAGCCCAGTCAGAATTTTTACCGTCTCATCTAGAGTCGGTTCGACAATATCAATTTTCTGGAAACGGCGAGCTAAAGCCCGGTCTTTCTCAAAGATTGAGCTGTATTCTTGATAGGTGGTGGAGCCCATCACGCGGATTTTGCCGCTGGAGAGTAAAGGCTTAATTAAATTTGCTGCATCGACTTGGCCACCCGAGGCTGCACCTGCCCCAATGATGGTATGAATTTCATCGATGAAAAGAATACTATTCTGATCTTGCTCAAGCTGTTTTAGCAGAGCTTTGAAACGCTTTTCAAAATCACCTCGATATTTTGTTCCCGCTAAAAGCGAGCCGATATCGAGCGAATAGATTACACACTCTTTCATTACGTCAGGTACATCACCTTGCTCGATACGCCAAGCAAGGCCTTCAGCGATAGCCGTTTTACCCACGCCAGACTCACCCACTAACAGCGGGTTATTTTTACGGCGACGGCAGAAAACTTGAATCGTTCTTTCTAACTCTTTCTCACGGCCAATTAATGGGTCGATGCCCCCAACACGAGCCAATTGATTGAGATTGGTCGTGAAACTATCGATACGTTCTTCGCTGGAGCCACTTGCCGCGTCATCTGAGGAAGCACTACTTTCAGATGATTTGTCCTCAGCGCTCTCATCTTTCCGCGTGCCATGTGAGAGGTAATTAACAATGTCTAAACGACTTACTTCATATTTCCTAAGCAAGTAGGCCGCTTGAGACTCTTGTTCACTGAAGATGGCAACCAGCACGTTAGCACCAGTGACTTCGCTTCGCCCTGATGATTGGACGTGGAAAACCGCACGTTGCAGAACGCGTTGAAAGCTTAAAGTGGGTTGAGTTTCTCTTTCCTCATCAGCTTCGGGAAGGACTGGCGTCGTTTTCTGTATAAACGTTTCCAGTTCCGCACGCAGTGCAGTGAGGTCGACCGAGCAGGCCTCTAGCGCTTCGCGCGCAGCGGGATTGCTGATTAACGCGAGGAGTAGATGCTCGACGGTCATAAATTCGTGATGGTGCTCACGCGCTCTGGCGAAAGCCATATTTAAACTGAGTTCCAGTTCCTGATTGAGCATTAGGCACCTCCGATCGGTTAACGCTTGGGTCTCAGCCTAGATATATGGGCTGATTAGCTTTTTTCCAGCATACATAGCAACGGATGCTCATTTTCCTTCGCGTAACGATTCACTTGCATGACTTTTGTTTCCGCCACTTCGGCGGTAAATTCACCACAAATCGCCTTTCCTTCATAATGCACGGTAAGCATCAGTTGCGTTGCACGCTCAATATCTAGCGAGAAAAATTTCTGTAAAACTTCGATTACAAACTCCATAGGAGTGTAATCGTCATTCAATAATACAACTTTATACATTGACGGCGGTTGTAATGCCTCATCGAGATTGCTCTCTAAAAGTTGTTCGAAGTCGAAACCATGATGCGTGTTAGCCATAATTACCCAGCAATACTTGAATGAAAAGCTCAATTTTGCTGTGAGTTTACCATGAACCTTAGCATTTCACAGAACCGACCTTATTTCAGTCTAGTCCTTTTGGCACAATACAACTAAAAAAAACCTCATGACAAGCGATTCACCTACTTTTCTTTGTATAACCGCACTCTAGGTCTATCCCCTTTCCTCAAGGAGGCGTAAATGTTGAACTACAATTATCGGGTTAACGTAAATCCAAGGGGAAGTCGTAAATGGAGAAGACAGTCGCAGCATTATTGGTTGAGACCTTAACTGAAGTAGGCGTCAAACATATTTGGGGAGTAACCGGGGATTCGCTTAATGGGATCAGCGATAGTCTTAATAAGCAGTCAGCCATTAAGTGGATGTCAACTCGACATGAAGAGGCAGCAGCTTTTGCCGCTGGAGCAGAAGCTCAAGTCACTAATGAACTGGCGGTCTGCGCTGGCTCCTGTGGCCCAGGTAACTTGCACTTAATTAATGGTCTATTTGATTGTCACCGAAACCATCAACCGGTTCTGGCCATTGCGGCCCACATTCCTTCCAGTGAAATAGGCAGTAATTATTTCCAGGAAACCCACCCACAAGAATTATTTAAAGAATGTAGTCACTACTGTGAACTTGTGAGTAATCCCGAACAATTTCCGCAAATTCTTGCTATTGCCCTGCGTACCGCTATCGTCAAGCGCGGTGTTGCGGTAATAGTGCTTCCAGGTGATATCGCACTACAGAGTATTAAGATCCCCAACAGCGTTGAGTGGTATCCACCTGTACTCCCCGAAGTAAAACCCATCGCCACAGAACTCAAGCAACTGGCTGAGACGTTGGACAGTGCACATAATATTACGCTGATGTGTGGCAGTGGCTGTGCAGGAGCTCATGACGACGTTGTGGCTTTGGCTGAGAAGCTTCAGGCGCCGATTGTGCACGCACTACGAGGTAAAGAACATGTAGAATATGATAATCCTTATGATGTTGGAATGACGGGACTGATTGGATTCTCATCTGGATATCACGCTATGCTCAATGCGGATACGCTAGTGTTATTGGGCACCCAATTCCCTTATCGCGCGTTTTATCCAGAATCAGCAAACATCATCCAAATCGATATCAACCCCTCAAGTATTGGGTCACACTGCCACGTCAACCTCCCGCTGATAGGTGACATCAAAGCAACAATTACCGCTTTACTGCCGTTACTGACTACCTCTCACGATTCTGCTCACCTCGAGAAATCGGTTAAACACTATGCAAAAAGCCGCCAACAATTAGATGATCTCGCGGTGGCCAATGACCATCGCCCTATCCACCCACAGTATCTTGCCCAGCAAATTGATCGACTGGCCACTGATGAAACAATTTTTACTTGCGATGTGGGTACCCCAACAGTCTGGGCAGCACGCTATCTCTCTATGAATGGTAAAAGGCGTTTATTGGGATCCTTTAATCATGGTTCAATGGCAAATGCGATGCCTCAAGCGATGGGAGCACAATCCGTTGATAAATCGCGCCAAGTTGTCGCTTTGTGTGGAGACGGTGGATTTGCCATGTTGATGGGTGACTTACTGACAATTGCTCAACATCAACTACCGGTCAAACTGGTAATCTTCAATAATAGCGTGCTGGGCTTTGTGGCAATGGAAATGAAAGCCGGGGGATATTTAACCGATGGGACAGAGTTAGATAATCCCGATTTTGCCGCCATCGCTAAAGCCTGCAATATTGAAGGATTCAGTGTGCAAAAGGCCTCTGAATTAAGCGATGTTTTACAACAAGCCTTCGATCACCCTGGCCCGGCGCTGATTGATGTGACGACTGCAAAAGATGAGCTGGCCATGCCTCCGCAGATCAAACTTGAGCAGGCTAAAGGGTTTAGCTTGTACATGATGAAAGCCATTATCAATGGTCAAGGCAGTGAAATTATTGATTTAGCGAAAACTAACCTGTTTCGTTAACCCTTAATCTTTTCAGCCCCTCATCGAGGGGCTAATCAATCTGCTTCGGTAAATTTCGATAAGATCGCTATAGCGTACGCCATACCCTTTTCGCGACTCTCATCGTAATCATGGCTATCACCTTGTGCCTGCCGTAAACAGTCAATCAATGCTTGCACCGTCAGAGGGTGGTGATTCCCCAGTACAGTAAGCACTGCACCGCCTATTTCATTACAAATATTTTTCCCATCATTATATTCAGCATCTGTCGTCATCGTGACCTCGTAAATCGTAAAGTAAAAGTGCTAAGTGTATGAGTGGTGCATCATCTACTCTGTTTGAGTATTCATTTGTCGACCACAAAACGCCCCGCACGCTTTTCGATAATTGCTGGTAATAGTTAATATCTTTACCGATGCCATGGGTACTGTAAAAGAAGCGCTTGCAACCTCGCGAGGGTAAGTTGATCCCCTACCCCGCTACTATTCTCTGGCTGGAAATGCATTTGGAAGGCGCGAATGAACTGCTGTTGTTCCTCCGGCGTCGCATGGGCGCTAATGGCATAACCATATTGCTTAAGTAATGGGAGTAATAATGAATTAGCGACCGGTGTGGTGGCGTCTCGGCCAGCCAATAATTTCGTCACTAATTGGCTGTCGGGCCACGCGCCAATCCCCTTCTCAGCCAACTGTTGCCAAGGGAAACAGGGCCCTGGATCAACTTTTCTCAGTGGCGCAATATCACTGTGCCCTATAATATTTTCAGGTTCGATCTTATAGCGATTAGCAATATCACGGACCAGATTAGTGAGCACTGCTATCTGTTGCGGGGGATAGCTTTCACAATGACCAAATTGCTGGCCAGCGGACTGAGTGAACCCTCTATTAACCAGTTCGATGCCTATCGAGGTCTTATTGAGGTTTATCGTATCCCGCCACGCACTCATTCCGGCATGCCAAGCGGCCTGATTCTCAGGCACGAGTTGATAAATTTCAGGCGACCTTTGATTAGCCTTTGCATTCTGCGCGATTAAATAATGGCTACTGACTTGCTTACCCGTCAAAAGCGTTAGAGACCGCTGCTCATCTGCCACTGTGTAATGGATCACAATGGTATTAATTCTTGGTTGATGGCTGCTCGCAACATAGGTAGTGTTGATGGTTTGTTGCGTTACCGATGTGGGAGGCATGGTCGACTGGCAACCTGATAGCAGTGCCAGCGTAATGAGAAATCCTTTTTTCATTTTTAACCCCTTTTTCGAGTGACGTATTACTTTACCCCTGTTCGCTCGATTGACCAAACTGAGTCCTGATTAACGTAATAAAAACCAGCACGATAATTGCATACTTATGCATAATGAATTACTATCTGGCCAAATACACTCTTATAAAAGTCAGATTTATCGCATGAGCATTCATTTAAAAGGCGTAAATTGTTTCTACGGCGGTCAACAGGCCCTGTACGATATTACTTTGAACTGTGCTCAAGGAGAGACGCTAGTGCTGCTCGGCCCGAGCGGCGCAGGAAAGAGCTCACTGCTGCGTGTATTAAACCTTTTAGAAATCCCGCGTTCTGGCCAGTTATCCATTGCTAATCAACAGTTCGATTTTACCCAACGCCCCTCTACCGCGGCGATTCGAACCTTGCGCCAAGATGTCGGTATGGTATTCCAACAATATAATCTATGGCCGCATCTTACCGTTGAACAAAACCTAATACAGGCCCCATGTAAAGTCTTAGGCTTAAGCCGCAGCGAGGCCCAAACTCGCGCCAAGAAATATTTAGAGCGCTTACGCTTGGCAGATTATGCGCAACGCTATCCCCTGCATCTTTCAGGCGGACAGCAACAACGGGTTGCTATTGCACGAGCGCTGATGATGGAACCTCAAGTGTTGCTGTTCGATGAACCCACAGCAGCCCTCGATCCTGAAATTACCGGCCAAGTAGTCCAAATTATTAATGAACTCTCGGCGACCAAGATCACGCAAGTTATCGTGACCCATGAAGTTGAGGTCGCAAAAAAAACCGCTTCACATATTGTCTATATGGAAAATGGACGTATTGTTGAGCAAGGAAAAGCTGATCGTTTTACGCATCCTCAAACACGCGAATTTGCGAACTATCTTTCACATTAAGGACAGGGTTACCATGAAAAAAATTCTTATCGCTGCACTTCTCACCAGCCTGTCAGCCTCTGCATTCGCGGCTCAAACGTTACGTTTCGGCACAGAAGCCTCCTATCCTCCTTTTGAATTCGTCGGGAGTGATAATAAAATTCAAGGGTTCGACGTCGACTTGGCGATGGCAGTCTGTAAACAAATTAATGCAAGCTGTAGCTTTACGAATCAATCCTTCGACAGTTTAATCCCGAGCTTGAAATTCCGTCGAATCGATGCGGCCATGGCGGGGATGGACATCACCCCTGAGCGCCAAAAGCAGGTGTTATTCAGCACTCCTTACTACCTTAACTCTGCGCTATTTATTGCTGAAAAAGGTAAGGTAGCAAGCTTAGCCGCCTTAACAGGTAAAAAGGTCGGTGTACAAAATGGCACGACTCACCAGAAGTACCTAGCAGACAAACACAGCGAGATTAAAACTGTCCCTTACGATAGTTACCAAAATGCTATTCTTGACTTAAAAAATGGTCGTGTCGATGCCGTGTTTGGTGATACAGCCGTTATCAATGAATCGTTAAAAAACAACCCATCACTAGCACCTGTTGGGGATAAAGTCACAGACAAAGATTACTTTAGTACCGGTGTCGCGATTGCCGTTCGTCAAGGGAACAGTGCATTACAACAGCAATTTAACCAAGGTTTAGCGAAAGTTAAAGCCGACGGTGAATACCAAAAAATTTACGACAAGTGGTTCCAGAAATAATTGCTAATGAATGAATTACCCTATCTTCTTAATGCCGGCGGCTTAACCGTCGGCCTTGCCCTTTGCGCACTTGTCGTCGGCTTAACGCTGGCGATGATTTTCGCCAGTTGGGAATCCCTCTCCTGTAAACCCTTAGCTTGGCTCGGAAGTTTACTGGTGATGCTGATTCGTGGCTTGCCGGAAATCTTAGTGGTGTTAGGGGTCTATTACGGTTCCTCGCAGCTGTTACTTACACTGTCTGATGGCTTTACACTGCCTTTGGGCTTCACGACCTTACATTTTCAACTCCAGATTGAAAACTTCGACGTCAGCCCATTTTTATGTGGTGTGATTGCGCTTGCGCTGTTGTATTCAGCTTATGCCTCGCAAACCTTACGCGGTGCCTTACGTGCGGTACCTCAAGGTCAGCGAGAGTCGGCCTATGCGCTAGGTATGCGCAAATCGACCGTCTTTTTTACTATTGTTATGCCACAAATGTGGCGTCACGCCCTGCCCGGATTAGGGAACCAGTGGTTAGTACTATTAAAAGATACGGCGTTAGTCTCACTCATCAGTGTGAATGATTTGATGTTACAAACCAAAGGTATTGCTACGCGCACCGAACAGCCTTTTACATGGTACCTTGTTGCGGCCGGTATCTATCTGATTATTACTTTGTTGAGTCAGGCAATCTTAAAATTTGCTGAGCGCCGTGTCACACGCTTTGAGTTGGAGCAATAATGATGGGCGACTATTTACTGAAGCTTAGCGCTGGCTTACCTGTCAGTCTTGGTCTTACCCTCAGTGCAGTGCTTATTGCCTTACTGATTGCTGTAACCCTCACCATTCTTCTAGCATTACGTCATCGCGTAACTAATGCAGTGATCCACGGCTACTTAACACTGTTTACTGGGACACCGTTACTCGTACAGATCTTTTTAATCTATTACGGGCCTGGGCAGTTCCCGATCTTACAGCACTATCCCACGTTATGGTCGATACTCTCTCAACCTGGGTTTTGTGCGGTAGTCGCCTTATCGTTAAACAGCGCCGCTTATACTACACAGCTGTTATACGGTGCGGTAAAGGCTATTCCCGCTGGCCAGTGGCAATCCTGTTACGCCTTGGGAATGACACGTGGAGAGACACTTAAAGTGTTACTTCCTTATGCGTTCAAACGGGCACTCTCTTCCTACTCCAACGAAGTAGTATTGGTGTTCAAAAGCACATCACTCGCCTATACCATTACCCTAATGGACGTAATGGGGTTAAGCCAACAACTGTATGGTGGGACTTACGACGTCAACGTTTTTGTCGCGGCAGGTATTATCTATCTCTGTATTAATGGCCTATTGACCTTACTGATGCGCGCTATCGAAGCCTATGCCTTACGCTTTGAGCGTCGCGCTTAATGAATAAGTTGCCTTCTGGCAACTTATTGTTCGCGAATCAGTAATGAGAGTACTTCGCTATGAGCCGTATGCGGAAAAAGGTCGAATAGCTGAACGCGTTCGAGACGGTAGCCTTGCAGTCGCGCAATATCCTTTGCCAGAGTTTCTGGATTACAGCTCGAATAGAGGATTACCGCAGGCTTAACACTGACGATAAAGTCACAAAGCGCTTGGCCAATTCCCCGTCTTGGCGGATTAACTAACAACAGATCCGGTGCACTCTCCTCATTAACGGCGTAACGGGCGGCATCTAGCGCACGGAATTCCGTATTCTTTAATCCAAGTTTACGGGCAGAGTCTTGTGCACAGGCAATCGCCTCAGCCGAGATTTCAATTCCCGTTAAGTGTGTTTCAGCTCTGGCACAATGCAGTCCGAAGCCCCCCACCCCACAAAATAAATCCCATAGTGTGTCGAGCTTCAGCCCTTGGGTCCATTCACGCGCCGTCAAATAGAGTTTAGCGGCAACCTCAGGATTTGTTTGGAAGAAGCTTTGCGGGCGGATCCATAGCGGAATACGATTGAACGACTCAGCCAATGCTGAGGCGTAGCTCAAGATAATTTCCTGCTCGCCCTCCATAATTGCCATGTGAACAGGCTGAATATTCACAGAAATTACCGTTAATTGCGGCAAACACTGCTGGAGTTCAGGCAATACTTTTTTAAGCTGTTCTAATTTTTTGTCTGACCTTAACACAAAGCGAAGCATCATCCCGCCCTGGGTACTTTCTGTCAGCAGTAAGTATTTCAGTTCACCTTTGCGCCGTGCTATATGGTAAGGGGTTAAGCCAGCTTTCGCGATAAAAGGTAATAATTGGCGAAAAACTGGAGCAAAAGTCTCTGGATAAAGGGGGCAGTCGATTAAGTCCACGCCTTCACCTTCGGGATTAACGATCCCCAAAATCGGCCGTTCCACTGAGCCACTCACGACCATCTTTGCCTTGTTACGGAACCTCGATTGTGCAGAAGCGACAGGGGGACGCCATTCGGTTACCGGTGTATCGGTTAATAGTTGCTCAATTTTTGCCTGTTTATCGGCGAGTTGCGTAACGTATTCTTTGGGGAGCCATTGACAAGAACGACACTGACCCGCGTCATAGCGAGGGCAAAACATAGGTTACCTGTGGACGAAAGTGAATTGGGGCGCAGCATTATAGCACTGAAGCGGGATGAAATCCTATGGCTCACCCCGCAATGGTGCTTAACGCGTAATCCATCCTTGCTGTTGAAGGAAAGCTAACATATGAGGGCGGCTCTCTTTAGTGATCATTCGTTCCACCATCTCGCTCCATGTTTCATGGCGGTTTGCACTGCTACGATGTTGGTAATAGGCCAAGAGATGTTGATCGTAGGTCGCGAGAGTATCTGGATTAATCGGCTGGTAATTATTGTCATGCACCAGCATAGAGAGTGGCATACGCGGTTTCAGTTCCGGCTTATCGGTCGGCCAACCGAGACAAAGTCCAAATAGAGGTAATACGAATTTTGGGAGTTCAAGTAACTCAGAAACGGCCTGAGGCTGGTTACGAAGGCCACCGATAAAAACGCCTCCCAAACCAAGCGATTCCGCGGCTACCATTGCATTCTGGGCTAATAAAGCCGTGTCGACACAGCCTAAGATCAGTTGTTCGGCATATTCCAACTCCGCGTGCTCACTGATTTGCTTATGTCGATTAAAGTCAGCACAGAGTACCCAGAATTCGGCAGCCTCAGTGACCCAAGATTGGTTGCCAGCAAGTTCAGCCAAACGCTGACGTTTTGCATTATCGGTAATCCTAATTACCGATGCACATTGTAACAAGCTCGAGGTCGACGCTGACTGGGCTGCTAACAGAATCGCCTCACGTTGTTCTGCGCTAATGGGTTCATCGCTAAAATGACGGATGGAACGATGCTGGCGAAGAAGTTCGATAGTCGGGGTCATAAGTGGCTCCAAAATTTCTAAAGCCTAAAGTGTAGCCATTGGTTCACCAGATAACATCCCAAGCACCTCACCGATTGTGCGAAATTGGTGATAAGCCCTGTTCTCGACTTCCAATCTCTTAGCGAGGAAGGCATGATAAATCGTTTACTATCTAAAGGAGCTGTTATGTTTGTGGTAATTTTTGGTCGCCCCGGCTGTCCCTATTGTGTCCGCGCAAAAGAGTTAGCGGATAAATTGACTGAAGAACGCGATGATTTTAGCTATCGCTACGTGGATATCCATGCCGAAGGTATTAGCAAAGACGACTTATCGAAAAGTGCAGGCAAGACAGTGGAAACTGTTCCACAAATCTTTATCGACGAATCCCACGTTGGCGGCTTTACAGAATTTGAAGCCTATGCCAAACAACATCTCGGACTATACCAATAATCTCCTCGGGTACTGACAGATCAGTACCCGCCATCCTTCTAACTAAAATCATTTTTTCTCTCAATCAGTTATAGCAGTTAGGCAAGTGAACGATTAGAATGAGTCGGTTTTTTAGAACCGTTAGCCTAAGTCCTAAACCGGCTGATGGAATCACTTCTTTGATTTATTAAATGAAAATTGACTCGTGAATATAAACGTTGCAAATTTGCTCAGCGCCAATGATGTCTTGCTTCTTTTTGTAGTGCTCTCTCTCGGTCTATGCCTAGGAAAAATTCGACTTGGTAGTATCCAACTCGGTAGCTCAATCGGGGTACTGGTGGTCTCTCTCCTACTCGGTGAACAACATTACTCTATTAATACTAATGCACTGAGCTTAGGTTTCATGCTGTTTATATTCTGCGTGGGTATCGAAGCCGGACCTAACTTCTTTTCCATTTTTTTCCGCGACGGAAAAAACTACTTAATGTTGGCATTGGTGATGGTAGGCAGTGCCTTGCTTATCGTCTTAGGTTTAGGAAAACTTTTTCATTGGGATATCGGTCTTTCTGCAGGCATATTGGCGGGCTCAATGACGTCGACTCCAGTCCTGGTCGGTGCGGGTGACACACTGCGGCAAGTCATTACCGATCCACAACAACTCGCCCTGCTGCAAGATAACCTCAGCCTAGGCTATGCACTCACTTATTTGGTCGGCCTGGTGAGTTTAATTTTTGCCGCCCGCTATCTTCCACGACTGCAGCACCAAGATCTTCCGACCAGCGCACAACAAATCGCCCGAGAACGTGGTTTGGATGCCGATAGCCAGCGTAAGGTGTTTTTACCGGTCATTCGCGCTTACCGTGTGGGAAAAGAACTCGTCGAATGGAGTGGTGGTAAAAATCTTCGCGAACTAGGGATTTATCGCCATACTGGATGCTATATCGAACGTATCCGACGCAATGGTATCTTAGCGAGTCCAGATGGCGACGCAGTGTTACAAGAAGGCGATGATATTTCTCTGGTCGGTTATCCGGATGCCCATGCGCGTTTAGATCCCAGTTTTCGTCATGGAAAAGAAGTCTTTGACCGTGATTTATTAGATATGCGTATCGTTACCGAAGAGATCGTAGTGAAAAACCATAACGCCGTAAATAAGCGTCTAGGTAAACTGCGGTTAACCGATCATGGATGTTTTCTTAACCGCGTAATCCGTAACCAGATCGAAATGCCAATTGATGACGATATACTCTTAAATAAGGGCGATATTTTACAGATTAGCGGTGAAACGAGACGGGTAAAGAGTATTGCGGATCGCATTGGTTTTGTAGCCATTCATAGTCAAATGACCGATTTGCTAGCCTTCTGTTCCTTCTTTATTGTGGGATTAATGATCGGTATGGTGACATTTCAATTCAGTAATTTCGGTTTTGGCATTGGAAATGCTGCCGGACTACTTTTCGCTGGGATCATGTTAGGTTTCCTACGCGCCAACCACCCCACATTTGGTTATATTCCACAAGGCGCTTTAACCATGGTGAAGGAGTTTGGATTACTCGTTTTTATGGCAGGCGTTGGCCTAAGCGCGGGGAGTGGATTACATCATGGATTGGGGGAAAATGGAATCTCCATGCTGTTATGTGGTGTAGTGGTCAGCCTTCTGCCTGTTGTAATCTGTTACTGTTTTGGGGCTTATGTGTTAAAGATGAACCGAGCGATGTTGTTTGGGGCATTGATGGGGGCTCGTACCTGTGCTCCGGCACTCGAAATCATTAGCGATACTGCTCGCAGCAGTATTCCCGCACTGGGTTATGCGGGAACCTACGCTATCGCTAACGTAATATTGACCCTCGCCGGAACGCTAGTGGTCATGTTGTGGCCCGGAGGGTAGTCTTCACTTTGGGGTGAAAAGTTAAGACTTTTCACCCTAGCCCTAAAACATTAATTATATTAACATCTAAAGTTAACAATTAATGCTACCCGCCCCAAGGAGAATATCGATATTATGGAGCAGTTGAATACCCAGCTTTTTTTATGGCTTAATGCGACTCCTGATTCTCCTCGATGGCTAATCAATTTTGCCATCATTTTAGCTAAAGATGTTATCGGTATCATTCCGCTACTGGTAGTCGGTTTATGGCTATGGTCGCCTAAACGACTCATCGATTCACGCCGCGAGCTGGTTCTTAAAACCGCGACCGCCTTACTCTATGCTATCGTATTTTCTTTCGCCATTGGCCTAGCCTTCCCTCATCCCCGCCCCTTCGCAATTGGATTGGGCTATCATTGGTTGAACCATTCTGCCGATACGTCCTTCCCGAGTGACCACGGGACATTTATCTTCACCTTCAGTCTAGCCTTCATGTTCTGGCATCGGGCATGGTCTGGGTTAGCATTACTTGTAATTGGTGTATTAATCGCCTGGTCACGTATTTATCTTGGGGTGCATTGGCCACTAGATATGATTGGCGGATTATTAGTGGGTATGATTGGCTGTTTAACTGCAGAGCTTGGTTGGAAATTTTATGGCCAGTCACTTTTAGGCTTTGCACATAAAGTTTATCGTCAATTATTTGCCTTACCCATCCGATGGGGTTGGACACAACATTAATTATCACAGTGACAAAAAAGCCAGGTAAACCTGGCTTTTTTATTTTTGCTACCGACTCGCCATTAGAACCATTTAGCAAACAGTGATGAAATATGAAGCCAAACGTAATCAAGTAAACGGCTTACTATTCCACCCTCTTTCACATCTTCTAAAACCACCAAAGGTTTTTGATCAATAATTTTTCCATTGATTTGGAAATTGACCTGTCCCACAACTTGTCCTTTAGTAAGAGGGGCTGAAAGTTGTTGTTGCGTTAAGGTGTAATCTGCCTTGAGCGCATTCACTTGGCCTTTGGGAATAGTAATCGATGCATTATTTATTACCCCTAATGATGCCTGTTTTGATTCACCAAACCAGACTTTAGTTTGTACAAAGGGTTTACCTGCTTTTATCGGTGATAGCGTTTCAAAATTTTGGAATCCCCAATTTAATAATTTTTCGCTTTCACGAAAACGAATATTATCGGTATTCGCGCCCAATACCACAGAGATTAAGCGCATATTGCCGGACGTGGCTGAGGCAACTAAATTATTTCCCGCCCCTGAAGTGTAGCCAGTTTTAATCCCGTCAACATTCAGTGAAGCGTTCCATAGCAGACGGTTACGATTAGGTTGACGAATATTATTGAAGCTAAATTCTTTCTCTTTATTAAGCGCATATTCTTCAGGTACATCGCGAATTAATGCCTGACCAATCAAAGCCATGTCACGCGCAGTACTGTATTGGCCTGGTTCATCGAGACCATGTACCGTAGTAAAATGCGTGTTGGTAAGGCCGAGTTTTTGACTGTAATTATTCATCAAGCCGATAAAGGTATCTTGACTACCCGCAACATAATCAGCAAGTGCAATACAAGCATCATTCCCCGATTGGATCACGACTCCGCGATTGAGATCAGCCACAGAAACCTGTGAGCCGGGTTTAAGAAACATCACCGACGAGCCACGTAACTTAGGGTTCCCGGTAGCCCATGCATCTTGACCGATGGTTACGTTATCCGTTGATTTAATTTTCCCGCTTTTTAATGCTTGACCGACGACATAGCTGGTCATCATTTTCGTTAAACTTGCAGGGTCTAATCTATCATCGGCATGAGATTCAGTGAGTACCTTTCCGCTATCATAGTCCATAAGTATCCATGCCTTTGCATCAACCTGAGGCGCATTAGGTTGAGGGTCAGCAAAAGTAATGCTAGGGGCTATAATCAGTACGGCTAGTAACGCTGGGCGAAGTGAGGTTGACATCTTTAATGGGCGCATTATTTTTTTTACTCAATCCTAATTAACTCGTTGAAAACGAGGATATCCTGCCAGAGTGTTAGTATCTACCGTCGTGTTAAAAGATTTACAATTTTTTTTCATGGGTAAGTCGTCAATAATGCGAAATAACCCACGCCAATGCTTTATTGTCTGGGAACTATCACAAATTTAGCACTCAGAACATTTTTAAAGGCGTCTGTTAATCATGACCTTCCTCTTAGGAATCGTTAAGAACGTGTTACTCTGTAGTGAATTACCACATTAAATGAGGTCAAGATGGAACCCTTTACTGCTGACCTGCTCTCCATAGAAGATGCACAGGCATTACTATTACGTGGGATTTCCCCGCTACTCTCCTCACACACCCTCACGATTAATGAAGCGCTAGGTTGGGTTACGGCCGAACCCATAATCTCCCCACTGAATGTCCCCGGTTTCGATAATTCAGCGATGGATGGCTACGCCTTACGTCTCACCGATATTGATGCCGAACATGTGTTACCGATTGCCGGACAAGCCTTTGCGGGTAAGCCTTATCCTGCTCCCCTGCCAGCAGGACAGGTCATTCAGATTATGACTGGTGCACCGATTCCTGAAGGCTGCGACGCTGTGATTATGCAAGAACACACCCAGCGAACCGCACAAGGTATCGAGCTTACTGCAACCGTCAGCGCTGGCCAAAATATTCGCCGGATCGGTGAGGATATCCAACAAGGGCAAGTCGTGTTTGATGCCGGCGTTCGCCTTAAAGTTAAAGATCTCCCGCTGTTAGCATCCTTAGGAATAAATCGGGTTAAGGTTAGGCGCCAACTACGTGTAGCAATTTTTTCCACCGGTGATGAACTCGTCTCGCCTGGAGAATCGCTTACTACCGGACAAATTTACGATACTAATCGATTTTCAATAGCGCTTATGTTGCAGCGCCTGAACTGTAAGGTAATCGATCTCGGCATCATCCCAGACAATAAAACGGCACTTAGCGAAGCGTTTCACCAAGCGGACCAACAAGCTGATCTGGTGATTAGTACTGGTGGAGTATCTGTTGGCGCGGCTGACTACACACGAGATGTCTTAGTAGAATGCGGTGATATTACGTTCTGGAAACTGGCTATGAAACCAGGAAAACCCTTCGCATTTGGTCGCTTAAGTGAAAGTCTATTTTGTGGATTGCCCGGTAATCCTGTCTCTGCAGTCGTCACTTTTTGTCAGCTGGTTTATCCGATGATCTTACGCTTACAGGGAATTACCGAGAAACCTTTCGCGTCTTATCGTGCAGTATTGACTAACCCGATTGCCAAACAGCCAGGCCGTACCGAATTCCAACGCGGACATTTTCTATTTCAAGACGGGGAGCTTCGCGTTACCGCGGAGGCTAAACAAGGTTCTCATATGTTTAGTACTTTTACCCATGCGAACTGTTTTATCTGCTTACCGCGTGAATCAAGTTCGTTGGCACAAGGTGAGAGAGTGGCCATTCAACCCTTTCCTGATTTCTTAGAAGGTGCATGATGGATTTGTCGGATAACGAATTATTACGCTATGACCGCCAGATCGTATTGAAAGATTTCGATGTTGAGAAACAGCAGATGCTCGCCGAGGCGAAGGTAATGATTGTTGGAATAGGAGGTCTAGGTTGTGCCGTAGCGACTTACCTGGCCTCCAGTGGTGTCGGTCAACTTACCTTAGTCGATCCCGACACGGTGAGCCTTTCTAATCTTCCCAGACAGATTCTCTTCACTGAGGCGGACTGCGGACAGGCAAAAGTTGTAGTCGCTAAACAGCAACTCCTCTTACGTAACCCTGCTTGCCAAGTGGTGGTCTCTCAGCAGGCGTTAGACGACTCACAGGAATGGGCGGCGTGCTGCGCTGAACATCATATTGTAATAGATTGCACTGATCAGCTTCTTAGCCGACTTACCATTAATCGCTTGTGCTTCACGACCTCAACGCCTCTCATTTCTGGGGCCGCTATCCGAATGGAAGGCTGTGTTATCAGCTTTACTTGGCAAAAAGAGGAACCCTGCTACGAGTGCCTAAGTCACCTCTTTGGCGAACCTATTGAAAGCTGTGTTGAGAACGGTGTGATGGCACCTCTTACTGGAATAATTGGTAGTTTACAAGCAATGGAGGCGATTAGACATTTAACGCAATATGGGAGTGAAACGAAAGGTCGGTATTTACTCTATGATGCGATGAATTTCAGCTTCACTCCACTGAAAGTGAAACGTAATCCACACTGTAAGCTTTGTGCCTAGCATAATGATTTACTAGGCACAATATGCTCTAGTTGATGCCTTGGGAATTTAAATAATCTTCATAATTACCGGTGAAGTCATTGACTTTACCTGGTTTAATTTCGAGTACGCGGGTGGCTAGAGAGCTTACAAATTCGCGGTCGTGAGAAACGAAGATTAATGTTCCTTCAAACATTTCCAACGCCATATTCAGTGATTCAATGGACTCCATATCTAAGTGGTTAGTCGGCTCATCCATAATCAGAATATTGGGCTTTTGCATCATTAATTTACCAAATAGCATCCGACCTTTTTCCCCCCCCGATAATACTTTGGCAGGTTTTTTAATATCGTCTTGGCTAAATAGTAAGCGACCTAATACACTTCTCACCGCTTGTTCATCATCACCTGCTTGTTTCCATTGGCTCATCCAATCAAAAACTGTTAGATCATTAGCGAACTCGTATTCATGGTCTTGAGCGTAATATCCAATAGAGGCATTTTCTGACCATTTAACACTACCGCTATCTGGCGTAAGTTCGTCGACTAAGGTCTTGAGCAAGGTCGTTTTACCGATACCGTTCGTACCAATAATCGCTAATTTTTCGCCAACTTCTAGCAAAAGGCTAAGTTTTGAAAATAGAGGACCGTTATCAAATCCTTTCGTTAATGCCTCGACTTCTAAAGCATTACGGAATAGTTTTTTATCTTGCTCAAAGCGAATAAATGGGTTTTGGCGACTAGAGGCTTTTACTTCATCTAATTTAATTTTGTCGATCTGTTTTGCACGCGATGTCGCCTGCCGAGATTTTGAAGCATTAGCACTGAAACGACTTACAAAGGATTGTAATTCTGCAATTTGCGCTTTCTTTTTAGCATTGTCAGAGAGTAGACGTTCACGAGACTGTGTTGCCGCAGTCATATATTCATCATAATTACCGGGATAAACACGGATTTCACCGTAATCTAAATCGGCCATGTGCGTACAAACCATATTCAAAAAATGGCGGTCATGCGAAATGATAACCATCGTACTATCGCGTTCATTTAAGGTTTGTTCTAACCAGCGGATGGTATCAATATCCAAATTGTTCGTCGGTTCATCCAATAAAAGAATATCTGGATTAGAGAATAGGGCTTGGGCAAGTAATACGCGAAGCTTCCAACCTGGAGCAACTTCACTCATTGGCCCGTAATGCAGATCAACCTCTATGCCCACGCCAAGTAACAGTTCTCCTGCGCGCGCTTCCGCACTGTATCCATCCATCTCACCATAGAGAACTTCAAGATCGGCAACTTTATACCCCTCTTCTTCGCTCATCTCAGGTAAAGCGTAGATTCGGTCTCTCTCCTGCTTAATTTGCCATAACTCATCATGGCCCATAATTACCGTATCCAGCACACTGAAAGCTTCAAATGCAAACTGGTCTTGACGTAATTTACCAATACGCTCATTCGTGTCTAACGCAACATTTCCTGCTGTCGGTTGTAAATCACGCCCTAAAATTTTCATAAAAGTGGATTTGCCGCTACCATTTGCGCCAATTAACCCGTAGCGGTTGCCCCCGCCAAATTTCACAGAAATATTTTCAAATAGTGGTTTACTACCAAATTGCATGGTTACGTTATTGGTTACTAACACGTTTAAGCCTTTTAATTTATGAGATTGGGCACTGATGGAGTATGACTTGAAAAATTAAGCGCAGCATAATCATTCCGCGAAGTCATGATTATAACTCATCTGAAAAAAATCTCTGAATAGTACAAACAAAAAAACAAAAAAAACCAGTGCGAACACTGGTTCTTAGGAAAAGCTAAAAGTTAGATCAAGAAGCTGTCGAGAGACTTACCTTCGTCCAGTGCTTTTTTGATTGCAGCTGGCGTGCGGCCTTGTCCAGTCCAAGATTTCTTCTCGCCATTTTCATCGGTATAAGCGTATTTAGCTGGGCGAGGTGCACGTTTTGCACGTTTTTTACTAGTCTCAGTCGTGCCCAATAGTTCGCTTGGGTCGATACCTTCCGCTGCTAATAATTCACGGTATTTAGAAAGTTTTTCAGCTTTTTCACGATTTAACGCTTCTTCAGCTTCAATCTCTTCTCTACGCTCAGTCACAACAGTCGTTAATTTTTCTAAAATCTCTTCTAGGTCAGTTAACTCAACTTCACGAGCTTGTGCGCGGAGTGTACGGATATTGTTCAGTAATTTAAAAACGTCGCTCATTATTTTTCCCTTTCTACAAAATTAAATAATCACAATAATGCCAAGGTTACCTAAAAGAGTTTAGAAAATAAATAGGAAATTAGAAAATATTAATTTCCAAATTAAAGATTATTTCAAACTTAAGAAGCCTGACGCCTTCATTACAAATTCATTACTTTTGAAAATGTTAAATCAATAAACCCTTTTAATCTTACAGCTAATTACTATTTATTAAGCAAAAAACCAGTTTCAGATAAATCTGGTACTGATTCCATTCTTTAATTGTGTCATGTAGATTCTCAATAAGTGTAAGGCGATTTTAATTTATTAACATAAATTTTAGAAAAAATAATGATAGGTCAGGTAGCAATCTATGTAGCAATCTATAATGTATAGATATCACTAAATCTCTTGAGGGAATAAAAAATAAATTAGTTTTATTCCCCATCGGTTGTACTGGACGATGACTATTTGAAATGCAGGTTACACTATGGATTGAGGTTCTTTTTTGCGATAAAGGTTTTGAAAACGGCTAAGGTCTCGTCACTCACGTGGTGTTCAATACCTTCCGCATCGCAGTGAGCAACTTCAGGAGAGATCCCTAGACTTAATAAAAATTCTTCAACGATGGCATGGCGTTCACGGCTCTGTTGGGCCAAACTCTCCCCCTCTTGGGTAAGAAATACGCCCCGATAAGGTATCTGCTGGATAAGTCCTGCAGCCGCTAATCGTTTAAGCATTTTTGCAACTGTAGGCTGTGAAACCCCTAAACGGGCTGCCATATCCACTTGACGAACTTCACCAAATTCATGAATAAGATCAGAAATTAACTCGAGGTAGTCATCGATTAATTCACGGCGATGTGCTTCTCTGACCTGTTTGAAACCTTCAACATGGTTTTCCAGATCTTTGATCGGGCCAATAGTTGGCTTTACACGAGTATTTGGGGTGTTCATCAAAATTCCTTACAAGGCCAATGTCGGCGTTACCGACCATACTCACTATCTTAAACGAGATGAGATCAAGCTCAACCCTTTTTCTCGCATAGCATTGGCTAAATTGTATAGCCTATGCTATAAAATAATACTATTGACTATTTTTTTGTCACCATCGATTAGGAGGATGCGACATGACTCGTGGTTACCAACAGCCCAGCGCAGTGAATAGCTCCCGCTTACCGTCACCTGATATGTCGCTATATGGATTCGCGACACTCTCTCCTTTTCAATTACGCCTTTATTTTTTAAAACGCTTAGTGCATATTTTTTTCAGGTAAAAAAAAACGACCCTAAGGGTCGTTTTTTAGGAAGTGTACAATTAGAAGCTGTAACCAACACCAGCGATCCAAGTACCAACATCCACGTTACGGATACGGCTTTGCTCGTAACCAACGTCAAGTGCAACGTTTTCCCACGGGTTGAATTGCAGGCCAGCACCGTAAGCAACACCAACATCGCTGTTGCTCTTGTTGTTGTAACCTGCTGCACCGTGACCTTCAGCGTTGTTTTGAACGCGACCGATACCGATACCCACTACACCGTAGATGCTAGCCCAGTCATTCAGACGGTAAGCTGGACCTGCAGTGATTCCGTAGTACTGACCTTTACGGTAGTCGTTTACGTTTTTGTTAGAATCTTTTTCGGTGTAAGTGAAAGATGCGATCCAGCCTAATGGATTAGACTCATCTTCGTAACGGTATTTTAAGTTGAAACCGTTAGCTTTGTTTAAAACACCTTGGTAATCGCTTTGTGCGTAACCACCAGTAACGGTGCTTTTAGCCATCGCAGAACCTGCAGAAACGGCGAGTAAACAAGCTAAAGCTGAAAGACATGCAATTTTTTTCATAATAACCTCAATGTGAAATTACTTTTATTTTTACTGACAACAGATGAAATATAACAAAAAAAAGTAAGAAACTCTGCCCGATTTTTGTTGTCCAACACCGTGTAACATGTAACACAACGTGTACAACAACAACTATCCCTATGATAAATATGGTTAATTTGCCATAAACTATGCCTATATTTTTTTTCTAAAATGACAAATCTTTAAGCATATTCTGAATCTCTATAGCAATTTCTTCACGTTTCAATACAATTCTCGCCACTCTCTAACCAATTTTTGAGCTTTCTATGGCCACTTCGCAAAAAATTGCAGGATCCGCGTTATATCCCATTGGTTTGCTGTTAATCGCCATGTTTACACTACAAGGTGCAGCCTCTTTGGCTAAATCCTTATTCTCTGAGGTCGGCGCACCGGGTGTTGCCGCGTTACGTTTGGGTCTTTCTACTATTATGTTATGGGGTATGTTTAAGCCTTGGCGTTTGACCTTTGCGGTAGAGCAGCGTCGCCCCTTAATATTTTATGGCTTGGCACTGGGAGGAATGAACTTTCTCTTTTATATGGCATTACGCACTATCCCTTTAGGGATTGGCGTTGCGCTGGAATTTGTCGGTCCTTTAACCCTAGCCTTGGCAAACTCCCGAAAGATTACCGATTTTCTATGGATTATCATTGCCGTCAGTGGACTCTGGATGTTGCTTCCGGTACACGGCGGGGCAAATAACATTGATCCTCTTGGTGCTTTTTTTGCCTTGGCCGCAGGAGCCTGCTGGGCCATTTATATTATATTTGGTCAAAAAGCAGGAGCGGAACATGGCGCAGCAACGGTAGCCGTCGGCTCGCTCATTGCCTCAATTGTTTTTGTCCCTACCGGGTTGGTGATGGCAGAACCTGGGATTTGGCATTGGTCCATTATCCCTGTAGGGCTTCTCGTCGCTTTACTCTCAAACGCTATACCTTACTCACTGGAAATGATGGCGTTAACTCGTTTACCGGCCAGAGTATTTGGAACATTGATGAGTATGGAACCTGCGGTTGCTGCCTTCTCTGGGTTTCTATTCCTTAATGAACACCTAACTTTCATTCAACTTACTGGGCTCTTCGCGATAGTTCTAGCCTCAGCTGGGTCAGCACTAACCATGAAACCAAAAGCGAATCGAATTAAACGGATCAAGATTAAAAAGAAAAATCATTCTCATTAGAGTTAAATTACTCAGTCTATCTCACTAATAGGCTAGACCTTGCTGCAGTTTTATGGAGCACTGCTATACTGGATTCAGTTGATTTCAATAGGTTCATAACAAGAAGGAATTTTTCATGAGTACTGCAAAACTTGTTAAAACAAATAACACCGAACTTCTTTATACCCGTAACGACGTATCGGATGAAGATAAAACAGCAACGATTCAAATCTTAAATAAAATCGTAGTTGAACTGATTGATCTCTCATTGATTACCAAGCAAGCGCACTGGAATATGCGCGGTGCAAACTTCATGGCTGTCCATGAAATGCTTGATGGGTTCCGTACGGCTATTACTGAACACCAAGATAACGTTGCCGAACGTGCCGTACAATTAGGTGGGGTTGCGTTGGGGACAACGCAAGTTGTCAACGATAAAACACCGCTAAAAAGCTACCCACTGAATATTCATAACGTTCAAGAGCACCTTGTCGCGCTTGCAGAGCGTTACGCTCTTGTTGCCAATGACGTACGTAAAGCAATCAGCGATGTTAACGATGAAGATACTGCCGACATCTTCACCGCAGCATCACGTGATTTAGATAAATTCTTATGGTTTATCGAAGCTAACATTGAGTAATCACTTAAGAAGCCAGCTTAGGCTGGCTTCACTAAACCTTTTCTCTCGCGTTTATTATGGAAGCTCCAAATAAGTAGACGACTTTTCTTATTCCCCTGGCCCATCTCAATTTCTTTCACCACCGGTACAGACTTTTCTTTCAATAATTTTTTAAGCGGTCCTAAACTTTGCTGCTTAGCAACTAATGTTGTAAACCATAATACTTGATGTTGAAACAATACACTTTCTTCGATCATTTGGGTGATAAAGCCAATTTCTCCACCCGGGCACCATAATTCATGATAACGCCCTGCAAAATTAAGCTGTTTTTCCGCGATACCTAAGTGCTTATTTTTTCGTGCAGTACCTTCGGCTGCTGCCTGAGAGGAAGGATGAAAAGGAGGGTTGCATAAGGTTGCATGATAGAACTCGTTCGGATGGATAATGCCATCGAACACTTTACGTTGATCTTTTTGCCGCCTTAATCTGATTGATCGCGTTAATCCTTTATTGAGGGTTAACAGGTGTTGGGCGGCCCGAAGCGACTCCGGCTGACAATCGCTACCTGTAAATCGCCATTGATATTCTGCATTACCGATTAAGGGATAAATACAGTTCGCTCCACAACCAATATCCAAGATCGTAATTTGGGGACCCTGATAGCTGGGTATATCTTCCGCCAAACAATCCGCCAAATGGTGAATATAATCGGCGCGTCCCGGTATAGGCGGACATAGATGATCATCAGGTAACGTCCATTCCAGCTGGTACCACTGTTTTAGTAGCGCTTTATTTAACGACTTGACCGCTTCAGGCTCACTAAAATTAAAACTCACTTTGCCAGCTGGCGTTAAACTTTCCCATTTTTTTAGGCTAGGCTCTAAAGCAAACAATGCCGTTAAATCATAATGACCTTGATAACGATTTCTAGGATGCATCAGTAACCTTGCTCCACGAGCCATGAATCTGCTTCAGTTGGTGAAGCAAAACGTCCGCAAACGACTAAGCAACTAATAATCTGTTCACGGAGTGGCAAGGGAATAGGACATTGTTTAGTGAGTACTGCCTGTGTCCACGCCAGCGTTGTGGCTATCTCTTTGTTCGCCGCTAGCGGCGTTTTAGCAGCGGTGCCACGGGCCACTATTTCTGAGATATCGCTTCCATCATTATCCACATAGTGCATGGCTGAAGGACGCTGCGGGTTAAGGTACACCTCGCCTTCACAACCGTTAGAAACTAAAGCTTTTGCGCCAATATCACTGAAAAACTGTGTCACTTTGGGGAGATATTCAGGATGTGACACACTGGTCAGCCTTACCCCGGCTTGTGCTACAAAAGGTGAAATGAGTTTAGCCAAGGTATGGGCGCTATTACGGAGGCCTAGATGCCAACGCAAGTCGAGTTGTTTCGCCAAAGGGGGGCACAGCGTGTCGATGGTCATGAAGGAGAATCCTGTCTCCAAGATTTGTCGATGACTTTCGGTGATATCTCGCGCGGGTTTAATATTCATTGCCGCGAGGATCTGCGCGCTCGTCACACGTGTTGGATCATTGTGAACACCATGTAGAAATACATTCACACCAAATTTGTGCAGTAAAAGCGCTAAAAGCGGAGTCATATTTGCTTGACGGCGTGCGCCATTATAGCTGGGAATAATGATGGTATTTGATAAGGCTGGCCATTGCGGTAAAAAATCTTCCAATCCTCGGTAAAAGCCAAGTAATTCTTCTTCGCCTTCACCTTTAATCCGTAAGGCGATAAGGATCGCCCCCAAAGAGAGATCATCAACCTCATCATTTAGCATCGCACGGTAAAGCGCCGTCGCAGTCTGCTCGTCAAGATGCCTTGCATGCAGTTTGCCCCGACCAATTTCTTTAATTATCTGTTTAATATCCATCATTTCTCTACTTATACGATGTACGGCGGCGAGTGGTTTTCTTTTTTGAGCCTAAAGATACTGGGCTAGCGTCACTCAGCGCAAACTTTGGCTGCTGAATGGGAAATACTGGCAACGACGCTAAAAGCCGACTTCCATAAGGACGTGTGATCAATCGCCGATCATAAATAATAATTTCACCATGACAATGATGACTTCGAATTAATCGTCCTACTTGCTGTATTAACGTAAAGGAGGCTGTGGGTAAGCTCTGACTTTCAAAAGGATATCTTTGCTTACTTTTGAGCCACTCCCCTTCAGTAACGATGACAGGGCTATCGATAGGGGCAAACGCAATTTTATGGATATGTACCGCCGTCAATAAATCACCTTTTAAATCCAACCCTTCTGCAAAAGATTGTAAACCTATTAGGATACTTTGTTGCCCAGCCTGCACCCTTTCGCGATGGAGTTCAATAAGTCGAGTGCGAGGTTGGTCGCCTTGCACCAACATGGCTAAGCGTTTATCACTCATCAATGTCACAAATTGCTGCAATGCCCGCATACTGGAAAATAATACTAAAATTCCTTTATGCTCGGAGTCGATCAATGTCTGACGAAAGATCCCCGCCATCTCACTAAGATGTAAGGCTTCGTGCTGAAAGTCTGGTTCATACTGCATCTGCGGGATAACGAGTTTACCCTGTTCAGCATGGTTGAACGGACTATCAAGACAGACAAAGCGGTCTGTCGATTTTTCGCTCAACCCTGATAGCTCTTGGAAGCGATTGAAAGTATTTAAGCTGCGCAGGGTAGCCGAAGTCAAAATAGTATGAGGGACTTTCGACCAAAGAATATTCTCCAGCTGGGTGCTGACCCTTATTCCGGCACAATGTAACCATAATTGCGGTTTATCTTCCACGGTCTCCAAGGTTGCCCATTTCGATACCGGTGCGCCTGATAATTGACGTAACGCTGCTAAACGCCATAATTTTGACTGAGCTTCAAAATGCCCAAAAAAACGATTTAGCTGCAGCATGCCACGATGGATCCGTACCATATCTGCTTTACCTGTCTGCTCCCCCAAGAAATTCAATAGCGTCTCAGTCGCAGCACGTAATCCATCATATAGTTTATAGAGCTGTTCACACTGCTCTCTCAGCGCATCCGGCAACTCTCCCATGACAAACCGATAACTCTGCTCAGGCGCGGCCTTGACCTGTGGCAACAATGCCTGTGTAAAGGCCTTGATTAGCTCATCAATAGTTTCACGGTGAGTAGACAATCGTTCGGGCTTCGCCAGTGCAGGGGGAGATTTCAACGTAAATTGCGAAGTTATTTGCTCAATCGCTTTTGCGAACAGATCGAGTTGGAAACCTAAACTGCTCGGGGTAATCTCCGCACTAGTCTCTAAGGCATCGCGGGCGACATCAGGAAGATGGTGCCCTTCATCCATAATGAGTAATAAATCCTTTGCGGGAGGTAATACCGAGTCGCTCTCTAAAGCGGCCATTACCAGCGCATGATTGGTAATCACCACGTCGACATTATCGATATCGCGCCGTGCCGAAAAAAAAGGACACTCTTTATACCATTGACAATGATGAGCCAAACAGTGTGCTTTATCCGTTGATAAGCGCGCCCATAAACGATCGTTAATATTTTCGGGGTAGTGATCCCGTACACCGTCCCAACTTCCCTTATCAAGCCGCTGCTGTAACTGTTCACACTGTTGTTGTTCCTGCGGCGAGAGGGCCCCCGGGGCTTGACTCATCAATGAATCATCGCCCATCAGATAGAGTAGATCCGGTTGGCTGTTATCGCCGGTGAAATAAAGATTACGTGGACAAACATAGCGTCGGCGACCGAACGCAGTGGTATAAGTCAGATCCGGGATAAAACGTTTAAGTAATGGAAGATCTTTACCGTAGATTTGATCTTGTAACGCGACGTTAGCCGTACTCACGACGAGCGTTTTGCTCTCTTCCCGACTCACTGCGATACCAGGAATAAGATAAGAAAGGGTTTTACCTACTCCAGTGGGCGCTTCGATAGCCAAATGCCGCCCCGATTCGCCGGCCAAGGTTTTGGCAACTTCCGCCATCATCTGACGCTGAGCCAGCCGAGGGATAAAGTCATCAACATTACGCTGAAGTTTTTTATACCAATCGCTGATTTGCGCTTTTATTGCTGAAGTGAGTGCCATAACAACCCATTATCGAGTGAAACAGCCTGTATTTTTACACAGTATCTAGGTAACGTCAGTAATTGTGCGCAATTTTTTTAATCCTGAGTCAGAGTGCGAAACATCACAGTGGTTGCTTGGTATTCTCCTGATGTCGACTGTGCATAGTAGGGAATTTCACCTGCTATGCTCCAACCCAAGGACTGGTAAAATGCAACGGTAAAGTCTTCCGTGCGCGTATCCAGTACTAATAGCGTAAGACCTAGCTGTGTTGCACCGTCAACCGCCGCCTGCATCAGCTTTTTCGCTATCCCCCGACGACGCCACGCCTCACCGACGATTAACTTAAAAATTTCACCACGATGTTTTCCGTTATGTTTTGCGCAGAGTTCAAGACCAATAATCCCAATGAGTTGTTCTTCGTGGCGGGCACAATAAAATTGTACCGTCCCCTGTGCCATAGCTTGGTTCTGCTGTTGCCAGTAGTGGGTCATCGCCTCAATTTGCCCAACAGCATCGGTATAACCGATACTCGCCCCCAAGCTCACTGCTTCTTGCATTAATGCCGTAAGCTGCATTAAGTCCTCATCTGTCACAGGTGAGGTCATACGAGAAATGTTCATAATAATCCCCTTTCTGGGAAACTTTACAGGATCAACCTCTGCGAGCATCATATCGTTATCTTATTGAGTACTGAACTTGCGGACGACTTTATTGATTACTAGGTTAGGAGTATCATCCCCCTCTAAAATATCTTTGAGACCCTATAAATGAATACCAAAAAAATTTTTTTTATTATTCTTTTTATCTTGATGGCTTTGGGAGGAATTGGTGGCGTGGCGCTGATGGGATACTCAATTGTCATCGGTAAGTAATTTCTCATCGTAGGGGGACTACTCCCCCGCCTGAAATTGCTTTACTAATATGGGAAAAGTTTTTCTAAACCAAGGCGTAAACTGCTCTGGCGAAGCCATTAACGCTTGCTCAATTTCTGGCAACGAAGCAAAACGGAAATTTTCGGCTTCTTCTGGATTAAGCTCCGGTAATTGATCGGTATACCCCGTAAAAATATGGCCTAACTCATGCTCAACCAGACCATCCGTCACCGGTAGATTATAATAGGTTTGAGTAATCTTACGTAGAGATAGCTTTAATCCCATCTCTTCGTTAAGACGTCGTTCTGCCGCCTGCTGAGTACTCTCATTAGGGAAAGGATGACCACAACATGTATTACTCCACAGCCCGCCACAATGATATTTACTGAACGCTCGTTGTTGCAGCATCAGTTGCTGCTTAGTATTAAAAATATACACAGTGATAGCTCGATGAAGACGACCTTGACGATGCGCTTCTAATTTTTCCATCTGGCCCAGTGGATTATCTTGTTCATCCACCAGAATCACCTCAATATTTTCCATACTTTCACCACTTTATGACAGGCTCGAAGCATAAGTGTAGCAGCCCTGCTAAAAAAAAAGCTGCCTTATCGCAAGGCAGCTTCATAATATTGATATTCTCTAGGGATAGGTAAATGACTTGGTTTCGGTATGTACTGAGTCGGTACCAATCATTACATCGAACTCCCCAGGTTCAACGACCCACTTCATCTGTTGATTCCAAAAGCCCAAATCATTCTTACTTAGTGCAAAGGTCACTGTTTTCGATTCACCTGGTTGCAACTGGATTTTTTGGAAGGCTTTCAACTCTTTGACGGGTCGACTAATACTGGCCACAGGATCGTGCAAATAGAGTTGCACTATTGTACTCCCTGCGCGTTTACCACTATTTGTCACCGTCACCGATGCTGCTTTCACACCCTGTTCTGAGCTGATTGAAGCAAGGGTAATCGGTGATACTGAAAACGTGGTATAGCTCAACCCAAAGCCGAATGGATAAAGCGGGCTATTATTAATATCAAAATAATGTGAGGTATATTTATTCGGATGCGTAAAGTCGTAAGGGCGTCCGGTTGGTAGATGATTATAATAGAGCGGTAACTGGCCAACTGAACGCGGGAAGGTCACCGGTAGCTTGCCTGATGGGTTCACATCACCAAATAAAACATCGCTAATCGCATGGCCGCCTTCTGTGCCGCTAAACCAGGTCTCTAAAATCCCCTCTGCTTGACCATCTTGCTGGGTAATATCTAATGCTCGGCCATTCATCAATACCAAGATAAGGGGTTTCCCGGTGGCCTTGACTGCGGTAATAAGATCACGCTGCGCCTTAGGTAAACGGATATCACTACGACTTGAGGCCTCATGCGCCATACCTTGAGACTCCCCTACCGCCATCACCACGACATCCGCCTTTTTCGCCGTCGCAACGGCTTCATCTCGAAGCTGCTTAGCACTTCGAGAATCAACGACAACCGCTGGCTCATAAAGATTAAGAAAAGCCTGAACCTTTGCATTATCTGTGATATTTGAGCCACGGGCATAAAGTAAGGTTGCTCTGTTCGCGACAGCCTCACGCATGCCCTGTAACAAAGTCACTGACTGTTTAGCCACCCCTGCTGCTGACCAACTTCCCATGATGTCTCGTTGGCTATCAGCCAGCGGACCAATCAAAGCAATAGTCCCCTGCTTTTTAAGGGGCAGGACGTTATGCCAGTTTTTTAACAGTACTAGGCTTTTCGCAGCGACGTCTCTTGCTTGTGCTCGATGCAGACGTTCTTCCGCATTGGTGTCTTGAGGATCGCTTCCCACTGGGCCTAAATGACGGTAGGCATCGCGGAATAATCCCATATCGTATTTCACATTCAGGACATGACGCGTAGCATTATCGACTTCTGCCACGGTTACCGCGCCACTTTTCACCAATCCTGGTAAATATTGGCTGTAATACTGATCGCTCATACTCATATCAATGCCGGCCTTGATCGCTATACGTACTGCATCGGCAGGATCGCTCGCAACGCCGTGATTGATTAGTTCTTTAATCGCACCATGGTCACTGACGGTAATCCCTTTAAAATGCCATTGATGACGTAAAAGATCAGTAAGTAACCAGTGGTTTGCCGTCGCCGGTACACCATTAATAGCGTTAAGCGAAACCATTACCCCACCACTCCCCGCTTGCAGTGCTGTTTGGTAAGGGGGTAAGTAGTGTTGGAACATCTGTTGAGGGCTCATATCGACACTATTATATTCTCTGCCCCCCTCTACCGCACCGTATAACGCAAAATGCTTAACGCTGGTCATTACTGAATTACGATCAGCAGGACTGTTTCCCTGCATCGCCTCGACCATGGTTTTTCCCATTATCGAGGTTAAATAAGTATCTTCGCCAAATCCCTCAGAGCTTCTCCCCCAACGTGGTTCATGGCTCACATCCACCATCGGTGCCCAAGTCATATTCAAACCATCTTGCGCCGCTTCTAACGCCGAGATACGGCCAACCGTTGCGACGGCTTTGGTATCCCAACTCGCGGCCAAACCGAGAGGAATTGGGAAGATAGTGCGCTGACCATGTACCACGTCATAAGCAAAAAACAGGGGGATTTTTAGGCGGCTAAGCTGCATCACTTGGTCTTGCATAACCCTAATATCGGGGCGTGTAACCGTATTGAAGATGGCGCCTACTTGCCCCTTTTCAATCATCTCTTTAATCGTTGATTTAGGCGTCTCAGGACCAACACTGATCAATCTTAACTGACCAATTTTCTCATCTAAGGTCATTTTCTTTAATAGCGCAGAGACAAAATGGTCGCGTTGAGTCTCATTAATAACCTGAGGTTCAATGGGCTCAGCAAAGAGGGTGGCACAGAAAAAAGTTAGCGGTAAGACAATGGCCTTCGGAAACATCGATTTCATTAACAACTCTCTTTGAGATACCCCCCGCGACAACCCGCTAAAGGGAGAGGATGATTGAGTAATGATAATGTCAGAATCTTGTAAAAAAGAGAAAATAAATTAATAGGAGGCACGACGTTAAACGCCGTGCCCGAGCCTAACTTACGATGCGTCGACAGGAAGAGACGGTTCTGATGCTTTTTGCTCAATAACCATAGTTTGTGGCGAGGAGAGAGCGACGTTCGCCGACCGTAATCTGACCAACACTTCAAACAATAATTCACTACGAGTCGATGAAATCAATCGCTGCGAATTCACGTTTCCTGTCACACTTAATAAAATACCTTGTGCAGAGAGGTCTTTAAAACTTACTGAAGGGGCAGGATTGTCTAAAATTTTCTCATTATCGTTAAAGGCACCTAATAAAATATCTTTTACCTGAACAGGATCGATATCTAATGGGAAAGTTAACGGAATCGTGACGACCCCTTGAGCGTTACCCATGGTAGCATTACGAACATTTTGCGAAATAAATTGTGAGTTTGGCACTATTACCGTGGACTTATCTGTTAATAATATTTCAGTGGCACGCACATTTATCCGGCGAATATCCCCTTCAATACCACTAATTGTCACTAAATCCCCGACCTTAACAGGACGTTCAGTGAGTAAGATTAGCCCAGAGATAAAGTTTTTAACGATCTCTTGTAAGCCAAAACCAATACCGACAGATAATGCACTAACAATCCATGCTAACTTATTCCACTGAACGCCAATTGCGGACAGGCTCATGAGTAATACCAGGACATAGCCAATATTACTGAACAAGGTGACAAGCGACACCCGCATTCCCGCATCCATCGAAGTCTGGGGAAGGAAGTCGTTATCCAACCAGTTACGCACTGAACGCAGAACGTAGATGCCTGCCACTAAAGTTATTAGAGCCATCACGATATGCGAGGGAATTAAATTCAGTTTCTCTAAACCACGCCCCGCAAAGAAATCAATAATACGACTCAGGATTTCACCCGGACTGGAGGAGGAAATCGTACCGTTCATTAACAATAGAATCAGCATAATAATTAATGCCGATTTTAATAACCCTGAAAAGAGGCTACCTAGTTGCAGTAACGTCTTCTCGTTCAGATTTAAGGAACGTGTTACCAATTTACCTGGCGCGCTATTGGTTGAAAATAAGACTTGGCAACCATCAATGACTAAGGCATTAAGAAAATAAAAAGTACTTAAGAGGATCCCCACCCAAATGACTTCGTAACTTAAATAACGTGCGAGTCCAACATACCCAATCACTAGACAGATTAGGATAGTGATGCCCGTTAAGATCAGAGCAATATCGACTAAGCCAGCAATACGTGACCGTTCAACCTCATGGCCATTAAGTGCTAATTTGCGACGAATACGGCGGGTTCGGATTACCATCAGTAAGCAGAGTAAGCCGATTAAGATAGCGGTAAGCCCGTTACCAAAGATAGTGGTATTGACGCTCGTTTCAATGGCGCGGTTAAAAGCTTCGAGCCCTTGGAAAATAAAGACTAATGTTGCGATAACAATAGGGAAAGGTTTAAGTGCTTTGGCTAATTCATCATTGATTACCGGTAAACGCCAGCTAGGTCGACGGGTGGAGAGAAACGCTCTTCCCAGGCCCGCAATCAGTCCTGCTAATAGACTTTGGATACCTAAACTCGATACCAGATCCTGAACATCATCCGCCGCATCAGGATGACGAGCGAAAGCTAAGGCCAAGAAATTACAACATAGTGTGATGGCGAGCAGAGTGGTTATCGCAATCGCGCAGGCCAGAAAACTACGTCGTAATCGCCCCTCAGAGAGCTTATTAATACTAATCCATGCCAGAAACTCTTCCATATAACGGCGACCAATAACCATTACGAGGATCGCAGCAAGAAACCACAATGCCGACCCTAAACGGTAACCCGGAGAAAAAGATAGTTGTACGCTCTGCTTAAGATCTTGGGCAAATCCAACAATTTTTGGCCCGTCGACAGGGTTATTGTATAGCGGCTGCCAAAACTTTGCGGCGAGTATACTACCAGTATTAAGCGTAACTTGATTTTTTAACCGATCACGACGGTAATTTAAAATCTGTGACGACAGTACTGTTGCGCCATTTTGTAACGAATTGGCTTGCTTAATTTGGTCATCTAAGCGAGCTTTTTGCGCCATCAACTGCCGGCGCTGAGTCGTAACATCGGCAGTCTCTTTTACGCCACTGCCGGCTTGTGGGGCAGGGCCTAATACTGCGAGTTGCGCATCGATCTGCTGGCTCTGTGGGACTAAATTTTGTGAAAGCGTACTCGCATTTTCACCTAGCTCAACAGCCATATCATTCAATTGGGCAAGTTGCGACTCATCAGAGGCACTTGAGACTTGTCCCTTAATTTTGTCGAGGATAACTTGCATCTTCGGCAGTTCAACCGCAGCATTTACTTTAGGTGCCGTGGTCTCACTGCTTGAATCAGCGCTATCCTCAGCAAATACCGAACTCATCGGTACCGCCAAGGTAAAGAGCATACAGAGCGTCAAGATGACTTTTTGTGAACGACTCATACACATTCCTAAATTCCTTCCCTATCGCTGTCATTAAGTATAGGGAGTTGTCAAAAATCTGCCTATCAGACGGTAGCTTAAAACGGCGTACGGCTATTTGGCCGCGGCTCTGTAGGCTAATGCAGCAGCCGGTACCGGTGCCGCTTTACCCGTTTCTAACCAACTACGAATTCGATTGGCATCAGCAAAATGGGTATATTTACCAAATGCATCGAGTACCACCAATGCTACGGGTCGGCCATTTATTAGGGTACGCATCGCTAAACAATGTCCTGCCTCATCGGTATAACCTGTCTTGGTAAGGGCTATTTGCCAATTCTTGTTATAAATCAAGTGGTTTGTATTACGAAAGGGTAGGTTGTAACGCGGGTTTTGGAAAGAAGCAGTGGTTTCTTGAGTCGTACTCAATTGTCCGATGAGAGGATAGGCACGAGTTGCTTTAAGTAATTTAACTAAATCCTCGGCATCAGAAACGTTATGGATAGACAGTCCGGTCGGCTCAACATAGTGGGTATGATACATCCCCAGAGCACGAGCCTTAGCATTCATCGCTTGAATGAAAGCGTTATAGCCGCCTTTGTAGTTCGCTGCTAAGCTTGCTGCCGCACGGTTTTCAGAGGACATCAATGCAAGTAACATCATGTCTCTACGACTAATATGGCTATTAACTTTAACTCGCGAAAATACGCCACGCATCTCCGCGGTTTGATGAATATCCACGGGTAACATCTCATTCAATGGCTGTTTAGCATCCAAGGCCACCATTACCGTCATCAGTTTGGTGATCGAGGCGATAGGCCTAACTCGGTCTGGGTGGAGTGAAAAAATCACTTTATTGGTCGTAAGGTCAACGACCAAGGCGCTACCCGAGGCTATCGGCGGTTGAACTAATCGATTCTCTTGGCTTGCACTATACTTAGCCGGAGTCACTTTCGCTGACACGGAAAAACAACAACATAACAGGAGAGCTAGGATACAATGGTGGCGTTTTACTGGCATTTTTCGTCTAATATTGTCAAAGTCAATCTTCTGTACAGGATACAGGCTGCCTTCCACCCAAAAGGGCAAAAAGCTGGCGACAGCATCATACGCGTGTAGAGTTAGAAAAAGCTAAGTCTGTTTACGGATTTGGCCTGGTATTTGTAAAAAAATCTGTCAACTCAATGTTATTTTCCAGAAAGATTACACTCTTGATGATAAAACGAACATTTACTTACTTCAGGGCCCTATTTTGTCTATCGATATTCATTCTCTCATCTCACATTATGGTTATCTCGCGCTAATCATTGGCTGTATGGCTGAAGGTGAAACCTTTGTTCTGCTAGGGGGTATTGCCGCACACGAAGGGTTACTGCACCTCTATTGGGTGATTGCTGCCGCCATGCTAGGCGGAATAATTGGTGACCAGATTCTGTTCTTTCTAGGTTGGCGCTATGGTACCAAATTCTTGACCCGCTTCGAGAAGCAGCAAAGTAAAATTGATAAGGCAAATACCCTCATTCACCGACATCCTGCCCTATTCGTGATTGGGGCAAGATTTATGTACGGCTTTCGTATCATTGGGCCAATCATTATTGGATCAAGTGGGTTACATCCTTGGCTATTCGTCTTGCTCAATGTGATCGGTGCTGCGCTCTGGGCGGGGATATTTGCGAGCCTCGGCTTTTATGCGGGGAAAATTATCACTCCGTGGCTTAACCGTATTGAAGGCTATCTTGAACCGCTATTCTGGGTAGTTGTCGCAGTATTGGTGCTTTGGGGAGCGTGGAAGTTGATTCAGTGGTTTAGAAATCGCAATACTGATTAGAGAAACCAGAAATATCAGAATCTTTCACTGAAATTAAAAAGCAGATGTTCATTCATCTCGTCTACACCTATACTAGGCATAAGGCTGACGTGAATTCAGCCTATTACCTTGTTCACACTACCGTTAATCAGGTTTAAGCCATACATTCTATGAAAAAGAGCATCCGCGCGTTGATTTCTGCTGCCATGACCATTGCAGCCTTTTCTCAGACTGCACACGCGGTGGTATATCCACTTCCGGCAGCCAACAGTAGTATTACTGGTGAGAACCTTGAAGTTTCTATCCCTACTGACAGCAGACTACCGTTGGAAGCTTTTGCTGCACAATATGAGATGGGACTAAGCAATATTTTAGAAGCCAACCCGGGTATCGATGTTTATCTACCTAAAGCCGGCTCTAAACTGATCATCCCTCAACAACTGATTTTACCTGATGCGCCACGTGAAGGGATTGTGATTAACAGTGCTGAAATGCGTCTGTATTACTATCCAAAAGGGGGGCATACCGTTGTTGTGCTGCCTATTGGTATCGGTCAGCTAGGTAAAGATACGCCGCTAAACTGGGTGACCAAGGTAGAGAGCAAACGCCCTAACCCAACGTGGACGCCAACGGCAAAAATGCATAGCGAATATGCTGATGACGGTAAAAATTTACCGACCATCTTCCCTGCAGGACCCGATAATCCTATGGGACTTTATGCACTCTATATCGGTAAAATGTATGCCATCCATGGAACCAATGCGGATTTCGGAATCGGTCTACGGGTAAGTCACGGCTGTGTTCGTCTTCGCGGAGATGATATCAAGTGGTTATTTGAGCATGTACCGGTCGGAACGCGTGTTCAATTTGTTAACCAACCCGTTAAGGCTTCCGTTGAAGCGGATGGATCACGTTATCTTGAAGTGCATAACCCCCTCTCGACGACTGAAGAGCAATTCAGTAGTAATGCTGTCGTACCAATTTCTCTGACTGAATCAGTAAGTAAAGTGCTTTCCGATTCAAGCGTCAATCAAGATGTGGTCAATCAAGCGCTAAAAAACCGTTCAGGTATGCCGGTGAAAGTAAATGGCGTAGCAGAAGCTCATGCCAATACCCCGCAACCGGTCGCTGAGCAAAGCGATGCACAACCTACTGAAGCACCAGATTCAACTTTCTCCGCTCAAGGGGCGAGTGATGCAGTAACTCAGCCACCTCCGGTTGAAGAGTAATCTTTTCATTGGCCATAACTCCCGTTATGGCCGATTTGCCCTACTGTGTACGCTCTATTTGCCTACGGCCTTTATAAAGTAATGTTGCCACAAGTACTGCCCCTAAACAGACCATAATCGCTGCAGCCAAATAGATTGATCGAATCCCACTCTGATTCATTAGTAAACCCGCCACAGGTCCGGTTAATCCTAGCGCTAAATCTAAGAATGCGGAATAAGTTCCCAGCGCTGATCCTTTGCTTTGCTCGCTTACTCGACGGACGGCTTCGACGCCCAAGGCGGGAAAGACTAATGAAAAACCTGCACCAGTCAGCAATGCTCCAACGTCAGCCCAAAGAACGCTTTCTGCATGCCACAGCATAAATAGACCGATAGCTTCAGTCACGAGACAACCTAAAGAAACGGTGAGTCCCCCTAAACGGGTAATCATATGACTAAATAAGAAGCGCGATAAAACAAAACCTAAGCTATATAGGCTAAGTGTCATCGCAGCGCCCTGCCAACCTCGGCTGGAAAAATAGAGAGTGATAAAGGTCGCAATCACCCCGAAACCCAGTGTGCCTAAGGCTAGACCTAACCCATAAGGACTAACCAGACCCAATACTTGACGAAAGGGTAAGCGTGGTGCGGTGAGAGAAATGGTGATACTGGCTTTGCTACGCGCCACAAAAAAACCGACTATTCCCATTAAAGTAATTAATCCCGCGAAGCCACTAATACCAAACCACTGGTTCAGCATAACGCCGAACGGTGCCCCGACAGCCATCGCGAAATAAGTGGCTACGCCGTTCCACGAAATTACCCGTGCAGTATGAACAGAGCCAACGAGATTCATTCCCCATAAAGTAGCACCAGTACTACTGAAACTTTCCCCAATTCCCAAACAGATACGACTTACAGCAAGCAGTAGTAAACTTATTATCGGATGACTTACGAATAATGCAGCTATTAGTGTCATCGCCCCACTCAGCCCACAGAGTACCATCCCTAACATCACCACTTTTTTGGGGCCAAAATGATCAGCTAGTCTGCCACTTTGCGGACGACTGATTAACGTTGAGAAATATTGAAGACTGATAATCAGCCCGGCAATGAAAGGTGAATAACCAAGTTGGTGATGAACAAAACCGGGTAAGACTGCAAGAGGGAGGCCGACTGAAAGGTAACAGAAAAAGGTAAAGATCATTACCGACAAAATACGTTTATTTAATTGACCACGTGTTGGTTCACTGTGCTGAGGCATACACATACCAAGATAAAAAGAGGAATATCCTCAGCATAGCATATCAGTTAGAGGAGATGGCTTCGCAAGGTTGGTATTAGGTTAATTTTATTAACTCTTTGTTAATCGCTTTGGCAATCAGGGCAGAGTGAGTCATCGGACGGATTTGACTGAATAGCTCATCCGCTTGAAAGTAAGATTTTCGCAAATAGCCTAACCATTGTTTGATCCGCGCAACGTGGTACATTCCAGTATCACCCTGTTTTTCAAGATGACAATAATCCTCCAATAGCGCCACCACTTCTGGCCACGGCATTGCCGGATGATTATATTTGATCATCTTGCTCAGGTTAGGAATATGGAGTGCGCCCCTACCGACCATCAAATCATTACAGCCCGTCGTAGCCAAACAAGCTTGAGCCGATTGCCAATCCCAAATTTCGCCATTCGCGATCACAGGAATCGTCAGCCGCTCCCTAATAGCAGCTATCGCCGGCCAGTTAATCGCCTCTGCACGGTAGCCATCCTGTTTCGTGCGTCCATGAATAACGATTTCCGTGGCCCCAGCCTGCTCTACCGCATCGGCAATCTCATTACTGTGATCGATGGAGTCCCACCCTAAGCGAACTTTAACGGTCACAGGAAGTGCCGCAGGCACGGCTTGACGCATCGCTTTCGCTGCATGATAAATAAGTTCAGGATCTTTCAATAACGAGGCTCCACCGCCACTTCCATTAACTGTTTTAGAAGGGCAACCACAATTTAGATCAACGCCCCAAGATCCTAACTCTACTGCGCGATGAGCATTTTCAGCTAACCACTGTGGGTGCTGACCTAGTAACTGAATCCTAACCAAAGTCCCGGTTGGCGTACGGCTCTGATGTGCTAATTCTGGACATAAACGATAAAACGATTTTTTGGGTAGTAACTGGTCAACGACACGTAAAAACTCTGTAACACAGAGATCGTAGTCGTTGACCTTAGTCAGGAGCTCCCTGACTAAGGCATCCAGCACACCTTCCATTGGTGCTAACAATACACGCATAGAACTAACGATTACCCTGCGGTTTCTTCGCGGCAGGCTTTGTTGACGCAGAAGCTCCATTGCGTGCACGAGGGCGTGGGCTGTTTTGTCCTTGAGGACGGCCCTGTCCGCGCGAGCCATTATGATCAGAGCGTCCGCCGCGACCGGCACCACGTCCGCCTTGACGTCCGTTTTGAATCGGCTCAGCTTTAATAGATGGATCCGGCTCGTAGCCTGCAATAGCTAGACGAGGGATCTCTTTTTTCAATAGCTTTTCGATATCGCGCAATAATTTGTGTTCATCTACACAGACCAGTGACAATGCAGAACCACTGGCCGCTGCACGGCCAGTACGACCAATACGGTGCACATAATCTTCCGCCACATTAGGAAGCTCGTAGTTCACGACGTGAGGCAATTCTTCAATATCGATGCCACGTGCCGCAATATCGGTCGCGACTAACACCCGCACTTCACCGGTTTTAAAATGCTCAAGCGCACGCGTGCGCGCACCTTGGCTTTTGTTACCGTGAATCGCAGCTGCCGTAATCCCATCTTTATTGAGCTGCTCTGCAAGGTGGTTAGCACCGTGCTTGGTACGGGTGAAGACTAATACCTGCTGCCAATTTTCCTTACCGATTAAATAAGAAAGCAATTCACGCTTACGCTTCTTATCAACGAAATGCACCTGTTGAGATACTTGTTCGGAAGCGGTATTACGGCGAGCCACCTCGACTAATTTTGGTCGATCTAGTAACTTTTCCGCCAGTGCTTTGATCTCGTCAGAGAAGGTCGCCGAGAACAGTAAGTTCTGACGACGAGCCGGTAATTTAGCTAGGATACGACGGATATCATGGATAAAGCCCATGTCTAACATGCGGTCGGCTTCATCCAGCACTAAAATTTCGATATTCGATAATTGCACCGCATTTTGCTGCACGAGATCGAGTAATCGCCCTGGTGTGGCGACCAGTACGTCAACACCACCACGTAATTTCATCATTTGTGGATTAATACTGACGCCACCGAATACGACCAGAGACCGTAATTTGAGATAACGGCTGTAACTTTGAACGTTCTCACCGACTTGCGCGGCCAGTTCACGAGTCGGAGTTAAAATTAACGCTCGTACAGGTCTGCGGCCATTAATAGGCTTTTCGTTTGCGGCAAGACGGTGCAACAGTGGCAAGGTAAACCCAGCCGTTTTACCCGTACCAGTTTGTGCACTGGCTAATAAGTCATCCCCCGCTAAAACGATAGGGATCGCTTGTTGTTGGATTGGCGTAGGGGTGGTATAGCCCTGTTCGTTAACAGCACGCAAAATCTCGGCTTGTAAACCGAGTGAATCGAAAGTCATGGGGTATTGCTCCAGAGACGCCCTGACCGTCTATTCACGGTGCAGTTTTCAGGGGGGACAATGTCACTAAATTGAGAGAGTTCAACGCAAACTACAATGCGATAAGTGCCGGAAGTGTATCAGACTTTATGCAGGACTGCGAGGATGTTAAAAAGGCCAGCCGAATGACTGGCCTTGAAGGTATTAGCTGCGTTTTTTCTCAACTTGCTGGCCAGAACCTTTGGCGAACAATGAGAAAAGTGCGGGGCCGATGAGCATCGCCACACCTAATCCACAAATCAGTAGCGGATTGTGCAATACACGAGAGAATAAGAAGAGTGACAACATCGCCGCACCAAAATAGTAAGTGGTGGAGGCTTCTTCTAAATAATCTCCCACTGCGCGTAAGCGCGAGACATTTTGCGTAATCAACATAGCGACCAGCAAAACGACATAACTTGCGACCAATCCGGCACTGACTTCAATTAACAACTTGTGTTTAAAACCCCAAACTAATGAAGCCACGATGGTTAAATGCATCGCGATATGAAAACACGTTTGCCCAGTGACAATCTGAACACGGTTAGACCATTTCATAGTTATCTCCTAGTAATACTCGCGGTAGAGTAAAACACCCAAACGCCAGTAATTGTCTTCCGAGAGTAATCGAAATAAATCGGCTGACCACAACGCAATACTGCAATTGTGATAAGATCGATGTTTCTTCAGATAATTCCTTAAGAAGACGGCCTCAGTCTGCCACAAACGAGGAGAAATATCATATTTTGTTTTAAAGCCAGAGATTAATCAGTATGAAATACTACAAAAAAGCTGAATAGATAGATTAATTAGAACAATATAATAAAACACTTTACGTCGATTAAAAAACACCCAGAAAGCTATTATTTTTTATAAAAATCCACTACAAACAATAATTTAAAATAAACCTTAGCTTTTCAGGTATTCGAACTTAAGAAATATCTGCTGTTTTTTTACACAAAAAAAAGAGGGGAAAATCCCCTCTATTCACGATCTTCTGCTGTTTAACTAACGTCTGTCACCAAAAATCCTTAGTAACATCATGAAAAGGTTGATGAAATCTAAGTATAGGGTGAGTGCACCAATGATACTGTAACGACGGAAATTCGCCTTATCAGACGAATCAATATTCTCACCCAATTGACGTAATTTTTGGGTATCGTAAGCCGTTAAGCCGACGAAAACTACCACACCAATATAGGTAATCGCCCACATCAAAGCGGTACTTTTAAGCCAATAATTGACCAATGAAGCGATTAATATACCAATCAATGCCATAAACAGTAAGCTGCCCAACTTGCTGAGGTCTCGTTTCGTTACCGCACCATAGACGGTCATCGCACCAAACATCGCCGCTGTCACCACAAAGGTGCTGGCAATAGAGGAATAAGTGAAGGCGAGAAAGATACTGGCCATCGTTAAACCAGTTAATACTGAATACAGCATAAAGAGGCCTGTGGCCAGAGCCGCACTCATCTTATGCACCATGCCTGACAGTACGAAGACTACCGCAAGCTGAGCAATGATTAACCCAAAGAAGGTAATACGACTGGAGAAGATCGCTTCCATTACTGCAGGTGTTCTTGCAGCAAACCAACTGACAAACGCCGTTAATAGCAGGCCAGTAGTCATCCAACCATAAACTTGGGTCATGTACGCTTGCACGCGACTGCCCGACGAGGTGTGTCCTAACGACGAAGGACGTTGATAATTTTCCATTACTCCTCCCTAGCTTGAAGTAAACAGTGTTGATAACGTTGGTTTACGCGTTGTGCAAACCACGCGGTAGTCAAATTACGAGAAATTTTAGGGCTTTCTAACGCGATACCCGGTAATCGCTCGTGTGGCCAAGCCTGTCCCCGTTTTTTATCGGCTGCAGAAAAGACCCTTTTCCACAGCTGGCTTTGTTCAAATTCCAGTGATTCTCCTTGTGATAACTGTTGGTGAATCGCTGAATCGCTCAGTTGCAGTGTAGAGCGGATAGACCTAATCGCCAACTCAGTACGGCTCGGTGCATCACTCTGATATTGAATTAAATCACCATCTAATGCCAATTTTTGTCCGCTCAAATAGGAGACTGCGGCTTGAAAAGCAGCATTACGACTGGCATACCACCCTGCATTATAGTCGGCAAAACGGTATAAAGGCACTGAATAATGGGTGGGATAGCCGAGCAGATGTAGTGTACCAAAGTAGATACCACCGCGCTGGGTGAGTACTTCTTTACGAATAGTTTTCTCGACGTTATAGGGATAATTCTCTGCATGCTGTTCTGCAAAGGCGATACTTACCTGCATCGGTCCCCCTGTGTGAATCGGGTTGAAGCGACCAAATAACCGCTGGCCTAGCGGGACGGAATCGATTAAGTCGTCAAAAATATCGCTTAGTTCACGTTCACTGCGTACTGTATCTAACCGCTCTGTGTAGCTTTTGCCATTCGTCGAGGGAATTTTCAATGCAGTGCGTACTACGAATTCAGGAATGTGCAGTGAGCCAGCTCGACGATAAATCTCCTGCCAAGCAATCTGCGGTAGTCCTTTCACCGGCGCATTGGCATTAAAATTAGTCTCTTGGCCCGCCACAGCAATGACTGCACACAGGTTCGAGACATCGGCATCGAGCTGTTGATGTAAAAATGCTTGGTAGATATCTTCAGACCACTGCGTTTTATTCGTGACATAGCTCGGTAGCAGCTGTTTAACTTGAGTCGTTACGCTAACTTTTGGTCGTACCGGGGCTTTAGGTTTTTCTGATGCACAGCTTGCGAGCAGTAACGCTAAAACACTCGACGTAGTCATCTTAACAATAGTCGATCGAGTCACACTTATAATTCCTTATTTGTCCATTTTTCTGCAGCGGAACTGTCTTGCACTGAGGGAGATAACCACCTCTCCCCCGTTTCTGTCTTTTCACGTTTCCAAAAAGGGGCTTGGCTTTTCAGTAAGTCCATAATAAATTCTGTTGCGAGAAAGGCTGCATGCCGGTGAACTGCGCTCACCATCACCAATACAATTTCTTCTCCTAAAGCGAAGGTCCCGACGCGGTGAATGATAGTGATGTTATTCACTGCAAAGCGCTCTCTAGCTTGATCCGCCAGACTTTTCAACACCCGCTCAGTCATCCCCGGATAATGCTCTAAGGTCAGTTGATTCACTGCGTGGCCTTGGTTCAGATCACGCACTTTGCCCACAAAAGAGACGATAGCGCCATCTTGATGTTGGCTAGCGGCAAGTCGATACTCATCATCAATAGAAAATGGAGCGGTAGCGATCTCAATACGGGTTAACGCATGCATCGTTACCCTCCCGTCACCGGTGGAAAAAATGCCACCTCATCACCTGGCCCTAGAGGATGTGAAAAATCGCAAATCTCTTGGTTTACTGCAACCAGCAATCGTCCATCGGCCAGTGCTAACTGCCAGCGTTTACCGCGTTCAATTAGGGCGGCGCGAAGTTGTTCAACATTATCGAAATCAGCCGCTAGCGTAAGCTTTTCACACTCAACCAGTTCACGCGTCTGCGCAAAAAAAAGGACGTTAATCATCCCAACTTCTCTGATAGTCACCGGATTTCCCCCCCTGCTTTTCCACCAGCCGGATACATTCAATTACCATGTCTTTCTGCACAGCTTTGCACATATCATATAAGGTCAATGCAGTGACCGATGCCGCTGTCAGCGCTTCCATCTCTACGCCAGTTTGGCCACTCAGCTTGCAAAAAGTTTGGATATGGATACGACAAGGATCCCACTGAGGGGTTAACAGTACTTCAACTTTAGTTAGCATTAAGGGATGGCATAATGGGATGAGATCCCACGTCTTTTTCGCCGCCTGAATTCCCGCGATCCGTGCAACGGCAAAGACATCGCCTTTAGGATGTTTGCCTTCAGTAATCAATTGCAGCGTAAGTTTATCTAATGAGAGATAGGCTTCAGCACGGGCGTGACGGGATGTGAGCGCTTTATCGCTAACATCCACCATATTCGCCTCGCCCGCATGATTGAGGTGAGATAATTGCTTCATTTCGCGATTTTCTTAAGTTGTGAGACGAAATTACAAGGTTTGGTGTTGATATCGAGTTGCGCCTCAATGATCTGATCCCATGCCAATTCACAGGCTGAAGTGGACCCAGGAAACGCAAAAATCACCGTATGGTTAGCTAAGCCAGCCACCGCACGAGATTGCAAGGTTGCCTGCTGGATCTGTTCAAAGGAGAACATTCTAAAGAGCTCGCCAAAGCCAGTAATTTCCTTATCGAATAACGGGATTATCGCCTCGGGCGTGGCGTTTTGTTCATGAAACCCCGTCCCTCCATTAATGAGTACTACTTGAATATGTTGACTGGCAATCGCTTGTGAGACTATGGCTCGAATAGCATAGCGGTTGTCAGGGCAAATGGTTCGCTCAACAACGTGATGACCAGCACCTTCCACTGCCTGTTGCAAGTAGTCGCCAGAGGTATCATTTTTATCATTACGATGGTTCGAGATCGTCAACACAGCAACGTTCAGAGAAGATGTTTTTGCTTGTGGATTTTCCATTTCAGCTCCTCGCCTTAACCACCTATATAAGAGAGATTACGTGCCATGCCTGTCATCCCTTGATGGAGAAAATGTGTCTGTTTCTTTTGTAGTAAGCTCGACTGAATTCGTGCTGCTAGCAACGATTGTTGACTGTCAGCCTGTAATAGATCGCGCAGTTCAATCCCTTGATCACCAAATAAACACAAATGTAGTTTACCAACAGCCGAGACCCGGAGTCGATTACAGCTATCACAAAAATCTTTATCATAAGGCATGATTAAGCCAATCTGGCCTTGATAATCCGGATGACTAAAGATTTGGGCTGGTCCTGCTTCTGGCGATCGGGCAACGATTTGCCAACCTTGTTCCACTAATTGGTGACGCAGATGTTTACCGGATAGATGATGCTTAGAGAAGTGATCACTCCCCTCTCCCGTTTCCATTAATTCGATAAAGCGGAGCTGAAGAGGACGGTACTTAATCCACGCGAGGAATTCGGGAAGCTGTTGGGTTAAGTGTTTCATCAATACAACATTTATTTTAACTACCGGGAATCCCGCTTCCAGACTGGCATCGATTCCAGCCATGACCTCAGTGAATTTATTCTGACCAGTAATTTGATAAAACTGACGCGCATCTAGGCTATCGAGACTGACGTTAACCGCAGTTAACCCTGCCGCTCGCCAGTTTGCTGCCTCTTTCGCTAAGCGGTAACCATTAGTTGTCATGGCAATCTGTTGTATTGCAGGTTGCTGATGAATGGCTGCAATGATATCGCTGAAATCGCGGCGCATTGAGGGTTCACCGCCTGTTAAGCGTATTTTCGTCGTCCCTAATTGACCGAAGGCTTGGGCCACCCGAGTGATTTCGTCGATAGATAAGAAAGCTTCTCTCCCTTTTTGGGGACGATAACCATCAGGTAAACAATAGGTGCAACGAAAATTACAGATATCTGTGACCGATAGCCGTAAGTAGTAAAATTTGCGTTGAAAGGTATCGGTCAAGGCGGACAAATAGGTACCTCGTCAAAAGTGATACAAGAAAATAGGCCTCCACCAAACAGTCACACTACAAAATAAATTGGAGAAGTTATCACTTCATCCTAGCTCGAATAGGAATAGGTGTCATGTTTAGCCCAGAAATTCTCTCAAAATTTTAATTTCTCATAGGCAATATATTGAGAACATAAGATAATACCCAACTGTAATAACCGAAGAACTCACACCTTTAAGGATGATGCCCCTAATGAACCGAACCCTAGCAGATCTGGACCGAGTCGTCGCCATCGGCGGTGGTCATGGCTTAGGACGCGTAATGTCCTCGCTCTCATCTCTCGGTTCGCGCCTTACCGGTATTGTTACCACTACTGATAATGGAGGCTCGACGGGTCGTATTCGTCGTTCAGAGGGAGGCATTGCGTGGGGTGATACGCGTAACTGCTTGAATCAGCTCATTACGCAGCCCAGTGTGGCCTCTGCTATGTTCGAATACCGTTTCTCGGGACAAGGTGAATTAGCAGGACATAATCTAGGAAATTTAATGCTGCGGGCCCTCGATAATTTGAGTGTACGCCCGCTGGAGGCCATCAATCTTATTCGAAACGTATTAAAGGTCGATGCTTTCCTCATCCCGATGTCAGAACAACCGGTCGACCTGGTTGCAACCGATGCTCGCGGTACCTTGATTCATGGGGAAACCGAGATCGATGCCATGAAGGAGTGGCCGAGTAGTTTAGACCTATCTGTCCCGGTTAAAGCAACAAGAGAAGCCATAGAAGCTATTAGGGATGCAGACTTGATTATTATGGGGCCTGGTAGTTTCTATACCAGTATCATGCCGGTCATTTTGGTTAAAGAACTCAGCCAAGCGCTGCGTCGGACTCAAGCCAAAATGTTATTCGTCGATAATTTAGGCACTGAGCTCAGTCCCGCAGGACATCTATTGGTTGCTGAAAAGCTGACGTTAATTGAGAGCGCTATTGGCCGTCGGGTCATTGATGGGGTTATTTTAGGTCCCACAGCAGATACTAGCGGTATTACACAGCGATTACGTCTCCAGCGCCCGCTGGATGCCAGCGACGTAGGATACCGCCATGACCGGCAACTTCTTCGCCAAGCTTTAGAAGATGCCTTCCAAGCTTTACATTGAGATCACTGCAGCACGCTACACTAAGCATGACATGCTGCAGGCAATTTATTACATAGCAATAAGTAATAGATCGCGAAGTTGATGTAATTCATCACGTAAACGAGCAGCCTCTTCGAACTCGAGGTTTTGTGCATGTTTCTGCATCGTCCGCTCATATTCCGAAATTTTCTTCTGTAACTCTGGCGCGGTCATTAATGAATATTCTGCAGCAGTTTCCGCTGCTTTCAACTCAATATCGCCCTTCGATGGGCTGGCTTTTTTACCCGAAACAGACGCACCGCCAATCTCAAGAATATCCGTGATTTTCTTATTCAACTTGGTTGGCGTAATACCATGCTCTTTATTCCAAGCTTCTTGCTTCTCACGACGACGCTCAGTCTCTTCTATCGCACGAGCCATAGATGGCGTGATTTTATCCGCATAGAGGATAGCTTTGCCGCTCACGTTGCGAGCCGCCCGTCCTATAGTCTGAATCAACGACCTGTCAGATCGGAGAAATCCTTCTTTATCCGCATCTAAAATCGCCACTAATGAAACTTCTGGCATATCGAGGCCTTCTCGGAGTAAGTTGATGCCGACTAATACATCAAATTTACCCAAGCGTAGGTCACGAATGATTTCCATACGCTCGACTGTATCAATATCTGAGTGCAGATAGCGGACTTTCTCACCATGTTCTTCGAGATATTCGGTCAGGTCCTCTGCCATACGTTTAGTCAGTACGGTAACTAGCACCCTTTCGTTAATTTCAACACGTTGACGAATTTCCGAGAGGAGATCATCGACCTGTGTTGCAACCGGCCTAATTTCCAATATCGGGTCCAACAGCCCTGTTGGACGAACCACTTGATCAATTACTTCATCACCTGATTTTTCTAACTCGTATTTACCAGGCGTTGCTGAGACGTAAATGGTTTGCGGCGCCAACGCTTCGAATTCTTCAAACTTCATCGGGCGGTTGTCTAACGCAGAGGGTAATCGGAAGCCATATTCAACAAGGTTTTCTTTACGGGCACGGTCGCCTTTATACATTCCGCCAATTTGCGGGATGGTCACGTGCGATTCGTCTACCACTAATAACCCATCAGCAGGAAGATAATCGAATAAGGTTGGCGGAGCTTGACCCGGTCCCCGCCCAGAGAGATAGCGAGAATAGTTTTCAATACCCGAGCAGTAACCCAATTCATTCATCATTTCCAGATCAAATTGCGTACGTTGAGTGATCCGCTGCTCTTCAAGTAACTTGTTATTTTCTAATAGCACTTTCTTACGATCGGCTAACTCAACTTTGATCTCTTCCATCGCTTGCAGTATTCGCTCACGCGGGGTGACATAGTGTGTTTTAGGATAGATAGTGAAGCGTGCCACTGATTGCTCTATTTGCCCAGTTAGGGGGTCGAAAAGAGAGAGCTTTTCAACTTCTTCATCAAATAATTCGACGCGCAGCGCCAAATCGTCTGACTCTGCAGGGAAGATATCAATGACATCGCCGCGCACACGGAAGGTGGCACGCTGAAAAGCTTGATCATTGCGAGTGTATTGCAACTCTGACAGTCGGCGCAAAATGCTACGTTGATCAATAATCATGCCACGAGTGAGATGCAGCATCATTTTTAGATAAGCGTCGGGATCACCCAGTCCATAAATGGCAGAAACCGAGGCGACGACGATGACATCTTTGCGTTCAAGCAGGGCTTTGGTCGCTGAGAGACGCATCTGCTCAATATGTTCATTGACTGAAGCATCTTTCTCGATGAAGGTGTCTGAGCTGGGTACATAAGCCTCAGGCTGGTAGTAATCATAGTAAGACACGAAATACTCTACCGCATTTTCAGGGAAAAAAGCTTTCATTTCACCGTACAGCTGCGCCGCCAAAGTTTTATTCGGCGCCATTATCATTGTTGGACGGTTTGAATCGGCAATAACATTAGCGATGGTAAAGGTTTTCCCGGACCCCGTCACGCCAAGTAAGGTTTGATGGGCTAAACCATCGTCCAGCCCTTCTTCTAATTTTTTTATCGCTTCAGGCTGATCACCAGAAGGCTTAAATTCCGAGTGTAAGGTAAAAACTTTACTCATAATCATTGGTTCCGGTTAGTCAGTATCAGGATGAGGGGTAATTTTACTACTTAGCTCTCAGAAGTACAGATTTTACTGGATAGATATCCAGCTAATTGGCACTATTATCGCTATGATTATCTGAAGCTGAATAAAAATCAGCCAGTCAATCTTCTTTTAGGGTTATCCACCGACAGCTTTAGCTAATTTATTTTTGTCAAGCATTTGTCATTAAGTTCGCGGCGTGGCTCGTTAGCTACCCGCTACGCTATTGCTTTTGCGTAACATATTGATTTTAAATTTATATAAAAATAAGTGTAGTTTACAACCACTCCAATGCCAAGCCGCATTATTCAGTGGCTAGCCCCTGTTTTCAGAGGGTAATACACATGGTTATCCACAGGAATGGTGGATAACTCCTGACAGCCCAGTAACGGTGGGCTGTGTATAATTTTTCAGAAAGATGACAACCCTGTAAAAAAATTTTTTTTTCAATGATGGCATTTTTTTACTTTGATAAATTCTCAGTAAAAGATTCAAAAAACCTTAATAGAACGGGGAAAGTCAATAGTGAGTGTGAGAAATAATTGCCATTAAATGAGTCGTTATGCACCAATTAAGTACATCTCTTTTGTTCTCAACCTACAACCACTTCACTCAACCATGATGCTTAACCTTATAAAAAACTGGCGCGTTTTTTGCTTAACATCTTTATTACATAGCTTGCTAATGGATTGGGAGATGACACCATGCTTCAATTACGAGAGATCAATCAAGCCTACGACGACCACCATACGCTCTGGGATATCAATCTTGAAGTGAGTCAAAATAGTTGCTCAGCCATTATTGGACAACAAGGTACCGGCAAGACAACCCTGTTTCATTGTATTCTGGGATTTTTACCCATCATGAGTGGTGAAATGACGTGGCACCCCCAGAACTCCCTCCCCTGCAGTTTAATATCGCTTCCCAGTCAGCATCGTTCGCAATTGGGCATTACTTATGTTCCGCAAGGAAGTCCGATATTCTCACAACTTAGTGTTGAGGAAAATTTATTGATAGCGTTGAAAGCTGTCTATACAAGAAGCTTACCTATCACTTTACCCTCGATAATCAGTGAGCTTTTCCCTGCTCTTCTCGCCGAGCGCCATCACCGTAGCGGGACGCTAGCGAAAGGCTTACAATATCAATTGGCGCTAGCCCGAGCCGTGATCACCTATCCTAAGTTAATTTTACTGGATGAACCTTCTGAAGGATTAGCGGTTGAGGAAGCCGATCACCTTGTAGCGATTATCACCGCGCTGACTAAGGAACATAATATTAGCGTGTTACTGATGGATAAGAATCTAGACTTTGTGAAGCGGGTTGCCGACAACTTTACCCTGCTTCATCATGGTCGAAGTATTATGTCGGGGACGGCCGCCGATTTAATGCGCTTCAGCGGCGCGGTGGAGTGGGGTACTAAGGCATTGACGCGGGTAATGTAAGAGAGTGCCCAATGTTATCCAATTGATTCGCATCGCTGAGGAACGGGATTTCACCCAGTAAAGGCGCCTTAATCTGAGCAATTAGATAATCGCGATAGGCATCATATTCATGCGGTTCCGCACTCAGACTATTCGCTACCCAGCCGACTAACCTCAGCCCAGTTTGCTGAATAGCAGCTTGCGTTAACAATGCGTGATTTATGCAGCCTAATTTCATTCCCACGACTAAAATCACCGGCAGTTGCTGCGCAATCACCCATTCCCCGTAATGTTGCTCTGCAGATAACGGAGTAAACCACCCACCTGCTCCCTCAACGAGTACCCAATCCGCCTGAGCTTGTAATGCAGATAAGCCCTCATCGATTCGCGGGAAGCTAATCGATTGGCCTTCTCGTTGGCTCGCGATATGCGGAGAAGTCGGTTGTTCAAAGGTTAAGGGGTTTACCAAAGCATAAGGCAAGTCAACATTACTGTACCGTTGTAAAATCAACGCATCACGATTGCGTAACCCCTCTGATGTCCATTCAGAGCCTGATGCAACAGGTTTATAACCTGCGGTGGTATAACCCGCGCGTCCCGCAGCTTGCAGGAGTGCGGCCGAGACGAGGGTTTTGCCAACATCCGTATCGGTTCCGGTTAAGAAATAAGTGTGACTCATCGGGTAACTCCAAAAACGATGTGATAGGTGAGACGGTAACCTTTATCGTCTCGCGGCCAGTGTTCAGCCAGCTGGGTGAAGAATTCACGTCCGCCGAGCCCTGACTGGCGACCAGCATGCAAGTGTGATGCACCGATACCTTTTAACGACCAGAGGGCATCGAGGGGCGATGAAAAATGACAGACGATAGGCGCTTGCCAAGCACGAAGGCCTAGAGACTCGGTAGCGTTAAGCAGTGATTCAGCACTGGACCAACGATTGATCGGTGCTGAGCGCCCCATCTGCTGCCAAACCTGTTCAATTTCTGGTAAAGAGCCAGCAGCTAAGGTCGAGACGGCAAGTTTACCTTCGGCAGTCAGTGAACGTTGCAACTGCTGCAGGGTTTGTTGGAAATCGCTGCACCACTGTAGCGCGAGGTTACTCCATAAGTAATCCACACTTTGCGAATGAAAGGGGAAAGCCTCAAGATCACCACATACATAGTGATCAGCCGAGTGTTGCTGCGCTGCCTGTTGAAGCATTCCGCGGGAAAGATCGAAGGCCGTCACACAGTGACCTTGCTCGCGAAAATAACGACTGAACCAACCTGAACCCGCTCCAGCATCCACCAATAAACCAGGGGTATGCCAGTCGCAGTGCGCCATCAATTGCTCGCCGACAGTACGTTGAAAAGCGGCGAAATGGTCATACTGTTTCGCGGCGCGGCCAAATGCTCGCGCGAGCGCCTTTTTATCGACTTGAATACAGGAATTAGAGGACACGATGCAAGGCCTCAACCAAACGGGTAATCTGATCGGTACTGTGTGCGGCACTCAGGGTAATTCTTAGACGAGCGCTCCCCACGGGTACCGTTGGTGGACGAATCGCTTGCACCCAATGCCCCGCGGATTGAAGGCTGTGGGCTACCTCCAGAGCTCGATGGTTATCACCGATAATCACTGGCTGAATCGCGGTCATTGAATCGGTCAGCGTTATCCCTTTCTGCGTACATAAGTTACGAAAATCGCTAATGTTTTGGGCCAGTTTTACTCGGTATTCTGGTTGCTGACGAAGTATTTCAATGCTTGCCATGACGGCAGCGGCCTGCGCCGCAGGCAATGCTGTACTATAAATGAGATGACGAGCAGACTGTTCCAAGTACGCCGCCACCGCTTCCGAACAGAGAATGGCTGCACCACTCACTCCAAGGGCCTTACCGAAGGTCACTATCAATATATCGGGTTTAATCTGCTGCTGTGCGCAACTGCCACGTCCCTCATCACCCAGCACCCCAACACCATGAGCATCATCGACCATTAACCAGGCTTGGTGTTCGCGACACATTTTACTGATCGCAGCTAAGGGAGCTTGATCGCCATCCATGCTGAAAACGCCTTCGGTAATCACCAGCCGGTTCTGCGTATCGGTCGCCTCTAATTGCCGCGCAAGGCCATCTAACGAGTTATGAGGGAAACGGCGATAACGGGCTGGAGATAGCGCCGCCGCTTCCTGTAACGAAGCATGCATTAGTTTATCAGCGATAAGCGTATCACTGGACTCGGCAAGAGCGAAAATTAACGCTTGGTTTGCCGCGAACCCTGAGCTAAAGAGTATAGCTTGTGGAAAGCCTAGCCACTCGGCTAGCGTTTGCTCAAGCTGTTGATGGCAAGGTGAGTACCCGGTAACATGCCCTGAAGCTCCTGCGCCCGTCCCCCACTGCTGCGCCCCTTTACACCACGCATCAATCACTGCAGGATGATGGCTTAGTCCTAAATAGTCATTACTGGAAAAATGGGTGAAGTGTTGACCGTTATGAGTAAGGTTAGCCTGCGGGGCAACCGTGACCGCTAACCGCCGCCGCAGCAATCCTTGCTGCTGGCGTTGGTGTAAAGCGCTTTCGATACGTTGTTGCCAAGACATTAGACGGCCGCGTTATAGAAGAGTGATGTATCCGCATTGGTGATCTGCTGATGCAGCATTTCAGATTCAGACTCCACCCCTAACTCCGTATGGGCATGTGCCGGTTTTAATCCAAGCTTACGGAAAAGTTGTACATCGCTATCTTCTTCTGGATTTTCTGTGGTCAGTAATTTACAACCGTAGAAAATTGAGTTCGCACCCGCCATAAAACACATCGCCTGAGTTTGTTCACTCATCTGCTCACGCCCGGCAGAAAGCCGCACATAGGAACTTGGCATTAATATCCTTGCAACGGCGATGGTACGGATAAAATCGAAGGGATCGACGTCGTCGTTATCAGCCAGTGGCGTTCCCTTCACTTTGACTAACATATTGACGGGAACACTTTCTGGAGGAGTAGGAAGATTCGCTAACTGCATCAAAAGTCCGGCACGATCGCCAATAGTCTCACCTAACCCAACAATCCCACCCGAACAGACCTTAATACCCGCCCCACGGACATGCGACAGCGTATCCAGACGTTCTTGATAACTACGCGTGGTAATAATGTTGCCGTAAAATTCAGGTGAGGTGTCTAAATTGTGGTTGTAATAATCTAATCCAGCGGTGGCTAACTCATCAGCTTGGTCAGGAGAGAGCGTCCCAAGTGTCATGCAGGTCTCAAGGCCCATTGCCTTGACGCCTTCGACCATTTTTTTCAAATAAGGCATGTCACGCGCATGTGGGTTTTTCCACGCTGCGCCCATACAGAATCGCCCTGATCCTGCGGCTTTAGCTTTGCGGGCAGACGTTAGGACTTCTTCAACTTCCATTAATTTTTCAGATTCTAAACCGGTCTTATACCGTGCACTTTGCGGGCAATATTTACAATCCTCGGGACATGCGCCCGTTTTAATCGAGAGTAAAGTACTGACTTGCACTTTGGCAGGATCGAAATTTTCACGATGGATCTGCTGGGCCTTAAACATAAGTTCCAAAAAAGGCATCTCAAACAGTTCAGTAACTTGCTGACGTGTCCAACGTTGTGACATGGCTTGCTCCATAACTTTAAACATCTGGTTATTGTGGTTATACTTGTAAACTAAATTTATCAGAAACAGTTTACAACAATTATGTTCCCGACAGAAGACAGTGAATTCGATCGTAATCATCTTTGGCATCCCTACACCTCGATGCTCGATCCTCTGCCATGCTATCCCGTTGCCTCTGCTCAGGGCTGCTGCATCACTCTTGAAACCGGACAAGAGTTAGTCGAGGGGATGTCTTCATGGTGGGCCGCTATTCATGGCTATAACCATCCACGATTAAATCTCGCGATGACCGAGCAAATTTCTAAAATGTCTCACGTGATGTTTGGAGGCTTAACCCATGGCCCGGCGGTAGCACTAGGCCGCGCGTTATTGGAGATAGCACCAGCCGGTTTAACAAAAGTTTTTTTAGCCGATTCAGGATCAGTTGCGGTCGAAGTCGCGATGAAAATGGCGGTGCAATATTGGAGTGGTACTTCGCAAAGTAAACAGAAATTTCTAACGTTACGGGGCGGTTATCACGGTGATACCTATGCAGCGATGTCAGTATGTGATCCCGAAAATTCGATGCACTCCCTGTGGCAAGGTTACTTACCGGAGCACGTATTTGTGCCGGTTCCACATTGTACTTTTGACCAAACATGGGTTGAAAGTGAGGCCGATGCGCTTCGCTCCGCTTTTGCTGAACACCATCAGAGCTTAGCTGCCGTGATCCTGGAACCTATCGTACAAGGCGCCGGAGGGATGCGTTTTTACCATCCAGAACTTCTTAAACGTGTTCGGGAACTCTGCGACCAGTATGATGTGCTATTGATTGCTGATGAAATTGCTACCGGTTTTGGACGGACGGGTAAGATGTTTGCCTGTGAACACGCCTCTATTTCTCCAGACATTCTCTGTGTAGGGAAAGGCCTGACAGGTGGCACGATGACGCTCGCGGCGACGCTGACGACTGATCGTGTTGCTGAAGGTATTAGTCGTAGCCCGGCGGGTTGTTTTATGCATGGCCCAACCTTTATGGGCAATCCTCTCGCCTGCGCGGTGGCTACAGAGAGTTTAAAAATCTTACGCGAAGGTGCGTGGCAACAACAGGTTAAAAGCATAACAGAGCAGTTGAACGCTGGCCTCGGCCCTCTAATCCATCACCCAAACGTAAAAGATGTCAGGGTATTAGGCGCTATCGGGGTGGTGGAGTGTCACCGCGCGGTGGCGATGGCGGAAATTCAGGCGTTCTTCGTGGAAGCGGGTGTATGGATCAGGCCCTTTGGTAAATTGATTTACCTCATGCCCCCTTATCTCATTTCCAAACCGCAGCTTGAACAACTGATGGCAGCTATTGCGGCTGCCGTTGATCAAGAGGTGCTATTTCAGTAGTTGATGCGAATGATCCCCTACGTTGGCGCTTAACTGCCTTTATCGTCAGCAGCCAAAAAAAGTGCCACAGAAGTGGCACTTTTTACTTTACTCAGGGGTGTGGGCGATTGCCCACATTGGTCCCTGACCTGCCGCATAACGGCCTAAATCGGTTAACTTTCCACTTTGCGGGTCAATACGATACACCGCAACATGGTGAGATTTCTGGCCTGTTGCGATTAAAAATTGTCCTGCTTTATCCAGAGTGAAACCACGCGGTTGAGTTTCTGTCGGGTGGAAGCCTACTAACGTTAATGAATCACCTTGCGCAGAGACTGCGAAGATAGTCAGCAAACTACTGGTACGATCACAGGTATAGAGGAACTTACCATCCGGAGTAAGATGAATATCAGCAGCCCATGGCGTGCCCGTGAAATCGTCGGGTTGAGTCGGCAAAGTCTGCACGACTTGGTCGTTACCTTGACCTAAAGCAACCACCATCACCGTACTATCGAGTTCATTGATGATGTAAGCAAATTGACCTTGGGGATGAAAAGCCATATGTCGTGGGCCAGCCCCTGGCGCGGACGCAATTTGCGAAACCTTAGCATTATCTAAGCTTTTGTCGTCCCGCAGAGGGTAGACGCAAATTCGATCTTGTTTTAACGCGGGAACATAAAGCTTGTCATTGGCCAGATTGATATTGGCAGAGTGACAACCGTCTAACCCTTTCAAAACTTGTGATGGCGAGCTAGGTTCGCCTTCAGCACCCAACTTACCGTAACTAACGAAACCATCATGATAATAGCCAACATAGAGCGCCTCTCCCTCTCGGTCCGTAGCAAGGTAGGTCGCACTTCCTGGCAGCGCAGCTTCGCCTAACCAAGAAAGTGATCCCGTTTCACCAATTTTCCAGGCTGCTACACGAAAATCAGGCTTTACTCCTGCGTACAAAACTTGCTGGCGAGGGTTGATAGCCAAGGGCTGCGGTTGTCCAGGTGCATTAACCGTTTGCAGTAAAGACAGTTCTCCCTGTTCAGACAGTTGCCATACATGGATCTCTTCACTTTCTGGGCTAGCAGTATAAATAACTTGTTTCATGCGCTCTCCTTAACTTTTGTTAGATCTAGTTTGCACCAATTCTATAATTGTAACAGTGATTTTGTGCGGGATTTGCTGCTTCGCTCAATTAGGGTGTAGACTTTTTTTAGACATCATACAATTAGGTGACGTTATTATGGATTATCGAGTTATCGCATTAGATTTAGATGGAACTCTCTTAACCAGCCAGAAACAGGTGCTTCCAGAGTCAATTGACGCACTCACTCGAGCAAAAGCAGCAGGCTACCGAGTATTAATTGTGACAGGACGTCACCATAGCGCAATTCATCCTATTTACCAGACCCTAGCCCTGACAGACCCCGTCATCTGCTGTAATGGGACTTACTCTTACGATTACCAGACAAATTCAGTGATAAATAGTGATCCCCTGCCAGCAAAAGATACTGAGATTGTTATCGATGCTTTACGCCAAGCTGATATCAAAGGATTACTTTATGCGGGTGACGCCATGTATTACGAGCAACCCACTGCGCATGTTATCCGTATGACAGCTTGGGCAGAAAACTATCCACCAGCATTACGCCCAGTATTCCGTCAAGTCGATGATTTAAGAGCGGTCATTGAAAGTGGTGAACCTTTGTGGAAATTTGCCTTAGCCCATGCCGACTTATCACAACTACAAAGTTTCGCTCATCAAGTAGAAGCAAGCGCAGAGGTGGTCTGTGAATGGTCGTGGACCGATCAAATTGATATTGCTAAGCGGGGAAATAGTAAAGGAAAAAGACTCGCTGAGTGGGTTAATGCGCAAAATCTCTCTATGGAGCAAGTGGTTGCCTTCGGTGATAATAATAATGATTTGAGTATGTTAGAGCTTGCGGGGATAGGCGTTGCCATGCAGGAAGCAAAACAAGAAATAAAAGATCGCTGCCAAGTTGTGATCGGCAGTAATGATGCCCCCTCAATCGCGCAGTTTATTGAGTCTAAGCTCTTATAAAGATTCTGCCTATGCCTTACTGGCATAGGCATCGTATTATGCTGATTTCTTTTCGTTTTTGGTTCCAGAGATTAAATTGAATAGCTCGCCTAATCCCCAAATTAACCCCAAAATGACCGCCATCAGCACAGGTACCATGATGATCGCCATCAGCAAACTTTTCAGCAGTTCCAGCATAGTCTTAGCCCTCAGCATCTAAAACCCTTATTTTAACGAGACTTAAGCAGTGTGGGTACCGCTTTTTGTGCCTTTAACTCAAAGCGACTTACCGCCTAAAGATTGACAAGCCTTAAACGGGTCGCTAAAACTAGGCTAAATGCATAATACGGAACAGAACATGAAAATATTGCACATTTCGCAATGTACGTTTCATCGCGGGGAACACTGGTCACTGCAAATTGATTCGTTCCATTTGAATGAAGGCGAAAGTTTTGCCCTAGTCGGTACCAATGGCAGCGGTAAATCGTCGTTAGCTCTGGCATTAGAAGGTGAACTCACCAAGGCTAAAGGGACTATTGAAAACCACTTTACTTCCCCGACTCGCCTCTCTTTTGAGCAGCTTTCGGCATTCGTCAATCAAGAGTGGCAACGTAATAATAGTGATCTCTTCAGCGAAGGAGAGAATAGTGATGGTAAACTGACACGTGATGTCATCCAAGAGAGTCATCATGAACCTGCACGTTGTCAAGCCTTAGCTGAGCGCTTTGGTATTGCATCCTTACTTGATCGCCCCTTTAAGGTATTGTCGACAGGAGAAACCCGTAAGGTATTGTTATGCCAAGCATTAATGGGAAAACCTGACCTATTAATTCTTGACGAACCCTTTGATGGCTTGGACGTTGAATCCCGGGCAGCGCTGCAGCAACTTTTATTGGCGTTACAGCGACAAGGTTTGACCTTAGTGTTTGTGCTAAATCGCTTTGAAGACATCCCATCTTTCGTTGAACAAGTAGGATTACTGATCGATGGTCATCTGCAACCCTTAGCGTTGCGTGAGCAAGTGTTAGCGGACAATGTTGTGGCACAACTTCAGCATCTTGAACAACTATCCGGTGTACAACTTCCTGAAAGCGATATCCCTTCTACCACCCAGTCCTCCCCCTCTGCTGCGCCATTGATAAGCTTAGTTTCAGGCCATGTTTCATGGGATGACAACGTGATTATTGATAACCTGACTTGGCAAGTAAACCCCGGTGAACACTGGCAAATTACGGGACCGAACGGTGCAGGCAAATCGACGCTGCTGAGTTTAGTCACAGGTGATCATCCACAAGGCTACAGTAATGACCTGACATTATTCGGTATTCGTCGAGGTAGCGGTGAGACGCTATGGGATATTAAGAAACATATCGGTTATGTCAGTAGCAGCCTCCATCTTGAGTACCGAGTCAGCGCCTCAGTGCGAACCGTTGTCCTCTCTGGTTATTTCGATTCAATCGGCCTCTATCAGGTTCCCGGCGACCGCCAGCAGGCTCTGGCTGATGAGTGGTTAGCATTGATCGGTATTACTGCGGACCAAGCAAACCTTCCCTTCCATGACCTCTCATGGGGGCAACAACGATTAGTATTGATTGTTCGGGCCTTGGTTAAACACCCGCAACTCCTTATCCTCGATGAGCCTTTACAAGGCTTAGATGCCCTGAATCGCCAGCTGATCAAACAGTTTGTTTCAATGCTGATCGAACAAGGCAGCACGCAACTACTCTTTGTCTCTCATCATGCTGAGGATGCCCCGCAGTGCATCACTCACCGCTTAAGCTTCGTCGCCAATAAGCAAGGGAGTTATGACTATATTCAAGAGAGTCTTTAGCTTAGTGTTTCCACTACTCAGGTAGTGGGCCCTTATTGGAATTTAACCAGGGGACCTAAAATAAGTTAGGTCCAAAAAATTTGTGGTAATTAATATTGACTGAGCTGATACGTCAGCGAGCCTGTTTGCGTTCCAGCATCTCTAAGCTGTCTCTGATTCTACCTTTAATTAAGTCACTCATCTCTTGTGTGTAAGTTTTTAGGTGAGCTGCTTAGTCACCCACTAATCGGTTTAATGACTTTGAACTTGAATGTAAACGTTTACATGAAAAATTTAAAGTTATGAGATATAACCGCACCATAGCTTTTTTAATCTGAGTGTAAACGTTTCCATAAATTCTCACTCGATCACAAAAATAGGCGCGTATTCATGCTAGGCTTTGTTCATTACGGCTTAATCATGACGAGACAACTATGCAGATCTTTGATCCCCTCGACCACCCGCATCGTCGGTTCAACCCACTCACTGGTGAATGGGTGTTAGTTTCTCCCCATCGCGCAAAACGGCCATGGCAAGGTGCTGAGGAGACAGTAAGTCCTCAACAGTTACCGCAACATGACCCAGAATGTTACCTTTGCCCGAGAAACACGCGGATAAATGGCGAAGTCAATCCTGATTACGATGCACCTTTCGTCTTCACTAACGATTTTTCGGCGTTATTACCTGATACGCCCCCCTCGGCAGAAAGCGAGGATGAACTCTTTCAATTAGAAAGTGCTCGCGGAATTAGCCGTGTTATTTGCTTCTCACCTGATCACAGTAAGACGCTACCCGAATTACCCCTTTCATCAATTAAGCAAGTGATTCAGGTTTGGCAAGCACAATTGGCTGAGTTGGGAAAAACTTACCCTTGGGTGCAAATTTTCGAGAATAAAGGGGCGGCAATGGGCTGCTCAAACCCGCATCCTCATGGCCAAGTGTGGGCTAATAGCTTTATTCCTAACCAAATTGCAACCGAAGATCGCCAGCAGCGTGACTATTATCAACGTCATCAGCGCCCGCTGTTATGGGACTATGCTCAGAAAGAGCTGCAGCATAAAGAGCGATTAGTCGTTGAAACGGAACATTGGATCGCCGTCGTTCCTTGGTGGGCGGTCTGGCCTTTCGAGACCTTGTTATTACCTAAGGCTAGAGTGGCCCGTTTAACCGAAATCTCTGTGGAACAGCGTGACGACCTTGCCCTTGCCTTAAAACAGTTAACCAGCCGCTACGATAACCTGTTCCAGTGCTCTTTTCCCTACTCGATGGGATGGCATGGTGCACCCTTTACTGACGAAGAGTCCTCGCACTGGCAACTGCATGCCCACTTTTATCCCCCATTACTGCGCTCTGCAACCGTGCGTAAATTTATGGTCGGTTACGAGATGTTAGCTGAAGTCCAGCGCGACCTCACCCCTGAACAAGCTGCGGAACGCCTACGATCTGTGAGTGACCGCCATTTTCGAGAGACTCCACAATGATCACTGAACTTAAACAACGTTGCGAACAGCGTTTTCACCAGTATTTTGGTTATGCACCAACCGATTTTTTCCAAGCGCCGGGACGCGTTAATCTGATTGGTGAGCACACCGATTATAACCAAGGTTTTGTGCTGCCTTGTGCCATTGATTACCAAACCGTCATTAGCTGCGCTAAACGTCAAGATAACAAAGTGCGAGTGATTGCCGCAGATTACGACGACCAATTAGACGAATTCTCTTTAGACGCACCGATCGAATTTCACCACTCTGCGATGTGGGCGAATTATCTGCGTGGCGTAGTCAAACATTTACGCCAGATTAATGATCAGTTCAAAGGAATGGACATGGTGATCAGTGGAAACGTGCCACAAGGGGCCGGTTTAAGTTCCTCTGCTTCCTTAGAGGTTGCCATCGGTACCGCTATCAAACATTTATGGCAGTTACCCATTACTCCTGTTGAGATTGCGTTAAACGGCCAAGCAGCCGAAAACCAATTTGTAGGCTGTAATTGCGGTATTATGGATCAAATGATCTCCGCAATGGGTCAGGCTAACCATGCTTTACTGCTAGATTGCCAGTCACTTGAAACCCAATCCGTTTCAATGCCAAGCGATATCGCAGTCTTAATTGTGAATTCTAATTTCCGACGCACACTGGTTGGTAGCGAATACAATTTACGACGTGAACAATGCCAGCAAGGTGCTGCCTTTTTTGGCCAACAATCATTGCGTGAGGTGACTTTGGAAACCTTTTACGCCCGTGAAGCAGAAATGGAACCAACCGTTGCGAAGCGTGTCCGCCATATTCTGACAGAAAATAAGCGGACCTTAGAAGCAACAGAGGCCTTGAATCGTGGTGACTTAATACGGATGGGGCAATTAATGGCCGAGTCACATAATTCAATGCGCGATGATTTCGCTATAACGGTGCCTCAGATCGATCGTTTAGTTGAGCTGCTACAAACAGCAATCGGTGAGGAAGGTGGTGCGCGAATGACCGGTGGTGGGTTCGGTGGTTGCGTCGTCGCACTTCTCCCCTTACATAACGTTGATGCAGTCAAAGCTGCCATGGCCGACCACTATTTTGCGTCGACAGGGATTAAAGAGACTTATTATCTCTGCCACGCAACACAAGGAGCTAGCCCATGTTAACGTCAACCTTTCTTGCCCCCGATGGTCAACCCTTCAACTGCGCCGAGCTGCGAAACACACAGGGCATGGTCGTACGTTTTATGGACTGGGGCGCCACTTGGTTGAGTGCACAGGTCCCGCAAGCGGATGGTCGTTTGCGCGAGGCACTTCTTAGCTGCGGTTCACCTGAACGTTACCTACAGCAATCTGCCTATCTTGGGGCAACAGTGGGGCGTTATGCAAACCGTATTCGTAATGCTTACTTGTCTCTCATTGATTGTCAGGTCGTGGCGAATCAAGGTCCTCATCAACTTCACGGTGGGCCAGAAGGATTGAGTCATCGTCGCTGGCAACAAGTTAGTCAGACCGAAAATACGTTGGTCTATCATTTACATTCTGCCGATGGCGACCAAGGATTTCCCGGTAATCTTGATATCGAATTAACAATAACATTAAGTGACGATAATCGTCTCGATTTCTGTTTCATTGCACAAACGGATGCTCTCACCCCGTTATCATTGACCAACCATGCCTATTTTAATCTCGATGGGCAACAAGGGGATATTCGAGCGCATAGCCTTAGGCTACAAAGTTCATATTTCCAGCCCGTCGATGCTAATGGACTCCCTGATGGCGACTGTTTGCCTGTTACAGAAACGGCCTTCGATTTTCGCTCGCCGAAAACACTCGCCCAAGACTTTTTAGCCGATCGTTTTCAACAGCTAACGGGCGGTTATGATCATGCTTTTGTGCTAAACCCTCAAGACAGCGAACAACCGGTCGCCACCTTAACCTCCGCCGATGGTCAGCTACAAATGAATCTATTTAGCAGCGAGCCCGCATTGCAACTCTATACCGGAAACTATCTTGATGGGACACCCTCGCCGCAAGGTGAGTACCAGAATTATCAAGGGATTGCTTTAGAACCTGGCTATCGCCCTGATTCACCCAATGATACGCCTCCTGCTGGATGTTGGTTGCCAGCAGGAGAAGTTCGCCGGATTTCCTTCGGCTACCACTTTATCAGCGGTTAAAATATCATCGCTAAATCGTTCAGAGACTTACGCGATGCGTCCTTTTCCGCTATGGTAGTGGCAGTAGTGTCTCTTGTCCGAGGTGTTGTTGCGATAAGAACCATTTTTACAGTGAATAATTAATCATTGAAGGAGCTTTACGATGGCAGTAACTAAGCTTGTATTGGTCCGCCACGGCGAAAGCCAGTGGAACCAAGAAAACCGTTTCACCGGTTGGTATGACGTTGACCTTTCTGAAAAAGGACGTGGAGAAGCGCAAGCGGCGGGCAAACTCCTTAAAGAAGAGGGGTTCACCTTTGACTTCGCTTACACCTCTGTTCTGAAACGCGCGATTCATACGTTGTGGTCTGTGCTCGATGAACTTGACCAAGCTTGGCTCCCCGTTGAAAAAAGCTGGCGTCTGAACGAACGTCACTACGGTGCGCTGCAAGGTCTGAATAAAGCAGAAACCGCAGAGAAATACGGTGACGAGCAAGTTAAGCAATGGCGTCGTGGCTTTGCCGTGACACCACCAGAATTAGAGCGTTCTGACGAGCGTTTTCCTGGTCATGATCCACGCTATGCCTCACTGAGCGCTGAAGAACTGCCAGTCACCGAAAGTTTAGCGACGACTATTGAGCGCGTTATTCCTTATTGGAATGAAACCATCCTGCCACGCATCAAAAGTGGTGAGAAAGTGATTATCGCTGCACACGGTAACTCTTTACGCGCAATGGTTAAGTATCTTGAAGGGCTTTCTGAAGATGAGATTCTAGAACTCAATATCCCAACTGGCGTGCCTTTGGTTTATGAGTTTGATGAGAACTTCAAACCTCTTAAACGCTACTATTTAGGTGATGCTGAAGAAGTGGCTGCACGCGCAGCCGCGGTCGCCAACCAAGGTAAAGCGAAATAAATTGAAAAGGCCGGAATATCCGGCCTTTTTTTAGGCTTGGCGACGAGCTCGCACTGCCTCTGCTAATTGTTTTAATACTTGCTCGGTAGCAGGCCACCCAATGCAAGCATCCGTAACACTTTGACCATAGGTTAGGGGCTTTCCGCTCTCTAAACTTTGATTCCCTTCGACTAAGTGGCTTTCAATCATTACGCCCATAATCGCCTTATCGCCCTGCGCGATTTGTCCGGCAACATCCGTCGCAACCTCCATCTGCTTTTGATATTGCTTGGAGCTGTTAGCATGGCTAAAGTCGATCATCACTTGAGGGGATAATCCAGCTTGGCTCAGGCCAGCCTTCACCGCAGCAACATCTTCTGCACTGTAGTTAGGCGTCTTACCACCACGAAGAATAATATGGCAATCTTTATTCCCTGCTGTCTCGACAATGGCTGAGTGACCATATTTAGTTACTGATAAGAAGCAGTGCCCAGCAGAAGCGGCATTAATGGCATCAATGGCGACCTTAATCGTACCGTCGGTACCATTTTTGAAACCAACCGGACAGGAGAGACCGGAGGCTAACTCACGGTGAACTTGTGATTCAGTAGTACGGGCACCAATCGCCCCCCAGCTCATGAGATCAGCCAAATATTGGGGAGTGATCATATCGAGGAACTCACCTGCGGTCGGCATACCAAGGTCGTTGATATCCAGGAGTAGCTTACGGCCTAACCGTAATCCTTCGTTAATATCAAAACTACCATCCATGTAGGGGTCATTGATCATCCCCTTCCACCCAACAGTCGTACGTGGCTTCTCGAAATAAACACGCATAACAATCTCTAACTCACCTTTCAGTTCATCCCGTAAGGTTAAAAGACGTTGAGCGTACTCCATTGCGGCAGTAGTGTCGTGAATCGAGCAAGGGCCGATAACGACAAGTAATCTATCATCTTGTTGCTGCAAGACCTGCTGAATGGCTTGACGGCTTTGAGCCACCGTTTCAGCAGCACGATCAGTTGCAGGAAATTTCTCTAATAGTGCCACTGGCGGTAAAAGTTCTTTAATTTCTGTGATCCGTAAATCGTCGTTTTTATAGCTCATTATTATTCCATCACGATAAGTGTGCTGTTGTCCCTGCGATACTCTAACGTGCCGCTGTCAAACTGCAAACTCTTATTGCCACTTTTTCCTTCAAGAAATTAGGAACTGTGTGGACCGTCATTCTGCGAGGCTTTACTTGCCCAGAGGCGTACACCATTAATCGCAATAAAGGTAAGAATCAGGTATTCGATCGACATGGCATAAACCCCTTGTAGAGTAAATATTGCAACACTAATGAGGTTGATCACGACCCAGAGTATCCAGTTTTCTACCCATTTACGGGTCATAAAAATCATCGCCACGACAGATAATACCGTCATACAGGCATCCCAAAACGGGTAAGCATCGGGTTGTAGTGTCGGTAGTTGAGCCTGAAGTCCACAATAATTAAGAAGCAATACCGTGAAACGGGCGAAGTGGCCAAAAATGGTATCGATAAAAATGGTCATCACCGCAATGGCGACAAATGAGATAGCTACCCATACACCTCGTGCACGAGTTCCCAACCAACGTATTTGTAGCTCTGCTTGCTGTGAAGAGGTTTGTCTACTCCAAGCGTACCAACCGTAGATATTCGCCACTAAGAAAAAGATTTGCAGAAGTAAGCTTGAATAGAGCTGAATTTGGTAAAAAATCACCGCAAATAGTAGGACGTTAATAATTCCGAAAAGGTAATTAATGACTTTCTCTTTACTGGCTAACCAGATACATAGCAAACCACACAAGGTTCCAACCGCTTCTATCCATGACAAATCGTAGCCTTGCTTACCTAAAGGAATATGTACTAACAACGTGTTGATACTGAAAAAGTTCATCGCCGCACCTCATGTTTAGTATACTAAACAACATACCTCACCCTTAAAGGTTTGTCTCTTAATTACTCTATTTTCCTCAGCTTCTGCAAGTTAAGTTGTGTTTCCGGTATGACTTCCTACACTTTAATTAACTCTATTCGTTCAAGGGAGCGTGGTCATAATTATGTTACGTCGATGCCTACTCGCCTATGTCATCATAGCGCTATTATCTTTACTCGCCAGCTACCTTCATGACTTAGCGACAGAGCGTCCGGCCTCTGGAGACAGTTGGACTGCTGCACGTCGAGATTCTGCAGGACTATTAGCTGATCCCGCATCGATAAAAAATAGCGCTGTAGTCGCTGTTTTGGCTGCTAAAACCTACGGCTGGCGCGGTCACTTTGCCGTGCACACTTGGCTGGTGGTCAAGCGTCGTGGCGAGACTCACTATACACGTTATGATGTCATTGGCTGGCGTAGTAACGATCTCATTAGAAGAGACTATGCTATTGCCGATGGCTATTGGTATGGTGCACGTCCCCGTATCTTGGTAGAACATCAAGGGGAGTCCGCTGAAGCCATGATTCCACGTCTTGAAGCCGCGGTACGAAGTTATCCTTATCCCCATACTTATCATGCATGGCCAGGCCCAAATAGTAATACTTTCATTGCTCATATCGGACGTGAGGTTCCGGCGCTACAACTTAATATGCCGGCCAATGCAATAGGTAAGGATTATCGCTCTTTAAGCGATCCAATAGGACGTCCGCCCTCTGGGAAAGGGGTGCAATTATCGTTACTCGGTCTATTAGGCATTAATATTGGTGAACAAGAAGGAATCGAGTTCAACTTATTGGGTATGGATCTTGGAATTAACGTTTCACCGCTACAAATAAGACTCCCTTTCATCGGGAATTTACCTGCCGATCAGCATAACCCTCAAAGATAGTTTTTTTTATCCGGGTAAAAAAACGCGTCAGCATTTATTGGCGCGGTTATTTTAAGATACTTGGCTTATGTCAGAATTTAGTGGGTCGTGCAGGATGACTCGCTGCGCTCGGCCTTCGGGTCGTTGCCTAGCAACGTTGTCTCACTGCGTTCGACTCGAACCTGCTGCAGGTTCTCATCCAGCACGATTTGCTATTGGAGGCTGGAAACGAAAAAAGCACCCAGAGGGTGCTTATTTACTAGATTTGGTGGGTCGTGCAGGATGACTCGCTGCGCTCGCCCTTCGGGTCGTTACCTAGCAACGTTGTCTCACTGCGTTCGACTCGACCCTGCTGCAGGTTCTCATCCAGCACGATTTGCTATTGGAGGCTGGAAACGAAAAAAGCACCCAGAGGGTGCTTATTTACTAGATTTGGTGGGTCGTGCAGGATGCACTCACTACACTCGCCCTACGAGTTGTTGACATTGGCAACCTTGTCGCACTGCGTTCGACTCGAACCTGCTGCAGGTTCTCATCCAGCATGATTAACTATTGCAACCTTGAAACGAAAAAAGCACCCTGAAGGGTGCTTTTTTACTAGATTTGGTCGGTCGTGCAGGATGACTCGCTGCGCTCGCCCTGCGGGTCGTTGCCTAGGGCAACGATGTCTTACTGCGTTCGACTCGACCCTGCTGCAGGTTCTCATCCAGCACGATTTGCTGTTTGAGCCTAGAAACGAAAAAAGCACCCTTCTGGGTGCTTTTTTACTAGATTTGGTGGGTCGTGCAGGATTCGAACCTGCGACCAATTGATTAAAAGTCAACTGCTCTACCAACTGAGCTAACGACCCTGAATAGGGATGATTAAGATGGTGGGTCGTGCAGGATTCGAACCTGCGACCAATTGATTAAAAGTCAACTGCTCTACCAACTGAGCTAACGACCCATCTTAAATCATTCTGGAAAATCAGTCCCCACTTAAGTGGTGGGTCGTGCAGGATTCGAACCTGCGACCAATTGATTAAAAGTCAACTGCTCTACCAACTGAGCTAACGACCCGATTTTCCTTGCCAAAAACACTGTTTAAGTTTGTCTCGGCAACGGCGGCATATATTACTGATTTACCGAGACAGCGCAACCATTAATTCAAAATAAATCATCAGTTGCTTACCTTTACAGCGACACGGACACTATTCAGCCAGAAATTGCTGAAAAAATCTTAACATTACCCTGCTAAGGCTTTTTGCGCCGCTTTCGCCGAAGGCGTATTAGGGTAAAGCTGAATCACCTGTTGCCAAACAGATTTGGCTTTATCCAACTGATTTTTATCCTTCATAATGGTCCCAATCTTCAGCAATGCTTCTGCTGATTTGGGCGATTTAGGGTATTTTTTGACTACCGTTGCAAAATAGTAAGCGGCATCATCTTTTTGCCCCTTATTGTAGTAAAGCTGTCCTAACCAGTAATTCGCATTAGGCTGGTAGGTCGAGTCTGGATATTTTTTAACCCAAGCTTGTAATGCCGACATCGCATCATCAGGCTTATTCTGTTTCAAGACTAAATCGACCGCCGCATTATAGTCTTTATTCACATCACCCGTCTGGGTCCCCACCTGGCCTGCTGTATCGCTAGCAGATTGGTCGGTCTCAGAGGTTTGTTGAGTAGTATCGCTCGAACCAGAAGTTGAGCTAGAGGCAGCCGCCCCACTGCTACTTAGGATATCGATTTGTTGATAAAGTTGCTTTTGCCGCTCAACCACTTGATTCAGCTGATAGCTATTTTGTTGAATCTCGCCACGCAGTGAATCAATGTCACTTTGTGTATCGTTCAACTGTTGTTGCAGTTGCTGGAGAAGTTGGGATTGTGCGTTAGAAATTCGTTCGAGGGTAGTGACACGGTCTTCTGTCGAACCCGAGCCAGCGCTACTGATTGACGCCTGGGCATGAGCGGCCGGAACGGCCGCTACGCCAATCAGTAACGACAGACCCAGTGTATGAAGTCTGAAGTTACTAATCATAGTTTTCTCTTAGTATACCAATACAGCACGACGGTTTTTCGCCCATGCAGCTTGGTCGTGACCTAAGACTGCAGGTTTTTCTTTACCGTAAGAGACGATTGACATTTGGTCTTCGCCTACGCCTTTACCTTGCAGGTACATTTTAACAGCGTTAGCACGACGTTCGCCTAAAGCGATGTTGTATTCTGGCGTACCGCGCTCATCCGCGTGACCTTCGATAGTCACTTTATAAGATGGGTTGCTACGTAAGAAGTTAGCGTGTTGATCTAACATCTGTGCGAACTCAGGCAGGATGTCGTACTTGTCCAGACCAAAGTAAACAATGTTGTTTTGTTGCAGCTGTTGCATCTGCAGACGAGCTTGCTCATCTGAAGACATATTGCCGTTGCTACCATTGCCAGACATGCCATTACCGTAAGCGCTATCCGCACCAGTGGTAGAGCCTGATTGGTCATTGTTGTTCTTGTGAGAAGAACATGCAGCAACCGCTAACACTGGCAGAGCCAGCAGTAAACCTTTCAGCACTTTATTGAATTGCATTTCGAAAATCCTATTATAGTTTGCCATACATATTTACACATGCATCACATATACGGCGACCAGGCAGGGAATTTAACCTGCCCATCAGTCGTCGGAAGACGCGCTTTGAAACGCCCGTCGGTCGAAACCAACTGCAATACGGAACCATAACCCTGCGTAGAGCTATAGATCACCATCGTGCCGTTAGGTGCTAGACTTGGCGTCTCATCCAGATAAGAGCTAGACAATGTTTGCACTGCTCCTGTCTCTAGATCTTGTCGAGCGATGTGTTGTGCACCCCCTGCTGTGCTAACCATCACCATAGATTTACCATCGGTCGCCACATCAGCGTCTTGGTTTTGTCCACCTTGCCAAGTAATACGCTGTGGTGCTCCACCGTTGATATTTAATTTATAAATTTGCGGTAAGCCGCCTTGGTCAGAAGTGTAAGCAATATTCTGACTATCAGGGAACCAAGTCGGTTCAGTACTATTATAACGGCCATTAGTGATTTGACTAATCTGGCCTGAGTTTAAATCCATCACATAAAGGTTTAGGCTACCTGTTTTAGATAGGGCGAAAGCAAGCTTAGTCCCATCTGGTGAAAACGCAGGAGCACCATTATGTCGTGGGAAAGACGCTATTTGACGAACGCTGCTGTTTGATAAGGTTTGAACGACCAATGCCGAACGTCCACTTTCAAAGGTAACGTAGGCAACTTTGCTTCCGTCTGGTGACCATGCAGGCGACATCAATGGCTCGCTAGAGCGATGAACAACATTTTGGTTGTAGCCATCATAATCTGATACCCGCAGTTCGTAAGGGAATTGTCCACCATTGGTTTGCACGACATAAGCAATGCGCGTACGGAAAGCACCTTTAATGCCGGTTAATTTTTGGAATACTTCATCACTGGCGGTATGAGCCGCGTAGCGCAACCACTGCTTGGTAACTTTATACGAGTTCTGTGAAAGAACTGTGCCTGGAGCACCCGCCGTATCAACTAGTTGGTAACTGATTTGGTAACTGCCATCAGGGTTACCTTTAACCTGCCCAACCACCACTGCATCAATACCTAATGCTGACCATGCAGCAGGTTGTACTTCTTGGGCAGTTGTTGGTTGTTGTGGAAGACGGGAACGATCCAGTGGATTGAACTTACCACTATTGCGTAAGTCGGCTGCAACAATACCACCGATGTCTTCAGGGGCTGAACCACCACCACTCCATTGGAAAGGCACAACACCGATGGGACGAGCTGTATTGACACCCTGTGTAATTTCTATATGCACCTCTGCCTGTGCGATAGCTGCCCACACTAGCAGAAAAAAGCTTAACGTTACTCGTAATGCCTGTTTCATTTTATCTCCCATACCTGAGCCTCAGCTCACGATAAGTGGTTTACCAATATCTGAAGATCGTTGATGCGATACTCCAGCGTTCCCTGTCGCTATCGCCTTTTACTGCTAACTTATTGACCCGGTTTAAAGGTAATAACCGCATCTTTCACCTGAGCCCAAATCTCTTGGCTCGGCGGTTTAGGAATCTGAGCCATCCTCGATGCTGTCAGTGCGGCTTGACACAGTGCTGGATCCCCCCCTGCTGAGGCCGCGGAGATCAATAACCCATCAGGTGCCAACTTAATTCTCACTGAACATTGTTTGCCCGCGTAATTATCAGAGTCATAGAATTTACTCTGAATCGCGCTTTGTACTTGACCTAAGTAGCTCTGGATTGCAGCGTTGGAAACGCCAGCATTCTTCTGGTGTCCAGCCCCAGAAGCTCCGCCACTCGCAGCTGATTTCGGTGCATTTTTACCTGAAGATAATCCACCTAACAGATCATCAAGTGCAGCATCATTTTTCGCGGCCTTGGCTTTAGCTGCTTTAGCTTCGGCAGCAGCTTTAGCTTTTGCATCAGCTTTTTCTTTAGCTTCTTGCGCAGCTTTAGCTTTCGCCTCTGCTGCAGCTTGAGCTTTAGCTTCTTGCGCAGCTTTCGCTTTTGCCTCTGCTGCAGCTTGAGCCTTAGCCTCTTGCGCTGCTTTGGCTTTAGCTTCTGCTGCAGCTTGAGCCTTAGCCTCTTGCGCTGCTTTGGCTTTAGCTTCTGCTGCAGCTTGAGCCTTAGCCTCTTGCGCTGCTTTGGCTTTTGCCTCTGCCGCAGCTTGAGCCTTAGCCTCTTGCGCTGCTTTGGCTTTTGCCTCTGCTGCAGCTTGAGACTTAGCCTCTTGCGCTGCTTTAGCTTTTGCCTCTGCTGCAGCTTGAGCCTTAGCCTCTTGCGCAGCTTTCGCTTTTGCCTCTGCTGCAGCTTGAGCCTTAGCCTCTTGCGCAGCTTTCGCTTTTGCCTCTGCAGCGGCTTGTTTCGCTTGCTCTGCCGCGTCAGCTTTCGCTTGGGCAGCCGCTTGCTTCGCTTGCTCTGCCGCGTCAGCTTTCGCTTGGGCAGCCGCTTGCTTCGCTTGCTCTGTCGCCTCAGCTTTCGCTTGGGCTGCCGCTTGCTTAGCTTGCTCTGCCGCCTCAGCTTTCGCTTGGGCTGCCGCTTGCTTAGCCTGCTCTGCCGCCTCAGCTTTCGCTTGGGCTGCCGCTTGCTTCGCTTGCTCTGCCGCCTCAGCTTTCGCTTGGGCCGCCGCTTGCTTCGCTTGCTCTGCCGCCTCAGCTTTGGCTTGGGCCGCCGCTTGCTTCGCCTGCTCTGCCGCCTCAGCTTTGGCTTGGGCCGCCGCTTGCTTCGCTTGCTCTGCCGCCTCAGCTTTGGCTTGCTTAGCTTGTTCTGCGGCTTCTTTAGCCTGTTCAGCGGCCTTAGCTTTCGCTTGAGCTGCTGCCTGGTTAGCTTGTTGGGTCTTAGTGTCGGACTGACTCTGCTTTGACGCGTTATATTGTTCGACTACAGCTCCAGGATCGACCATCACGGCATCGATATCGCTGCCGCCACCACCGCCAGAGCTTGTTTCGATATGTTCATTCATTGAGCTGATGATCAGTATAGCGACTAATACAACATGTAGCGCTATGGAGATGATCACGGCTCTTTTTAACTTATCGTTTTGTTCCGTTAACTTCGACACTCACGATTCCCGATATGATTCACTATTAAATGGGTTGTGTCATTAAGCCCACTGATTTTACCCCTGCTTGGTGCAGAAGATTCAGCGCCTTAATAATTTCGTCATACGGTACTTCCTTCGCCCCACCAATCAGGAAAACCGTTTTAGGATTTTGTGCTAACTGACGCTGCGCTTCACTGACCACCTGTTCAGGAGGGAGTTGTGTCATACGATTGTGATCCACAACAATGCTATATTGCCCCACCCCTGCAACCTCAACGATTACCGGTGGGTTATCGTCGCTTGAAACCGTTTTAGAGTCTGTCGCATCGGGTAAGTCAACTTCAACGCTTTGCGTAATAATTGGCGCCGTAGCCATAAATATCAGTAATAGAACCAGTAATACGTCCAATAGAGGGACGATATTAATTTCTGATTTTAAGTCACGACGTCCGCGACCGCGCGATCTAGCCATGAGTTAACCCCTGATTACTTAGTCATTTCGCTGTTATAAGCCTGACGGTGCAAAATGGCAGTAAATTCTTCTGCGAAATTGTCGTAACCTTGCTCAAGCTTGTTCACGCGTTGATTCAGACGGTTATAGGCCATAACAGCTGGAATCGCCGCGAAAAGACCAATCGCCGTAGCAATAAGCGCTTCAGCGATACCAGGAGCAACCATTTGTAATGTTGCTTGCTTCACTGCGCCGAGAGAAATAAACGCATGCATGATCCCCCAAACGGTGCCAAATAGACCGATGTAAGGGCTAATTGAACCGACTGTCCCTAAGAAAGGAATATGCGCTTCTAAGGTTTCCAACTCACGGTTGGTAGAGATACGCATCGCACGAGTCGCTCCTTCCACTACCGCATCCGGAACAGGACTATTAATCTTGTGCAGGCGTGCAAATTCTTTAAAACCAGAATAGAAGATCTGTTCAGTCCCCATTAACTCGTCACGACGAGTGAGACTTTCTTGGTATAACTTGGAGAGGTCAACACCAGACCAAAATTTCTCTTCGAACTCGACAACTTCACGAGATGCCGCATTGAGAATCCGAGTACGTTGAATAATGATAGCCCAAGACACAATTGAAAAAGCTATTAAAATCAACATGATGAATTTGACCAGAAGGCTAGCCTTTAGGAACAAATCAAGAATATTCATGTCAGTCACTGCGTAAACTCCGCGACAATAAACGTAGGAAGCGCTATCGGCTTCATCTGGTGTAAATTAATGCAGGCAATCAACACCTCTGCTTCATTAATTACTTGCCCTTCAGCGTTAACAATACGTTGAAGAAAAGTAATAGAAGCGCGTGTCATTTTGACGATTTCAGTCGTCACCTCAAGCATATCGTCTAAACGTGCCGCCGCCCGATAATCCACATTCATTCTTCGAACAACGAAACCAACTTGTTTTTCGAGCAGAAATTGTTGATTAATCTTTTTAGCACGTAACATCTCTGTTCTCGCACGTTCATAAAATGCGATATAGCTTGCATGATAAACCACGCCTCCGGCATCAGTGTCTTCATAGTAAACTCTGATTGGCCAACGAAACAGCATTTGACTCACTCCACATCCCTATATTGGTTTAAACTCCGCTACTATACGCAAGAGCAATGAGCTTGGGAATGGGGCAAAGTCTGCTTGATAAAATAATTATTTTTCTTTACGTATCTATGTCGACCACCTACCCGTAAGACAATAAATTACAATTATTTATCAAGAGGTTACTTAAGGACATAAAAAAACCCTTCAGCATCTTTGCAGAAGGGTCAGTCGTAAAGATAAACAAATTAATTCTTTAAATCTGTGTCAAGATTTAGGTGTTTTCTCATTTTCACTATTTTCAAGCGCTAAGGCCGTCATTACACCAAAAGAGCAGGCTAGTAATGTTCCTAAGATCCACGCGAAATACCACATAAGATTTCCCTCCTAATACAATGAATGAGTGTTCTTCTCGATATCTTGATGAGTCACTCGCCCGAACATCTTGTAATAACACCAAATGGTATACGCTAAGACAATAGGCACAAAGATCATTGCCGCAAACGTCATGGTGGTCAGCGTGAGTTGGCTCGACGTCGCATCCCACATTGTCAGACTATTATTAATAACCGTACTGGAAGGCATGATAAAAGGAAACATTGCTACACCTACGGTCATAATCACACATGCGATGGTTAATGATGAACTAAAAAATGCCCACCCTCCTCGCTGTGCTGAAGCAAAAACAAAAGTAATGAGTGCAAAAATCAATCCCCCAACAGGGAAAGCCCATAATAGTGGGGCGTTAGCAAAGTTATTGAGCCATAAACCGACTCCTGTAACGACTTCTTTATTTATAGGGTTAGACTCCGCTGCATGGTTTAAAGGCGAAGCTAATTCATACCCCTGTATTCCATTAGCGAGCCACACTCCTGCTAGTGCGAAACAAACCAACATAATAGCGCTAGAGATTTGGCTACAACGCTGACTTCTTTTGAGTAAGACAGTATCCGTGCGCATCATAAGATAGGTCGCACCTTGTGTCAGAATCATCGTCAGGCTTACTACGCCTGTTAACAGTGCAAAAGGGTTCAGGAGTTGGAAAAAGTTTCCGGTATAAAATAAGCGAAGGTCATTATCAAAGTGGAACGGAACACCTTGCAACAGGTTGCCAAAGGCCACACCAATCACTAAGGGGGGGACAAAACTCCCAATGAAAATCCCCCAATCCCACATCCCTCGCCATTTTGGATTTTCCAACTTGGAGCGGTAATCAAAACCAATGGGTCGGAAAAAGAGTGACGCGAGTACCAGTATCATCGCCACATAAAATCCTGAAAATGCGGCGGCATAGACCATTGGCCAGGCTGCAAATAATGCTCCCCCCGCAGTAATCAGCCAAACTTGATTTCCATCCCAGTGAGGGGCAATACTATTGATCATAATACGGCGCTCGGTGTCGGTACGGCCGATTAAGCGCCCTAACATCCCCACCCCCATATCGAAGCCATCAGTCACTGCGAAACCAATAAAGAGGATGCCAATAAGTAGCCACCACACAAAGCGTAATACTTCATAATCAAACATGAATGTGTCCTCGATAATTTACACTGAAGCGTTATCTGTAGAGTGCTCATGATGATAACGACCCGTTTTCAAACTCGACGGACCTAAGCGGGCGAACTTAATCATTAAATACATCTCTGCAATGATGAATAAGGTATAAAGCCCTAGCACTAATCCCATTGAAAACAGTAAATCGCCGACAGTCAGAGAAGAGTTAGCCACGGCCGTAGGGAGTACCTCACCTATTGCCCAAGGCTGCCGTCCATATTCCGCAACAAACCATCCGGACTCGACCGCTATCCAAGGTAAGGGGAGCGCGCACACTGCGGCCTTTAAAATAAAGCGATTCTTACCAATACGATTACGTAATACAGTGACAAATGATGCCGCAATCACTAAGAAGATGAGGACACCACAGAGCACCATAATCCGGAAGGAGAAATAGAGAGGGGCCACACTCGGGATGGAATCTTTCGTAGCTTGCTGAATTTGTGCTTCCGTAGCATCACTGACATTAGGCGTATAACGTTTGAGCAGCAGCCCGTATCCTAAATCCTTTTTATGGTGTTCGAAGGCTTTCCGTACCGACAAATCTTGATTACCACTGCGTAACTCCGTCAATAAGGCATAGGCTTTCATCCCATTACGGATTCGAATTTCGTGCTCTGCTAACAGATCTTTCAATCCTAATACCGGTTTGTCGGTAGAACGGGTTGCGATCAGGCCGAGGAGATAGGGAACTTGAACAGCATAATGATTCTTTTCAGCCTGTTGATCAGGAAGACCGAATAATGTGAAAGCAGCCGGAGCAGGTTGCGTTTCCCATTCCGCTTCAATCGCTGCCAACTTAGTTTTTTGTACGTCTCCCATTTCATATCCTGATTCATCACCAAGAATAATGACCGAGAGCACGGCAGCCATACCAAAACTTGCCGCGATCGCAAAAGAGCGTTTTGCAAAAGCAATATCACGCCCTTTCAATAAGTACCATGCACTGATTGCCAACACAAAAATGGCGCCAGTGGTATAACCTGATGCGACGGTGTGGACAAACTTAACCTGTGCCACAGGATTAAGTACCAATTCGGAAAAACTCACCATTTCCATGCGCATGGTTTCAAAATTAAATTCCGATGCTACGGGATTTTGCATCCAACCATTTGCGACTAATATCCATAATGCCGATAAATTTGATCCCAAGGCGACTAGCCAAGTTACCGTCAAATGTTGTATTTTCCCTAAACGGTCCCATCCAAAGAAAAATAGCCCAACAAAGGTCGATTCTAAAAAGAACGCCATTAAACCTTCGATTGCTAATGGCGCACCAAAAATATCGCCAACATAATGAGAATAATAAGACCAATTTGTACCAAACTGGAATTCCATCGTTAATCCAGTCGCGACACCTAAGGCAAAATTGATCCCAAATAATTTCCCCCAGAACTTCGTCATGTCTTTATAAATTTGCTTACCGGTAAAAACATAGACCGTTTCCATAATCGCCAGCAAGAATGCCATACCGAGAGTTAACGGGACGAAAAGGAAATGATACATTGCGGTTAACGCAAACTGTAAGCGAGAGAGTTCGACAATATCAAACATTCTTACTCCTTATTCCATTCTAGTTTTCACCAGTTACTGGAAAATATTTCAATAAACTTAATGAAATCTAAATCGATAAAATTAATAATCCAGCTTAATAGTAATGAGAGGTATTATGATTAGGCTGCTTATTATCGGCCGGTGCCCAACTCTTTCTATTAAAATGACAGCCTTCGCCCTTAATAAAAAAATGAACAGTGCTCACGGTGATAGTGGAAGGTAATGTAATCCCAGTGATTAATTATTTCTAGAAACTAACGAAAGGTTAATTGATCTCGATCTAAATTCTTATAAGTATATTTTCCGAAAAGGTAATTGTTAAATTTAATAGTTAAAAATGTTTTTTATATGAATAAAAAAAGCCACCGATAAGTCGGTGGCTTTTTTATCGTTTTCGTTAACTTAACGTGCAGGTAAAACCGCTTTCACAGCATCACCAATATCGGCTAGGCTACGCACAGTTTTAACACCGGCAGCTTCTAATGCAGCAAATTTCTCGTCAGCGGTCCCTTTTCCACCAGCAATGATGGCACCCGCATGGCCCATACGTTTACCTTTAGGGGCAGTAACACCTGCAATGTAGCTGACGACGGGTTTGGTCACGTGTGCCTTGATGTAAGCGGCGGCTTCCTCTTCCGCGCTACCACCAATTTCACCGATCATGACGATCGCTTCGGTTTGTGGATCTTTTTCGAATAATTCTAGGATATCAATAAAGCTTGAACCTGGAATTGGGTCACCACCAATGCCAACACAGGTCGATTGACCGTAGCCAATATCGGTAGTTTGCTTAACCGCTTCATAGGTCAGTGTTCCTGAACGTGAAACAATCCCCACGCGGCCTGGTTGGTGGATGTGGCCAGGCATAATACCAATCTTACATTCACCTGGAGTAATGACGCCTGGGCAGTTAGGACCGATCATTCTTACGCCGGCTTGGTCCAGTTTTACCTTAACAGTAAGCATATCCAGGGTAGGAATGCCTTCGGTAATAGTGATGATGAGTTTAATCCCGGCATCAATCGCTTCTAAAATACTATCTTTGCAAAATGGTGCAGGAACATAGATTACCGAAGCTGTCGCGCCAGTGGCTTCGACTGCCTCACGTACCGTATTGAATACTGGTAAGCCTAAGTGCGTCGTCCCGCCTTTACCTGGTGTAACGCCACCAACCATTTGCGTGCCGTAAGCGATCGCTTGTTCTGAGTGGAACGTGCCTTGGCCACCGGTGAAACCTTGGCAAATGACTTTAGTATTCTTATCAATCAAAATAGACATTATTTACCCTCCGCCGCAGCGACAACTTGCTGGGCAGCGTCAGTCAAACTGGTAGCTGCGATGATATTTAGACCACTTTCTGCTAAACGCTGTGCGCCCAATTCAGCATTGTTCCCTTCAAGACGAACAACAACTGGAACATTTACGCCAACTTCTTCAACAGCTCCGATTATCCCGTCTGCAATAAGATCACAGCGAACAATTCCACCAAAGATATTTACCAGCACCGCTTTTACTGCATCGTCTGAAAGAATAATTTTAAAGGCTTCCGTCACACGCTCTTTGGTTGCGCCACCGCCAACGTCTAGGAAGTTAGCGGGTTGTCCACCATGATGCTTAACGATATCCATAGTGCCCATCGCCAAACCTGCACCGTTCACCATACAACCGATGTTACCTTCTAAAGCAACGTAGTTGAGTTCCCATTGTGCAGCATGCGCTTCACGAGAATCTTCTTGGCTTGGGTCATGCATTTCGCGTAGTTCTGGTTGACGGAACATCGCGTTACTGTCAGCACCGAGTTTACCGTCTAGGCAAATTAGGTCACCCTCTGTAGTGATGACTAACGGGTTGATTTCAACTAATGCCAAATCACGCTCTAGGAATAGCTTGGCTAGACCCATGAAAATTTTCGCAAATTGACCGACTTGTTTACCTTCCAAGCCGAGTTTAAACGCGAGTTCGCGACCTTGGTAAGGCATTGGTCCAGTCAAGGGATCCAGCGCCATTTTGTGAATTAAGTGTGGTGTCTCTTCAGCCACTTTCTCAATTTCAACACCGCCTTCGGTTGAGGCCATGAATACGACACGGCGAGTGCTGCGATCAACCACTGCTCCGAGGTAAAGCTCTTTATCAATATCCGTAGCCGCTTCGACTAAAATTTGGTTAACAGGCTGACCCTGTGCATCCGTTTGGTAAGTGACCAAATTTTTACCCAACCAACCTTCAGCAAAACTACGGATTTCTTCTTTACTTTTTACCACTTTCACGCCGCCCGCTTTGCCACGGCCGCCCGCATGAACTTGGCATTTTACTACCCAAGGTCCACTACCAATTTTTGATGCAGCTTCTTCAGCTTCACGAGGCGTAGTACAAGCATAACCAGACGGCGCAGGTAAGCCATAACGTGCAAAGAGCTGTTTCGCCTGATATTCATGTAAATTCATAGGGTATTATCCATTCAGGTCAAAAAAATAGGCGTGCAGAGTACACGCCACAGTAAATTAGACATCCAGCAGCAAGCGTGCAGGATCTTCAAGTAAGTCTTTGATCGCGACGAGGTAGCCTACGGATTCACGACCATCGATCAGACGGTGATCATAAGAAAGCGCGAGATACATCATCGGTAAGATTTCAACTTGGCCGTTTACCGCCATGGGACGATCCTTGATAGCGTGCATGCCCAAGATCGCACTTTGTGGTGGGTTGATGATCGGGGTAGACATCAGCGATCCAAATACTCCGCCATTGGTGATAGTAAAGTTACCGCCGGTCAATTCTTCCACCGTCAACTTACCGTCACGTCCTTTGATGGCCAGTTCTTTAATTTTCTTCTCAATATCAGCCATACTCAGCGCATCAACATCTTTCAATACTGGGGTAACTAAACCACGTGGCGTAGATACCGCGATGCTGACATCAAAATAGTTGTGATACACCACATCATCGCCATCGATAGAGGCATTCACTTCTGGGTAACGTTTGAGTGCTTCCACCACAGCTTTAATGTAGAAAGACATGAAACCTAAGCGAACACCGTGACGTTTTTCAAATGCTTCGCCGTATTGTTTACGGATTTGCATGATTGGCTTCATATTGACCTCGTTAAAAGTGGTCAACATCGCCGTACTATTTTTAGCTTCGAGTAAACGCTCCGCAACACGCTTACGTAAACGTGTCATCGGCACACGCTTCTCGCTACGGTTTGAAAGCGGGGCTGGTGCAGATTGCGTAGCGGTTTCTGATTTCGGCGCTGATTTGGTCGCAGCGAGATGCTTCTCTACATCTTCACGTGTGATACGTCCACCGACGCCTGTACCTTTGATCTGGGTTGCATCTAGGGTATGTTCCGCGATAAGACGGCGAATAGCAGGGGTTAAGAAGTCATTAGACTCATCACTGCTCTCTTCAGTTGGGGCAGCAGTATCCGGCGTAGAAACCGGAGCAGGAGCCGCTGAGCTCTCTTTACCAGCACTATTACCTTCTTTAAGACGGCCCAGTAACTGGCGAGAAACCACGGTCGCGCCCTCTTCTTCAACGATTGCCTCTAAAATACCGTCGGCTGCCGCAGGGACCTCTAAGATCACTTTATCGGTTTCAATTTCTACCAGCACTTCATCGCGCTGGACGCTGTCACCAGGCTGTTTGTGCCACGTTGCAACGGTGGCATCGGCAACAGATTCTGGTAAATCGGGAACGAAAATCTCTAAGCTACTCATTGTCTTTCCTTTTTATCAATCAACGTTCAGCGCATCATTAACTAATTCTTGCTGCTGCTTTTGGTGAACAGACATATATCCCACAGCTGGAGAAGCGGAAGCCGCCCGTCCAGCGTAGCGTAATTTAGCCCCTGCAGGGACAACATCATGGAAGTTATGTTGGCAACAATACCAAGCACCTTGGTTTAACGGCTCTTCTTGGCACCATACGAAATCGGTGACATGGCTGTAAGCGCTAATCGCCTGTTGCACCGCTTTATGCGGGAACGGGTAAAGCTGCTCAATACGAATAATGGCAACGTTATCCTGCTCATTTTTACGACGTTGCTCTAATAAATCGTAATAAACCTTCCCTGAACAGAGCACAACGCGTTTAACCTTCTGCGCCTCTAACGAATCAATTTCTGGAATCGCGGGCATAAATTCGCCTTGCGCCAGTTCGTCCATTGTCGAAATTGCTAACGGATGACGTAATAATGATTTCGGTGACATCACTACGAGAGGACGACGCATACCACGTAACGCCTGGCGACGTAGCATGTGATAGACCTGTGCCGGCGTGGAAGGCACGCAAACCTGCATATTCTGATCGGCGCAGAGCTGCAAATAACGCTCAAGACGCGCTGAGGAGTGTTCTGGACCTTGGCCTTCGTATCCATGTGGGAGCAACATCACTAATCCGCACATCCGACCCCATTTTTGCTCACCTGAACTGATGAACTGGTCGATCACCACTTGAGCACCGTTGGCGAAGTCACCAAATTGTGCTTCCCAAATAGTAAGGGTACGAGGTTCTGCTGTCGCGTAACCATATTCGAAGGCTAATACAGCTTCCTCGGATAGGACCGAGTCCCAAACTTTAAATACGCCTTGTCCTTTACGGACATGATGGAGAGGGGTAAAAGTCGAGCCATTACTTTGGTTGTGGATCACCGCGTGACGATGGAAGAAAGTGCCGCGTCCAGAATCTTCACCGGATAAACGTACCGAAACGCCTTCATCAACGAGTGTCGCATAAGCTAAGTTTTCAGCGGCGCCCCAATCGAATGCTTTATTACCTTCCGCCATTTCGTGACGGTCATTATAGATTTTCTTCACACGAGACTGCGCTTCAATCTCTGCAGGAATTTGGCTTAAATTCACTGCCATTTGTTTGAGGCGATTTTGATCTACGGTCGCCGGATAGGCTTCGTCCCACTCGTGATTTAAATAAGGTGACCAAGTACAAGAATTTAGCGACATTGGACGCCATTCCTCTACCACGCACTCGCCAGCATCCAACGCATCACGGTAGATATTGACCAATTCGGTGATTTCACCTGCGGTCACCACTCCTGCGGCCGCTAATTTATCTGCATAAATTTTACGCGGCGTCGGGTGTTGCTTAATTTTTTTGTACATCACTGGCTGAGTTGCACTCGGCTCATCAGCTTCGTTATGTCCATGACGACGATAACAGACCAGATCAATAAAGACGTCACGTTTAAACGTATTACGGTAATCCAATGCTAAACGCGTCACGAAGGCGACGGCTTCCGGGTCATCAGCATTAACGTGGAAAATCGGCGTCTGAATCATTTTACCGATATCAGTACAGTAAGGAGTCGAACGCGCATCTTTAGGATTCGACGTTGTAAAGCCTACTTGGTTGTTGATGACAATACGTACCGTACCACCGACCATATAGCCGCGAGCCTGAGACATGTTTAACGTCTCTTGAACTACACCTTGCCCAATGACTGCTGCATCACCATGAATAGTGATCGGTAAGACCTTATTGATGGCTGAAGGCTCGTCTAAACGGTCGAGTCTTGCGCGAACAGAGCCCATCACAACTGGACTGACAATTTCTAAGTGAGAAGGGTTAAACGCTAAGGCTAAGTGAACAAGCCCGCCCTCTGTTTCCAAATCCGAGGAGAATCCCATGTGGTATTTCACATCACCTGCACCTAAGTGTTCATGATGTTTACCCGCGAATTCATCGAACAGATCTTGAGTTTTCTTTCCTAGCACGTTGATTAGCACGTTTAGACGACCACGGTGTGCCATACCCAATACAACTTCCTGAGTGCCTTGTTTACCCGCGTGGCGGATCATCTCTCTAAGCATCGGAATGAGTGCGTCCCCACCTTCCAGTGAGAAGCGTTTAGCACCCGGGAATTTTGCCCCTAAATACTTCTCCATCCCTTCGGCAGCAGTGAGCTCTTTTAAGAATTTTTTCTTTTCTTCTGCACTGAAGGTTGCTTGACCGGCTACCGACTCGATACGTTGCTGAATCCAACGCTTCTCTTCGGTATTGGTAATATGCATATATTCCGCGCCGATTGATCCGCAGTAAGTCTGCTTCAGTGCGTCAAAAATTTCGGAAAGTTTCATTGTCTCTTTGCCTGAAGCAAAGGATCCGACATTAAAACTCTCATTGAAATCGCTGGCGCTTAGGCCGTGAAAAGCAGGATCAAGATCAGGTACATCTTCTTGCTGCCACAGTCCTAATGGATCGAGATTAGCTTTCTGATGACCACGGAAACGAAAAGCATTGATGAGCTGCAGTACCTTAACCTGTTTGGAGTTGGTTTCAGGGTCACTCACCGAGGTCGTGTAGCGGGTGGCATCTTTGGCTAACCGCCGAAAATACTCACGTGTCGTGGAATGGTATTGATCAGGTCGTAATGCGTCCGCGGGGAATTGAGCGAACCTTTCACGCCAGACACTATCAACCGAGTCAGGATCGGTGAGGTAATCCTCATACAACTGCTCGATATAAGACTGGTTCGCGCCGGCCAGCCAGGATGAGTCTAGCCAGGATTTCATTGCGCTATTCTGCATAGTGATCCCTTAAGCAATGCTATGCTTTTCGTAATATAATTCACCGTTAAACGGAGATACCCAAACAGATGACCGCTCTGTTCAATCGGTTCAGCGATACGAGTGCAAAAAGTCCTGCCCCCGTAGGGAACCTTTGGCAATTCGACTTTTTTAGGCCAGTCAAATTGCCAAAGATACCACTGGAACAGCGGGGAGTTAGCCTCCCCGCTTAATAATGCTAAGCACCACGTTTCAATAACATGGATTTAATGTGGCCGATCGCCTTAGTCGGGTTCAATCCTTTAGGGCAGACATTGACACAGTTCATGATGCTATGACAACGGAATACGCTGAATGCATCGTCTAAATTATCTAACCGTGACTCAGTCTCCGTATCACGACTATCAATTAAGAAACGATAAGCCGCCAATAATCCTGCTGGACCAATAAATTTATCTGGGTTCCACCAGAACGACGGACAGGAGGTAGAGCAACAGGCGCAGAGAATACACTCATATAGCCCATCAAGATGTGCGCGATCTTCCGGAGATTGTAAAAATTCACGTGCCGGAGGATTTTTATTATCGTTCAATAAGAAAGGTTTAATCTTTTCATACTGAGTATAAAACTGCGCCATATCGACCACTAGGTCGCGGATAACGGGTAAGCCAGGTAGTGGGCGAATAATGATTTTACCCTTGCCTGAAAGTGCGGAAACCGGCGTGACACAGGCAAGTCCATTTTTTCCGTTCATGTTGATGCCGTCAGAGCCGCAAACTCCTTCGCGACAAGAACGACGAAAGGCTAACGTCGGATCTTGCTCTTTGAGTTTGATGAGCGCATCTAACAACATCATGTCGCGCCCTTCTTCCGCCTCCAGCGTATAATCTTGCATACGCGGAGCATTATCGACTTCTGGATTATAGCGATATACCGAAAATTCGAGTTTCATTAGTCTTTCCGCCTATTAATAAGTACGCACTTTAGGAGGGAATGCTTCGCGTGATGTTGGCTGCATGTTCACCTCACGTCGGGTCATACTCTCGCTCTGTGGCAGATAGAGGCTATGACATAACCATTTCTCATCATCCCGGTCTGGATAATCGAAGCGGCTGTGGGCACCACGGCTTTCTGTACGATAGTTTGCCGCGACTGCCGTTGCAAAGGCAGTTTCCATCAGGTTATCCAACTCTAAGCACTCAATACGCTGAGTGTTGAAATCAGGGGAGCGATCGTCAAGACGTGCATTCTGTAGACGTTGGCGAATAGACTTCAGCTCTTCCAGACCCTTAGCCATGGCGTCACCTTCACGGAATACCGAGAAGTTGTGTTGCATGCAGGTTTGAAGTGCTTTACGAATTTCAGCTGGATCTTCACCTTCACGGTTATCTTCCCAGCGTTGATAACGGCTCATTGCCTGCGCGATCTCTTCTTCAGTCGCGTCACGCAGCGCTCCTTGCGAAGCGATTGATTCTTGTAAGTGTAAGCCCGCTGCACGGCCAAACACCACGAGATCGAGGAGGGAGTTCCCCCCTAAACGGTTAGCGCCATGTACCGATACACACGCAATCTCACCAACAGCAAACAGCCCTGGAACGACAACGTCGTTGCCTTGTTCATCGACGGTTAACGCTTGACCAGATACTTTTGTCGGGATACCGCCCATCATGTAATGACAGGTTGGAATGACCGGAATAGGCTCTTTAATTGGGTCTACGTGTGCAAAAGTCCGAGACAGTTCTAAAATTCCCGGTAAGCGTGACTCCAACACTTCGCTTCCCAAGTGATCGAGTTTTAGTTTTAGGTGTGGGCCCCAAGGACCATCGCAACCACGACCTTCACGAATTTCAATCATCATCGAACGAGCCACCACATCACGGCCCGCTAAGTCTTTAGCATTAGGTGCATAACGTTCCATGAAACGTTCACCATGTTTATTCAGTAGATATCCACCTTCACCACGGCATCCTTCTGTCACAAGTACTCCAGCGCCAGCGATACCCGTTGGGTGAAATTGCCACATTTCCATGTCTTGCACAGGCACACCTGCGCGCAGCGCCATACCCACGCCATCACCTGTGTTGATATGCGCATTGGTGGTAGATTGGTAAATACGCCCTGCTCCGCCCGTCGCCAGCACCGTAGCCTGAGCTTTGAAGTACACGACTTCACCGGTCTCAATACAAATTGCCGTACAGCCTACAACTGCTCCATCGGCATTTTTTACCAAATCTAAAGCGTACCATTCAGAAAATATGGTGGTATGGTTTTTCAAATTCTGTTGATACAGGGTGTGAAGTAAAGCGTGGCCTGTCCGGTCAGCTGCTGCTGCCGTACGTGCCGCTTGTTCTCCACCAAAGTTTTTCGATTGTCCGCCAAAGGGGCGTTGGTAAACACGTCCGTCTTCTAAGCGAGAGAACGGAAGCCCCATATGTTCTAATTCTAAAATCGCTTCTGGACCGGTTTTACACATATACTCAATCGCGTCTTGGTCACCAATATAATCGGAGCCTTTCACGGTGTCATACATGTGCCATTCCCAGTTATCTTCATGGGTGTTCCCCAACGCAACAGTAATACCGCCTTGCGCGGAAACCGTGTGAGAACGCGTTGGGAAGACTTTTGATAATAATGCACAACTTTGACCAGACTGTGATATTTGTAATGCTGCACGCATACCTGCGCCACCTGCACCAATCACAATCGCATCGAATTCTCTAACAGGCAGTTTCATTACGCACCCCATACCACAAATGTGCCATAAATCGCATAGCTTGCTAATGCGATAATAATAATCAGTTGCACGACCAGACGGACGGCGAGGTTTTTGACATAATCAGTCAGTACCTGCCACATACCAATCCAGCCATGAATGAGAATGGATAATAGGGTGAGGAGCGTAAATACCTTGGTGAAAGGCATTGCAAAGAAGCCGCGCCACATATCATAGGTAAGTGGGCCACTAACAACAAAAAAGCCCAGAATATACACAACATAGAGTGCAATCAGTATCGCGGCGGCACGCAGCAATAGCCAATCATGTACTCCATTTCTTCCTAGTGCGGAAACATTGTTTACCATACGAGAACCCCCGCTAAAATCGACAGAATGGCGGCGATAACAAAGGAGGCTACCGCACTCCGTTTACCTGCCACCATGGTTTCTTCCATAAAGCCAAAATCTGCAAGCAGATGGCGGATTCCGCCGACAATGTGGTAAGCCAGCGCAGTCAAGATTGCCCACAGGATGAATTTCACGAAGAAACTTCCCATGATGGCTGCAGCTTGATTGAAACCTTCTGGAGATGAGAGAGAGAGCCCTAGCAGCCACAGTAGAATTCCCAACGCGATAAAGGTAATCACGCCAGAGACACGGTGGAGAATGGATGCTATTGCAGTAACGGGAAACCGGATCGTCGAGAGATCCAAGTTGACAGGTCTTTGTTTATTCACGGTTTTGCCCACACAGCTCTTTTTTATTATGTCTCCTCCGGCCCTGCTGCTTGCCAACTTCTGGTGAAGCTCACTCACAGAACAGTCACATCCAGTGTTAGACGAAAAAAAACGCTGGGTGCCTCCTGAAACAGGTAAATCCGGAGACCTAGTAGGGATTATAGAGATATCACAATCTTATTACAATTACTCTACAATTTCTTTGTGTAAATTAAAACAAATCAGTGATCTAACTCACTATTACCGATATTTATCTAACGCTAATCCACTGATTTGATGCAAATAAAGGCTTTATTTTACATTTAGTCACAATAAAGGCTAAAAACACCAAATGTTATAGATTAATGCTAAACATATAACTATAGGTTATGCAATAAGCTCTTCAAGGACTAAATTTATTTTTTTTACGAAAGAATTATGATGTCACATAGTGGCTAAAATTATTTTAAAACAAAGGCATCCTATAGTTCACTTATTCTATCCTCGAATTATCCAGCGTATTACAGTGGATGAGCGCTATACTGCTTGACTCAGTTTTGATATAAATTGGTGACATAATTTTAACAAATTCACGAATCAATATTTGGATATCGTTCCAATCGTTCTTTTTGGAGGCAGTAAATGACAGATAAAAAGGTGACACTTACGCTCGACTCAAATGAGTCAGCCGTCGACCTGAATGTACTTAAAGGAACATTAGGCCAAGATGTAGTCGATGTACGTACGTTGGGAGCTCACGGTGTTTTTACTTTTGACCCAGGCTTCACTTCAACGGCATCTTGCGAATCCAAAATTACTTATATTGATGGTGAGGAAGGTATTCTTCTGCATCGCGGATTTCCAATTGCTGAATTAGCCACGAAATCCGATTATCTAGAAGTCTGCTACATTCTTCTAAACGGTGAAGTCCCAACCGCTGAACAGTATCAACAGTTTAAAACGCAAGTCACTCGCCATACCATGATCCATGAGCAAATCACTCGCCTATTCCATGGATTTCGTCGTGATTCGCATCCTATGGCGGTAATGTGTGGCGTTACAGGCGCCCTCGCGGCCTTCTACCATGACTCAATGGACGTTAACAATCCTCGCCATCGTGAAGTTGCCGCTTTCCGCCTACTCTCAAAAATGCCTACTGTAGCGGCGATGTGTTATAAGTACTCCATTGGCCAACCCTTTGTTTACCCTCGAAACGACCTCTCTTATGCCGGTAATTTCTTGCATATGATGTTTGCCACACCCTGTGAAGAATACAAAATCAATCCAGTCCTTGAACGTGCGATGGACCGTATTCTAATTCTGCATGCTGACCACGAACAAAATGCCTCAACCTCGACAGTCAGAACCGCTGGCTCTTCAGGAGCAAACCCTTTCGCCTGTATTGCAGCGGGTATTGCTTCATTATGGGGACCTGCACACGGTGGTGCGAACGAAGCAACCTTACATATGCTCGAAGAGATAAGCAGCGTCGAACATATTCCTGAATTCGTGCGTAGAGCTAAAGATAAAAATGACTCTTTCCGTCTGATGGGCTTTGGTCATCGGGTTTATAAAAATTATGATCCACGAGCTACGGTAATGCGTGAGACTTGTCATGAAGTCTTAGAAGAATTAGGAATGAAAGATGATTTGCTCGAAGTTGCTATGCAACTCGAACACATCGCATTAAACGATCCCTACTTCATCGAACGCAAGCTCTATCCAAATGTTGACTTCTATTCTGGCTTGATTTTAAAAGCGATGGGTATCCCTACGTCGATGTTTACCGTCATTTTTGCTATGGCACGTACCGTTGGTTGGATCTCTCACTGGATTGAGATGCACGAAGAAGGAATGAAGATCGCTCGTCCACGCCAGCTTTATACCGGATACACAGAACGTAAGTTCGAGTCTAAACGCTAATATTCTTACTCATAAAAAAGGAGAGCTTTGCTCTCCTTTTTAAAAATTACTTCGCGTCAAATATCTCTTCTAACGATGACTTCATCGGCGCACGATCGACTTTTTTACCGAACCAGTTATAAACGTTCTGCGCACCTTGGTTGACCAGCATATTCAAGCCATTCAAAGTGGTACATCCTTTGTTAGCCGCCTCGCGCAATAACTTGGTTTCTGGAGGATTAGGGATAACATCAGCCACAATCATCTCTTTCTGAATCGAAGCAAGATCGATATCAGGGATAGCTTCCGCATCGTTCAGACCGATTGACGTAGCATTAACCAGAATCTCGGTTTGGTTATCGATAGCCACTTGTTTAGTCCATTTTTTAAAAGAAGCCTTAGCTTTGGTATTCTCTTCGATAAGCTTAACTAAATCTTGACCCCGTTCTTCGTTACGATTGATGAGCGTGATGTGTTTTGCCCCAGCTAAGGCTGCTTCAACGGCAATGGCACGTGCTGCACCGCCCGCACCAAGAAGCGTGATATGTTTTCCTTTGACTGACGTGATTTCACTCAGTGCTTCGATAAACCCTTGGCCGTCAGTATTATAGCCGATAAGCTTGCCCTCTTTGATGACAACGCAGTTAACGGCACCAATGACTTTGGCCGAGGTATCGAGCTCATCAAGATATTGAATCACTTCTTGTTTATTAGGCAACGAACAACTAAAACCCTTCCACCCCATGGCTATCGCGCCTTTGATGGATTGCTCTAGCTTCTCAGGGCCGACTTCACAGGTAATGAAACGTGCATTCATCCCTTCTTTCTGATAACTCGCCTCGATCATGCGGACGGTCGGGTTTTCGCTACAGGGTGAAGAAAAAGACCCCGTTAGATCGCTCAGGAAGTTGATGTTTTTTGCCACGTGAAACTCCTTGTCAATTTAAGAATGGAACCGGTACCTTTTTGGATCGGTTTTTCTAAAGTGTTTAAATGAGTGTAGTCAATCTGCGCCAACATAAACAGCCTCGAGTTTGTGAGTGGTGAATATTCGCGCTAAAAAAACGTAAAAAATTTTTACGTAAAGCCGTTATTATCATGGCCGTCGAGTCAACCCCCATTCGATCATGTTCAATACCTGCTGCTGAGCGAGGGTCGCTTCGCGCGCTTGCGCTAACGTACAATAGATAAAATGTAGTGGCTCTCGAGGGCGCAATTGTGCCAAGTGATAAAGGTCACACTCGATGACTTGCCCTATCCGCGCGTAACCTCCAGTGGTTTGCGCATCGGCTAATAACACAACAGGCTGACCACTAGGAGGGACTTGAATAGTTCCCGGTAAAACACCGTGAGAAAGTAACTCTTCCCGATGCGCAAATTTTAATACTCTCCCCTCTAATCGATGTCCCATCCGATTACTTTGAGAGGTGACAGTCCAACCTGTTCGCCAAAATGCTTGCTGAGATTCTGTGGTGAACTGCTTAAATTCAGGGCCGGGTATCACTCGTACTCGGTTACCCCACAGTATTTGTCTCACTCCTACCGAACGCTCAAACTGTCGTGAAGCTGGGCCTAAGGGTAAGCGATCACCATTTAGTAAAAAGCGGCCATCAAAGCCCCCGAACTTAGCCGTGAGATCAGTACTTTGCGATCCCATCACTGTAGGCACTTCGAAACCGCCGCTAACAGCAAGATAGCTACGCATCCCTCTTAGAGGAGATCGTAATTGCAAAATTTGCCCAGCCTTAGCGAAATACCGCCAGCCTGTCGCCACAGGCTTTTCTGTTAATAGACTTTGGCAATCAGCCCCAGTTAACGAGAACCAACAGGATTGTTCGAAACGAAATTGTGCATTACCTTGCGTTATCTCTACCACTACTCGATTTTTATCATTACCCACCAGCATATTTGCGGTTTGCATGGCAGGACGATCTAGTGCTCCGCCACGCCCCACACCATACTGAGCTAACCCGAAGCGTCCCCCATCTTGTAGGGAGGTAGCAAAACCCGCTTTAATGACCGTCAGCATAGTCCATCCTTATGAGGAATAAAACGTACCGTATCACCGGGGCGCAACAAAAATGGCGCTTCACGTTTCTCATCGAATAATTGAGATGAGGTCTGGCCGATGATCTGCCAACCTCCGGGAGAGGTCAGTGGATAAATACCCGTTTGGTTCCCTGCAATACCTACGCTGCCAGCGGGTACAGAAAGACGTGGCGTTTGATGACGCGGACAGGCTAAACGCGGTGACAATCCTGAAAGATAGGGAAAACCAGGTTGGAAGCCAATGAAAAATACGGTATAGCGTTCAGCGCAGTGCGCCTCAACCACTTGTTTAGGCGTCAGGCCAACTGTCTCAGCCAATGAGAGTAAATCAGGGCCCGATGATTTACCGTAAATTACTGGGATATCAATACTTCTTGAGTCAGGGGTAAAAGAGGCTGCGGCTTTCCACCACTGTTTAAGCTGAGCTATCGCCTCCTCTTTCGAGGAAGGGATAGCATGCAAATGCAGAGTGAGATTATTCATTCCGGGGACAACTTCTGCCACTGCCGGTTCATGGCTGAGCTGCTGAGCTAATCCCCAAATACGCTGTTGAAGTAGAAACGATACTGGAGGACGTGATTCAATGACCAAGGCTCTTTCGCCCAACATATAAAATCGCATCTCTGACAAAGCTCACCCCCTAATGATATCGACAGTAGGTATATGAAAGGTGAGATTACCTTATCAGCAATTCGATACAGGAGTAAGGAATAAAACCCTATTTTTACAGGCTAGTTAGTACCTTAACTTAGACTGGATTATCAATATCGACAAACGTAACCTCAAGACCATGAGTGCGCGTTAACCATTCACCTAAGGCCTTTATCCCTCCTCGCTCGGTGGCGTGGTGCCCAGCGCTAAAGAAGTGTATGCCTCGTTCACGAGCGATATGTGTTGTTCTTTCTGACACTTCACCGGTAATAAACGCATCAACGCCCGCATCAGCGGCTTGTTCAATAAAATCTGGCGCCCCGCCTGTACACCAAGCAATCCGGCTAATCATTCCTTTCTCGTCGGGGCCACAATAGAGAGGCTGACGTTGTAAACGCTCAGCTATTCGTTGCGAGAACTGTTGTGCACTAATAGGCTGCTCAACGTGACCCTCAAGTAGGTAAGTGTCGATTTCACCACTAACCGTGATACCCAAGAGTTTTGCTAGCTGCACATTATTCCCGACTTCTGGGTGAGCATCTAAAGGTAAATGCCAGCCATAAAGATTAATATCATTGGTTAACAGCGTCTTCAGCCGTTGACGTTTCATATTTTTGATTACTACAGGCTCATTTTTCCAAAAGTAGCCATGGTGGACAATAATGGCATCGGCTTCCAATTCCACCGCTCGGTCCAGTAATGCTTGGCAAGCCGTCACACCGGTCACAATTTTTTGTACTGTCTCACGTCCCTCAACTTGTAAGCCATTGGGCGCATAGTCCTTAAACTGGGCGCTATTAAGATAACGGTCAATGTGCTGTTCTAAGAGCGTGTTTTTCATACGTATTCCTAACTCTAACGATTATCGATATTTTCGCGCCTGCTCGAATGCTTGCAAGGTCGCTTCCCGAGCCTGGCGATGTTCCACAATTGGTCGTGAGTAATCAAGTTTCTTATTCTGTTTATCCGCCCATAGCCAAGGTTCATGGATATTTTTTTCAGGTACCTCTTTCAACTCAGGCAGCCATTGACGAATAAACGCACCTTCAGGATCGAAGCGCTCACCTTGGCGAGTCGGATTAAAAATTCTAAAATAGGGCGCCGCATCTGTACCCGTCGAAGCAGCCCATTGCCAGCCACCATTGTTGGCCGCTAAGTCACCGTCAATAAGCTGTTCGGAGAAATATTGCTCTCCCCACCGCCAATCAATTAATAAATCTTTTACTAGAAAGCTCGCACAGACCATCCTTAAACGATTGTGCATCCAACCCGTTTTATTCAGTTGGCGCATTCCTGCATCAACAATGGGGAAACCTGTCTCACCTTTGCACCATGCATTAAAATGGTTTTTATTATTCTTCCACTCGATATGGTCAGTCCAGGTTTGAAAAGGTTGATAACGACATAATTGCGGTTCAGCAACTAATAGATGACGATAGAAATCTCGCCAAATTAATTCATTCAACCATGTCGCCGCCCCACCGCTCTGTTCTAAGGCGTTGGGGTGATCTTCAAGAATACGTTTTACACACTGTTTAGCGGAAAGTAGCCCGATGGCTAAGGCTGCTGATAAACGGCTCGTATCATCCTCAGCAGGCAGATCACGCTGCTTAGCGTAGTCATCAACCTTATTTTTCGAGAACTCACGTAATCTTGTTAATGCGGCGTCGTGACCTACGGGAAATCTTTTTGCGTCATATTCACCGGCTTTGGTTGAAAAATCGGGTAATTTTGAGCTCTTTACGGCTGACGGGTATTTACGTTGATGAGGTAGAGTGCTGCACTCAATCTCATCGGTACTCAGTTTTTTCAGTACCGCGCGAGAAAATGGCGTAAATACATGATACATCTTCCCTTGTCCTGTCAGGACAGAGCCGGGGGAAAAAAGCGTCGAGTCAGTAAATCCTTGGCAGACTATATCCTGTTGGTGACAGAGCGCTTCAATTTTTTTATCGCGGTTACGCTCATTGACTTCGTATTGATAGTTATAGAACACCCTATCAATTTTATGTTTTTCACATAATTGCATGAAATCTTTTTCAAGCGTTTGATAGTCCGGCGAATTAATAATTAACAGCGGGATCCCCCTCTCTTGCAAGTCCTGCTGGAGTATCACGAGTGCATCGTATTGATAGTTAAGCTGCCGAGCGGAGACATTGTGGTGCTTCCATTGTTCCGGTGTGACACACCAAAGCGCAATGACTTCTGCCTCATTATCCATACAGGCGGCGGAAAGCGCAGGATTATCTCTTAAACGTAAATCGTGACGAAACCAAACTAGGTGTTGCTGCGACATATTATTTAGCCTATAGATCGTATTCAATGAACCAAGGGTAAAGATACCGTTGCTGAGCAAGCCAGCCATGGGGGGCGGCAGCTTGCATAGTGCGTAACGTTGTCTTTACCTCACTCAAGGAGACCTCGCCCAAACGATATTGATGGATGAGTGCGGTAAGTTGTTGTCGAGCCTCGTCATCAACTTTCTTACGAAAATACCCCTGCAAATGCATTACAACATTTGTATGATTTTGTACCGTAGCAGCATAGCGTAGCAGCCGCATAAAATGCTGACGGTATTGGTGTGCAAATTCATATAAAGAAGGTTCATGCTTAATGTTAGCGATGAGGGGGCCGAGCTGCCGATAAGCGGGCTGAGAGTGAGCCAAGAATTGCATTTTATAGCGCGTATGAAACTCGATAAGCTTATGCGTCGATAAAGCATCGCTAAGCAACTGATTATATTCATGTAAAATACTTACCTGCTCTATAAAATGATTCCATTGTGCAATATCTGCTAAATCATTCTTATTGATCACAGGCACGACATCGAGTTCTTCAGCCAGTAAACTGAAGACCCTTCTAATTTTAGAGCTATCGGGATGGTCTGCTGGGTAATAGTTATCAATAACTACTCCGCAGAGCGTATCCAAAAATAATCCTTGTCCTTGAAACCATTTTTCTAAGTGAAACGGTGGCGTGAGAAGTTCATCGATACTTTTATGGGTTAAAGGAACATCAACGATAGATACGTTCACTGTCCCAGCTTCACTCTGAAAAGCAGAAGGAAAATTAAGGGGATCGACTATAGCATCGGCAGGCCAGTAAAACCTGGCAAGTGTAAGCTTCATTCATTGTCATCCTTTTCAATCAACAGGCCAAAGGTTTGCCCTTAAGCAGTAATTACTATCCCGAAAGTGTAGCCAACAAATGAAAAAGGCGCCATTAAGGCGCCCTGATCATCAAACTATCATTATGCGTTTTTCAGCACTTCACTGACTATCTCTACAGCTTCTTTCTCAATGCGCTGACGATGTTCTGCTCCGAGGAAGCTTTCACAATAGATCTTGTAAGCATCTTCTGTTCCAGAAGGGCGCGCCGCAAACCAACCGTTCTCAGTCATCACTTTCAGGCCACCGATTGGAGCATCATTACCCGGTGCACGGGTAAGACGAGCAATGATGGGATCCCCCGCTAAGGTATCCGCGCTCACCATCTCTGGGGAGAGTTTAGAAAGTGCATTTTTCTGAGCTGAGCTCGCAGAGGCTTGCAAGCGGTTATAACTTGGAGAACCAAATTGTTCAGCCAGTTCATCGTAGTGTTGCTGAGGGTTCTTACCGGTAACCGCGGTAATTTCAGCCGCCAGTAAACACATGATGATGCCATCTTTATCCGTAGACCAAGCTGTCCCATCAAAACGTAAGAACGAGGCGCCCGCGCTCTCTTCACCACCAAAACCGAGCGAACCTTCATAAAGACCGTCCACGAACCATTTGAAGCCCACGGGGACTTCAATCAGTTTACGACCAATATTCTTCACCACTCGGTCAATCATCGCACTGGATACTAATGTTTTACCCACAGCAACATCTTGGCCCCATTGTGGACGATGTTGAAATAGATAGTTAATCGCGACAGCCAAGTAATGATTAGGATTCATCAGCCCCGCAGGTGTAACAATACCGTGACGATCGTAATCGGGATCGTTACCAAACGCCAGATCGAATTGCTCGCGGTAAGCTAGCAATCCCGCCATGGCAGATTCTGACGAACAGTCCATGCGCACTGCGCCATCTTTATCAAGGTGCATAAAGCGGAAGGTCTGATCCACATGATCATTGACTAGAGTAATGTCGAGCTGATAATGCTCGGCAATACGTTTCCAATACTCAATACCACTGCCACCGAGAGGATCAACACCCAGGTGTAAGCCTGCTTTCTTAATAGCTGCAAAATCAATCACCTCGGCAAGACCTTCCACATAAGGTTGGATCAAATCACACTGTTTTAAAAGAGGGCTAGCATTCACGTCTGCTACAGAGAGGCGCTTAACTCCCTTTAATCCACCTTGGATCAAGGCATTAGCACGGTCCTCAACAACTTTAGTAATATTGGTATCCGCCGGTCCACCGTTAGGGGGATTATATTTAATACCACCGTCTTCAGGCGGGTTATGTGAAGGAGTAATCACGATCCCGTCCGCTTGAGGGCCTGAGTGTTTATTGTGTTCTAAGATAGCATTAGAAATAGCAGGCGTTGGCGTATAACCATTATCACTCTGAATGATGACTTCAACACCATTTGCGAGAAGGACTTCAAGCACCGAAATCATGGCCGGCTCTGACAACGCGTGGGTATCTTTACCGACGTAGCAAGGACCGGTAATCCCCTGCTTTTTGCGCTCTTCAGCAATAGCTTGCGCGATCGCCAAGATATGAGTTTCGTTGAAGCTTTGACGAACCGCGCTACCGCGATGCCCGGAGGTGCCAAACTTTACCGCATGCTCCGTGTTAGATAAATCTGGCGCCAATACATAATATTGGGCTGTTAATTGCGCCACGTTAATCAGATCGTGTTGCCCAGCGGGTTGCCCTGCTCTAGGGTGAGTTGCCATGAGTCCTTCTCCGGTACAATTATTTTATTAGAGCGTTCCGCAAACCTTATCTGTCAGTTCCTGCGGTAACTTCATTGTTTGCATAATATGTTCAACCATACTGCACTTTCGTCCAGTATTGGTATTGGTGATAACCCAATAAGGCGTGCCAGAAATATGCTTAGGCTTGGTATGGTTACCACTTTGTAATAACGTTAATTCGTCGCCTGCAAAATAGAGACGCGTCCGCCCTTGCATGGATTGGGTCGCTTGAGCAAACGCTTCGGCGTCCAGCTGATAAAGAGTGGAAAGGATTAACATAAACCGATTAACCGCACGCTTTTGCTCAGCATACTCATCGGAAAGCAATAGCTCTCGCACGGCACGAACACGATCGACAGGCTTCTTATCAATTGACGCTTTCGCCTTAGCTAAGTCCCCCGATGCAATAACTGCGGAATCTGCTTCCTGCAATGCTTGGTCAGTGACTTTTAACATTCTGCGTAAAATCTCAGACGCGCTTTCACCAATATGCTGAGTATGGCTGGCGATAAAGCGATAAAGGTCGTCATCTATTTCAATCGTTTTCATTGTAGTCCGTGCAAAAAAATTTGAGACTCAAGCTATTCGAATGAGAGAAGCATTAAGTCAATGTGATTATAAATTTAAACTGATATTGACCAACAGTTTTTAACTATTCTTCGTCAAAACTCAGATAATGCCTTAAGCTTTGGTCAAATAAGCGTAAAGGTCAATTTCATGATACCTTAACTTACCCTATTAACAGTAAGATCTTTAACGATGATTTTAAATAACCGCCTGCATTCTGCGCAATTCGCTGCTCATCATCCTGCAATCCTTCTTATTCATGGCTTATTTGGAAGTTTAGATAATCTCGGGATCTTAGCGCGTGAACTTCGACAAACCCATACAGTGTTGCAGGTGGATGTCCGTAATCATGGATTATCGCCGCGAAGCGAACAGATGGATTATGCGTCAATGGCCCAAGATATGTTTGATACGCTCGACTCGCATCAGCTTAAAGAGGTTATTGTTATTGGGCACTCAATGGGGGGAAAAATTGCGATGGCAATGACTGCACTCTCTCCTTTACGTATTAAGCAACTTGTCATTATTGATATCGCTCCCGTCAACTACCCGACCCGGCGTCACGACGCTATGTTTGCTGCGATGAATGCTGTGACTCAAGCTAGAGCAACGGAACGACCGGAAGCAAAAAACATAATGGAACGTACCCTTTTTGAACCAGAAGTCATTCAGTTTCTTCTAAAATCATTTCACCACGGTGAGTGGCGTTTCAATATCCCTGCACTGTGGGATAACTATTCCACCATTTCCGATTGGAAAACACTCCCTTCGTGGAACAGGCCGGTACTTTTTATTCGTGGTAAAAATTCTAATTACCTCGATGAGTGTTACCAAGTACCGCTGATCAAGCAGTTTCCCCAAGCCAAGGCTTACGTTATTTCAGGCGCGGGACATTGGGTTCATGCTGAAAAACCCCAAGCAGTACAACGTGCAGTGCAACGTTTTTTATCCATACCCAGATAAAAAAACGTTCCACCACGATTTTCTATAGCGCTGTGCGGTGCGGTAGAGTATTATTGCGCGCTCATTTTTAGCAGGCATCTACGCAACTTCATGATGCAGCAAAGGCTTAACTCTAAGACGTTCTGCAGGTACTTATTTTCTCATCATGGCAAAAGAACACACTGATCGAACAACCCTAGACTTGTTTGCAGAAGAGCGCCGGCCTGGCCGCCCTAAGACAAGTCCTTTGACACGCGATGAGCAGTTGCGTATTAATAAGCGTAATCAGTTAAGACGAGATAAAGACAAGGGCTTACAGCGCGTTGAACTGAAAATGCCCAGTGAAATTGTTGAAGCACTGAACACGCTAGCAGACCAACATAATATGAGCCGTAGTGAATTAATCGAGACAATGATCGCTTCTCAACTCGCGCTCAGCCGCAGCTAATTCGCACTCACGGATAAATCTGTAGACTTTACAAGTTCCGCAAGATTTTCAGGTCTGTTATCATCGTCGCAATAATTATCCACCCTATTTAGAACATAGATTCAAGAGGTAAACCTCCCCATGGCAATCGTAGGCATCTTTTTCGGTAGTGATACCGGCAATACTGAAAATATCTCAAAAATGATTCAGAAGCAGCTTGGAAAAGAGGTTGCGGACGTTCACGATATTGCAAAATGTGCCAAAGAGGATCTTGAAGCTTATGATATAATGCTGCTAGGTATCCCTACTTGGTATTACGGTGAAGCCCAATGTGATTGGGATGATTTCTTCCCAACGTTAGAAGAAATTGATTTTTCCGGCAAATTAGTTGCACTATTTGGTTGCGGCGACCAAGAAGATTATTCTGAATACTTTTGTGATGCCTTAGGAACAATTCGAGATATTATTGAACCTAAAGGTGCGGTCATTGTTGGGCACTGGCCAACTGAAGGCTATCATTTCGAAGAGTCGAAAGGACTCGCCGACGATAAACACTTCTTAGGCTTGGCTATCGATGAAGATCGTCAACCCGAACTCACGAATGAACGTGTAACAAGCTGGGTGCAGCAGATTTCAGATGAGATGCAGCTAAAAGAAATCCTTAATGCTTGATGGGGTTTTTCTACCAATTGTGTTACTGTAATAGGCGAATTTAAATATAAGAGGGGCTGCTCAATGCCCCTTTTAATAAAGCAACAGGACAATACTGCATGACTGATAACAACTCTGCACTGAAAAAAGCTGGTCTGAAGGTCACGCTACCAAGATTAAAAATTTTGGAAGTGCTTCAAGAACCAGAATGTCACCACGTCAGTGCGGAAGATTTGTATAAGCGGCTTATTGATATGGGTGAAGAAATTGGTTTAGCGACCGTTTATCGCGTCCTTAACCAATTTGATGATGCAGGCATCGTTACCCGCCACAATTTCGAAGGTGGAAAATCAGTTTTCGAATTGACCCAGCAGCAGCATCACGATCATTTGATCTGCTTAGACTGTGGTCGTGTCATTGAGTTTTCAGACGAATTTATTGAGACTCGTCAACGCGATATCGCGAAGCGCTTTGGTATTAAATTAACTAACCATAGCTTATATCTTTACGGTCACTGCACCGATGGCGATTGTCGAAAAGACGATACGCTACATGAAGAGCGTTAAGTTAATCTGTAAAAAAGACCCACGCTGGCGTGGGTTTTTTTATATCTATCGCTTATTTCAATACTGTCACGGGGCTGCTGATCCCTCTAAGCTGCCCCCTCTTTCTAACACTTTCCCGTCGAGAATGAGCTGAAGCTGTCGAACGAAGTTGATGGGCAAAAACGTGTACGGCTTGACTGATATCGGCTTTCATCATCGTCGGTGGCTCGATAAGTTGGCCACTCTCTAAATGGTAACAAAGCTCCGCCCCTTCATTCGCCTCCATAAAGATAACCTCACGGATATCCCGCTGCTGCTGTGTGAAATAATTTAGTTTCTGTTGTTGGGTCAGATTCCAGCGCTCGCTAAGATGGCTTTGATGTAGCGTGGCAATAAAAGGCATAATATCGACAGAAGCTCGATTCAACAGATAAAGCCCTTGATTCACTAATACATACAGCCTATTCATTACCAGGCGATAGCGTTGGTAATCGCTAAACTTTTGTCTTATCGGTACTCGACTTTCTTCTTCATGCTCACTTGTCGCAAGTAAGGCTGTCAGGGCGATAGCTTCTTCGAACCAAGTGTCTATGCCAGCAGATAATGAGCGGTCGCTCTCGACAAAAGCACGATATCTATCGAAACTTTCCGCCTTATTATAGAGTGTCGCGGCTAAATAAAGACCTTTTTCGCTTGAAGCGATTGTTGCAGTGGCTAGCATGATTTGTCGCCCTATCGCGGTTAAGACTTCCGACAGATTATGCTGCGCTAACGCATGCTGCCCCTTTTGTGCATTATGGTTAAGACGTCTAGCACTTAACAATAAAGTCGAGTGGACGAGAGGGTCACTAGCTGGTCTATGCAAATAATGGCTATTCGCCGTCTGACGATAGAGATGGGAAAACAAGGTTAAATAGCCTTCACCCAACTGATAAAACTGCAGGGTTTCTGGCTTCATACCGAAGTAGAAATCTTTAAAACGACTTAGTTTTTCAAATCCAGCTAATACAGTCTTTATCATCATTCATTCGTCCCACTGAACGCTTATTGGCGCGCAATCATTTCTGCTCATTGCTTTGTAGCAATGAACGCTTAAACCATAGCTCAACATCCTCTTTTACTCGCGGATGATTAAGATAAGATTAAAAATCGAAAAATAATGAAAAAAAGAACGAGGACAAAATGACTAAATGGGGAGAGAAAAGGCAGGATATTGCAGTAAGACACCAATAATAAGTGTCTTACTGCGTGGGCAGATTAAGCAGTCTTCTGCCAAGTATCGCGTAATCCAACAGTGCGATTAAAAACTAAATTATCAGCCGTTGAATACTTACTGTCAGCGCAGAAGTAGCCTTCACGCTCAAACTGATAAGGTTTACTCGCTTGAGCTGTCGCGAGACTTTGCTCGACAAACCCCTGACGAATTGCTAATGATTCTGGATTGATCGCCGTGAGGAAATCGTCTTCCGCCGCAGGATTCGGTACGCTAAATAAACGGTCGTATAATCTAAATTCTGCCGGTAATCCGGTCACGGCTGATACCCAATGAATAACGCCTTTAACTTTGCGTCCATCTGCTGGGTCTTTACCTAACGTCTCGAGATCGCAGGTACAGTGAATCGCCGTGATTTCACCTTGCTCATCTTTTTCGATACGCTCGGCCTTCACCACATAAGCATTACGCAGGCGAACTTCTTTGCCCAAGACCAGACGTTTGTAGTGTTTGTTTGCTTCTTCACGGAAATCTGCACGATCGATCCAAATTTCGCGACTGAAGGTGACCTCACGTGACCCCATATCGTTACGGTTCGGGTGCTCAGAAACAGTCAATGTCTGTTGAAAATCTTCAGGTAAATTATCAATGACCATTTTTACCGGATCTAATACCGCCATCGCTCGCGGCGCATTTTCATTTAAGTCATCACGAATACAAGATTCTAAAGAAGCCATTTCGACGATGTTATCTTGTTTCGTCACACCGATACGCTTACAAAATTCGCGTAGTGATGCAGCTGTGTAACCGCGACGACGTAAACCAGAAACCGTTAACATACGAGGATCGTCCCAGCCCTCAACCACTTTTTCGGAAACCAGTTGCGTCAGCTTACGCTTAGACATCACCGCATATTCCAAATTAAGGCGCGAAAATTCGTATTGGCGTGGGCGAGCTTCGATAGTGATGTTATCCAACACCCAATCATAAAGACGACGGTTGTCTTGGAATTCAAGTGTACAAAGCGAGTGTGTAATGCCTTCAATCGCATCTGAAATGCAATGAGTAAAGTCATACATCGGGTAGATACACCACTTATTACCGGTTTGGTGGTGCTCAGCAAATTTGATTCGATACAGTACTGGATCCCGCATCACAATAAAGTTAGAGGCCATATCGATTTTAGCGCGAAGACAAGCCGTCCCTTCAGCGAAATCACCCGCACGCATTTTTTCAAAGAGTGCTAAGTTTTCTTCGATACTACGCTCGCGGTAAGGACTATTTTTACCTGGCGAGGTCAATGACCCGCGATATTCACGAATTTGCTCAGGGGTTAGCTCATCCACATAAGCTAATCCTTTATTGATGAGCTCTACCGCGTAGCCATACAAACGATCGAAATAGTCTGAGGAATAGCGAGGTTCACCCTGCCAGGTAAATCCAAGCCACTCGACGTCACGCTTGATCGACTCGATAAATTCCACATCTTCTTTAACTGGATTGGTATCATCGAAGCGTAAATTACACTGCCCTTGATAATCCTGAGCGATACCGAAATTTAAGCAAATAGACTTCGCATGGCCGATATGGAGATAACCATTAGGTTCAGGGGGAAAACGAGTATGAACTTGGTTATGTTTGCCACTCGCCAGATCTTCATCAATGATCTGACGAATAAAGTTGGTTGGGCGGGCTTCAGCCTCACTCATCTTAAATCCCTCAATTACGGTGAACGGTACTTAGTATTAACTGTTATACCTTATGATCCATAAAGCTAGACCGATAAACAACCGTTAGTTAATAAACAGCGATAAAAAAGGCAGGATTATCCCCTGCCTTTTAGCCATTCACCGTTAAGCGGCTATTTTGTAATCGCTAACAAGGGCGTTTGTCCAGCGACTACCTGTTTTTCTGCTTTTAACGTAAGGTGAGCATAGTCTTCGCTATTACTGACCACAATTGGACTAATCATTGAAGGAGCGTGCTCAGTGAGAAAAGCGAGGTCCATTTTTAAAATCGGTTGACCTTGCACGACTTCAGCGCCCTCTTCCACTAACCGCTCAAATCCTTTTCCCTTAAGAGCTACCGTATCTATTCCCATATGTACGATGATTTCTATTCCTTCCTCTGACTCGAGACAAAAGGCGTGATTTGTGGCAAAAATTTTAACAATGGTTCCTGATAAGGGGGCCACCACCAGCTCATCCGTTGGATTAATCGCGACGCCGTCACCAACCGCTTTGGATGAGAAAGCGGCATCAGGAACCTGTTCCAGCATGACGATCTCACCGCTAACTGGGGCAACTAAGGTCGCTAGCGCTGGCAGCTGAGAGTTGATTGTCATTTCAGGCACGACAACTTCTTCGACCTTAGATGAAACGGTTTGCGTCGGTAAAACCGCGCCAATTGGGCCTTTTTTACTCACCGCTTTCATCGCGTCAGCAATAGCTTCCGCTTGGGTCCCCACGACAATTTGTACACTCTGTTTGTTAAGGTGCAAAACGCCCGAAGCCCCTAGTTTTTTTGCCAAAGCATCATTCACTTTGTCGGTATCAACCACTGAAAGACGTAAACGCGTAATGCAGGCATCAATGTTTGTCAGGTTACTTGAGCCACCCACCGCAGCAATGTAGCGACGCGCAAGCGATTCGTTACGTGACTCCCCTTCCTCGCCTTGGCTAATACTCTCCTCACCCCCTTCCATTTCACCCATGTCTGCTTCGGTTTCTCGCCCCGGCGTTTTAAGATCAAACTTAAGGATAGTGAAGCGGAATACCACGTAGTAGATAACGAAGAAAGCCAAGCCTTGCGGAATCAGCATATACCAATGGGTAGCCAGCGGGTTACGAGAAGAGAGAATCATATCGACTAACCCCGCACTAAAACCGAAGCCAGAAATCCAATGCATTGACGCCGCGATAAAGACCGAGATCCCCGTTAAGACGGCGTGAATAACAAATAAAACGGGCGCAACGAACATGAATGAAAATTCAAGCGGTTCGGTAATACCTGTGAAGAACGCAGCAAATGCAGCAGCAAGCATTATACTACCTACTTTGGCGCGGTTTTCAGGGCGGGCACATTGCCAAATCGCTAAGGCAGCGCCCGGTAAGCCAAACATCATTACGGGGAAGAATCCTGCTTGGTAACGACCCGTTATCCCAACAACTCCGGTTCCTTGAGCGATAGATTTCGCTCCTCCCAAGAAGTTAGGAATATCATTTATGCCTGCAACATCAAACCAGAATACGGCATTCAGTGCGTGATGGAGGCCTACCGCAATTAAGATACGGTTAAAAAAGGCATAAATCCCCGCCCCGAGTGCACCCATTTTCTGGATGTGAATACCAAATTCGACTAAGGCATTGAATACTAACGGCCAGATATACATTAAAATGAAGGCCACCACGATCATTAAGAATGACACTAAGATCGGTACTAAACGACGACCACTAAAAAATGAAAGTGCCTTAGGGAGTTCTACATGGCTGTAACGGTTGTAAACCTCGGCTGAGCAAATACCGACTAGAATACCGATAAACGGATTTTTAATTTTCTGGAAAGCTAAGGGGACTTGGTCTACTGGTATTTGCTGGATTAAGCTCACGGCGTTCGGGGCACATAAGTTTGTTACGACGAGAAAACCGATAAAACCGGTCAGTGCCGCCGCCCCGTCTTTATCCTTGGACATCCCATAAGCAATCCCTATTGCGAAAAGCGCTGGCATATTATCAAGAATGGCCATACCCGATGTGGTGAGTAGCGCAGCGATAGCATTATTGGGATGACTACTACTTTGTTCAATCCAATAACCAATCCCCATTAGTATTGCCGCTGCGGGTAAGGTCGCCACTGGCACCATTAGCGCCCGCCCCACGCGTTGTAAATAATTTAATAAACTCACCTTGAACCCCTCAGCTGCGTACGAATTATGATAAAGATAATGGCTGAATGGCCGTACCCCTTTTGCACCACTCACCAACACCCTATTAAAGAGTTAATTAATTTTCTTCGCAAATTAAACTATCTATTTTTATGATAACCATCAACAATTTCATGTTTAAAACTGGATATAAGTAGCCTTTAATGGCCACTTATTTTATTATTAAAAATATCATTTCTCGCGTCCGGCAGTACGTCAATTTTCAGGGTGTGAAATTCTCCGGTTACCGAGTCTTTTTTCCATGCATCAACGAGGTAAATATGCGATTGATTCCACTCGCTTATGCGGAACAAGTTGGCCAATGGGCTGCGCATCATATCGTCAAACGTATTAATGCTTTTCAACCCACCGCCGGGACGCCCTTTGTCTTAGGATTACCGACAGGGGGCACTCCACTACAGACCTATAAAGCGTTAATCGCACTCTACCAAGCAGGAAAGGTAAGCTTTGAGCACGTGGTCACGTTCAATATGGACGAATATGTAGGATTACCACAAGAACATCCTGAAAGTTATCATAGTTTTATGCATAAAAACTTCTTTGATCACATCAATATTCGAAAAGAGAATATTAACTTACTCGATGGCAATGCAGAGGATGTCGAAGCAGAGTGTCAGCGGTATGAACAAAAGATCCAATCTTACGGTAAAATCCACCTTTTTATGGGGGGAGTCGGTAATGACGGTCATATTGCTTTTAATGAACCCGCTTCATCACTCGCTTCGCGCACAAGGATTAAAACCTTGACCCATGAAACGCGACTCGCTAACTCTCGATTTTTTAATAACGATATTAATGCCGTACCTAAGCATGCGCTAACCGTTGGCGTCGGAACGTTACTTGACGCACAAGAAGTGATGATTTTGGTGACAGGCAGTGCCAAGGCCCTTGCCCTGCAAGCGGCTGTAGAAGGTAATGTTAACCATATGTGGACCATCAGCTGTTTACAGCTCCATCCTAAATCACTGATTATATGTGATAAATCTGCAACAATGGAGCTTAAAGTCAAGACGGTAGATTACTTCCAAGAGATGGAAGCCGATAATATCAAAAATGTTTAGATACAACGGATAACTCTAGATTATCCGCTTGGGAGTAAAAAATGTATGCACTAACCGAGGGTCGTATCTTCAGCGGCTCGCAAATATTTGATAATCATGCGCTGGTGATTGATGGAGAGAAGATTGCCGGAATTTACCCGATAACCGATCTTGATTCGACGATTGAGCGCCGCTCGGTGGCTGGCGCGCTAATTGCGCCAGGATTTATCGATCTTCAACTGAATGGTTGTGGTGGCGTGCAGTTTAGTGAGCAACTGAGTGCATTAAGTATTGACACGTTAAGCCAGATGCAGCGCACTAACGAAGCCTCAGGTTGCACTAGCTTTTTACCCACGCTTATCACCAGCAGTGATGAAATGATGAAGCAAGCCGTGGAAACTCTGCATTGCTGGCTTTCTCGCCATCCCAATCAAGCTCTAGGCTTACATTTAGAGGGACCTTGGTTAAATAAAGAGAAAAAAGGCACACATGATGCGGCGTTAATTCGTTCCCCCACCCCAGAATTGGTGAACTATCTGTGTGAGAATGCAGCAGCGATTAGTAAAATTACCCTTGCTCCAGAATGTGTCCCTCATTCAGTAATTAAACAACTCGTCGCCGCCGGTATTATTGTCGCTATCGGTCATTCAAACGCGACTTATGAACAAGCGATGGCGGGATTTGATGCGGGAATTACTTTTGCTACGCATTTATATAATGCGATGCCCCTCCCCGCGGGTAGGGCGCCCGGAGTGATAGGCGCAGTATTCGACTCCCCGTCAGTGTACTGTGGTATGATTGCCGACGGTCATCATGTGCATTACGCCAGTCTACGTACTGCACAGAAACTTAAACAAGCACAGGCAATTCTAGTCACCGATGCAACGGCACCTGCTGGATCGACTATTGACCATTTCACCTTTGCAGGTAAGACCATTTATTATAAAGATGGTTTGTGTGTGGATGACCAAGGTACATTAAGTGGTTCGGCTCTCACTATGATTGAGGCGGTTAAAAATAGCGTCCAGTATCTTGGCGTTCCCCTTGATGAGGCATTAAGAATGGCAAGCCTCTACCCCGCAAGAGCGATTAACGTTGATCACACATTAGGGTCGCTACAGGCGGGTAAAATAGCCAATATCGTTGTTTTTACATCCGGTTTTGAAGTAGTTAAAACCATCGTCAATGGTGAGACAGTTTATCAAAGGTAATGATTGGTATGCCTAACAGCGGTGCTGCACAAATTGGTAATGTTGACCTGGTCAAGCAACTCAACGGCGCGGCAGTTTACGGCCTCATTGATCAGCATGGGCCGATTTCCCGTATTCAAGTCGCGGAGTTAAGCCAATTGGCGCCCGCTAGTGTGACCAAAATCACCCGCCAATTATTGGAACGTGGCCTTATCAAAGAGGTAGAACAGCAAGCCTCTACCGGAGGAAGACGGGCCATATCTATTGTTACAGAGACACGCCCTTTTCATACCGTAGCCATCAGATTAGGGCGAAAAGATGCGACCATTGCCCTATTTGATCTTGGAAGTAACATCCTCGTTGAACAGAGTTATCCTCTAGAGGCAGAGACTCAAGAAGTATTACAGCAGCAACTGTTCGCCATTATTGAGCGATTTATCGCTGACAATAAAAGTATTATTCGTGAATTAATTGCCATATCAGTGATTTTACCGGGGTTGGTTGACCCTGAAAATGGTAAAGTTCGCTACATGCCTCATATCGTGGTCGACCAGTGGCCGTTGGTCGAAGCCCTGCAAAAAACCTTTACGTTAGCGAGTTTTGTCGGACACGATATTCGTAGTCTTGCCCTTGCTGAATACTATTTCGGCGCAGGTAGCGATTGTTCAGATTCATTATTGGTGCGAATTCATCGCGGGGCTGGTGCCGGCGTAATCATTAACGAAAATATTTTTGTGGGCCGTAATGGTAATGCCGTCGAAATTGGTCATATACAGGTTGACCCACTTGGTGAACAATGCGCTTGTGGCCACTTCGGTTGTTTAGAAACGGTCGTCTCGAATCCTGCTATTGAGAGAAAGGTTAAACAACTTCTGCAAACTGGGCATAAAAGCCATCTCACCGTAGAAAACTGTACCATCCACGATATCTGTCGCGCCGCCAACCTTGGCGACCCACTGGCGACAGAAGTACTTAAACATGCTGCACTCACCCTCGGTAAAGTCATTGCCTCCACAATTAATCTCTTTAATCCCCAAAAAGTGATTATCGCGGGGGAGATCACTGCCGCAGATGCTATTCTTTTTCCTATCATACAACGCTGTATCGATACCCAGACACTTAATGCTTTTGGCGAAAATTTACCCGTCGTCAGCTCCCAACTCGGTAATCGTTCTGCAATCGGCGCTTTTGCATTGGTAAAGCGTGCTATGTTAAACGGTAAACTACTCCAGCATCTTTTGGATGATGGGGGGAAAATCCCTAGCTAGTCCGGACTATTAGGAAGATGGATATGACACTTAAAAATGTGATTTGTGATATTGATGGCGTACTGATGTACGATAATAAAGCAGTTGAAGGGGCTGGGGCTTTTTTGCACCGCTTGATTGATAACGACGTCCCTGTAGTATTACTGACTAACTATCCTTCCCAGACCGCACAAGATCTTGCTAATCGCTTTCACTCTGCGGGAATTGAAGTTCCAGCCTCCCTGTTTTATACCTCCGCCATGGCTACAGCCGATTTCCTCAGCCAACAACCCGGTAAAAAAGCCTATGTTATCGGTGAAGGTGCACTGGTTCATGAACTGTATAAAGCGGGTTTTACCATCACTGATGTTAATCCTGATTTCGTGATCGTCGGTGAAACTCGTTCCTATAATTGGGAAATGATGCACAAAGCCGCTTATTTCGTTGCTAACGGCGCTCGCTTTATTGCGACGAATCCTGATACACATGCCAAAGGATTCGTTCCAGGCTGTGGAGCGCTATGTGCTGGTATCGAAAAAATTTCAGGGCGTTCACCATTCTATGTCGGTAAACCTAGCCCTTATATTATCCGTGCGGCGTTGAATCGCATTCATGCGCATTCCGAAGAAACTATCATTATTGGTGATAATTTACGCACCGATATTCTCGCGGGCTTCCAAGCAGGTTTGAAAACTGCACTGGTACTTTCCGGTGTCTCACAACAGCAAGACGTTGAAAATGTCCCCTTCCGTCCTGATTGGATTTTTCCTTCGGTCGCCAGTATTGATCTCGCCGAGCTAAATTAAGTTTATTAGGCCTTTCAATCGAAAGGCCTTCTTTTATAAAAATTGTATAAAAAACGCCATTCAATAAATAAAATCTAATTTTAATGTATTTTTATTAGATAAAATCAAATAAATCTCCTTGAGCCATATCTATTTTATTCTTTTTTGTGAAACTGCTTGCATTCAATCACCCAAATAGCGCATTTTCTTATACAAGGTGTCTGGGAAAGGCCCAAATCAATAACTTAAACGCAAAATAGCTATCATCACTGGATGAGTTCAGGAGTAGAAATATGTGTTCGATTTTTGGTGTACTGGATTTACAAACAGAGACAACTGAATTACGTAAGAAAGCGTTAGCGCTTTCAGGATTAATGCGTCATCGTGGACCGGACTGGTCAGGCATTTTTGCTGACGACCATGCTATTCTAGCGCATGAACGCCTCTCGATTGTCGATGTAAATAATGGTGCCCAACCTCTCTATAACGCTGATCGAACGCATGTCTTAGCCGTTAACGGTGAAATTTATAACCATCATAGCTTACGCAGTGCGTTACAAGACAAATACGCGTTTCAAACGGGTTCTGACTGTGAAGTCATTTTGGCGCTCTACCAAGAAAAAGGCTTAGATTTCTTGGATGACCTGCAAGGTATGTTTGCGTTCATCCTTTACGATACGGTCAAACAAAGCTGGCTGATTGGACGTGACCATATCGGGATTATTCCTCTGTATTATGGCCATGATGAACACGGTAACCTCTTTGTCGCTTCGGAAATGAAGGCCTTAGTGCCAGTCTGTCGGACTATCAACGAATTCCCTCCTGGCAGCTACATGAGTAGTGAAGATCATCAGATTCATCGTTACTATCAACGTGACTGGATGGAGTACGACAATGTCGCTGACGCTGTGACTGATAAAGCTGCACTGAAAGATGCTTTGGAAGAGTCGGTAAAAAGTCACCTGATGTCTGATGTGCCTTATGGAGTGTTACTCTCTGGTGGGTTGGACTCATCAATCATTTCCGCTATTACTAAGCGCTTCGCCGCTAAGCGCGTGGAAGATGCTGATCAAAGCGATGCATGGTGGCCACAACTGCACTCTTTCGCCGTAGGATTAAAAGGTGCGCCAGATCTTAAAGCCGCGAAAGAAGTCGCCGATGCCTTAGGTACCGTCCACCATGAGATTAACTTCACCGTACAAGAAGGCCTTGATGCCATCAAAGATGTGATTTATCACATCGAAACCTACGATGTGACAACGATTCGCGCCTCAACCCCAATGTATTTGATGTCTCGTAAAATCAAAGCAATGGGGATTAAAATGGTACTTTCCGGCGAAGGGGCTGACGAGATTTTTGGGGGTTACCTCTATTTCCACAAAGCGCCTAACGCTAAAGAGTTCCATGAAGAGAACGTACGCAAACTTGCAGCACTGCATATGTATGACTGCGCACGCGCTAACAAAGCGATGTCAGCGTGGGGGGTCGAAGCACGCGTACCTTTCTTAGATAAGCAGTTTTTAGATGTGGCAATGCGTATCAACCCTGCAGATAAGATGTGTGGCCAAAACGGCAAAATGGAAAAACACATTTTGCGTGAATGCTTTAGTAGCTACTTGCCAGAGAGCGTTGCATGGCGTCAGAAAGAGCAATTCTCTGATGGTGTCGGCTATAGCTGGATCGATTCTCTAAAAGAGGTCGCCGCCCAGCAAGTGACGGATCAGCAATTGGCGACAGCTAGCTACCGTTTCCCTTACAACACCCCAGTGTCGAAAGAAGCGTATCTTTACCGCGACATTTTTGAATCACTCTTCCCTGTGGCGAGTGCGGCAGAATGTGTGCCTGGCGGCCCTTCTGTTGCCTGTTCTTCTGCAAAAGCCATCGAATGGGACGAAGCATTTAAAACAATGGATGACCCATCAGGGCGTGCAGTGGGTGTTCACCAATCCGCTTACTAAGTTTCCCTACCAACTCCCATTAAACCCTCGGTTACGAGGGTTTTTTTTCGTCTTAGCTTTATTGTGATTCGGGAAAAGAGCAGAATAAATTCAGTATTTTGGTTAAGTTGCCATCAGCTTGCGTATTCTGCAACCAAACAGAACTTAATTTAATAAAAAGCTTAAAAAAGTGGTTGACCGAGTCAGTGCAAATTAGCATAATGCGCCCCGCAACGCCGACAAAGGTAGCGCAAAAGAATAAAGATGGCTACGTAGCTCAGCTGGTTAGAGCACAGCACTCATAATGCTGGGGTCACAGGTTCGATTCCCGTCGTAGCCACCATCTTTAATGCGGAAGTGGCGAAATTGGTAGACGCACCAGATTTAGGTTCTGGCGCCGCAAGGTGTGCGAGTTCAAGTCTCGCCTTCCGCACCATTTTGTACTATCTTAAGAAGCGAAGCATGTTGGGATATCGCCAAGCGGTAAGGCACCGGTTTTTGATACCGGCATTCCCTGGTTCGAATCCAGGTATCCCAGCCAATCAATGTTTTACAGACTATCGAAATTGGGATATCGCCAAGCGGTAAGGCACCGGTTTTTGATACCGGCATTCCCTGGTTCGAATCCAGGTATCCCAGCCATCGACTGTATAGCACTGATTAAAGGCTACGTAGCTCAGCTGGTTAGAGCACAGCACTCATAATGCTGGGGTCACAGGTTCGATTCCCGTCGTAGCCACCATCTTTAATGCGGAAGTGGCGAAATTGGTAGACGCACCAGATTTAGGTTCTGGCGCCGCAAGGTGTGCGAGTTCAAGTCTCGCCTTCCGCACCATTTTACATACCAATAGTTGTAATGAATCCAATTGGGATATCGCCAAGCGGTAAGGCACCGGTTTTTGATACCGGCATTCCCTGGTTCGAATCCAGGTATCCCAGCCATTCATTTTTTCTCTCCCCCTATCAAATTCTATTGGGATATCGCCAAGCGGTAAGGCACCGGTTTTTGATACCGGCATTCCCTGGTTCGAATCCAGGTATCCCAGCCAAAAAAAACGCCAACTCTCGCTGACGTTTAATCGCTTTTATAAACCTAACGCATAACTTAGGGCTTTACGTTTTAACCATCCCCCACGTTGCGCAGCCATCAAACCCACATTCCTTATGATTTCTAATGGCGCATGTTGGTTGCTGAAGGCAAAATAAAATAGATCCATACCTGTTTGCATAACCAAATTGTCAGCGTGGCGCTTGCGCTGATAACGCTTTAATGTCTCAACCCGCCACCAAGGTAGTGTCGCACGGCGCGCGGCAACCAATACATCAATCAGAGCATCCACGTCTCGATAGCCGAGGTTAACTCCCTGTCCCGCTAAAGGGTTAATGGTGTGAGCCGCATCTCCCACTAATGCAATACCTGATTTAACATAGGCTGTTGCATGCCGACGAGTTAAAGGAAAAGCACCGCTGCGTAAGGTCTTCACTTTTCCAACACAAGCGGGAAAGTGCTGGACGATCTCTTGATCTAATTGTGTTGGGGTAAGTTTATTTAGTTGTGCGATGCGCGCGGGACTGTCGTACCACACTAACGATGCATAGTGATCGTAAAGGGGTAAAAAAGCCCGAGGGCCGTGCGGCGTAAACTGTTGCCAAGTCGTATCTCCAGGATCATTTTCGCACTCCACCGAAATCAGCATGCAAGCTTGCTGATAATCCCACCCTTGAATACCAATACCTGCGCCTTGTCTAACTTGAGAATGCGCGCCATCCGCTCCAACTAACAACGAACAGCTAATCTCAGTGCCTTGATCTAAGGTCACAGCCCAGGTTTCCTGATCAGGAAGATAGGTCATGGTATCGAGCGCCGCGGGGGAGAATAATGTTACTTCTAAGGCTTGCATCCGCTCCCACAGTACCCGCTGCAATACTTGGTTCTCAACCATAAAGCCCAATTCGGGCAAGTTAAGAAGCGCCGCACTAAATTCTGTTTTAGCGCTTTGCCATTCCCACGTTTCTAATTGACGGTAAGGAGCACAACGCCTAGACAGAATCTCTGACCAAGCCCCAATCTCTTGCAGCAAGGCAACAGAGGTTCGACTGATAGCAGAAATTCTTACATCAGGCTGAGAGGAAGGATCATAGGGTTCAGGCTCACGGCGTTCGATCACGGCCACACTAAAGTTTTGTTGCCTTAAGCCACAGGCTAAAGCAGCGCCAACCATGCCTCCCCCGTTGATTACCACATCAAAATGCGCTGTCTGCATAGCATATCCTCTACAACGAAACGCTTTCTTCGCGCTTAGTAAAAGTAAGTTAATCTCTATAGTGTACCGTAATTTTCATGGTAAACAGATTATCCGTTATACTGGTCACAACAGCAGCAAAGCATTACAATATGTGCCTAGCCGATCCTTGCACTAAATCAATGGCCCGTTCGATGACGAAAAAATTACATATTAAGACCTGGGGCTGCCAGATGAACGAATACGATTCATCCAAAATGGCAGATCTCCTTAACAGTACTCATGGTTTTTCTTTAACCGAAAATGCTGAAGAAGCAGATGTGTTACTCCTTAACACCTGCTCCATTCGCGAAAAAGCCCAAGAGAAGGTATTCCACCAACTTGGTCGTTGGAGAGCCTTAAAAGAGCGTAATCCTGAACTGATCATTGGTGTGGGCGGTTGCGTCGCCTCACAAGAAGGTGATCATATTCGTCAACGTGCGCACTATGTTGATATTGTTTTTGGCCCACAAACCTTGCATCGGTTGCCAGAGATGATCAATAGCGTGCGGGGAAACAAGAGCCCGGTCGTTGATATCAGCTTCCCAGAAATCGAGAAGTTCGACCGCCTGCCAGAACCACGAGCTGAAGGCCCTACTGCCTTTGTATCAATTATGGAAGGCTGTAATAAATATTGTACCTTCTGTGTTGTGCCCTATACCCGCGGTGAAGAAGTCAGTCGTCCTTGCGATGATATCCTGTTTGAAATTGCCCAGTTGGCGGCGCAAGGTGTTCGTGAAGTTAATCTTCTGGGACAAAACGTGAACGCCTATCGCGGTGAACATTATGATGGTGCAATTTGTACCTTTGCTGAATTAATCCGATTAGTAGCCGCCATTGACGGTATCGACCGGATCCGTTTCACCACCAGCCATCCTATCGAATTTACTGACGATATCATCGATGTTTATCGCGATACGCCAGAATTAGTCAGCTTCCTGCACTTACCAGTACAAAGCGGGGCTGACCGTATTTTAATGTTGATGAAGCGCGCGCATACTGGCTTGGAGTTTAAAGCTATTATTCGTAAGCTTCGTGCTGCACGTCCGAATATCCAGATCAGCTCCGATTTTATCATCGGCTTCCCTGGTGAGACACAAGAAGACTTCGAACAGACCATGAAGTTAATTGCTGATGTCAACTTCGACATGAGCTTCAGCTTTATCTATTCTGCTCGCCCAGGAACCCCGGCTGCAGACCTGCCTGACGATGTTAGCGATGAAGAGAAAAAACAGCGTCTTTATATCCTACAAGATCGTATTAATCAGCAAGCGCAGGCGTGGAGCCGTCGTATGTTGGGCACGGAACAACGCGTCTTAGTAGAAGGTACGTCGCGTAAAAATGTGATGGAACTTTCAGGGCGTACCGAAAATAACCGTGTAGTGAACTTTGAAGGAACACCAGATATGGTTGGTAAATTCGTCGATATCGAAGTCACCGATGTGCTGCCTAACTCATTACGCGGTAAAGTTGTGCGTACAGAAGATGAGATGGGACTGCGTGTCGTTGAAAGCCCTGCTTCCGTTATCGCCCGTACCCGTAAAGAAAATGAGCTTGGCGTAGGAGTGTTCCAGCCCTGATCCTTCGTCTGAATACTCGTTGCTAATAGAAAGAAATACGTTTTATTGGCTCATCTTTATAAAGCCCTGTGATAGTCAGGGCTTTTTAATGCCCTTGACTCTTGTATCTGTGGTCATCAATTTGTAAACCTAACCGAGATTAAGGACCTACAATGACTGAACAAGACAGCCCACTACCGCAATATCGACTTCTCACCGGCCCCGACGATGCCAGCTTTTGTCGCCGAGTATCTGAAATGTTAGATAATGGCTACGTCCTCTATGGCTCTCCCTGCCTTGCCTGGGACCCAGCAAAGCAATGTATGATGGCTGCACAAGCTATCATCCTCAAAGCCCCCTAACCCTCTACAATAGGGTGTTACTGACGATTTACCGTCTAAATCACTATAAAGTTTAATCCTCGTTGCGAGAGGCGTAGACTTACTCTTCAACGCCTAAAAAAAGCAGATAAAAATCTCTCTCGATGCTTAGGGAAAGCATACTAAAACTCAGCGTTGAGGAAGGTAAATGATGAATAGGTCACGAAAAAGCAATCTATGCCTTACGACTCCGCTATTCAACGCTATGCTAATGGAGAAACCCTATTTTTCATTATGAGGCTCATATGAAAGTTATAGCATCGTTAATGCCAATACTCTGTTTAGCTTGGTTGCCTGCCGCTATGGCGGCCCCTGAGGGAACATTAAGCGTACATATTCTTAACCAGCAAACCGGTAAACCCTCTGCAGAGGTCACTGTCATCCTCGAAAAGAAAACTGACACAGGTTGGCAGAAATTAGCAACCGCTCAAACCGACAGTAATGGCCGTATCAAATCTCTGTATCCGCAGGATTCTGCAATGGATAAAGGCGTCTACAAAGTCACTTTTGAAACTGGGGACTACTTTACGAAACATAAGCAATCAAGTTTCTTCCCTGAAATCCCAGTCATTTTCAGCGTCTCACAGGAAAATGAAAAGCTCCACATCCCTCTATTATTAAGTCAGTATGGTTACTCGACCTATCGGGGAAATTAAGGTTTCTAGGCTTCACCAATAAAGTGAATAGCTACCCCAGTGCCGCTGCGGTGAACGCCAGAAATAGGGTTCACCTTGTTTTTACAGATTGTGCCCCCACTTCTGGGAGATAGCTTGCATCCGATGCACACAGCATAAATAATCTTACTTATTATGCTTCATTCCAACCGTCGGTAACCGATCGACCCAAGTGATAAAAGAGGACAAATTTGACTATTGAAACCCGTGAAATCACACTTGAACCTGCCGACAATCAGCGCTTACTCAGCCTTTGTGGGCCTTTTGATGACAATCTGAAACACATTGAGCGCCGATTAGGTCTCGAAATTAATCGTCGCGATAATCAATTCAAACTCGCCGGTCGTGGGCAAATCGTCGCGGCAGCAGAAAATATCTTAAAAGATCTTTACGTCGATACCGCACCGGTTCGCGGTCAAACTAAAGATATTTTACCTGAGAATATCCATCTGGCGATTAAAGAGAGTGGCGTACTAGAACAGACTGCCGATAGCGTCCCTAACTTTGGTAAAGCCATTAATATTCAGACACGTCGTGGCGTGATTAAACCGCGCACACCTAATCAAGCTCAATATCTCGCCAATATTTTTGGTCACGATATTACCTTCGGGATTGGTCCAGCCGGTACGGGAAAAACCTACCTTGCTGTTGCAGCCGCTGTCGATGCGCTAGAAAAGCAAGAAATTCGGCGTATTTTGCTCACCCGCCCCGCGGTAGAGGCAGGAGAAAAACTCGGCTTTTTACCAGGGGATTTGAGTCAAAAGGTCGATCCTTACTTACGTCCCCTGTATGATGCACTCTTCGAAATGCTTGGCTTCGAACGTGTCGAAAAGTTAATCGAACGTAATGTGATTGAAGTCGCTCCCCTCGCCTACATGCGCGGACGTACGCTGAACGATGCATTTATTATTTTGGATGAAAGTCAAAACACCACTATCGAGCAAATGAAAATGTTCTTGACGCGGATTGGCTTCAATTCTAAGGCGGTCATCACCGGAGATATCACCCAGATTGACCTACCGCGTAATGCTAAGTCCGGTTTAAAACATGCTATTGAAGTGCTATCAGAGGTTAAGGAATTAAGCTTTAACTTTTTCCATAGTGAAGATGTCGTGCGGCATCCCGTCGTAGCACGTATCGTGACCGCCTATGAAGCATGGGAAGAAGCCGATCAGCAACGCCGTGCCGAACGCGCGGAAGAAAGAAAGCGTGAAGCACAAGCCCCTCTTCAGGAAAACTAATGGAACAAGACGTTATTTTAGATCTACAGAATGTATGCGCCTCAGTAGAAGGTTTGCCGACTGAGGCACAATTTCATCGCTGGCTGACTGCCGCTGTCAGCCCGTTTCAGCCAGTGAGTGAAGTCACTATCCGTTTAGTGGACGAGGCAGAAAGCCATGAATTAAACCATACTTGGCGAGGTAAGGATAAACCGACAAATGTGCTATCCTTTCCTTTTGAGGCCCCACCCGGCATTGAAGACTTTCCGCTATTAGGCGATTTGATCATCTGCCGCCAAGTTGTTGAACAAGAAGCGGTGGAGCAGCACAAAACGCTTGAAGCGCATTGGGCACATATGGTGATCCATGGTAGCCTACATTTGCTGGGTTACGACCATATTGTCGATGAAGAGGCGGAAGAGATGGAAGCCTTGGAAACCGAGATAATGCTTGCGCTGGGTTACACTGATCCGTACATTTCTGAAAAAGAAGCCTAGAAGCTGTAAGAGGTGGTAAGTGTCGTTGTCCTTGCCACCAAATTTTACTTAACGAGAGATCTAAATAAAACCGCCATGAGCGACGACCATTCTCAAAATAATGATACCCCTAGTAATAAAAAAGGATTTTTTTCATTACTCCTCAATCAGCTTTTTCATGGTGAACCGAAAAACCGTGATGAATTGCTAGAACTGATCCGAGATTCAGAACAAAAAGATCTGATTGATGAAGATACCCGTGACATGATCGAAGGCGTGATGGATATCGCGCAGCAACGGGTTCGGGATATCATGATCCCTCGCTCACAAATGGTCACACTAAAACGTGATCAAACACTAGATAGCTGCTTGGATATCATTGTTGATACTGCGCACTCTCGTTTTCCTGTCATCAGCGAGGATAAAGACCACGTTGAAGGCATCTTAATGGCCAAAGATCTGCTGCCTTTCATGCGCAGCGATGCCGAAGCCTTTAGCATCGAGAAGGTGCTTCGCCCTGTGGTCGTCGTTCCAGAAAGTAAACGTGTTGACCGCATGTTGAAAGAGTTTCGTTCACAACGCTATCACATGGCTATTGTCATCGATGAATTCGGCGGTGTCGCCGGTCTGGTAACGATTGAGGATATCCTAGAGCTTATCGTGGGTGAGATTGAAGATGAATATGATGACATCGAAGATGCTGATGTCCGTCAGCTCAGTCGCCACACTTATACGGTAAGAGCGCTTATGTCCATCGACGACTTTAATCAGCAATTCGATACTACTTTCAGCGATGACGAAGTGGATACTGTAGGAGGGCTCGTGATGCAAAGCTTTGGTCACCTTCCCGCTCGTGGTGAGAGTATCACGATTGACGGCTACCAATTCAAAGTCGCCGTAGCCGATCGTCGTCGTATCATTCAAGTGCATGTCCGCATTCCTGAGGATGCCCCCCCTATTACTCTTAGCGACGACTAATGCTTATGGCAGTCAGTAAATTTATCGATAGACAATCGATTCGTCTTCTCCTTGCTCTAGTTACGGGTGCCGTTGGCACCCTTGCTTTTTCCCCTTTTGATTTCTGGCCTGCTGCCCTCGTTTCATTATTTGGGTTGCAATGGCTTACCACTCACCGTAAAACCGGACAAGCTGCCGCAATTGGTTATTGCTGGGGCATGGGGTTATTCGGTAGCGGAATTAACTGGGTCTATGTCAGTATTGCGACGTTCGGAGGGATGCCTGGCCCTGTTAATGTCTTTTTAGTGATACTGTTAGCCGCTTGGCTATCGCTCTTTACCTTACTCTTCGCTTTAGTCATAAACCGCTTCTGGCCCAAAGCCAATAGCACGCGCCTACTATTGGCCGCGCCGGCATTATGGCAAGTGACGGAGTTTTTACGTGGCTGGGTACTTACGGGCTTCCCTTGGCTACAATTTGGCTATAGTCAAATTGATGGCCCACTTAAAGGTATTGCACCTCTCGCTGGGGTTGAAACGATCAACTTCCTGTTGATGGTGATTGCTGGTGCACTGGTCCTCGCACTCCAACAACGCCGTATCCGTTACCTTATTGCGGCGGTAGGCGTACTACTCGTTTGTTGGCCGCTGCGCTACATTCATTGGGTCCACGAACAGCCTGAACGTAAAACCACCGTCGCCTTAGTACAAGGTGATATCGCTCAGAGTATGAAATGGGATCCCCAGCAGCTTTCGCGTAGCTTACAGACTTATACTCGCTTAACCGCACCGCAAATTGGTCATGCAAAACTCATTATCTGGCCTGAGTCGGCTATTAGCGATTTAGAAAGTAATCAGCAAGCGTTTTTACAGCAACTCGATGATGAACTCCGTCAAGGAGGGAGCTTATTAGCGACAGGAATCGTGGATTCACGTTTAATGTCCGATAACCGTTATCATGATTTCAATACGGTCATTACCTTAGGCAATCAATCGCCCTATAGCTATTACAGTCCTGACCGCTATCAGAAGAACCATCTCGTTCCGTTCGGTGAATTCGTTCCTTTGGCCTCACTGTTACGGCCCCTTGCCCCCTTCTTCGATTTACCGATGTCTGGCTTTAGTCGAGGCGCCTACTCGCAATCCCCGCTCTATCTTGGGGGATACCAGCTGACCACCGCAATCTGCTACGAAATTGTCTTAGGTCAGCAGGTACGCGATAACCTCCGTCCAGATACCGATTTTCTCCTGACCGTCTCTAATGATGCATGGTTCGGCCACTCGATTGGCCCTTGGCAGCATTTTCAGATGGCCAGGATGAGAGCGCTTGAACTAGGTAAACCTCTGTTACGCGATACCAACAATGGTATTACCGCGGTGATCGCGTCAAATGGCGAGGTGGTCAAACAATTGCCGCAGTTCCAGCCTAACGTGCTTACCGCAGACATTACGCCTACACGCGGTGCGACACCTTATGCTTTGACCGGTAATATCACCATTTGGGTCATCAGCTTACTTAGCGCTATCGTCGCTCTTAAACGGCGTAAAAAGCCCCACTAATGGGAGCCTCTTCGGAGGCTCTCCCCTCGACAAATGACGACTTACAAGAATTGGCAGTTGTTGCGCGGCAGCCTTATGGGTATGCTATGCGGATCTAAGTAAAGTCATTGTATCAAGCCCCGCGCTTATTAATAAGGATCACTGGCCGCCATGCAAGAGCAATACCGCCCGGAAGAGATAGAATCACACGTTCAAGCCCATTGGGATGAAAAAGAAACCTTCAAAGTGACAGAACAAGAAGGTAAAGAAAAATATTACTGCCTATCGATGCTTCCCTATCCTTCTGGCCGACTCCACATGGGGCACGTGCGTAACTACACCATTGGTGATGTGATCGCCCGTTATCAACGTCTCCAAGGTAAAAACGTCCTTCAACCTATTGGTTGGGATGCTTTTGGCCTTCCGGCTGAAGGTGCTGCGGTTAAAAACAATACCGCCCCCGCGCCTTGGACTTATGAAAATATCGATTACATGAAGAACCAGTTAAAATTACTGGGCTTTGGTTACGATTGGAGCCGCGAATTAGCGACCTGTCAGCCAGAATATTACCGTTGGGAACAATGGTTCTTCACCAAGCTTTATGAGAAAGGCTTAGTTTACAAAAAAACCTCCGCGGTTAACTGGTGTCCGAATGACCAAACCGTCTTAGCAAATGAGCAAGTGGTAGATGGATGCTGCTGGCGTTGCGACAGTAAAGTTGAGCGTAAAGAGATCCCGCAATGGTTTATCAAAATCACCGATTATGCAGAAGAGCTACTTAACGATCTTGATACGTTAGAAGGTTGGCCTGAACAGGTTAAAACCATGCAGCGTAACTGGATTGGTCGTTCCGAAGGAGTGGAAATTACCTTTGCTGTCGCTGATCGTACTGATACCTTGACCGTCTATACTACTCGCCCAGATACCTTTATGGGAGCAACCTACGTTGCTGTCGCAGCGGGCCACCCATTAGCTCAAGAAGCGGCGGCACAAGATCCTGCTTTAGCTGCCTTTATCGAAGAGTGTCGTAATACCAAAGTTGCCGAAGCTGAGATGGCCACTATGGAGAAAAAAGGGCACCCAACCTGCTTCCATGTTATTCACCCTCTTACGGGTGAGAAATTACCATTATGGGTCGCTAACTTTGTCTTAATGGAATACGGTACAGGCGCAGTCATGGCTGTTCCTGCTCACGACCAACGTGATTGGGAATTTGCCAGCAAATATCAATTAACCATTAAACCGGTGGTCTGTGACGAAGAAGGCAATGTCCCTGATGTCAGCCACGAGGCGATGACTTACAAAGGTCGCTTAATTAATTCTGGTGAGTTTGATGGACTCGACCATACTGCAGGCTTCAACGCGATTGCTGAGGCGCTCGCCGCAAAAGGCGTAGGAGTTCGTAAAGTTAATTACCGTCTGCGTGACTGGGGTGTTTCCCGCCAACGCTACTGGGGTGCACCTATCCCGATGGTCACACTGGAAGATGGTACGGTAGTTCCAACACCAGAAGACCAACTACCGGTCTTACTGCCTGAAGACGTTGTCATGGACGGTATCACCAGTCCAATTAAAGCCGACCCAGAGTGGGCGAAAACAACGGTTAACGGTCAGCCGGCCTTACGCGAAACAGATACCTTTGATACCTTTATGGAATCATCTTGGTATTATGCTCGATATACCTGCACAAACTACGATAAAGGGATGCTCGACCCGGCAGCAGCTAACTACTGGCTACCGGTTGACCAATATATTGGGGGGATCGAACATGCCATCATGCACTTGATGTATTTCCGTTTCTTCCACAAGTTATTACGTGATGCAGGCTTAGTAAATTCCAATGAGCCAGCGAAACGCCTTCTTTGCCAAGGTATGGTGCTAGCGGATGCCTATTATTATCTTGGCGCAAATGGTGAGCGTAATTGGGTCTCCCCTGTCGAAGTAACCGTTGAACGCGATGAAAAAGGCCGTGTCACTAAAGCGACTGATAATACTGGTCGTGAAGTGATCTATGCGGGCATGAGCAAAATGTCCAAGTCGAAGAATAACGGTATCGACCCACAATTGATGGTTGAACGTTACGGCGCAGATACCGTGCGTCTGTTTATGATGTTTGCCTCACCTGCAGAGATGACGTTGGAATGGCAAGAATCTGGCGTTGAAGGCGCTAATCGCTTCCTTAAACGTGTTTGGCGTTTAGTGCACGAGCACACCAGCAAAGGGGCTACCGCAACCTTAAATGTTGATGCGCTAAATGAGGCACAAAAATCACTACGCCGCGAAGTGCACAAAACCATCGCTAAAGTGTCTGACGACGTGGGGCGTCGCCAAACGTTCAACACAGCAATCGCTGCGGTGATGGAATTAATGAACAAGCTTACTCGTGCTTCACAAGAGAGTGAGCAAGATCGTGCGTTGATGGACGAAGCATTAAACGCTGTTGTGCGCCTACTCTACCCCTTTACGCCGCATGCCTGCTTCGTACTGTGGGAAGCTTTGGGCCAAACCACAGCTATTGATGAAGCACAATGGCCAGTCGCTGATGAAGACGCTATGGTTGAGGATAGTGTCGTGATGGTGATTCAGATTAATGGCAAAGTACGTGCCAAAATTAATGTCGCCGCCGATGCCACACAAGAGCAAGTACAAGCCCTTGCTGCAGAGGAACATTTGGTCGCGAAATATTTAGACGGTGCGACCATTCGTAAAGCCATTTTTGTCCCTGGCAAGCTGTTAAACCTAGTGATCGGGTAATCCCGGAGGTAAATGTGCGACATTTTATACTCTGCCTAATGATGGTAACTGCGGTGCTTAGCACCGCAGGTTGTGGTTTTCATACGCGCGGGAACACTAAACTTCCTACGGAAATGAAAACGATGATCCTAACGAGTGATGATCCTTATGGCCCTCTCGCGCGTGCTGTACGTCAACAATTACGTTTAAGCGGGATAAAACTGGTTGAAGATTCTGCTACGCAGCGCGTGAATGTTCCTACATTACGCTTAGAAGGTGAGAACAATCACCGTGATACAGCCTCTGTGTTTCTAGATGGTAGCCGGGCGGAATATCAATTAGTGATGACGATCACTGGTCAAATTTTAATTCCTGGTAAAGGAATCTTCCCACTGCACACGACCGTTTATCGTTCTTATTTTGATAACTCAGGTAACCCGCTTGCCGCAGATTCAGAGCAAAGTATGATCAGTCAAGAAATGCGTGTCAGAGCATCTGAACAATTGGTACGTCAATTGTTGGCAGTTCATGCTGCAGAGCAACAAATAAACGGGACTGCCCCTGCGGCTCCCGCCGCCGCTTTAGGGCAACCTGAAGTCATTACTAGTACTTCAGAACAAAGCAGCAATGCTGGTGTAGCGCTCGGTAACTAATGACCAGAGTGTTCCCCGAGCAACTTTCGGCGCAACTCAATAACGGGTTGCGCCGTTACTATTTAGTCGTCGGTAGCGATCCCCTTCTGCACCAAGAGAGTCAGCAATCCATTTTGATTGCCGCGCGTTCGCACGACTTTACTGAGCATCACTCATTTTCGATAGATCAACATACTGATTGGGATTTACTCTTTAGTGAATGCCAAGCCATGAGCCTATTTAGTCAGCGACAAGTATTTATATTACAGCTGGCAGAAAATGGCCCGAATGCTGCACAGGCCGGTCATCTTGAACAGCTTATTACCTTAGTTCACAACGACTTAATACTCATCATCCATGCGCCGAAAATAACTAAGGCGCAAGAAAACAGTGCATGGTACAAAGCACTGATTAAGAACGGCCTACTTGTTACCTGCACTACCCCCGATCACCAACAATTACCACGTTGGGTTCAGCAACGGTGTCGTGCCATGTCATTAACCCTTGACGAGCCAGCGTTACGTCTCCTTTGTTATTATTATGAAGGTAACTTGTTAGCCTTATCCCAAGCCTTAGAGCGTCTGTCATTATTGTGGCCAGATGGTGTGCTGACTTTGCCAAGAGTAGAAGAAGCTGTTTATGATGCGGCTATTTTCACTCCCTATCATTGGATAGATGCCTTATTGGCAGGAAAGAGTAAACGTGCCCTACACGTTTTACAGCAGTTACAGTCGGAAGATCAGGAACCCATTATCCTTATTAGAACGCTGCAACGAGAAATCATGACCCTACTGGAAATCTCCTCAACCGCGGCGGATGCGCGTCGTGCAGTCATGGATAAGCTACGCGTTTGGCAAAATAAACGTCAGCTCTATACTAATGCTTTACAGCGACTTGATCGGGTACGCTTACGTCATATCGTCCATCATTTAGCTTCATTGGAAATCGCAGTGAAAAAAGATTTTTCTACCGAGTGTTGGCCAGCATTAAATGCCTTAAGCGTACTCATTTGCCAACCTCAGTTTCCTATAGGACTCTATCATGTCTAAGCTCTCTGCATGGTTTGGGGGAACCTTTGACCCAATCCATAACGGTCATTTGAATTGCGCACGCGAAATCGCCACACTGCTGCAACTCAAAAATATCACACTAATGCCCAATAATGTGCCGCCCCATCGCCCCCAACCCGAAGCGAGTGCCACACAGCGTGTAGAATTAATCAAAAGGGCAATACAAGACGACCCCCTATTTTCAATTGACTGCCGAGAACTTGAGCGAGATACCCCGTCATGGACTATTGATACGCTAATGCTGCTTCGCGCAGAGGTTGGGGAAAATGCCCCTTTAGCATTTATTATTGGTCAAGACTCGTTACTCAATCTCAACAAATGGGAAAGATGGCAAGAAATTTTGGATTATTGTCATCTCGTTGTGGCACAGCGACCTGGGTACTCCAGCCAACACGCTGAGACAAAAGTTCAGTCATGGATTACACGCCATCTCGCCGATGCACCCAGCTTACATAGCAGGCCATGCGGGGGGATATTTCTCGCAGATACTTCGTTATATACCATCTCTGCAACCGACATTCGTCGACGCTTGCATCATGGCTTATCGTGTCAGGATTTACTTCCCGAAGCGGTCATTCAATACATCGCTGAAACAGGCTTATATCGCCCCCGTTGACAGCGTGGTACAATAGGCCTCAACCCCTAGTCATCGCCATGTTAATGTCTAGGGATTTTACTTTATAACCATCATTACCGAAGGTGAAGCTTTTGCAAGGCCAAGCACTCCAAGCTTTCGTTGTCGACAAAGTTGACGATCTTAAAGCACAAAACATAATTTCTATTAATGTTCACGGTAAATCCAGTATCACTGATTGTATGGTGATCTGTACCGGGACCTCTTCTCGCCATGTCATGTCTATCGCGGATCATCTTAAACAAGAAGCTAAACTCGCTGGCTTACAGCCGATGGGTACAGAAGGTAAAGTTTCTGGTGATTGGGTCGTGGTCGATTTAGGTGAAGTTATTGTTCACATTATGGAAGAAGAAGCTCGTCAGCTTTATGAGCTTGAGAAACTCTGGAGTTAATGAGTGAAATTACAGCTCATCGCCGTAGGCACTAAAATGCCCGATTGGGTACAAACCGGCTTCATGGATTATTTACGTCGTTTCCCGCGCGATATGCCTTTTGAGCTAATCGAAATCCCCGCAGGGAAGCGAGGAAAGAACGCTGATATTAAGCGGATCCTTGAAAAAGAAGGTGAGGCGATGTTAGCTGTAGTGGGTAAAGGTAACCGGATCGTGACGTTGGACATTCCTGGAACCCCATGGGAAACGCCAGTTCTTGCCCAACAGCTTGATCGTTGGAAGCAGGACGGACGAGATGTCAGTCTACTCATTGGTGGGCCAGAGGGGCTTGCCCCAGCGTGTAAAGCTGCGGCAGATCAAAGTTGGTCACTCTCACCATTGACCTTACCCCATCCATTAGTCAGAGTATTGGTTGCTGAAAGCCTCTATCGCGCTTGGAGTATTACGACTAACCATCCTTACCATCGCGAATAACTCTCGACCTTGAATAAGTAGAAAACACTTGCATGAAATTGACCGCCTACGCTTTCCGCGATTATAGCGCTGAACAAAAATTATTTGTGAAACGGGCCGCCATCGCACTTGTGGGTGTTTTTCTATTACTCTCCATTCTTATTGCCAATATGTGTCATCTCCAAATCATTAACTATGATGACTACCGTACCCGCTCTAACCAGAATCGTATTAAATTAGTTCCCATCGCCCCAAGTCGCGGTATCATTTACGACCGTAATGGGGTTGCGCTCGCACTGAATCGCACCATCTACCAAGCAGAAATATTACCCGCTAAGGTGGGTAACTTAAGACAAACACTCGAAGCATTAAAACCCGTCTTATCGTTGACCGATGAAGAAATACAAGCTTTCGAAAAGGAGCGTAAGCAAGCCCGCCGCTTCACTTCTGTCGTGCTTAAAAGCGAATTAAATGACGAGCAAATTGCCCGTTTTGCCGTGAATCAATATCGTTTTCCTGGCGTCGAAATCAAGGGCTATCAGCGACGTTATTACCCATACGGCGCTAGCCTCACTCATATCGTTGGTTATGTTTCCAAAATTAATGACCGAGATATGGCTCGTTTAACCCGTGAGCAAAAAGCAGGTAATTACAGTGCCAGCCACGATATCGGTAAACTGGGTGTTGAAGCCTATTATGAGGATACCTTGCATGGTAACACCGGGTATGAAGAGGTTGAGGTAAATAACCGTGGTCGCGTCGTCCGGCAGCTGAATGAAGTTACCCCGCAAGCCGGTGAAGATATTACGCTCACACTGGATTTGGGCTTACAACAATATATCGAAACCTTATTGGCAGGAAGCCGCGCAGCAGTAGTCGTCAGTGACCCTCGCAATGGCGAAATTCTCGCTATGGTGTCGATGCCCAGCTACGATCCCAACTTGTTCGTGGAAGGCATTTCAAGTAAAGATTATAAAGAATTATTGACCAATCCAGACCGTCCATTGTACAACCGTGCCATTCAAGCAGCCTATCCGCCAGCTTCAACCGTAAAACCATTTGTCGCGGTTTCGGCGTTAAGCGCTGGGGTCATTACTAAAAATACCAGTCTATTCGATCCTGGGTGGTGGCAATTACCGGGAAGTGAGAAACGTTTTCGCGATTGGAAAAAATGGGGCCATGGACGCCTTAATGTGACAAAGTCGCTCGAAGAATCGGCGGATACCTTTTTCTACCAAGTCGCCTTTGATTTAGGAATTGACCGTCTATCTGAATGGATGACGAAATTTGGATATGGTCAACGAACCGGGATTGACCTCCCTCAAGAGAGCGCAGGTAATATGCCAACACGGGAGTGGAAGTTGAATCGCTTCAAAAAACCTTGGTATCAAGGTGACACAATCCCAGTAGGAATCGGCCAAGGCTATTGGACAGCAACGCCACTACAAATGAATAAAGCATTGATGACATTAATCAATGATGGTGAACTGAAAGTGCCTCATTTATTATTGTCGGCAAATCGGTCAGGTACCAGCCACCCCTATCAACCGCCCGCTCCAGACACTATCGGCGATGTGCATTCTGGTTATTGGGAAATTGCTAAAGATGGAATGTATGGTGTTGCTAACCGGCCTAATGGAACGGCGCATAAAAGTTTTATTAGCGCCCCGTATAAAATTGCTGCGAAGTCAGGTACCGCTCAAGTATACGGACTGAAAGCCAACGAGACCTATAATGCACAAAAGATTTCTGAGCGTTTGCGTGACCATAAGCTGATGACCGCTTTCGCCCCCTATGATAATCCCCGTGTGGCCATCACAATGATTTTAGAAAATGGTGGTTCCGGCGCAGCAGTCGGTACCATTATGCGCCAAATTTTGGACCACATTATGTTAGGTGACAATAATACCCAATTATCGCCAGAGGCTCCCCTGCCTTCAGGCTATGAAGGTGATGAGTAATGCCAATGAGTAACCATGCACAAAAACAATCAATCTGGACTCGTATCCACGTTGACCCCATGTTTATGATTATTATCCTGACGCTTCTCACTTACAGCGGATTTATTATCTGGAGCGCCAGTGGCCAAGACCCCGGAATGATGGAACGTAAAATTGGTCAGATTGGTATGGGCTTAGCGCTAATGCTGACCTTAGCGCAGATCCCACCGCGTGTTTATGAGAGTTGGGCACCCTATCTCTACATTTTAAGCGTTGTTTTACTCATTGCCGTCGATGCGTTTGGCCACATTAGTAAAGGGGCGCAACGTTGGCTTGACCTAGGGGTCATTCGTTTTCAACCATCAGAGATCGCGAAAATTGCAGTGCCTTTAATGGTTGCTCGTTTTATTAACCGTGATGTCTGCCCGCCCTCACTAAAAAATACGGGGATTGCATTAGTCTTAATTGCGCTCCCCACCTTATTAGTGGCCGCACAGCCAGATTTAGGAACGGCTATTTTGATCGCTGCCTCAGGCATTTTCGTTCTCTTCCTTGCGGGAATGAGCTGGCGATTGATTGGTATAGCGGTGCTGCTACTTGCCGCATTTATTCCTATTTTATGGTTCTTCTTAATGCATGATTATCAGCGTGATCGCGTTATGATGCTGTTAAATCCAGAAAGCGATCCACTGGGTGCTGGCTATCATATTATTCAATCGAAAATTGCAATCGGCTCTGGTGGTCTACGAGGGAAAGGCTGGTTACACGGTACCCAGTCACAGCTTGAGTTTTTACCCGAGCGCCACACAGACTTTATTTTCGCCGTCTTGGCTGAAGAGTTAGGACTCATTGGCGTACTCGGTTTACTCGCGCTTTATTTACTCTTGATTATTCGAGGCTTAATCATTGCGGCTCGCGCGCAAACCACCTTTGGCCGTGTGATGGCCGGAGGATTAATGCTAATCTTATTTGTCTATGTGTTCGTCAATATCGGTATGGTGAGTGGTATTCTTCCGGTGGTTGGCGTTCCCTTGCCCTTGGTTAGCTACGGCGGTTCGGCCCTCGTGGTGCTTATGGCAGGTTTTGGCATTGTAATGTCAATTCATACTCATCGAAAAATGTTATCTAAAAGCGTATAAGAGGCAGACATGCGAAAGGAATGGCTTGGAATCAGCTTTGCATCATTAATCTTGGCGGCCTGTTCATCTGAACAGTCACAGCAGAATTATACCGCCCCTCCACTGCCTGCCTATAATGGACCGGTAGTCGAGATACCCGGTATCGAACCGAAGTATGAGCCACGCAATACGACCGCTAACAATGATTACAGCGTCAATGGTATTCGCTACAAAATTGTTACTGATACTCAAAACTTCAGCCAAATTGGTTTAGCCTCAATCTATGGTGATGATGCACAAGGAAATCGTACTGCCTCGGGTGAAGCGTTTGATTCAGACGCTTTCACGGCTGCGCATCCTACTTTACCGATTCCCTCTTATGTCCGTGTCACAAACTTAGCCAACAATCGTCAACTGGTTGTCCGGATTAACGACCGTGGTCCATTTATTCCTGGACGAATCATCGATCTTTCCCCTGCTGCTGCTACACGCTTGAACACCTCTAACAACAGTCGAGTACGTATCGATGTCATCAATGTTGCGGCAGATGGCTCACTATCAGGCCCAGGAACGATCGGCACCCGCGTAGCAAAACAGAGCTATGATCTTCCACCACGCCCTAATCTTGATGGTGGCATGACTTCGGGGGATAGCTCCTCATCGGGAAGTACAGCATTGCCTCCAGTCACCACATCAACCACTGCCACCGAAAGCAATGTACGGGCAGTGGACAATAGTGAGTTACAAAGTCAGGGGGACAGTGGTGCCCCAGTACATACCAACGGTTTACAAGGTGCTCCACAGCCGTTACGCAGTGGTGTATTAGAGTCTGATGAAGATCAACAAGCCCCAGTGACGCCTCAAGCATCTTCTGCACCGGCGGCGGTTGCCGTAAGTACTCCCCATACGACACCAGCCGTCAATCCACCTGTAACAAAACCCACCACAGCAAGCCACGGTAATGGAAAGGGCTTTGTGGTTCAGGTTGCTGCAGTGAATAATGCTGAGCGTGCAAACGAGCTACAGAAGAAATTAGCGCAACACTATAATGTTGCCGGGCATGTTGAAGCGGTGAATGGTAATGTTTATCGCGTTCAGCTTGGTGGCTTCAGTAGCCGCAATGAGGCAACTGCACTTCAACAGCGACTTGCCCAAGATAATGTGAATTCTTTTATTACTTCCAATAATAATTAAGCCCCTCAAGGTTCCCCGTTAAACACTGTTTAGCGGGGATTTTTGTACTGCCTCTGAATGAGAACGTTACAATGAAGAAAACTCTCGCTCCAAAGATGTTAAAGCGTCTCACCCTACTCCCGCTGGTGGCAGTGCTACTGGGCCCTTCTGCTATGGCAGACGATAATATCGTTCAGACGATGATCCCAGGCGTGCCGAATATCGATGCCGAGGCGTATATCGTCATGGATTATAACTCAGGCAAAGTCCTGGCAGAGAAAAATGCCGACGCGCGCCGAGACCCCGCCAGTTTGACCAAAATGATGACCAGTTATGTTATCGGCCAAGCCGTTAAAGCCGGTAAGATCCACCAAGATGATATGGTGACTGTAGGTCAAGATGCATGGGCGACAGGAAATCCTGTTTTTAAAGGTTCATCATTAATGTTCCTCAAGCCAGGCGATCGTGTACCTGTTTCACAACTAACTCGCGGAATTGTACTGCAATCAGGTAATGATGCTTGTGTAGCGATGGCTGATTATGTTGCTGGCAGTCAAGAGACCTTTGTCGGTCTGATGAACAACTATGTAAGGTCATTGGGTCTCAAAAATACGCACTTCCAAACGGTACACGGATTGGATGCTGAAGGACAATATAGTTCAGCTCGCGATATGGCGCTAATTGGCCAAGCTTTGATTAGAGATGTACCGGACGAATACGCCATTTATCACGAAAAAGAGTTTACCTTTAATAATATCCGCCAGCAAAACCGTAATGGATTGCTGTGGGATACCAGCATGAATGTTGATGGCATTAAAACTGGACACACTGATTCCGCCGGATTTAACTTGGTTGCCTCAGCAACCGAAGGTCAAATGCGTCTGATCTCGGCAGTCATGGGCGGCCACACTTATAAAGGCCGGGAAACTGAAAGTAAGAAACTCCTGACCTGGGGCTTCCGCTTTTTCGAAACCATCTCCCCTATCAAAGCAGGTAAAGACTTCGCATCCGAACCCGTCTGGTTTGGTGATACTGATAAAGCTGAGCTGGGTGTCAATAAAGATGTGTACATCACCGTACCACGCGGACGCATGAAAGATCTCAAAGCTAGCTATGTGCTCGATTCAGGCGAACTTCACGCACCACTCCAAAAGAATCAGGTAGTGGGAACCATTAATTTCCAACTGGACGGGAAAATTATTGATAAACGTCCGTTAATGGTGCTCAACGCCGTCCCCGAGGGCGGTTTCTTCAGTAAAATTGTCGACCATATCAAACTGATGTTCCATCATTGGTTTGGCTAGAGTGCTTGATTTTCTTCGCTTCGCCCCCACATAATTATTAATATAACCTCCCGCGCTTGCGGGAGTCTTTTTTGATTTGGAGTGATTATGAAAACTAAACTAAATGAACTGTTAGAGTTCCCGACCCCTTTCACTTATAAAGTGATGGGTCTCGCACAACCTGAACTTGTTGACCAAGTTATTGAAGTGGTACAGCGCCACGCTCCGGGTGAATATTCTCCAACCATAACCCCAAGCAGTAAGGGTAACTACCACTCAGTTTCTATCACCATTAATGCAACGCATATCGATCAAGTTGAAACTCTGTACGAAGAGTTAGGGAATATCGAAATTGTCCGTATGGTGATGTAATGTGTCATGACCAACCAACCACGACGATGAAGCTGCCCCCTCTAATTGTCCGCCAACTAGGTCAACAACCTTGGGCGTCGGTTTCCGAGGCGATGCATCACTTCACTGATAACCGGACAGCTCTTAGCGCGGATGAACTATGGTTGGTTGAGCACCCTGCTGTCTTTACGCAAGGGCAAGCGGGTAAAGCCGAGCACTTGTTAGCGCCAGGCAATATTCCTGTCATGCAAAGCGATCGAGGCGGCCAAGTGACTTTCCATGGGCCAGGGCAACAAATTATGTATGTCTTAATCGATATTCGCCGTCGCAAACTTGGGGTACGTGAGCTTGTAACGGCACTTGAAAATACGGTTATTGATACCTTGGCCGAAGATGGACTCCAAGCCTACGCTCGACTTGACGCACCCGGTGTCTATCTTGCTGAACAGAAAATTTGTTCACTTGGGCTACGTATTCGTCATGGCTGTTCTTTCCATGGTTTAGCTCTCAACGTTGATATGGATCTTTCCCCTTTTACACGTATCAACCCTTGCGGTTACGCTGACTTAACGATGACGCAATTGAGAGATCATGGAAGTTCGCGAAAAATAGCGCAAGTCTCGCAAGATTTAGTGAAGCATTTCACCCACTATATCCCTTATCAGCAGGTGGTGAGTGACACCCCCCTGCCGAGCGAACACCCGCTTTCCTTTACAACTTTGTAACTTTTGTGCGCTTAAAGCTGTCTAAGCAGCGGCCGAGTGATATACTTTTGCAAATTTATCAGAAAAGTTGAATCTGCGAGGTTGCGAGCATGATTCTTCTGACAGTGACGCGGAATACCTTATGAGCAAACCAATACAAATGGAACGCGGTGTTAAATATCGGGATGCCGATAAAATGGCACTGATCCCGGTGAAGACCGTGGTAACCGAACGCCAAGAAATACTGCGTAAACCCGAGTGGATGAAGATCAAGCTTCCTGCTGATTCAAGCCGTATTCAAGGCATCAAAGCTGCGATGCGTAAAAATGGTCTTCATTCGGTTTGTGAAGAAGCCTCCTGCCCTAACCTTGCAGAATGCTTTAACCATGGTACAGCAACTTTTATGATCCTTGGGGCCATCTGTACCCGACGCTGTCCTTTCTGTGACGTTGCCCATGGCCGACCCGTTGCACCTGATACCAATGAGCCAGAAAAGTTGGGTCAGACGATTGCTGATATGGCGTTACGCTATGTAGTTATCACCTCAGTGGATCGCGATGATTTACGGGATGGCGGAGCACAGCACTTTGCTGACTGTATTACGGCAATTCGAGCGAAGAGCCCAACGATAAAAATTGAAACCTTGGTCCCTGATTTTCGTGGTCGCATGGATAAGGCATTAGAGATCCTTTCGGCCACACCGCCGGACGTGTTCAACCATAACTTGGAGAACGTGCCGCGTTTATACCGCCAAGTACGGCCAGGCGCCAATTATCAATGGTCGTTGACCTTGCTCGAAAAATTTAAGCAGGCACACCCGAATATCCCAACAAAATCTGGATTAATGGTGGGTCTTGGCGAGACTAACGAAGAGATTATTGAAGTTATGCGTGACTTACGTCGACATGGTGTAACGATGCTAACGCTAGGTCAATATCTGCAACCTAGTCGCCATCACCTTCCTGTTCAACGTTATGTCAGCCCTGCCGAGTTCGATGAAATGAAAGAAGCAGCAATGGAAATGGGCTTCACTCACGCCGCTTGTGGCCCGTTTGTTCGCTCGTCATACCATGCCGATATGCAGGCACAGGGTATCGAGATCAAATAAGTTGATGCCAAATACAAAAAAGCCAGTCCTCTTCAGAGCACTGGCTTTTTTTATATTTACTTACACTAAACAGTAAGTAATCGGCTAATTACTCTTTATGAGTAACGCGGTCTGCGGTGACCTCTTCAGCCGTAGCATTTTTACCCGCACTGTCATCATCCTTCATCGCTTTTTTAAAGCCTTTAATTGCACTTCCTAAGTCACCACCAAGAGAACGTAACTTATTCGTACCAAACAATAAAACGATTAGTGCGCCGATGATTAACAACTTGGCTAAGCTAATACCTTCCATAACTCTCTTTCAACCTCAATACTTAGCAGGACACTCTATCTATCATGATAGAACAGGATTATAACACAATTATGATCTGTAACAGATTGCGTATTAACATCTACTTAACGTAAAGGTAAAAAAAAACCCGCCAGAGCGGCGGGTTTTTGAAATTCTGGCTGTTAACTTACAGGCTGATAACGTTAGCAGCAGATGGGCCTTTAGCGCCGTCAGTAATTTCAAACTCTACGCGTTGACCTTCAGCAAGAGTTTTGAAGCCATTGCTCTGGATAGCAGAGAAGTGTACGAATACATCTTTGCTGCCATCTTCAGGAGTAATGAAACCGAATCCTTTGGATTCATTAAACCACTTAACGTTACCTTTAATCTTAGACATCTATATTACCTTTACATTAAAAAAGACACTAAATCTGTGTCGGTATCTAGTACACCAATTGCGGAGCCATTTGTCCAGTAAGATCTGATGAAAAAGTGATAAATATCGTTTTTTTGTGCAATTGATTGATATTCACCCAGTGAAAAGCCCGTTTTATGGAACCGAACCCATTCCCGTCATCACTGGTCATTAGGATTTTTTATTCATTCACCAGGACGATGAACATGTTGTTCATGCCCGCCAACTTGGCTCAATACCTCTTTAGCCCGTTTTTCATCGTCCTGAGTGCACGCAAGCTTTTGCTGCTGTGCGCCCTGTTGTGGATGATAAAGCAGCTCGACATAGAAAGGATAATGGTCTGAACCAACGCTAGAAAGACGCCTCAGATCCTTAAGAACAAAATCTTTACTATGAAAAACATGATCCAGTGGCCAACGTAAAAAAGGATAACTGGCATGGAAAGTCGAAAACATCCCTCTACCCCGCCGTGGGTCCATTAAACCGCTGACTTTCAGAAACAGACGCGTACTCCGCGACCAAGCCACATCATTCATATCACCGGTGACAATGACGGGTATATCTCGTTGCTCAACACTTTTACCGACCATCACTAATTCTGCATCACGATCGATGGAATCATCGCTCTCTGTTGGACTTGGAGGCATTGGGTGCAGGCAGTGTAAACTCACCTCAAGCCCATCCTCCATCACTAAAAGTAGATGAGCTGAAGGAATTGTTTCATCGACCAAGAATTGGATTTTCGCATCCCGGACTTCTACTCGCGAATAAACATGCATGCCATAGAGATTATCTTGTGGACAGCGAATCACCCAAGGATAGTCCTGTTCGAGTGGCTTGAGATGCTCTTCCCACCACTGGTCGGTCTCTACCGCAACTAGGACGTCAGGTTTCTCCTGTTCCATTAACGCCAGTAGTTTGTTCGCTTGACGATTAGGAGTCAGTACATTGGATACCATGATTTTTAAAGTGGTACCTGTCCAATCGGGCTGCGCATTTTCAACTTGTTTACGAGAAAATATCGTGTAGGGGTAGATCCAAAAGAGCTGATAAGCCGCACAACCTAGCGTGATAACTTGTAGACTACTTACCCATAAGGGTGCCTCAAACTCGTAATAGCTAGACGCCAATGCAAGCATTATCGCGATAGCTAATAATTGAACTCTTGGAAAATCCCATACCCTCACCCACCAATAACGACAGTGCGAAAGCGGTGCGAGAGTTAATAGTAATAACAGGCTACTTAAAAACGTTAAAAGTATCAGCACAAGTGCAGTCTCACTTAGCGCATCATTGAGCGGTTTTAGCTTGATAGCCTGCAACCATACCTGCTGCAGCCAGAGCATGCCCCTCTAAACGATGAAGTAACTCTTCTCTTAATAATCCAGCGGGCAGGGCATTCGCCGGCAGATCGGTCGCAATCAGCGTAAAGGTGTAGTAATGCAAATCGAGTGTAGGGGGAGGACAAGGTCCAACATAGGCTTCGCTACCTTTACTATTTAATCCTCCCACGAACCCTTTACCGTTACTCAATGCAGTGCGTTCTAAACGTTGTGTGGTCGCTGGAATGCCATAGGCAACGAGATGTGTCACACCCAAACCATTTTTTCCTTGCGGGTCTTGAATGATTAGCGCGAAACTCTTGGTAGCCGCTGGTGCATTTTGCCACGCCAGTAAGGGAGAAATATTTTGCCCATGGCAGGCTGGATCATTCCCCGGTTTACCGCCTGCGGCAGCAGGTAAGAGTTTTCCTGAAGAGAAGTCGGGCGAGGTCAATACAAAGGGCGCTGCACTTGCATAGGCACTGCTACCTGCCGCTGCAATCATTAACAAAGAAGAGAGTAGCTTTTTCATTGGGTTATCCGACTCTGTTTAAAAGTTAAAACAATCTTATAACAATATTGTTTAATTAGGATAGCGCAGAGTGTGGATTTTGAATTGAACTGACGTCATTTTGAGAGAACTACCGATAAGGTGACTTACCGGTAGTTTACATGAAGTTAAGCAATCACCTGAATAGACTGGCCAGCGAAGCTTACTACTTGTTCTGCATGGATTTTACAGCGTTTACGGGTTTCAATTTTCCCATCTACGGTCACTTCTCCGGCATCGATCACGATCTTTGCCTGCGCCCCGCTCTCAGTCAAGCCTTCCAATTTTAATAGATCACAAAGATCAACATGTGGATGTTTTCCTAAGGAAAATTGCTGCATTATTGATCACTCCCACTATGGTATTTTTCACATGCTTCTAACGTATTTTGAATCAATGTGGCGACGGTCATTGGACCAACGCCCCCCGGAACCGGAGTAATCAGAGAGGCTCGTTCAGACGCCAAATCAAAATCTACGTCACCAGTTACTTTTCCACTCTCTAAACGGTTTATCCCTACATCAATCACAATGGCACCGGGCTTGATCCATTCCCCAGGGATAAAATGAGCTTTACCTACCGCCACTACCAGCAGATCGGCGCGTTCAATATGAGAACGGAGATCTTTGGTAAAACGGTGTGTGACTGTTGTGGTGCATCCTGCAAGCAGCAGCTCCAGCGCCATAGGACGCCCAACAATATTAGACGCCCCGACGATAACCGCATTTAAGCCGAAGGTATCGACATTGTTCCGCTCTAGTAATGTGATGATTCCCCGTGGAGTACAAGGACGTAAAATAGGAGCGCGTTGGCAAAGTCTACCCACATTATAAGGATGGAATCCATCAACATCTTTACTCGGCGCGATACGCTCGAGAACCTTAACGTTATCAATTCCTTCGGGTAACGGAAGTTGAACCAAGATGCCATCAATAGCTTGGTCTTCATTCAGTTGGTCGATAAGCTCCAGTAACGCTTGCTCACTGGTGGTGGCCGGTAAATCATAAGAACGGGAGATAAAACCCACTTCTTCACAAGCTTTCCGCTTGCTACCGACATAAATTTCGGAAGCAGGATCGCTCCCGACTAAGATCACGGCAAGTCCAGGTGCACGCTTGCCCGCAGAAAGACGTTGTTGAACTCCTGCAGCTACTTCAGCACGAACTTGCTGCGCAATCGTTTTACCATCAATAATTTTCGCTGACATCCGGATAAAATCCACTTTTAAGCTATTGGGGGGGATAACTGTATTTTGTCAGAAGCAAGCTACGCTGTCAGGTTAAGATTTGCTAATTATGCTCAAAGCTTCAGCAATAAACTGATTCTAGGCGTAAAGTGATTGACTCAAGACCCTTCAGCCGTATAATCCGTGACTGAAATCAGGGCGCCCTTAGCTCAGTTGGATAGAGCACCGGCCTTCTAAGCCGTAGGTCATAGGTTCGAATCCTATAGGGCGTACCATTTCAACCTCCACACCCCTCCAGTAATTTCCACTCTCCCTAATAAAATTAAGTATCTTAGCCAATCCCTTGTCTACTAACGTCCAGCGATACCCACTGTATTCCATTGGCACATAGATAGATTTAGGGGGTGTTGAGCGAATATATCCCTGAATAAAGATAAATCCCCGTATTCTCTATATAGCGAAAATCAACACCGCAGCCAGCCGAAGCTTTATTACTTGGTTAATGCTGTGAGGCCAAGACTAGAGCAGGAACGCTTTATGAATAAAAAGAATATGCTCGATAAGCTCGGGAAAACTCGCTAGGCATGTCGTTTAATCTTTACCTATGCAGTCATTTCAGGCAGAGCACAATATAGTAGATGAGCTAGGGCAGCTCCAAAACATCTAGAAAACTTTTAGTCTAATAAAATTGCTGAAATCACTACTTAGCTTCTAATGCTGACCGGATTCAGGACGATTGAAATTCGTTCCGTAGAATGGACAGAAGTTAAATTTAAAAAAGGGCTCTGTCCCCAAATATTAAATTAGCCTGGCTTACTTGGTAAGATCGTTACAATTATTAAGCGATTTTCTAATAAATGATTCTATTTTAAGATTACCCACCCATCAGAACTTTGTGTATAGGTTTTATCACCTATATTTACAAACACCTTGCTATCAACGCCTCCTCTAATAACAATTGCAATGCTGTTATAAACACATTTTTTATGCCCATCGTCAGCATCATCAAAACAGGTATAGTCGTCAACGGAACCATCTCGAGTTCCGGTTGGTAACCGTTCATAACCACTGAAATTCATGATGATAACTGTGAAGTTATCAGGGGTACCGATAATTTGATATTCCTTCTGAAGTAATTCTCTATTTTTCAACCACCACTTTAGTTTTCCTTCTACAGTCATCGGTAAGTGTTGTACAAAAACCGTACTATTATCCACTCTGACTATTTTGGCTGGTCTTGCAGCAATCGATATACAATACGCTACTATTAAAAAAATTATAATCGCTGCAATCCTTTTAAAATTAAACATTGTTTTCTCCTGTCAATGTTATAGTAGCGTCGAAATTTGTGAAAAAAGGCTTTTGAGCAAAGTGCTCAGCTCTCTGTAGAACGAACCATATTCTAAAGAAAGCAATAGAGTTAAATTTAAATTTTAAGATGTCTTCTTTATCTAATCCAAAATGATCTTGTGCTCTGTATTTGATAGTCGCAATATATTTATTACCATGGAAGCTCAATCTTTCTATAGAGATTTCTGTGCTGTTTATATCATGGACAGTAATGCCCATTCCATTGATGAAATCTTTCCATCTTGTGTATTTTGGTAAATGACTTTTAGATAATACAGTTGAAAAATATTCTTGCGTCAATCGGCCCTTGTTGAAATCAAATTGCTCGAGAGTTTTTTTAATTACGGATAATGTGCTATCAATAGAGCGGTCACTCAAAATGAGATTTTTGTAGGCACTATTCATTAAAGGATGTTGAAAGTCATTTCCATTACTACTTTGCATGTGATTCAAAAGATTCATGATTAAGCCTTGATAAGGCCCTCTCAAAGAAAAGACATAGGACTGAGATCGTAGCTCATCATATAGCATCGCAATCGCTTTATCTCTGCTAACTGGCTTTATAGAGTTAGTAGCAGGATGCTGATAGGAGGGTACAAAAGTAGTCCAATCGATAAAAGTTGATACTTGCCCGAGATGGTAATGCCTTTTGAGTAAATCAACATCCATATCACCACTTTGCATATCATCGGTATTTCTGTCATTAAATCTTTTTTTTGTAGTGAAGATAACCAGTCTTTGGTAGCTTTCTTTCATTTTAAATTAATCCCTTTTCTATAAAATGATTAAGGATTATACATTATCTATTTGTAAGATAGATTGAGAATTTTTTTACGATTTCTACGTTATGAGTCATTTATGGCCATACAATGATGAATCTCCGCCATGATGGTAGTTATTTTCTGAGAGATATCTATGCGCTGGTAACAAACTGAAATGAAAACTTATATAGCGAATAGAAGACTGGCTAGAAGATTTGAATTTTACAGGAACTATATTTAGAAAAAATTTATTAATCGCCTACCTTACCACCTACCCTACCCCCCCCTTGCCCTGACGTGAAACTGTTCAAATAATTACCTTACACCTGTTCTACAAATTATTCTTTCTTTTCTAATCAACAACTTTATTACTCAATATAAAGAAAGTAGTGCGTGGTATAACTGATCATTTTTCTCAGTGTGAATATTATGCTTTGATGATGAGAAAATAAAATCGTTCAGTTATCGATAAAATACTTTGAATATAACTTCTTGAGTCCTTCCCCCTCATCATCACCGTGAAGATATTAAGAAACGGATTTTTTAAGTCCTTCGAGATGGCTACTATCACTTCTTTTTAAAGCGTAGAAGTGAGCGATGTCATTTATTATTACAGGCTTAAGTGGCCATCAATTTAGTCACCTCTATGGACTGAACAGTGACGATCTTATTGCTCAAGGTGCGTTAAGGGTAAGCGTTGACCAATACCCCGGTTTCCCAGATCGCATCACGTTGCGCGATATCCCCGTGGGTGAGAACGCGCTATTACTCAATCATCAGTATCTAGATACCCAATCGCCTTATAAAGGTGCCCATGCAATCTTTATCTGGGAAGGACAATTCGATGCGGGCAGGTATTCAAATATCCTTCCTGAAATCATGGAACGAAGAATACTTTCTCTGCGTGGATTCGATAGTCAAGACATGCTTATCGATGCCCGCTTGGCCCAGCGAGGAGAGGCTACAGCACAGATATTGTCACTGCTGAGCAATGATAAGGTTGAGTTCATCCTCGCGCACAATGCAAAGCAAGGATGTTTTTCCTGTCGTATTGAACGCGATTAGAAGATCGCTGATCAGGATCAACCCTATATCGTGACTCTCTACGTATTGCTTGCGAACGGTTCACCAACTGCTACTGATTACAAAAAATCCTGCTTCTTAATTTAATTATCCAATAACTATCACCCTATTTTTTCTATTTACACTGGATTTTTCGGGACCAAGATATAGGCAATGTCATGAGCTTGCAGGTTGACGATTTTCTTTTGAGATATCGGTTTCAGCGTTAGCTAAGGTTCTGGCTAAAATTGCTGAGTAAAGCGGTTTTCCTCCCAAGAATTGCGCCATTAATGTCGCGCCTAAGCAGGTAATAATCATTGCTAAAATAATTTGATAATTGTCGGTCATCTCAAGAACTAAGACGATGCCGGTAAGGGGGGCACGTACCGAGGCAGCCAATAACGCCCCCATTCCCGCGATAGCAAAGATCGAGATCGGTAAGTGATAAAACGGAAATAGGTGATGGGCTATAGTACCAAAGGCGCTCCCTATCAGCGTACCTAACGCCAGCATAGGAGCAAAAATACCGCCTGGCGCCCCAGAGGAAAAGCAGACGACCGTTGTAAAAATCCTCACAACTAAAATCAGGAGTAGCGACTGCAGGGAAATTAAGCCTAATGCCGCTTGCGGGATCAGCATATGCCCACTTCCCACCACAGCGGGAAAGAAGAGTACAGTCACACCGCAAAGCCCCGCAATCAGAGCGCCTATCATGACACTTAATACAAGTCGTTGACCGCAGATCGCCCGAAAAGTATCTTGTACCGTAAAAATAAGCTTATTAAATAAGTAACCTATTGCGCCTACCAATACACCAAGAACTAAAAATAGCCATAAACTGTCTGTGCCCGCTTGCCCGAGTTGTCCTAAATTTAGGATAGGTTGATCGCTATTAAATAAGCGATAGATGATCGTCGCACAAATTACCCCAATAAAGACCGCTTTTATCGAGATTAAGTTATAGCGAAACTGTGCACGCATCTCTTCAATAATGAATAAGATCCCTGCCAGCGGGGCATTGAATGCTGCAGTCAGTCCCGCGGCAGCCCCTACTGCGAGTAGACTATGTCGTGTTTCTTTATCTTTTACCCTAAAGAGGTCAAAAACTAACTGTCCAAGGTTACCGCCCATTTGAATCGTCGGCCCTTCTCTACCGAGTACCATCCCTGAGCTTAACGTCATCATACCGCCTATAAATTTGACAGGTAATACTCGCCACCAGCGTACAGGTCTTAACTCTTCGAGTGCCCCTTCTATTTCAGGGATCCCTGAACCTGAGGCTTCTGGGGCAAATTTCTTCACCAAAAAGAAGCCCAGGCCGCCCATTAAAAATGAGGTAACAAATGCCAAGAGTACCCATTGCAAGGTGTCTCCTGCTCTTACTTCGATGAGTTGTTCGCGGTGAAAGCTGATATAATTTACCGTCTTGGCAAAAGCGACGCCTATCCCCCCTACCAAACACCCCACGATGACAGACAACAGTAATATTTTAATGGATGCCGTATCTCGTGTAAGGAGACGGTGCATTATTCGCTGGCGTTTTCGTAATCGACGACTGATAGAATTTTGCTTATTTTTCACCTTCCGCACCATTACTCCACGTAATCAATGACTTTTTTTAAACGATACGCTGATGTGCTGGGAATCGAAAGCAATTATTAATATAGACCTGTACAAAATTCCAAGCAGTATTAACCGCAGCGTGAGTACCGGTTATTACTCCTTAGCTGCACTAATTGAATTGATTCAAGCAGCTAAAGAAGAAATATTACGCTTATTTGCGTTGGGCATCAGATTTGTATTCTTTAGATCTGGTAATAATTTTTTATTCAACTATGGTTATCGACAGAGGTAACCATGATGCAAAAATGTCAGATATGTAACAGTAAAAAAATCACTGCCTGTGGAGCAAAAAGGCTTAACTCGTTTTTTCAAACGAGTGATTTCACTCATTCTCACCATGGAAAGCTTTCCAGCGGGTTTGTTCGAGCCATCTTTCCAATCGCTGATTCTATGATAAGAAATATTGAACAGCTGTTAGGGATCCACGCTTTTCGCCATGCTCTAGTGACAGATATTTCACCTTCTGACGATGTGATCCTTCTGTGTCGTACCTGCGGCCTATGGTATAAATCACCGCGTCAGGAGTACCTTCAATAAGAAGGGGCTAATGATATCAGCCCCTGTATGTTACTCCGTCTCTTTGCGTCGGTAAGCCACGTTAAGCAACGCCACACCAACCAATGCCGAAAGTAACGACCCACCTAGCACCCCGATTTTCACCTCGTCCAAAAGTAAAGGATCATTCGGGAAGGCTAGCCCACCAATAAATAAGCTCATGGTAAAGCCAATTCCACAAAGTATCGCCACCCCATAAAACTGGAGGTTTGTTGCCCCTTTAGGCAGCTGTGCGATACCAAGACGGATTAATATAAACGAGATAAGTCCAATACCCACCTGCTTACCAATGAATAACCCAAGCATGATGCCTAAGGGCACGGCACTAAAGAGTTGCTCTGACGTCGCATGGATGAAACTGACACCGGCATTTACGAAACCAAAAATCGGGATGATCAGGAAGCTTACCCAAGGAGCAAGACGATGCTCTACTCTAAGCAGTGGTGACGCTTGGCCCAATTTTTGCCCAGAATGGGGAATACAGAGAGCGAGGATCACACCTGCCACTGTTGCATGGACCCCCGATTGAAAGATGAAATACCATAACACAACGCCAAGCACTAAATAGATGGGTAAGGCAATCACGCCACGGCGATTGAGTAAGACCAAAACAATAGTGGTGATCAGCGCGCCACTAAGCATCTCGATATTTATCCCAGTCGTGTAAAATAACGCGATAATGATGACTGCCCCTAAATCATCAATGATGGCTAAGGCAGCTAAAAAGACCTTTAATGAGGTCGGCACCTTACTGCCGAGAAGCGATAATATCCCTAAAGAGAAAGCGATATCAGTCGCTGAGGGAATTGCCCACCCTGATAAAGTTTGATGATGTTCGCGGTTAATTAATAAATAGATGGCGGCAGGGACGATCATTCCTCCTACTGCTGCTGCCCCAGGTAAAATACGCTGCGACCACTCTGCAAGTTGTCCGGTTAAAAACTCGCGTTTAATCTCTAAGCCTACCATTAAAAAAAACAAGCTCATTAAGACATCGTTAACGAATTTTTCAACCGGTATCCCAGCAATCGAGCTGTGGATTAAGCTCACGTAGAAGGATTCGCCGCCAGTGTTACAAAGTATGATGGCGACAAAAGAGGTGATAATAAGTAAAACCCCAGCCGCTAGAGGTGAATGCAAAAGCTTTTTTAAAGACATACAAAAATCCTAGGGTCAGAAATCCATGCTAAAACCTAGTGTATAATAAACCGCAGAGCGGCACGATCATTCTCGGACCGAATCATTACCCTTATCGGCACCTTTTAAAATCCCCTCTAACCCATCATTAGCTATTTACTGTCGTGACTGCCTACTATAGGGTGAAAGTATTAGTCGATGACGTTGAGAGTTTAACCTTGTCCATACCTGCTCCATTACTCGCACCACGATTATCGTTAGGTGAAACAATTGGCTTTTTTTCACCCTCTTCTCCGGTAACCGTTACCGCACCAGAACGTTTCAAACGTGCCAAACAATTCTTGGAGCAGAAAGGCTTTGTGTTGCAGGCAGGACGACTCACTGAACAAGCCGATTTTTATCGTTCGGGAACCATTCAAGAACGTGCCGACGAGCTAAACCAACTGATTCGCGACCCCAACGTCCGCTGTATTATGTCGACTATCGGCGGAAATAATAGTAACGCCCTGCTCCCCTATATCGACTACGATGCATTGCGCCAGGACCCAAAAATCATCATTGGCTATTCAGATGTCACAGCGTTGTTGGCAGGTATTTATGCCAAAACCGGACTAATTACCTTTTATGGTCCGGCTTTAGTGGCCTCATTCGGTGAGCGAGCTCCGTTGGTTGAACAGACCTACCAAAGTTTTCATTCCCTCTGCCTTAATCGCCCCAACCTTCCCTATCGCTATTCACTACCGGAATACTGGACCGATGAGCGATTGAATTGGGATCATATTCAAGTCGATAGAGCTAAAACACTTTACAAGAATCACTGCGAATTCATCGGTAGTGGCATTATTCAAGGACGTGTACTGGGCGGAAACTTAAATACTTTATCGGGTATTTTTGGTACACCTTGGATGCCAGACATTGCTCAGGGTGATATTCTATTTATTGAAGATAGTTTAAAAAACATTGCTACCGTTGAACGTTCATTCTCTCACCTAAAGCTAAGTGGTATTTTCGATAAAGTCAGCGCCATTATCCTAGGTAAACATGAGCTCTTTGATGCAGCAGGGAGTGGTCGACAGCCTATCGATGTACTTAGAGAAGTCCTTAACGATCAAAAACTGCCAATCGTAAATGGCTTCGATTGTTGCCATACCCACCCCATGCTCACCTTGCCGCTAGGCACCAGGATAAAGATTGATTTTGGTCAAGGATCAGTCAGTCTGCTCGATCAATTTTTACGCTAATATTATTCTCGAAGTAAGCAATTACCGCGATATCGCGTTAACCCAGTGCACCATAGGGGTAGCGCGATAAAATAACCTATACAGGCAAAAACTCTTCCACTCGAAAAATGGAACGAGGGAATTAACCATTATTATCAAGGAAGACTGTTGCAATGAAACCAAAGAAAGGAATACTTACCTATATGGCTGAGGGAGATAACATCCCCCACAGCAAGTATTACTCAAGAAAAATTCACTGGCCTGGTAACGCCGCACAATGTTCGAAGTTTGGTTCCGGAGTTACCATAGGCAGAGGCTATGACTTAAAATATCGTACTGAGCTTGAAGTAATAAGTGACTTAACCTCTTCAGGTATCAGTGTAGAGAAAGCAAAAAAAATAGCAAAAGGAGTTAAAAAAAGTTATTGCTCAGCACACGAATTTGTGATGAAAAATAGAGATGCTATTGAGGCAATAACAGAAATTCAACAAATACGGCTTTTCGAAAAAACTTACCTTCATTACAGCAATGATTCACAAAGGTTTTATCATCGATATAAAAGCCCTCATTGCGTGACGTAGGAAAACTTAAAACCTCCACTTAAAGAAGTGTTAATTGATATGAAATATCAAGGTCGGTTAGCAATCTCGATGATACCCATTTTTGGAAAAAATGAGATTGATAGAGTGATAAACCTCATACTTCATAGCGCCAAGCTTTCTTCTGACGAAGGTGGACGGCAAAGAGTCCGTTTCTTAGAGAACGCCATAAAATGAAAAAAAATTTATTACTGTTACTCGCCCTGGTTTTTTCCTTAAACACTTACGCTGCAAAAAAGGATGGCGATTATTTTAAAAACGAAACACTAGAGAGTTGCTATCAGAAGAAGATGTCAGCTGCTGTGCAAAATTGCATGATTTACCTATCTGATAAAAAAAAACAAGAATACGATAAACAATATCACCTCCTATTAGAGAATGCTTGGAAACGAAAAGATCAGTTCCACAACTACACTCTTTTTATAAACGCTGTGGCGACATCAGAAAGACATTGGCAAAATTTCATCGATCAAGAGTGCTTGGCCCAAGCTTATTTAGATGAAATAGAAAGCTTTGCCTTTTACACTGATAAAAATGCATGCTTAATAAAAGCATATATTGAAAGAATAAAATCTCTCAAGAATTATCAATTTTAGAATCATGCCGTGAACTAGGCCGATCAACCTCCACGATGGATTTTGCAGTGATAGGGAGCATGCTCCCTAAGCATCATGAATTAATTGAAAAATGATAGCGCTCTCGAACCAAAGACTCGAAACGCATAAATTTACGCTGGAGCATACGAGTAGCGATCGATTTAAAAAAATAACTTAAGGGTAGTAAATTTGCAGAGCCTAAATTATCGATAAGATAGAAATGACCACAAGTTTCACTTTCGCGTTTAAATACTATGTTATAGGCCTTTAAATTCATCATCGTAATGTAATGCCGATGAAAGGACTGTTTAAACTCCTGATAAGCCGAAGAGAGTGCATGGATTCGTGGTTCAGTCATTTCAAAGTTTCTTAGATAGTGATCCAACGTTTTCGAAACTTGTCCGTCGTAATCTCTTACCAACTCATACACATAGCCCATCCCAAATGTCGTGGCGTGTTTCCCGCAATAGTCAGCGATACTATTCAACTTAACATTACGTCTATGTAGCCATTTAAAATAACGCACCTCTCTCAGCGTTTCTAAATCGTCATGAGGGTTTAAATGAACTTTGACACACAATTCAGGATGCTTGGGATGTTGGTAACAGGCGCGATGGCGGCCTTTAGCGATTAACAACGAGTCGGAAAGCACCAATGGAGGTTCGGTAAGTTTCATATTTAACACCAAATAAACAGATTTATCTTATGACTAAGAGTGTAAAAAATGAAAATTTCGAGGTTACACATTAAGTGCGAAAGTAAAGATGCTGGGGAACTTAGTGCATTTTTTGTGAATGATTCCCCCCTTGCAGGGGGGAAGTCTTTATTGGTTACCGACTTGGTCACCAAAAGGTAAAGCATCGTAGTCCTTCAACCCATTCTTTTTATAAGGGTTACCGATCCAACGGGTCACTTTCACAAACTCAGGACTAACGATAGAACGCGTGGCATCATAGCCTTGATAGCTGAGTCCTGCGAGATCAGACCATGTGTGAATCAACTGCGAACTGCTGTATTGGCGATTGATATCTGACGAAAAATCACGTGGGTGCGTCGCTTGCCAAGACGTCGATGTCCAGACCAGGAAAGGAATGGTATACATATGCCGAGTCGGCGTTTCTTCATTACGACCTTGAGTTTGGTGCGGTGGCGTATCGTAAACTTCTTCACCGTGATCAGAAAAGTACAATAAGAAACCATTCGGATCGGTCGCACGATAATCTTTAATAATCTGTGTCACCACTTTATCGTTGAAGTGTTGAGCACTATCATAATCATTATAGGTTGCCACTTGTTCCGGGGTGAGGCCAGCAGGAAGGTGCTGGGTATTGCCATCGAATACACCTTCATTTTCAGGGTAACGGAACTTATATTTGATATGCGTACCGAGTAAATGAATGATAATAAATTTTCTCGGTGCGGGGTCGTTCAGGACTTTTTGGAAAGGCCCTAATACATTGGTGTCGTATTCGCGTGCACTCTGCGTCCGTTGCTGATTCATATAATATTGCTGATCAGTCTGTTTTGAAAATACTGTCAGCATGGTATTACGTTCGGTCATTGTTTGCTGGTTAGTAATCCAAAAGGTCTTGTATCCTGCTTGTTTCATCATATTCATTAATGATGGCTTAGTCAGATAAAGATCGGGATTCTGTTCATCAGCGAAGGTCAGGGCTTGCTGTAGTATCTCAATGGTATAAGGACGAGAGGTCACAACGTTATTGAAAACCGTAAGCCGTGGATCGGTCTTATGTAATTCATCTAATCCTGGCGTGGTTTCGCGAGGGTAACCATACAGGCTCATTCTTCCACGTTGCGTTGACTCACCAATCACTAGAACTAAGGTACGCGGCGCGTTACCTGAACTATCTCTCAAGTTGGCTAGCGGGGGCAGCTGATTATTTTTACTGAGCAGCTTATCCATTTCAGTTAATTGCTGGCGATACTGATAATATCCCGTTACAAACTGCCATGGCGCAGCCGGTTCCATCCGTGATGCCAAATTATTTAAGGTATTATCGATCGGCTTGTGATTAATGCCCGTATCGATAACGATAGGATTTAAAATCAAGCCATACAGCAGAGCAATACTGACTCCCCAACGCCAAATTTTTGGTAAATAAACCGGACGTAAACGGCTCCATAAAAATAGTGCGATAAGGGTGTAGGCCACTACCACTGTAATCATTTTAAGGCTGAAGTATTGGCTCAAATATTCACTGGCTTCATTCGCATTTGTCTCGAACATGACAAAAAGAACGCTTTGTGAAAATTCTTGCCCGTAGATTACGTAATAGCCTAAGGCAGCAACGGAAGCCACCCACAACACAATTCCAATAAGTGCAGCCAAAAGCTTAGTGAAACGGGGAAAGAGTAAAATGGGAATTAGCCATAAGGAGCTAAATAAAAGAGAATCCCGTAATCCATTTGTTCCGCTATAACCGCTTGCAACGATAACAATCTGTAAAAACGTAGAAAAAAACCAAAAATAGAGAAGTGCTATCCCTAAAGCTTTCCAGCTGAATTTTGGCGATGCAGTCTGATTCATATCCATAAAATCCCGTAAATAAACAGTCCAACCCAAAAAGATTGTACTGAAAAAATTAAAAAGCCCTTAAGCGTATAAGATTATTCCTATAAAAAGAATATCAGAAAGGCCTAAGACATAAATTATCATCAACTTTAATAATTTGTATTGATGAGGCTTCGCAATAAACGAAAATTTAGAGAGAAATAACAGAGGGACTAATGAGAAATGGATGGCAATGAATTAGCCATTCAAGGTCGCTTAACCTTGAATGGCTTGAACGATTATTTACGACGCCAAGTGGTGCCTTGAGCACTATCTTCTAAAATAATGCCTAGATCATTCAATCTGTCACGTGCAATGTCAGCTTGCGCCCAATCCTTGGTTTGACGAGCGTGATTACGCATCACAATAAGTGACTCAATCTCCGCGACATCTTCCTCTTGCGTCCCATGTTGTAAGAAGACTTCAGGTAATTGTTGTAATATACCCAGTATCCCAGCAAGTTCTCGAAGTTTGGCCGCCGCGGCATTCGCTAATGCCATATCTTCATTCTTTAGGCGATTAACTTCACGCGCCAGATCAAACAGGACTGAATAAGCTTCTGGCGTGTTGAAATCGTCATCCATCGCTTCACGAAAACGCTGTTCATAGCTTGCGTCGGCCATTGGTGTAGCCTGTAATTCTGTGCCACGTAAGGCCGTATAGAGGCGCTCTAGGCTCGCTCTCGCCTGTTCTAGGTTCTCTTGACCGTAGTTTAATTGGCTACGGTAATGCCCGGACATCAGGAAGTAACGGACCGTTTCGGCATCGAAATGGCGTAACACATCGCGTATAGTGAAGAAATTCCCTAACGATTTAGACATCTTTTCGCGGTCAACCATTACCATACCAGAGTGCATCCAGTAATTAACGTAAGGGCCATCATGAGCACAGGTCGATTGCGCAATCTCATTTTCATGGTGAGGAAACATCAGATCTGATCCTCCGCCATGGATATCAAAGTGCGTACCGAGTTGCTGGCAATTCATCGCAGAACATTCAATATGCCAACCTGGGCGACCTAGCCCCCATGGGGAGTGCCAACCAGGCTCATTTGGCTTAGCCATTTTCCACAGTACAAAATCCATAGGATTCTTTTTAACTTCAGCAACCTCGACTCTAGCCCCTGCTTGTAACTGCTCAAGATCTTGACGAGAGAGGACGCCGTAAGCTTTGTTGGTCATCACATCAAACATCACATCGCCATTATCTGCCACATACGCATGGCCACGCGCCAATAATTTCTCAGTTAACGTAATAATGTCATCGATATGTTTCGTGGCACGGGGTTCACTATCGGGTGGCAAAATATTCAGTGCCGCGAAATCCTTGTGCATCTCCGCAATCATTCGATCAGTCAATTGCTCAATCGTTTCATTGTTTTCGTTAGCGCGTTTGATGATTTTATCGTCAATATCAGTGATATTGCGTACGTAATTAAGCTGATAGCCGCTATAACGGAGATAACGTGAAATTACATCGAACGCCACAAAAGTCCGACCATGTCCAATATGACTGAGGTCATAAACCGTAATGCCACAGACATACATTCCAACCTTCCCCGCATGAATTGGCGTGAAAGTTTCTTTTTGTCGACTTAGCGTATTAAAAATTTTCAGCATGTAACTCTTCCGTAATGATGTGTCGCGACTTTTTTGCGTAGTGTGCCGTATTTTTATTCCTCGGGCGAATGAATGCAAGCCCTGTCGCCGCGTCTTGGACAATACTGACGTAATGCATCAATTTATGTTATAAAATAGGGTCTCTGGCGGCACATAAGGCCAGAGAAACCGAGTAAGTATTTATTTTAACCCTGACAGGAAATCATTATGGTCACCTTCCAAACGAATTTTGGCGATATCGTCATCAAAACTTTTGATGAGCAAGCACCAGAGACAGTAAAAAACTTTTTAAGCTACTGCAGCGAAGGTTTTTACGACAACACCATTTTCCACCGTGTAATCAATGGCTTTATGATTCAAGGCGGCGGATTTGAACCTGGTATGCAGCAGAAAAATACCAAAGCAGAAATTCGTAATGAAGCAAACAATGGCCTAAAAAACACCCGCGGTACACTGGCGATGGCTCGTACTTCTGCCCCGCATTCTGCGACAGCACAATTCTTTATTAACGTAGCGGACAACGATTTCCTCAACTTCCGTGACGAAAGCGTTCAAGGCTGGGGTTACTGTGTGTTCGCGGAAGTAGTTGAAGGTATGGACGTGGTTGAAAAAATCAAAGCCGTTTCAACCGGCCGTAGTGGTATGCATCAAGATGTACCAAAAGAAGATGTTGTGATTCAAAAAGCGATCGTGACTGAGTAATGTCACGAATCCTGTTTATCGCAGATCTCCATCTGTGTCAGGAAGAACCGGCAATTACTGCCGGTTTTCTGCATTTCCTCTCCAATCAAGCCTTAACCTGTAGTGAGCTCTATATTTTAGGTGACCTATTTGAAGCCTGGATTGGTGATGATGATCCCGCGCCACTCCACCAGCAAATCGCCCAAGCTATCGCCGCTTTACCTATCCCAGTTTATTTTATTCATGGAAACCGTGATTTTTTAGTGGGTGAGCGGTTTGCACAGCAGGCTGGTATGCAACGACTCCCTGAAGAAGTCGTCTTAGAGCGCTTTGGTCAACGACTCGTCATCATGCACGGCGATACACTTTGTACCGACGATGTCGGCTATCTGGCCTTTCGTAAAAAGGTCCATACTCCATGGATCCAATGGCTTTTTTTACGTTTACCGCTTGCATTACGGCTCCGTATCGCTCGTAAAATGCGACAAAACAGTCAGCAGGCGAATCAACATAAAGCCATGGCGATCATGGACGTGAATCAGCAAGCCGTTATTGAGGTTCTCCAGCGCCATCGCGCAACCCTACTCGTGCATGGTCATACTCACCAGCCAGCTATCCATCCCGTTCCTGAGATCTCTTCGTCAGCTCAACGCGCCGTACTCGGTGCTTGGCACCATGAAGGATGGCTGATCGAATGGAGCGAACAAGGCTTAACCCTTAGCCATTTTCCTTGGTAATAATACTACGCAACCGTTTTCCTCTCGGAGTTGGCATGTTATTCTTGCGCCCTAATTATCGCGAGTCAGAGAAGCTTGTGTACGTTTTAGGATCGAGGAGTTGAGTTCATGTCGTTAAGTTCTGCCCCCGCTAAAGTCGCAATAGTCATGGGTTCAAAAAGTGACTGGGCTACGATGCAGTCTGCCGCTGAGGTATTCACTGAGTTGGGTATAGCCCACCACGTAGAAGTCGTTTCCGCCCACCGCACCCCCGATAAACTGTTTAGTTTTGCCGAAAACGCTCAACAGCAAGGTTTTGACGTGATCATTGCCGGCGCAGGCGGTGCAGCGCACCTGCCTGGAATGTTAGCAGCGAAAACCCTCGTTCCCGTTTTAGGCGTTCCGGTACAAAGCGCGGCGTTGAGTGGTGTCGACAGCCTTTACTCAATTGTACAGATGCCTAAGGGCATTCCCGTCGGGACCCTGGCAATCGGTAAAGCTGGTGCGGCGAATGCTGCGTTATTAGCTGCACAAATTCTTGCCCTGCATGATTCACCGATCGCTTCACGTTTGGCTGAGTGGCGCGTTAAACAGACCGATGCCGTACTGCAACACCCGGATCCGCGGGAGGATGCATGAAGTCAGTCTGCGTACTCGGCAATGGTCAATTAGGCAGGATGTTGCGCCAAGCGGGTGAACCCTTAGGGATTGCCGTTTATCCGGTAGGGATTGATGCCAACCCTAATGAACTCCCCATTAAGCAAAGTATCATCACGGCTGAAATTGAACGGTGGCCAGAAACCCCTCTTACTCGCGAATTAGCCTTGCACGATGCGTTCATCAATCGGGATATATTTCCTCGATTAGCCGACCGATTACCTCAGAAACAATTACTGGATCAACTAGGTCTCGCCACCGCTCCATGGCAATTACTCAGTTCTGCTGAGCAATGGCCGACTATTTTTGCCGCCTACGGAGAGCTGGCGATTATTAAGCGGCGAACTGGTGGCTATGATGGTCGAGGACAATGGCGGCTCACTTACCAGACAACCCAAGAATTGCCCAAAGAATGTTATGGCGAATGCATTGTTGAACAAGCGATCAATTTCACTGGGGAACTTTCACTGGTCGGGGCGAGAAACGCCGCGGGAGAAATTGTATTTTATCCCGTGACGCATAATCTGCATCAGCAGGGGATTCTTTTTGCCAGCGTCGCTCACCCACAGCCTAGCCCTGCTCATCAACATCAAGCAGAGGCGATGCTGACCGCTATCCTGACAGAATTAAACTATGTCGGCGTAATGGCGATGGAATGCTTTGTCACACCTGATGGATTATTGATTAACGAATTAGCTCCGCGTGTTCATAATAGTGGCCACTGGACGCAAAATGGTGCGTCAATTAGTCAATTTGAACTGCATCTTCGTGCCATCTGTGGATTACCACTACCGCGTCCCGTGGTCGAGTCGACTGCGGTAATGATCAACCTCATTGGTTGTGAGCTCAATTATCGTTGGTTAGTCGATCCTCTTATCCATTTACATTGGTACGATAAAGAGGTTCGTGCGGGCCGTAAAGTCGGCCACTTAACTCTCAGTAGTGCACAAGCGCCTGCCTTGCAACAGAGCTTATCCCAACTTGCTAGCTTGCTACCCGCCGAGTATGCCCCAGCGCTAGCATGGGCGAAAAAACAATAGTTACCCTTGCTGGGGGGATCCCCCCAGCATAACTAGCACTTAGCCCTTCCTCTATGCTAGCGTAGCAGGATTATCATCCTCATGAGCCATAGACCCGTGCAAAAAAATATCCTTATTACTGGCTGCTCAAGCGGCATCGGGCTAATTAGCGCCCTCGACCTCCATCAGCGTGGTTACCGTGTTATTGCCGGATGTCGTAAACCTGATGATTTGTCTCGACTAGAAGCGTTGGGGTTAACGCCATTACAGATTGATATGGATGATCCTTCCTCTGTTGAACAGGCCATCGAGAGTGTCAAAGCATTGACGGATGGGAGACTCTTTGCCCTGTTTAATAATGCAGGTTACGGCCAATATGGTCCGTTAACGTCGATTAGCCGGCAACAAATGGAACGTCAGTTCTCAACCAACTTTTTTGGGGTCCATCAGCTGACCCTTGGTTTGTTGCCGCTGCTTAAAGCGAATGGTCATTCGCGTATACTTAACACCAGTTCCGTAATGGGATTTATTGCTACCCCTGGACGTGGCGCTTATGCTGCCAGCAAATATGCCTTAGAAGCTTGGTCAGATACGCTGAGAATGGAACTCTCCGAACATTCGATTACGGTGAGCTTACTGGAACCTGGGCCAATTACCACGGCTTTCTCGAGTAATGTTCAGCAAGGTGACCACGCCAATCCTGTCGAAAACCCCGGCATAGCCGCACGATTCGCTCTGCCCCCCGAAGCGTTACTTCCAAAAATCCGTCATGCTCTGGAAAGTCGTTACCCTCTCCGGCGCTATCCTGTTACCTTAGTCACTTACGCGATGGCCATCGCCAAGCGCCTGCTACCAAGCTGTCTGATGGATAGAATTCTCAATAATCGAAGTAAGAAATCGTGAATATAGCTTGAAGCTGAGCCCAATGATCCCCATGTTTAGCGTTAAGCGAAGAGTTAATAGATGAGGAATATTATGATGTCACCCCAGGCGTCGATTATTGAAATCGACGAGAGTAATCTTCAACAGGTATTACAGCAGTCTGCTCAAGTCCCGGTGGTCTTTTACTTCTGGTCGGAGCGGAGCCAACATTGTCTCGAGCTTAACCCAGTGTTAGAAAAGCTGGCTAATGAGTACGCTGGACAATTTATTCTCGCTCGCCTTGATTGTGACCAACAGCAGCATATCGCGAGCCAATTTGGTCTGCGTGCAATTCCGACAGTCTACCTCTTTCAAAATGGCCAACCTGTCGATGGATTTCAAGGACCACAACCTGAAGCGACTATTCGCGAATTACTCGCTAAGGTACTACCTCGCGAAGAAGACCTTAAAGTCCAACAAGCACAAGCATTACTTGCTGAAAATAAACCACTGGAGGCTCTGCCCCTACTGCGTGATGCTTGGCAACTAAGCGAAAAGAACAGTGAAATAGGTTTCCTCTATGCACAAACTCTGCTGGACCTGAACCGCAGTGAAGAAGCCGAAGACGTCTTGAATGTCGTGCCATTACAAGACCAAGATAGTCGCTACCAAGGATTACTCGCGCAGATAGATTTACTCAAGCAAGCGGCTGATTCGCCACAGATTCAACAGCTACAGACAGAGCTTGCCGCCGCCCCAGATAATGCAAATATTGCAAACCAGCTTGCGATCCAATTACAGCAAGTAGGTCGCCATGAAGAGGCGTTAGAATTATTATTTAACCTGCTACGCAAAGATCTCGCATGTGGTGAAGGCCAAGTAAGGAAAACGTTCCAAGAAATTCTTGCTGCTTTAGGTACCGGAGATGCACTGGCTACACGTTACCGCCGCCAGCTTTACTCTCTGCTTTACTAGCACCGCAGGACTAAGGGGTGTTTTGATGACAGCCCTTAGTCCATCCAGAAATTATCGGACACTCTGCATTATCATCTCCAGGGCAGCTTGCCGCGAGAGTCATTAACCGCTCTCGTATTTGGGTAATTTCTTCGAGCTGACGTGTCAACTGTTCAATTTTCTGTAGTGTTCGCGCTTTAATATCCGCGCTCCGACGATGGGGATCACGATAAAGCCCAACGAACTCACGACACTCATCTAAAGAAAATCCCGCGGCCTTGGCCTGCTTAATCAGGGTCAATTCCTCAATATGCTGGTCATGGTAATCTCGATAGCCATTGAGCGTTCGGGGGGGCGGTGTGAATAATCCTTTGTCCTCGTAAAAACGAATCGCTTTGCTGGTCAATCCCGTCCGCTGTGCTACTTGGCTAATATTCATCTTTTACTCCTAGATTTGTGCGCAAGGCTTGACCTCCCCCTAAGGGTAAGGTCTACACTACAAACTTAACACCCTCTGAATTAGGAGCGACTATGTCTAGAACATTACAATTCACTCTCAGCGGTCTATCTTGTAACCATTGTGTCTCACAAGTTAAAAAGATACTCGAACAACGCTCCGATGTCACTTCGGCGCAGGTAAGTATCGACCATGCTACCGTGGTGAGTACTGCATCACCGGAAGTATTGATTGATGTGATTGATGACGAAGGCTACCACGCCCACCTTGATGACTAACGCTTCCGTTCTGGCAAAAATTCGCCAATGGTTTGGGCCGAACCAAGAATGGCTCTCGCTTACCTGCCCGCTGAAAGAGAGAGAGTTTATTCTTGTTGGCAGTATCCATATGGGCGTACCGGCGATGGCTCCCCTTCCCTACGCCCTTCGTAAATTGCTTCGAAACTGTCATGCATTAGTCGTTGAGGCCGATCTTACACAGAGCCAAAATTTAGAAATAGGATCGTCAACGTCAGGGCCAATATTGCAGCAACAGTTAACTACCGAGCAATGGCGACAATTTGAAGCAGCTTGCCAAGAGTGTCAGCTTGATCCCCTAACGCTTGCCCAGTATCCCGCTTGGCAAATTGGCCTGACTTTACAACAGAAACAAGCCCAGATGTTGGGGCTCCGGCCGGAGTTCGGCGTGGATCATCAATTATTAAGTCTTGCCCATCATGCAGACCAACCGGTGATTGCTCTGGAAAGTCAGCAACAGCAACTTCAGCTACTGACGACCTTACCTAACCATGGTCTCGATTTACTGGTCGATAGCTTGGCGCATTGGCGAAGCAATGCTCGTCAGTTACAGAAAATGATCGAATGGTGGTTATCAAAAAATCACCTCTCGTATTCACCACTACCTGCGTTATCCCGTAGTTTTGGCAACGATTTGCAACAGAGGTTTATTATCCAGCGTAATAAACAATGGGTACAACAATTACTCGCACTTCCTCCAGGACGATATCTAGTGGCTGTCGGCGCCCTTCATTTGAGTGGTCCCGATAATTTAATTGACCTTATCACTTCATCAAAACAGGAAGCGTCACTATGACCCCGGCTATTTTACAACTCGAGAAAGCGCAGATCGCTTACCAACAGCATCATTACGAACACGATCCCAGTAACACTCACTTTGGTGATGAGGCCGTTGAAAAGTTGGGCCTTATCGCCTCGAGCGTCTTTAAAACCTTGTTAGTCGCCATAAATGGCGATATTAAGCAGTTAGCGGTAGCCGTAACCCCTGTCTCGTCACAGCTAGACTTAAAGAAAGTGGCAAAGGCATTAGGATGTAAAAAAGTCGATATGGCAGACCCGAATATTGCGGAGAAAATAACTGGTTACAAAGTGGGGGGGATAAGTCCACTCGGTCAGAAGAAGCGTCTACCGACGGTGATAGATAGCAGTGCTGAACACCAACTGGTAATCTATATTTCTGGCGGCAAGCGAGGGCTTGATATCAGCCTTTCCCCACAAGATTTAGCTGCCCAACTGGGCGCTCACTTCATCGATATTGCTCGCGAGCGCTAATCCTTAGCAGCAGTGAGTTGATCGATCATCCACAAGCAGGCCGGGCCAACACCGTGACGAGCCGACCAAATAATCTCAAGATTAATTTGTTGCGGCCAGCCTGCTATCGGAAGTAGGGTTAGACTCTCATTCCCAAAGTAGTCGACCATCCAGCAAGGTAACTTTGCCCAGCCAAAACCCTGCTGTGCCATATCTAACAAAAGAATATAAGAAGAGGCTGACCAGACCAGCCCTTCACTGCGTTGGATACCCGCTCGGCTCCAAGTATTCAGTTGCAGTTGACGGATGCCTTTTAGATCATCGAGCGTCACTGCTCCTTGCTGGCTCAAGGGGTGGTTTTTAGCAAGGTAAATACCGGTATGGCCTGAAATCGCCAGGCTTCGGCTTATCAATTCGGTTGAACTATTAGGTTGCTTAGTGATCAAGCCAAGTTGTGCACGGCCATTTTTTAGAAGCTCAATAACATCTTCATTTTCAGCAATTAAACATTCAAATTCGACCTCTGGGAACTTATGCGCAAAATGGCTCAATAATTGATCGTGATGCCCTGCTGGCCAATGGTCGGAAATGGCTAAGGTCACCCGTGGTTCGATCCCTTGCGCCAAACGTAAAGCCACATCGTCCAAACGTTGATTTGCCGCTAAAATCTCTCTTACTTGCGCTAACACGCGCCGCCCCTCTTCCGTTAGGACTAAGTTTCTAGACGTGCGTTCAAAGAGTGCAAAACCAAGATGATCCTCAAGACTTGAGACTGCCACACTTATGGTTGACTGGCTTTTACTCAGCGCACGCGCAGCACCTGAAAAAGAGCCACTTGCGACAGATTGAACAAAAGCTTCGAGAGATTCCGGAGAATAATACATAGTTTACCTATCGCTTTTTACGATACTAGCTGATTTGTACTATACACCTTCACAGTTAAAAATATAACGCTCATCAACTGGGAGGCACAATGAGTCACAAATCACTTAAAGAAAGAGTATTACACGCCCTGGGGTATGAAGTTACCGCGCTATTGATCACCATCCCAGGCGCAGCGCTTATTTTGCAACGTCCTGTTGGACATATTGGGATAACCGTTTTCGCGATCGCTCTGTTAGCCATGGCTTGGAATATGGTATTTAACAGTTTTTTTGATCGTATTTATCCACCCAGAGCGCCACGTAACTTTTATGTTCGCTCTTTGCAAGCAATCGGCTTCGAAGGGGGATTATTGAGTATGGCCTTACCGTTAACGGCATGGTCTATGAATATGTCTCTCAAAGAGGCTTTGATCATGGATATTGGTCTACTTCTGTTTTATTTACCTTACACTTATCTATTCAACTGGATATGGGACAGTGCAGTGAACTACTACTTAGAACGCAGGCCGGTAAAGAGTCATTAAGTCACTGAATAATAAGTTTCAATAGATGTCACACTTTGTAACCTTTACTTATACTTACTCACGCAACCGCCTGTTAAACGCTTTTTTTTGCTAAGGTATGACATTATTCCCTGCAAAATGGAGAGGCAGATGCATTCGACCACCCCCTTGATCACAACACTTGTAGGCGGATTGGTGCTTGCCTTTCTATTGGGGATGCTTGCCAACCGTCTGCGCATTTCTCCCTTAGTAGGTTACTTACTTGCAGGCGTACTGGCTGGCCCCTTCACGCCAGGTTTTGTTGCTGACACCAATCTCGCTCCTGAACTCGCTGAACTAGGCGTAATTTTATTGATGTTTGGTGTAGGCCTGCACTTCTCACTCAAAGATTTGATGTCGGTAAAATCGATAGCCATTCCTGGTGCTATTGCCCAAATTATTGTCGCCACGCTTCTCGGGATCGGTCTCTCTTCATTACTCGGATGGCCATTGATGAGTGGGCTCGTCTTCGGGCTATGTTTATCTACCGCAAGTACTGTTGTGTTATTGCGGGCTTTAGAAGAGCGACAACTCCTAGACAGTCAGCGGGGCCGTATCGCCATCGGTTGGCTGATTGTGGAAGATTTGGTTATGGTTTTAGCCTTAGTTTTACTCCCTGCCATGGCGGGAGTACTTGAAAAAGGCGAAGCCAACTTTGCTTTGCTCGCAGGGGATCTACTACTCACTCTCGGGAAAGTGATCGCCTTCATGCTATTAATGATGATAGTCGGGCGTCGGCTTATCCCTTGGATCCTTTCACGTAGCGCAGCGACGGGTTCAAGAGAGTTATTTACGCTCTCGGTACTCGCTATTGCCTTAGGTATTGCGTTTGGTGCCGTTGAGCTTTTTGATGTCTCCTTTGCGCTCGGAGCGTTTTTTGCGGGTATGGTATTGAACGAATCCGAACTAAGTCATCGCGCGGCCCACGATACCCTCCCCTTACGAGATGCTTTTGCAGTGCTGTTTTTCGTCTCTGTGGGGATGCTATTCGATCCCCATATTCTTATAGAGCGCCCCTTTGCGATCATTGGTGCGCTAACGATCATCCTGTTCGGTAAATCCGTCGCGGCATGGCTACTCGTGAAAATTTTAGGCCACTCAAATCGCACCGCCATGACTATTGCTGTCAGCTTAGCGCAAATCGGTGAATTCTCCTTTATTCTCGCAGGGCTTGGGATCACGCTTAACCTACTGAGTAAAGAGGGACAAAATCTCGTTTTAGCCGCCGCAATCCTCTCCATTATGCTTAACCCGATCCTCTTTACCCTGGCAGAGCGTTGGATGAAGCGAGAAAAGAATGAAACCAAGGAAGAAAAAGAAGTGGAATTGGTGGAAGAGTTACCCCAAGTTCCGCTCACGCTTTGTCATCATGCCTTGATTGTAGGCTATGGTAGAGTCGGTCGACTGCTCTATGAACAACTTATCGCTGATGGTCTGACCGTAGTAGTGGTCGAAAATAATCGTAGTCGAATTGATGAAATGCGTGAAAAAGGGATTTTAACGATCTATGGGAATGCCGCGAGGCCTGAAGTGATGGAGCTAATGCGACTCGATTGCGCACAATGGTTGTTACTGACTATTCCTAATGGCTATGAGTCGGGAGAGATTGCCGCAACCGCACGCGAGAAGCGCCCTGACCTCGCTATTTTCGCTCGAGCTCACCATGATGATGAGGTTAACTACCTCCAAGCTCACGGCTGCGACCATATCGTGATGGGGGAAAGAGAAATTGCGTATGGACTCCAACAAGCAGTACAACGCACGCTGCCTCAGCAACAAAGTGCCTTCTGCCCACTAAACTAACATAGCTCCCGCTAGGCGGGAGCTATCACTTAACGGTCCCAATAAGCCTCTTCAAGGCTATCTTCACGTTCGGGTAAACCACGACTCAATCGCGGCGAATGTTGATTGAGTACTTGATAACTCACCCGGTTGGCATACTTACACACTTGCGATAAGGATGAATAGGTTAAGTATGCGTGCTGATGTTTATTCGAATTAGGCACTTTTTGGCGATGATAAATATTCGCCGATAAGTCATGCAGTAGAGCCGCCAATGCCCCATCACCTGCCCCGTTAGTATTCATAATCTTCTCAGGTCCCCCCATATACGGAGCGATATGAGAGTAGACTTTTAACGGCTGTTCGCAATCGCTCGCTCGCATTGCCCGGCTGAATTCATACTGATTAAATTCAGCAATCGCCCCCGGAAGCAGTGGCAGATTTGTTTTACGTTTACTGGCTTCCTCAGTAAAACCGCCCATATATAAGCCAGCTGGCCCTGCGGTACACAGCACGAGATCCACCCAGTCTAACGCTTTATCTGTCGCTAATAGCGGATCATTTTCCCCGGTCAGTTCTAGCGCTTCTTCTTCATTCATCGCTAAAATGGAAACATGATTTTGTAAAAAATCGCGCCAGAACTGTGGATCATCAGCAATGATATGGCGTGTACCAAGGGTTAATACTACCGGTACTTGGTGTTTTTTCGCATACTCAATAGCCTTCATGGCGGCATCAGGCATCGGCTCACCGGGTTTGGCTCGAAGAAGGTAAGAGGTGAGCAGTAAGGCTGAAGCACCTGCAATCACCTCTTCGGGAATACTTTCAGGCCGCAGTTGATTGATATCCCCTGGGTTGATAGCAAAAGTACGCTCCCCTGCTGAGTTTATCAAGGTGTAACAGCGACCGATTGCCCCATCAACCCCTTGCATGTGGTTAAGATCCATACGGCTAGAGGTATTACAAAGATACCGATAGGCATAGTCGCCAATATGAATATTATTACAAATAACACCTAGTAAAATTGACCTGTCGTCCGCTAACACAGAGTAATTGTGGAGTGTGTTACCGACTGTGCCGCCAGCAAATTGATGAGAAAGAAGATTACGTTCGCGAAGTTCTTGGTAGAGCGCCTCAGAGACATCATCCTCAAGGATAAAAGAATATCCCCCAGTTAACCCATAACGGTTGAGAAACTCATCATCGACCTTGGCCTCAATATCTACCATAGTTTGATCGATGCCGACCAACCATCCCATCGATTCGGCCTCAACAGGTACTGATATTAGTAATGGGTCACGAGCGTTGACGGGGAAATAGTGCTTTGATTTGCGTTTACCAGGAAATTTCATAGTACAGTGTAATCAGGGGAAATAGGCGCTGAATAGTAGCATAATTCCCCTGTTCTTTACTAAGTGATCTCGTTAGGTTGAGATCATTTGAATTGATTTACCAATGCCAACATCATATCAATATGCAAAGGATCGGCATTCAGCGCAGGAATATAGTGGAAACTTTCACCCCCTGCGTGTAGGAAAAACTCACGGTTTTGTTCATTAATCTCTTCAAGAGTTTCTAAACAGTCCGCGGAAAATCCAGGAGACATGACTTGAATATGACGGATCCCTTTGTCTGGCAAAGTCTTGATAGTTTCATCAGTGTAGGGCGTTAGCCACGGCTCACGACCAAAGCGGGATTGATAAGTCATCATAATCTGCTCAGGCGTTAAACCTAAAGCTGTTGCTAAAGCATGGTAGGTCTGTTCACAACGTTTGGGATAGTCATCGCCTTGATCGGCAAAGCGTTGAGGGATACCGTGAAATGATAGTAGTAACAAATCAGGTTTACCGTGCTCGGCGAAGCTACGCTGTACAGAATCTTTAAGTGCCTCGATATAGAGAGGGTGAGTTGCATAGTCCCGGATAAACTTAATCGCTGGCATGGTGCGACGTTTACGAAACGTGTTATAGAGACCATCCCATACTGCGGAAACTGTCGACGACGAAAACTGTGGATAGAGCGGTAATACAATCAGTCGCGTTACGCCCTGATCAAGTAGCGTATCTACCGCGTGTTGTAATGAAGGATTACCATAACTCATCCCCAGCGCGACCGGCATATCGGTTTTTTGCGCTAAGGCATCACGCTGTTGCTGGCTAAAGACTAACAGTGGAGATCCCCCTTCCATCCAGACCGAGGCATAGAGCTTGGCGACTCTTGGTGAACGGAACGGTAAAATTGCACCTCTCAAAATAGGTTGCCAAAACAGATCAGGCACATCGACAACCCGTTTATCACTCAAAAACTGTTTTAAATAACGCTTTACCGCGGCAGTCGTTGGGGCATCGGGTGTGCCTAGATTAACTAATAACACGCCCGGTTTATCTACGGTCATATACTTTTCCTGGTTTAAAAAAAGCGAATCAGTTAAGGCAAAGAGTGGTGAGATGCCGAACAGTTAATGACAGTCCGGCACTGGAGATTAGTCGAGTAACGACTTAAGTTGGGCACTGACTTGCGCGACGGGTTGAGTACCGTCGATTTTTTCATAGCGCGTCTCACCGTTTGCCGCAGCTTGAGTATAGTAGTTAATTAACGGTGCAGTCATTTGATGATATTCAACGAGACGGTTACGAACCGTAGCTTCTTCATCATCTTTGCGGATAGTCAGCGGCTCACCTGTCACATCATCTTTATCCGCTTCTTTAGGCGGGTTATAAGCAATGTGATAGACTCGTCCAGATGGAGCGTGGACACGGCGACCTGCGATACGACCGATGATAACCTCATCAGGCACCGCAAATTCTAGAACAATATCAATTCCGATATCTGCTTCTTTCATTGCATCCGCTTGCGGAATTGTGCGAGGAAAACCATCCAGTAAGAACCCTTTTTGGCAATCTTCTTGGGCAATGCGTTCTTTAACTAAGGCGATAACCAGTTCATCGGTCACTAACTTACCAGCGTCCATCAGCGCTTTAGCTTTCTGGCCCAATGGAGACCCTGCTTTCACTGCTGCACGAAGCATATCACCCGTTGAAATTTGTGGAATGCCGTAGTTCTCCATGATGAACTGCGCCTGAGTACCTTTACCTGCGCCCGGAGCTCCGAGCAAAATAATACGCATTGCGTAATACCTCTTGCGAATTGCTTTAAACTTATGAAGTGGGAAAATAACACTATGTTGCATTGACCACAAGATAAGGCGTCGCTTTCACGACGCCTTGAAGGAGGACTACGCGAGGAGTAACTGATTCATTCTACGAATAAATTGGTTTGGATCTTCCAAGGTTCCACGCTCAGCGAACAGCGCTTGGTCGAGCAGAAGTTCAATCCAGTCAGCAAAGTGTGCATCATCTTGCGTCTCAGCAGCCTGTTTGACTAAACGGTGCTCAGGATTAATCTCGAAGATGTACTTCACCTCAGGGGCCTCTTGACCCGCTGCAGCGAAAAGCTTCGCCATTTGCGTGCTGATTTCATCTGCACCAGTGACCACGATAGCCGGGGTATCCGTAAGACGATGCGTTAAGCGCACATCTTTGACACGCTCACCCAGTAAGGTTTTCACGCGTTCAACGAATGGCTCAAGCGCTTTTTCATTCTCTTTCTGTGCGTCAGTTTCTTCATCCGCCAATTTCTCTAGAGAATCATCCGCTTTGCTCACAGATTGGAACATTTTACCGTCAAATTCCGTGAGGTAAGACATCATCCATTCGTCGATACGGTCAGAGAGGAGTAATACCTCAATCCCTTTCTTACGGAATAGCTCTAAGTGCGGGCTATTCTTCGCCGCCGCGTAACTGTCTGCAGTGATAAAGTAGATTTTCTCTTGGCCTTCGGCCATACGCGCAACGTAATCTTCCAGCGTAACAGTTTGCTCAGCGCTATCATTTTTGGTTGAAGCAAAGCGAAGTAATTTCGCGATAGTCGGTAAGTTCGCGGAATCTTCAGCAGGGCCCTCTTTCAGTGCCATACCGAATGCTTTCCAAAACGTCAGGTATTTTTCACTGTCGTCTTTCGCCAGCTTCTCAAGCATTTGCAGCGTACGCTTAGTCAATGCTGTGCGTAGGCTTTGTGTAACACGGCTATCTTGTAAGATTTCACGAGAGACATTGAGTGGCAGATCATTGGAGTCAATGAGTCCGCGGACGAAACGAAGGTAAGTCGGCATAAATTGCTCAGCGTCGTCCATGATAAACACACGTTGGACATAGAGTTTTAAGCCGTGCTTATGATCGCGGTTCCACATATCCCAAGGTGCTTGAGCGGGGATATAGAGCAAGCTAGTGTATTCTTGCTTCCCTTCAACACGATTATGACTCCAGATCAGGGGATCAGCAAAATCATGCGAAACATGTTTATAAAATTCTTTATATTCATCTTCGCTGATTTCTGATTTATTGCGGGTCCAAAGAGCTTGAGCCTTGTTAATTTTTTCCCACGTTGTGGTATCGGCTTCCTCATCTTTTTCTTCGATTTCTACAGGAAGCGCGATGTGGTCGGAATATTTACCCACGATATTTTTAACACGCCAAGTATCTAAAAACTCGTCTTCGCCTTCGCGCAGATGCAGTGTAATTTCAGTACCACGGTCCGCTTTTTCAATATCGGCTAGCGTATATTCGCCTTCACCTGCAGACTCCCAGTAAACCGCTTGGTCTTCTGCTACACCCGCCGCACGCGTACGAACGGTAACTTTGTCGGCGACGATGAAAGCAGAGTAAAAGCCCACACCAAACTGGCCAATTAATTGGCTATCTTTAACTTGATCTGAGCCCATCGATTCGAGGAACGCTTTTGTTCCAGATTTTGCGATAGTCCCTAAGTTCTCAATGACTTCTTCTCGGGTCATACCGATACCGTTGTCACTTAAGGTTAGCGTACGGGCTTCTTTATCGACGGAGAGACGAACACGTAAATCGCCATCACCTTGGTAAAGATTGGCATCAGAAAGTGCTTTGAAGCGTAATTTATCTGCAGCATCGGATGCATTGGATATCAGTTCACGGAGGAAAATTTCTTTATTTGAGTAGAGAGAATGGATCATCAGGTGCAGAAGTTGTTTTACTTCTGACTGGAAGCCACGGGTTTCTTGTCCTTTCATTTTTTATTCATCCTCAACAAAATGACGGGTTAATTATTGTTGTTAAGGAAATGGGGACAGTTTTAGGCTTTTCAAGCTGATGTCAGTAATAACATCAGCAAGTGATTAATATTTAAACTTTTGACGCCCAGCAAGTGAATGAGATAGCGTCGTACCATCCACTAACTCGAGCTCTCCCCCTACTGGCACACCATGTGCGATGCGCGTAGCCTCCACGCCATACTGCCGACAAAGTGAGGCGATAAAGTTTGCGGTGGCCTCACCTTCAACGGTGGGGTTGGTCGCGAGGATCACTTCGGTTAACGTCTCGGTTTGTAGCCGTTTCTCAAGAATATCTAAGCCTATATCGTCAGGACCAATCCCGTCTAAAGGTGAGAGGTGCCCCATCAATACGAAATAGCGCCCAGCAAATTGCCCTGTTTGTTCGACCGCTTGAATATCGGCAGGACTTTCCACAATACAAATAATCCCGTTTTCTTGACGACGACTATTAGTACAGATTGCACAGACCTCTTTTTCAGTAAAGGTTCTACACTGCTGGCAGTGACCAATTTCCGACATAGCATTGGTTAGTGCTTGCGCGAGGCGCATGCCCCCACTACGATCACGCTGTAGGAGATGAAACGCCATTCGCTGTGCAGATTTAGGCCCTACGCCCGGTAAGCAGCGTAGGGACTCCATCAATGTTTCCAATAATGGGCTGGATTGCATTAGAATGGCATCTTGAAGCCGGGAGGTAATTGCATCCCACTAGAGACTGAAGCCATTTTCTCTTTTTGGGTTTCCTCGATACGACGTGCTGCATCGTTGAAGGCCGCGGCCACTAGGTCTTCTAGCATATCTTTATCATCTTCTAATAAGCTAGGATCGATCTCAACGCGACGACAGTTGTGCGCACCATTGATGGTGACTTTGACTAAACCAGCCCCGGATTCACCCGTTACTTCTAACGCAGCGATCTCTTCCTGAACTTGTGACATTTTGTCTTGCATTTGCTGGGCTTGTTTCATCAAGTTGCCCAGACCACCTTTACCAAACATATCGCTCTCTCTCTGCTAAGGCCACAGCCATCCTATGATGACCTGTAGCGGTATTAAACGGGACGTATACTATCTTCATCCACCTCTGCATCAAACATTTTACGCAAGGTTTGGATATGTGAATCATTTATCACAGCCTCTTTAGCCTGTAATAAGCGCTCTTCATAAATGACCTGACGCCACTCTAATGGCGTTAAGTGCTCAGGATTATCATCGGACTCTATCGTGAGTTCAACCGTTTCTCCCAATAACTGCTGGAAGGCGTTGGTTAATACCTGCTGTGCCGAGTTCGAATTTAAATGTTTCTGATGACTGCGTAGCTTGATCACTATCTGTTGTTCAACTTGCTGTTTCCAGCTATTTAGGGCTAATTGCTGCACCAATTTTGGTAGTGACATCCTCGCAATTTGCGCGGCCCAAGGATCCCGTTGGCAAGTTTCAGTGATCAATTGCTGCATCAGTTCCGGATTTTTCTCGTGCTCCAATGCCGTACGCAGCGCCTTAGGCGTTGCAACAGGGAGAACAGTAGGCTCCTCAGTACGTTGCGAGGTCCAACGGTAACTCTCTTTTTTCTTAACCGCTTTTTCGCTTACCGACTTACCTGCTGCGGGCGCTTTACGTTCAGTAAGCGTCGCTAATCGCTCGAGCGCTGATTGTGCCGGTCGCGAACTTGACGCAACCGGCTCACTCTTTTTTGCTTGGGAAGCTCCTTGCCGCATTAATGCCGTTCTGGCTTGCAATAATTGGCTCGTTGCATCATTGCCTACTGCTGGTGATGGGGTGGGCTCCTCCACAGGTACTGCCACAGCAGATCTTTCCGGGATGACTGCTTGCGATTGTGGTGCGGGAGCGGCCTTAGGTGCATCAACCTTCAATGGGTGAAAGGCTAAGGCCCGTAGCAGCGTCATTTCTATTCCCATACGCGCTTCTGGCGCCAAGGGTAACTCTTTACGTCCAGTAAGGATAACTTGGTAATAGAGCTGAATATCTTCAGGAGGTGCACGCCGCGCGAGTTCACGTAATTGCGTTTCATGCTGCCGATAGGCATCGTTCAAGGAATCGGGTAACAGTTGAAGCATGGCAATGGTATGTAAAATTCTGAGCATTTCTGCCAGCAAAGCATCCCATTCCGTTGCTCGCCTTGCAGCCTCAGCCACCAGCGAGAGGGCGCTCTCCCCATTGCCTTTAATGATTGCGTCCACTAATCCGAGCGGTTGTTCATCATCAAGGGTGCCGAGCATTTGCATAACGTCTTGATCGGTAACCTGCCCATCTCCCGCAGCAATCGCTTGGTCAAGTAGGCTTAAAGCGTCACGCAAACTCCCTTGTGCCGCGCGAGCAAGATGTTGCAGTGCTCGAGTCTCAAAGTGGATCTGGTCGCTATTGAGGATATGCGAAAGTTGCTGCTGAATCTGTTCGGTATCTAACGCTTTAAGATGAAACTGGAGACAACGCGATAAAATAGTAACTGGTAGCTTTTGCGGATCCGTGGTCGCGAGCAAAAATTTTACATGCTCAGGGGGTTCTTCGAGAGTTTTAAGCAAAGCATTAAAGCTATGCCGCGACAACATATGCACTTCGTCAATCAGGTAAACCTTGAAGCGTCCCCTGACGGGTGCATATTGCACGTTATCCAAAAGCTCACGAGTATCTTCGACACGCGTACGCGACGCGGCATCGATCTCGATTAAATCGATAAAACGCCCCTGCTCAATTTCAATGCAGTTATCGCATTTTCCACAAGGCGTTGCAGTAATACCCGTTTCGCAGTTTAAGCCTTTGGCAAAAAGCCGGGCGATACTCGTTTTCCCTACACCGCGAGTACCAGAAAAAAGGTAAGCGTGATGCAGTCTGCCAAGGTTTAGCCCATTAGCTAGCGCGGTTAATACATGTTCCTGACCCACAACATCAGAAAAAATTTGTGGTCGCCATTTTCGTGCGAGAACCTGATAACTCATGGAGATCGTATCACTTGATAGGAGTTAAATATCGACAACCGCGCGCGTCGCGCGGTTGTCACATGACGATGCTTACCGTTACGTAATGCACTCAGTTTAGCAGTCTGATCGCGCGTTGCCCATCTATTTTAAGGTTCGCGCGCAGGGGATTAATGACCGGGAAAATCAACCACACTAAAGCAGTTGAGGCCAACCTGATTCAATCTTTTTTCACCCTCAAGATCGAAAAGGTTGATCACAAATGCAGCGTCCTCTACCAAAGCGCCAGCACGACGAATGAGCTTGACCGTTGCTTCGATAGTGCCCCCCGTCGCCAGTAAATCATCGACAACGAGGACTTTATCGTTTTCGTTTAGGGCATCTTGATGGATTTCCAAAGCATCTGACCCGTACTCAAGGATATAACTTTCCTGCCAGACGGCGCGGGGGAGTTTGCCAGGTTTGCGTACGGGAACAAAACCAACGCCCAATTCTAACGCGACCGGTGCGCCAAATAGAAATCCTCGCGCTTCAGTGCCAATGACTTTAGTGATCCCTTTATCGCGATAACGTTCAGCGATCATCGAGATCGTTGCCGCATAAGCTTGAGGATTTTCTAATAAGCTGGTGACATCGCGAAAGAGTATGCCTGGCTTAGGATAGTCGGGTACACTGCAAATACTGTCTTTGATCAGTGCGAGTTGAGCGTGGTCTGTAGTGGTCATGATAATATGCCTGGTGACAAGTGAAGTGTGAGGCGCCCTGTACTAAACAGGATAAATGCGAAGTAAAGATTGCCGCTAACGCATCAAAACCGTCAAATTTAAGCAAAGTAAAGGATAAATGCAACTCTATGAACCAGAAAGTCGTCATTAACCAGCTGCGTAAACTTTTAACGTACCTTAGCTGTCAGGTTAGCGATCTGGGTAATCCACGCTTAAAAACACTCGACTTCGAACGACAACTCTTTAAAAATCATCATTCAACGCTAAACGATTATCTCCAAGAATGCGTCAATACACTGAATAAGCTTGAGCATCACTCATTAAGTATGCCTTCGTATCAGTGGCAACTTGAACATCTGGTAGAACAGTGTCAGGCAATTCAGAAGGTAGTTAATACTTTACCTGCCCCCACTAAGCGGCCCCCTACTCGTCAGGAAGAGCTTGCCGATTACGAACGCAGACTATTAAAAATGGTTAACGATCTGGAGTATCAAGTGGCGACAGCGAGCGGTTTTCAAGAACAACAACAACTACTTGCGAACTTGGCGATCACTCAACAGCGTCTTCAGCGTTGTCAAACGGCGCAAAAAGACTATTCTTGGAAGAAAAGTGTGACGGTGAAAACCGGAACATATCGGTGACGATGGACTTCGAACTCTCTTTATATTGCAGGCAATTTGCTTATGTCATTACAATCCGCCCCGCTAGAGACGCAACTCGCGATCGATCTTATTATGTTATTGGAGAACCATAATCTCCCAACACAGGCCGTATTGGATGCGCTGAAAATCGTTGAGAAAGACTTTCAGCGCAAGTTAAACCAGGAAAATTCATCCACCGATTGTTAGTGCGGGGCATTCCGTAAAGAGGGGCTGTAAAGTAAAAGATCGATCATGGTCTGCACTAAAGTTGGGGCAAGTGTCTGCATATCAAAGCTGGCCGGTGAGAATAGCCAATTTTCAATGACACCGGTAATATAAGCCCTACACACCACCGCTGAACGCTGAGTATCCAAGCTGGAAGGCAATTGCTGAGCGTTAACACAAAGTAATAATTTTTCTGCAATCTTAGGGTAATCTTCTAAAATTAACTTTTGATCAAGTTGGTTCATAGATTGCATCTCCCCTACGAACTCACATTTATGGTAAATAATTTCCATAATTTTGCGCCGCCGCTCGTCTAGAACTAAAGATTGCAAAAAGTAGATTAAAAAGTGCTTTAATTGGCCGAGGGGATCGTTAGGATAGAGGGAGGCGAACTCGAGGTGCTGACGATCAATTTCTTGGTCGCTGCTCAACCAAATCTCTTTAAAAAGTTCTGTCTTATTTTTGAAATGCCAGTAAATAGCACCCCGCGTCATTCCTGCATGTTCAGCAATCTCCGACAACGATGTCGCAGAAACGCCTCGACTTGCAAAGCAATCGATAGCGGCTTCAATAAGTAATGATTTGGTTTCCTGCGCTTGTGCTTTGGTTTTTCGTGCCATAGTGAATAATTTAGCTTTAAATTCTGCGTTATTGTTAGAATAATTGTTGCACTAATGCTTACATACATTCGTGTATATATGTACTATAACACGCTTTATCTTTACACACATTTCTCGACACCATTTATTGTCGGGTACCTAATACCGGACGAGTAGAGGTTTTACTATGAAAATGAACAGAGGATTAACACCTCTGGCAGCAATCCTGATGTTATCAGGTGCAGTTGTGTTAAGTGGTTGTGATGATAAATCACAACAATCTGCACAAAAATCTGCGCCTGAAGTCGGAGTTGTCACCTTAAAAGCCGCCCCAGTCAATATGACGACTGAATTACCAGGAAGAACCTCTGCCTACCGTGTAGCCGAAGTCCGTCCTCAGGTTTCTGGCATTATCTTAAAGCGTAATTTTGTAGAGGGAACCGATATCAAAGCCGGTGAATCTCTCTATCAAATCGATCCTGCACCGTATCAAGCAACCTATAACAGCGCAGTCGGCGATCTGGCTAAAGCTCAAGCGAATGCACGCATCGCACAAGTTACCCTTAACCGTTATAAACCCTTGTTAGGTACTAAATATATCAGCCAACAAGACTACGATACGGCCGCGGCTACCTTGGCACAAAATAATGCAGCCGTCCGCTCCGCTCAGGCAGCGGTAGAAAATGCACGCATTAATCTCGCCTATACCAAAGTCTCGTCACCCATTTCCGGTCGGATAGGGAAAACAGCGGTTACTGAAGGTGCTTTGGTACAAAACGGTCAGACTACTGCTTTAGCGACAGTTCAGCAGCTCGACCCGCTCTATGTCGACTTAACGCAATCCAGTGATGACTTTATGCGCTTGCGTAGCCAATTATCGTCCGGTGAATTGACTCAGGGTAAAGGAAAAGCGCCAGTCACTATCATCTTGAACGATGGTACGACCCTCAAACAAAAGGGTACGTTGGAGTTTTCTGATGTAACCGTTGATCAAACTACGGGCTCTATCACGTTACGAGCTATCGTACCGAACCCTGATCATAGCTTGCTTCCAGGAATGTTCGTCCGCGCGCGCGTAGAAGAAGGCGTGAATCAAAATGCCCTTCTGGTGCCGCAACAAGCGATTGCTCGCACACCAACAGGTGATGCAACCGCAATGGTTGTTAATGCCGAGGATAAAGTCGATGTTCGCCAAGTAACGGCTCAAGAGGCGATTGGTGACAAATGGCTGGTGACCTCAGGCCTTAAAGCAGGTGACCGAGTGATTTCTGTAGGCGTTCAACGTGCTGCTCAAGGTGCCAAAGTGTCACCGAAAGAAGTAAGTGCCGACCAGAAAGATGATGCTGCCTCGACGCAGTCTGAATAATTTATGCGTTAACAGGAGCCACTGACATATGGCTAAGTTTTTTATAGATCGCCCCATATTTGCTTGGGTACTCGCCATCGTTATTATGATGGTCGGGGCGCTCTCGATCATGAAATTACCGATCGAGCAGTACCCTGAAGTTGCTCCCCCTGCCGTGCAAATTCGCGCAGCCTATCCGGGAGCTGATGCAAAGACATTGCAAGACTCTGTTACTCAAGTTATCGAGCAGAATATGAACGGATTGGACGGATTGCTCTATATGTCCTCCAACAGTGACTCTTCTGGTAACTTACAATTAACACTGACCTTTGCTTCAGGAACCGATGCGGATATCGCGCAAGTTCAAGTTCAGAACAAACTACAACTGGCAATGCCTTTACTTCCACAAGAAGTGCAACAACAGGGGATTAATGTTCAAAAATCCTCTAGTAGCTTCTTGATGGTTGCAGGGTTTGTGAGCGAAGACGGTAGTATGGATATGAACGACCTTGCCGACTACATCTCCTCTAATATCAAAGATCCTATCAGTCGGACAACCGGTGTGGGTGACACGCAGCTGTTCGGTGCGCAATACGCGATGCGGATTTGGATGGATCCAGCAAAGCTTGTGAATTATAACCTCACTCCCGGTGATATCATTACCGCAATTACTGCCCAAAACGCCCAAGTTTCGGCTGGACAATTGGGGGGAGCGCCAGCGGTTGCCGATCAACAGTTAAACGCATCGATCATCGCGCAGACTCGTCTGACGAGTCCTGAAGAGTTTGGGAAAATTTTATTAAAGACCAATACAGATGGTTCAACGGTCCGTCTTCGTGACGTAGCAACTATCAAGTTGGGCGGGGAAAACTACGAGGTTATTGCCCGCTATAATGGACATCCTGCCTCAGGTTTAGGGATTAAGCTCGCGACTGGCGCTAACGCATTAGATACTGCCAATGCGGTCAAGGCTCGCCTGAAGGAGATGGAGCCATTCTTCCCACACGGCATGAAGTTGGTTTACCCGTACGACACAACACCATTTGTTAAAATCTCTATCTTTGAGGTTGTTAAAACACTATTCGAAGCCATCGTACTGGTATTCATAGTGATGTACATGTTCTTACAAAGCTTCCGTGCTACGTTGATTCCTACTATCGCCGTACCGGTCGTTTTATTGGGAACATTTGCCATCATTAGTGCATTCGGTTACTCGATAAACACCCTCACCATGTTCGGGCTAGTCCTGGCCATAGGCCTGTTGGTCGATGATGCCATCGTAGTCGTAGAGAACGTCGAACGGGTGATGGAAGAAGATGGACTAGATCCTAAAGAGGCGACTAAACGCTCAATGGAGCAGATCCAAGGTGCACTCGTTGGTATTGCCCTTGTATTATCTGCCGTCTTTATTCCGATGGCATTCTTCGGAGGCTCTACTGGTGTTATCTATCGTCAGTTCTCGATCACCATTGTTTCTGCAATGGTCTTATCAGTACTGGTTGCGATGATTTTAACCCCTGCCCTCTGTGCGACCTTGCTCAAAAAACATGATAATAACGACCATAAGGAAAAAGGTTTCTTTGGTTGGTTTAATAGAATGTTCGACAAGAGCACCAACCACTATGTAAACAGTGTTAGTCATATTATTCGCCGTACTGGCCGCTACTTGATCATTTACGTGGTGATCTTCGCGGGTATGGTATGGCTATTTATGAAACTACCTACCTCCTTCTTACCTGAAGAAGATCAGGGTTTATTAGTGGTTCAGGCGCAACTCCCTGCCGGTGCAACGCAACAGCGTACTGAAAAGGTATTGGATCAAGTTACTGATTACTTCCTAACTCATGAAAAAGACACAGTTAAATCCGTCTTTACCGTAAATGGGTTTGGTTTTGCTGGACGTGGACAAAACACCGGTATCGCGTTTTTAAGCTTAAAACCTTGGGAAGATCGTGTAGCTGCCGCCGATAAAGTGGATGCTATCGCTGGGCGCGCAATGGTTGCTTTAGGTAAAATTAAAGATGCCATCGTTATTCCCTTCAACTTACCAGCCATTATTGAATTAGGTAACGCAACAGGGTTCGACTTTGAATTGGTCGATAATGCCAACTTAGGACATGATAAGTTGATGCAAGCCCGTAACCAGTTACTTGGTATGGCGGCTCAGCATCCTGATGTATTAGTCGGCATGCGTCCAAATGGTTTAGAAGATACTCCGCAGTACAAACTCATTATTGACCAAGAGAAAGCCCGTGCGTTAGGCGTATCCATTTCTGATATCAATACTACGCTCAGTGCAAGCTGGGGGGGGAACTACGTCAATGACTTTATTGACCGTGGACGGGTGAAGAAAGTTTACGTAATGGGTCAAGCCGACTCCCGTATGCTACCTAGTGATATTAATAAGTGGTATGTCCGTAATGGCGATGGAGAAATGGTGCCCTTCTCTGCCTTCTCCAGCGCTAAATGGCAGTATGGCTCTCCACGTTTAGAGCGTTATAACGGTTTACCTTCACTGGAAATTCTTGGTCAAGCTGCTCCCGGTAAGAGTTCGGGTGAGGCGATGAACTTGATGGAACAATTGGCTTCCAAGCTACCACAAGGTATTGGTTACCAGTGGACTGGTATGTCATACCAAGAGCGGATGTCAGGAAACCAAGCGCCAGCGTTGTATGCGATCTCCTTAATCGTGGTATTCCTCTGTCTTGCTGCGCTATATGAAAGCTGGTCAATACCTTTCGCGGTAATGTTGGTCGTCCCGCTCGGGGTTATCGGTGCACTCGCCTTCACAACGATGCGCGGAATGAGTAACGATGTTTACTTTGTCGTTGGGCTTTTAACCACTGTCGGGATCTCGGCTAAGAATGCGATATTAATCGTCGAATTCGCCGTGGACTTGATGAAGGAAGGTAAAGGCCTAATGGAAGCAACTCTTGATGCGGTACGTATGCGTTTACGTCCAATCTTGATGACCTCTATGGCCTTCATGCTAGGGGTTCTACCGTTAGCTATCAGTTCAGGTGCTGGCTCCGGTGCTCAGAATGCTGTCGGTACAGGGGTTATTGGGGGAATGGTAACCGCTACTTGTTTAGCAATCTTCTTAGTTCCTGTCTTCTTCGTTGTGGTTCGCCGTCGTTTCGGTGGACAAAAAGAGAAGAAGCAGTAATCCTCCTTCCTTGTCATATTGGGCTGCTCCGGCAGCCCTTTTTTATACTTCTCAGTAAGGTCACGATATACTAATCTGACAGTGAGGATTTCGGCTGAAGCTTTTTGATTTTGGTTAAGTGGTTTATAATAAATGGTAGTGGTTGATAGTTAAAATCTATCTATCTGGAAAATTAAAGCGTCTATAATCGAAGTAGTATTGTCAGTGATTTAATTAATCGTTATCCCTAATTCACTGAGAGAATGACCGATTATATTTGGTGTGACTAAAGCGATCACTTTTCAATCAGCAGATGAAGAGGTGAATGATGGATGAATATACGCCAAAACATTTCGATAGGGCACAACTCGAATATCTTTGTGAAAAACTCTATACCGAATGTGAGTCGTTACTCAGCGAAAATACGCAATTTACTGTGAACGATCCTACTGCCACAGAATCTCTATTATTAAACGATTTTATTGAACATATCGCTAATGTAGGAATCAATTATAAAATTAAATATTCACAAGATACTGCACTAATCGAAGCGCTTGATCAGTTTTTAGACCATTCTTCCCAGCTGCTGGGAAATTATGGTGTTACACCCAAAGAAATCAAAGAATGGAAACAATTGTCCGCAACACTTTTCCAATTTTTTAATAAAACGATAAATAAGTATGAGTAACTAATTATAATGAATACCAACACTTTGCCGTTGACTAAGAATGATTACTTAATGCGTCTTAGACGCTGCCGCTCTATCGAGACCTTAGAAAGGGTAATTGAGAAGAATAAATACGAATTATCTGATGACGAGCTGGTAGTTTTCTACTCTGCCGCGGATCATCGTCTTGCCGAATTAACCATGAACAAACTCTACGATAAAGTTCCTGCAACCGTATGGAAATACGTTCGCTAAGCATCGATAGATTGGAATATACAGGCAAGGATGCCGTGATAGTAAAAGTAGGAATAATTACGAGTGGCTGATTGGGTGGGGCCCTTGCCAGCGACATCCCGGCACATGTGTTACCTGCTGCGGCTGCTTCCTTCCGGACCTGACCGGGTTAACAGGTTAACATTGCGGGAGAACCAACAAGGTCCCCATTGAGTTGCTCCTAAGAGCGAATGAGATTATGGTAGATGGGCGTTAGAAATGCAAGCTTAGTCACACTGACCGCTGTTTTATTAATCATACCAATGAATTCGGGTGCCATCTTCAATGTATTCATTAGCCCCCTCGTTTGAACAACGCGTTTGGCTCGTCCTCGATGCTATCCCTTATGGTACAGTTGCCAGTTATGGTGACATTGCTCTTTTAGCAGGGCACCCTCGCGCAGCACGCCAAGTAGGTCGAATATTGAAGCATCTCCCTAGCCACTCTCAGCTTCCTTGGTATAGAGTCATTGCCCAACAGGGGACTATATCGTTATCAGGAGAACGTGGCGCTACACAGCGCGATGTATTGCGCAAAGAAGGGATCGTAATCAGCGAAACAGGCAGAATAGATATGAAGAAGTATCGTTGGCGGCCAGAGTCCACCAACGATGCAAGAGGATAAATTATTGCGCTGCGACAGGTAAGGCGATTTGTGGAACAGCCACCAAGTTGATATCTTTTTTCTGACTTGCCACGCTAGTAATAGGTTGCAATTGGTCAGAAGCAAAAATAACTTTACCATTTAAGGTGATTGCTGCCGTTAGCAATGCTTGAGTCGTTGCTCCGATTTGTACACCTTGTAGCGGTAAAACATAATTAAAGGGTGATTGCTTACCGGATAAGGTTTGAACTTGTTGCGCAAGTACCTTGGTTTGCCCTGGCCCGCCTGAAGCATCAGATAAGGTTACGGTTAACACAGCATTAGCTGGAATTGCCATACGTTGACGAACAAACACCGAACCGTTGAGTGAGAATGGCGCCACTGCTTTAGTTGTTGGATCGTTAGCAATTGGTACAGGTGAACCGCTGTGGCTCGCGCAGGATGTGACTGCTAATGAGATAAGTAATCCGCCCAATATCTGTTTAGTTTTCATTGATGTCTTCTCCTTTTGAACCAATCTAATCACAATATTGTTTTAATTTTGCCAATAGAGTAACTATCGTAACAAAATAATTGTGGCACATAATCGAAAATATGCCTGTTAAATCCGCTATTTTTTGATTTTAATTAAGGCAATGCGGGATGAGTTATCAAGAGGATAAAGTAATGAGCCAAGCACTTAACGCGTTAACCGATTTACTTAGCCTAACAAAAGTCGGTTCCTTGGAATTTAAAGGCCAGTGTGAGAATCTTGGACTACGCCAAGTTTTCGGCGGGCAGGTTATTGCTCAAGCGATTAGCGCGGCGCAACAATCAATCATTGATGAACGCCACATTCACTCTTGCCATAGCTATTTTTTACGCCCTGGCGATAGCTCTCTACCCATTGATTATGAAGTAGAAATATTACGTGATGGCAGAAGCTTAAGCGCAAGACGAGTTAAAGCACTACAAAATGAACAGTTGATTTTTACGATGACCGCCTCGTTTCATACTGTTGAGCCTGGTTTCTCACATCAAGCCGAGATGCCTTTATCCCCTCCCCCGCTCTCTTTGGCCACTGAACAAGAACTTGTAAGACAACTCTCGCCGACCGCTATCAATAAACGATTTGTTAATGCTTTTAGTGCAGAACGAGCCTTAGAAATTCGACCAGTTCAGGCTTACAATCCTTTAAAAGGCCACGTCAGTGAAGGAAAGCGTCAATTATGGTTGAAGGTGAACGGTCATATTGACGAAAATTCGTTCATTCAAAGTGCCCTGTTAGGTTATGCCTCCGATCTCAATTTTCTTCCAGTAGCCTTACAACCTCACGGCAAAGGTTTTTTAGAAGAGGATATGCAAGTTGCGACGGTTGACCATTCAATTTGGTTCCATCGCCCCATTAATCTCAACGACTGGCTACTCTATGATATCGACAGCCCTTCAGCGCAAAATAGTCGTGGCTTTGTGCGAGGTGCTTTCTACGATAAACATGGCGATCTTATTGCCTCGACCGCTCAGGAAGGCGTTGTACGGCAGCGGGTTACAATATCTTAAAAAAATTCAGCCTGGACTGATGCCAGGCTGAAAGTAAGGTTTTACTTTATGCTTATTGGTTGTAAGCGTTCTCGCCATGACTGTTCACATCAAGGCCTTCGCGCTCTAGGTCTTCACTCACTCTTAATCCAACCGTCATGTCTGCAATTTTGAAGCTAATAAATGCGACGACACCCGACCAGACGATAGTGACTAAACAGCTTAACAACTGAATCCATACTTGGTGCCCCATTGTTACACCTTCCGCGTAGCCTACTCCACCTAGAGAAGATGAAGCAAAGACGCCGGTCAATAGACAGCCAACGATACCGCAAACGCCGTGTACACCAAAAACATCACATGGATCATCGACTCTAAGGAAACGTTTTAATCCTGTCACACCCCAGATACCGGCCAATCCACCTACTACCCCGATCACTAGCGCGCCACCCACTCCAACATAGCCACAGGCTGGAGTGATTGCGACTAATCCGGCAATGAACCCTGAACAAGCACCTAGCAGTGAAGGTTTACCTCGTATCGCCCACTCGCCAAATGTCCAAGACAGAATAGCACCAGCCGTAGCCACAATAGTATTCACAAAGGCGAGCGCCGCAATTTCGTTGGCTGATGCTGCAGAGCCTGCATTGAAGCCAAACCAGCCGATATAGAGAATCGCCGTTCCTGTAAAGACCATAGGGAGGTTGTGAGGTTTAAAAGCTTCTTTACCAAAACCGCTACGTTTACCTAACACCCAAGCCCCCACAAGGCCACCGATTGCTGCATTGATATGCACAACCGTTCCTCCCGCGAAATCCAAGGCGCCATCTTTTGCTAAAAGACCGTTAGCCCAAACCATGTGAGCGATAGGGAAATATGAGAAAGTTACCCACAGCAGCGAAAATATTAATACTGCAGAGAAACGTACGCGTTCCGCTAACGCCCCGACAACTAGCGCTACCGTAATACAGGCAAATGAAGCTTGATAGGCGACATGAATATATTGATAAATACTTCCCATCACCGCTTTGAGTTCAATACCTTTTAAAAGCGTCCATTGAAAACCGCCAAAAAAGTTGTTTCCTTCACTGAAGGTCAGTGAGTAACCATATACCACCCAGACCACACAGACCAAGGCAAAAGTCACGGAGACTTGAGTCATGAGCGATAAAACATTTTTACCCCGAATAAGACCACCGTAAAACAGGGCAACACCAGGAACCGTCATAAATAAGACAAGCGCGGTACAAATCATCATAAAGCCGTTATCTGCGCCACTGGCAGTAGGCTCAGGCGCAGCAAAGGCTAAACTAGGCAGCCCTAATGCAGCAAATAAACTTAGCAGTGAAACTATTTTTTTCATGTTATTCCCCAATCGCTGCGTAAAATTACAAAGCCGACTCATCGATTTCGCCTGTGCGAATACGAATAACTCGTTCCAAATTGGAGACGAAAATTTTACCGTCTCCAATTTTTCCGGTGTAAGCTGCCTTGGTAATGACCTCAATGACTTCCTCTAACTGGTCTTCAGCAATCGCAATATCAATTTTGACCTTCGGCAGGAAATTCACACTATACTCTGCACCGCGGTAAAGCTCAGCGTGGCCCTTCTGGCGACCGAAACCTTTAACTTCCGTTACTGTTAATCCTTGAATACCGATTGAAGATAGCGCTTCACGTACATCTTCAAGTTTGAAAGGCTTGATCACTACCGTCACTAGTTTCATTTATATCCCCATACAGCCTGCCCAATTTCTTTATTACGAAGCAATAAGCGTGCCAGCTTGTTAATGACTCTTATTATTAAGATAAGGATGATAGGCGCTCGTTAGCACTATACTAAGGGGAAACACTAAGGGGAAACCATACGCACCAGATTGGTGCGAGACTGGGGTGATAAGCTCGATTTTGGTGCATGCTATTATAATGGCAATGCCGTGGTGTATTTAATTTCCTCCATTGAGAAACTTGATGTCACCACACTCAAGCCATCGATGCTATTAACCAGCATTTTATAAAAATTGTCGTAGCATTTCATATCCTTAACCTGTACACGCAAAAGATAATCATATTCACCCGTGAGTCGATGACAGGCTAAAACTTCTGGCATCATGTTAATTTGCTGAACAAAATCGACATACCATTCACGATTATGATGCAAGGTTTTAAGGAACATAAAGGCAGTGAGGGTGAGTTCCAATTTTTCAGGATTCAGTAGCGCTACTTGGCTAAGAATCACCCCTTCTTCCTCTAATTTTTTTAGCCGTTTCCAACAGGGAGTTGCGGTCAAGTTTACCGCGTCAGCTAGTGCTTGTAAGGAAAGGGTACAATCTTCTTGTAAGAGAGAAAGTAACTTACGATCAATTTTATCTATCATAAATATGCCTACCATCAGGGCCGATATGTTCTATCATACTGCTAATTTTGCTGAGACTCCCCTGATCGAGGTAAAATAGCCAAAATTTTACTGAGAGGCCTAAAAGATGAAAAAGGCAGTTGTTGTATTTAGTGGTGGCCAAGACTCAACCACCTGTTTAGTACAGGCCATGCAACATTATGATGAAGTGCACTGTATTACATTTGATTATGGACAACGCCATCAACAAGAGATCGATATTGCAAAGCAGCTGACTGAACGGTTAGGTGTCGCAGCCCATAAGGTTATGGATGTGACCTTGCTCAATGAATTGGCAATCAGTAGTCTGACACGCGACAATATTCCTGTACCCGGGTACCAACCCGATGCCACCGGACTTCCCAGTACCTTCGTTCCGGGCCGTAATATTCTTTTTCTCACCTTAGCATCGATTTATGCCTACCAAGTTGAAGCTGAGGCGGTGATCACTGGTGTATGCGAAACTGATTTCTCAGGCTATCCAGATTGCCGTGATGAGTTTGTTAAAGCGCTGAATCAAGCTGTTGTACTTGGAATGGCTAAAGATGTTCGTTTCGAAACGCCTTTGATGTGGCTGAATAAAGCCGAAACATGGGCCCTTGCCGATTATTGGGGACAACTGTCATTAGTTAAAGCGCATACGTTAACCTGCTATAACGGTATCGCTGGTTCTGGATGCGGTGACTGCGCGGCCTGCCACTTACGGGCTAAAGGCCTTGAAGAATACCTCAAGGCGCCGGAAGAAACCTTGAAAAGCTTAAAGCAAAAAAATCAGCTTAATTAGCTATAGGGGTTACAACGGTAACCCCTTGCTTGCTATAAAGTCAGCTTAGATATGACTCGGTTGACGAGGCTCTCACCAAAACCGGGCACTTCAATTAACTGCTTTACATCCGTGAATAAGCCGTATTTTTCTCTGTATTCAATGATAGCTTGAGCCTTTCGTAATCCCACCCCATTTAGCTTTGCAGCTAAGGTTGCGGCGTCTGCAGTATTAAGATTAACCTTATCAATAACCTGTTGTTGGATAGCCTCGGTATTTTTACCCTCTTTCTTTACCGTGGCAGCCTGCGTTAAGGAACTACAGGTAGCGAATAAGAAGACCAAGAGGGTGAGTTGTTGTCGTGTCATAGATGTTCTCCTATTAATTGGAGTTACAGGCTATGCAGAAAGGAAAAACATACCAAGCAAGTGAGCTTGAAAATGGAAAAGGCCGCATAAGCGGCCTTTAAGTTATCATCGAGGTAAAGATTTTTTGTGAGCGTTATTGTAGTTGTACTGCATCACCGTATTTAATCTTCGCTTCCTGACGTAATTGCTGGAGTAGAGCGGTGAAGGCAAGCTGAGCATTATTATCCGCAATACCGTTAATCATCTGCGTTCTCTGAGCAGCCGGCATTTCGCCAGTTAACACTTTATCCAAGGCAATAATAACAATATTACCGCTGTTATCTTGGGTAAAGCCGTAACTAGGTGATGTCCCTTTCGGTGGCGTTAACCCAAAAACGGTCTCAGATAGAGGTGATTGTTGATTACGTTGTAAGGTCTGTACTGCCCCAAATGCGAGTCCTGCTTGAGTGAAAAGGGTTTGTTTCCCTTGACGCAACTCAGTCACGATAGATTCTGCTTGATGTTTGGCTTCAGCAACCGCTTTATCATGTTTGATGGCAGCAGTAATCTCTGTAGTCACTTGAGCTTGAGGTTTTACTTTAGCAGGCTCATGCGCTGAGATACGAACGACGAACGCGCGATCACCATCAACGGTGATAATACTTGAATTACTACCTGGTGTGCCTTGCTCACCAAGTAAGCTACCGTTGAAGATGACTTCTTTTACTTGATCGAAATTCAACGCATCAGGTACTGATTGTTGGCTAAACCATGAAGTCTCAACCGCTTTTGTTCCCGCAACTTGTTCCGCAGCGGCTAAGGAGTCATTATCGTTGCTAGCTGCATCATTCACTTTTTGTTGCAGTGCAAAGAATTGACTAATTGCCGTTTCTTGTTGAACTTTATCTGCAACGGCTTGGTGAACAGCGGCAAGAGCTTGTTGTTGTGCCGGTTGGACATCATCTAACCGGACGATGAGATACCCTACAGAGCTTTTGATTACTCCCGACAGCGCACCTTTCTCAGTGAGTTTCGCTGAGGCCAATTCGTCAGGAACTGAATCTTGTTCCATCCAACCTAAATCCCCGCCCTGCTTTGCTGAGACTGAGTCTTGAGACTGTTGACGGGCAACTTCTGCGAAATTAGCACCTTGCTGTAGTTGCTTGAGCAACTCATTAGCTTGTTGCTCTGTTTTGACTTGGATAACGCTAAAGCGCTGACGAGCTTGCTGTGTATAGTCTGCTTTATGGCTATCGTACCATGCCTGAATCTCTTGCTCAGTTGGCGCTTTCTGCATTGCCTTAGCATCAAGTTTAATGTAGCTAACCTTGAACTGTTCAGGAAGCTTAAACGTATCTTGATGCGCATCATAATAGCCTTTAATCTCAGCATCATTGACTTTTTGCTGAGCCGCTAGCGTATCAACGTTTAAGGTTGCTTGACGGATTTGGCGTTGCTGAGAAACGAGATCAGCTATACGGTTTGCTTCGCTCTTTAGCACGAAGTCTGTGTTGCCTACCGCTTGAGCCAATTGTTGATTCGCCAAACTTTTACGCAATGATGCCGCATAACTATCCGGTGTGTAGTTAACACTGCTTAATACAGAGTTATAGAGTGCGTTATCGAAATGTCCATTAGTTTGGAATTGCGGCACAGCAAAGATAGCCTGCTTAATTTGTTCATCGGTCACGGCAAGATTCAGTGAATGAACATATTGTTGTAAAAGCGTTTGGTCCACAAGTTGAGAAAGCGCTTGTTGACGAAGCTGTTGCATAAATTGTTCATTACCTGCCAACTGTGCGTATTGGTCACCCAATTGTTGCTGCTGACGCATACGTTCATTGTTGTACGCATTTTCGAATTGCGCTCGGCTGATTGTTTCACCGTTAATTTTGGCTGCATAATCATGATTTCCGCCGATCAAATAATTACTGACGCCTGTCAGTACGAACGAAATAATGATTATTCCCAGTATGATTTTAAGCACAACGTGATTAGACGCTGAGCGTAAATTGTCCATCATGATTTGGCAACACTCCGCTGTGGTGTAAATTTAACGCTGACCGATGTGGCCTTGGGCAAACAGTATGACTTGCCAGAAAAAAAGGCACATCGCTTGATGTGCCTCTATGTTACATGAGAAGCGTTATCACGTCCTCATTCAATGGAAGAAATAGTTCCATGTGGATAAGACTTAGTTAACTGAGTCTTTTAATCCTTTACCTGCACGGAAGCCAGGGACTTTACCTGCAGGAATTGTAATCTCTTTACCTGTTTGCGGGTTACGGCCAGTACGTTCAGCACGCTCTTTTACCGCGAAAGTTCCAAAACCGACTAGAGCAACGTCATCACCAGCTTTTAATGATTCAGTTACCGCACCGATAAATGCGTCTAAAACACGTCCTGCAGCTGCTTTGGAAATATCTGCATCAGCAGCAATTTTATCAACCAATTGTGATTTATTCACGTTAACATCCCCTTTATTATTTCATGTCGTAGAGAGTATCCTCTCTCACTTATGAGCTGCTTGTTATAGCAGGCATCGACGTTTGAAACAACGTAAATGCTCTTATTAGCCTGCAAAAGTCTATTTATTACGTCGAATACCCTTAGGGTATTCGACTGATAAGCCATATTATGCTGAGGGAGTGACAACTTCAATCCCTTCAGGAGCTCGTTCTAACGCTAACTTTAAGACTTCTTCGATATTTTTTACAGGGTGAATCTTCAGATCAGCGATGACATTATCCGGGATCTCTTCCAGATCACGCTTGTTCTCAAAAGGAATTAATACGGTTTTAATCCCTCCACGATGAGCTGCGAGAAGTTTCTCTTTCAAACCACCGATTGGTAGAACTTGACCGCGTAAAGTGATCTCTCCCGTCATGGCAACTTCTGCCTTAACCGGGTTCCCTGTCAAACTTGATACGAGGGCGGTACACATCGCGATCCCCGCACTAGGACCATCTTTTGGCGTCGCACCTTCAGGGACGTGGACGTGAATGTCACGTTTTTCGTAGAAATCATTATTGATACCTAATGATTCTGCACGCGAACGGACAACCGTCATCGCTGCTTGGATAGATTCCTGCATTACTTCACCCAGAGAACCGGTATAAGAGAGTTTACCTTTACCCGGTACGCTGGCGGTTTCAATCGTTAACAGATCCCCACCCACTTCGGTCCACGCCAGACCGGTTACTTCACCGATACGATTTTTCTCGTCAGCTCGGCCATAGTCAAAGCGTTGAACACCAAGATATTCACTGAGATTCTCTGCATTAATCGTAATATGCTTCAGCTTCTTATCCAGCAACAAGGCTTTAACAGCTTTACGGCATAGTTTTGAGAGTTCCCTTTCTAAACTACGGACGCCTGCTTCACGGGTGTAAAAGCGAATAATGCCCATGATTGCACTGTCTTCAACCGTGAGTTCACCCGATTTAAGCGCATTACGCTCCATCTGTTTAGGAAGTAAATGATCTTTAGCAATATTTAACTTCTCATCTTCGGTATACCCAGAAAGACGGATAACTTCCATCCGGTCGAGGAGAGGACCTGGGATATTCATCGAGTTCGAGGTCGCAACGAACATCACATCAGACAGATCATAATCTACTTCTAAGTAGTGATCGTTGAAGGCATTATTCTGCTCAGGATCTAACACTTCTAATAGTGCCGAAGCTGGGTCACCACGCATATCTGCTGACATTTTATCGATTTCGTCGAGCAGGAATAGTGGGTTACGAACACCAACTTTCGCCATTTTTTGAATTAATTTACCCGGCATAGAACCGATATAGGTACGGCGATGTCCACGAATTTCTGCTTCATCGCGCACTCCACCAAGTGCCATACGGATATATTTACGCCCCGTCGCCTTCGCAATAGATTGGCCTAATGAGGTTTTCCCGACACCAGGAGGTCCCACTAAGCAAAGAATAGGACCACGGATCTTATTAACCCGGCTTTGTACCGCTAAGTACTCAAGGATCCGGTCTTTGACTCTATCCAGTCCAAAGTGATCTTTATCCAAGGTTTCTTGTGCTTTGCGTAGGTCTTTCTTAACTTTACTACGGCCTACCCAAGGAACTTGTACCATCCAGTCGATATAGCCACGTACCACTGTCGCTTCAGCAGACATTGGTGACATCATTTTTAGCTTTTGAAGTTCAGCCTCTGCTTTTTCTTTAGCTTCCGCTGGCATTTTCGCTTCATCGATCTTGCGCTTCAGTGCTTCAAACTCATCTGGCACATCGTCCATTTCGCCAAGTTCTTTCTGAATCGCTTTCATTTGCTCGTTCAGATAGTACTCGCGCTGGCTTTTTTCCATCTGCTTTTTAACACGGTTACGAATGCGCTTCTCAACTTGCAGCAGATCGATTTCCGATTCCATCATTGCCATCAAGTACTCAAGACGTTCATTTACATCTGACATTTCAAGTACTGATTGCTTATCTGCCAATTTAAGCGGCATATGAGCAGCGATGGTATCCGCCAGACGTGCCGCATCCTCAATATTGTTTAAAGAGGTTAACACTTCCGGTGGGATCTTTTTATTGAGTTTGATGTAGCCTTCGAATTGGCTGACCGCAGCACGAATCAATACTTCTTGCTCACTTTCATCAATTTCAGGGCTTTCGATATACTCAATTTGAGCCGTAAAAAACTCTTCGCTATCATCAAGCGAGGTGAGTGTTGCACGCTGTACACCCTCAACGAGGACTTTTACCGTACCGTCAGGAAGTTTTAGCATCTGTAGGACCGAAGCCACCGTACCGACAGTAAATAAATCGTCAATACTCGGTTCATCAGTTGTCGCTTCTTTCTGCGCCACCAGCAGAATTTTCTTATCATTATCCATCGCTGACTCTAAGCAGCGAATAGATTTTTCGCGACCCACGAATAACGGTATCACCATGTGCGGATAAACCACTACATCGCGTAAAGGTAACACGGGAATATCAATGTGTTCGGAACGCTCAGAAGTCATAGAGCTCTCTCTTAGTTTAATTTCCGCTGGAGTGTGATAGTCCTAACTCTGTGACTTACCACGTCTAGATGATCAACATATGGGGATGATATTATGATATTCAACGGCCTATACGTGAGAAAAATAAAGGGGAAATGAAATTTCCCCTTTATTAACGTATCACTCTACAAACGTCGTCAATTACTCGCCAGAGGCTTGCGCTTCTTGCTTACCGTAAATGAGCATCGGTTCAGAGGTACCCGCAATAACATTCTCGTCAATAACCACTTTTTCAACGCCTTCAATAGAAGGAAGTTCATACATGGTTTCGAGTAATGCAGCTTCGACGATGGAACGCAGTCCACGTGCGCCCGTCTTACGGCTCATTGCTTTCTCAGCAATCGCCACTAAGGCTTCTTCACGGAACTCTAACTCTGCGCCTTCTAAATTGAATAGAGCTTGGTATTGCTTGGTTAGCGCATTCTTAGGTTCACGTAATATTTGAATTAAGGCTTCTTCACTCAGTTCGCTTAAGGTCGCGACTACAGGTAAACGACCAATAAACTCAGGAATCAATCCAAATTTAATTAAATCTTCAGGTTCAGCTTGCGCTAATAATTCCCCTTCAGCTGCTTTCTTAGAAGGATCTTTTACCGTCGCACCAAATCCAATACCTGAACCTGTTTCAACACGCTGCGCAATAACTTTGTCTAACCCAGCAAACGCGCCCCCACAAATAAAGAGAATTTTTGAGGTATCGACTTGTAAAAATTCTTGCTGTGGATGTTTACGACCACCTTGTGGCGGTACTGCTGCGACCGTCCCTTCGATGAGCTTAAGTAAAGCTTGTTGCACGCCCTCACCCGAGACATCACGAGTGATAGAAGGATTGTCTGACTTGCGTGAAATTTTATCAATCTCATCGATGTAGACAATACCGCGCTGAGCTTTCTCAACGTCGTAATCACATTTTTGTAGTAGCTTTTGGATGATGTTTTCAACATCTTCACCCACATAACCGGCTTCAGTCAGGGTTGTCGCATCAGCCATGGTGAAGGGGACATCCAGTAAGCGCGCCAGCGTTTCAGCGAGTAGGGTTTTACCACTACCGGTTGGCCCAATAAGTAAAATATTACTTTTACCCAATTCCACGCCATTGGAGGTATCACCATTACGTAAACGTTTGTAGTGGTTATAGACCGCTACAGAAAGGACTTTCTTAGCCTTTTCTTGACCGATTACATAATCATCGAGATGGGTACGGATTTCACGTGGCGTCGGCAGTGCATCGCGCTCGCGATGTGGAGCAACTTCCTTTATCTCTTCACGAATAATGTCATTACATAAGTCAACACATTCGTCACAGATATACACTGACGGTCCGGCAATTAGCTTACGCACTTCATGCTGGCTTTTGCCGCAGAAAGAGCAGTACAGCAATTTACCTGAACCCTCTTTGCGCTTATCAGTCATCAGTTAGCCTCTTTTCAGTGTTATCAATGCCAGCATCATCGAGTACCAATAATGCCCTGCATTTAGGTCTATTTTTTAGCTTAGCGCCACTATTTACGATGAGTCAGGATGGAATCGACTAAACCATAGTCTACGGCTTCAGCAGCCGAGAGGAAACGATCCCGCTCAGTATCACGCTCGATTTCTTCCAGCGTTTTGCCCGTATGCTTGGCCATTAATTCATTCATGCGCTGTTTAACTTTCAAAATTTCTTTAGCGTGAATTTCAATGTCCGTCGCTTGTCCTTGATAACCACCTAACGGTTGGTGAATCATTACACGCGAGTTCGGTAAACAAAAACGTTTACCTTCAGCACCCGCTGTTAATAGAAACGCACCCATAGAACAGGCTTGTCCCATACAGATGGTACTGACGTCAGGTTTAATGAATTGCATCGTATCATAAATAGACATGCCTGCCGTGATCACACCGCCCGGCGAGTTGATATAAAGATAAATATCCTTCTCAGGGTTTTCGGCTTCAAGAAAGAGCATCTGTGCAACAATCAGGTTTGCCATATGGTCTTCAACCTGACCGGTCATGAAAATAACGCGTTCTTTTAATAAGCGTGAGTAGATATCGTAAGAACGTTCGCCACGCGAGGTTTGCTCGACAACCATTGGTACCAGAGCCATTTGGGCAGGCGTCATTTCCGGTTGATTACTGTATGACATAAACCATCTCCTGGGTAAATTTCTTAAGCAACGCTTGTCGCCTTAACTAACAGCAGCCACTAATGCAGTGTAATTTTACATTCATTCAAGCATAACAAGGTTTTGATTAATACGCGAAGTAGATTACTGCGGTTCAGAAAATTCTTTTCAAGGGGGCAGCATAAAAAAAAGGCTCGTGACCTGAAATCACGAGCCTAATTCAATAGCTAAACTATTACGTCTTAAGCTGGTTGGTTCATCAGTTCTTGGAACTTAGTCGCTTTATCAGTAACTTTAGCTTTTTCAAGAATGAAATCAACAGCCTGCTCTTCTAGCGCAACGTTACGCATGTTGTTCATCATCTCTTTATTTTTGCTGTAGTACTCGATCACTTCTTGTGGATCTTCGTACGCTGCAGCCATATCAGCGATCATGGTGTTAACACGTTCTTCGTCAGCTTTCAGCTCGTTAGTGTTGATCACTTCACCTAACAGTAATCCAACCATAACGCGACGTTTCGCTTGCTCTTCAAACAGCTCGCGCGGCAGTTCTAGCGCTTGTTGTTCGTTACCACCAAAGCGTTGAGCGGCTTGACGACGTAATACGTCGATCTCACCGTCAATCAGTGCGGCTGGAACGTCAATCTCGTTTTGCGCCAGTAGACCGTCGATAGCTTGGGTCTTAATACGGTTACGCACCGCACCTTTCAGCTCACGTTGCATGTTTTTGCTGATTTCTGCACGCAGTCCATCAACAGAACCGTCTGCAACGCCGAAACGCTTAACGAACTCTTCTGTGAGTTCTGGCAGTTCACGCTCTTCAACTTTCTTCAGAACGATATCGAACTTAGCGTCTTTCCCTTTCAGGGTTTCAGCGTGGTACTCTTCAGGGAATTTAACGTCGATAGTAAATTCTTCACCTGCTTTGTGACCGACTACGCCTTCTTCAAAGCCTGGGATCATACGACCTTGCCCCATCGCCAGAACGAAGTCAGAAGATTTGCCACCTTCGAACTCTTCACCGTCAACTGAACCAGAGAAATCGATAGTAACGCGGTCTTCAGCAGTAGCAGCTTTATCTGTCTCTTTCCAATCTGCTTGTTGCTTACGCAGAGTGTCCAGCATTGCATCAACGTCTTCGTCGTTAACCTCAACAACTGGCTTCTCGATTTCGATGTTCTCTAATCCTTTTAATTCAACTTCAGGATAAACTTCGAATTCAACAGAGTAAGTGAAATCTTCACCTAACTTATATTCGCCTGGCACATAGTTTGGTGCGCCCGCTGGGTTGATCTTCTCTTTGATGATCGCGTCAATGAAGTGACGAGACATGAGTTCGCCCAGAACATCCTGACGAGCAGAAGCACCGTAACGCTTTTCAATGATGGTCATTGGCACTTTGCCTTTACGGAAACCATCAATACGCGCTTTTTTAGCGATATCAACCAGTTCTTTCTTTACCGCACCTTCAATGCTGTCGGCAGGGATAGTCATGGTAATGCGACGGCCTAGGCCCTGAGTTGTTTCAACTGAAACTTGCATCTTGTTACCTCAAAAAATCACGTGCTCGATTGGCTTCATGGAGAACAGCAAGAACCCTCACTGTTCAACAACAGAATATGTTGATACGGTTTGAACAACATCCCTGTTACCAGAAGCGTCACGAAGACATTCTGGAAAAATAGACGCCGCATTATAGCGGCATCAACGATATGAGTCGAGATTTGGCAGGGTTTCGAGGGGAGATTCTGCGAAAATTTTATCAATAAAAGGTATATTTTGAGACAAATCAGAAAATAATCGATCAAACTGATTTTTTTTTAAGCAATCATTCCTGCACCGCGGCAGTCAGGTGAAGATAATACGGTATCTTGTAATCCCGCCCACTCTTTAGGTGTGTAGGTATGTAATGCTAACGCATGGACACCACCTGCCAATTCAGCACTTAACACACTATAGATAGAGCGGTGCCGAGCCAAAAAACGCTGGTCAGCAAACTGCTCTGACACAATAATCACCTTAAAATGACTTTCTGCACCAGCTGGTACGTTATGGCGATAGCTCTCATTCTGTACATCAAGATGAGTAGGTGAAAAAGCCTGATATAATTTCTCTTCGATCGTCTGACGTATCATAATAAGTCCCTCGCTAATAAGGCATCCAATGACCTTTAATAAATTGTAGCGTTTATTTCTTGTTACATACTACTTTTACGAAAAAAAAACGTGCTATTTTAGTGCTGGTTCCGCATAAGCGGTTTAATTCCTTTATGAACTATTGAGTGGCAAATTCATGGCTCTTTTGAAAAAGTTTGGTTTTCCGTTGCTCGCCTTATTTCTTCTGGCAGGTTGCGCAGCACCAAGCAATACCATTGATGTAACTCCCCAAATCCGTTTACCTCAGCAAGATCCTAGCTTGATGGGTGTCACTATTAGTATTAATGGTGCCGATCAGCGCTCTGACCAAGCCTTGGCCAAAGTGAATCGAGACGGCCAATTAGTGACTTTGACACCTTCACGCGATCTGCGTTTTCTATTACAAGAAGTGTTAGAAAAGCAAATGACCGCGCGTGGGTATATGATTGGCCCTTCAGGCGCCGTCGATCTGCAGATTATTGTTAACAAACTTTATGCAGATGTTACTCAGGGTAATGTCCGATACAGCATTACTACCCAAGCAGACATCTCCATTATCGCAACCGCGAAAAATGGTAACAAGCAGGTGAAAACCTATCGTCAAAGCAATAGCATTCAGGGGCCTTTCAGTGCAACGAATGCCAAAATCACTTCCGCTGTAAATAGTGCACTAAGCGATGTGATTAGCGATATGGCAGATGACACCTCAATTCATGAGTTTATTAAACAAAACGCTCACTAACTGATAGAATGGCTGTATGTTTTCTGCATACAGCCATTCACCATGACCTCACCTTTACGCTTTATCCCATTTTCACGTACGACTCTAGTCCTGCTTCTGCTCGGTTTCTCTTCGGGGCTCCCTTTAGCGCTTACTTCCGGCACCCTCCAGGCATGGATGACGGTGGAGAATATCGACCTGAAAACCATTGGTTTCTTTTCAATGGTCGGCCAAGCCTATGTGTTTAAATTCCTCTGGGCTCCCATGATGGACCGCTACTCTCTCCCCTTCACCGGACGCCGACGCGGATGGCTTGCTGTATGCCAACTTTTACTCCTCCTCTTGATAGCCACGATGGCAACCGTTAATCCAACATCTGGACTATGGGTACTCGCCATATTAGCTGTCGCAGTCGCTTTTTGCTCAGCATCCCAAGATATTGTGTTTGATGCGTGGAAAACGGACGTATTGTCTGCTGAAGAGCGCGGAAATGGGGCTGCCTTGACGGTACTCGGTTATCGTCTTGCCATGTTGGTCTCTGGAGGCCTCGCACTGTGGCTCGCCGACCGCTACCTCGGTTGGCATCAAGTCTATTTTCTTATGGCTGGACTGATGTTACTTGGCCTGCTTGGAACGCTCCTTGCCAAAGAACCTGAACAATCTATCGCTGCACCCTTATCACTCCGACATGCGGTGGTTGACCCACTGAAAGATTTTTTCACGCGCAACAATACTTGGTTAATGATTACCCTTATCATCTTTTATAAATTGGGCGATGCCTTTGCCGGTGCGCTGAGTACTTCTTTTCTAATCAGAGGTCTGGGATTTAGCGCGGGCGATGTGGGTCTGGTCAATAAATCCTTAGGGCTAGCCGCTACGATTATAGGTGCCCTGATAGGTGGTGCACTCATGAGAAAGTGGAGCTTATATCGAGCTTTGATGGTTTTTGGTATTGCGCAAGCTCTGAGTAATTTAGCTTACTGGCTCCTGACCGTGATCCCTAGCCATTTATGGTCGATGGGTAGCGCCGTTTTCATCGAAAATTTATGTGGGGGAATGGGTACTGCCGCCGCTGTCGCCTTATTAATGTCGCTGTGTAATCGCCGTTTTTCTGCTACGCAATTCGCCTTACTTTCTGCACTCAGTGCGGTGGGGCGTGTTTATGTGGGACCTATCGCTGGCTGGCTGGTAGAGTTATGGAACTGGTCAGGTTTTTACGCCTTTACCGTATTCGCCTCTCTGCCGGGTTTGCTCCTGTTACGCGCGGCGAAAACCTCACTCCTTCAATTAGCTGAGTCCTCTGAATTTGCGCCTCGACGTCATTATGTCCATGGCTATTCGATGACTACTAAAGGATTTCTTCTCGGGGCGTTTATGGCACTGCTCGGGTTGTTGACAATGTTAATCGCCTTCCTGTTCAACCTACCCGAGTGGTTTATTACACAACCATTGATTCGCTATGGGTTAATCCTCGCAACCATCGCTACCTTGGTAGGCGTCACACTCGATATCTTGTCGCGGAAAAAAGCAGCATAAAATGCTATTTTTTTTATTCTTAGGAAAAATTCAATTTATCGAACTTATTATTCATTCACCTTTTAATAGCAGCTCAATACTTATTGGGATAATAAAATGTGAATGAATGATACAACAAATGATTTTTTATGTTAAAAAAATGATACACAAACTTCGTGGTTATAGCTCTTAAAAAGAAGTAAGAAGAGAATCAATAGGCTTTTGTTATATTAAAGCCAACTGATTGATGCGGTTGATAATTTCGTTCCGTGAATAAAATTTGTTAAATGTCTCAAATAACCATCTACACTTTACTGACAGAACCTCAAGCAGGTTTACACTACATCAACGTTACCGTAAAATACAGATACACTTAAACGACAATACAGCCCTTTGTCATTGAGGTCGTTAAATGAGACTCAAGAAATACAAAAATAGTTTGGGGATTTTGTCATTAATTTCAGCCACTTTGCTCATGAGTGGTTGTGATAGTGCACTTTTAAATCCTAAAGGTCAGATTGCACTGGAGCAACGTTCATTAATACTGACAGCCTTCGGCTTGATGTTAATTGTCGTTATTCCAGCAGTCTTCATGGCAATTGCATTCGCCTGGAAATATCGGGCATCGAATACAAATGCTAAATACTCACCTAACTGGTCACACTCTAACAAAATAGAAGCTGTAGTTTGGACGGTTCCAATCCTGATTATTGTCTTCTTAAGCGTGCTGACTTGGAAAAGTACTCACTCTCTAGAACCAAGCAAGCCTCTCGTTTCTGATGTAAAACCTGTCGAAATTGATGTCGTTGCTTTAGACTGGAAATGGCTGTTTATTTACCCTGAGCAAGGTATTGCAACAGTTAATGAGATCGCTTTCCCAGCTAACACTCCGGTGCATTTCAATATCACATCAAACTCTGTGATGAACTCATTCTTTATCCCTACTCTGGGTAGCCAGATCTATGCGATGGCTGGAATGAGAACGCAATTGAACTTAATTGCTAATGAAGCAGGCACTTTTGATGGTATCTCATCTAACTACAGTGGTCGCGGATTCTCTGGCATGAAGTTTAAAGCCATTGCAACCAACACTAATGCTGAATTCCAGCAGTGGGTAGATAAGGTCAAAACTGCACCTAATACACTGACTACCATGGATCAGTTTGAGACGTTGGCTGCGCCAAGCGAAAACCATCCAGTAGAATATTTCTCAAATGCTAACCCTGAACTGTTTACACAAGTTGTCGACAAGTTTATGTCTAGCCACGGAAAAATGAACATGCCTGCTCACGCTGGTATGGACATGAATCACACCGCTTCAGCCGGAGCAGAGGAATAATCATGTTAGGAAAATTAACATTAGCGGCGGTTCCCCTAGACGTACCAATCGTCATGGTGACCATCTCCGCTATTATCCTTATTGGTCTGGCACTCGTTGCCGCCATCACTTACTACGGTAAGTGGAAGTACTTGTGGACAGAGTGGTTCACCTCTATTGACCACAAAAAACTCGGCATCATGTACTGCATCATGGCTTTCGTCATGTTGCTCCGTGGTTTTGCCGATGCCATCATGATGCGGAGCCAACAGGTTCTTGCCTCAGCTGGTGAAGCAGGCTTCCTTCCGCCGCACCACTACGACCAAATCTTTACCGCGCACGGCGTGATTATGATTTTCTTCGTAGCGATGCCTTTCGTTGTTGGTTTGATGAACATTGCTGTACCGCTGCAAATCGGTGCGCGTGATGTTGCCTTCCCATTCCTGAACAACTTAAGCTTCTGGTTCACGGCAATCGGTGTCATCTTGGTAAACTTGTCATTAGGTGTGGGCGAATTCGCGCAGACCGGTTGGCTGGCCTACCCTCCTCTGTCGGGTGCTGAATACAGCCCGGGCGTAGGGGTTGACTACTGGATTTGGAGTTTACAGCTATCAGGTATTGGTACAACGCTGACTGGGATTAACTTCTTCGTCACCATTCTGAAAATGCGTGCCCCTGGCATGACTATGTTCAAAATGCCAATTTTCACCTGGACCGCGCTGTGTACTAACGTCCTAATTATCGCTGCGTTCCCAGTATTGACAGTAACCTTAGCACTGCTGACCTTGGACCGTTACCTTGGTTTCCATTTCTTCACTAACGAAATGGGCGGTAACATGATGATGTACGTAAACCTAATTTGGGTTTGGGGACATCCAGAAGTTTATATCCTTGTGCTTCCAGTGTTCGGTGTCTTCTCTGAAGTTACTGCAACCTTCGCTAAAAAACGCATGTTTGGTTACACCTCAATGGTGTGGGCAACAGTTGCGATTACCGTCCTGTCATTTATCGTTTGGTTACACCACTTTTTCACTATGGGGTCAGGTGCCAACGTCAATGCCTTCTTCGGTATCATGACAATGATTATCGCAATCCCTACAGGGGTTAAGATCTTCAACTGGTTGTTTACGCTGTACCAAGGTCGTATCGAAATGACTGCGCCTATGCTGTGGACCATCGGCTTTATCGTGACCTTCTCGGTCGGCGGTATGACGGGTGTTCTGTTAGCGGTACCGGGTGCTGACTTCGTATTACACAACAGCCTATTCCTGATTGCTCACTTCCATAACGTTATTATCGGTGGTGTAGTCTTCGGTTGTATGGCAGGTGTCACTTACTGGTTCCCGAAAGCGTTCGGCTTCAAGCTTGACGAAAAGTGGGGCAAACGCTCTTTCTGGTTCTGGATCATTGGCTTCTTCGTTGCCTTCATGCCGCTGTATGCATTAGGCTTCATGGGTATGACCCGTCGTTTAAGCCAAAACATCGATCCACAGTTCCACCCACTGCTAGTCGTTGCAGCCTGTGGTGCAGGCCTGATCGCACTGGGTATCCTTTGCCAGCTGATCATGTTCTACGTCTCTATCCGTGACCGTGAACTAAATCGTGACCTGACTGGGGATCCATGGGGTGGCCGTTCTCTTGAGTGGGCAACCTCTTCTCCACCTCCTTTCTACAACTTTGCGGTGATTCCAGAAATCAATGAGCGTGACTCTTTCTGGGAAATGAAGCAAAAAGGTGAAGCCTACAAGAAACCTGCGCACTATGAAGAAATTCATATGCCAAAAAATAGTGGTGCTGCAGTGGTTATCGCTGCCTTCGCAACTATCTTCGGTTTCGCAATGATCTGGTACATCTGGTGGTTGGCGGTTGTCTCTTTTGTTGGAATCTTGGCGAGCTGGATCATCAAGAGCTTTGACGAAGACGTGGATTACTACGTTACCGTTAAAGAAATCGAACAGATTGAGAACAAACACTTTGAAGAACTTAGCAAAGCAGGTGTGAAATAATGTCTTCTCTATCTAAACACCACGACGCCCATGGAGAGCATGGGCATCACGATGCAGGAGCCAATAAGATTTTCGGCTTCTGGATCTACCTGATGAGTGACTGCATTATCTTTGCAACCTTGTTTGCAACCTATGCAGTAATGATGAATAGCACCGCAGGCGGTCCTGCAGGACGTGACATCTTTGAACTGCCATATGTTCTTGGTGAAACCGCCCTACTCCTCCTGAGTTCTATTACCTACGGCATGGCCGTGATTGCGATGAACAAAGGTAATAAAGGAACGGTTAATGCTTGGTTAGTCTTAACTTTCCTCTGCGGTCTAGGATTCATCGGTATGGAAATCAACGAATTCCATCACCTCATCTCTGAAGGCTTCGGTCCTCAGCGTAGTGGCTTCCTGTCTGCGTTCTTTACCTTGGTCGGTACCCACGGACTTCACGTAACCTGTGGTCTGATTTGGATGTTGGTCCTGATGTTCCAGATCGCAACACGTGGTCTGACCGCGACTAACCGCACCCGTATCATGTGTCTGAGCTTGTTCTGGCACTTCTTGGATGTGGTGTGGATTTGTGTGTTTACCATTGTCTATCTGATGGGGGTCATGTAATGAGTCACTCAGCAACCGAACATGGCGCATCGCATGGTAGCGTGAAGTCGTACATGATTGGCTTCATCCTCTCTATCATCCTGACAGGAATTCCTTTCTGGATGGTAATGGATGGAAGTTCTGCACACTCCACTACCCTCGCGGTAGTGGTGATTTGTGCCGTAGTTCAGGTTATTGTCCATCTGGTCTATTTCCTCCACCTCGACAGTAAGTCTGAGGGCGGTTGGAACCTAGTAGCCATTGTCTTCTCAGCAATCATCATTTTGATTGTTGTGGTCGGCTCACTGTGGATCATGTGGAACCTTAACTACAACATGATGCCCCACTAACTGAGTTAACCGTAATGATTAAGCAATACCTACAAGTGACAAAACCAGGAATTATTTTCGGAAATTTAATTTCTGTGATCGGGGGTTTTCTGCTGGCTTCTAAAGGCAGCATCGACTTCCGCTTATTTTTCGTCTCACTGATTGGCGTCTCGCTCGTTGTCGCATCAGGTTGTGTTTATAACAACGTGATTGACCGCGATATTGACCACAAGATGGAAAGAACGAAAAACCGAGTTCTGGTGAAGGGGCTCATCTCAACAAAAGTGAGCTTGGCCTACGCCACCTTGTTAGGTATTGCTGGATTTGCGGTACTCTACTTTGGTGCTAATCCGTTAGCCATGTGGCTAGCGGTCATGGGTTTCGTGGTTTATGTCGGTGTCTACAGCCTCTATATGAAGCGTAATTCCGTTTACGGAACGTTAATTGGAAGCTTGTCTGGCGCCGCACCTCCCGTGATTGGCTATTGTGCCGTCACGGGCAATTTCGATGCCGGTGCATTGATATTATTAGCAATTTTCAGCTTATGGCAGATGCCTCACTCCTATGCCATCGCTATCTTCCGCTTTAAAGATTATCAAGCGGCTAATATTCCGGTGCTACCTGTCGTTAAAGGTATCTCCGTCGCCAAAAACCATATCACGCTGTATATCATCGCGTTTATGGTGGCAACATTAATGCTCTCGTTAGGGGGCTATGCAGGCTACAAATATTTAGTGGTAGCCGCAGCAGTCAGCCTGTGGTGGTTAGGCATGGCGTTATCAGGCTATAAATCAGAAAATGATGACCGTGTGTGGGCGCGTAAACTATTTGTCTTCTCCATTGTCGCCATCACTGCACTGAGTGTAATGATGTCTGTCGACTTTATGGGGCCTGGCTCTCCAGAGTTACTGACCTACGTGCGCTAATCCCACTCTTAGCTTTAAAGGCGCGAATTTCGCGCCTTTTCTTTTTGTTACGTAAGTTTAAGATCTATTCATTTACCCAACCTACACAACTCCTTAGACTATAAACAGAATTAAATTAGAGGTTGTAATGAACGATAATAAAATGACCCCACTCGAGTTGCGAGCAACCTGGGGATTGGGAACGGTATTTTCTTTACGCATGCTTGGCATGTTTATGGTACTGCCTGTATTAACGACCTATGGTATGGCTCTGCAAGGAGCGACTGAAGGATTAATCGGGCTTGCAATTGGTATTTACGGCCTTGCACAGGCGATATTTCAGATCCCTTTTGGTTTACTTTCAGATCGCGTTGGTCGTAAGCCTCTCATCATCGGCGGTTTACTGGTTTTTGTGTTGGGAAGCATTGTGGCGGCGACGACTACCTCTATCTGGGGGATTATTTTAGGTCGAGCCTTGCAGGGTTCTGGCGCGATCGCCGCCGCAGTGATGGCGCTGTTATCGGATCTCACACGCGAGCAAAATCGTACGAAAGCCATGGCATTTATTGGCGTCAGCTTCGGAGTAACCTTTGCCATTGCGATGGTGGTAGGACCAATAGTGACGCATCTTCTCGGCTTACACGCCCTGTTCTGGATGATTGCCGTGCTGGCAACGCTTGGGATCATTATTACCTTATTAATTGTTCCCTCGACGACAGAGCATGTGCTTAACCGTGAATCAGGCATGGTAAAAGGTAGTTTTCGTAAGGTCCTCGCCAATCCTAAACTGCTCAAACTTAATGCCGGTATCTTATTCCTACATATCTTATTGATGTCGAGCTTCGTCGCGCTGCCTGGTGAATTCGAACAAGCCGGTTTCCCAGCTTCCGAGCATTGGAAAGTCTATTTAGTCACCATGTTGATCGCGTTCGTCGGTGTGGTCCCTTTTATCATCATCGCTGAAGTTAAGCGTAAAATGAAGTTAGTCTTTGTGAGTTGCGTAGTGCTATTGCTGATTGCAGAGTTGGTATTGTGGCAAGCAGGTGCACACTTCTGGACTTTGGTGGTAGGGGTTCAGCTTTTCTTTTTCGCCTTCAACTTGATGGAAGCCATCTTACCTTCACTAATTAGTAAAGAATCCCCTGCTGGCTATAAAGGAACTGCAATGGGGATCTATTCTACTAGCCAATTTCTCGGTGTTGCTATCGGCGGCAGTGTTGGTGGATGGGTTTTCCAACATGTGGATGCGCAAGCCGTTTTCTTACTTGGCGCCGGAATTGCCATCGTATGGTTATTAGTGAGTCTAACCATGCAGGAGCCACCTTACGTAAGCAGTCTTCGCATGGTGCTCGACCGTGCGGATAACGCTCAATCGCTTGAACAGCGCTTACGCCAAGCACCGGGTGTGAGTAATGTGTTGATTATCCCTGAAGAGCGCGCGGCTTACATTAAAATAGACAGTAAGACGACTAATCGCCAAGAAATTGAAGCGTTGATCGCAGAAAATTAATCCCCTCCCCTCTCGACCACTTACCTGACCGATTGCTCAGGTAAGTGGTAACGACTCTTAATCGCGGAAGTTTTTAAATTGGAAAGGTTGCCCCAAATTAGCCGCCTTGACTGTCGCCATTGCGGATTGTAAATCATCACGCGATTTCCCCGTTACACGTAAAGATTCACCCTGAATCTGAGTTTGCACTTTCAATTTGGCATCTTTGATAGCTTTAACAATTTTCTTGGCGATATCTGATTCAATGCCTTTTTTCATATTAATGTCTAGGCTCCAGCTCTTACCACTGTGGGTAATCTCCTCAGGCACCTCCAGCACAGCCCCTTCAATACCACGCTTTAACATCTTTTCGCGCAAAATATCGACAATTTGACGCACTTGGAAATCAGACTCACTACTCACCGTGATCACTTCATTCTTTTCATTTAATGACACTTCTGCTGTGACATTGCGAAAATCAAAACGCGTTGAGAGTTCACGATTCGCATTTTCAACCGCATTTTTCACTTCTGGCATTTCAACTTCTGAAACTATATCGAAAGATGGCATATTTTCTTCTCCTCTTAAATCGTTGACATGCATAATACCTATCTGTAATGACGACACAACTATTCAGCAAAAAATGGCAATGGATTGCGAGGGAATTTTTATGAGAATAACAGTTTTGGGCTGTGGAGCCTTAGGTCAGATATGGTTATCCGCTCTGTCCAGAAAAGGCCATACCGTGCAAGGGTGGCTAAAGGTGCCGCAATCACAGCTTCAAATACAGGTCTTTAGTCCTGAACAAGACTCCTATCAGCACAGTGTTACGGTTAACGATGCCTCGCTTCTGCAACAGTGTGAATTGTTACTGGTTACACTGAAAGCTCAACAACTGCAATCAGGGTTAACACCGCTACTGCCTCTGCTCCCTGAAAAGTGCCCTATCGTCCTAATGCATAACGGGCTGGGGGTTATTGATGATCTTCCCACCATCATTCAGCCACTTTGTCATGCGGTGACCACACAAGCCGCTTACCGTACCTCAGCAGCAACACGCCATAAAGCCTGGGGATTAACGCAAATCGGGCCGTTAAATCCAGCAGCGCACTCAGTCAGTCATCTCGCTGATATACTCCACCAAGCTCTACCCGATGTTGCTTGGTATGATGAGATAAAAATTTCTGGCTGGAAGAAATTAGCGGTCAATGCGGTGATTAATCCTTTAACGGTGAAATATGATTGTCATAATGGTGATTTACTGACGGTGTTAGACGAAGTGAGGGGGTTGTGTGATGAGCTTACCACGGTTATGAACCGTGAAAATATTCATACCGATGCCAAGCAGTTATACGAGTCAGTCGTCAATGTTATTCAACTTACCGCAGAGAATAGCAGCTCTATGCGACAAGATATCCATGCAAAACGCGTAACAGAAATCGATTATATCAATGGGTATCTGCTTAGACGGGCGCGCTGCTATGGGTTAACATTGCCCCAGCATTCGGCGCTATACCAGTGGATTAAACAAAAGGAATCAGAATATGTCGGCGATGCCCTCAGTGCTACTCTGCCTCGCTCATGGTAATGATGCTATTGAGATTACTACATTTTTAAGTTTACTTCCGCGTGCTGGCATTCATATCACTGTCGCGAGTGTCGAGGGGGATAGCGCACTGACTCTTCGCAGCGCAGAAGGACTGACTTTCCAAGCCGATATTCCACTTTGCCAAGCAGTCGATCAAGCTCACGACATACTCCTTTTACTTGGGGGCAAAGAGAGTTGTAAAACATACTCCGAAAGCGACTTAATTATTGAATCCATCAGGCAATTCAGCGCTAGCCAACGTTACGTAGCGGCCATGAGCCATATCGTGCCAGGATTAATCGATAAATTGGACGCTTATCGAGGGGCGAATGTGACTTGCCTCGCACAACAAAAGACTTTACTACACCAGACGCAATGGCAAGAGCGACGTGTAGTGGTCGATCCACGCTATTACTTACTAAGCGGCCAAGGGCCGTTATGCGCGACCGATATGTCGCTAAAAATTATAGAGCTGTTGAAAGGTAAGGCAGATGCTCATGCCATTACCCACGATCTCGCCATCCCCATTGGGATTTATAATCATCAAGAATAAAAAAAGGCCTCATCATCGAGGCCTCATTTATTAGGGTCGGTACACTTTAACGTTAGTGAACCCTTGCTCGTGCAGATATAGGGCTTGTAAGCGACTCATAACCCCGCGCTGGCAATACAGTAACCAAGTACGCGAACGATCTAAATCACCAAATTGAGTACTCAATTTATAAAAAGGTATCGATTTGATTTCCACACCACTGAGCTCGAGTGGCTGATCATCTTGCTCATCGATTGAACGGATATCCAGAATCGCATCCTGATCGGTTAATTCGCTCACAGACTCAATTTCGACCACTTCAGCGGTTGTTTCGACGGCGATTTCACGAATGTCGATATTACGCGCTTCTGAAACGACACGGTCTAAAATACTAAAATCAAAATTATTCTCTTCTTCTTCAATTTTAGCTTTAACCGCTTTGACGGTTGGACTCTTTGAGATCACACCACAATACTCAGGCATGGTTTTCGCAAAATCTTCGGTTCCGATTTGACGAGCCACTTTGATGATGTGTTCTTTATCATGTGAAATAAGAGGACGTAGAATAAGCGTATCTGAGACATTATCGATCAATCTAAGATTGGTTAACGTTTGGCTTGAAACTTGGCCAAGTGCTTCACCCGTCACTAATGCTTGGACGCCATAACGCTCCGCAATGTGCGATGCCGCACGGACCATCATTCGCTTAAGGACAACGCCCATTTGGCCATCATCAACTTTCTCTAAAATTTCACCGACCACGGGCTCAAAATCAATCGCGATGAATCTCACACGGTGAGAGCGACCAAAGGTATTCCATAGGTAGTGAGCGACTTGGCGAACCCCAATTTCGTGAGCCGCACCGCCAAGATTGAAGAAGCAATAGTGTACCCTGCTACCACGGCGCATTAGCATATAACTCGAAACACCTGAGTCAAAGCCGCCCGAGATTAACGAGATAACATCTTCTTGTGTCCCTATTGGGAAACCACCCAATCCCTCATAACGGTTAGTGATCAGGAGTAAACGATCTTGATCAATCTCTAGGTGTACCGTCATATCTGGGTTTTGTAATTTAACTGAGGCGGACTCAATATGTTGATTGAGTCCCCCACCGACATACCGCTCTACTTCATGTGAGGTGAACTCATGCTTACCGCGACGTTTAGCCCGTACACAGAAGGTTTTCCCCTCAAGTTGAGTGTGGTACATCGCCAAGGTTTGTTCAAAGATATCATGCAGACTAGTAAAACTACGATCTTCTACAGCAAGCACATGGTGAATCCCCGGGATGCGGGTCAGCGCTTCGGCTACAGCCAAGCTGAGCTCTGGCTTGCGTGTGCGAACCGTAATATGGTCCCATAGACGGACTACCGCAATATCTTCATCAACACTTTTCAGCACGTTTCGTATATTACTGGATAAAATTTTGATAAAGCGCAGCCGTACAGATTGGCTTTTGATCGTTATTTCTGGAAATAATTTTACGATAAACTTCATAATGACACTAACTTACGTGGGAATAAACGTTAATTATTAATCGTTTATATGTTAAAATAGTTTTCAGGGTTACCCGCTGATTTAAGCGCGCGCAGTATATCATCATTACGGTGTCATAGCTTGTTTTAGTCGTGCGGTACAGAGTATTTTGCGAAAACCCTCTAGTCAGCTAACATATATCCCAATTATCGTTCACCCACCAAGCCGGTACTGTATATGCCTAAAAAACCTGCGTCGACGATCAGCTTTGAACAATCCCTTTCCGAATTGGAAGCCATTGTCCAACGCTTAGAAAGCGGTCAATTACCGCTAGAGGATGCCCTCAATGAATTCGAAAAAGGGGTAACGCTTGCACGCCAAGGCCAACAGCAATTACAGCAAGCCGAGCAACGGGTGCAGATTCTCCTCTCTCAAGACGAGCATGCTGATTTATCAACGTTCACACCGGAAAAGTGACCATGGATCTCGCCACAACCTTAACACATTATCGTGCCCGTATTGATCGTGTACTCGAAGAATGTTTAGAGAATCTTACTTTTCAGTCTATTCCCTTATATAAAGCTATGCATCATGGCGTACTATTAGGGGGGAAAAGAATGCGTCCTTTTCTGGTCTACGCGACTGGAGAGATGTTTGGTATCGACCCTAAAGTGTTAGATGTGCCAGCGTCGGCAATTGAATTTATTCATGCTTACTCTCTGATTCATGACGATTTACCGGCTATGGATGATGATAGCCTTCGCCGTGGGCAGCCGACGTGTCACATTGCTTTTGGTGAAGATACCGCAATTCTAGCGGGCGATGGATTATTGACGCAGGCATTCACCATTTTAAGCGATAACCCAATGCAAGGCGTTTCAGATAAAACACGGCTTGCGATGGTGAGCGAATTAGCCCGTGCCAGTGGCGCTGCGGGAATGGTGCTTGGTCAAGCGTTGGATTTACAGGCAGAAGGTAAAACGTTGGATTTATCGGCCCTTGAAACTATCCACCGACATAAAACTGGTGCGCTAATTCGTGCCGCCATTCGCCTCGGCGCGTTAAGTGCCGGGGAAAAGAGCCGGCAACATCTTCCAGTACTCGATCGTTACGCCGAGGCAATTGGCCTTGCCTTTCAAGTGCAGGACGATATTTTGGATGTTACCGGTGATAGCCAAATCACCGGTAAACAGCAAGGAATGGATATCGCTCACGGCAAAAGTACGTACCCTGGACTACTAGGGCTTGACCAAGCGCGAAGTAAAGCCCAAGAGCTTTATCAAGAGGCTATTGATGCCTTGGCTCAGCTGGAACAGCATGGCTTTAATACCCAGCAATTACAGGCGTTAGCGAGTTATATCGTTGAGCGTAATAAATAAATTTTATGATGAGTCTCTGATGAGTTTTGACAATACCCTTTATCCTACTCTGGCCTTGGCTGAAACTGTTCAGCAATTACGCCAACTTCCTAAAGAGAAGTTGCCACAGCTTTGCGAAGAATTACGCGCGTATTTGCTCAATAGTGTGAGTCAATCGAGTGGGCACTTTGCCTCTGGCCTCGGTGTCGTTGAACTTACTGTCGCACTACACTATGTCTATGAAACGCCATTCGACCATTTGATCTGGGATGTCGGCCATCAAGCCTACCCTCATAAAATATTGACAGGTCGTCGTGACCGAATCGGTACTATTCGTCAAAAAGATGGACTACATCCTTTCCCTTGGCGGGCAGAAAGTGAACATGATGTATTAAGTGTCGGACACTCCTCAACCTCAATTAGTGCGGGTCTTGGTTTGGCGGTCGCCGCGCAGAAAGAACAGAAAGACCGTAAGGTAGCCTGTATCATTGGAGATGGCGCAATCACCGCAGGAATGGCTTTCGAAGCTATGAACCATGCCGGTGATATCAAACCCGATATGTTAGTTATTCTTAATGATAACGATATGTCTATCTCTGAAAATGTGGGTGCGCTCAATAACCGAGTCGCTCAACTTCTTTCAGGTCGAACCTATTCTAAGCTGCGTGAAAGCGGTAAGCGTGCCTTTGATAACTTCCCTCCAATCAAAGAATTGCTCAAACGTACCGAAGAACACATTAAAGGGATGGTCTCTCCCGGAACCTTGTTCGAAGAGTTAGGCTTTAACTATATTGGCCCAGTCGATGGTCACGATGTGTTAACACTGGTGAGTACGTTAACCAATATGCGTCAGCTGAAAGGTCCGCAATTTCTGCATATCATCACGCAGAAAGGTAAAGGCTATGCTCCAGCAGAAAAAGATCCGATTAGCTGGCATGCTGTACCGAAATTCGATCCTGCGAGTGGCGTATTACCCGCTAGTAAACCAAGTATTGCGCCAACCTATTCGAAAGTATTTGGCGACTGGTTATGTGAAGTTGCCGCGCAAGATCCAAAGCTGATGGCGGTAACGCCCGCGATGCGTGAAGGGTCTGGAATGGTTCGCTTCTCTCGTGAATATCCCCAACAATATTTCGATGTCGCGATAGCTGAACAACATGCCGTCACTTTTGCAGCAGGCTTAGCCATTGGGGGTTACCACCCAGTGGTTGCTATCTACTCGACATTCCTACAGCGCGCTTATGATCAGTTGATTCACGATGTCGCTATTCAAAAGCTACCCGTGTTGTTCGCTATCGATCGTGGCGGTATTGTTGGTGCAGATGGACAGACTCACCAAGGTGCTTTTGATATCGCCTTCCTACGCTGTGTGCCAGATCTCATCATCATGACACCAAGCAATGAAGACGAGTGTCGTCAAATGCTTTATACCGGTTACCAGTACCGTGAAGGTCCTAGCGCCGTACGTTACCCCCGCGGAAACGGTATCGGCTTAGCAGAACGTCCCTTAAGCACATTACCCATTGGTAAAGGATACGTTGTACGAGAAGGTGAAGATGTCGCGCTTTTAAACTTCGGTACACTGCTTGAAGAAGCCAAAGTCGCAGCTGAACAGTTAGGTGCAACCTTAGTCGATATGCGTTTTGTTAAACCTCTCGACGAGCAGTTAGTCCTGACACTCGCCCAGACACATACTACCTTCATCACCTTAGAAGAAGGGGCGATTAAAGGCGGTGCAGGTAGCGCAGTCAACGAACTGCTGATGGCTCATCGACTTATGCGTCCGGTCCTCAACCTGGGATTACCCGATGAATTTATTGCACAGGGAACGCAGGAAGAGGTGAGAACATCGCTCGGCTTAGATAGCCAAGGTATTATCAACAGCTACAAGCAGTGGTCAGCCTAAAAAAAAGCGCCTAACGGCGCTTTTTTTATCCAAGAAAGTGATCAAACCCCTTGGGTTGGTAGGGAAGTTTCTTACCGTTATCAAATAAGGCTATCCCTTCAGAAGCCGGTAGAACCTGTCCGATACAGTGCCCTTCCACGCCTAAATTGGCTAAGGCGACTATGATCGCTTCTCGATTCACTTCCGGGACCGTAAAGCAGAGTTCATAGTCTTCGCCACCGTTCAAAGCAAAGGCAATTGCCTCTTCCCGTGACACGACATCTTGAAGTGTTGTGGAGAGTGGCAGATGATCCTGTTCAATTTTCGCTCCAACGCCGCTCGCTTGCAGAATATGTCCGAGGTCGGACAACAATCCATCTGAAATGTCGATCGCAGAGGAGGCTAAGTCGCGTAACGCCTGACCTTGTAAGATACGCGGTGTAGGACGTAGATGCCGCTTCAAAAGATAATCTCGCTGCTCAACGGTCGCCACCGATAATTTATCTTGTAGCAGGGCCAGTCCCGCGGCACTGTCGCCTAAGGTCCCCGTAACAAAAATCCAATCACCATGTTGCGCACCACTTCGTTTCAACGCCTTACCTGCAGGAACTACCCCATGGATCCCAAGAGTCATAGAGAGTGGACCGCGCGTGGTATCCCCACCAATCAATTGCATATGGTAATAATCGAGTTGTTCGAATAACGCATCACTGAAAGCTTGAAGCCATGAGTGATCGATATTTGGCAGACTAATGGCTAAGGTCAGCCAAGCCGGATCGGCTCCCATTGCCGCCAAATCGCTTAAGTTAACTGCGAGCGCCTTATAGGCTAAATCGTCCGGGGCAATGTCATGATAAAAATGAGTACCCTCTACTAATGTATCGACACTAATGGCTAATGTCTGATTGGCAGCAAGATTTAATAATGCGCAGTCATCACCAATCCCTGTTTCTACATCTCGTCTATAAGTCGTTTTACGATTGAAATAACGACTAATAATCTCAAATTCTCCGCCAGCCATCACGCTTACCTTTTCATCTTACTGAGCCATAAAAAAAGGCCGGAATATCCGGCCTCATAGCATTATTTACGGCGAGGTCTAATTTGTGGAGCAACCTTGTCCAATACGCCATTTACGAACTTATGGCTATCTTCTGCGCCAAATGTTTTGGCCAGTTCAATCCCTTCATTAATCGCAACTTTGTAAGGGACATCATCACGCTTACTGAGCTCGTAGAGCGAAATACGTAATGCAGCTTTTTCAACTTCACCCAGCTCATCAAGGCGACGGCTCAGATGAGGTTGCATCAGCTTATCAAGGTAATCACTGTTGTTCGCTACGCCTGTCAGGATCTCCCGAAAGTACAGCACATCGACGTCTTTGACGTCGTTTTCAGCTAGGAACTGATATTCAACATCAGCAATGTCGTTATTCGATAATTGCCAAGAGTAAAGTGCTTGGAGAGCACACTCCCGGGCGCGGCGGCGAGCAGCAGGTTTCACAAAAATCCCCTCAGAATCAGGCGTTAATCGCTTTTAATACGTTAATCATTTCAAGTGCGGTCAAAGCAGCTTCTGCTCCTTTGTTACCCGCTTTAGTTCCAGCACGCTCAATAGCTTGCTCGATATTTTCGGTCGTCAATACCCCAAAGGAAACTGGGATGTCGCTATTCATGGCCACATTGGCAATACCTGAACTGGCTTCTCCTGCCACAAATTCAAAGTGTGCAGTACCACCACGAATTACGGTACCTAACGCAATGACGGCATCGTATTTTTTAGTATGGGTTAACGTCCGTGCAGCGAGTGGCAGTTCATAAGCACCCGGTACCCACACAACAGTAATGTTTTCGTCTTTGACCTGACCAATGCGTTTTAACGCATCGACTGCACCTTGAAGCAAGCTATCGTTAATGAAGTTGTTGAAACGAGCGATAACAATCGCAATATTTGCTTCTGGCGTAGCAACCGGCGCTTCGATAATTTTCATAAATATCCTTCAGGTTAAGAGTTAGACGCCCAACAGGGCGCGAATTCTAGCATAATGTTTGACGAACTGCTTAGGCTTTTACGCAGACACTGAAATTGGCTGTAAAATAATACGAATATCAGGGCCAATTTGTTGGATATCTAGTATCTCAAATCGTAAGGCTTGAGCAAGGTGCTCAAGGCCCGGCAGCACACAAAGTCCACGAGCATCGGTTCCCATTAGGGTGGGAGCCATATACAAAATTAATTCATCCACCACACCAGCATGGAGTAATTGCCCTGCCAGGGTAGCGCCGGCTTCAACCCATACACTATTAATTTCCTGTTTTCCCAGAACCATCATTAACGCGACAAGGTCGATATTATCTTGGTGTTCAGGAACCACCAGGCTTTTATCCCAGCATGAAGCATCTGCTGCAGGCTCAGTCACCACGCGCCAAGTCGGCGATTCAGTCGTCATAAATAGGGTCTGATCGTCGTTCACTTGGCGATGGCGATCCAGTACGACACGTACCGGTTGGCGAAGCTTTTCCTCGCTACCAATGGCTTCTTGTATTTCAGGGGTTAATTCTACCCAGCGTACATTCATACTCGGATTATCGGCGAGGACGGTTTTACTGGTAGTGAGGATAGCTGACGCTTGAGCGCGAAACGTTTGCACATCTTGGCGTGCGGCGGCAGAGGTTATCCACTGGCTTTCGCCATTTGCCATGGCGGTGCGACCATCGAGGGAAGCAGCCATTTTCAGCTGTACCCAAGGAAAGCCTGTTCGCATCCGTTTCAAGAAACCTTGATTTAATTTTTCAGCCTCTTGCGCAAATAGGCCGAATTCAACCTCAATCCCAGCTTGGCGTAAACGATGCAAGCCTCTGCCCGCTACTTGTGGGTTGGGGTCTTGCATCGCCACGACGACTCGAGCGATCCCTGCCTCAATGAGGGCCTCACAACAGGGCGGGGTTCGACCATGATGGCTGCAAGGTTCGAGAGTAACATAAGCTGTTGCCCCTTGGGCCTTATCCCCGGCTTCACGCAATGCATTCACTTCTGCATGCCCCTCACCCGCTTTTTTATGCCAGCCTTGACCAACGACTTCGCCGTCCTTAACGATCACACATCCGACATTAGGATTAGGGCTTGTCGTGAAACGTCCCCGTGCGGCAAGCTGCAAAGCCTGTTGCATAAATTTTTTATCTGACATCACTCGCTCCCCAGCTTAGCGATTTCTTCACCGAACTCGCGGACATCTTCAAAACTGCGGTAGACTGAAGCAAAGCGGATATAAGCGACTTTATCCAATAGCTTCAATTCATCCATGACGTAATTCCCGACCACCTTACTTGGCAGCTCGCGTTCCCCGGTCGCACGTAATCTCGCTTTGATTCGGTGCACTGCATTATCCAAAGCATCGGCACTGACTGGACGTTTTTCTAAGGCTTTCATCAGCCCACGCATCATTTTTTCTTCATCAAAAGGCTCTCGAACCTCGTCGCTTTTGATGACACGTGGCATCACCAACTCAGCGATTTCGAAGGTGGTAAAGCGTTCGCTACAAAGTAAACACTGCCTACGGCGACGCACTGACGACCCTTCGCTGACTAAACGAGAATCAATGACTTTGGTATCGACAGCGTTACAAAAAGGGCAATACATGGTGTCTCCTAAACTGAGGCAGTAGGGTCAACTAGTGTAGCGCGAACCCCTGATGACAGAAACGTTTAGCACTAAATTTATTCGCTACAGCCAGATATCTCTCATTGTTAAGTAAATAGTCTATGCTTTACGATGAAACATTCTCAATTTTCATAACCTAAAACAGGAGTTGGTAATGGGCTTATTTGATTTTGTTAAAGAAGCGGGTGAAAAAATTTGGGATTCAGTCTCTTCACACGACGATGCGGCAACCAAAATTCAAGATCACTTAAAAAAACTCGGGATTCCTGATGCTGACAAAGTGCAAGTCAATGTTGATGGCGACAAAGCAACCGTTAATGGCGATGGAATTAGCCAAGAGTTGAAAGAGAAAATACTCGTCGCTATTGGTAATGTCGCGGGGATTAGTAACGTAGAAGATAACGTGAAAACAAACGATACTGGGACTGAAAGCAAGTTCTATACCGTGAAGTCAGGCGACACGCTAAGTGGTATTGCCAAGCAAGTTTACGGTGACGCTAACCAATACAATAAAATCTTTGAAGCGAATAAGCCGATGCTGTCGCATCCCGACAAAATCTATCCAGGTCAATCGCTGCGTATTCCTGCTTAAAAAAAATCGCTGCCGAACCGTCGGCAGCGACTCCTTTCCCGTCTAGCGATTACGACGGGTCAATGGATAGCCTAGCATCAGTAACACTACCCAAACTGCACCCGCATATAATGACAAGCGAGTATCAGGGAAATAGCCAATCAACGCGATAATAAAGACCAAAAAGATCACGGCTATACTGGACAGCATAACACCGCCAGGCAGAGCAAATTTCAGCGATTTAGCCGCCTCTTTCCCCATTTTGATCCGTGAAGCAATTTGCGAAAGTAAGATCATGATCCATACCCACACCGTCGCAAAGGTCGCTAATGAAGCGATCACTAAAAAGACTTTTTCCGGCATTAAATAGTTGAGCAATACCGCAACCAATAGTGCCACCATCATGACGACTACTGTCACTGCTGGGGCGCCGCGTGAGGAAACCTTTCGGAAAATCGCAGGCGCTTGTCCCTGCTCTGCCAATCCGTGCAGCATACGCCCTACTCCAAAAATATCGCTATTAATGGCAGAAAGGGAAGCGGTAATGACAACAAAGTTTAAGATCGAGGCTGCTGCGGCAATCCCTAAATGCTGGAACGTTAGAACAAAGGGACTGCCTTGAGTACCGACTTGGTTCCAAGGATAGATTGCCATAATCACGAACAGTGTCGCGACATAGAACACAAGAATACGCCAAGGAACGGAGTTGATCGCTTTAGGAATTGATTTTTCGGGGTTTTCGGCTTCACCGGCGGTGATCCCGATAATCTCAATTCCGCCGTAGGCGAACATGACCATTTGCAACGAAAGTAACATCCCTACTAAACCATGCGCAAAAAATCCGCCATGTGTCCATAAATTAGAGATACCGGTTGGCTGCCCCCCATTACCTATGCCCCAAATGATCATACCGAAGCCAGCGATAATCATTAACGTAATGGTGGCAATTTTAAAGAAGGAGAACCAAAACTCGACTTCACCGAAGGTTTTGACGCTCATCATGTTAATCGCGCCAATAATAAAGACGACACTCAGTACCCAAATCCAATGGGGCACCTCTGGGAACCAAACTCCCATATAAACGCCGAATGCTGTGACATCGGCAATACCCACGATCAAGATTTCAAAACAGTAGGTCCAGCCGGTCAAATACCCCGCCCAAGGCCCCAAATAATCATTGGCATAACGTGAAAAGGAACTGGCTGAAGGATTATTGACCGACATTTCGCCAAGGGCTCGCATAATAATATACGCGACGAGTCCACCGATAATATAGGCTAACAGGACACTTGGCCCAGCCATACGAATCGCATCCGCAGACCCATAAAATAAGCCCGTTCCTATCGCCGAACCTAGTGCCATAAAACGGATATGCCGAATACTCAATCCCCGTTTTAGGGTATTTTTTTGTTGCATAATTTTCCGATTCCACAAATAAAAACCACGAGCCTTAGCCCGTGGTTGTTCACTTCAACACTGTTTACTGCGTGGTTTTCACGCTGACAGCCTTGCCCTTCATTCTATCAATGATAGCCGCCACAATAATAACGACTAACACTGGAGGTAACCATGATAAATTTTGTTCGGACAGAGGTAAATGTTGCAGGCTTGCTGGTACGACTGAACTAAAATCACTGGCTTTTAATCCATCGATAATCCCGAATACTAAGCTAACTGCCATCGCAGGTTTGATGATTCGACCCGCTTCTTGCCACCAATTAAGGGTAAAGCTTAGTAGGACTAATACGATACACGGCGGATAAATAGCGGTTAACACGGGTACCGAAATAGCGATCAGATGCGTTAAACCAAGATTTGAAATAATCATGGCAAATACACCAAGGATCACCACCAACGTCTTATAGGACAGTGGGATGTATTGCGCAAAGAACTCAGCACAGGCACAGGTTAGGCCGATTGCAGTCACCATACAGGCAATAAAGATCAGCACTCCCAAGAACAGGCTGCCACCCGCACCGAACGTATGTTGCACATACGCGTGAAGAATTGCTGCACCGTTTGCGGTTTGGCTGATTAAACTCCCGCTGTCTGAACCTAATTTAAACAGTGATAGATAAACCAGTGTCAGTCCCACACCAGCAATTAATCCTGCTAGCACAGTATAGCGCGTCAGTAATTGTGGACTCTCGATACCCCGAGAACGCGCAGCATTCACAATAACAATGCCAAATACCAAGGCCCCTAAGGTGTCCATGGTCAGATAACCATTCACGAAACCATTAGAAAATGCCGCATGCTGATAAACTTCTGTTGCAGGGAGATTATTTCCTGCTGGCCACATTAATGCAGCAATGCCCAGAATCGCTAGCGCAACAATTTTAACCGGAGCCAGGAAATGACCAACAGTATCAAGAAGTTTGCCAGGGAATAGTGAAATCACGATAACGAGGCAGAAATAGATCGCACTGTAGATAGCCAGTGCCATTGAATTCTCACCTACTAGTGGGCCAATCCCCACTTCAAAGGAAACTGTTGCGGTACGAGGCGTCGCAAAGAGTGGGCCAACCGCTAAATAGCAGACCATTGCCAACACAATACCGGCCGCTTTACCGACAGGTGTACTGAGGCTATCCACCCCACCACCGACCCGGGCCAGTGCAATAACGGTCGCAACGGGTAAACCTACTGCTGTAATCAAGAAACCAATAGCGGAAACCCACACATGTTCGCCGGATTGAATACCGACCATTGGAGGGAAAATAATATTACCGGCACCGACAAACAACGCAAAGGTCATAAACCCCAGCGCTAAAATGTCCCTAGTCGTTAAACGTTTCATCATAAATACTCTATGTCGCCCTGTCGTTTATAAAAGTTATAGTTTATTGACGATCACTTTCCCTTCTAAAGGCTTACGCCAGAGGGAATAAAAAGTGAGATGGCGTTGAGCCACAAGCCCCGTCAAGGTCATAAGTAAATCTTTTATAACAAACAAAGGCAACAGAGCAAGTACAAAGCAGGAGGATATTCTAAAAAAGATGGATAAAGCAGTAATTATGCCAAGTCTATTGTGAAACATTTAGAAAATGATATGAGTGTTTTTTGTCCAGATTAACCTAATAGACTGGGAACAGACTCTGCCCCCAGATTTTTAGACTTCCATAGCGTTCCGCCATTTCATGTTCATCATGGCTCAACGAGCGATTAATATTACTAAATCTAATTTACTTTCAGTACTGAAAAGCCTCTACCCCACGCCCCTTTTATCGAGGTGCCGGTTTGATTTTCTCGAAAATCATTACTCGTCATTGAGGATATAGGATTTCGTCAGCTGGAAACTGAATAGCGTTAGATGATGAGGTTGACTCTCAATTCGTAACTTACTGCCATGATGACTTAAGGCATGTTTAACAATCGCTAGGCCTAATCCGCTTCCTCCAGAATGCCGCGATCGTGATCCATCGACACGATAGAAACGTTCGGTCAGTCGAGAGAGGTGTTCAGGCGCTATTCCTGGTCCATTATCACTCACGGTAAATTCAGCACCGGTGGCAATTTTCTGCCAACGGATCGTAATTTCAGTTCCGCTTGGCGTATGGTTGATTGCGTTAAACACGAGATTAGAGAGTGCACTACGTAATTGCTCTTCATTTCCTCGCACCGTTAAGCTTTGATCTACGTCGTAAACCAACTGGTGACGTCCATCGCTAAGTGCGATGGCATCCTGATAAACCTGCTCGAGAAGTCGGGGAATATCGATATGTTGGCGCATCTCATAAGCGGGGGTTGCTTCGATTCTTGAAAGGGTCAGAAGTTGTTTGACCAATTCAGCCATACGATGCGTTTGCGCTTGCATCGAGGCAAGTGCCTTTTGCTGGCTTGCCGGCGGCATTGCCCCCCCTTCAAGCATCTCCAGATAGCCTTGGAGTACAGTGAGTGGGGTTCGTAACTCATGACTGACATTGGCAAAAAAATTTCGACGCATATTTTCGAGTTGATGAATTTGACTCACGTCCCTGCCAACAATCAACCATTGTTGATCGCTATAAGGCATCACTCTGAACTCTACCTGTTGACCATTATTCAAGCTTTGTACTAAGGGATGTGTAAATTGCCGTTGCTGCAAATAGCGCGTGAATTCAGGATAACGTAAGAGGTTTTGAATATTTTGACCATTATCTTCGGGCCAGCGTAATCCAAGTAAGTGTTGTGCTAAGCCGTTGCACCAAAAAATATTCCCCTCTTCCGTGACCAAGACTAGGGCATCAGGAAGTGATTCGGCTCCGCTTCGAAACCGCTGAATTAAGGAACGTAATTCACTGCGCCGGCGCTTGTTGCGCTGTTGCATCAAGAGGAGACCATAGAAGAGCGGTTCCCAACTGCCACGCCCCGATGGTGGAGTCATACTTCGATCCATCCAAAGCCAATGCGAGAGACGTAGAAGTTGCTTAAAATGCCACCCGAGAAGCCCCAAAAGCCCAATGATTATTGCAATGGCGGGTTGATGAAAAAAAAATCCGATGACCGAGGCTACAATAAGAACAAGACATAGCTCAAGCAAAAGTGTTTTGAGTGATAATTTATCAAGCACCGCATCATCCTTTAATAGCGTATCGAAAAACGATAACCTGCGCCGCGTACCGTTTGGATCATTTTTTCATAACCTGAAGCTTCCAGCGCTTTACGTAAGCGTCGTATATGAACATCTACGGTTCGATCTTCCACATAGACGTTTGTCCCCCAGACCTGATTCAATAGATGTTCGCGGGTATAGACTTTTTCGGGATGGGACATAAAGAAGTGTAACAGGCGGTATTCTGTCGGCCCCATATCAACTGGCATTTCACCTACCATCACGCGATGTGAACTCGGGTCTAAAACCAGTCCTTGAATATCAATAACCTCATCTTCAGGCATGGGTGAGGTCCGGCGAATAATCGCTTTGATTCGTGCGATCAACTCTTTTGGGGAAAAAGGCTTAAGCATGTAATCATCGGCTCCGGCATCAAGTCCACGAACGCGATCTTCTTCCTCCCCTTTCGCCGTCAGCATGAGCACGGGGATATCTCGGGTTAAGGCTTCTTTCTTTAGATGCCGAATATAATTAATACCACTGCCACCTGGTAACATCCAATCCAGCAAGATTAAATCTGGCCAAGGCTCTATTAATTGTCGGAGAGCACGATCATAGTCTTCTGCTTCGATTACCTCATAACCATTCTGTTCAAGTACAAAACAAATCATTTCGCGAATGGGGGCTTCATCTTCTACTACTAAGATCCGCTTGGCCATTTTATCTCCAAAATTAACCACTTACTTAGATATGCTCGCCATTATCTGTCAGTTTTATTACAGTTTTATGAATAACGATAGTAACTAATCATCTTCCCTTAATGATTGCAAGTTTGTCCTGAGGTGTTTTTTTGCCTTATCTGTAAAGGCTATACTCCTGCCTTTAAACCTTAAAAAGCGAAGCCTGATGAAAATAGTTCATACCTCAGATTGGCATTTGGGCCAGTTCTTTTATGCTCGAAGTCGTGCAGCAGAACATCAGGCTTTTTTTCACTGGCTGAAGAGGTTAGTCATCGACCAAGAGGTTGATGCCATCATAGTGGCGGGTGATATTTTTGATACAGCCACCCCAGCAAGTTATGCCCGAGAACTCTTAAACCAATTTATTGTGTCCCTGCAAGAAACCGGCTGTCAGCTCTATCTTTTAGCAGGTAACCATGATTCAGTCGCTACGCTCAATGAATCAAGAGAACTCGTTGCCTGCCTTAATACCCATATTATTACGGGTCCGGATGAGCAAGGTGGCTCACCTCTCTTTCCTTTGAAAGAGAGAAACGGGAATATTGCGGCAATTCTCTGTGCCATTCCTTATTTACGCCCGCGTGATATTCAACTGAGCCAAGCCGGACTTTCAGGCAAAGAGAAACAACAAGACCTGTTACAAGCTATCACGCGCTATTATCATGATATTTTCCAGCAAGCCTGTGATTACTCGGCGCAGCATCAGCTTGAAAGCCTACCTATCATTGCAACCGGGCACCTTACTGCACTCGGCGTGACGAAGAGCGATTCTGTTCGCGATATCTACATTGGTTCTTTGGAAGCCTTCCCTGCAAATGCCTTTCCGCCTGCGGATTATATTGCGTTAGGCCATATCCACCGCCCGCAAAATGTTAGCGGCGAGAAACCGATTCGCTATTCGGGTTCACCGATTCCGTTGAGTTTTGACGAACTCGGCTCGTCAAAGAGTATCACCCTAATCACCCTAACAGCTGACCAGCCATTACAGTGGCAAACTGTCGATATTCCCTGTTTTCAACCGATGCGCAGCTTGAAAGGAAGCTTAAGTGAGCTTGCTGATCAGCTAGCAGCTTTAGAAGCGCCGATATCTGGGCAGAAAATCTGGCTTGATATCGAGATCCACCACGAGGAATATCTCAGCGATTTGCAACAACGGGTAGAAAAAATGGCAGAGGGCCTCGCCGTGGAAATTCTCTTACTGCGGCGTAAACGACTTCAGTCCTCGCTAGCGGTTAATATAAAAATGAAAGAAACCTTGAATGAACTTACGCCAGAAGAAGTTTTTCGCCGACGTTTAGCCCAAGAGCCGTTGGACGAGGCGCAATATCACAGCATGCTACAACTGTTCCGAGAAGTCTCAGCCCAGTTAAATGAGGAACAGGGATAAATCATGAAAATATTAACGTTACGCCTTAAAAATTTAAATTCCCTGCGCGGGGAATGGTTTATCGACTTTACCTTACCGCCTTTTAGCGACAATGGATTATTTGCTATTACTGGGGAAACCGGTGCAGGCAAAACCACGTTACTGGATGCAATATGCTTAGCGCTTTATCATCAGACGCCTCGTTTAGGGGCTATTTCCCCTACACAAAATCAGCTTATGACCCGTGGAACCAGCGATTGTTTAGCAGAAGTTGAGTTTGAGATTAAAGGGGAAGTTTGGCGAGCCTTTTGGAGTCAAAATCGAGCAAGAAACGATCATCGTGGTAAGTTACAACCCCCAAAAGTAGAGCTGGCTCGCTGCGCCGATAATAAAATTGTCGCGGATAAAGTGTCGGATAAACTAAAGACAATCGAAACCTTATCTGGCCTCAATTTCCAGCGTTTCACTCGTTCAATGATGCTATCTCAAGGGCAGTTTGCCGCCTTCCTCAACGCTCCCGTCTCCGAACGGGCTGAATTACTTGAAGAACTGACAGGGACGGATATCTATGGGCGTCTGTCACAGCAGGTTTATGAGCGGCATAAGCACTATAAGATCGAGCTCGATCAACTGCAGGCCAAGCTCTCTGGCGTTACGCTACTTAACGATTCGCAGCGTGACGCGTTGTTTCAACAACGTAAAGATTTAGCACAAGAACGTGATGCCTTACATCAACACATTGAACAGCTACACCATGCACTGAATTGGCAACACTATCATCAACAGCTTCTTCAACACGCCACTGATAGCCAGCAGGCGTTAATCACGACGCAACAGCAAGCAGAGGCCGTCGTCCCGCTACGAGACCAACTTGCCGCCTACCAACCTGCAGCGCAACTATTACCCTTTTGGCAAGCCTTGGAGCAATCTACCCATAGCTTAACGGTGACACGTACGCAACAAGCATCGTTACAACAACAGATGGAACAAGAAGAACAGCAATTATTGACCCACTATCAAGCCTGGCAAAATAGCGTTCAAACGGAACAACAATTCCAAGGCTACCATCAGCAGCAACAGCAATTACTGGTGGAACAGATCATCCCCCTTGATGAACGGATTAAACAGTTAGCTCAGCAACAGCTCGAACTCGAACAGCATCAACGTCCCTTGCAACTGACCTATCAGGAGATAGGGCAGCAGTTGGGCTTAATAACGCAACAAGCGGAAACTCTGCAGCAACGTATAGGCGTGATAAAGGATTGGCAAAACCGCTATCCGACGCTCAGTGATTGGGGGCCGGAACTGGGTGGCTGGCAGCGTACAGCCGAGCAGCTGTTGCGAGAGAAAAACGCCCATCAAGCCATGATAAAACAAATTGAACAGCGAAAAAGCACACTGCATTCGCTAAGCCGTGAACGGTCAGGCCAACAGCAACGGATTGATGACGCGCTACACCTGGTTAACGCGAGCGAATCGGCCTTAACTGCATTTCTACACCATCCCCTGGCACAAGAGGAAACGTCGGCTTTCGAGGCCCTAACGCAATGGCACCAACAACAGGGACAATTAACGCCCTGCTATCAACAATTATTACGCTATTCTGAACAGTGGCAAACGCAGACATCCGCTGCTCAGCAGGCGCAACAAGCGCTTACTCATAGCGAACAACAGCTGAGCACTTTGCAACAGCAGCATAACCAGCATACACGGCAGCTGGAAACCGAAACCGCGCACCTCAACGCTTTAGAGAAACTCTGTGTTTTAGAGCAACAGGTTGCAGATTTACAACGTCTGCGCGAAAGTTTGCAAGAAGGCGAGCCTTGTGCGGTGTGTGGTTCAACTTCGCATCCAGGTCACCAAGAAAGCGCGGATAATGTTCCTACCTCCAACCATTTTTCTGCCCGTGATGAGCAGCGAGAAGCGGTCGACAGGATTAAGCAAGTGCTTACCCGCTTGGAGGCTGACTGCCACAATAGTCAGCGTGAGGCACAGCATCAACGTCAGCTACTTGCTCAAGGGGAGGAGCGTATTATCGCCCTACGCTCAACATGGCAACAGGAAACCGCACAACATGGCATTCCTTTGAGTATTGAGAACCGTGAAGAACTAGAGCAGGCTTATGCCCAACAGCAGGATTCTCAGCAGCGTTACCAGCAGGCTCTGGAACAGCAACAGCGTCGTCACGCACAGCGCAATCAACTCGAGAAAACACTTTATCAACATCAACAAAACCTACAGCAGCAACAGCAAGCTGCAGCGTTAACCGACCAGCACTCTCGGTCAGAACAGGAACAACTCGATACGCTAACGCAGCAGGCTCACAGCGCACAGGAAGATTTCCAACAGAAGTTGGAGAGTCTCTTACAACATTTGGCACAGTATCAATTACCGCCGCTACCGATCGCACAACTGACTGAGATCTTAACCGAGTACCAACAAATTTGGCGAACCTATCAAGAACACCAGAAAGAACGCCTCGCTTGTGAAACAGACCTGCATACTTTGACAGAACGGCTGGCATCCCTACAGCGCGAACAGACTCAGCGTGAAATGGAAATCCACCACCGTGAGCAACAGCTGCTTGCAGGTCAGTCGGCTTACCAACAATGCCGAACAGAGCGTCAGGCATTGGTCGGTGATCAGTCAGTCGGCGCATTACGCCAAGCACTCGAAGAACGTGCTGCGCAATATCGGCTTGATGAACAGCAACATCGGCAGCGCTGGCAAAGCTGTAAGGACCAACAACAACAGACTCATGGCGAGATGCGCCAGCTTATCACGCAACTCGAGAGTCTGATGACTCAGCGTCAACATACTGAGCAACAGTTCGTAGAAGCCTTACAGGCGTCACGCTTCGCCGACCAACAACAGTTTATGGCGGCTATCCTGCCGGAATCGGTCGTTAAGGACTACCAGCATAAAATCGAACAAGCTGAACAGCAGATTGACCGCGCTAAAACGCGACTGCAGCAAGCTGAACAAGCGGTAGTGCAACACAACCAAACCCCTCCTCCTCTCGCGCAAGAGACTGGCGAGATACTGTCCGCGCAACGCCACCAGCAACAAGAGCGTTATCAGCAGGTATTAGTTCAGCAAGGTGAGGTGGCTCAGCAGCTTCAAGCCGACGAGACACTCACTCAGCAGCAATCCTCCCTCATCGCGATGATCACTGAACGACAAGTTCATTTAGCGACTTGGGATCACCTTAACGAGCTAATTGGTTCCGCCAGCGGTGATAAATTCCGACGCTTCGCTCAAGGTCTCACGCTTGAACACCTCGTGTGGCTCGCCAATCAGCAGTTGGAACGCTTGCATGGCCGTTATCGTTTACAACGAACCGAACGAGACTTACTCGAATTACAAGTGGTGGATCAATGGCAAGCTGACGAGTGTCGTGATACTAAAACCCTTTCAGGAGGGGAGAGCTTCTTAGTCAGCCTTGCACTGGCTCTAGCCCTATCGGACTTAATGAGTGAAAAAAATCATATCGACTCGCTGTTCTTAGATGAAGGCTTTGGTACGCTTGACCCCGCCACCTTGGATACCGCGCTAGATGCGCTGGATAGTCTTAATGCCTCGGGGAAAATGATTGGCGTGATTAGTCATGTAGAGGCCATGAAAGAACGTATTCCGATCCAGATTAACGTTAAAAAGGTGAATGGCTTAGGCTTTTCATCCTTGGCTATCACCCAATAAGCCCATGCTATAGTGGCTGAAACCGCCAAGTAATTTCAGTATGATACGCGCAGCCAAAAGCAAACAGAGGAAAGAAAATGTTGTGGTTTAAAAATATGATGGTCTACCGATTAACCCGAGAGATCCCTCTAGTTGCTGAAGAGATTGAAACGCAATTAGCGTCTAGTCAGTTCACACCATGCACAAGCCAAGATAAACTGGCTATGGGCTGGGTTTCTCCCCTTGGTCCACAAGGAAAAACCTTAGTCCATGCTAGCCAAGGTCAGCTTCTGCTCTGTGCACGTAAAGAAGAGAAAATGCTACCGGCCACAGTGATCAAGCAAGCGCTTGAGGCCAAAGTGTTGAAACTCGAAACGGAGCAACAACGCCGTTTAAAGAAAGCAGAAAAAGACTCTCTGAAAGATGAGGTTATCCATAGCCTATTACCCCGTGCATTCAGTCGCTACAGCCAGACATGGATTTGGATTGATGTTCAACATCAGCGCGTTATCGTAGATAGTGGTAGCGCTAAAAAAGCTGAAGATGTGTTGGCCTTATTACGTAAAAGCCTAGGTTCTTTGCCAGTTGTACCGCTTACCCTTCAGACTCCAATAGAGATTACGCTTACTGAGTGGGTACGCTCTGGCACGCCAAGTGCTGGATTTACTTTGCTGGACGAGGCTGAATTAAAAGCGACCTTAGAAGAAGGTGGCGTGATTCGCTGTAAGAAACAGGAGTTAGTGTGTGACGAGATTGCCCATCATATAGAGTCGGGAAAACGCGTGACCAAACTGGGCATTGATTGGCAAGAGCGTATGCAATGTTTGCTCAATGAAGACGCGTCAATCAAACGTATTAAGTTTAGCGATACACTGCGTGAGCAAAATGATGATATTAGCCGCGAAGAGGCTGACCTACGATTTGATGCTGATTTCGTGCTAATGACCGGCGAATTGGCGGAGTTTATCGATTCATTGACCGAAAGTCTTGGTGGTGAGGCCGAACACTAATCCCTCACAGTAGGCTGCCTTAAGTTGGCAGCCTATTTTTTCTTTACAGATAGCGACAAAGGTAAGCCGAAGGCTCTGCCACTTGTAAGTGAAACTCGCTGTGTGCGGGAACATTAAACGCCGTACCCGCTTCAAACCACTGCCACTCGGTTTCTCCCGGTAATAGTACTTTTAGTGCACCACTGATGACCGTCATCTCCTCCGCTTTAGCTGTGCCGAAGGTGTATTCACCCGTCTCCATCACTCCCACGCTGGCTTCGCCTGCAAGGCTATTGGCAAATCCAATCGATCTAACTTTACCTTCAAAATACTCGTTCGCTTTAAGCATACTATTTCCTTTCTAGAAATAAGGGTGAGAGATAAATGATTTCAGGGCGTGCTTAACATTAGGCCGTCAATGAATCTCGGCTTAATGCCGTTAGAATATCGATAACTATTTTTTCCGGCGGTTGATTGGCATCGATAGTATGATGAGCCGCCTGCTGATAAAGAGGCAGCCGTTGTTGTAGAACATCAAAAATTTCTTCGGTAATGGGCCTGCCGGTAAGGGTTGGGCGTTGCCCTATTTCAGGATCTGCCGTCAATCGGTTAGCCAGGACTTGATGATCAACACTTAGCCAAATGACCGTTCCGCTTTGACGCATATGCTGACGATTATCGTCGCGAAGAATTATACCGCCACCCGTGGCGACTACGGTATTATCTGACGTCACAGTAAGCAGTGCGTGATGTTCTTGTTGCCGAAAGGTATCCCAGCCATGTTCTGCGACGTAGTCTGCGATACTTTGTTCTAATTGTTGCTGTAATTGCTGGTCCGTATCGCAAAAATGATAACTGAGTTGACGAGCGAGTATTTTACCTACCGTCGTTTTACCGCAGCCTCGGGCACCGATTAGGTATACCGGAAATGACATAATCAGAACATCCTCTACCGCCAGCTGGCGGACGTCTCCATAGTAAGTGATCTGTAGGCATCATAACTGGATTAATTGTGAACGGCTATCCCGCTTAGGTTAAGAAAACACATTTATTTACGCCTCAACCCTTTCCTTTAAATTAATTATCCCCATATCATCAGCTAAGCAGAGCGTTCCAGCCTTGTGCAGGAGTGCCTTAGTATCTTGTTGTTTTAAGAAAAGAGAGGTTTCTGATGCAAACTGAAGAACAAAAACTCATCGATGACCTGTTTGGTCGCCTGCAACAAGCTGAAACGCAGTCCAGCGCACGTGATAGCGGTGCAGAACAGCGTATAAAACAGCATTTACAGTCCCAGCCAGATGCCCCTTACTACATGGCACAAGCCATTATTATCCAAGAAGCCGCTTTAAAAAAATTGAATGATCGCGTGGCACAACTCGAGCGCCAAGCAGCGGAACAACCTAAACAAAGTAGTGGTGGCTTCCTTTCTGGCCTGTTTGGCGGTGGGAACAGCCGTCCACAAAGCGCTCCTCAACAAAATAGTGGCTGGGGGGGCAATACTCAAAATGCTGCTCCACAGCAGGGCTATAGTAATGCCCCCCAACAGCCCGCCGCGCGAGGCACTGGCTTTTTAGGGGGAGCATTGCAAACGGCGGTAGGTGTGGCTGGAGGGGTAGTCATGGCAGATATGTTGACCAGCATGTTCCACCACTCTCAACCAGAGGAGATCGTCAACATCATTAATGAGCCTCCCCTTGAACAACCTAATTACGATCAGAACTTAGATACGTTCAATCAGCAAGCCGATTCCAGTGATTTCAATAATGATTGGGAATCACCACAGAATGACGATAACAGTAGTTTCTTTGGCGATAGCAGTTTCGGTGACGACGACGATAGCTTTTTATAAGTTAACGACTGAGACTTACCTTGCACGAAACCACTTATCAAGCTCGTTAGCAAATAGCTGACGATCTTTTTGACTTAACGCTGCGGGCCCGCCAGACGGTATACCGCTGGAACGCAGCGTTTCCATAAAGTCGCGCATCACTAGCCGTTGTTTTATTGTCTCACGGGAATAGCGTTCGCCACGCGGATTTAGCGCTTCCCCTCCTTTCTCCAACACTTCTGCAGCGAGCGGAATATCACTCGTAATAACGAGTTCTCCCGGTCCCACACGCTTCACTATTTCATTATCTGCTACATCAAACCCAGCCGCGACCCGTAACGTACGTAAATACTCTGATGAAGGAACGCGTAAAGATTGATTGGCGACGAAGGTGACTACCGTTTGCGTTCTTTCCGCAGCGCGGTAAAGCACTTCTTTAATGACCACTGGGCAAGCGTCAGCATCAACCCATATCATGTTTATTCTCCATCTATACTTATGGTGAAAGATAATTGTGTATAGTAATAACTTCTTGTGGATTTGTCATAGATAAGGTCTAACAGCTATATGAAAAATGTAACGATCGGGTTCTTAGGATGCGGCAACATGGCCAGCGCGATGATCAGCGGTTTGATCAAGAGTCAGTCCGTACCCGCTGAAAATATTCTCGTCTTTGACCGAAAGCCCAAAACCAATAGTGCTCTCCATGACCAATTCGGGGTAACTGCGATGGAGAGCGCCAACCAATTAGCCGCAAAAGCCGACTATCTCATCGCTGCAGTAAAACCTAACGCTTTACTCGATACACTTGATAAGCTCTCTAGTCATCTACGTAAAGAAACCGTCATTGTTTCGGTTGCTGCCGGAGTAACCTTGGAGTCTTTAGCTTCTGCACTGCCGAAAGAGCAAAAAATTATTCGTGTGATGCCAAATACTCCATGCTTGGTCGGCGAAGGAATGAGCTCTATCACCCCCAATAATAACGTCACCGAGCAAGAGACTGAAACGGTACTGTCCATCTTTAGCCAGTTCGGTAAAGCAGAAGTTGTCAGCGAATCGTTAATTCATGCCGTGGTCGGTGTGAGTGGTTCGGCACCTGCTTACATTTATATATTAATTGAAGCCATGGCCGATGCAGCGGTCTTAGCGGGCATGCCTCGAGCAAAAGCTTATCAATTTGCTGCTCAGGCAGTAAAAGGCTCCGCTGAGATGGTATTAGAAAGTGGAAAGCATCCCGGTGAATTAAAAGATAACGTCTGTTCACCAGGCGGCACGACAATTGAAGCGGTTGCAATGTTGGAAGAGACTGGATTCCGCTCATCAATTATACAAGCAATGCAAGCCTGTATTAAAAAGTCAGATGCCCTTAGCAAAAAATAAGGGTCGGGAAATAGGTGGCGGATACAGTATCAACTGATCCTCATGGTTTTACCGATACCTTATAAGAAATCACCCAATGCGAAGTCTTTCGTATTGGGTGATTAAGTTTTAAGATTTTTTCAGACAGCTACTCATAAATGACTTACGCTCCGCTCCAGCTAATTTCTTATCTTTAGCGGTAGCATTACAGGTCTTCATTTTCTGCTGCTGAGCAGTCAAGCCTGAAGCTTTACTGTCTTTTTTCAAACAATTACTCATGAAGCTTTTACGGCTATCGCCCTTTAAGCTCTGCGAGCTCGCCTGCTGGTTACAAACCGTCATCTTTTGTTGTTGAGCGGTCTTTTCAGCTGCTGAAGCGTAACCTGCGACTAAGGTCGTTGCTAAGGCAAGCGTCATTAACATCTGTTTCATTCTACTTCTCCTTATGAGTCAATAGTGTAATTCACAGATACCCTGTAGAATTATTTAACAGAATACATAAGTTTTATGAAGCTTCGAAGAAACTATTTGTTAATTAACGTGATTGGCTATAGCCAAAGTGAGGTCCACCTGGACCGCGACCACCGCCGCCGCCTCCACCACCTGGGCCTCCCCAAGGAGGTAAAATGCAGCCACTTAAGCTGACGGTGAGTGCCAGCACCGATACAAATTTAATTAATGTTTTCATCTGCACATCCTTCTTTTTCTCAGAAATTGAATTCTATCTCGAGAACGAACCAGAAAAATCTGCAACTGATTTAGGTTAATACTTTATAACCCGACTTTACTCAAAACCGACACTTGGCATATGCAATGCTTGCACTGTTAACCCATTAACCACAATACACTCGGGTAATAATACCTTTATCATCGGCCAAAAAATTAATTCGACGTAAAACAAAATCCATTGAAACCGAAGCATAAGCGGGAATCGCCCTTACAGGCTGTTCGAGTTGTAACTCATCAACTGTGGTTAAAGGTTTACCTACATAGTTCTGAAACTGCGATGCGCTACACATATCATCGTCAGGTAAATAGCGGGGACTCGTATTCTTTTCTGAATGGCTGCAAGCACTAAGTACCGCACAAAGTGAAATAAAACATAATCTTAGCGTTAAACGTTTCATAAAGGCCTCAAAAAAACGTTAGCTCACTCGAGAGTTAAGTGATAAGTCCGTTTGGCTCCCGAGTAAAAAAATTAATGATCGCTATCCTGTTCAAAATGTTTTTTGAACTGTTCATAAAGAGACAACATGTTGTTGGCATCGCCTTGCAAAGGGCTCAACTTTCCGGCGCGAACTAGTTCAACGACTAATTGCAAGGCGGCTTGTTTAGGGTGCTTATCTGGGTGGGCAATATTTTCGTTGTCTAATGGACGTGGGGGTAACTCCGACATAATAAACCTTCTTTTCTTAATCGTAATGGCAAGGATAGTGTAACTCAATTGACGCTTTTCTGGCAGAATAGTGACAGTGAAAATCTGAATATCTTATTCTATCATAATGAGTCTTCCCCAAAACCCACACAGGAGTCAGGTATGCTAATAGGATTTGTATTACTGGTGAGTGCTTGTGGAAATGATGCTTGCGATGCCTTACCCGTAACAGAGACTATTTACCCGACTCTTGTAATGTGTCAACAAATGGAAGCACGTGTCCATAAGGTAAGACCCAATGTTGTGCTGTTATGCGGTGAGGTTCATCGGGACCACCCAGATTAATTATGTTTGACGATTCGTTGCAAGGCACGGAATACCACCAGGTGAAAGCGATGACTCGCCGCCCACGTCGCCCTACTGGTCATTGGGTATATTACTCACTCGAAGAGGGGCTGCTTTGGCCCTGTCCGGTACATTGGGAATGGGAAAGTAGCTATGGTGGATGGCTGCCCTACTATTGCTCACCAACGCTAGACTACGTTGCAGCCGACCCGAGTAAAGTCGTGAAAAGGCCTAAAGCGTTGATATCAACCTCAACGACAGTTGCTCGGTTAAGAGAGTACAAATTACGAGGACGAGAAGAATAAAGTGACGCCTAAGCGTCACTTAAAAGACTAGGCGTTAAGCGTATAGTCGAGGGTAATTTCAGTGTCGAACAGTTGTGAAACTGGACAGCCTTCTTTGGCTTGGTTGATAATTTTATCGAACTCTTGCGCATCAATCCCTGGAAGAGCAACTTTGCTTTTTAGCGCGACTTTAGTAATTTTAAAGCCTTCACCTGCTTTATCCAGCGACACTGTCGCGGTGGTATCAATGCTATTCGGAGTATGTCCGGCGTTACCAAGCATCAATGACAGCGCCATTGAGAAGCAGGCAGCATGGGCACCGCCGAGTAATTCTTCGGGATTGGTGCCCGTTTTACCTTCAAAGCGGGTGTTGAATCCGTAAGGCTGTTCCGATAATGCACCACTTTCAGTGCTCACAGTGCCTTTACCTTCTTTGATTGGACCTTCCCAATGCGCTGAACCACTTTTCAGAATCGTCATAACCACTCCTATTAAAAGTATGTTTCACTCAGTATAGAAGTGATTAGCCATTCTTCAACCTCAGCTAAGCGTTTACCTTATTTTTAAAATCAATAACGATTCGACCCGTGATCTTTCCCGCGTGCATCTCGTCAAAAATCGAATTGATAGCTTCAATTGGGCGTAATGTAATTTTGGGGGTCACTTTTCCTTCTGCGGCAAACTGAAAGGCTTCTGCCAAATCGGTTCGAGTCCCCACCAATGATCCGACGACTTGGATCCCATCTAGAACTAAACGAGGGATATCCAACGCCATAGATTCTGGCGGTAGGCCAATCGCCACAACTCTCGCCCCTGCCCTCACACTAAATACCGCTGACTGGAATGCAGATTTTGCTACTGCGGTCACTAACGCGGCATGGGCTCCGCCGCATTTTTCTTGAATAAGCTTAGCGGCGTCCTGATCCCGAGAATTGATTACCATATCTGCGCCGAGTGAAGACGCTAAAGCTAACTGTTGCTCATTAATATCTACTGCAATGACTTTGGCGTTGAACACATTTTTGGCGTACTGCAGTGCAAGGTTGCCTAAGCCACCCAAACCATAGATAGCAATCCACTCTCCTGGCCGAATATCGCTGACTTTGAGCCCTTTATAAGTGGTCACTCCTGCACAAGAAATACTACTGGCAGCAGCCGAATCCAGTCCATCCGGCACCTTGACCGCGTAATCGGCATGAACAATACATTGCTCCGCCATTCCCCCGTCCACGCTATAACCCGCATTTTTTACCGAGCGACAAAGCGTTTCCCTTCCAGAGTTACAATATTCACAGTGCCCACAACCTTGATAGAACCATGCAACACTGGCCCGATCACCAAGCTTAAGCGCAGTAACGCCTGGCCCCAGCTGACTCACAATACCAATTCCTTCATGACCAAGAATGACGCCTGTTTTATCGCCAAAATCCCCATTTTTCACATGTAAATCGGTATGGCAAACACCACAGCATTCCATGGTAAGTAAGGCTTCACCATACTCTAAGGGTCGAAGTTGTTTGTCTTCAATACTGACTCGATGATCTTGAGTGACTACAGCAGCTTTCATCTCTCTACCTCTCAGTGAATGTGATTAACAATTCACCTTCACTCTACGTCTTTACGCCTCAGTTAGATTGATCAAGATCAAATTGCGAAGATTGAAATATTAGTATTTTTAATAAAAAAAATTCACTAACTAAAATATGCTACCGGTATGACTTAAGACGTTAGTCAAATCATCCACCAATCGCCTTTAATAACACTATAGTGGCTAACATGCATTGTTGACGACTGTACTCAAGCTCAATATCCACTAAAGATTTCATATCCATTGCCTCATAATAACTATAAAGATCGAGATACCCAGCATCGAGTCTCGCTTGAACTTTGGTGAAAACGTCGGCTTGCAGTTTTGCTTCGTGTTCAAGTCCTAGTCTTGACTCGGTAGCGGAATGTAAACTGGCCACAGAATTCTTAATATCGAGTAGTGCTTCGGAAACTCTACGTTGATATTCGATTACCGTGGACTCTTTTTTAATCTTGGCGTAACGCAACGTAGCGTAGTTAGAGGGGATATTAAAAATCGGAAAAAATACGGATGGTGTTAACGTCCAGTTATTCGATAAGTTAGCAAGAGTATGACCGAAATCCTCACTAGTTTGGTTAGCCATAGCGAATAAATTGAAAATAGGAAGAAATGCTGATCTTGCTGCCCCAATATTGCCATTTTCCGCTCGAATATTCATTTCGGCGACAACTATATCGGGGCGTTGAAATATGACTTGAGATGAAATCTGTTGTGGAATGTCTTTGATGCTGTAGTCTGGGTCAATAGTCCGCCATGTAGATAGGTTTAACCAGTCAGACTCCGCCCCTGCTAAGTAATGTAATTTATGCAAGCGTGTGATAATTTCTTTCTCAATTTTACGTTTAGAGTTCTCATCTGTAGCCTTTCCCCTTAAGAATTTTGCTTGGATAACGGGGTCAAGACGTCCACTAATCTCAATTACAAGCATTTTCCGGTGGATATCATTCATCCGTTCAAGTTTGTCATTTAAAAAATGCCAAATTTTTATATAAGAAAGCGTTTCATACCAGCTACTTGCTAACTCATTCAAGAGGGTTAACTTAGCCGCGTTAAAACTAATTAAACTTGCCTGTTCTTGAAATCCTTTAGATTCTATTAATGCTTGTTTGCGTCCCCAAATGTCGATTTCATAAGAATCGACCCCAAGTGAGCTTTGATATAACTTATTTTTTGTTTTCGCTTTTACGCCCGTGAATGGCGAAGTTTGGGTATTCACCAGCGTACTATGATTAACGCTAGCCCTCACTTGAGGAATAAGATCAAATAAAGCAGATAATTTAAGGATATTTGCTGCCCGAATATTCATCAACGCTTGCTGTAAATCATAATTATTTTTCAACGCTTCAATGAGCAATGCCTGCAAAGCCTGATCGTCTTGGAATAAATCTTTGAAATGATATGCTTGATAGGATTTTCCGCTCATTAAAATATGTTGATCGTCAATAACAGTCCTGGGTTGAATGTATTGTGGTGAAAGAGTACACCCTTGAGTCGTCAATACTAAACACAACAGAATATTTTTATTCATTTCGATATCTCATGCAAAATATTTATGCTGCAAGCGGAGATAGGTACTAATTTTATTTTCTTGAGAATTTTTTAACTGTATAAAAGGATAGTGATAAAATGTATCTAGGTGAGAAATAAAGTGCCATTGTGTTGGATACTTTTTAATATACTCTTCAATATAACTTACCATTTCCTCTCTTAATACCTTTACATTATCAAAATATTTAACCGATGATAACGAGGTAATAAACTTTCCATTCCTCGCGCAGTAATGCGTTGAAACGAATACAGTCGGTAAATTAAAACGTACGATTAATGACGAAAAGCCGGTTGTCATATAGGCTTGTCGATCAAAAAATAGCACATTTTCAACAGCCCCATTCAATGTACCCGCAGCATAACAAAACAAATCATAAAATATCGCCACAGCAGAGATATCATCACGAAGGTATGCCATGATTTTCTTCAATGCGCCCGGCTCATGGATATGAATAAAAATAACCTCAAAACCAGGTATTTCAATTTTTGCAAAAACCTCACGATTTGTCTCAGTGATCAATTCGTAGATCGGAACAATTAACTGCTTGATAGACGATGAGTTGTTTCTGTATTGGTAAGCAATATTTAGGATAGTTAGCCAATAGTCACCGCTATGAGTGCAAAGGTAAAGCTTTACGGCAATCGCATTTGGTTTTTCCACTAAACACTCGATATTTCTCTGTACAAATCTTTCACATTTACTCTTTGGATAAAAAAATAAATACCTTCTTAAATATTGTGAGAATAATTGATTTCTAATATGTTCCAAAATGAACTTATTACTGGGTATTTGACATATTTCAATGGCATGAAACTTAGCACTGTCGGATCGAAATTGTTTTCTAAAGTGTGCAAGAAAACACCCCCCATAAATATATAAAACCGACATAACCCCTTTCAAGGGGAGGTTTTTTGTTAACTTAATGATTAAGTGAAAAGAGTTATTAATGAAAAAGATAACAAACCTATCTATTAATTCTTTTAACTTCATACTTTCCCCCTGATCAGAGATGGCAACTTGAATACATTACCAATTTCTTTAATTAGTCTATTGTCGTGAGAGACAATCAAGCACGAAGTCGGTAACCCTTTTATTAAATTAATGATAATATCCGCACTCTCTTCATCAAGGTGTGAAGTAGGCTCGTCGAGAAGCAGTAAACGTGGGCGCCGATACAATGCTCTAGCAATTAATAGACGTTGTGTCTGCCCTGATGATAAACGAGCACCATTAACGCCTAAACGGGTGTTCAATCCTGCAGAAAGGCACCTAATAACTTCAATTAATCCTGACCGCTCGATACAGAACTCCAATAGCGCCATATCATAGTCTCCGCATTCATATATTATATTATCAATAACACTTCCGTTCATTATGCTATCGTTAACTGAGACGTGGGCAATCTGCGCCTGATATTGTTTTATACCAAACTGTAGGAGTGATAAGTTATTAATGAGGATATCGCCACTAGTCGGTGAAATCATACCGGAAATAATTTGTATTAGCGTGGTTTTACCGCATCCCGAAGGCCCGGTAATAACTAACTTCTGTCCTTCAGTGAGGGAAAAGTTAATATTTCTTAGGATCGGTTGTTCTAGGTTAGTATAGCCAAAGACTAACTCTTTGACCTCTATCGATGTAAACTCCTCTCTCAATGTTAGGGCAGAGGATTTAAAACCCGCTTTGTCTAGTAATTTGGCCTCTTCATTTTCAACAATAAGATCGTTTAACCGATTCACCTCTACTGAACATAGTTTTAGAGAAACATGTTTTTCAACAACACTGCGAATGTTGTCCATCAAACATCCTTTATAGAAAATAAATGAAATCAATTGACCCGCAGTATTCTCCCCTTGTAATACGGAATATGCACCGTATCCCATGATTACTATTGTCTGAATATGTGATATTCCAGTCAGCGATAACTCAAGAAGAGACTGAATTTTTTCAATCCCTGCACGGTTATCCTCTAAACGAGAATGATAAGTAAACCAGTCAGCAATTTTAACTGACTCAGAATTATTTAACTTTACCTGATCTATATTCTCGATAGTTTCAAGTAACGAGTTATCACGTTGTATCTCTGCATCAATCGATGAATATTGTCGTGACATCAAGGGGGAAATGAACAGTAAACGTATAAAGACCATTACACAGGTTGCAAGTAACGTTAAAACGGCAAGCTTAAAGCTAATCAATAATAATAGAGTAATGAATATGATAATAAACACAGATTCAATCAGTATATCGATCCAACCATGAGTAAAAATAACGTGAAACACATCTACAGACTTAATTTTTCTCAACAGATCAGTCGGTAATCTTTTACTGAAAAAATTCAGATTCATTGAGAACATTCGACTAACTATGTCTAGCCCTTCAAATTGAGAAATATAACGCCTTAGGCGCTGAGATAAAATCACCTTTAAATACTGAGTCAATAACTGCAACAAATAGACAAAGGAGAAAATATAAATCAATAAAAACAAGAAGTCTTTATCGTTATTAGGTAGGACCTCATCAAATATCAACGTCATGAATTTAGGAATTGCAACGTTGGTCATTTGAATCAGTATTGCCAATAGCGTTAGCGGTATCATATAGGCTGAATACTTAACAATCCCTTTCCGAAAATTAGACAGACTATAAAAGTGTTCTTTGTTTAACTCCTTCTTTTGCCACTCGGAGGGGTGTGATGGGACAAAGTCGCTACTCACGGTGACTTCTAATGCAACACCAGAAAAAAAAAGTTTAACTTCCGAAGTGGTGTACTTCCTGCTACCGACAGCAGGATCCATCACTTCAATATAGCGGGAGGTGACTTTTTTCAATATTACAAAATGGCAGTTATTCCAAAGCAGAATTGCCGGTGTCGCCACCTCTTTAAGATCAGCGGCATCGACCTTAATACCCGTCGCAACATGCTGATGATCGTTAAAAATCTTCATTAAATGAAAAAAAGATAACCCATCGGCAGTGACTTCGTATTGACGGCGTAGTTGCTGTAACGTTAATTTTTTCCCATTATATTGCGCAATATAACTCACACAAGCAAGCCCACACTCGACGGCTTCATCCTGAATTACATCGCTAACGTATATTTTTTTAGTCATCTTTGAGTAAAATCCGGATTACGAATAAATGCTTTTTTAACAGGCAAAAATAGCCATTCTATCAGTGATTGCTTTGGTTCTCTTAGCGTCGTAGTGACTGTCATCCCATCAGCAAGTTGGTTTAAAGGGATCTTTGTATTGGGTTCGTTATCATGGATTCTAACCTTCACTCGAAACCAAGAATCTTTATCATCAATGGATATATGGGTAGGTGTGGAGGCTATATTTAATACAGTCCCTTTAAGTATTCCAAAGGTTTCGTATGGGAAAGTGTCAACTCGCAACGTTAACGGTATTTTAGGGTCAATGAGTCCTATTTGGCTTGATGACAGATAAAGAATAGCAAGGTGGGTATTATTTTTAGGCCTTGTAATTATCATCGATGGAATATTACCGTCAACAAAATCGCCTTTCAAAATTCCTACATCGTGTATAACTCCATCTACTGGAGACGAAACAATGTACTCTTTCTGTAATCTAAACCTATTAAGGTCATTTATTATTTCTTGTTTACGTCGCTCAATAGATGTTTCATTTTGTAGTAATTCCCGTTCGGCGCGCAAATAATAATCGTTTTTATCGTTGAACTCTTGTGCGAATATTTTTTTATCCGCAATAATTTTCTTTAAGGCTATATCATTATCAATGATTGCTTGTTTCAAAGACTCTATTTCAGTTTTATTTATAGCTTTACTTTTTAATAAAATTTTCAGTTCTTTTAATTGAGTGCTATAAATAACACCTTTCTTTTTATATTGTTCTTCAATTTCAGATAAGCCATTTAACCTAGATGCGTAATGATCCTCAAAGTTCTGCTTACTTTTGGTCAAATTGATTCTTTCTTTTTCTAAAGCTTGTTGTTCTTTTGTTAAATAGTTCTTTGATTCGGTGAGCCGTTGCACTGAGCCTGTATACATACTGTTACCACTCTCTACATCGATAACATCTTGCCAAGGCAATGCTATTTTAAATAGAGGGTCTCCAGATTTTACCTCATCTTTTTCTTGAACAAAAACATCGATAACATTACCCACTTTATCAGAATTTACACGGTAAAAAGACTCCTGACGAATTATCCCTTTCACTAACTCTTGCTTTCCGTAGCTCCCTTTAAATAGGATAACTATAAAGATTGATGTAATAAAAAAAAGCAAAGAAGTATATACTCCAATACCTATTGGAGACTTTTCCAAACATTTACTTAACTCATTATTCATCTTTTGGACCTGGGCAAACTCCAATATAAGAAAAATTGAGGTGTTATTTATAAACACCTCAATTTAGTTATTAATTAGAAATTAATTAAGATTTACCCGTCTTATTTCCAATACCCGCACCTGCAGCACAACCAATAGCAGTACCAGCCAAACCACCAGCAATAGTGCCGATTCCAAAGGTTAGCCCTCCGCCTACCACTGCACCAAGCACCGCGCCGGTGGCACCACCGATTGCCGCACCAACCCAACCCCCACCACGAATCTCTTGGCATTGCTCTAAAGTCATTTCCATTTTAGACATAATACTTCTCCTATATATTTAACTTCAAAGTATAGTGGGCTTAACAATAAGCATCCACATGATTTATGATATATAATCATAAAAATTAGAACCGATTACTTAATTAACCTAAGACGATGCTAAGTCACTTATTAATAAAATACAACCCTTGATTTAAAAAAATATAAAACAAAATAAAGCGCGATGTATTTCCTAAAAAAATATTTATCAGCGATATATTATTAGTTATATCACCCCCCGCAATCTATTTAACAATTAAACGGCTAATAGTTGATATTATGATCACTCAATTTCTATTTTTCTATTTTTATCACCCGTTTTTATTCGACTACTATTCATTCCATCTAGTCGAGATGAACTTCCCGTCCCTCCAATGAGCTTATTTGACTCAGTGACAGACGGCCAATTTTTACCATCGTATGTTTGTGATGGAAGCTTTTGCTTGGATGAAATTGCTCGATATTGAAGCGTGGAATTCTCCGATGTAACGCTATCGGTAATATTGCCTTTTTTCACTGACGAATTTGATGATGGATTGTGAGGAGCTGCTATTTTAGTTCCAGCTGAATTCATTCCATCTAGACGAGACGCGCTTCCCGTACCGCCAATAAATCCGGTGCTAGGATTAACAGTTGGCCATTTACCCTTATCAGTTGAAGTTGAACCTTGAGTCGGTTTTGAGTTATTACCTTGAGCCACTACTGCATTATCGGCTCCAGTAGGACGGTTTTGCGTCGAACTCGGTTGCTTAGCACTACTATTACCCGATGAGAAAAGTGTATGACTTCCACTCACATTCGAGGTGTTAACATTTTGTCTGATAGGTGTAGATTTACCGGAATTCATTCCATCTAAACGAGACGCACTTCCCGTACCACCAATAAATCCGGTACTCGGATTAACGGTTGGCCAGTTAACCTTATCAGTTGAAGTTGAACCTTGAGTCGGTTTTGAGTTATTACCTTGAGCCACTACTGCATTATCGGCTCCAGTAGGACGATTTTGCGTCGAACTCGGTTGCTTAGCACTACTATTACCCGATGAGAAAAGTGTATGACTTCCACTCACATTCGAGGTGTTAACATTTTGTCTGTTAGGCGAAGATTTACCTGAATTCATTCCATCAGGGCGAGATGCGCTTCCCGTACCGCCAATAAACCCGGTGCTCGGATTAACGATTGGCCATTTACCCTTATCAGTTGAAGTTGAACCTGGAGTTTGCTTTGAGTTATTACCTTGAGTCACTACAGCATTATCGGCTCCAGTAGGACGGTTTTGTGTCGAACTCGGCTTCTTAGCACTGTTATTCACCGCTGAGGAAGGGTTAGCACTAATGTTCGATGAATAACTAGTGTGACTCGTCGACGTAGATTTACCTGAATTCATCCCATCTGGACGCGAAGCACTTCCTGTACCGCCAATATACCCAGTACTAGGATTTACCGTTGGCCATTTACCCTTGGAAGGCGTAGAACTTCCCTGAATAGGTTGTGAAGTACCATTTTGAGAAATAGTATGACTATTATCATTTTTAGGTGGAGTAGTCACACTCCCATGCTGTATAGAAGACGTGCTCGTTGAGGGTTTCTGGCTCGGTTTTGCTCCATGACTGATCGATGAATACTCTACATTTGAGTAGGTTGTAGAGGTTTGAGCTGGCGTATATTGTGTTGAACTTTGTAAGGCATCGGATGTTTTAGAGCCCTGCCCTTGGTTTGAATTCTGACTAGATGATGAACTTGGTTTTTTCTGGTCAGTGCCATTGCTAGATTTTGAAGGAATATTATCAGTATTAACGTCATAGGACCCTTTTTTGGAAGTCAGGTTAGGGACAGTTAGGGTAACAGATATATTATTGCCTGCTTTTTTACTCTCTTCGGTGATAACCGCTGCCTTATCGAGATCGGTATTAATGTGACCCTGTACTTGCCCACTCACACTAGTGTTCACATTTATTGTATTATTCTGATCGGCTTTAATATGGACTTCGTCTAGAGTATCATTGTAATAGTTACCCGTTGGCATACCTTTATAGCTGAGACCTCCGCCGCCGCCTTGATACATACCCTCTGAATCTATATAGTCTTTGACTACCGAAGTATTAACATCCCCCTCGACTGTGACAGCACCTGTGCCGTTACCCGAAATAATATGGCCGCCAGCCATCGTTAAATTGCCTTGAGTGTGTATATCGACGCTGCCTGAAGTAACAATACCTGATTGCTCTTTTGTAAGAGCACTTTCATGACGCTCACTCCCGCCCCCATATTGACCGGATGCATTGGGAAGAATTCCAGAGGTAGACACACTCGCCCCTGCTGAAACTCCCCAACTTTCACTATTTCCCTTAACTAGCGTTGTATCTTGTTTAGACTGGATGGTCAGATCACCACCAATCTCCATATTTGCTTCCACTGCGGAAATATTGGCACCTTCTAAGGTGACATTATTACCGGTAGTAACGTTAACCTGTTGTGCATTTATTTTTGAATTATCATAAGACTTGCTTTCCGAACTGCCAGACGAGACAGATCCAGAATAATCAACGGAAACACCCACTCCAGCACCCATCGCGGAAACACCGGCTGAAACACTCACTCCCGCATCATGTGTAGCGCGAGCTGAACTAGATGTTGCCATTTTTTCAGCCGCTTTAAGCGTTAAGTCGCCGCCAGCATTCATGTTAACTTGTGCGGCATTGACATCAGTACCATGTAATACAATATCTTTATCACTAATGATATTTATCTGACCACCTGTGATACTGTTTTTGTTTTCGACTGAACTAGATTGAGATTCCGATGTTGTCACTTCCGACCACCCTGCTTTGATGGAACCACCGGCTAAATCGTTTGTGACGAGGTTTGTAACATCTCCAACAACTTGTGCCGTTGTACGCCATGCATCAACTTCCATATCCTGATTTTCTGATTTATTACCAAGATTAGAATATTTATTAGCTGCATCAACTATCGCACTATGGGCTTCAGACTTGATTCCAACAAATGTCTCTTTGTAACTGTCCTCTTTGGTATAGGTGTCATTGTATTTGGTAGATTGAACATCCCCTGCCATGATAGTGGCTGCTGCTGCGTCAGAAACAGTAAGATCCATACCTCCTATATCAGCAGTCTCTCCAGCCTTAATCAAAGTACCATTTTCGAAATTAAACTGAGTGTTGGTATTGGTAGTTGTCGATTCAGTCGTTTTTGACTGCGTGCTTTGCGCACCAATTTTAAATGATGCTGTATCAGCGGTAGGTGCTGCGCCAGGACGTTTAGCACTCGCAGTGTTAAGTTCCGCGGTAGAACCACCACTTTGATAATCTTGAGAATTAGTATATGTCGTGCCATCAAGAGTCGAGTGAGTTAATCCTTTTTTTGACATTCCCGGTAAATCAAGATTTAGATCGATAACAAAATCCGTTTCAGTTACCGTTTTCTCATGTATATGGTGATCTTGCGAGGTTTTTACCGTGATATTTTTATCTGCGGAAATAATGGCACTTCCAGCATTATACTCACCTCCAGTAAAAACAATATCTTCACTAGAGTTGATATTAAGATTTCCTTTAGTATTGACAGAGCTAGCCTTAGATTTTGCAGAAATATCTATTTCATCGATTGTTCTATGGCTAAGAAAATCTATTTGTGTGTTGGAATGTTCACTAGTTGAATTTAATTCATGAATATCATTAAACCTGACACTTCCCTCCGTAGAGGTAAGAGAGATCACACTATTGGGATCGTCACCGGTGCTTAACTCAACAGCAGTAACATCGATATTATTTGCAGTGATATCAATATTTTTTCCTGCAGAAACACCGTCATCGTATGAGCCAATAACTTGATCACCTTTAGCATCTCTACCAACGCTTGAAATGAGACTTACATCACCTCTATCGGCAGTGAGGCTGATTGTGTCTTCAGCTTTAATATAAGCACCACTATTATTAATATTGCCTCCGGTACTTGTCATCATAACAGAACCGCCAGCATTGATACCCGAACTCATCCCACTACTTGAATTATTAATATCACCTTTAGCTTGAATATTAACGTCACCCGAACCACTCACTGAACCATTATAGTTATTAAATTCTTCTACCTCTAAAGAGATATTGCCTCCGGCCTGTATGGATGCAGCACCCGAAGAATTGTTGTCAGATAATGAATCGATTGTAGCTTTAGCTAAATAGATTTTCGGGACAAGTACATCGATACCATCAATACTCTCAGTAACAAACCACACGACATCTTGTGTTAGATTGTCAATTTGATCCGCAGTTAGAGCTCGGCCGACCTCAAAACCACTGTTACTAGACTTGATTAAGACCCCAGTATTATCGAAGAGAGTTTTTATTAAATCTGCACCTTCAACTCCAAACTTTTTGGATAGCTCAGCGCCGAGTGTATTATTAATTTGGCGACGTAATAGTTCATTAATGAAATAATCATCGCCAATAACAATCACAGGCTTATCAGGATGATAACCCACTTTATTGAAAAAATAATCAGAGCCATAATAGTTACTCATATCGATCATCTCTATCCGTGTTTCATACATTGGGACTATGATAGAGTCTTTACGATTTGCAGTATTGATAGTTAGATCTTCCAAATTGAGGAAGGCTTGCGATTGTTGGAACAACCCCTTAATATTTATCAAATCCTCCAGTGCGGGTAACACACTGACACCTTGTTTGATTTCCTCAAGTTTTTTAGTACTAAAAGCAACCTCATAACCCTGTTCCAAGGTAGATACCGATTTATCTCCGACCTCGACGTTAATCATGTTATTTAATTGTTTTATATCACTACCCAGTTGTGCATCAATACCATTATTTAACTTGCCACCAAGAATTACGACATGACCACCGGCAGATATTTCACCTTTGTCTGCCGGTAAAAAATAATATTTTTTATCTTTGAGATTTTGAAAAGAATTAGTTGAAAGATCTTTCCACTTAGCGACTAAACTATCAAATTTATCCGTTCGCCAATACTCTCCAAATATACTTTTCATTACATTGTTTAAGCGAGAATGACGCGCTGACAAATCAACTAAAGCATTGTGGAATTTTCCATAACTCCCACTAAACGATATTGTCCCTCCCGTTGCAGAATGACTACCATCTCTTCCATAAATATATCGTAAAACCTCAAACATATTCGAAAAGGATAACGTACCTAGATTGTCATAAAAAGGTTGATAATGCTCAAAAGATAGCTGGATATTTTTACCACTCGACAACTTCAATATATCATAATAATTAGTAGATAAATAACCAGATGTGTTGGTCACATTACCTAAGATGTTGATATTTTTCTTAGCCTGAATTATGCCACCTCTATTATTTAATAAGCCTAGCGACTCGTCTTTCCTAAAGCTATTGAAATGAAGACTACCTCCTGCAGAAATTTCTGCTTTCTTATCTAAAGAAATATCAGACACGAGCATCGGTAAATTGACCGTAGCATAAATCTTTTCAGTATAAAAAGGTTCACTATAGACCCAGCTACCGCGACCTTGCTCTAAAGAACCGGTATCCCAATTTTCATTTTTATATGAACTTATATTATCTAACTGGTTAACATCAAAAATAACGTCACTTTGGGATCGAATTGTGCCTGCAATGTTTTTAACAACATCTGATTTAATATTTAGGTTGCCCTGACTTAGAATATTAGCACCAGCATTATTAGTGACATCATTTTTAGCTTCAATATAGATATCTTTCATTGAAAACAATAAAGAATTAATATCATTAATAATAGATGCTGCATTGAGGTAGATATTATTCATACTCACGATAGCAGCATTATTATTAATAACCGAAGAAGATAGCGTTACTCCTCCATGGGACTCGATGACTTTATTTATATTGATATCACCTAAAGTTGAAATACTTAGCATCCCATTAGTTGTCAATCTACCGGCTAGATCGTTATTAAAATCCTTAACGAGATTTAGAGATAATAGCTTCGCTGAAAAAATACTACTCGCATCATTAGCAATATAATCCCCGGTATTAATAGTGAGAGATCCGTCAGATAAAACTCTGCCTGATTTATTATCGAAAGAGCTAGTCGTGATCACATCACCTGACATTGAATTTTGGGAGGATATTGTCCCTTTATTGACAAGATTATCTGATACTATCGAGAATTGATAACTATTGATATCACTATTATCCCCGTTGATGACATCGGCAGCCTCAATATGTAATAGATTATTTGAAAAAATACCAGCTTCATTTTCATTACTAACTGAATCAGCAGTGATGTTAAGGTCACTATCTGAGATAATATAAGATTGATAACCTTGATTCTTTAGAACTTCGACAGAGATATTTGCTTTACTGGCTTGAATTAATGCTGACAAATCATTTAAAAGAGTTTCTGTTTTTTCTACATTGAGAGTATTATCTGCCAAAATAGAAGCGGTATTTTTATTGGTAATTATCTTAATTTTTTCAAGCAAAATATTTGTTGCTTGGATAATTGCTGTATCGCCAGAGTTTATTAAATTAGTAACATCTCTTACTATCATGCCTGCTTGTGCTAGAAGGTTTCCGTAATTTTTTAAATTATTAATATTGCTGATTTCGATGTTATTATTGGCTTGAATAAAAGAATTTTCAGAGTTCCGTATTTCACCACTATCTTTTATAAGAACATTATTGGCTGCAGATAAAACACTGCCAACTGTATTATTAATTTCATGAATCGAATTTAAAAAAATATCACCAGAAGTTGAGGATACACTTGATATTTTATTGTCTAACTTATCTATGTTATTTAGATTCAATTGATAGGTGGCTGATAATTCAGATAAACTATTTTTAAATTCCAGGATATTCGCTATAAGAATATTGTTATAGGCTGCGATAGTCGACTTATCATTTATAACCACATCGACATCGTTTACTTTAATATCATTAGCAGCTAAAACTTTAGCATTATCCTTATTAGAAAAAACATCGTAATTGGATATATTAATAGTCGAACCTTGTAAACGGCCTTTATCATTAGATAATTCTTCACCATTATTCATGGCTAACTTATCCTGAGCAGCGATCAACCCTTCATTAGTAATACTATTAATATTATTAATTGATATTACTCCTCCAGACTGTAGTACTGCTTGGCTATCATTGAAGAGACTTGCCGTTTTATCGTTATTGGATTTTACAATGGAAAGGCTCTTACCTGAGGAGATAAAAGCGTCTTTCCCACTATTAACAAGACCGTTATCAATAGTAATATCGATCGCATTATCTGAAATAATTTTATTGGTATTTTTTAAAGCCTTAGACTTGACTGAAAGGTTCTTATTTGAATTAATATTGCCACTATTTATTAACTCCCCTGATATTGCTAAGTTAACGTTACTCCCTTTTAATAGACCACTATTCTCAAAAGTCTCACTACCTGACACATCGATTGAAATATCACCATTTTCAGAGAGTAATACTCCAGAGTTTTTTAAATTATTCGTCGTGATATCTATATTGTTAGCGAATAGCGAGCCGTTATTATCTAAACTACCGAGTTTGAATAGTAATCGACCAGTAGTATTTATAACCCCATTATTTTTAAATTTTTTACCATGTAGGATTAGTGAACCCTTGGCTTGAACAATACCATTGTTCAAAAGTGTTTCGTTGATAGTTAACTCCAACGTACCATTACGAGTTGAAATAACCCCACTTTGGTTGTCGAAGTGGTTAGCAGTAACTTCAATGTTAGAGTTTAAAGTGCTAATACTTGCATCTGAATACACTAGTGCGTCAGTAATCTTTACATTATTTACGCTGACTATATAATTACCATTTTCTAATATTATCTTTGCTTCATTCAATTTTTTTCCACTACTGTCTACAGCATATAAATCCCCTTTTAGTGAATACTTATTGCCAACATTAATTTTAATGCCAGGAATATCGTTAGACTTAGTAAGACCTTTATTTGCTAGGAGTTTAGCTGAAGTTTGTAACAAATCATTAGCATTGATAGTTATCATGCCTTGATGTGAGACAATGTCTGACCTAAGATCTATAGTAGATAGAGCTTTTAGAATAATATCATTCTGGGCACTAATACCACCCAATTTTGCTGTATCATTATTAGTTAAAGAAATAGAATTTCCGCTTACATGCAGACTGCCTTCATCGGTAGCTAAGGAAGTTAAATGGATATCACCATTAGCGGTGATTTCAATACCTTTACCCCCGATTATACTCCCCTCATGGTGGACCCCAGCCCCACTTTCAGTGCTTATCAATTGAATACGATTTCCATACATAGAGCCTAATTGGCTTGCACTGATTGCGACTGCTGGCGAATCCTCAGCAGTCTGTTCACGTACGGAGTGTTCTCTTTTTTCAATATTGTAATCGTTCTTACCAGTAACGATTTTTAAATTTGCTTGACCGTTAATTTCACCGGTAAGCAAAGCAGTACGGCTAATCAAATCAAAATAAGAGACACCTACAGTATTAACGCCTAAACCTTCAATGGAAATATTTCCTCGCTCGACAGATAATAGGATACTTCCATCTGAGCCTCGATGCAGGCTACCTGTTGAGAGAGTAAGATTATTCGTGTTAAGTGTCGCTAAGCCGTTAACAGAAATCCCATTTTCATTTGCGATGATGAGATCGGCTTTACGCCCAAAAATTTCCATTGTTCCATTTAATTGAGTCCCCTTTACACCAGTGACTTCATTAATGATAGCCGAAGCTTCTCTGTTAATATTTGGGTTATTAATAACGAAACCACCAATTTGCGAGACGCCTTCCTTTGTACTATTATTAAATATAATCCCTTCTTTACCGACATTGAAATCCGTATATTTATTATGTGACACACCATAATTATCTGGGTTATTAATATCGATTACCGGAACACCATTCGCTGCAGTTGTTATTGATGTATTACTAGCCCCTTTGTTATCAACGATAACTTGAGCATCAACGTAAATAGGAAAAAAAGAGGTTATTGATAGAAACAGAGGAGAAACTTTAAAATTTTTAGGGCTTTTCATTTATTGTCACCAAATAATCGATTAGAAACCAATGTCGAAATTGAAATATAAATTATAATTATCTAACTTAGTCGTTTGCAGAGATTTTGGCTTTTTCATCGGCCAACCACTACTTACAGAACTATTAAAATACTTACTATTAAATTTAATACCCGCTGCAGCACCACTTAAATAATCTTTATCGCACGATGAATCTGATAAACAATTCTTTCTCGCCATGCCGAGATCAATACCTACGAAAGGAGATATTTTATATATTGTAGCGTAATTGACGTTCACTGGAATTTTAAAGGTATTAGAGATCCATGCCACTCGTTCAGCCGAGATTGAATTCTCTTTATATCCCCTAATAGTATACTCATCACCAATGGTATATCTCGCATCACTTACAAGCTGATCAGTTGTATATTGAAATGCACCGTTAAATTCATAATCAATACTTGCTTTACCAGGAATTAATTCGAAGAGATTTTTGTTCCAGTTGAAAATTCCATTTATTTTCTTGTAATTTATATCAAATCCCTTTAGATCCGGATCATTTTTCCATGCAGAATTGAACCAGGGACGACCCATTGTCATACTTAGATCGGTATATCCCCAGCCGTTAGAAAATGGACCAACCCAAGTCAATCCTGAACTAACGCTGCTATAATTTTTACTGGATACAGAGATTGGAACATTCATTATATTATTACTATTCTTTCTACTCTCAGTTTTTAGATATCCAGTAACCTTACCTTTATCATTTCTAAACAGAGTATTAGAAATCTTTAAAGTATAGCGTCTTGAACTCCCATCAGATTTATAACCACCATTATACATTCCTCCTATAGTCTTGATATAATTTGATTGGTAATAGGAGAAATCAGCAACCCAGTATCCGAAAGGGAATGAATAAGAAATACTTTTAGAGTTCTGCTTATCGTTTTTATTATTTAAGTCATTATAGGAATAATAATAATTTAGGAGATCGTTAATACCCACAATGTTCTTTAAGGTGGAACTTGCATAGTACTGATTCCAACCGCTATCTTTATAGCCTGAATTGTTCATTCCCATATGTAGTGATAATGGAATATTTCGTTCACTTATATGATTAATGATTGACTTCCCAGTCTTATCAGTAGCAGCTATCTGTAATCGATCTGACGGGGAAACTCGCATAATATTATCTAATGCTTGGTCAATATCTGAAATATTTAGAGGTTTACCTTCAGCAAAAGGCATTGCTGAAAATAAGCGAATTTTTTCTCTCACTCCAGGATTTTTGCCGTTATGTTGGAAATTTAATAATGTACCCCATAAAACACGTAGGGTTAGCTCTCCATCTTTTAAAGTGCTAGGTACAACAGTTACTTGAGTGGTGACAAAACCCTTCTTTATATAAAAATTAGTCAGCTCCGCAATCAAGTTAAATATCTCTGCGTTCCCCATCTCGGTGTTAATATATTTTTCTATTATATTACTTCGTTGGGACGATAGGTTGTAAACATTATCATTCAGTAATTCTATTTTTGTAACTTTAAATTTATAGTTATTACCACCGATGTTTTTATTAAAAGTGTTTTTTTCGATGGTTTTATTTTCTAAATACTCTCTCTCTTGCTTTTTTTCTTCTTCTACTTGTTCACGTAATCGTTGCCTTTCAAGGAGATCTATATTCCTCTTAGCATCGTTTTCACTCGTGAATAATTCTGCATTAGTTGGCAATGATATAATAAACCCAATACAGAAGGTTATTTTAAACGCAATGCTTCTCATCAATAATTCCTTTTAATCGATTGATAGCGTGTAGACTACACTTGAGTTCACATTTCCCGCTGTGACTGCGCTTCTATTAGAGTCATCAAAATACATTTGTGCAGCGTATTCTACTTGTCTACTTCCTGTGAAAGTGGCAACACTTCCAAAACTTATCAAGCTATTTAATGTTAATTCTTTATAGCGACTTCCCAATTTAGAATAGAGGCGTGTATAAGCATATTTCGCTGTACCATTGCTAACTAGCGTCCCTCCACTCATCCCCCAAGGATTCGTACCATCAAATTGAATTTTTGCTGAAGACCTTTCAGGGCAGTCTAACGTAATTGAGAAGTCCTTCATTTCCCCTTGAAATCCATTTTTTTTAACATCTGTCAGTACATAATCACCTAAGTTTATTGAATTATTGCTCGCGTATATCGAGCAACTTCTGACGTTTACGTCGACCTGTCCAATATTAATATTCATCATTAATATACTGTCTTGTGGATTATTATTTGCAAAAAGAGAGATTTTGGCTAATTCACCTGCCTGCAGTATCCCAGACCTAATAGTCCCTGTCTGAATAAATTCGATTATAATATTATCAGGTTGCTCCATACAGTATCCTGTACAACTATATGAGCCTGGTATCCATGCATTTTGTCCCCGACTCTCAGGCCACTTTACTCTTATTCCAATACCTGGTATTCCAGTGGTATATGTATTTTGAATATTAGTACTATTAAATTCAGGTCTTAAAAATTCAGATTTCCAAGTAGAAACTATGGCCTGCCCACAAGTATAGCTTAAACCATTCATTGGTAGGGAGTATCGATATAATATAGTATTAACCGTTCCTTTCTCAGAAGCTGATAAAGTCACTGCTGGAAAATAAATTGTTTTAGCATCACTCATAATCATACATTTTGCTTGTATGTTTTGACTATAACTTATTATTATAATTAACATACAAGCGATAATACTGTATCGCCTCATATCAACCCCTACGAATCTATTCACAAGTTAATAAATTAAAACTATAACCACTTACAGCATTAAGTTTCTCGATTGAAATTTTATCCATTAATAAATCGCATTCAAACTTATGACCATTTCTTATACCTTTAACCTTAAGATTACCAATCCCATGATCTAAAGAAATAAGTGCTAGGCCACCTTGACTTAAAGTGCCAACGAGCTTTCCTTCACTATAAATATTAGTTCCAAAAGGTAACCATTTATCATCTTTACCTTTTACTTTCACAACCAAGGTTTTTTCATTTTTATTAGAGAACGTTTTTTTCACTATCGAAGATGCAGTTGGGATTGCCAATTGGCTATCCTCGTTACTATCAAAACTCAGGTTTGAACCTTCAGTTTGTAAAAATATTATATTTTCTTGATAGGGAGTAATACCGCCACTTATTCCGTATCCTCTATGGTCAATTTTAGAATGTGTATTTCCAGAAACTTTTGCCCCTTCGGCACCTTTAGCTTCTATTAGGGCTAGCGTATCAGGTAGATATGAACTAAATTGTATTGCATCGGAATGAATCAATATTCCCCCACTTAAATTTGCCCCTAGAGAATAACTTTGCTTACCTTGACTATAGTTTATATTTTTTTGTAAATATGAATCTGTATTACCTATGCTAAATCCAAAATCCGGTCCGTATTTTGATGATTGGCTAAAGTAGCTACTTAAACTAGATGTTGAAGATTGATGCTGCACTGTACCGTTAATTGAAGTTCTGACTGTTGAGTTGTCGCTATTATAGCTCAACCCCATATTTAACGATGGTCTTGGTGTAGCTTTAAATCCAAATGGCATTGATAGATTTAAATAATATTGTGTTTCATTATATCCATTACTAGTAAATGCTTTGTTAATTCCTATACTATAGCTTAGAGAATTATAACTATTACGGTAACCTATAAGATAAGAGTTTTTTTTATCATTTTTTTTACCGGAATAATTTCCCTTCTCTCTTAAATAGCTTAAAGAAAAACTACCAAGTGAATCAGTTAGTTGTTGAGATAGCACAACTTCAAACCTATTTCTGTAACGATCAACATCCCAACTTTCATCTTTATATAATAATTTTCTTTTATATATTGCATCATTTAAATTATAGTAGTTCTTTCCCGATAGATAGTAGCTGGCAATATTGAAATTTGTTTTAGTATCATCAAAAACTTTTGCCAAACTAATCTTAAATAACGTCCTATCTTTAAAACTATTACCATCACTTTTTTCTTCTATCTTATCGCTCCAAGACTGTGTCATTTCTCCGCTTATTGCACCCAGTGGTGTGTTGAACGCGACGCCAGAATTAACAGCTTTGTAAGTATTATCTGTTACATATTGCACTCCTCCGAAAATAGTGGCTTGGTTCGAGACTCCGTAACTAATGGTTGCTTCATTAACAATGGTACTACCCTCAATTTCTTTATTCGCTAGCCTCCCACTCACTAGACTGTATTTATAGAATCCTTTCCTTAGAAGCTGAGGCAGATTACTGTATGGAACGGTGTAAATATTTACCTTGCCATCACTCTCCTTCACTTGTACTGTCAGATCTCCACCATAACCCAATGCATAAAGATCATTTATTCTAAACTCACCCGGTGGAACGCTTCTTTCATATAATGTATTACCATTCTGACTTATCGTGACCACCGCATTACTATTTGCTATACCGTTTATTGTTGGTGCATAGCCTTTTTGTGTCCAAGGAAACATACGCTCGTCAGTTTGGAGTGCTACGCCACGTAGTGCAGTGCTTGGAAATCTTTCGCCTGTTGACGAAAAGTCACCCAAGGAAAGTTCCGCACGTAATGATCTAATTGGTCTTTTAGCATAGGTCTGTAAATGGTTTATTCTATTTTCTCTTTGGTTACCTCCACTGAAGGTGTCATAAGAAAAAAATCTCCATTGTTTAAATCTCAAAATACTAAAGACATTTCCATAATATGCGCTATCTCTCTTATTCTGCCTCTGAAAAAAATTACTTGCACTTAACGTATAGTTTGTCGTCAAAGCATTAATACCGTCCTCCCATAATGCAGGATCAACATAGCCCTCAGGAGTCTCTTTGAGATATATCTGCGGTAATGTTATTTCTACATTTTCGTCATCATATTCGTAGTGGCTCCTTGCACCTGGAAGCACATCCTCGACGATAATACAACTCTCGCTCTTAATTTTTTCAAATGCTTCTTGATTTAAATTCACTTTCCTTAGTATTTTTATTGGTATACAGGGTTTAACTACACCATCCTTATTATTTATAAATTGAATACTAAACAGACCCATTTTTTTTCCATTCAACAATATATCCACATCCTGTTTTCCAAAAACATCTGGTATATTGTCGTTTTCCAACCAAGATACATCTATATTTTTATTGAAATCTGTTAGTAGACTGGTATTGAATTTTATTTTTTTACTCTCATTCTCAGTTGCATACAGATTATTAGAAAAAGATATTAGAATTAAGTTTAATAACACTTTATATTTAATTACTAAATTATTTTTTTTTATCTTTTTCATTTATAATGCTTCTCAACAAATGCCCCTAACTCAGTGATATATTCAATTTTGAATTTTAGATCGTTTTCTGTAATATTTTCAAAGTTTAGATACAGCTCTGAATAGGGGGATAACATTTTTCCTGGTTTGCTGGCTACTGTTTTGTTGTCATTTACTAAGTTAAATCCTGCGAATGATATGAAGTATGGCTGTGTATTAGTCAGCTTTATGGTATATCCTGTTAAATTTTTTTTGACATCAACTTTCATATCCTCGACAGCTTCTATAGTAGAGCCTTTGAGTGTAGAGGGCCTGTAAAACAATTTTATTCTTGTTCTGAAAGCAAGGTTGATCTCATTATCATTTTTAACGTCACTACTCGGTGGTACATCAAGTACATTTATCCAAAATGAACTTTCTCGATCTTTAGGTAATTTATCTCTAAGCTCTTCTACGGGTATTATTCGTAATGTTTTACTTTTCCCTTTATTAATTTTGGCGATAGGAGGAGTGATTAAAAAGGGAACATTTTCGTTAATATCCATACCAGTATCTTCAAGCTCTGATATCCACTCTTGTATAAGCGATGGATTTTTTTCTGAGATATTACGTACTATGAATGTTTTTTCTTTATCTGCCTCATTAATGATAACTCGGGTAGTCATTATTCTAATTGATGCGACTGTATAAAAAGGCACGAGCAAAATTACTAATACTATTAGTATTCTTTTCATAGTAGATCCCTCTACATTTGAGGGGTTTCCCCCTCTATCTATTAATTATAAGAGATGCTGTATACTACGTTCGTTTCTACTGTACCCGCCGTAGCTTGCCCTGTTGCTACATATTGCCCCCAGTATTCGAATCTTCCAGTATTATTATTTATTGTAACTGGTTGATGACTAGCATTAATTTTATTTAGATCTAGTGCCTTTTTATCTTTGTTGAGTATCCTTACTTGAACATTCTTAGCAGCACCGGTTATGGTATGGTTTTTCAAGAAACCAGTCTCAGTATCGATATTCATACTTTGTGCTCGCTCGAATACTACATTTGCTAATTTCCCTTCAGGGCATTTAGTCCCCGATAAATTGATATAAAAAGGAGTATCGCCCGCATATTGCCCTTTTTCCTTGAGTGCCGTAGTGCTGACTGTTGGTAGTGTAACCTTGAAATCTGGACCTTGATTAGCATTGGTCTCATCGCCTCCTGAAATATCACAAGTTGCATCCGATATTTGCCCAGTGAAGGTGATAGTTCCATCCTTGGCTGTTACTGCACTTCCTGAGAATAAAGATGCTGTAATTAATGCTGAAAGTACTACAACCTTAGTTTTAAAATTCATATGATTCCTTATCTAAATTATCTAATTAACAATACATTCTAACCATCTATATAAGTGCTGATTTTTATAGACATAAAAATAATAGTTACCTTTGTATTAAATAATATAATATCAATTATAAAGGTATTTTTTTGTAATCCACTTTTAGAATTTCGGACTTTACACGAAGGTAGTAATCTTTAAAATAAGAATTTTACAAATAAACATTGATTCTATCTTTATTTTTAATTGCTTAATTAATTAACTAATCTATTATTATTTATCTTTAAAACCAATACTAAGTTACTAATTAATTCATAACTTAAATCACTATAAAATAATAAATTCCTTATTGCGTAATCTTATTTCTTATATAAATATTAATGCCCATTCCTATTGTTTTTATTATTAAATGGATTTTATAGCGTTAAAATATCAATTGAGTTAAAATTTAATTGTTAATATCATTATTAATCTCATTTTTAAGCTATATATTATTATCATCAATGTAGTATAGCCATTGTTTTATAATAATTGGCCATTTTTAATTTTCATTAATATTCACTAAAAATTTTAATTTTTTTACTTATCTTACTATTATTAATTTCTATCAAAAACTAAGTAACCGATATTTCTATTTTTCACTTTTTTCTTACTTTTAATATTGTAAGAAGATTCTCAATAATGCGTAATTTACTTACAACTGCCTACTGTATTCGTTTATAAGATCGCTACTACTTATCTTTTATTAATTTCGAATTTATTGATTTTGTCTTTCCTATTTCTAATCCCAAAAAAAAGGGGCTGGCCAGTGGCCAACCCCTTGTTCATTATTAACTTTTCGATGTCGCGTTAGCGAGACCTTAGTTAAGACGCTCTTTGATACGAGCAGACTTACCAGTACGCTCACGCAGGTAGTACAGTTTAGCTTGACGTACAGCACCACGACGTTTGACAGTAATGCTGTCAATAACAGGTGAGTGAGTTTGGAAAACACGCTCAACACCTTCGCCGTTTGAAATCTTACGAACAGTGAATGCAGAGTGCAGACCGCGGTTACGAATAGCGATAACCACGCCCTCGAATGCCTGCAGACGTTTTTTAGAACCTTCAACGACCCATACTTTCACTTCCACATTGTCACCTGGACGGAAGGAAGGTACGTCCTGTTTCATCTGCTCTTGTTCAATTTGTTTAATAATGTTGCTCATAATTGTATCTCTTATCCTGGGTAAACTGATATTAAGGGAAGTCAGACTTCCTCATCATCATGTTGTTGTTGATATTCCTTACGGAACGTATTCAACAATTTTACTTGCTCTTCAGTCAGAGCCAGGTTTTCCAGAAGTTCAGGTCTTCTTAACCAAGTACGTCCTAGCGACTGTTTCATGCGCCAGCGCTTTATCTCAGCGTGATTTCCCGACAGCAATACTGCTGGGACCTCTTCACCTTCTAACACCTCAGGTCGGGTATAATGTGGACAGTCGAGTAAACCTTCAGAAAAAGAATCCTCGTCTGCCGACGCTTGTTTACCCAATACTCCAGGAATAAACCGGGAGACTGAGTCAATCATCGTCATAGCGGGTAACTCCCCACCACTTAACACATAATCGCCAATTGACCATTCTTCATCAATTTCGGCATTGATTACACGTTCATCAATCCCTTCATAACGCCCACAGACAAAAATTAATTTATGCTGTGTCGCTAACTCGCAAACCCCTTGTTGATCAAGTTTGCGACCTTGAGGCGAGAGATAAATCACTTTCGCGTTATCACCCGCTGCGGCACGTGCTGCATGAATGGCATCCCGTAGAGGTTGAACCATCATTAACATTCCAGGCCCCCCACCATATGGACGATCGTCCACGGTACGATGCTTGTCATGCGTGAAATCACGAGGACTCCAGCATTGAATGTTTAGCAGGCCATTTTTGACCGCTCGGCCAGTTACCCCGTACTCGGTAATCGCTCGAAACATTTCAGGAAACAGGGTGATAACACCAATCCACATATTTCGTTGCTCAGTTACCGTGATATCCGGAGATCAAAAACCAGGATCCCAATCGACTTCAATGGTTGAAGTATCGAGATCGACTTTTCTGATAACCTGTTCATCAAGAAACGGAATTAACCGCTCCTTCGCACCAAAAGCATCTTTCAGGTTTGCCTTAACGACTAATACGTCGTTCGATCCGGTTTCCATCAAATCAATGACTTTCCCCATCTCGTAGCCTTGGAGGTTAACCACCTTGCAACCCATTAGGTCTTTCCAGTAGTAATCACCATTATCCAGCGCAGGCAAGTCAGCAGCGTTAACCGATATCTCGGCATTCGTCAATTGGGCTGCTGCATCACGATCATCAATACCTTTGACCTTGATAATCAGATCCTGATTGTGATGACGCCAACTCTCCAGTTCGATCAACTGCCATTTACCGGCGTGTTGAATAAACCAAGGTTGATAGTCAAAAATACTTTCAGCATTTTCGGTGGAGGAAAACACTTTGAGCCAACCGCGAATCCCGTAGGGCGCACCCAACTTCCCCAAAATAAGTGGGTTAGCAGGAGGCTGTGCGGAGTTAGTTTTGGTCATGCTCACCACCGTGACAGATTAAGCTGCTTTTTTTGCTTCTTTGACTAGTGCATTCACACGATCAGACAGAGTTGCACCCTGACCAACCCAGTGTTCAATGCGATCTAAATCAAGACGCAGACCTTCAGCCTGGCCAGAAGCAACCGGGTTGAAGAAACCAACACGCTCGATAAAACGACCGTTACGTGCATTGCGGCTATCAGTGACAACCACTTGGTAGAACGGACGCTTTTTTGCGCCGTGACGTGCTAAACGAATTGTTACCATAACATCCTCTTGAGTTAATAAAACAACTGGGCCCCATCGAGGAACGGGGCCCAGGTGCAATATAAAAGCCCGAAAATTTTACTTATTTTGGCGTAAAAAGCAACCGATAATGTAAAATCGCTCGAGTCTTTTCGTTTTGGGCTTAGCGCCCAGGGAATCCAGGTGGCATCATGCCTTTCATGCCACGCATCATCTTGGCCATACCACCCTTCTTCATTTTCTTCATCATGCGCTGCATATCGTCGAATTGCTTAAGTAGACGATTCACATCCTGAACTTGTAAGCCACAGCCTGTCGCAATACGGCGTTTACGTGATCCCTTGATAATCTCAGGCTTAGCACGTTCTTGGCGCGTCATGGAGTTGATGATGGCTTCCATACGGACCAACACCTTATCGTCCATTTGCGATTTCATGTTATCTGGCAGCTGGCCCATGCCTGGCAATTTGCCCATCAGGCTAGTCAGTCCACCCATGTTACGCATCTGTTTTAATTGCTGCAGGAAGTCATCTAAATCGAAACCATCGCCACTCTTAAGCTTCTTCGCCAGTTTTTCGGCTTCTTTTTGGTCAACTTTGCTTTCAATATCTTCGATAAGAGAAAGCATGTCGCCCATGCCTAAAATCCGCGAGGCAATACGATCTGGATAGAACGGGTCTAGGGCTTCGGTCTTCTCACCGACACCCATGAATTTAATCGGTTTACCCGTGATATGACGAATTGACAGTGCAGCACCACCGCGCGCATCACCATCAACCTTGGTTAACACCACGCCAGTTAGCGGCAACGCTTCGTTAAAGGCTTTTGCCGTGTTCGCCGCATCTTGTCCCGTCATGGCATCGACGACAAACAGTGTTTCCACTGGGTTCAGCGCTGCGTGAACCTCTTTAATTTCGTCCATCATCGCTTCGTCGACGTGTAAACGCCCTGCGGTATCGACGATTAATACATCATAAAATTTTAATTTTGCTTCTTTCAGTGCTTGGTTCACGATATCTACAGGCTTCTGACTGACATCAGAAGGGAAGAAATCGATATTCACTTGCTCAGCTAAGGTTTCAAGCTGGCGAATTGCTGCCGGGCGGTATACGTCGGCAGAGACGACTAAAACCTTTTTCTTCTGCTTTTCGCGCAGGAACTTACCAAGTTTACCGACACTGGTAGTTTTACCCGCACCTTGTAGGCCAGCCATTAAGATTACCGCGGGAGGCTGTGCCGCAAGGTTTAAGGCGTTATTTTCCGCGCCCATCGCCGCGACCAATTCATCACGTACAATTTTGATGAACTCTTGTCCCGGGGTAAGGCTTTTGTTCACATCATGCCCGACTGCACTCTCTTTTACCCGGGCAATAAACTCGCGCACAACGGGAAGCGCCACATCCGCCTCAAGCAATGCCATACGGACTTCACGCAGAGTTTCTTTAATATTTTCTTCGGTCAGCCTGCCGCGACCGCTGATATTGCGCAATGTTTGCGACAATCGATCTGTTAAGTTATCAAACATTATCCACTACTCAGATATAGGCTGGCGAAGCCGCCTGTGAGACATATTGTGCGTATCATAGCATGAAGTTACAGAGATCTCTGCAATTGTACTGAGATCGTTTGGCGCAGGCAGCAGGTAACGTTATACTGGACGTTTACTGGCAATATTTAAACGAATCCATCATCTATGTCTTTGTTTGCGATAGTGGCGTTACTCGCCTATTCCCTAAGTCTTGCGCTAATCATACCTAGCCTGCTGACTCGCAGTAATGGCTGGCGGATGATGGCTATGTTTTCTGCGATTGTGGCGCTTATTTGTCATGGCGTCGCGATTGAGCAACGGATCTTTAATCTCGAAAGTAGTCAGAATTTTAGCCTACTGAATATTGGTTCAGTGATAAGCCTGATTATCTGTGCGGTAATGACCATCGTTGCTTCACGTAACCGCGGCTGGCTATTACTCCCTTTTGTCTACACTTTCGCCCTCATCAACCTTGCTTTTGCTACGTTCGTCCCGAATGCTTTCTTAACGCATCTTGAAGCGACGCCAGGCATCTTAGTCCATATCGGTTTAGCGTTATTTGCCTACGCAACGCTGATCATCGCGGCGTTGTATGCCTTGCAACTGGTATGGATTGATTACCAGCTTAAGAATAAGAAGCTCTCTTTTAATCATGAAATGCCGCCATTAATGGTATTGGAACGTAAAATGTTTCATATCACAGCCGTCGGATTTGTCTTACTGACGTTAGTGTTAGCCAGTGGTATTTTTTACTTACAGAATTTCTTTAGTGCTGAGAACATGGATAAAGCTATCCTTTCTTTCTTAGCCTGGTTTGTTTATCTCATTTTACTTTGGGGGCATTACCAAAAAGGTTGGCGAGGACGCCGCGTCGTCTGGTTTAACTGTAGTGGTGCTCTTCTGCTCACGATGGCCTATTTCGGTAGCCGCGTACTCCAGCAATTACTCACTCATTAAGGATTGTTTCAGTGGACTCTGTCTCGACCACGTCGTTGATTATTATTTTAGTTGTTATGGTTTTAGTTTCTGCTTGGTTCGCCGGTTCTGAAACCGGCATGATGACGCTTAACCGCTATAAATTGCGTCATCATGCTAAGCAGGGAAACCGAGCCGCTAAACGTGTTGAGAAACTACTAAAGCGTCCTGATTTGTTGATTAGCTTGGTACTTATCGGTAACAACTTAGTCAATATTCTCGCTTCATCGCTGGCAACCATTGTCGGAATGCGTCTGTATGGTAATGCCGGTGTTGCCATCGCCACTGGCGTATTAACCTTCGTGGTTTTGATTTTTGCAGAAGTCTTACCTAAGACAATTGCTGCCTTATATCCTGAAAAAGTTGCTTACCCTAGTAGCCTGTTACTCGGTCCTATTCAGACCATCATGCTGCCTATCGTCTGGTTGTTGAATACAATTACCCGCTTTCTTATGCGTTTAGTCGGCATTAAAACCGAGACGTCAATGAGTTCAGCACTCAGCAAAGAAGAGCTGAGAACCATTGTTTACGAGTCACGTAATCTCATGTCACGCCGTAATCAAGATATGTTGCTTTCCGTGTTAGACCTAGAAAAAGTCACTGTTGACGATATTATGATTCCCCGTAATGAAATCGTCGGCATTAACGTTAACGACGATTGGAAAACGTTGAGTCGTCAGCTCACTCACTCACCTCATGGGCGTTTGGTGCTCTATCGTGACACGCTTGAAGATTGCGTCGGTATGCTGCGTGTACGCGAAGCTTGGCGTACCATGAACGATAAGCGTGAGTTTACTAAAGAGAACTTATTACGAGCAGCAGATGAGATTTATTTCATTCCTGAGGGCACCGCGCTAAACCAACAGTTAGTGAAATTCCAACGCAATAAGAAAAAAACGGGCCTAGTTATCGATGAATACGGTGATATTAAGGGCTTGGTGACTATCGAAGATATATTAGAAGAAATTGTGGGTGATTTTACCACCTCGATGTCCCCTTCTTTAGCTGAAGAAGTGATGCCACAAAATGATGGCTCAGTGTTAATTGACGGCAGCGCTAATGTCCGCGAAATCAATAAAGCCTTCAATTGGGAGCTACCAGAGGATGGTGCACGTACGATTAATGGTATGTTACTTGAGTTCCTCGAAGAGATCCCAGAGACCAATACTAAAGTGAAACTGGGAACCTTTGCTATCGATATCCTCGATGTACAGGATAATATGGTTAAGCAAGTTCGAGTCGTCCCGAATAAGCCACTTAAACAAAGTTAATCCTCTCCTTAAAACGCGACGATACTGTCGCGTTTTTTATTTATTTCGAAATCCCAAGCTGTTTTCAAGACAAACCCACTTTCTGTGCCATGCTTAACTTACTTAACGAAAAATCAGATTTCACTTAGTTCGTTCGCGCGTCACAAGGAGAAACTCTTGAAGAATAGTCAATATCACTCCCCCGTACGTCAGCAAGGTACTATCGGGCTTGGCGACTACGCCGCCATTGGCGAAGGCCGTTCCGTCGCATTGATTGCACCGGATGGCGGTATCGACTGGTGGTGCGTCCCTCACATGGACTCACCTGCATTATTTGACCGCATATTGGATAACGATATTGGTGGCTATTTCAGTTTGACTCCCACTGAGGAGTATCGCGTTCAACGACATTATCGCGAAGACAGTAATATCTTGGAAACGGAGTTCATCACTGCATCGGGTCGGGCATTAGTGACTGAATCCATTAATAGTAATCTCGCTGGTCCCCTTCCTTGGAATGAATTAGCCAGAAGAATCGAGGGGAAAGAGGGTAACGTTGAGTTTCAACTTAGTATCCGGTTTGGGACCCAAGTCGAAACTCGCTCACCTTGGCTCGATACAACCGCGCAAGGTAATGTTTTCCATATCGGTGACTTGATGGTGATGCTACGTTGCAGTGATGATTTCCAGATGGTGACCTGTGAAGGCAATAGCGTCCTCGCTCAATTCACCACCCAGCCTGCTAGCTCATCGCTCTGCGCCCTACTCGTCTCTCAAGCTGAGCCATTGGCTGTTCCGACCATCGACGCGATTGATAAGCGTATCGAGACCAGTCATCTAGCTTGGCAAAATTGGGTAGAAAATTTGAATTATCAAGGAAGCTACCCACAACATGTTATCCGCTCCGCGCTCGCATTGAAATTTCTCTGGTTTTCACCAACGGGTGCCCTTGCTGCTGCTGCCACCACATCGCTACCTGAAGGGATCGGCGGGGAGAAAAACTATGACTATCGCTATGCTTGGATCCGTGATGCCTGCCTGATCATAAAATCTTTCGTCTATTTAGGCGCGTTAGAAGATTGCCAAGCTGCTTATTCGTGGCTCTCGAAAACGATTATGCGTCACGGCGAAGAACTACTCACCTGCTATACCTTAGAGGGAGGGGAGGTTCCTGCTGAAACCTACTTAGCATTACAAGGCTATAAGGATTCGCAACCCGTACGCAAAGGGAATAACGCTCGTGACCAGCGTCAATTGAGTATGTACGGAGATATGCTGGCCGTCGGGCAATTATTTGTCCAGTCGGGTCATATTCTTGATTTAGAAACGTCGCGGTTATTGAGTCGCTTAGCGAATCAATGTGCCGATCGCTGGCGATTGAAAGATTCTGGTATGTGGGAATTGCCAACATTGCAGCATTATACACACTCTAAGATGGCCTGCTGGTTAGCCTTGGACGTAGCAGTAGAGCTTGCCGATGCGGGGCATCTTGAAGCGACATGGCGCGAGCGTTGGGCAACTGAACGCGACAGTATCGCACAATGGGTCGAACAGCATTGCTGGTCCGAAACACGTCAAGCTTATCGGTTTTATGCTGGTGATAACGATGAATTGGATGCAGCCTTAACTTTGGTCTATCGCTATGGTGACCGGATCAATAAATCACGGATGCTTGCGACCTATCGTGCAATGATAGATGAGCTCGGGCACGGCGGCCCACATCTTTATCGTTACAGTCATGTTGAGAAAGAAGAGAGCACTTTTGTTGCCTGCTCATTTTGGATGGTCGAGGCGCTGGCTGCGCTTGATGAAAACGCACTGGCCGAGCAAAACATGGAAACGATTCTTGAGACTTTGTGTGACAGAGGGAATGTCGAGACCTTCAATGAAATGTTTGATATTCGTACCGGAGAATGGCGAGGAAATCTGCCACAGGGATTAAGTCATTTAGCTTTAATTTGTGCGGCGCAAGCGCTAGGTAATCAGCCGCTGTCTGGCTGTTAGAGAGGGTGCTACCCGCCAAGGCGGGTAGCAAGAGTCTTTATACTGCCTTCCACTCTTGTTCAACTTCTTGTAGCGTCTTAGACAAGATAACCTTGTTATCGTCCACGCTGGTTACCCACGCGAGGGGAATTAAGTGGTGGCTGCCGTCTGCGTTAGGTGCTTTTTTAACTAATTTAATTTGATCTTCACTTTCAAAATGGTCGACAACGCCCACAAAGTCGCCATTCTTATCAACTACTTCTGCATGATCTAGGATTTGAGCTTTAGTTACCATTTGAGAGTCCTCATTAATTTAAGGGATTATTTTGAACACTCAAAAAGTGTAGTACAGAATTTAATAGTGCTAAGAAAAAAAACAAAAAAATATCCCTTATAAAAACTAGAATTTCTATGATTTTGTGCTAGGGAAAGAGGCTTTTACTGGACGATTTTATTGACTAGAATTTATGGCTATAATTTTACCTAATGGGTTTTTTATGGTTGCCTTCTCCCCCACCCTTTTTAATTTATTCAATACCCCCTACTTAATCCAAAATACTTCCTTTGCCCCCAATATAATCACTACCATCTAATATATTCATTGTGGTTAAATAAAAATTTAATTTTCAATCATCTGCTATATCAGTGTGACAATTTTAAATTGATAGAAAAAATTAAATTAAAAAATAAATTTCAATTATTCTAGAAAGAGGTCGTTGAAAATTTTTCAAACAAAACCATCACCCGTCAATATTAACTCTACACTTTCAAAACTTATAGTAAAAAACCTTCCAGCCAAACCGCTCCTACACAACAACTTTGTGAGGTTGCATGTCTGAAATAAACGGTTGACCCTTCCTCATAATCGATTGAGTAATACTAAAAGTTTGGATCAGGTTGCTTACCCCAAGCATTTAAGGCTTTTACAAATTCTAATAGTAGGATATTTTCCTCTGAAAAAAAATATATTCATTGCCTTTAGAGATTATTAACGCATCCATCGACTTCGCAATAAATCTGATTAGTAGGGTTAAACTCCCCTATATACATATTATTGTAATCCTTAACTAATGATGATTGATAGGAAATGCATTCCCTATTTTACCGTCGCTCACGATTGAAATCCTGATAGATATCTGTTTTTAAGTCCCAATTACTCTACCCATATCAGCGACCACCCTGAGAGAATTATCTTCATTATTAACCATAAATTTAGCATTCGGTGAAGTTAATGCTTCCTTAACTAGCCCCCTTACATTATGTATATTAGCAGTATTGAATTGTGCACTTTTTCTGGCGTAGTACCAAGTTAATGCCTATCTTTCGCAGTCCAAATATTAATATTATTTTCAGCGGCTTCACCACGATAGTAATTGGCTGGATGTCAAACTCTTCTCGGCTTTCACCTTGGATATAGCTGACTTTTGCTGCCAGATAGTCACGCGTCGTGGCACTCACCGCGCCCTTTTGGTCGGAATTAATTGCCAATGCCGCATCTCCACGTGCTGAGCCGTAACCGTAGATAAACCCGTCGTCGGAGCAAGCAACTAATAAAAAACTCGCCTGGCTTGATACACTTTCTATCGAAGCCAGAACGGGTTGTAATTGCGTATCTAAGAAGCGTAATTCGACCTTAACGTCGGTCAGAGGTAAAGGGCTAGCATTATGTAAGGTTAGTCTGGCATCACATGCTTGGCGCTCAAATGAAGCCTGCAGGCTCAAGCTGAATTTTATTTCTGCGCACTGTGCAGTAGCGGCTCGCGCAGCAGAGCACAAACTCATTTGTGAGATAACCATTACACCACAGTAAATAAGGATTCGGCGAATAAGAGGGTATAGGCGAGGAAATCATCATTCAGTAAACATCCTTGTGCTCCACAAGTGTTGGTAACGCCAGAGATCAGTGCATGCCTTGCACGTTTTCGTCTACAAAGCATATTAAGCAGGCTACTCACAACTCATATAATAGTTATTTTCACCGTTTATGAGCATCATTAAAAAAACCGCGAGTCGGTAGCTCCCGATCGCGGCTCATCACTGAATGCTAAGCTTGAAAAGCGTTAGATTTCTAACTCTTTCAGTGTTTCTGGAGGAAGCTCTAATTCTTGGTTATGATTGACACGCACATCATGAGAAATGATATGGCGGGCAATATCTTGCGCTTCGCTCAGCGAGTGCATTTCATAGGTTCCGCATTGGTACTCGTTCAATTCAGGAATTTTCTTTTGGTCCTGAACCTTCAGCACATCTTCCATGGCAGCTTTCCAGGCAGTCGCCACGCGCTGCTCTGCTGGTGTACCGATAAGGCTCATATAGAAACCAGTACGGCATCCCATTGGCGAAATATCGATAATCTCTACACCATCACCGTTTAGATGATTACGCATAAAGCCTGCAAACAGATGTTCTAACGTATGGATACCGCGTTCTGGCATGACTTCTTTGTTAGGAATACAGAAACGAAGATCGAATACGGTGATGGTATCGCCATGTGGAGTATTCATGGTTTTTGCCACACGTACTGCTGGCGCAGCCATACGGGTGTGGTCTACTGTAAAGCTATCCAATAACGGCATATTTCACCTCGCTAAAAAAAATTTTCGATTTGATGAACTTTTTACAATTCACGACGTCTTAATTTATGAAAGACGCGCATTTGTTATCATCATCCTGACAACTAAGATGTTATTCGGCCACAATGAAGTGGCCTTTTTCTTGTCTGCTTTTCGGCTAACCCTTACGAGAAGCAAGATATTCTTCAAACGAGAGCGTATCGTTAGCTTCAATATTCTGCTGTTCAACGATCGACTCTTCAGCCTTCTCTGCGAAGATAGCTTCGTTCAAGATTTCCAAAGGTTCTTGTAGTAACGTTTGACGGTAGTTCTCTGCCAAGGCTATCCCACTACCGATAAACCCTTCTTGTTTAATAACACTTAAGATTTTGCCTGAGTAAGTCATTTCAGGATCAGTAATCATGCCACGTAATGTCTGGCAAGTCGTCTGATAAGCTGAATCCGTTCCCTGATCCAGAATTTTCGCAATTGAGGTTAATCCCTCAAATAGTGCTAATCCAGCCTCCTGCAGCGTGAAATCCTGCTTCCCACACTCCGCTTGCAGTGTCAGGCCTGGCTTACGCCCTTCTAACACGACGGTGTTCCAATTGCCTTTGACAAAGCTTAGCTGTGCTTGATCCATTTCAGGCGACTCGATCAATGCACACCAAATTAAGAATAAATCCAGAAAACGTACCTGCTCTTCGCTAATGCCGGTAGCAGAGAAAGGATTAATATCCAATGAGCGTACTTCAATATACTCAATTCCTCCACGCTTCAATGCATCCGAAGGGGCTTCCCCTCGACGGATAACACGCTTGGGCCGGATAGGAGCATAAAGTTCGTTCTCAATTTGCAAGACATTGGTATTCAGTTGGATACGGCGCTGTTGAGCGTCAAATAATCCCATCTTCTCATAAGCTTCTGAAGGCGTTGCAATGGCTTTTTTTAGGCCCGAGACATAGTTATCGAGGGAGTTAAAAGAGATTTCCAAACCGCTTTGTGACTTATTGGTATAACCCAGGTCGCTAAGACGTAACGATGTTGCGTAAGGGAACCAACGAGCCCCTTGTCCATCGCTTTCCATCTCCTTGGCTACGGGGTTGTCTCCTAAAAAGCTTTCGCAGACAGCAGGTGAAGCGCCAAACAGATATGGAATTATCCAACCAAAGCGATAATAGTTACGAATAAGCCGCAAATAGCCCTCAGAAGCGATTTCATGCACAGGGCGAATATCGTTATCGGCCAGAGCTCTCGCTTCCCAAAAAGCAGTAGGTAAGGAGAAGTTATAGTGAATGCCTGAAATAACTTGCATCAGCGAGCCATAACGGTGTTTGAGGCCTTGGCGGTAAATATGCTTCATTGTGCCGAGATTAGATGAACCATAGTCGGCTAATGCGATAGTTTCCGTATCAGTGATCGTGCCTGGAATACTGAACGGCCAGAGTCTCTCATCACCAATATTTTTCGCAACATGCCGGTGCAAATCACGCAGAAAGGTCAACAGATGCGGGATATCGCGATCGACAGGAGTAACAAATTCCATTAATGATTCAGCGAAATCAGTGATTATCCAATCGTGGGTCAGTGCTGATCCAAGCGCTTTAGGATGGCCTTGTTCTGATAATGAGCCGTCAGCCCGAACTCGTAGCGATTCCCGCTCGATGCCTCGTCCAATCCCGGTTAAGAGCTGTGGCTGTTGTTGTAGCCAGCGTAACGCGTTAGTAACGTCAGGTAACACTGACACCTCCCTTGGTGAAAGTCTTTGTAATTCAATCATTAGTCAGACAGTACTCTAGCCGATTGTCAGCCAATTGTCGCGGACATGAGTAAACCTTAGATGCTATGACTGTAAAAAGCTATCTTAACGCAGAACAATTGAATTATTTAATAAAGATTATAGCTTTAGGGAAGATGAAGATAAGCAAATGGTGCATCCGGGAGGATTCGAACCTCCGACCGCTCGGTTCGTAGCCGAGTACTCTATCCAGCTGAGCTACGGATGCAGAGTATGGGGTAAAACGGGGTAGTACTAAATTTACAACGAGTATGGTGCATCCGGGAGGATTCGAACCTCCGACCGCTCGGTTCGTAGCCGAGTACTCTATCCAGCTGAGCTACGGATGCAGAGTAAAGGGGGTAATGCGAGTTATAGCCTGGGGAACTACATGAGTAATGGTGCATCCGGGAGGATTCGAACCTCCGACCGCTCGGTTCGTAGCCGAGTACTCTATCCAGCTGAGCTACGGATGCATTGCAGAATTCTTGTAACTGACAGGTAACAAACTTACCAAAGAAGCGTGTAACAACCATTATGGTGCATCCGGGAGGATTCGAACCTCCGACCGCTCGGTTCGTAGCCGAGTACTCTATCCAGCTGAGCTACGGATGCGTAAATGGCGGTGAGGGAGGGATTCGAACCCTCGATGCAGCTTTTGACCGCATACTCCCTTAGCAGGGGAGCGCCTTCAGCCTCTCGGCCACCTCACCAATTTACTTCTTAACTTAGCATCTAAGGAAACTTACGTTGCCGTTCGTTGCTGCGTTGGCGCACATATTACTTTCCCCGACTTATAAGTCAAACACTTTTTCGAGAAGATTGTTTGTTTGCACAAAACCGCAGCAATTAGCGCATTTACTCGACGTTTTTCTTTTATAATGCATAAAAAAACGGCTGCAAACACAATGATGTTTTACAGCCGTCTTATAACCTGCCCCTGGTGAGTGCAGATAAATTAATACTCAGGATCCTGAGTTTTCTCAGCTTGGATGCGTTGATAAATCTCTTCACGATGCACCGAAACCTCTTTAGGTGCATTAACACCAATTCTCACTTGGTTCCCTTTGACACCGAGTACTGTCACTGTAACCTCATCACCAATCATGAGGGTTTCACCAACTCGACGAGTTAGAATAAGCATTCTTTGCTCCTTGAAAGATTAAAAGAGTCGGGTCTCTGCGCAACCCGGCACATCCATCGAATACACTAAATAATTAGGACAGTATTTTATTAATAAAATTCATTCTATCCCTGATTACTCATGCTAAATAATAGTTTAGCCGAAATACGCAGTTCTTACCTGACTTTCTCAAGAGATTCATTAAATGATTTTACAATATGCCCAACAGTAGCTGTTGGGCTAAAAGTAAAACCTTGTTAACTTACTGTAATTTATTACAAATAATTTCAGGAACTTCAGCCAGCGTAGCCGTTAACGCATCAGGTTGATTACCGCCTGCCTGTGCCATATCCGGTCGACCGCCCCCTTTGCCCCCAACTTTTGGTGCAATGAGTCCAATCAATTCACCCGCTTTAACTCGGTCTGTCAGATCTTTAGTGACACCAACGATTAATGAAACTTTATCATCACTGGTTGTCCCTAAAACAATAACCGCTGAGCCTAATTGATTTTTCAGATCGTCAACCATCGTCCGTAGAAGCTTAGGATCGATAGAAGGTAGCTCGCTAACAAGTACTTTTACACCATTAATCTCAGTGACTTGATCGGCTAAAGAGGCACTTTTCTGAGCCGCTTGCTGGTCTTTGAGTTGCTGGATTTGTTTTTCGAGCACACGTGTATGTTCGGCTAGCGCTTTCACCTTGTCATTAAGATTAGTGCTATTCGCTTTGATCAGCTGTGCTATTTGCGTCAGTTGGTCCTGGGCGGCAAATACCGTCTCTAATGCACGCTCACCGGTGAAGGCTTCAATACGGCGTACACCCGCAGCTGTACCCGACTCTGAATCCAATACGAAAAGACCAATATCACCGGTCCGCTGTGCGTGAGTCCCCCCACAGAGTTCGACAGAGAAGTCGCCCATGGTTAACACCCTTACCTGCTGGTCATATTTTTCTCCAAATAAGGCCATCGCCCCTTTTTGTTTGGCTTCTTCAATGTCCATAATTTCAGTTGTAACTGGCAGGTTTAAACGGATTTGTTGGTTAACAATTTCCGTTACTTGACGTAATTGCAGTTCGCTCATTGCTTCGGTATGAGAGAAATCAAAACGTAAGTATTTATCGTTGACCAGAGACCCTTTTTGAGCAACATGTGGCCCAAGCACTTGGCGAAGCGCCGCATGCAATAGGTGGGTTGCGGAGTGGTTCAAGCGGATTTTAGCACGTCTGTCTTCATCAACTTGCGCATTAACCTGTTGCCCCACTTTCAGTTCGCCTGCAGTGAGGTGTCCTAAATGACCTGGGCTCTTCCCATATTTTTGAGTATCTTCTACTTTAAATTCGCCATGCGCAGTAGAGATAACACCGGTGTCGCCGACTTGACCGCCCGATTCACCATAAAAAGGCGTTTTATCGAGGATCACTACCGCTGATTGCCCAGGAAGTAGCTGCTGAACGGATTGCCCGTCAATAAAGATTTCGCTCACCGTAGCGGGGAAAGATAACTGATCATACCCCTTAAATTCAGCATCTTTCTCGACACGAATTTGCGCATTATAATCAGCACTGAATCCACTTGCTTGACGAGCGCGTTGACGTTGGGCTTCCATCGCTGCTTCGAACCCTGCTTCATCAATTTTCAAATCACGTTCACGACAGACATCTGCCGTTAAATCGGCAGGGAAGCCAAACGTATCGTAAAGACGGAATACGATTTCACCTTGTAGAGTGTCGCCTTTTAATGCCGCAAGCTCTTCATCAAGTAGTGCTAAGCCACGCTCTAAGGTTTTCGCAAATTGCTCTTCCTCAGCTTTCAGTACACTCTCTACGTGTTGCTGCTGTTGGCGAAGTTCGTCACCTGCACTGCCCATCACGTCGATTAGCGGCTGAACTAATTTGTAGAAGAAACTTTGTTGCGCCCCCAACATATTTCCATGACGGACGGCACGACGAATAATACGGCGAAGCACGTAACCGCGGTTCTCGTTAGATGGCACCACACCATCGGCAATTAAAAATGCACAAGAGCGGATATGGTCTGCAATGACGCGTAACGATTTATTAGTTAGGTCTTGTGTTCCAGTCACGTTAGCGACTGAAGAGATTAGTTTTTGGAATAAATCAATATCGTAGTTAGAGTTAACATGTTGCAGTACCGCAGAGATACGCTCTAAGCCCATCCCTGTATCGACAGAAGGCTTAGGTAACGGCAGCATAGTCCCATCTGCTTGACGGTTAAACTGCATGAAGACGATATTCCAGATTTCAATGTAGCGATCACCATCCTCTTCTGCAGAACCTGGAGGACCACCCCAGATATGGTCGCCATGATCGTAAAAAATTTCGCTACAAGGGCCGCATGGGCCAGTGTCGCCCATCTGCCAGAAGTTATCTGATGCGTAAGCACTACCTTTATTATCACCGATACGAATAATTCGTTCAGCAGGTACACCTATCTCTTTTTCCCAGATATTCCATGCTTCATCATCAGTTTCGTAAACAGTTACCCATAAACGTTCTTTAGGTAAATTAAACCATTGCGCGCTGGTCAGTAGTTCCCAGGCAAAGGAAATAGCTTCACGTTTGAAGTAATCACCGAAACTGAAGTTACCCAACATTTCGAAGAAAGTATGGTGGCGAGCCGTGTAGCCAACGTTTTCGAGGTCGTTATGTTTCCCCCCGGCGCGGACACAGCGTTGTGAAGTGGTTGCGCGTGAGTAATCACGTTTGTCTTGACCGAGGAACACATCCTTGAACTGATTCATCCCTGCGTTAGTAAAGAGTAACGTTGGGTCATTGTTTGGTACCAGCGAGCTGCTAGCAACAATTTGGTGGCCTTTGCTTTGGAAAAAATCGAGAAACGTCTGGCGGATCTCTGCAGTACTCTTGCTCATAAATGTCCTGGTATCATGCTTAACAGATGTCCCGTTACATCTAGGTCACTGGAATGCTCACAGTCGACTTATGATAGGGAACTAAAAGTCTCAATAAGATAAGTTTTCTTTGCCGGGAAGTAAAATCTCAATCTTATTCACGAGGAAATATTTTCAAAAACAGCACGGATATCTTCGCTGTGAAAGCCTCTGCTGTAAAGATAACGTTGTAATTTTGCCTTTTCTGGATAGTTGGTTGGCCAATGTCGACCGACTTTCTTCTGTGCAGCCTCTTGCGTGCATTGTTGCCAATCAACGTCGGTATGGCGCAAGGCATGCTGTATGGTCGAAGAGTCTATTTTTTTACGTTTCAAATCTAGGCTGATTCGTTGAGGCCCGTATCCCCGGCGACTTCGCTGAACAATAAATAGTTTGCAAAAACGCTCATCATTTAAATAGCCTTGTTCCAGGCACCATTGCACAACGCTTTCTAACGTCTCTTCGGCTGCCCAAAACTGGTAGGAGGGTTCACGCAATGACTTCCTTGCCACGCTTAGTCGTATCTTTTCCCGTAATTCTTCGATTCCATGGTCACGTTGACCAAGTAGCCATACAGCGCGCTGCAACAGTTCTGTATAGGTTACCTCTTTCTGCTGGACGTTAGTCTCCATTTGATGTCCTCTTCATTTAATCCCCATAACGAAAAACGGGAGCCGCATAAGCAGGCTCCCGTTACTCAGGTCAGAATACAAGATTAAAATTCATCTTGCTCGTCATTCTCACCAGACATTTCATGTTCTGGGGAAGCGTCACCCTCATGAGTAGGATTGTTTAACAAGGTTTCACGCAGTTTTTGTTCAATCTCCGCGGCAATTTGCGGATTTTCACGTAGGTAGTTCCCTGCATTGGCCTTACCTTGACCAATTTTGTCACCTTGATAGCTATACCAAGCACCCGCTTTTTCAATAAACTTGTGCTTCACACCTAAATCAACTAATTCACCGTAGAAGTTGATCCCTTCACCGTACATAATTTGGAATTCAGCTTGACGGAAAGGGGCTGCAATTTTGTTTTTCACTACTTTAACGCGGGTTTCACTCCCTACCACATTTTCGCCTTCTTTAATCGCACCGATACGGCGGATGTCAAGACGAACAGAGGCGTAGAATTTTAACGCATTACCACCGGTAGTTGTTTCCGGGTTACCAAACATCACACCGATTTTCATCCGGATTTGGTTGATGAAAATAAGCAGCGTATTGGATTGTTTTAGATTACCCGCTAATTTACGCATAGCTTGGCTCATCATACGCGCCGCTAGGCCCATGTGAGAGTCCCCAATCTCGCCTTCAATTTCCGCTTTCGGTGTCAGCGCTGCGACGGAGTCAACGATAATAACATCGACCGCTCCTGAACGCGCTAAGGCATCACAGATTTCAAGGGCTTGTTCACCCGTATCAGGTTGAGAGCAAAGCAGGTTATCAATGTCCACGCCTAATTTTTTAGCGTAAACCGGATCTAATGCATGCTCAGCATCAATAAAGGCACAGGTTTTCCCTTTACGTTGCGCAGCGGCGATGACTTGTAGGGTTAGCGTTGTTTTACCTGATGACTCAGGCCCGTAAATCTCAACAATACGTCCCATTGGCAGGCCACCAGCCCCTAATGCGATGTCTAGAGATAATGATCCCGTTGAAATGGTTTCTACATCCATCGTCCGGTCTTCACCTAAACGCATGATAGAGCCTTTACCAAACTGCTTCTCAATCTGTCCTAGGGCAGCGGCAAGTGCTTTTTGTTTGTTTTCGTCAATAGCCATTTCAACTCCTAATCGTACTGGTTTCGCCAGCAAGGGGATTTTATGCTTATGCATCTACGCGATTAATTATACTGTATAGTCATACAGTATCAAGTTTAATTTTGAAAAATATCTCCAAGGCTGTGGCAAGGGCGAAAGCGACTGCCTGTTGGCGAATCGCCTCACGATCACCGGAAAAATGACAGAGGCGAGTGCTAGTCTTTTCTGTGACTGAGGCAAATCCAAAGCACACCGTTCCCACAGGCTTATCCGTGCTTCCACCGCCTGGACCTGCATAACCTGTGACCGATATCGCATAGTTGGCCGAATATGCTTGGCAAGCGCCTTCTGCCATTTCTCTAGCTATGGCTTCACTGACGACACCATATTGGTGTAGCGTTGCGGACGATACGCCTAAAAAACGCTGTTTACTCTGTTCACTATAGGTGACAAAACTGCCCTCAAAATACGAGGAGCAGCCACTGATATCAGTTAGCGCTTTGGCAATCCCCCCACCCGTACAAGATTCTGCAGTGGTGATCGATGAGTGAGATTGTAAAAGGTGGCGCCCGAGTAACTCACTTAACTGGGTCACTTTATCACTCATAACCTCTCCTTCATCCCGTGGTCACGGCGATTATTTACTCATTATGAAATAGTAACAACGTGGCGAACAAAAAATTGACTAGTCGCCACGCAATTATTGATTCCTGTTACAGGTTGTTCTGTCTAGAAGCACGCACTGATTCACCTAGTTGCCAGACGGCCATCGCATACTGTGTACTATGGTTATAGCGGGTTATCGCATAGAAATTCGGTAAGCCGAACCAATATTGGTAACTATTCCCCATATCGAGGCGCAATAGACTGACTTTTTGTGAACCAGGAAGTGCTTGTTGAGGCGTCAATCCGCTATTTTGTAATTGGCTAACGGTATAACGGGTTGAGTAACCGTTTTCTAAACCTGGTGCTTGCCCAGTGCCGACAATTGCGACAGGTTGTCCTGTTTTCCAACCGCTTTGTTGGAAATAATGTGCAACACTACCAATCGCATCAACGGGATCCCACAGGTTTACATGGCCATCACCATTAAAATCGACCGCAAACTGTTTGTACGCTGAAGGCATAAATTGGCCATACCCCATAGCGCCCGCAAACGAACCTCTTAACGTTAGTGGATTATCTTGCTCATGTTGCGACATCAATAAGAAGGTTTCTAATTCACTACTAAAATAGGTTGCTCGGCGAGGGTAATCAAAAGCGAGCGTGGCAAGGCCATCGATAATGCGTGTTTTACCCATCACACGGCCCCAACGTGTCTCCACCCCAATAATACCAACAATAATTTCTGCCGGGACACCATATTGGATTTCAGCTCTGGACAGCGCATCTTGGTACTGATTCCAGAAAACGACGCCATTTTGTACGTTGGAGTCGGTGATAAACTTATTACGATAACGGATCCATGCGCCGTTAGGGCCAGGGGCAGGCGTGTAATTAGGTGCCTGACGGTCCATTAATCTCAACACATAGTCCAAGCGGCGAGTTTGGCTTAGCCAAGCGATAAGTTGCTGGCGATTAAACCCGTGCTTTTCGACCATCATATCAATGAATTGTTCTGCTCGCGGATTTCCTGCAAAATCACCGGTTAAGTCATTTTGGGTCAAGGTTGCAGGCTTCAATAAAAAGCCACCTTGCGGAGCAGTTTGGTTATCTGAACGGTGCGAGTGGCTACTGCATGAACAGAGAAGAGTAATTATAGGTACGATAAGATAATTAAATCGCATGCGCGCTCCACTAGCGAGAACATCGACTTTCTTATTAGTAAGAAAGCAAGAATATTGGTGTCCTAGCATAATATAAAAGGCGGAAACTTTCTGCATTAACCGGATATTTCTTATACAGTCTATTTCCGCCCTCGCGCTACAGATAGCGATTATTTAAAAACGCCATTTACCGCCTACAGTGAGTCGGCTATCGTTGTAGCCATAATTACCGACCTGTACTGCCGTATTCGCCCAAATGCTCGCTTGCTTAGAGAGAGTAGCTTCAAGACCCAGCTTCATTTCAGCCAGATTCTCTGCACCGGCGAGTTCCACTTTAGTTGCGTCCATCTTAACGCCATGACGCTTTGAATTCCGTATCCAGTTAATCTCTGCAAAAGGCTGAAAATAACGATCAGTCTTTTCGTCCAGAATATGTCGACCGCGTATCCAGCTTCTAAAACCGAGTTTACTTTGAAGGTTATTTTTACCCACATTACTGATGCGTGTCTTATTATCTTCAATGATATCGTGGTGCTTAACGCCCTGATAGATGAGTTGTGCCGACGGTTTTATAAACCAACGGTATTCGGATCCTAGACTACCTTTGAATTTCATTACTTCAGACAAATATCCTGCCTCAATACTGGCGGTAATCCCTTTGGAACGATAATATTGTGGACGAAGTTGATCCCCTTTAACGGAATTATTGAACCAGTTATAAAGTAACCAACTATCTACGTACCCCCCTTTGCCGGAATTATCATTTATCCAAGTTGAATACAATCCCGTGCTATAACCATTCACACTCCCTTTTGCACGATATGAAACGCGGTTAGAGATTGTCGAATTACGATGATGGCCATAACCCGCCATAACCCCAGTGCTCCAACGCCCACCTTGGGGTGTCTCAATATGTAGTAGAGCCCCGCCTAATTGCGCGATATAACGATTAGACTTGGTTTTTAGTTGCCCACTGCTGTCAGACCAGCTGCTGCGTCCTCCCATCTGTCTTAGCCATAAAGTCGCGCTATTTTGGCCAAGAAGCGATTGTTCATGGTCAAAAGGATCGGACTCTCGTTCAAACAGTGAGGTAGTGAATAGGGTATTACCCGCAATATAATTGGCTAGATAGCTCCCTGCTTCAACACGATATGTCGGATCTGGATGGGGCTGTGGTTGTGGATTAGGTATCGGTTGTGGCTGTGGATCAGGTATCGGTTGTGGCTGTGGATCAGGTGTCGGTTGTGGTTGGGGATCAGGCGTCGGTTGTGGCTGAGGATCTGGCGTCGGCTTGGGAGAGTCATTACGAAGATACCAACTTTCGGCTTGTTTCGTTAAGTGGTATTCATAAGCCCCCGCAACAATCCTTCCCTCTTGAGTGAACTCGCCATAAGAAGTACCGCCGACAGAGATTAACTCAATCCCATTAATCGTCTCTGCCCCTAAACCCCCTAGGTTTTCTACACTAACCGCCGTAGAGCTTCCCGATAAAACGTCCCCTTTAATAATCACTTTATTAGCGGGTGAATCGTCACCGGATAAGTTTGCCCGCATCAAGAGTGATCCTTTGCCACTATAATTCCCCTCGATGATTAACTGATCAGAGAGATTATCTGAATCAAAACGAATATCACCATCATTATTGAGCGACTTAACCTGACTGGTACCGGTTATGTCCCAATGACTTTGTTGTAAATTTATCAACTCAACATTAGTAACAGCGGCGCTTAAGTACCCTCCGTCCCCCTTAAGATCCAAATAGATTTTATTATTATCTGTAGCAAGGATGTTTCCATAGATAACGCTATTTAATGCATTAACATATAGAGCTGAAGAGAACGAGTTATTCTGGTTATCGCTGGTCGTTAGTGCAGAGAGAGCATAACCTTGTCGATAATTGATCTTGCTCCCGACTAATTTAACCGATGATGCACCGTTTACAACTACAATACCATTTCCTGCGTTATTTGTACTTGTTTCGATTAATGTATTATTAATTTCAGCTGTAGGGGATAAGAGGCTGAGATCGGTGTAAGAAAAGTTATTTTTTGATCTATCACTACTGAGTAATACTCCCGCAGATTTTCCTCCAATTATAAATAAATGACTATTATTCAGTTTAAAAGAGCCTCGATCGTTGTAAATACCATGGGAAGCATTCCCTTGCGTTACAATATAGAGCGAGCCCCCTTCAAACTTCGAACCATTGAGTAGAGCAACGCCATAAGAATCATCTCTGTATGTGAAAATAGATGAGTCTTTCAAATTTACTCGACCTTCCCCCACAGAGAAAACGCCGTAAGATCCCTTATTGAAAGTATGAAAAGAAATATTCGAGCCATCAATATTACCTTCACTGTAAATACCATGCGCTCCCTCTCCAGAGGTTTCAATATTTATATTCTTTAGCACGGCTTCACTCAGTGGCGCAGTAGGCTGAGTACGCTGTAACACAACCCCATGCGATTTTCGTCCTAAGGTACTTATCGATGTCGTCTCTGCATTCATTTTACCGCCATTATGGATCATCCAGACCCCATAACTTTCCTCCCCCGTCGTGCTTAATGTGCTATCAGAGATGGTGAGGTCTGTCGTACCGGTATTCATATTAATAGCGTGAGCGAAATCACCTCGTGCTAAAACGTCGACGTTATTCACTGCCAAAATACCAAACATCGAAAGTATCCCAGCACCATTAGTCGTTTCTATAGAACTGTTAGAAAGGTTTAATCCCGATTGAGTATTTTCTTCAGTATTAAAAAAAATCCCCTCACCTTTGCCTTCATTAACCAAGGTCATATTATTCAAGTTAACTTGACTGGTCGGACCAATACTAATCCCTAGCGCCCTTCCCTGACTGTCTTTAACTTTTATTTTTAAATTCTCAGCAGAGAAATTTCCATAATAGGTTCTTATTGCAGTACCACTGATTAACCCCACTGTAATGTCGGCATTATGCATATTGACTATTGCACCGTCCTGGATTAAAAGCGCACCATTAGTGGTTGAAGTATTATCTATGACTATATCTTTCCAATATCCAGACTTATCAATAACGAGTTTTTCATAAACCTCCGCAGAGACTTCAATAGGTCCTAAAAAAAGCATACAGTAGAAGAGATGTTTTTTTGTTAAACTCCCACGCTTAGTACTAGATGAAATTCCTTTGTTCATCGTAACGTCCTTATTTTATAAGCAGAGCGTATTAATTGAGCCGCAGTTATTATTTGAGATATATCTAGCAAATCTGAAAAGATCTGCTTGGTTATCAAAACCTAGCTTGCGACAAGCGCTTCGATAATGCGTACGAACTGTTTTAATAGAACGCATCATTTTTTTTGCGATCAAATGGCAATCAGCCCCTTGGCCAATAAGGTTAATGATCCTGAACTCAGTGGGTGACAATTGCTGATAGCGTTTAAGATCATTTTGCGCAACAAGATCAACCAACTCTAGATGAGTCGATATTTTCCAACTAAACACTGCCAAAATTCTCGAAATTTTACCATCGATTTGCGTTAAAGTACTTCGGCGGCAATTAAATGGAATATAAATATTCTCCCAGTATATTTTTTTATCTTCAGGCAAACTGCTAATGCCTATCATGTCAGCGAGGTTAATAATAACGACCTCTTCCCGACAATCAAAACTAAGGTGGAAGCTTGTCGAGTCATCAGGAGCAATTTTTATTCCGTTAATCCCTTCACGCCATTGTCCAATTACCAATGAAACAATCCCAAATTTGAAGTAAGCATCATTACCTACCACCCTGACAATTAATGATTCCATTTTTACCCACAAGCCCTTACATGTTAATTAAATTAATATAACCCCCTAAAAATAATTAACAAACGTTAGCCAGAGTAGATTAAAAAAAGATATATGGAAATAGGATTTATTTATTATTCATTATTCCGAATACAATAATCTCATATGTATAATGTTTAACCCCCTCATTCAAACCAAGCCTTTGCTGAAGCCGTATCATAAGTACCTGCTAAGTGCAGTGTTATATTTTGTGGGTAAAAAAGGATTTGAGCAGTGATCGTTAATGTCAGTTGCGACATTGAGTGTGCCGGCGTACCGAGTGACGCAACGGAGACCGTTAGAGTTTGAGAATCAATACGAGGTTCAAAGCGAATAATGGCCGTTTTAATTGCCCGTTCGATTTGTGGAAAGCACTGAGATGAGATGGCCTCACCAATAGTGATGCCCAATCCGTAATTAAGTACCGATGATTCAATCAAAGGCTCTTCACGAGTTAGACAAGGTAGCTCTGGGGGTTGGCTATTCAATAATTGCATTAAATCCTCAGTGAGGATTTGCTTTATCATCGAGGCATCAACCGAAAAAGCCCCATCATCGCAGTGAACATCATCTAATAACTTAAATAAGGTTACAGGTGTACACCATTGGGTATTACTCATCGTAATTTCCCTCTATTTACTGTTAATGCCAGATCGGCGAAAGCACCCTGACATTCAATAATGTTTAAAATATCATTGCCAGTCGTTACTAGACCAAGGGGGAGTGTTTCTGGAAGCTCTTGTTCAAGGCTCTTTAGGATCTGGGCAATCGTTTCTGGTGCTTGCGCGAGGGTTGTCACCAGTTGATAAGCTGACGCTTTAATTTGTTGCTGGAAACAAGACTCACTATCCGCTTCAAGTGTCGAGCTCGAGGTGCGACTTTGGTAAGAGGGCTGCTCCTGATATATCCAGTATTCTCTTGCCAGTTGCTGTAAAGGATATTTAGCGCCAGAGCTCTCCAAATAATAGTCGCCTTCTCCACAAAAACTGCTCCTCCCCTGGTGTTGCCGAAAAAGATTTTCCTGCCTCAATAGTTCAATTTCTAATAAATACATTGATTGCTCCACTGATAATCTGCGCTCCACAACCTGTCGTATCCCCTACCCGCGCAACAGGGATGCCTGTTACAAAGACTGCGGTAGAGCCCGTGACTATTGGACTTGTCGCATGTAAAAGTGCGCAACTTGTGAGGCTCACGCCCGTTAGTGCTAAAGGGAGCCCCATACATCGTACTGCAACACAACCGTTGATTACCGTACCACCATGTGTAGTGATATCACCCACCCTCGCCATTAGCATTAGTCATCTCCTGTTATAAACTTAAACATCGGGGTTAATACTTCCCGTCATGGTTGGGATCGGTAGTGGTAATGTCTTCTCAATAAATAACCCTGCCGTAGGAGTAATACCCGGCAGGCCAATGACACCGCCCCCTCCGCCTCCGCCACGTGGGCCAGCATCACCGGGATTAAAATCAATCTGTCCTGCTTGTAAGATAATTTGGCTATCGGCAATGATCCGAATTCGTCTAGCAGAAATAACGAGATCGCCCCCGGAACTTAAGCCTAATGCTCCGCCTACCGCTAAACCCATGGCTCCTCCGGTTACCATTGACATGGCTCCGCCACTCGCAATACCAATCGCTCCTCCCGCATTGATTCCAATTGCCCCTCCTGCATTAATGCCAATTGCCGCCCCCGCATTGGTACTGATTAGGCCTCCGACCGTAGTATGATGTGCTCCGCCGACAGTCACCCCTAGCGATGCGCCAATAGCATAGTTACTCGACCCTGCGACGGTAGAACGATGATCCTGGCCTACCTCAATCTGTTGTGATGCACCAATAACTTGTACTTCATTTTGTTTTGTTAAACGGTGCATATTGCGCTCTGCTTGTTCCCAGTATTGTTCCTGTCCTAACTGGTCTTCAAAACGGATACCGTTATAATTAGCGTCATTTCCTCCTACACTTCGGCTAACCAGTCCACTTTGGCTACCATGATTGGGTAACGTCCAAGGGGGAATCGATTTGTCGTTATATAAGCTCCCAATGATTAAAGGCCGATCCGGATCGCCTTGGATAAAATCGACGATGACCTCATGGCCGACACGGGGAATATACATGCCACCAAAGCGATTACCGGCCCAAGCTTGGCTAACGCGTAACCAACACGAATCGGCTTCACTATTCTGACCGTAGCGATCCCACTGAAACCGCACCTTTACGCGCCCGTATTGATCGGTCCAAATTTCCTTCTCAGCAGGGCCAGTGACCTTCGCCGTTTGCGGTCCGAAAGTTCTCGGTTTGGGGGTAAGTTGAGGGTGACGGTAACGTTTAGCGAGTGGCTGAACGGTAAAATGACAGGTCGTTTCACCCCTGGCTAGGGTGGAACTCTGGCGATTATTCACAATGTCCACGTCAGTACTTAAAATAAAATAGGGTCGATTGGCCTTTTCAACTGGATAACCCGAGAGGGAGAATTGAGTTCCACACGTCATCCCTCTTAATTCGGCCGTCCCTGTACAGCGATGGCCCAGTGCGCCCAATGCCTCAATCCTAATTTTTGCCAGATGTTCACCTACCCCAGTATCAGTAAAGTCTCCTGGCCAGTCATAGATCTCCATACTATTGAAATGAGTATTTCTTGGTTGTAATTCACTCACCAACAGCGTTTTACGGGAGGCGGTGAAATCGTAATCCGACGTTACCCAGTGGCCGCTCGTTAGCGCTTCTTGATAATGGAAAGTATGGATATAAGGTGCTTGATAAGCAGGAGACTGCGCAAGATAGGGCAGTGTCTGATAACCGTCATGACTAAAAGGTGGGTGCGCATGCGGACTGTCGACAAAGACCACTTTATGGTTCATTTCGGTATGCTCGATAAACCAATAAATCCCCCACTTCTCCAGCAATCTTTGCACGAAATCATAATCGCTTTCCCCGTATTGCACTTGGTAATCCAAAGAGGGATAGGTCTCGCTCAGTCTGCACTCATAAGGGCACCCATAATCTTTGAGTACATCGTGTAAAATATCGACGACAGATTTTTGCTGATAAATTTTAAAATCGATCGTCTTACTCAGTAAAAAGAACCAAGGGCAGATTACGAGTTCATATTGTGAATGTTGCGCATCGTGGCCAAGATAGCGAGCCTTCTCAATTATCCCGTTAATCCATCGTATCGGTGGTTGCGACGAGCTAGGCTGTCGCTCCGCTTCTAATGCAATACGAACACTAACGGATTGGCCGATTAACGTCTGTAAATCAATATCCGTAGCATCATCTTGGTCGTTCCCTGTCCGGCTGACCGTTTCGGCTTGTAGGGTATACTGCCCCAATGTTGAGAGCGCCTCACTACCTGTTAAGCGTGTGATAATTAACCGTTGAGAGTGCTCAGAATGATTAATTAATGTGAGTATTCTGTCCATATTCTTCCTTGATAAGCGCTAAGGGTTACTCTGCGGTCGTACAATCAAATTGCCGAAACAGCGAGATAAGATAAGGCACCGATGTCCCTAAACCATTTACTTTGAGACGAGCCTGTCCCATCCCGTCTCCTAAGGTGACAACGGTTTCTCGGCGACGAGGCTCATACTTTTTTTTACTGCGCTCAAGCCAACGCAATACTCCCCAAAATCCCGTCTCTTCAATACTCCATAAGGAACGTCCTTCAGCGGCAACGGCGCGTATTTGAAAACTGGCAGCAGGGTTAGCAACTGGCCAGTGAATCTTGTGCGTCAAGAGTGGACCGTGAACATAACGAAAGTGTTGTTTATCGTTATCAATCATTAACTGAGTTATACCGTTAGCCAGCTCGTGGATAGATAACGTTAAGTTCACGCTTAGCGGTGATGAAGAGTAGGGAAATAAATACTGCTGGATCTTCTTACCTTGCTCAAACAGCGTCAATAATTGTGGCGAGATAGCATGATCTGCTGTCACGAAACGCCAAGGACGATGATGGGTATCGACTTTATCGGCCAAATATTGAGTGAAATAGCGGGCTAATTTCCCTTGTGGTGAAAACATTTCTGCCACCGTAACCGGATCGGCCTCAATATTTGATGAAGCAAAGGGATATCGTCCCATCAAATGTTGACGGCAGTGATGCAGAATTTCCTGCTCAATCCGTTCAGCATTGATCGCCCACGCGTGCTGGGTAACCTGACGCTGCGCAACGGACAGTAATGTGTTAAATAAACGTGGTAAGGGTGGTGGAAGCTGGTCAAGATGACGCAGTAGCGTATTCCCCCCCGGTATAGTGGCCTGTTCAGTCATTAATGCACGAAACTGATGTTCCGTCGCTATCCCGGTCGCTTGAAGAGTAAGATAGAGCTGGGTCAAGGCTATTTCCAATTGCGCTAATGAAAACGTAACCGTTGAGGAAGGTGGTTCGACAAAACGATGTAATGCCATAAAATAGTGGTCGACATTATCGCGCCGCCGCTGCCTCTCTTCATCCCCCTGCTTCCCCCAATCTGTAGAAAGCTTTGGGTTATCCCTACCTAGGGCCGCGGTAAGTTGCGTCTGATTAGCAACATTAATAAGTAACTGCCGTAATTGAGAGTCTTGCCGAGTAAAATCTTTCAAGACATATGCTATACGATTGCTACCCTGACCTTGATTAGCGTCGTATTCATTGAGCGGAAAGCTGAGCTGTACCCCATTCAAAAAATCCTGCCAATGGCGCCGGTAAGCTTGTAAAAATAACAGTGACACTTGCTGCCAATGCTGCTGCACCACACTATCAAGAGGTGACAATTTTTTACCGTAAAGAATATTTCCTACACGACGTAAAGATTCAGGAAAATGTTTAGTTGGGACATGATTATCCCAATATTGTACCCCCTGTAAGTTGTAGAGCCCAGCAGCAGGATCTGAAGCTCCCTGAAAAGCGAAAAGGAGGGGGTGCGACGTGGTAATAAGCTTAGGTAGATCGGCGATGGGTAAAGGTACCTCCTTAAGTTGCTGCAGAATATCGTAATAAAGATAGCCGGAGACTGGCTGCAATAATAATTGTTGCCGCGTAGACTCAATCAACGATTTATCGACAGTGCGAGAGGAGCTTTGCCATCCTTTAATACGAAAAAGTCGCTGGAGTAAAAGTGGAAGAGTGTCCTCACGTTCAACAACCGACAGCAACGCCGGATGAGAAGAAAACCGCTTTGCTAAAAAACTGCGATCACTCTCTAATTCACCGATTAACATCAAATAGGCGCTGAGCGTTATCAATAATGTCTGTGGCTCACCTTTGGTTAACTGCCTTGCTAAATCTTCATGAGCAACCTTTTCCAGCATCGGAAGTAAATGCTGCAGTAACCACTGATCATAAACAGAATCTATTTTCTCCGCCCACCGTTTATCCATCGCTAACCCCCAATTACTGAGTCGTAAAGGAGACTGGACCTGAGATGGATAAGAGGCCATGGCTAATTGATTAAGTTTATTAAGCGCTGAATCCAGTGGAATCTGCGTCGACATTAATTGTTTCTCTAATCTGTTCAACGCCAGCCAAGAATCGGCGAGAAAGCGCTGATTCGCGTAATACGCTTGGGTAAGGCCATAAACCATTAGCGTACTGACCACTATGATTATCGCAAAGACAGCACTATGGCGAAAACGGGTGGTAAACCGATGGAGATATAACGATTGGCGTAGCCGAAAATCGTCAATAATCCGATACTGGAAAAGGTGTTTGATAAGATAGTGTTGAAATAAGGGCCGTGAGGTTTCCATCGTTTGATCAGGAAGAGACTCGGGCGGCTTGCTAGCGATAGCCGACTCATTGCCGTCAGTATCGTCTAACCATTGTGCAATCAAGGAATCAGGATGACTATAACGACTTTCTTGGCTCAGCATGCTACAGCCCAAATAGATGCCCTGTAAGACCGGAGTGTCCTGAGTTACGCGCTCAGTACGACAAGTGACTAACGGCTCGATAAAACACATTAATGCTGTGACTAAGGCATCAATATTGACAGGAAAACGCTCAATCCCCCGCCGATCTGCGGCCTCTTCGCAATGATGCTGTTTATTCAATACCTGGTGTTCAATTCGCTGACTCATCGAGATGAGTTGTTGATGGATAGTCTTTATCGACATGGGCTTATTCGCGTCGAGAGAAAATGTTTCACCTAACAACTGATAGCGCTCTTTTAAGGAAATATCATGAAAGTACTCTTGAAAACCGGATAACTGATCAATTTGGCTCACCATAATGTAAAGAGGAAGTTGTCGATCACTGCTCAACGATAACTCCCGTAAATGAGCGCGGCACAGCGCCGCATATTCTGTGAGCTGTTGAGGCGTTGACGTTAATAAGCGGGGAGAGTCGATAACAAAAAGGACGGCTTCAATACGTGCAACAGGTTGCAGTGAAACGAGTTGCTGAGTGAGGGCTTGCCACTCTTCTGACGTCTCGGCTGTCATCTGCTCAGGATCAAAATATCGCCCGGGCGTGTCACACCACAGGGCGTCCTCCGCCCACCACAACTGAGGATGCTTAGTCATACTTAAAGAGTGTCGCGCGTCCTGTTGCTGAGAAGGTGAAGTCCAGATGAGCTCCGCATTCTGCAACGCTGCAGTTTTACCGCTTTTCGACGGCCCAACAATGACCACACAGGGTTGCAGCGTCGACGCCTCGGTACGGAAAAATAGACGCTTATATAAAGGGATTTGTCGCTTAGCGTGACGTCGCATTGCGCGCCACTCTTTTAGACCAATAACTATTTCAGGGAAACGAGTGGGTGATGATCCCCGCAAAAAAGGGAATGAGGTTAACCTTGGCGGCAGCACATCAAACCGTTTCGCAATAAAATAACCTATTGCTAGCAGCGCAATACACGAACAAATCAGCAGCCTTAATAAAAAAGGTCCCAAGGGAGTTGATGTCCCTAAGGTGAGAAAGGGCCCTAGCCACCACACCACATTAATTAAGACCAATGCCATAAACAGATATCGCGGCCAACCATAGGTAAAGGTCAGCGCAATAAATAAAATCGTCACTATCACCATCGCACGGTGAAAAGGTGAGATAAGAGGATAAGCCTCTCCTATCGCCCATTGGTCGCCATAGATCGCAACAATAAGGCAAACGGCTATCACACTACTTACTCGCGCGAATCGACTCATGATCTTAGTGAACACCGGCGTCGACAATTCCATTGTCTACTCTCCCTAATAAGTAATAAAAAACTCTACACGCCTGTTTTGATTACGCTGTGCGGCATTAAGATTAGCGGTAAGCGGTTGGCGCTCACCGGCGCCAACGGGTTGTAATTGCCTGTCAGTAAAGCCATGGCGATAAAATATCTGCGCAACCTCCTCTGCCCGTTGTAGAGAGAGTTGCTGATTAGAGGTATTTTTCTGGCTTTTTATCGGCTGGCTATCACTATGGCCAATTAAGGTAACCTTTCCGTCTAACGTCTTAACCGCTTGCGCAAGGCGGGCAATTAAAGCGTGATGCTGAGCGAGGAGTTTGGCACTACCCGAAGCGAACATCGCGCTATCGACTACTTTCACGAGATCCCCTTGGGTTAACCTCTCTACTGTCAACTTGCCTTGCTCGATATCCGTCTTGAGTAATTGTGGTAGGGTCAACGCTGCCTGTTGTATCGGTTGCCATTGCTGGTGGTCAGAAAGACGTAAAGCGGTGTTCGTCAATTGAGAGAGTCGATAATCCAGCGGTAATCGATAAGCAGCATAAAGTCCCATGACGAATAGTAGGCTGAGTAAACTCGCCCCACGTCGGGATAATCGTTGTCTTAGCTGAGTGGGTTGTGCTAATCGGGGGGAATCCGTAAAGAGAGTTGTTGGGGGGTCCAAGTAAGGTTCGATTAACCTATAAAGCTGTTGTCGGATTTGTGTTAGCTGCTTTTTACCCTCTTGCTGGATACTATATCGACCTTCAAAGCCTAAATTCAGGCAATGTAACATCACCCTGAGCACATCAGCGTATTCAGTGGGGTTCATGGCCAAGCGTCCCGCTAGGAGGAAAAATTTATTTCCTCCATCGTTATCTTCTTCGAAATAATTCAATAAGTTTTGTTGTGGCCAGCCACTCTTTATTCCCCACTCAGTGGTATGAATCGCCTCGTCCATGGCGGTACAGAGGCAATAGCGCACAATGGTCATTTTCCGCCACGGAATATTCACTTGCTCACACAGTTGTGAAAAAAGCGTGACTTCATAAATTAACCATGACCGTAATGTCTCTACTGACGTAAGTGGATCAATCTTTGAGGGTAGCTCGCTAAGGACGTTAAGCAGCGGTTTCGCAAGACGGTATAAGGGAAACTGGCTCATTTGTACTTGGGCTAATCGTTGACTGACTGTTTCGCCGATAAAATGCTTTTTCGTTAGGGTGATGTTCTCTATCCCATTATCAATGGTATCGAGGGTAGTCGTTACCCTACCCGATGTATTCAGTGAGGCGGTCGATAAGGATTCTAGTTTGGTCATCTATCACGTAGCCCCCATAGCCGAAGGGTTAACCCAGTAAAGCTCCCCGCAACATGGAGTGCTACCGCTTGTTCCTCGAGAATTTTTTGCCAATCACGACCATGCTTGACCAATTCGAAATAATGGGTCCCTGAACAGTGTGCGAGTTGACGAGGTGGAGCCCCAAGGAGCTGTAGCGCAACACCGGGTAAGTGGGAGCGGACTAAATCAAAAATTTGTCGTGGGGCACTCACTTTACTTTGTTGAATAAAGTGGTTGATGATCTGCTGATGGGGAACGGAAGCTTTTACCGCCACGATAATGGATTGATAATCTTCTAACCTCAGGTCCGGATTGCTTGTCACCCAAATCCCATTTGTCTGACGCTGAAAATCAAAACATTCCCCCGCTTTGGTGAGTAACAGATTAAGTTGCTGACTAATATCGTCGATTAAAGGGCGAAATGTCTCTGCTAACTGTTTATGTTGATAGCGAAAGCCCTCTGGTGGTGGCCGCCGCTGACGACCTAAATAAGTCGCTAACTCGGCTTGTAAGGCGTTTAACTCTCGGAAATAGTTCTCCGGATGTACTAGAGGTCGTTGCAGCAAGTAATCAAGAATGACCTGATAGCGATTACACAATTGTAAAAGTAGGTATTCCTCGATTTTAACCGCGAGTGCATCGCTCTGGCCTTGTTCGCTCAAAGGTGAAGCGAATGCATCAGCCCGATGCTTAAGCTGTCCAGCGATCTGCTGAATACCATTCATCAATGTGGTGCTGGTGCGGGAATCGATAATGGGGGGAATAAATTCCTCTTCGACTAGGATGGCCCTACCATCCGATTCGATATGTTTTAGCTTAGTACAAGGGATACCGATCCAAGTATCATTCAGTTCTGATTCAGGTAATAGGCGCAAATTCAGATGAGCCATTAACAGATGCCGAGGTTCCCGATGTATGGCATTGCTATCGTGGACCAGCTGCTCTGTCGCAACAAAACGTGCCAACGAATTTTCTTGTGCAGAAGATAATGACGTCTCATCGTGCCCTGGAATGGCCAAAGGCAATGCAATACAAAGTTGTTGGCCACAATACTGCGGCTGTAATGTCAGGGGTTGTGGGGGTGGACACTCTTCAGGGAAGGCAAAAGGCGTCCCATCTGGGAAGATTCCCCTCGCCGAATTAATCATCAATTTACCATAATTGAGCGCTTGTTGATCAATCTTAAGATGTGAAAAACCCCAATGATAAGGCGTAAGGATCGACGCACGTTGATGAACAAAATGTTCAAAATAGCGCTCTTGTTGTTGGAACAGTTGAGGCCTTAAAAATAGCCCTTCGCTCCAAACCACTTTATTTGTTTTCATCATTTACCTTGTTTTGAAAGTGAGAGAGTGGAGGCTTGTAGTAAAATGACGGGCTGAGCTAGGCGATCCCTGAAGAATATTTCCCAAAAAAATCGTTGAGGATTATCTATTGTGTGGATTACCGACCACTGTTGGGACGAGAGATCCCGAAATGCCGCGACAAAGGCCAAGGTGTTACGTCCGGTTTCGAGCGGAATCGCTACGGTTTTTTGTTGCCCTGGCTGTAAGATGATCTCACCGATACGCCGATAATCATGACTCTCCTTAATAGGGATCGATGACATCAACATGAGTGGATTTTCGGCACTAAAGTTATCAAGATTCGATATCTGATAAATGAAAACTTGTACCGGGGAAGGATGACCCTTTGTATTTTTATTAATATCCGTCGCGGCAAGAAACTGAGCGTCAATTTTTGAATAGGTTGTCGGTTTAATTGTGCAACCTGAGAGAAAAAATAGTAGCAAAAACATACAGCAATAAAATAAAGGCACAGCATCCCCCTTCACAAAAATATGAATAAAAACTTTATTTGGAGAGAGAGAAATAACAGATTCCAAAAAAGAATTAGAAATCTGTTATTTCTTTCTAAGGACTTTTAATTCAGCGTGTTAGATTTCACATTATAGCTAACGGTAACCGCTCCCGATTTACTGCCTTCAGCATTTTGCATGACATAATCTTCAGTTACTGCCGTAAACGAAAAACTCACTTGCTCTCTCGCTCTAACCTCTTCCTGAGAAGAACCGGTGTTAGTCAGGCGAGTAATGATGACATCACTAAAGCTGATGGTCAGATATTCCAGTGGATCGCCACCTGCTTTACGAATAATGAATTTTACGTTTTTTATATGCTTACCTGATAAGCAATAACTTAAAAGATTTGGACTGGCTCTATCAATATAGTGCTCGAAGGAGAAGTCATCGACAGTTGCCTTGCCTGCTCCGCCGCCAGAACCTTGGTGCATATTGGAATGTTGTGAGCACCCCCAGCCCCAGCTTAAGACCTCGATCTCTCCTTTATGCTGAGCATCTTGAGACTCCCCTTCTATACCATCAAATTTAATAAAAATATCTTGAGACATGAACACTCCTTGTTAAGGGTTATTGTAGAGATTTAAAGGCTCTCTTTGACCGAAGGCAGCTTAGCCACCATACGCAGTGACACCGTCAAGCCCTCTAATTGAAAATGTGGACGTAGATAGAATTTCGCTTGATAAAAACCTGGATTGCCCTCGATATCCATAACGTTCACCTCCGCCGCCGCCAAGGGACGCCGCGCTTTAGTCTGCTGAGAGGAGTTTGTAGGATCACCATCGACATAATTCATCACCCAGTCGTTAAGCCATCGCTCCATCTCTTCACGAGATTTAAAGCTACCAACTTTGTCGCGCACGATACATTTCAAATAGTGGGCAAACCTCGAGCAAGCAAAGAGGTAAGGAAGTCGTGCTGATAACGACGCGTTAGCTGTAGCATCATCATTATTATATTCAGTAGGCTTTTGTAGGGATTGGGCACCGATAAAGGCGGCATAATCGGTATTTTTACGATGGACTAAAGGAATAAAACCACTCTTTGCTAATTCGGCTTCTCGGCGATCAGAAATAGCAATCTCTGTCGGGCATTTGAGATCAATTCCACCATCATCCGTTGGGAAGGTATGGCATGGTAGTCCTTCCACGACACCTCCACTCTCTACACCGCGGATCATCGTGCACCAGCCATACAGTTTAAAAGAACGGTTAATATTAACCGCCATCGCATAGGCCGCATTAGCCCAAATATAGTGACAGTGATCCGCCCCTGCCGTATCCTCTTCAAACGCAAAAGCGTCGACAGGATTCGACCGTGCGCCATAAGGTAACCGTGCTAAAAATCTTGGCATTGCCAATCCTAAGTAACGCGCGTCCTCCGATTGGCGCAAGCTATTCCACGCAATATATTCCAAATTTTGGGTGAAAATTTTCGTAATATCGCGTGGGTTTGCCAATTCTTGCCAGCTTTGCATCTGCATCACTGAAGGTGCTGCACCAGAGATAAAAGGGACATGTGCAGAAGAGGCAATTTTTGCTAACGAGGTAAGTAAATCAACGTCTTCTGGCGAGTGGTCGAAATAGTAATCTCCCATTAGGCAGCCATAAGGCTCTCCGCCTAATTGTCCATACTCCTCTTCGTAAATCAGTCTAAAAATAGGACTCTGGTCCCAATTCGCCCCTTTATAGTGTTTCAAGTTACGTCTTAACTCATCGCGAGAAATATCAAGAACACGTAATTTTAGTTGTTCGTCAGTCTCTGTATGGGTGACTAAGTAATGCAGGCCGCGCCAAGCACTTTCTAATTTCTGGAATTCAGGATGATGCAAAATACCATTAATTTGATCCGATATTTTCTGATCGATTGAGGCGATTAATGCGGCGATATTTTTATAGGCATCCTCTGAAAGGATAACCGCACTTTCCAATGCCTGCTGTGCCAAGGTCTTGACCGCAGATTCTACCGCCTGTTGAGCCACATCAGTTTGTGGACGAAAAGCTTTTTGTAGTAGAGCCGGAAGCTCCGACGAGACCTGATGTGACTGCTCTAAGGGGGCCGTAATAGCATGTTTCATCTTTTACTCGCCCTCTTGCACAACATGATTATCTCTCGTTTCTTTAGCTGGGAGAGCAGCCAGCGCCGTGAGTAAGTCAGGATCATTTAGAAACTGCATCACTAAACTCTCCGCATCACTTTTCCCATCCATATAGGTCTGTAGATTGGCTAATTGCGTCCTAGCCTCTAGTAATTGAGCGAGAGGTGCCACTTTTTTAGCAATATTCTCTGGCGAGAAATCAGACAATCTCTCTAGGGTTAAATCTACAAGTAATTGCCCATCACCGCTCAAGGTGTTCTCAACATTAAACAAAACTCTGGGCTGTAGGGCCTTCATGCGATCATCGAAATTATCTATATCAATCGAAAGAAATTTTCTTTCCTTTAGCGATTGCTGGCTAATGAGTGATTTACCCGAAAGATCTGACATGACACCCATTACAAACGGGAGATTGACTTTTTTATCATCCCCGTAAATTTCTACGTCATATTCAATCTGAACACGCGGCGCGCGATTTCTTGCAATAAATTTCTGAGAATCCTTATGGCTCATAGATAACTCTCCTTGTGATTAAATACTCAACATCCTATTATTTCAGGGATAATTGATATTAACGGTTGCCTTAACCATTAATTTACCCGCTGTAGGGGCTAACCCTGTTGAATAATAACTTGCTGTAAATTGATGAGATTCGATATTTGTCCCACTTGCATACTGATAAGTCTGACCGGTATTAGGCTGATTTATTTTTAATTGTTCACCATTTTCTTTACGAATTCTAACTTGAATGTTTTCACTCATCCCTACACCTTGGCTATTTTTTAAATTATTGGTTAACGCATCATAAAATGCGTTTTCAGCATGCAGTGATAATAATACGGTCTGTTTTTCAGGGCAGTTAGTTAATTGAATAGTGAAGGGCTTTATTCCTAATTCATTTTCTTGTGCGGTGAACTGACTTATTGATAAATCGGGTAGTTTGATAGTCTCTTGAGCAGAAGATTGGTTGATAGTTAGTCGACAGGTCTCAGCTACATATTGACCTTTGAACAATAGTTCTATTTTACAGTTGTCACGACAAGTCGTAGTCACGGCAATGGATGACGAGGTAGTTAAGAGTAAAATGATCCCAATACTGCAATGGCCGATAACTTTATTTTTCTTCATTGACAACTAACCTCCTTGTAAATAATTTCAGTATTCGATTTATTCACTTGCTCTATTAAGTCTGGACTCACATGAATCTGACAAGTTACTTTCGTCACACTATCGCGAACAAAGAGCGCTTCATGCTCAGGATCCCAGCCTTGTATAAAGGCTCTGCCTGCTTGAGAGATAAAAGCTAAATGGGGGGATTGCTCGGTAAAAAGCTGGCTCATCATGGCAAAAGGCTTATGGTGCCTATCTCGGACTTTCAATAAAATTGGCTTCCCTAACTGAGTTTTCATTTTAACTTTTACTGCAGCCCCCATCCTGGGTACAACGGTGACTTCATTTTCAACAATAGTTACTGTCAGGGGTAACCCCTCTGGATTAACGGCGATTCGATTTTCTTGGTAGGGAGAGAGCGATGGCAGAATTCCGTAACCCTGACGGTTGATAGTCGCGCCATGTCCGTTGATAATTTTCGCACCTTTTGCCCCCTGAGCTTGGATGATAGCAAAAGGGTTATTACCCAGAGTTCTTCCGGCCAGTACCCCATCTGAATGGGCAACCACACTCCCGTTAGCAGAGAACGAATATTGCTGATACCCACGATTACGGCTGAAAGAAGAACTGTATTGTCCTTGAGAGGCGTTATAGGCAATATTGGCTTGTAAACCATTATTCATCTTTTGTGTGCGTACTTTCTCACTATTAATTCCCACACCATACATCAGGTTACTTTCATCGCCATGATGGCCATTCATAGTCTGTTGTAGCGTCATCGTCTTATCACTATTACGTGTATAAGTGCTATAGAGTGAATCAAATAGTGGTTGCGTTTGACGCCCCGTTCCAAATGGAATATTAAGTGACAGCATAAGGGTATTGTCAGGGGTACCTTGATAGGTATGACTACGAGACAACACCGCACCTAAGCTGAATGAGCTAAATTGCTTATTAATGGAAAAACTGTAATGGTAAGTAGACTCACGATTTACGTATTTATAGGCGGATGCGGTAAGGTTTACGCTAACACTTTCAGTCAGCGGCTGGCCTACAGAAAGTGATGTCCGTTGTTTTATTACAGGATAAATTCCATAATTTAAGTCACTTTTATCATTACTACTTTGATTGATAGTTCGATAATTTCCGGAAACGATTCGGTCTACTGAGGCAGTAATACTGGTTTGGGTATCATGGAGATATTTGCTGTAGGAAAGGTTAACTTTATAACCTTTACTATTAGTGCTGGGTTTTATGCGATTATCTTGCGATAAATTACCCGTCAGTGCAATCCCCCCTAAAAAGGTATTCACGGCATTACCTATGGCGAAACCTTGATAGCTATTTGCTGCTTGTATTCCGCTATACAGCGTATAATTCTCAGTTAATCCATAGAAAAAATTGGTTTGAAAAAAATAAGGAGAACGTAAAGTTGTTATCCCACTCACTTTTCCTATATCAACTTCGTATTTAATGACTGATTTATTAAGGATTAATGGCGGGGCAGAATTAGGAATAATAAAAACTCTTTTTCTGCCATCCGCTTCATCTATCACCATTGTATAATCACCGCCATAGCCCCCTACACTAGGGGAATCAAGCTCGAAAGGTCCCGCAGGGATACTGGTTTGTAGAACTATCTCTCCTTGCTGCCAAAGCGTAACTTTGGCATTAGTCTCAGCTATCCCAGAGAACTGCGGCGTATAAGAGCGTAATGCCGAGGACAGCATTCGATGATCTGATCGCAACTGCGCACCTCGAAAAGTTACGCTGTCGAACACTTCTCCGGAAGACCACGTTTCTCCCACTCTAAACTGGCTTTTTAGTGCCGTAAGATCATGCTCCGCATAGGCTGATTGACCATGATACCGCCAAGGGTTATTGTGGACTTTACGACTCATTTGTCTATAACGCAGGCGCCAGCCTTCGAAATTGATACCCAGTAGCGAATTGAAACTGAAGGTTTTTTGTTGTGTAACAGAAGAAGTGTTTGACGCCGAAGTGCGTTGACTATAACTATCGAAATTATAGTCAATAAAGGCGACGTTACTTCCCGTTTCCCAACGCTCAGGGGCAATGTCACCCGGTTGATTAGGTCGGAAATATTTCTGCCCAACGGTGAGTTCAAGTAAAAAATCACCACTTTCATAGTTTGTTCGAGCCCGTGGTATCCACTGTTCAAGCCTGGAGCACTGACCTGTATTGACACTGTTCTCCTTCGCTGCGCCAAGGATAATGCCTAATTTTTGGAGCGTTACCAGGGTAAAGCAAGGTTGAGCACGCCCTTCTGGCTGTCCTTTAGTGGAACGGAATGTAATTAAAAACTGTCCGCGTGGTTGACCATTAACCGTAATATAAACTTGATAATCGCCTGCAGTGACTGGATTACTATGCTCGAAAGCCCCTAAGTCAACTTTTTGCCCATGAAGGAAGTGTGAGTCAAAGGATAGCTTTTCGTTCTGTTCAAGGGACAAGTCTATCGATGGTAAAGGCTGCTCAACTGCGCACGCTATAGGAGATAAAACCAGCCCACCAACGATAGGGCTAGTTAACACCATTGTTCGCCATGAGAAACGCGTAACGATATCGCTTCTATTAATGAATTTTATAGTCCCACTATTCTGCTTTAGCTCATCCATAGCCATGCATCATCCTGAATAATTAATAAATCAATGGTGACTATTTTTTACTAGTAATAAATCCCTTACCGTCACTATATCCACCCTGATATTGGCTACCATTACCAAAGTCGTTAATAAGCTCAAAAGCAATACGTGTTACCTTTTTATTACCTAGCGCTGCCGGTAACGGTATTTCTTGCTCAGAAAAAGGGTTGAGCATTGTGAGTGGAATATCGTACTTCTGCGTTCCGGCACTCAGTTCAACAGAATAAAAGGAGAGATAATAAGGCGTCGGGTTGGAAACCCATAATGCGCCGTTACGATTAAGCTTCCATTCAATTTTTGTTCCTTGGTCAGCGCTATTCTCTTTTAACGCTGCAGGACGATAAAAGAGCTTAATACGCGTTTTGAAAGCTAAAGAAAGCCGCTCACTTTGTTCTCCTTGAGCACTATTCGGTGGCACTTCAAGTAAATTAAACCAGAACAGCGACTCACGATCTTTAGGGAGTGCTTCCCCAAGGTAGCGTACCCTGACGCTCTGACCTTTACCGGGTTCCATGCGAAATAGCGGTGGAATGGCCATAAAAGGCGTTTCTTGTTCAGTTCCCTCAATCGCTGGTTGCCCTTCATCTATCCACACTTGTACGAGTGCAGGTGAATCTCCCTTGTTAGAAGTTCGTACCGTTTTTTCCTGTTGTCCCTCAATAAAAACAATACGAGTTCCCGTAAGGGTAACCCCAGCGTAGCAGTGACTCCATAATAGACTGCTGACAATAAAAAAAAGTGTTGATGCTCTTACTCTGTTCCTAATCGCTTGCTGCATAACAATTTCCGGTAAAATAAAACTGCCACAGCACTAAGCGGTGGCAGTAAATAGTTTTTTAAGGGTAAGCGATGGTGTAGATAGCTTTAGCTTCAATAAGCCCTGCCGTCGCCACGCCTGTCGCATAATATCCGCCAGCAAAACTCATTTTTGCGGCACTATTCACCAGTGCTACCGGTGAAGACGTCTCACCTAAACGTATTTGTTTTTGCTCTTGATAAAGGCGAACTTGAACATTCGAAGCCCCGTTATTCGTACTGACTACACTATTTTTTAAGTTACCCGTTACTGAGTCTTTATCACTACCGCCAACAGCTTCGAAATGTACGGCGATATTTTTCAGGCCGCTCGAACAGTTTTTAACCGCGATGATAAACTCTTTGGAGCCTGCTTCAGCACCAGAGACCTTAAGCGTACTCGTTGAGAGCTTGGGTAATAAAACAGTAAAGTTTTTTGCGCCATCAATCTCACAGGTCTCACCGGTCAATTCACCAGTAAAAGTAATAAGTCCCTGCTGATCACTTAACTTCGTTGGATCAGCGGCATGCGCAAAATGTGAAAGTGGAAATAGTAGTGTGGTGCACAATAAAATTTTTGCTTTTGACATATGTAGCATTCCTTTGAATAACGTATTCACCATACTTCTTTCAAGAATACAAAGAAGCATTCCTTTTTAATAATAAGTCTAAATAATTTCATATACTCTATTCCCACCCCTCGATTAATATGAGGGAGGGTTGCGCACCAGTTAAGCTATCTATACTCAATCCATAGATATAAGCACAACTTCTCTAGCCGCGGCATAAGATAATATTCAACACTTCCAGAAGATAAAGAACTAATCATATAAAACCAGTAATTTAAGAAAAAAGCCCGATTCAAATTCCTAATTAAAATCAAAAAACCATTAATATATTGATTAATGCATGATGTTTATTTAGCTTTTTAGGGTTTAGATAAAAGAATCGCTATTTGTTTTATTAGGAGTAATATTTTATGGACCAGCGGTTTCTTAATTACTACCGTAGAGAATTACTTTTCATGCGAGAGATTGCGGCAGATTTTGCACTCAAACATCCGAAAATTGCTAAGCGACTCAATATTCACGGTACTACGATTGCTGACCCTTGGGTTGAGCGCCTTATCGATTCTTTCTGTTTCTTAACGGCGAGAACACAGTTAAAAATTGATGCTGAGTTTGAGCCATTTACTCAACGTCTACTTAACAGCCTCTCCCCAGAATACACCATGCCGACACCGGCCAAATCTGTCGTTGCCATAGTTCCTTCCGCCCTGCAAGGTGAGTTAACAGCAGGCTATACCCTGCCTACTAATACGTCATTGATGAGCCGGGCAGTCGATAAATCAAGTACGCGTTGTGAATTTCGGACATGTCGCCCACTCACTCTTTGGCCCATCACTCTACAGCAGGCGGTCTTGACTCAAATTTCTCCTGAAGAGATGGCGGCAATAGGCCAAGCTGACACACTACTCACTGCTAAAGCGGCCATCCGCCTAACCTTGTCACTCTCTCATGAACTTTGCTTTTCACAGCTCAAAAATTGTGATGAGCTTCCTATCTACCTAAAAGGGGACGAACAAGTTTCTTCCCATTTATTTGAGCTGATTGCCTGTCACTATTCTGGGATTGTTGTGAAGTCTCCCTCATACAGCGCGCACTTTTCTAAGCAACTCACAGGGCCGTTGGTCGATGCCCACCCCAAGAATTACGCCGCAACTTCTTCCTTATGGCAAGGTCATCATGGTTATCGATGTCTAAAAGATTTTTTCGATTGTCGCTCGCAGTTTTATTTCTTTACCATCAAACCTCTCGTCACGGCATTACACCACTGTCACGATAGTCAGCTTGATATCTTACTCTTACTTGATTGTTTTCCTGCCGAACTCGTGTCGGTCATTAACGCTGAACGTTTTAGTCTACATTGTGTTCCGGTTATTAATCTCTTTCCCGGCAAAGTCGATAGAGTGAATGTGCGTTCTAACACCCTAAAGCACCCTATTATTGTGGATCGTACTCGCCCTGCCGACTATGAGGTGTGCTTAGTGAGTTCTGTAAGCGGCTTTAGCAGTGAAGGAGAACTCTTAGCGAAATTCTCTCCCTTATATCAGGGACCGGTCACCAGCGAAAATAATGAGGGCCGCTATTTTTCTGTCGAGCGAACCCCACACCTAATCGGCGATATAACTGAGCGCCACTCGACAGAGTGCGGTGTGTGGCTCAGTCTTGTCGATCAGTCACAGCCCCCACACTCACCGCGATTAGCAAGTTTACATATTGACGCTTTAGTCTCGAATCGCCATCTTCCAAGCAAGCTGCCACAACCCAATGACGAAGGATATGACCTTCAATTGGAGGAGAGTATACCGGCTAAAGGGGCGATTTTTGTCAGTGCTATCAGCCGTCGTTATGATTCACTCGCCTATTCTGATTCAGCGTGGAAATTGATTAATCTTTTACAGTGCACCTATCAACCTCTTGATACCGATCAACCGATAGAGAACGCAACGCAGTTACGAGAAAGATTAAAATTATTTCTACGTCAGGGAGATAATTTTTCTGACGGTATAATCCGCAGTGTGGTGAGCTTGACTTGCCAACCCATTGTGAAACGATTAGCTCAAGATGACTTATTACTTAATAGCCGTGGAGTAAAATGCCAGCTTACCGTGGATGAGAGTTTATTCTCGAGTCATAGTCCATTTTTATTTGGCCACGTTATCGCACTCTTTCTCTCAACTCATTCTACTATCAATAGCTTTGTAGAAATGGAACTCTTATCTTTACAACGAGGGACTCTGCATTGCTGGCCTGCAATTATTGGCCAACGGGGGAGATTATGAGTTCATCTCAATCTTCAGCTCTCTTACCCAAAGCCTTAAAATATCTCCCCCTTGATACGCCATGGGCCACTAACTTTCTCGCTACGTTACGCCAACTCTCAGCACTTGCTCAGGACAATCCTATACCTGGCAATGCATTAAGCTGTAAGGAGGAGAACTTTCGATTAAGCCAAGCGGTTAGCCTCGCGTTTCCCGCCAGCGAGGTGGCATCGATGTGCTGGCAAAGGAATCAGTTGGCCATCAAGTTATTCAGTCTAGGGGTATGGGGGCCACAGGGCCCGTTGCCACTGCATTTTTCAGAATTAGCGTTAACGCGTTTTCAGCAGCAAGATAGTGCACTGATAGACTTTATCGATCTCTTTCATCACCGTAGCATGGCGATATTCTTTCGTGCCTGGCATGCCGCGCAAGATACTGCATCCTTAGATCGCCCCACTCAGGATCGGTTTTCTTTTTACCTTCGCTGTTTAACGGGGTTATCGTTATCCGATACCCTTTCCCCAGTGCGAGAGCAGCATCAGTTACTCTCCACCGCTTTTCACCTAGCACGTAAGAATTGCGCCCCGCAAGACCTTGTTTCGACACTTAAAGCCTTATTTCATCTACCTTTCGAAATTGAAGAGTTCCAAGCTGGTTGGATTGATCTTAATGGTAAAGAACAGAGTCAGCTAACGCATCAGGCTCAATTAGGGATCAATGCTGTCTTAGGTGAAGCCAGTTACCAATCCGGTCACCGGTTCAAGGTTTGGTGTGGTCCCTTAAGTTATGAACAATATTGCAGTCTACACCCCGACAAACCGAAATTAGCCTCTATTTCCAACACTATCCAACGCCTTACAGGAGGTAACTACCATTACGATATACATCTTGTTCTCGCCGTCCCTCACACACTTTCGACAACCCTTTCGGGTAACCGACAACTCGGCTTCGATGCTTGGTTAATGCACGAAGCGACGGATATTCCGCAATTAGGAATGATTTATACCTCACGTCTTAGCGCCGACTAGTGAACACGCGGCATTGGCTCAAGGAAGAGAATATGTCAGCTTTACCTTCTATTTTCGCAAAATATTCATGGCTGGATGACCCTGTTAATGATGAGTCACCTTGCGGCCCGGCTATTGATTACCACCCTGATTTTTTAGTTTTACAACAACAGGTTTCTTCAACACAATCAATTGAATACGGCACATTTATACAATCCCCACCAATCATCAAGTGGTCATCCTTATTACCTGATCTTGAGCGTTTAAGTACCCAAACTAAAGATATTCGCCTGATTATTCTGCTTATCCGAGCGCATATAGCCCATCATGGGATGACGGCTGTCGTAGAGGGCATCGCACTATTAATTAGGCTGCTCAAACGTTGGCCGGAGGCATTACACCCACAGTGCGATGATGAAGGTGAATATGTCCCGGAATTTCGCAGTAACGCGTTATCTGACTTAGATGATATTGAGGGGTGTGTCGCAGAACTACGACGCTACACTTTCCCCACTACTGAAGTAGAAGGATGTTGCCTGTCAAATCTCGAACAATGGATAGTTGGAGATAACACATTGTCCTCGGCTGATAAGGCCCGCCTGCAGCAACATTATGCTTCCCATCTCAGCTTTTTCCAAACCTGTATCGACGCGCAACACCAACTTAATCAGCTAGCACTATTAATGCCTAGTAGTTTGGGTACCGAATCACTTTCCTTCCCTCATCTTTCTGCACTACTCAATACTTTCTGTCAGTTTCATCAGCGTCAGCAACATGCAGTGTTACTCCACAATGATGACGCCCCCAGTTTACCGCTTATCACTGACGGTCATTTACCCCTGGACAGCTTAGCGTACCGCAGTGAAGCAAGAGCGAAATTACGCGAAATCCGTGAAAACTTCGCTTATTACGAGCCAAGTAGCCCATTGAGTCTGCTTTTATTCTTCGCAGAACACAGTATTGGGCTCGATTATCAACAGGTTAGCCGACGTTTTCCGCGCGAATTAATCGCCCTGATCACGCTTGAAGAAGGAATTTTAGAATGAAAGGGTTATATGGATTTTTATTACTCATGTTTGTGACTAACTACAGCTACGCCGCCTGCTACATAGCTCGAGGCACCCCAACCACTGTGACCATTCCGGCTCAAACCTTAACCATTGATGCTGATGCACCCGTGAGCTTAGACCAGCCCTTTGCACGAATCGATAGCTTACCCATCACGGCGAATATTGGCTATAACGATTGCTATCGGGGGACTGAATATGGACGACAACTGACTTATCTTGCAAATCGCGAGATTAGCAATCAAATCTATACGACTGATATACCTGGTATTGCGGTAAAAGTGTTGTGGACCAATGGTAGCGGAAAATATGGAGGCTACCCGAAAAAACAAACTATGGTGTTCCAGAATAATTTGCCTACAGGCACATTCGATTATGAACCTGGCTCAGCCTACCGACTAGAGTTCTATAAAGTCGCTGAAACGCTCTCGCTATCGAGCAACGCTAGCGCACAACTGCTACCACTGGGAATAGTTGCTTATAACTATCTTTTTACTCCAACGCCAAGCAATTACTCAATGCAGTTAAATTTAGGTGCCATCACTCTTAAGAGTATCCCAACTTGTACTCTGGACTCGAGTAAGACTATCGACTTCGATCGTGTCAATGCGAGCAGCCTAGCCTCAGGCGTTTATCGAGATATCAACTTTAAAATTAATTGCCGCAGTGATTATCAACGCTTCTCTACCCGTGCCTCGGTCAGTACACAAACACCGAGTAGTGACCACCAAGCCATAAAAGTTACCGATGCTGCAGGTCAAGATGATCGACTCCGTATTTCGATGTATGACAGTAATAAAAATCTACTTTTTGTCGATGGGACGACGGGGGAAGCCCTAAACAATATCGCGAGTAACGGCGATGCTAATTTTTCTTGGCAGGCAGTATTGAGACCAGGCTTGAAAAGTCCACCGGCTGCCGGCCCCTTCACCGCCTATGCAGAAATCCAGTTTACTATCGAGTAACGTCATAATGGATAATCGCATTTTCATTAATATCGCCAGCTATCGCGATCCAGAACTCTGGCAGACGCTAGATAGCCTCATGACTGAAGCAGCGGAACCGAGTCGATTACACATTGCTATCTGTTGGCAAGACGATAACGATAGTAATCGACTTGTGTCACAAGGCTGGAAACCGGTCGAATCTTCCTCAATCACTGAATACCAGGTTTATCGACTTGAGGGGTGTGAAGCACTAGTTGAACTGATTATGATGCCTTATCAACAAGCTCAGGGAGCAGGCTTTGCTCGTGCACTCTGTGATAAGTTATTTCGACAGGAACAATGGTTTCTACAGATTGATGCCCATAGCTTATTTGCGCACCATTGGGATAATTACCTGATTGAAACGCTAACTAAGCTTTACCAAAAGAGTGAAAAGCCAGTGATGAGCAGCTACCCTCCCAGCTATCATTACACTGCACAAGGACAGATTGTTTTTGCCCAGCAGGCAAGTCGTGTAACCTTCAATGGCTTCAATGCAGAAGGGTTACCGACTCTCGCTAACCGTGCATCCACCAGCGTACACTTAGAAAGAGGCAGTTATTTAGTCGCGGGATTTATTTTTACTCAAGGCACTTTTGTCACTGAAGTCGGTAATGACCCTACTATTTTTTTCGAGGGTGAAGAAATCACCCTTTCCCTGCGCGCATTCAGTTGGGGGTACGATATTTATCATCCTACCCTCCCCGCATTATGGCATCACTACACTCGCGACGATGTACCACGGATTTGGCACGATCACAGTCTCGCGGCACAGGAGGCTGGCGACGTTCCCTTAGTGTGGATTCAACGAGAATTTCTCTCGCGAGAACATGTTAAGGCGTTATTAGGGCTGCCTCACTCTCTTGAGCCTCCAAGAGAGGGGAAAAGGCTTGGCTCCCTGCGGACACGCCAGCAATTTGAATATCAGTGCGGCCTACATTTTCAATTAGCCAGTTGTTATGTCGACTGTTTAGCCCCCCATTTTTGCAGTATCTATCCACTTCCGCTCGACGACGTTGCTTGGAACCATGCCCACCGTATTTATCACCATAAGCAGGTTGACGTCTCTGAGCTCTTTGGTACAGCTTTACCCGATAAACTGTTTGTCCATCTCTATGGCCTAAATACACCACGGCTGATGCAATCCATCTACACGCCTTCGCAGATTATGGCGCAGGCTAGCAGAGTCGTTATTGAATGCTGGTCTACCCCTAATCGTCCCCCCACATTGATACGCTTTGGCTGCTGGTGGGAAGCGTTAGGTTGGGGAATTATTATCGAATGGCCTTGGTCTGAGCAAGACGGGCCTTATTGTTTACTTTAAGGAAGATTAACCATGGAAGGTCAAACCTCTAAATACCCATTTGCCGACGGATACTTTCTTACTCCCGTCCCCCTCGATAACCGCAGTGTGCATCAGCTGTATTTTATCGATAAGCAGGGTGTCACCTATCAAATTATTATTAATCACGGACGTTTAGCCGATAACCAAGATTTACCGCAATTCGTCGAGCAAGAGGTAGAAAAGATGCAGCGACAAGTCCCAGACTTTTGTTTAGAAGCGAATTCATCGCCTACGACCTTGGGACCGGCACAATGTGCGATCATTCAGCAGACACACAAATTTTTATATGAAGGTTGTCCGTTTACACAATATTGTGCCTTCATTCATCTTCCGCTGCATCCTGAGGTTAACCGTTACAAAAAAAATGTAGTGATCTTATCGCTAGCGTCTCCCTCGCCCCATGCAGAGCAGTTGGCTCACTTTCAAAGCATTATCAATAGTTTTATGCCTTGGGAATAGATTCGCTCCAACTAGCCTTATGATTTCAGTCTGCACTATACTTTTGTTACTCTTTAAGTGCTAAAAAGGAAACGTAACAGTGACCCGAACAACCCACAGTTATCAACCCAAACAGGGTCACGGCTTGGCCCACGACCCCCTCAATTCTATTATTGCGCCGCGACCTATTGGCTGGATATCCTCGTGCAGTAAAGCGGGCCAACGAAACTTGGCACCCTATAGTTTTTTCAATCTCTTCAACTATGATCCACCTATCATCGGTTTCGCCAGTAGCGGATGGAAAGATAGCGTAGCGAATATTGCCGAAACCAAAGAGTTTGTATGGAATTTGGTGACACAGCCCTTAGCGCAAGCAATGAATCAAACCTCTGCCCCGCTACCACATGATCAAGATGAATTTACCCTAGCGGGATTATCATCCGAAAAAGGCCAACTCGTAGACGTTGATCGGGTCGTTGAAAGCCCAGTTCATTTTGAATGCCGTCTAACTCAATTGATTCAACTGCGAGATACCGACGATAAACCTATTGAAAGTTGGTTGGTATTGGGCGAAGTGGTGATGATTCATATCGATACCTCATTATTAGACAACCAAGGTATTTACCAAACCGTCGAGGCGATGCCGCTTCTGCGTGCTGGAGGGCCTTCAGCGTATTACGGTATTTCCGAGGCGCAACGAATGGATTTATGGCGGCCTCAATAAATCTGGAGAGGAGCACATTTTTTCCTGTGCTCCTTAATAAACTCACTGCTCGAGAGCGTTAAATAGCGCGTCAATATGAATCTCGACAGTATCCAACGGCGTGACAGGCAAGCTTATTCCATCGAACAGTAATGGAAGTTCGGTGCAGCCCAAAATAATGGCTTCAATCCCCTGTTCCTCTGCCATTCTCTTAATAATAGCGATAAATTCATCTCTAGTTTCAAGATCAATAATGCCTTGCTCAAGTTCATCATGGATCTTATCGGCAATATAGGTGATCTCATGCTCAGCAGGGATAACAACGTTAATTCCTGCTTCCCTGAGCGGTTTTTTGAAGAAATCCGCTCGCATAGTAAAACCAGTACCAATCAGCCCAACAGTGCGGAGACCTCGCTGACGAATCCTTTGGCTAACCGAAGTGATAATACTGACCATAGGTACTGAAACTCGGTCCTGCAACGCATCAAATACGATATGCGGCGTATTTCCGGTTAAGGCGACCACTTCTGCACCTGCAGCCACCAGATTCTGAACTGCTTGCTCCAAATAACCTACTAATCCACGGTAATCTTGTTGCTCACACATCGCCAGAACGTCGTAGACATTGACACTATCGATCGTTAATTTAGGAAAAAATAATGCGCCTTTACGCTTGTTAGCCTGATAAACAAATTTACGATAGTAGAGCAGTGTTGACTATGGACCTGTACCACCAATTAGACCAAGTTTTTTCATCTTTTCCTGTGCTCTTATGTAACTCACTTATGCCGATAAACCTTTAACTTTTATGGCCGTAATTTCCCAGGCTATCCAGAGAGTTAGGCATAGACTGACTGGAGGTTTACACCAGCATTGCCACCAGTACCGCTATTAACAATAAAACATAAAGCCGGGCATGCCACCTATCGGGGATCTTTGGAAAATAACGCTGGCTAATCGAGATCCCTAGCCCCCCTGCTATGATTAAAATAGCGAGAGTACTCAGGCTAACGTAACCCATAAAACCGTGTTCTGGGATTTTCCCCCAGCCACTCATTATGTAAGCAAGGGTTGCGCATAAGGCTACTGGAAGAGAAAGTGGATTAGCATGACTGATACAGTGCTTCATACTGAAGCCATGTTTACGTAGCAGCGGAACTGTCATAACACTCCCCCCCACTCCTAGCATGGCCGCTACGATGCCTATCGCCGTGCCACCAGCCGTTTTAGTCAGCATCGATAAGGCGCGGGCCTCGCTCCCTTGAAGAAAGTAGCGGCTGAAAAGACAATCAAAAATAGTGACCAGCATATAGAGGACAAAAAGGTGGCGAATCGTAGCTTCGCTGAAGAGTCCCGCCAATAATGATCCGATCACTGCACCGAGGCCAATAAAAAGCGTTAGAGGGAATAGAAGTTTAGCGGACAAATTTCCGCGGCGTTGATGGATGTAAGTTGACCATCCCGCATTGAAAATCATCACCGCCGCTGAGGTCGCCACGGCAATATGTAGCGCATTAGGGGCGATAGCCGGTTGCCGTAAAGAAAGTTGATAAACGAAAGGTACCACCACAAAGCCGCCGCCAAAACCAAACATTATGGTGGTCATACCGGTAATAAGCCCGACTGTTGCTATGATAATTTCGTTCAAAACCGTCTCATTAGTTAAAGCCTAAGTAGACTCATAAACTGACATAGTTTTTGATCAATGAAAACAGCTGGGTAAACCTTGCCCTTAGCAATCTCCACTTTTCCTGGCAGCTAGTGAACTGTCATTCCCGACTGGCCCCTTATCTAGGACACCACCGGCTTAGCTCAATAGATGATTTAGAATGCTAAAGATATCATAAGTGATTCTATTTACTTGGTTTATTGTTGTAATTACTATCCAAATCCTACCTTAGGTTCTCATAAACTTACGTGTTACACCGCGTGAGAATCATTGATATTTATTCTGGTGGTGATAGCAATCATGACGATTCCTAGTGAGACTGCGACAAAAAGCGTTAACGTCTTTAAAAATAGCGCGGATGCACTGCTTGTCGCGCAGCATATTGCCGAACAAGCCAAACAAGGCGCCATTGAACGTGATCAGCAACGCCTCTATCCGCTTGAACTCTTACAACAGTTTTCAGAGTCAGGATTAGGCGGTATCACAATTCCCAAAACATTAGGTGGTGCTGGACTCTCCTTTCAGACGCTTGCCGACGTGTTTCGTACTATTTCCGCTAGTGATCCTTCACTGGGACAAATTCCACAAAACCACTTTGGAATCATTCAATTTATTCTTGCTGAAGGCTCTCCTTCTCAACAGCAACATCTTTTACAAGGTGTTCTTGCAGGAAAGCGATTTGGTAATGGTGGGCCTGAGAAAAATAGTCGTCATACCCGTGAGGTACAAGCGCAGATTACCGAGACGAAAGCTGGTTTGCTCTTTAGTGGTGAGAAGTTCTATTCAACCGGCGCATTATTTGCTGATACGCTCGTGACTGCGGCAAATTTTCACGGTAAACCGGTCATGGTGTTTATTCCGTTACCCGATAAGGGTATTGAAATTATCGATGATTGGTCAGGCATAGGCCAGCGCACAACCGCCAGTGGAACAGTGAAACTCACTAACGTCTTAATCCACCCCGACTGGATCATTACTCAACCTAGTCCCGATAAGCCCACTTTACGGGGTGCCGTCTCTCAACTCATCCAAGCCTCTATTGATGCCGGGATCGCTGAAGGGGCCTTTAACGATGCACTCAGCTTTATTCACAAAAGTTCTCGCCCATGGATAGATGCCGCCGTAGAACGTAATGCAGAAGATCCCTATCTACTGTCCGATGTCGGACGACTGAGCACCGAATTGAGCGCGGCCAATGCCGTGTTAACTCGTGCAGCGAAAACACTCGACCGTATCGCTGCGGTTCCACTTAACGCTCAAAACTGTGCGCAAGCATCCATAGCGGTAGCCGAGGCAAAAATTCTTACTACTGAGATCGCCTTACGCGCCAGTGAAAAGTTAATAGAGTGGGGAGGAAGCCGCGCAACACTACTGCGGCATGGTCTCGACCGCCATTGGCGTAATGCACGAACCCATACGTTACATGATCCCATTCGTTGGAAACAGCACGCTATCGGTGACTATTACTTGAACAATACGCTTCCTGCCCGTCACGCTTGGATATAGCTGGAGGATAGATGACCATTATGCCGAAACACCTTGCCAATCGGATCACCAGCGCCGAACAAGCTTTAGACGTGGCACACTCTTTGGCCCTACAATTTCGCGAGGGTGCTGCCTACCGAGACCGCCATCGTGAATTACCCCATACTGCATTAGCCCGTTATTTTCAGTCAGGGCTTGGGGCAATTACGCTCCCCGAGGCCTATGGGGGAATAGCAATTTCTACCGCAGAACTAGTGGAGATATTCGTGACGCTTAGCGAAGCCGATAGCGCTATCGGACAAATTCCACAGAATCATTTCTACGCCCTAGAAGTCCTCCGTCTCAATGGCACTCCTGAACAGAAACAACGCCTCTACGCAGAGGTCCTCGCAGGTGTTCATTTAGGTAATGCTCTAGCGGAGTTTAGTTCAACGGCGGCTCATCACCGGTCAACGGCATTCACTTCACGGAACAATACCCTCTACCTGAATGGCGATAAATTCTACGCTACCGGTGCGCTCTTTGCAGATCGAATACCGACTTTAGCGCAAGGAGAGGATGGTAATGAATATCTTGTGTTTGTTCCTCGACATCTTCCCGGTATAACCGTTATTGACGATTGGACTGGCTTTGGTCAACGTACCACCGCAAGCGGGAGTGTCCAATTTCGTGATGTCGTCATCGCGCCACAAGATATTATCCCCTTTCATACCGCTTTTACACGGCCAACTGCCCTTGGCCCTTTTGCCCAAATTATGCATGCCGCAGTGGACCAAGGTATCGCGCGCGCAGCCTTCAACGAGCTATTACCCTTCGTACGAGAACGCGCGAGGCCTTGGCCGGATAGCCAGATCGAATACGCCGCCAAGGATCCCCTCACGTTGGATCGTATTGGTCGCTTGGCGGCGCGTTTGACCGCGGGCGAGGCCTTACTCTCTTTAGCCGGTGAAGCCGTAGATATTGCTCAACAAGAGAGCAATGCTGACCATGTCGCGCAAGCCTCTGTCGCGGTAGCCAAAGCACGTGCTTGGACAACCGAGATATCATTAGAAGCGGCTAATCTCTTATTCGAGCTGGGTGGAACCCGTGCAAGTCTTGCGGAAAACCAGTTTGATCGACATTGGCGTAATGCACGCACCCATACCCTCCATGACCCCGTACGCTGGAAATACCCCATCATCGGTAATTACGTGCTAAACGGCGTATTACCGCCACGCCGAGGCACGATATGAATACTAAAGAAATATTATTCAACGCTTTTACGATGAACTGCGTCGGGCATATTCACCATGGCATGTGGACACATCCTGCCGATCGTTCCATTGAATTTAACTCTTTGAACTACTGGCTTGACCTTGCGCGTTTGCTCGAAAAAGGGTTATTTGATGGGATGTTTATTGCCGATATTCTTGGTGTTTATGATGTTTATCAACAGGGAATAGGCATCACCGCCAGTGAATCTATTCAACTACCCGTTAATGACCCACTCTTGTTAATTTCTGGCATGGCAAGTGTTACCGAACATCTGGGTTTTGGGGTTACGGCGAATCTTAGCTACGAGGCCCCCTATCCTTTTGCGCGACGTTTCTCAACACTCGATCATCTGACGCAAGGTCGTATCGGATGGAATATTGTGACGGGCTATTTAGATAGTGCAGCACGCGCTATGGGTCACACTCAGTTAATGAATCACGACCGTCGTTACGATCAGGCAGACGAATTTCTCGATGTTGTCTACCAACTCTGGGAAGGCAGCTGGCAAGATGATGCGCTCTTAGCCGACAAACCGCACCGACGCTATGCCGATGCCCAGAAAATCCATGAAATTGATCACCAGGGTGAGTTTTATCAAGTACGGGGTTATCATCTGAGTAGCCCTTCTCCCCAACGTACCCCACTGTTGTTTCAAGCGGGTTCATCGCCGCGAGGGATCGCTTTTGCGGCACAACATGCAGAGTGCTCTTTTGTGAATGCGGCCTCTCCGAGCGCCTTAAAGATTCAATCTCAGCGATTGCGGCAAGCGGCAGTCGCTACCGGTCGGCATCCTAATGATATTCTTATCTTTATGGGAATAAGTGTGATCGTGGCGGCAACCGAACAGGAGGCTAAAGAGAAATATCATAGCTATTTACACTATGCCAGCCCAGAAGCGGGAATCGCCCATTTTTCCAGTTCTATCGGTGTTGATCTCTCGGCCTTTGAACTCGATGAACCCATCCATAGTGGCGACACTCGTGCCATTCAATCTGTAAGTCAAACCTTTAACGGCTGGACACGTCGGCAGATCCTTGAACAACATGCGTTAGGAAGTCGCTATCCCATTATTGTCGGGAATCCTAGTCAAGTGGCTGATGCCTTGATTCATTGGATTGATGAGGGAGATATTGATGGGTTTAACCTAACTCGTATTCTTAACCCACAAAGCTATCAAGATTTCGTTGATTACGTTGTACCCGAGCTTCAATCCCGTGGACGATATAAAACCGCTTATCATTCTGGAAGCCTACGACAAAAACTGTTTCAACACAGTGATAGGCTCCCTGACACCCACCCCGCTGCCCGATGGCGGGTATAGAAGGGGAACGCATTCCCTTCTCTACCACATCACTATTACGTTCCGTCGTTGCAGGGTCGTCACCAAAGGGCGGATTAATTAAGTATTGATAACAATTTGGAATCGCGATGAGTGATAACTTAGGCAGAGGAATAAAAAATTAAATTCCGGTTGTGCTCGCTTGATTTAGCATTTGTTGCACCGCTAAACCATTGTAAGTCTTCTCTGTCCTGCTCGATCACTCTTCGTGTTCGCGACAGGTAGGGAGCGGCTCAACGTTGTGCTCTTCACATTCACAGTGAGCTGAACTTTTACCGACAACACGAATAAGGTTAACTAACGTAAAAAATTAGAACACTGAGTATTGATGATGTTTATGATTATCATTAGTCGATATTTTTCACTTCTAATTCCCTTTCATTATCCTCAACGGAAAATGTAACATTATAGCTATTCCCATTTTTAATTTTACGCCCTTCTTTTACTTTAATTGTATCGACAGAAAAAACATATGACCTTCCTTTCTCAAAATAAAAACCATAATTCGGCAAGCATTGATCGGCCTCTACAATAGAGTCAGTTGTCATTTTTATATTTTTACTTGCCATTCCTCTATCATTACCTATTTCATTTATATTTAACTGGATAATACTCTCATCTTTAGAATCAGGTAATGTAATACAAATTATTTTATTTTTTATGCTCACCTTAGCCCGATGAATTTCTGTACGGGTATCATTCAGATGACAGGATGTCAGTATAATCACGAAAAAAAACACCATCAAACATTTCATTATATCAACCCCTTATAAAATTGTTTCAGGTAAAATGTTCCTATAAAGCAATAAGGTATTATTATCCAGTACACCTTGAAAACCTGCCTGACGCCCAATTTCGTTTTTTAAACCATTCACTCCATAATTTTTTAATAGAAAATAATCAGCAATAATCTGAGCCTGTTGCTCCATACTATATTGACTTAATTTTTTATTAGGAACGATGGTGTACTGATAAGCTGTAGCCCAACTAAAAAGCCCTCTAGCCCTCACCCACATCCCGTGCTGATGCTGCCAAACATGAGTTATTTCATGCATAAAAAAATGCTGGGAAGCCCTTGAAGATAAGGAGAAATCTTTAAGATATGTTTCTTTCCTAAAATATATTTCGCCATTTGGTGACATACCAACGAACTTCCCTTGTAAACCAAAGGGGAGATAGCTATCACAATGAACCCATACTTTGTTCCATTGAATAGAGTTACCGAAAACGGTTTTCCCTAGATTTATTTCACCTAAAGTTAAAAGGCGAAGAGATTTTTCCTTGTTCATACTCCCTCCCTCTCTCATATAATGAATAAACATATCACTTCTAAATTATAATCCTCAGAAACGATAATTTTAACAAGAGCTCTATTTCTAAAAAAACACCTAGGCTGTATAAAATCTTATTAATCCCGAAACTCTTCCCTGAAACTAAGCCGATATACCTTAATATAAGCTTCGCTAGCATTGAATTTTTTTATATCTATGACTACTATCCCTTTAACCTCACTGAGCGTTGCATAGTTTTATGTAAAAATTAATGTAGATGATGAGTTTATAATGGAGGAAAAATTACCTATTCTTTCAGACAAAAGCAGTTTTCCTTTGACACAACCCTTAGTTAATACGGAAAGCTAAGTAAGGTATAGCGTAAGGTTTAAGTAAACAAACGAAGTCCGTTCGAAATGGCCCAGTGTCGCTCAGTCAGTTTCTCGTTGTTATCTATTAACATACCTCGAAGCAGGGGCTGGGTTACGGGGGCATTTTAATAACGTCAGCCATTCAGGTAGGTACCTACAAGATAGATTTTCCCAACTGACCAACCCTTCTCCCATTTTTAAGGTAACAATCAGCTTGTCATCTCCTGCTCTACGTCATTTCACTAATGAGCGCCTTGCAGGATCTATAGCGAGTTAGCTTTACGATACTGCTCTCATTTTTATCTGCGACAACCTATTGGTAACTACGATAAAATACTTACTATGCGTAGTGTGGATGACGTTTTTGTTCAGTACAATTGCCCCTAACCCGCTTTATGCCCTATTTTTAGGCCCAATACTGTCCGCAAGCGTTGCGGTAATTTTAAAAAGCTAAGTGATACGTCATAAGAATAAAAAAATCACTATTAGCCTCAAATCGATGGAATATAAGTTATGTCAACCAATGACAACGCGAATTTAGCCGCCCACACCCCCATGATGCAGCAGTATCTCGGCTTAAAAGCTGAACACCCTGATATCTTGTTGTTCTACCGGATGGGTGACTTTTATGAGTTGTTTTTTGATGATGCGCGGCGTGCCTCCCAACTCCTGGACATCTCATTAACCAAACGGGGATCCTCCGCGGGCCAACCCATTCCAATGGCTGGGGTACCTTATCATGCGGTCGAAGGCTATTTGGCAAAGTTAGTTCAAATGGGTGAATCGGTGGCGATTTGTGAACAAGTCGGCGATCCCGCACTCAGCAAAGGGCCAGTAGAACGCAAGGTGTTACGTATCGTGACGCCAGGTACGATCAGTGATGAAGCCTTATTGAATGAGCGCCAAGACAATTTACTGGCTGCTGTCTATGAAACTCAGCAAGGATTTGGTTACGCCACCTTGGATATTGGTTCAGGACGTTTTCTGTTGACGGAAGCAGAAAGCGAGGAGGCCCTTGCGGCAGAGTTACAACGTACTAATCCTGCCGAGCTGCTCTATCCAGAAGGCTTCGCTGCCTTTGCATTGATTGAACAGCGCCGGGGTTTACGTCGGCGGCCTATCTGGGAGTTTGACCTAGCAACTGCTCGTCAACAACTAACGTTGCAGTTCGGTACCCGAGACTTACAAGGTTTTGGCGTTGAGCAAGCCGTCCTTGCCCTCCCCGCTGCCGGCTGTTTATTACAATACGCGAAAGATACTCAGCGTACGGCACTCCCACATCTTCGTAGTATCACCATGGAGCGCCAGCAAGACAGCATCATCATGGATGCGGCAACGCGTAGGAATTTAGAGATCACGCAGAATCTTGCAGGGGGAACAGATAATACCCTGGCCTCCGTTCTCGACCGCACGGTAACGCCTATGGGCAGCCGGATGTTAAAACGTTGGTTACATACTCCCCTGCGCGATACGGCTATCATTACCGCCCGTCAACAGGCCATTAGCGAATTACAGCCGTTAGTCTCATCGCTCCAGCCGCTACTTCATCAAATCGGTGACTTAGAACGTATTCTTGCACGATTAGCCTTACGCTCAGCACGGCCTCGCGACTTAGCCCGTATGCGCCATGCCTTTCATCAGCTTCCTGATATTCAAGCACTGCTGGCCGAGACCTCTGGTCGCTCTCTCAACCTTTTAGCTGAACGCAGTGGTGAATTTACGGCACTACGCGAGCTTCTCGACCATGCCATAGTGGAAGCACCGCCGGTATTAGTGCGGGATGGCGGCGTGATTGCCGAAGGCTATCATGAAGAATTGGATGAATGGCGAGCCTTAGCGGCGGGAGCCACAGATTATCTCGATCGCTTAGAGATCCGCGAGCGCGATCGTTTAGGCATTGATACCTTAAAGGTGGGCTATAACGCCGTACACGGCTACTTTATCCAAGTCAGTCGAGGACAGAGTCACTTAGTGCCAATTAACTATGTTCGCCGCCAAACCCTAAAAAATGCCGAACGCTATATCATTCCTGAACTTAAAGAGTATGAAGATAAGGTTCTGACCTCTAAAGGTAAAGCATTGGCGTTGGAGAAGGCGCTTTATGACCAACTCTTCGACCAGTTGTTACCGCATCTCGCTGATCTCCAGCAAAGCGCTGCAGCGCTCGCTGAATTGGACGTATTAACAAATTTAGCTGAACGCGCCGAAGCCTTGCATTATGTTTGCCCACAATTAACCGAGCAAGCAGGGATCAACATCACCCAAGGCCGACATCCAGTGGTTGAACAGGTGCTTAAAGAACCCTTTATCGCCAACCCCTTAATGTTACAGCCTCAACGCCGCATGCTCATCATTACTGGTCCAAATATGGGTGGTAAAAGTACCTATATGCGTCAAGCCGCGTTAATCGCATTATTGAGCTGGGTAGGGAGTTATGTTCCAGCCGAAGCCGTGACGATCGGCCCAATCGATCGGATCTTTACTCGTGTGGGGGCCGCCGACGATTTGGCTTCTGGCCGCTCAACCTTCATGGTCGAGATGACCGAAACCGCTAATATTCTCAATAATGCCACGCGTCATAGCTTAGTCTTGATGGATGAGATTGGTCGGGGTACCTCAACCTATGACGGGTTATCACTGGCCTGGGCCTGTGCGGAGAACCTTGCCAGCCAATTGCAGTCATTAACGCTATTCGCTACCCACTATTTCGAGCTGACGGCGCTGCCGAGTCAAATAGCAGGTGTAGAGAATGTTCACCTCGATGCGCGGGAGCATGGTGACAGTATTGCTTTCATGCATACCGTAAGCGAAGGCGCGGCCAGTAAGAGTTACGGGCTGGCAGTTGCCGCGTTAGCCGGTGTACCAAAAGAAGTGATTAAACGAGCTCGGCAAAAATTACGAGAATTAGAGGCACAACCCGCCCAATTTACTGCCGCAGGGACAGAAACGAATCAACTCTCGCTTCTCGTTGAAGAAACCTCTCCTGCGATCGAAGCCTTAGAAACACTCGATCCTGATACGCTCAGCCCTCGCCAAGCGTTGGAATGGATCTATCGCCTCAAAACTCTGCTTTAATTCTTAGACATAAAAAAAGCCATCGCGAAGATGGCTATTTTATGACGTAATTACTGATTACAGGAACAGTGCATCGAGGCTTAAACCTTGACCTTCTAAAATTTCACGTAAACGACGCAGACCTTCGACTTGAATCTGACGAACACGCTCACGTGTTAATCCGATTTCCTGACCGACATCTTCTAAAGTTGCAGGTTCATAGCCGAGTAGACCAAAACGACGTGCAAGGACTTCACGTTGCTTAGCGTTTAACTCATATAACCATTTAACAATACTTTGTTTCATATCGTTATCTTGGTTGGTGTACTCTGGAGAGTTGTCGTCGTCATCAGAAATCATATCAAGTAATGAGGTTTCTGAATCACCACCTATTGGCGTATCAACGGATGCGATACGTTCATTAAGGCGAAGCATTCGACTGACATCCTCGACTGGCTTATCCAATTTCTGCGCAATATCTTCAGCAGTTGGCTCGTGGTCCAGAACTTGCGTTAGTTCACGTGCGGTACGTAAATACACATTTAATTCTTTAACGATATGGATAGGCAGACGAATGGTACGCGTCTGGTTCATGATAGCCCGCTCGATCGTTTGACGGATCCACCAGGTTGCATAGGTAGAGAAACGGAAGCCCTTCTCAGGATCAAACTTCTCTACTGCACGAATAAGCCCTAAATTGCCTTCCTCAATCAGGTCGAGTAATGGTAGGCCACGATTGTTATAACGACGTGAGATTTTCACCACCAAGCGGAGGTTACTCTCGATCATTCTACGTCGGGACGCCACGTCTCCACGTAGTGCACGGCGTGCGAAAAGGATCTCTTCTTCTGCGGTAAGCAGTGGCGAGAAACCAATTTCACCTAAATAAAGCTGCGTAGCGTCCAGGACCCGTTGGGATGAATTCGGCGAGAAGAGCTCTTCTTCAGCGCTAGAAATTTCATAATCATCTTTAGAATCGCTGGTCGCATTCTGCTCTTCAAAAGCTACATTCTCTTGATCGTCGTAGTCAATATCGTGTAACTCTTCAACTTTACGCGTGTTCTGACTCATTTTGATGCCTCCTGGTCCTGGCAGAGCCAGAAGGCCCTGCATCTATCGCTGCGGTAAGTAACGCAACGGATTGACGGATTTTCCTTTATAACGAATTTCAAAGTGCAATCTTACCGAGCTCGTCCCTGTGCTGCCCATGGTGGCAATCTTCTGACCGGCAGTGACTTCCTGTTGCTCTCTCACTAGCATCGTGTCGTTGTGTGCGTAGGCACTGAGGTAATCATCATTATGTTTGATGATAATCAGATTGCCATAGCCCCGTAAGGCATTACCTGCATACACGACTCTACCCGCTGCTGTGGAGACCACTGCTTGACCACGAGAACCCGCAATATCGATCCCCTTATTTCCACCTTCCGACGCTGAGAAACCATCAATAATGTTTCCTTTTGTCGGCCAACGCCACGTTGTGATTGGCGCTGCACTGGTGGTGCTGCTGACGGTTGGAGTGGTTGTCGGCGCCACAATTGGCGCGGCAGCACTTCCGGTTGTAGCAGCTTTGCTCGGTAATAATTTACTGCCTGATTGAGCAGAATTATTGCTGCTTTGCTCGTCAGTATCTTCAGAATACGTAACAATTGGCTGTTGTGCAACCTGTTTGGGAACGGTTCTCTGAACATTATTTGCACTATTGTTAGTAGAAGAGAGATTATCTGCTTTACTAATTTCATTAGGCCCCGTTATGGGTTGTCCAGCTCCATTACCAATCTGTAGCACTTGCCCAGCATTCAAGCTATAAGGCGCTGCAATACTGTTTTTTTGCGCAAGATCGCGAAAATCGTTACCAGTAATCCATGCGATATAAAATAATGTATCACCGCGCTTAACAGTGTAGGTGCTGCCGCTATAACTACCCTTAGGAATATTCCCATAATTACGGTTATAGACAATTTTACCATTCTGTAGCTTTACAGGTTGGCTATTAACAGCTTGTTGGCGAGATTGAACGGGCTGTGTAGTTTGGACTGGCATAACAGGTTGTGCAGTTTGCACAGGTTGTGCGGCAATCGAGCTCGGCGCCGTGGGGACCGTAGTAGAAGTCGTCGGATACTGTGCAGCCGCGCGTTGGGTGGAACCTGCTGGTGCCCCACCGCTTGCGCCAATTGCAGTGATTGGCGCTTGTGAATCGCTGCTGTCTGAACTACATCCTGCCAAGCTGGCAGCAATCAATGAGGCGAGCGCCATCTGGCGATATTTAATACGGTTGCTTCCTTTGCTCATTCATTCCCCCATAAGGCTTACGGCTATTGGTGTTACCATCCTAATTCGGACTGTAAACAACTTAAATGAAATTATCGTCCAATAGTAGCAGGCAACGCCAAGACAGGCTATGAGACGATGTCAGGAAAACGTTAAGCCAGGTCACCTGGAATTAACGGGACGAACCTTACAGGCTCTATCATATCGTCGGTGAATTCATCACCAATACGCTGTATACGTTGTAAAAATTGCTGTTCTTCACCCACCGGAAGTACCATCACCCCGCCATCAGCTAATTGCGCCACTAACTCAAGAGGAATCTCTGGCGCAGCTGCCGTGACAATAATGGCATCGAAAGGCCCGCGCGAGACCCAGCCATGCCAGCCGTCACCATGGCGAGTCGAGACATTATGTAAATCCAGATTTTTAAGGCGTCGTTTGGCTGCCCACTGTAAACCTTTTATCCGTTCGACTGAGTAAACATGCTCTACCAAATTGGCTAAAATCGCGGTCTGGTAGCCCGATCCTGTCCCAATTTCTAATACGCGTGAAAAGGGCGTTAAGCCTAGCAACTCGGTCATTCTCGCCACCATATAAGGTTGAGAAATCGTTTGACCATAGCCAATCGGCAATGCGTTATTGTCCCAAGCCTTGTGCTCAAATGCCTCATCGACAAATTGCTCACGCGGAACCAAGGAGATGGCACGCAAAATCGATTCATCAGCAATACCGTGCTGACGTAAGTAATCAAGTAACATCTCTACACGCCGACTTAGCATGTGACTTGGCCCTCGACATTCCCTAACCATTCTGATAATTGGGATACTGCATGGTATGCAGTCAGATCAACACCTAAGGGAGTGATAGAAACATACCCTTTTTCTACCGCATCAAAATCGGTCCCTTCACCCGCATCATGTGGCTTACCTTGCGGCCCAATCCAATATAAGGTTTCCCCACGTGGATCGCATTGGGTAATCACTTTATCCGCAGGATGTCGATAACCGCAGCGCGTAACTTTCCAGCCTTTTATCTCGGCTAAAGGTACATCAGGTACATTGATATTGAGTACCGGGCTTAAGCGCAGCGGCTGATTGACCAGTATATTCAAAAGCTGACAGGTAACTTCAGCGGCAGTGTCGTAGTGGGTAGTACCATTGAGCGAGATCGCAAGTGCTGGCAAACCCAAATGGCGGCCCTCAATTGCCGCGGCAACTGTTCCTGAATAAATGACGTCATCACCAAGATTAGGACCAGCATTAATGCCAGAAATGACGATATCAGGCGCTGGCGTCATTAAGCAATTCACACCAAGGTAGACACAATCTGTCGGCGTACCGTGCTGCACAGCAATGTCACCATTATCGTAACGATAAGTACGTAACGGCATATCCAAGGTTAATGCACTGGAAGCTCCGCTACGATTACGATCGGGAGCAATAATGCACACGTCGACTGCTACATCGCGCAGTGCTTCAGCCAACTGTTGAATGCCGGGTGCTAAGACACCGTCATCATTACTCAGCAGGATCCTCAATCATATCTCCCTGTAAAACGAGTTCTCTAACGACACTGGTTGCAAAACTACCCGCTGGCAACCAAAAATTAAGCTTGAGATGCTGACCGTCTACCCAAGACCACGTCATGTCTCGCGGACAAACGAGCATGGCACGACGTGCCGCCTCAACACGTTCTTGAGCAAGAAGTGAAATAAACGCTTGCTGCGTGGCTAGCTGCTGCTGTTCGAAATCGGCGGCCTCACCGGTTACAACGCTATTGCCCTTACCCACTAAAGGAGCAGTAATTCGTAATTCACCTTGCTGCACACGCTCAAATGTCTCACTAAACTCATCTTCACTGACAACGAACCAACTTCCTCGCCCCGTTAATTGCACGCAATCTCCCGACCATAGCGTCGTAAGATTCGTTTGTGCAGCGAGACGTGCGCTGGTCACTTGGTTGAAGATGTCACTGCGTATCGCGGAGAGAAGCAAACTACGCTTGGTGCGATCTTTAATTCGGATTTCGCCCGATGCCCATTGTTCTGCAAGCGTAAGGTTGTGACGATCTCGTCCAAAACGCTGCTCTCCAAAGTAGTTGGGTACGCCTTTTTCGGCAATCATGGCTAAGCGTTGTTCAACGCTAGCTATATCGCTAACATCTCGGACGATCAATTCAAAATAATTACCCGCTAAGCCGCCGACACGCACTTTACGTTGATGACGTGCGACCTCCAGAATTTCCACCCCTTCAAGCACAAAGTGCGTCAAGTTAGGCATTTCTTTACCTGGGAGTCGTGCACAGAACGTTTGCTCAGTGACAGCGTGACGATCTTTCATTCCGGCATAGCTCACTTCTCGAGCAGGAATTTTTAAAAATTTTGCCAGCGCATCAGCCACAAAACGGGTATTACATCCCGTCTTACGTAGCCGAATAAGTAAATGCTCACCTTGCTGATCAGCAGTATAGCCAAGATCTTCGATAACACGGAAGTCACTGGCCGATTGTTTAATCAGTCCTGTCGCGGTTGGCTTACCGAAAAGCCAGTGCAGTGGGGTCGACTCCATTAGTTAGCAACCTTAACCAGTAGCGCGACCGCTTCGCAGGCAATGCCTTCACCACGGCCCGTAAAGCCTAGCTTTTCAGTGGTCGTCGCTTTGACATTGACGTCATCCATATGGCATCCCAAATCTTCGGCAATATTGACGCGCATCTGCGGAATATGTGGCAGCATTTTCGGTGCTTGCGCAATGATGGTGACGTCGACGTTGCCTAGGGTATAGCCTTTTTCTTTGACTCTGCGCCATGCTTCACGCAGGAGTCCACGGCTATCGGCACCTTTAAAAGCCGGATCGGTATCGGGAAAGAGTTTACCAATATCCCCCAGGGCGGCCGCACCGAGTAGCGCATCAGTTAACGCGTGTAAGGCAACATCGCCATCAGAATGAGCGAGAAAACCTTGTGGAAAAGGAATACGTACCCCGCCAATGATTAGCGGGCCTTCTCCGCCAAAAGCATGTACATCGAAACCGTGGCCAATACGCATTATGATGTTCCTATTGGTGTTGTTGAGAAAGATAAAATGTTGCTAGCGCCAGATCTTCAGGACGCGTCACTTTTAGATTATCGCTGCGTCCTTCTACCAACATTGGCTGATAACCAGCGAGTTCCAAGGCTGAGGATTCATCAGTAATCTCTTCACCTCGTTGAAGCGCTTGCTCTAAGCACTGTTTAAGTAGCGATAGCGGGAAGAGTTGGGGGGTCAACGCATGCCAAAGGTCGGCCCGTTCCACACTGTGTTGCACGCGCTGCTCCGCACTGACTGCCCGTTTCATAGTATCCTTCGCCGGGGTAGCTAATAGGCCACCCACGGTAGAGTGAGTGGTTAATGCAATGAGCCGTTCAAGGTCTTGACGTGCTAAGCATGGGCGTGCCGCATCATGGACCAGTACCCAAGATACAGCATTGGTGTCGATGGCTGATAAGCCCGCGAGCACCGACTCAGCCCGGGTTGCACCACCAATGACTGACCTAACACGTGGATCGCGAGCAATAGGAAGCTGTTGAAAACGGTCGTCTTCAGGATGCAACGCTACGATGACGCCATGAATTGCTGGATGATCAATTAGCGCCGCAATGCTGTGTTCTAGAAGTGTTTTGGAGCCAATAGAGAGATATTGCTTTGGGCAAGATGATTGCATGCGGCTGCCGATACCGGCAGCAGGGAGCACAGCAATAATTCCCGTAGTTGAAACGGTTGTCATCATCAATTTTCGTCGTTGTTATTGTCCTGATGCCGAATTATTTACGGCGTTGCGATTCTGTTCAGGCACTAAGCGAAAGAAGGTTTCACCTGGACGTATCATCCCAAGTTCATCTCGTGAACGCTCTTCAATAGCTTCAGAACCGCCATTCAGATCGTCAATTTCAGCGAACAGCTGGTCATTACGCGCTTTGAGTTTAGCGTTAGCATCTTGATGCTGCGTAACTTCCTCGCTGACACGACTATAATCGTGGATACCATTTTTACCCAGCCACAACGAATATTGTAACCAGCCTAGTAAAATAAGTAGCAATAAAGTGAGTTTACCCATCCTTCCCCCCAACAGATTCGCTAATCTTCCCACAAGTTAGCGTCTGACTCCACTGTAACCTGTTGCAAGTCAGCGTTTTCTGACAACTTTCAGGTAATGCCGTCAGTTCGCTAGGCCTCTACCAGCCGACAAATGCATAAAAGAGTCCCCAGAAACTGCCACCCACTAAAAGTAGTGTGAGTAGAAAAGTTAAGAAGATCTTTTGTTGTTGCCAGACTGATATCGCCATCCCTGAAAAAACCGCTACGGGTAATAACGCCAAAAAGAAAGGCCAAGTATAGAGGAAAAAAAATAGGACGCTGGCACCGAATGCAATGAATGGGGAAAGTATCGCGAGGAAATAAGCAAAAAGGCCAAAGCAGCCCCCGGCAACAAGTGTTGAGGGCCACTCTTGAGTCAACGAAGGGCGGGTCATAACGGGGTCTGGCATAACAATCGTAACTTATCCTTAAAGGGTTAAGCTGCGATAATAGCGCGCTCACGTAACAGAGTGATGATCTGATCGCTGAGTTTTGTAACCAATTGTTCGCCATCGACACGTAATTCCGGTGAGAGCGGAGCTTCGTAGCCGGATCCGATCCCAGTGAAATCTTTGATCTCACCCGCTCTCGCTTTACGATAGAGCCCTTTAGGATCGCGTGCCTCACAAGTTTCGGGAGAGGTATCGACAAATATTTCGATAAACCGCTCTTCACCAATCAGCTCACGCGCCAGTTGCCGTTCACTGCGATGCGGTGAGATAAAGGCGGTCAACACGATCAGTCCAGCATCTGCCATCAACTTTGCCACTTCACTGATGCGGCGAATATTCTCTTTGCGATCGCTGTCGCTAAACCCAAGATCACGGCATAACCCTTGACGGACATTATCGCCATCAAGCAGGAAAGTACTAATGCCTAACTGATGAAGAGCCTGCTCCACTGCCCCCGAGAGGGTCGACTTTCCTGAACCTGAAAGCCCGGTAAACCAGACTACTGCACCGCGGTGGCGGTGCAGCGTTTCACGCATGGTTGGCGTCACAGCATGGTCATGCCACACAATATTTTCAGCTTGCCGACTCATTTAAGGCTATCTCGCAAATTTTTTGCATCCCAATGAGGGAAGTGTTTACGTACGAGATCATTAAGTTCGAGTTCAAAAGCACTAAATTGCCCGGTCGATGCTGCGGCATCAAGCGTGCGTGTCTGGTAAACCATGCCTGCGCCGACGGTGACATTACTTAGGCGATCAATAAAGATTAAGCCGCCAGTCACCGGATTTTCAGCGTAAGGATCGAGCATTAATGGCTCATCGAAAGTTAAGGCTACACGCCCAATCGCATTCAGTGGCAGGCTCTCTGCTTCGCTGGTAGCCAGAGTATTGATATTAACTTGGTGGATAATCTGATCCACCACCGCACGTGCGGTTTTACCAGCAACCTTGATCTGGTAACTTTGTCCCGGCTGTAATGCATTCTCTCCCATCCAAACTACATCAACTTCAGCTGCATGGGTTGGACTTAATTGTGCATCACCATCAACTAATAGGTCGCCGCGAGAGATATCAATTTCCGTTTCCAAAACTAATGTCACCGCTTCACCCGCAGAAGCCTGTGGCAAATCACCGTCAAAGGTAGTGATCTTGGCGACTCGGCTGCTGACACCGGAGGGTAAGACTTTAATCGTTTGTCCCACCGAAACCGTACCTGAGGCAACAGTCCCCGCATAACCACGGAAATCGAGATTTGGACGGTTAACGTATTGGACTGGGAAACGCATCGCCTGCCCCTCAACCACGCGTTTTACTTCAACCGTTTCAAGAATTTCTAAGAGCGTTGGGCCGTTGTACCAGGGCATGTGCTGGCTGTTCGCCGCGATATTTTCGCCCTCTAAAGCCGACACGGGGACAAAGCGAATATCGAGGTCTTTTGGTAATTGCTCTGCAAAATCAAGATATTGCTGAACGATTTCGTTGAACGTGGTTTCGTTGTACTCGACCAAATCCATCTTGTTCACTGCCACAACTAAGTGCTTGATCCCCAATAGTGTTGAGATAAAGCTGTGACGACGTGTCTGATCCAGTACACCTTTACGCGCATCGATCAATAAAATAGCGAGATCACAGGTCGAGGCACCGGTTGCCATATTACGCGTATATTGTTCATGTCCCGGCGTATCCGCGATGATGAACTTACGTTTTTCAGTAGAAAAATAACGGTAAGCCACATCAATAGTGATCCCTTGCTCACGCTCGGCTTGAAGCCCATCCACCAGAAGAGCTAAATCGAGCTTCTCGCCTTGGGTACCATGACGTTTGCTGTCATTGTGCAAGGAGGAGAGCTGGTCTTCATAAATTTGTCGGGTATCGTGTAACAGACGGCCAATCAGGGTACTTTTCCCATCATCGACACTTCCGCATGTTAAGAATCTTAATAAGCTTTTGTGTTGCTGAGCGGTCAACCACGCTTCAACGCCACCTTGATCGGCAATTTGTTGTGCGAGTGCATTATTCATAATCAGATCCTTAGAAGTAACCCTGGCGTTTTTTCATTTCCATCGATCCCGCTTGGTCGCGATCGATAACCCGCCCTTGACGCTCACTGGTGGTGGAGACCAGCATCTCTTCAATAATTTCCGGTAATGTCTCGGCAGAGGACTCTACTGCGCCCGTTAATGGCCAGCATCCTAACGTACGGAAGCGCACCTTACGCTGTTCAATCTTTTCACCCGGCTGCAAGTCAATTCGATCGTCATCGATCATCATCAACATTCCATCACGTTCGAGCACAGGGCGTTCAGCGGCCAAGTAGAGTGGAACGATCTCAATATTCTCTAAAAAGATGTATTGCCAGATATCGAGTTCTGTCCAGTTAGAGAGTGGGAACACACGGATACTTTCGCCTTTATTGATCTGACCATTATAGTTATGCCACAGCTCTGGTCGTTGGTTTTTAGGATCCCAGCGGTGGAAGCGGTCACGAAAAGAATAAATACGCTCTTTCGCTCGTGATTTTTCTTCGTCGCGTCGTGCACCACCGAAAGCCGCGTCAAATCCATACTTATTTAAGGCTTGCTTCAACCCTTCGGTTTTCATGATATCGGTATGTTTGGCACTGCCATGCACAAAAGGATTAATCCCCATGGCTACCCCTTCAGGGTTACGATGGACGATTAATTCCGCGCCGATCTCTTTGACGGTACGGTCGCGAAACTCATACATTTGCTTAAATTTCCAGCCGGTATCAACGTGCAGAAGCGGGAAAGGTAATTTACCGGGATAGAATGCCTTACGGGCTAAGTGCAACATTACCGAAGAATCTTTACCGATCGAATACATCATGACCGGATTGGAAAATTCCGCTGCGACTTCGCGTAGGATATGAATACTCTCTGCTTCCAGCTGGCGCAGATGAGTGAGTCGTTGTTGGTCCATACGATACCTCAAGTAATGGGTGTTAGCACTGAAGAGGAAGTCACCGATACGGATGATTTCTGAAACCAGGCTAAATGCTTATGTAAGTGGACAACCTCGCCAATGACCACCAATGCGGGGGTAGGCGCTTCGGCCGCTAATTCTGAGAGCTGATCAAGACGCCCGGTTAAGACCTGTTGATTCTGTCGAGTCCCTCTGCCGATCACAGCAACGGGTGTCTCGGCAGCACGCCCATGTTCAATCAGACGACGGCTAATTTCCGCCGCTTTAACCGTGCCCATGTAAATGGCGAGGGTTTGATCGCTTAAGGCTAATGCTGCCCAATCCGGTTCCCGTCCATCTTTACGACAATGTCCGGTGATAAAGACTGCACTTTGCGCATAGTCTCGGTGGGTCAACGGGATCCCCGCATAGGCGGTAGCACCGGCTGCTGCCGTAATACCAGGAACCACTTGAAAAGGGATATTCGCCGCCACCGCAGCTTCCAACTCTTCACCGCCCCGACCAAAAATAAAAGGGTCACCGCCTTTCAACCGTACGACTTTTTTGCCTTGTAGCGCTAAGGTAACCAGTAATTGGTTAGTCTCTTCTTGCGGAACTGAATGGGCGCCAGCACGTTTCCCGACACAAATACGTTCGGCATCACGGCGCACAAGATCCAAAACCTCGTCACTGACGAGATGATCGTAGAGTACAACGTCGGCCAGCTGCATGACTTGGAGCCCCCGTAGCGTTAACAATCCAGGGTCCCCTGGCCCACCGCCGACAAGATAAATTTCTCCACGGGCTGAAATGGGCTGCTGTAAACTGTCTGCTAAAAGCTTTTCTGCTTGGGGGAGATTGCCTGATGTCGCGTGATGCAGATATTCCCCGTCAAATAACCGCTCCCAAAAACGACGACGATCAACCATACGTTCAAAACGCTGCTTAACTCTATCGCGCCATTTTCCGGCAAGTTGTGCTGCATCACCCAAGCGTGCAGGTAATAAGGTTTCAATTTTTTCACGCAAGGAGCGCGCTAACACCGGCGCGGTACCCGCTGAGGAGATCGCCACGATAATAGGTGATCTATCGACAATAGAAGGAAAAATAAAGCTGCAACGTGCTTGGTCGTCAACCACATTGACCAATTTAAATTTGCGTTGAGCGTCTTGATACACCTGTTCATTCAAGTCTGAATCATCGGTGGCAGCAATCACGAAGAAAACCTGATCAATTTGCGCGGCATCGTACTTAGTCGCAATCCAAAAGACTTTTTGCTCATTAACTAACGCCTGAACCTCTTGCGAGAGTTCACGAGCGGCAATATGGACGATAGCGTTCGCGCGAAGTAAGAGATCAATTTTTCGCGATGCAATCTCCCCGCCACCTATTACGAGAACCGGGCGGTTTTTTAATTCAGCAAACAGCGGTAAGTAGTCCACACACACTCAATAAAGTTAGTCGTTCAATGACTAAACTATATAAGTTTATTAACCAATAGATGAAATGTTGTTTTGGAATGAGCAGTAACTTTATGGAATAAGCTTAGCAACTTTTTTGCTTTAGAGTGGCCCATCAGGAAATAAGATAATTTGCCGACTTAATCCCAGCAAAACAATGCTATTATCTTGGCTTAGTGGCGGTGTGGAACCTATTAATAATGTTACGTTTATTGAAGAAAAAATCGATCTTGCTAGCACTTTACTTCGGGTTTTCACTGGCCCCTTTAGCCGTTCATGCCGAAGCGGTTTCGGATACCGGTAAGGTAGCAGAGCAACACACTCGTTATATCGCCACCTATTTTCCCGGCAGAATGTCAGGGTCGCCTGCAGAGTTTCTCACCGCGCAGTATTTGCTTCAGCAGTTTAGTCAATTAGGCTATCGAACACATATCGTTCATTCTCCCGGCACGACTCATCCACTCAGCGCAACCTCTCTAGTGGCCGAACATCCGGGGAAATATCCTCAAGAGATCGTTATCGTTAGCCATATCGATACACCACAAGCCTACACAGACCAGCAGCGTCAGCACAATGTTGGTGGCCTCAGCTTTCAAGGCGTCGATAATAATGCTGCCAGTTTAGGGTTAATGCTGGAGTTAGCAAAACGCTTAGCTTCGCTACATAATGGCTATAGCTTACGATTTGTGGCATTAGGGGGTACCCAGCCGCCACTGCAAGGGGTAAGCAATTACGTAAAAAGTTTGTCAGTTGATCAACACAAAAATACGCTATTAGTCATCGACATTGAAGATATCGTGGCGGGGAAAAACCTTGCCTTCCTCAGTGGTCATACCACCGCTGCCGCCGTGCGTAAGCAAACAACAGGCAGAGCCAAGCAGATTGCTCAGCAGCATGCCATTCCACTGTTAACGGCCCAGTTAGCGAGTAGCCATACACGGACATTCAATGCTTATGAAGAGGCAGGACTGCCTTATTTATCTATCACCGCGTCGAACGCGATGAAACTGACAACCTTGGCTGCAGGAGGGACGGCATCGGTACTGCATGATGAAGCAGCGAAAGATAATCTTACTTATATCAATCGCCACTATCCACATCGTTTATCGCAACGTAGCCATCAATTGATGGTGATCCTCACTCCTCTACTGCGAGAGCTGTTGACTCCAACGCATCCCCCTTTGGCTGAGCATTAGCCCTCGTGAAGACCACATTCGCGTTTCAAGCCAAAGAAACGCGTCTCTTCTTCACGCATTCCCGGTTCCCATTTACGCGTCGTATGGGTATCCCCTACCGAGAGATAACCTTGTTCCCATAAAGGGTGGTAACTCAAACCATGTTTCTTCAAGTATTGGTACACTTGGCGATTATCCCAATCGACGATCGGTAAGAATTTAAAAATGCCTCGTGAGATCGATAAAATTTGAAGCTGGGAACGGCTCTCCGACTGCTCGCGACGTAAACCGGCGAACCAGGTTTGTACCTTCAGTGTTTCCAGTGCCTGATTCAGTGGCTCGACTTTGTTAAGTTGATTATAACGCTCGAGCCCCTCTATTCCCTGCTCCCACAACTTACCGTAACGGGCTTCTTGCCAAGCGGGTGATAATGCCGCGCGGTAAACCTGTAAATTAAGCTGTAACTGCTGCTGCAAGCTATCGATAAACTGATAGGTTTCGGGAAATAAGTAGCCTGTATCAGTTAGAATCACCGGAATGTTCGGGGACTGTTGCGCCATAAGATGTAAGCTTACCGCAGCTTGGATACCGAAGCTGCTGGTCAACGCATGCTGACCGGGAAGATGCTCTAGTGCCCAAGCAACCCGCTCTTCAGCCGTCAAAGCGTCGAGTTGCTGATTAGCGGCCGCTAGGGCCGCTTGTTGTTCACTCTTATCGAGTAAGACTAATTCTGCTAAGTTGAACTCAGTCATTACGCCTCCACTGCGGCCCAAAAATCACGCGCCGGATCGACAATTTCACGAACAATCCCTGCACGAACGATGTAATCGCCAAAGCCTTCATGCTGTTCACGCTCGGTTGCCCAGCGGCCAATAAGTTCGTCAAGGATTGAAAGTATTTCAGCTTCTTGGATATTTTCACGGTACATCGCTGGAATACGGGTACCGATACGGTTTCCGCCCAGGTGCAAGTTGTAACGCCCCGGCGCTTTACCTACCAGCCCGACTTCAGCTAATAATGCCCGGCCACAACCGTTTGGACAGCCCGTTACCCGCATCACTATCGCTTCATCAGCTACGCCGTGACGGCTCATTAAGGTTTCAACTTCACTGATGAAACCAGGAAGAAAGCGCTCGGCTTCGGCCATCGCTAATGGGCAGGTAGGAAATGCCACACAAGCCATCGAGTTTTCGCGTTGTGGTGTCACCTTCTCCATCAAACCATGTTCTACCGCTAGGGCCTCAATTGCCTCTTTTTGGCTTTCAGGCACCCCGGCAACGATCAGGTTTTGATTTGCGGTAAGTCGGAAATCGCCTTGATGAATTTTCGCAATCTCTGCCATACCTGTTTTTAGCGGACGGCCTGGATAGTCGAGTAGACGTCCGTTTTCAATAAACAGGGTTAAATGCCACTGATCATCAATCCCTTTAATCCAACCAAAGCGGTCACCACGGGTGGTAAATTCGTAAGGACGGATAGGGGCAAAAGTGAGTCCAGCACGCTTTTCGACTTCAGCTTTAAAAACATCAGGCCCAACGCGTTCTAAGGTATATTTAGTTTTGGCATTTTTACGATCGGTCCGGTTGCCCCAATCGCGCTGTGTCGTGACTACGGCTTCTGCCACGTCTAGCACTTTTTCGAGAGGTAAATAACCGAATTCAGTCGCGGTGCGGGCATAAGTCGCTTTATTACCATGATCGATCGAGAGCCCCCCTCCGACGAGGAGGTTAAAACCGACTAATTTCCCCTCTTCCGCGATGGCAATAAAATTCAGATCATTCGCGTGCAGATCCACATCATTATGAGGTGGGATCACTACCGTGGTCTTGAACTTACGAGGAAGGTAGGTCTCACCTAGGATAGGCTCTTGATCCGTGGTCGCCACTTTCTCTTTATCCCACCAAATTTCCGCATAGGCACGGGTCTGTGGTAGTAGATGTTCAGAAATTTTCTTCGCCCATTCGTAGGCTTCTTGATGCAGAGCAGACTCTACCGGATTTGAGGTACAAAGAACGTTACGGTTGACGTCGTTTGCCGTGGCTAAGGCATCGAGACCGACTTCATGCAGCATTTGATGCACAGGTTTAACGTTCTTCTTCAAAATACCGTGAAACTGAAAGGTCTGACGGTTAGTTAAACGAATGCTGCCATAAAGCGTCTTCTCTTGTGCAAAGCGATCGATAGCTAACCATTGCTGAGGTGAAATAATCCCGCCAGGTAAGCGACAACGCAGCATCATCGCATGACGCGGTTCTAGCTTCTGCTCGGTACGCTCCGCACGAATATCACGATCATCTTGTTGATACATGCCATGAAAACGGATCAGCAGATAGTTATCACCGTTAAAGCCACCAGTAAGGCCGTCATCGAGATCTTCTTTGATTGTCCCGCGTAAGAAATGACTCTCTTTTTTCAGGCGCTCAGCATCGGATAATTTACCCTCTACGACTAAAGGGCCAGGATATTTTGTACTCATTAGTAGACATCTCTCTGATAGCGACGAGCAATGCGCAAATCGCTCAAATATTCATCTGCAGTCTCGCTGTCCATCGCACCATATTGAGCAATAATCTCTAATAAAGTGTTTTCGACATCTTTTGCCATTCGGGTAGCATCGCCACAGACATAGATATGGGCACCTTGTTCTATCCAGCGCCACACTTCCTCACCTTGTTCACGAAGTTTATCTTGAACGTAAACTTTTTCTGCCTGATCGCGAGACCAAGCCAGATCGATCCGAGTGAGGAGTCCTTGTTTTACATATTTCTGCCATTCCACCTGGTAGAGGAAATCTTCAGTGAAATGCGGGTTACCGAAGAATAACCAGTTGGGCCCTTCTGCTCCATCATTATCCCGTTGTTGAATAAACGAACGGAATGGAGCAATACCAGTACCCGGACCAATCATAATGACTGGTGTATCCCCTTCTGCCGGTAAGCGAAAGTGGTCGTTATGCTCGATAAAAATCTCAATTTCATCATCTTCTTGTAACTGATCAGCAAGGAAACCTGAGGCGCCGCCACTCCGTGCACGTCCTTCAATGTCGTAGCGCACTACACCAACAGTGATGTGCACTTCATCTTCAACTTCCGCTTGCGATGAGGAGATGGAATAAAGTCGTGGCGTCAGCGGGCGGAGCAGCTCGACAAGCTGCTGAGCAGTAAGCTGTGTCGGCGCATGACGGATCATATCGACAATCGGCCATTGCTGTGCAAACTGCTGTAACGCGCTTTTATCGCTAACTAAGCCAAGTAGGGCCTCATTCCCCGAAAGATGGGCATAACTTTCAACGATTTTGCTACTGTTTACGGTGAGTTCTAAACGGCTACGTAATGCATCACTGATCGATAAGGTGGCATCCTCAATGCTGACGGTTTCGCTCCCCTCAATCCATAGTAGTTCGAGAAGTTCGCTGACTAATGCCGGATCGTTTTTGAACCACACGCCCAGCGCATCACCGGCTTGGTAACGTAATCCGGATTCGCTGATATCAATTTCGATATGGCGAATATCGCGGTCAGACTCACGGCCAGTAATTTTTTGGTTAACGGAGAGCATTGCACTTAGGGGTGCCTCTTTAGTGTAGGGAGTGCTATCCAATGTATCGCTAGTCCCTGACGCAGCCTGTGAAACGGCCTGTGGCGAGCTACTCGGTACTAGGCTTTTGAGGCTAGTCACAACCTCTGAACGCCATTGTTCTGCCGCCTGAGCATAATCTACGTCGGCATCGACACGTGGCAACAGCCGCTCTGCGCCCAGAGCAGATAATTGCTGATCAAAATCTTTCGCCGCCTGACAGAAGAATTCATAAGAAGAATCGCCTAGACCAAAGACCGCAAAGCGGACGTCAGGTAATGCTGGGGCTTTTTTAGAGTGCAGATATTTATGGAACGCCACCGCTTCTTCCGGGGCTTCCCCTTCGCCTTGAGTAGAGGTCACCACCAACACAATCTTTTCTGACGCAATTTGCTTAAATTTATAATCTGCCGCATTGACCAGGTTAACCTGCAACTGCACGCCAAGGAGATCATCACGTAATTGTTCTGCTAAACGCCGAGCGTTACCGGTCTGCGAAGCAGAAATCAACGTAATACTCGGTTGTTCGACTTGCGGCGCTGTGGGCGTAGCCGCGACAGGGCTACTCGACACCGCCGAGGCATCACCAAGACGCCCCCAGCAATACCCGGAGATCCACGCGAGTTGATGGGAAGTCAGTTCTTGGGTGACGTCTTGTAAGCGGGCAAGTTGCTCCGCACTAAGCGGCAGCTGAGGGGCTTGAGTGGTCATTGCTTATCGTATTCCAGTGCCAAGGGCAAAAAGATCAGTGAGTGTAGAGTAACCGTACGATTATTACTGATAAAGACAGCTTAAGCATATTAAATAACTAAATACACTAACTCGTTTTAGTGCTAAGCCTTATCGATAAAACTGGTTAACCCTGCGCACAGTGATCTTACTGTTCTGCGGTAAAAGGGTGAGAAGCAGTCGTTTTTGCGGTAAACTTCTCCCTTTCCCCCTAATCAATTGCGGAATTTTTCAACGCCATGGCAGTTACAACGTTATTTAAAGAGTTTCAATTTGAAGCGGCGCATTTCCTCCCGCACGTTCCTGAAGGGCATAAATGTGGCCGTTTACACGGACACTCCTTTCTCGTTCGCTTGGAAATTACCGGTGAAGTCGATACCCACACCGGATGGGTGATGGACTTCGCAGAATTAAAAGCGGTTTTCAAGCCTCTTTATGAAAGATTAGATCACCACTATCTTAATGATATCGCCGGTCTTGAAAATCCGACTAGCGAGGTACTTGCAGTCTGGATTTGGCAACAAATGAAACCCAAACTGCCGTTACTCAGCGCGGTGATGATTAAAGAAACCTGTACAGCGGGATGTACGTATCGCGGAGAATAACCGTTAAGCGATATTGAGGTATTTATGCGTCTGCATTGAAAAACGCCAGTTTCTCGCGATGCAGGTCGCAATACATAATTCAGTCGCAGCCTTCTTACAGCTTATTGGTTGCAGGGCGATGATGCGTTGTGATGAAGGTGGGACTTGGCTAAGCAGGAGGTCCAGTGCGTCAATATCGCGCTGACGTCCAACAGGATGTTTCACCTCATTCGCTCTTAGTAAAGCACTGTTCAACACATCATAGCCACCGCGCATATTCACTTTTGGCGAAACCGTCACCCATGTTGCCGCTGAGCAACGAATAGGATGCGTACCACTCGTTTCGATTTGGCATTGAAATCCCTGCTGTGCAAACTGTTCGGTTAACGCCGTTAAATCATACAGTGCGGGCTCACCGCCAGTGATGACGATATGCTTTGCAGTCCAGCCTTGCTCGTTAATAACGGCTAATAACTGTTCGACACTGGCATCCGCCCACGCTTCGCTCTCTGCCGTTTTATGAACAATGGCAGTAAGCGGCTGCTGTTGGTCAGCGTACTTTTCCCAAGTGTGCTTGGTATCACACCAACTGCAGCCAACAGGGCATCCTTGCAGGCGAATAAAGATGGCAGGTGCGCCCGTGTAAAATCCTTCGCCTTGTAAGGTTTGGAACATTTCATTTATTGGGTAAAGCATGGAGACTCAATTTCTGCTCGAAAAAGGCTATTATCGCAGAAGTTACCCGATTGATCATGCCCAATTATGCTTAGTCAGTAAAATTACCGATTTCGTCACTGAGATAACCTTTAATTAGGTCAACCACTTCATTACGGTTTTTGGCTAACGCCGCATTGCCTACACCAGAACAATTATCCTGCCATAATTTGACCCGACTTGAGGAATTGGTAGTAGATACATAATAGATATCAATCCGCTCCGCGTTGGTTTCGGGACGCGCCAATATGCCTTCTTTTATTCGATCACAGAGCTTATATTGTTTTAAATAGCGTTGCGTGACCAACTCTGCCGCTCCCGTATCGTCACCATCGGTGATAATCACAAAAACTTTGCGTGGATTCTTGCCTTTCATCATCACCGGTACGGAACGAACTAAACCTGATGTCGTCGCCGTCCAGCCACCAACCTGCATGGTTTGGAATTCGTCGATTTTTTTCTTATCGTTGGTCAGATCGATCAACCATGAAGAGAGTTTGGCATTTGTCAGCTGATTATTATTAGTCCATGTTCCTGTATGGTGACACATCTGATTAAAAGGTCGATAGTCTGCATCAGAGGCATTTTTTACCCAGAGCATTGGAAAAGTAATGATTGCTTCATCGCTAAACATTTTTTGGAGGGTCGCTTCGTAGTCGATGCCGCTATCTTGTTCGATAGATTGGCCTTTGGTAGCGCTAGCCTGCGCAGCTTGGATTCTGGCTGCCTTGGCATATTCGTTTTTCACAATCTGCTGGGAACGCTGGGTAAACATATCGTCGGTATAGTACACATTGCCATTCAAATCTTGGCTTTGGAAACGCTTATCAAAGCATGAATAGCGCATACGGCCAGCCGCCTTACCATAAGTCGGATTCTCTCGGCACCATTCATTGTGTAGAGTGTTAGCCGACAAAGCAGGTTTTGCACCCGCCACATTTTTTGAGTAATAATTGTAACGACGTTCATCCATATAGTAGAGCTGCTCATTCAAAGTTTTGTACTTTGAATTAAGGTATTTATCTCCCCAGAAAGCATAATCAATCGCCCAATCTGGTTTGGGAACGAACAGAACACTACAGCCGGCTTTCTCCCCACCGCGCTGATTTGGCTCATCATATTTCACTGCGACCCCAGAGCTGTAAGGAACCAGCGCGATTTTAGATTTTGGATTAGCTGACAGAACAAAATCGCTAAGGTCAGCAACTACTCCTTTAAGCAATTTAACGCCACCATTTAACGCTTGAGAGGTCGAAAAATCGACTAAAAAAACCAAGTCAATAGGTCGTGCAACCTGTTTTTTTACCGTAATTGGAGAGGAGGAAAGCGTGAAATTTTTTTCTCCTGCAGATAACACAGCATTATAGAAAGGGAAAGGCAGTTCAAGTTGGATAGTGGGATGATAGGTTTTATACGTAGAATTATTGGCACTATTGGAGCCTGACTCAGAATAGTGGATATTCACCGAGGGTGATTTGGTACTCTCTGGAAAATACTCTTTCACAAAGTTAACCGTCAGTTCCCTGAAGTCGTCAGTGAACGTTTCTTTCTCATTTACCGAACTTTTTGAAGAGGCAATCAATCCTATCTCTGCCGCGACATCACTGAGTTTGGATTTGGCGATAAACATTTTCGGCGCGTTTAAAGCTAACGCAATTAACATCATGAGTAGTGGAAGCAAAATAGCGAAAGAGATCATCACACCACCCTGTTCGCCGATAATTTTCAAAAAAAAATGTCTTACTTTCCTTGTAAGCATTGGCGGATCTCTCCTGTGGTAAATATAACTCGCGCAAGCGCTTTTTGATGAGACACTGAATACAATGCAGGCAGTGACTGGGGTTTGAACTTTCTGACCCAAATACCCTGACTATCGTTAATAATCGGTGTAATAAAACTATTGGCGACCGGTATCTGCCCAATATTAATAAAAGTGACCTTACCCTGTCCCTGAAGTTTCCGACTTAAAAAAAATTCGTGATTAAACTCATTAAAGAGCGATAATTGTTCAGGAATCGAACTATTAATAAAAATAAAGCACTCTCTCCCTTTATCCTCAAAAGCACGGAGCGAAAGCGGGAAACTGAGTAACAACAATAATCCAGATAGCAAAACCCGTCTCATTATTTATCTCACTAGCATTAATGTGTGAGCAGAAACCGTTTCAGGAAGCGCATCAACTTTTTTCAAAAGCTTGTTTAATGACCCGGCTGGGGTAGGGATAATTAAGGAGACTTGATACATCGGCAACCAACGGTTTCGACTGCTTAAAGGTGAAAATTCAATTTTTTTACTAATCGGCGTAGTATTCAGTTTATTACATAGCGACGAGCCATAATTTTCGCTTTGTTGATGGCTGATGACTTTCTTTTGCTGTGCTTTAAAATGAACTGATTCAATCCGAATACAAAGTTCTTTGTCATAACGATGATAGGTCAATGCTTTGGTTAATTCATAAATCTCTTTCATTTCTGACGTGGTAAACGCATCATTTTTACTGTACAACTCACTCCTTTCACGAATCACCGAGGCAATAGAGTAATTTACTCTTTCAACCTGGCTTTTTAATACTAATAGAGTGCCATACTCCAATAATCCCACGGTTAATATCGATAAAAAGGTAAAAATAAAGGCTGCCTCAATAAAAACACTGCCTTTATTGCCAATAAGTAATGAAAAGAATCTCTTTTTCATTTAGACCTCGAAGACTCAATAACATAAACAACTTTTCTAGTAAGGTAGCTGTCTAAACTCGTGTAAAGCGATTCTGACCATTTGTACCCTTTGATAGCTTTTAACGGTAAGTACTTATAACTGACAGAATATAGAGCCAATCGCTTATGCTCATTATATACAGACGAACACCTGTTCCTAAGCAACTCATTGACCGTACTACAAAAACTTGCTTCAATTTTTATCGCTGAAGGATCGATAAAAAAATCCCAAAATGCGCTTTGCTTGAAAAAATGTTCTTTGAATACCTCAGTATAATTTGCACTGGTCGTTTTATTATCAATATATGCACTTCTCCTCGCTGCCTCTGATAAGGAATATTCCATAGAAGTGATAACAAATATAATTTTACAGGCTTCGAAAATGATAAAAATGAAACCTATAAAGATAATGTAGATAAATGAGAATTCCAGCGCAATCACACCGTGATTAGCCTTAATTTTATTTATAAAATCTTTTATCATAATTTATTTTCAAAAAGTTTGAACGTTAAATAAATCCGTTGCTAACAAATCAGGGTGCTTACTGAAGCCACGTTTTTTTATAATATCTTTTGCGTAACGTAGATCGCCACTTTTCGCTAGCGCAAAGACTAAATTACGCTCGAGTTGTGAATTATTATAGCCCCGCAAATAAATAGGTAATAGTAATTGTACTGCTTCGGTATATTTTTTTTGCGCAATATATACCATCGCCATATTGTTCACGACATCCTCTTCTTGCTTATATCCTGATCTTGCTCGAGTAAATGAGACTAAAGCGTTATCAAGATCGCCCATTTGAGCTTGAATAACCCCTTTTACATTCAGTGCTTCAGCATTGTTTGGTGTTTTACTCAATGCAATATCAATAAAGCTGAGAGATTTTTTGTACTCACCTAATTCAGATAGGTTTTTCGCTTGCAACAAATAAACCTCTGAAGAGGCACCAGTTGAAAGCAATGGTTTTAAATAGAACATCGAAGAACGGTAATCTTGGGATAAATAATAGTAATTAGCTAAATCGTAACGGACCTTATTGTTATTCGATTTCTTTAACTCCTCACGTTTCATTTTTATCAAGCCAGAGTAATTTTTGACTTTGAGTAGAAGTTGTTCATTAGCAGTTGAAGTATTATTTTTATATGAACCCGTTGAATGATCGCTGCCAGAACAACTGGTTAACAATAAAATAACGGCTAGACCTAACAATGGGTTGCGCACTGATTTAACCATTTGAAAAAACCCTCATAATGCCTGGTGCGGCGACGATAATGACAACGGGAAACATAAAGAAGAGAATTAATGGCACACTCATCTTTGCAGATAATTTCCCAATATTTTCTTCAGTTGCCAGAAGTTGAATCTCACGGATTTCTTTTGAAAGCTCCATGAATTGTTCATATAGCGAGGAACCATATTGTAAACTCTGCTCTAACATGGAACAGAAAAGACGTGTTTCAGTGGAGGGAAGCTCCTGACTGAAGTGGTAGAGCGCATTACTTAGGCCACTCATTTCAGTCCTTCTAACCAACCTTTGTAAAAAAGGTACAAAATCAGGATTAATCCCTGACATCTTAGTGGCGAGAAACTTAAAGGCTTGTTCAGGCGTCATACCACATTGAATGCTGACGGCGAGCAGATCGATCATCCAAGGTAGCTCAGCAGTCAATTTTCTTACTTTTTTCTTTACGAACATCGCGCGTAACATGCTAGGTAATATAATAGTAATGACCATGCTCAATATAATCGTCACAACATAGTCACTGCTACTCATCTGCCAAGATAATAAATATGTCGCGATAATACTGATAGTGGCCAGTCCTAAAGCGAGCATGATCTTTAAGACAACGCTACCATCGATTCGTCGATATAAACTCAGCGTTTGGCTGTTTTGTTCAAGCACAGCCTCTGTTTGATAATGCTCTTTATGCTCTTGGATTTTAAGGGCTTGGACATTAGGATCAACGAGGGTAATACTTTTGTTAATCAACGATTTTCTATATTTAGTGAACAAGAATGTTGCGACTACTACGAACACCATGATAGAAAAGAGCAGTATGAAAATATTCATATCATATTTTCCTCATCAAAAATTTAATTATTAATGCTCCTGTTGCAACGCTCCCTAAGAGATAGTAAAGCAAAATATTCCCTCTCGGGTCCTCAAAGATAAAATCAAAGTTTTCTTCACTAATAAATTTCAGTAACACCAGGAAAAAAAAGGGAATCGCCCCGGTGATCTTCGATGCCATCCTCATTTCTGAGGTCAGGGTCATCATCTTCTTTTCCATAGCAGCATTATTAGCCAGTGAGCGCTGTAACTTACTTAGTACCTCTCTTAGCCGCCCCCCACTATTAATATTTAATAATATTGCTACGATAAAGAAATAATATTCTTTATAGGGGTATTTTTTCCAAGATTCTAAAAAAACCACTTCTGGATTATCACCAAAGTTAATTTTACGAGTGATAATTCCAAATTCCTTAGCTAATTTATTGTCGTTACCCTTACTGTAGTCATCCATTGCTTGCAAAAAAGTTCGCCCTGATGAGATAGCACCATTGATGGCAGAAATAGACTCGGTGAAATCGACCTCAAACTCTTTCTTCCTTTTCTTTAGTAGTATCTTATACCAAACGAAATAGCTAACGGGTGTGAGGGCGGCCACTATGGGGCCACTTGAAAAATGAAGATAATTGATATTAATTATTTGTACCACCAATACAAAAATAATGGGCACAGTTAATATTTTAATGAAATTTATTAAGTTATCCTGAACAAATACAGACTTAACACTTTCAACTCTATCATTTATCCACTTGATAAAAATTTCATTGAAAGACGGTTTATCAGAAGTAGAAAACTCTCTACCCAGTAGCATTTTAAGAGTATTTTTTCTATCGGCACTCTTAGTAAAGATATGGCGAGTTTTCTTTACCCTAATAAAAACCATTAAGGCAAACAAAGCAGATAGAATAATAAAAGTAAAGGATATACTCTTCATCGCATCAACCAAAAATTTGCTTAAGATAATTTTCTTTAGAGTGCATTTTCGCTCGAGTATAAACATTCGATCTCGTTGAGAGACCTGGCGTTACAAATTTACCTTGAACCTTCCCGTTAACAGACTCAGCAATTTGGAAGGTAAAGATATCTTGTAAAATTATGGTATCGCCTTCTAGCCCCATAATTTCTGTAATATGGGTTATTTTACGAGAACCGTCGTGTAAGCGGTTTGCTTGAATGAGTAAATTGACCGCTGAGCTAATGTTCCTTCTTATTGATTCTAGAGGAAGATTCAATCCGGCCATCATGACCATATTCTCGAGCCGAGCCACCGCATCACGGGGTGAGTTTGCGTGTAATGTTGTCATCGAGCCATCATGTCCGGTATTCATGGCTTGAAGCATCTCGAAGGTTTCGCCCCCCCGACACTCCCCAACAATAATGCGGTCTGGACGCATACGTAATGTGTTAATCATCAGATCACGCATAGTCACTTGCCCGCTACTTTCAACCCCTGCCATCTTTGTTTCTAATCGAACAACATGTTCTTGCTGGAGTTTCAGTTCTGCCGCATCTTCTAAAGTAATGATGCGTTCGTCACTATTAATATGCCGAGATAATGCATTTAATAATGTCGTCTTACCTGAACCTGTTCCTCCCGAGATTATAATGTTCGCTTGGCAGCCAACTGCTAAGGCTAAAAAATTCGCCATTTGCTCATTCATTGCCCCCCAACTGACTAAATCCTTTAACGTCCGAGAGACCGTGCTGAATTTACGAATGGAAATTGAGGTACCATCCAACGTAATGGGATTAATCACGACATTTAAACGACTACCGTCACTCATCCTTGCATCAACCAGTGGCTGTGATTCATCGATACGACGCCCCACTCGGTTAACAAGACGTTTAGCAATCTCCGTCAATTGTTGATTGTCGATGAAACGTTTATTCGTTCTAACCAACTTTCCACTGCGTTCGACGAAAATTTTATCTGGCCCGTTCACCAAAATATCACTCACGGTTGGGTCTTCCATAAGCTCCCGCAGTGGCCCAACACCTAGAATTTCATCGGCAATCGCTGCCGAGAGAATCTGGGTATTTTCGGAAGGTAGATAGAGGTTTCGTTCGACGCTTACGCGTTGTACAGTCTTGGATATTTCCCGGATCAGGGCAGTACGATCACTAAGAAGGTTTTCAATGATATCGATATCTAACTCAGGTAAAACCATTCCTCTCAACTGCTTCGCTACGTCATCGAATTTATCTGCCATAACTCATTAGCGTCCCTGTGTGAATTTTTTTAAAGAGCTTAGTAAACTAGTTGATGAAGAATTTATATTCTTTTTACCCAAAAGGAGATTACATAAACTTTCTAGATGGTGACTATTTTTACCACTGAAATTTATGGGTAGAGATGGATCGCCTGGTTTAATAAGATAAGGGATTGTAATATCCACAGGTTTTCCAATTAATCCACTGATTTCTTGAGTACTGATCTCGCCGCTTATTTTTCCATGATGTAAATTATGGCAAATATAGATCCTTCTAACGCCATTATTGCTTTTCATCAAGTGATTATTAGCTTCGATAATTTTCTTTGCTATTCTTGATGATGAGATATCTCGATCGCATACTAATAATAAACAATCTGTATGGGTAAGAACATTTTCAATATTTTCGTCGGCTGCATTGTACGCAGTAAAATCAAAAACAATACAATCATAATCATCATAAACTGGATTATAATATTGCCAAGCATGATTTTTATCTTCAAAAAATCCTGATAGATTTTTTTGCAGCATGGTTACTTCATTAGAGATTGCCACTTTAGAAATCAAATCTAAGTTTTGACTACCGTAAGCCCCTTGAACAATTAAGGTAGGTGATTGTCGAGTATTAGCGATATACTCTGCTGCACAGTAGCTAAGCATTGAATTTCCGACACCACCTTTGCAACTCATGATAGTGATCCGGATAGCATTATTCCCTTCAGTTTTCTCTTGATGAGTATTATTAACTAATCCCCCGAGTCGATTAAGTTGTGTGGGATAGTGGCAGTAAAGGATGTTTTTCTTTTCAAACTCATTAGCCAACAAAAGAGAATCAGTAGTACTGAATGCGATTTTGGTGACATTCTTAGATATCTGAAGGTCAATAATTTCCGTAGCACTGTCTGGCGAACTTATTTGCGAAGCATCAAACACAATGCAATCAATGTGTGCGGTGTCTTTAAAGAGTTCAAGCATGTCGATATTGCCAACGAAGCGCTTTATTTCACCCACATCCCGCATAGCTAATTGCTCGCACACCTTATCCATTTTATCTGGATCAGGTGTCACAACCAAAATAGTGTGTTCGGCTACATCATCATTTTTGGTGTATTCGGAAAAAAGTAACATAACGATTCCTTGTACTACTAAAAGATTATTTCCGTATCTTCATCGCATCAAGATTGTCATCAATTGCACAACTATCTTTTCCCATGGCTTTGGAAGAGATATCTAAACGATAGGTAAGGCAATCACTGCGGCTGTGTAAAGTATTAAGAACTAGTAAAATTGAATCGCGAGATTGATTCTTGCTCGACATACTCAGCATATAGTTTCGGACAATATCCTGTTTTTTTATTCCTTCTTTGACTAACATACTTTCAATTTTAGTAATGGATGGGGTTAACTCAGGATTTGCCCACTGAATTTTAACTTGGCCACCTAAATATTGATAAAACGGCAATAATTTTGATATCGCTATTTCCTGTTCAATATCGCTACGTCCCACAATCGGAAAGTTATATTCACTAGCGGAACAGAGTGATATGGAGCTAAAAAAAAGCACCAGGGCTGATACTAAGGAAAAGTTTCTTATACGCATTAGTAAATAAATCCTCCCTGCTCAAGAAATTCCACGACAGATTTTTTAGATGTTTGATTCGTCGACCCTCCAATATTGAGATATCGTTCTAACAAAGTACTGCGTTGCCAATTAGGTAAGGTTACTTGTGCCGACGAAATTGGGCGTACTAAGTTAACGGTTGCAACTACTACTAACTCAGTTCGCTCACGTTGCGAAGATGTCGAACGAAAGAAAGCACCTAACACAGGAATATCACCAATATAAGGAACTTTCTTCAAAATCTCTTTTTCAGACTCACTCAATAAACCGGCTAGTACAAAACTTTCACCATCCGCAAGTTCTATGGTTGTTCTTGATTTTCTTGACTTAATTGATGGTAAAACCAGTTCGTTAGTTTTACTAATATTGTTACTGTCGACATTACTGACTTCCTGAGAGAGCGTTAATCTCACTTTTTGGCTATTCTCAACTTTTGCGGCAATCAACATCTTAATTCCCACTTCCTTATATTCCACCGAACTGCCATTGGAAGAACTTGTTAGGATAGGGATTTCACCGCCTACTAGAAAATCAGCAGTTTCACCTGAAAGAACTGAGAGATTAGGTTCAGCCAGTACTCTTGCCACAGACTCATTACCTAAGGCATTAATGACTGAGGTGAGCTGGGTTGCATCAAATTTTAATTTATTCAACACAAAACTGCCGACATCCATTGCCTGGCCCCACTCTATCCCGAGTGCATCGCTGTAATTTCTATTTAACTCTACAATAGAAATTTTCACGTTGACCTGATTAGCAAAAGGTAAATTTATTTTATTTTGTAGTTTTCGATATGTGTATTGACTTAAGTAGCCTATATTATCTTGCTGTAATTGGTCGCCGTTGCCACTACTATTAAAAGAAGTTTTCAGCTCGCTACGTTCAAGGCCTAAGGCCTCTCCCACAATTTGATAAATAGCATCTCGGCTCTCTTCATCTGCTGCTGTGCCTGTCAAAATATAGCTATCACCTACTTTTTTAATACCTATACTCGACCCAACAAATTGGTCTTCAACTTGCTTAGTTAACTTACCCATTAGAGGATCAACGGTGACTTTAATATTACGTGTCACATCATTCTGTACGATTAAAATCTCTCCATCGCCGTTATCAACACCATATATAACCACTTCATTATCGCTAATCATATTATAATTAACGACATTAGAGTCGGTCGTAAAAACAGTATCAATGGGAGTATTACTCTTGATGGTTCTCGCTCCACCTTTCGAAAGGTAGATCGTTTCAGCTTGACTAGTAATGGGAAGCATGAAAAAAAACAGCAACATCAACCGAATTAACGATATATATTTTCCACTTCCTGATTTATTTCTTCCCATTACTTACACCTTTAGTATTGTTACCAGTATCGGTATTATTTTTTGTAACCACCTCAGCTGGAAAGACGATCATTTCGTATTTATTTTCAATCTGGTAAATCTTCTTTAGATCTGAACGAGTCAGTTCAATATCGACTGTATAATTCTCATCATCCTTGTCTAATATCCCTGATGGAGTAAAACCTTCTTTCTCATCATCACTTAATATTTTTTTACCTTTCATCACATGAGTGAGTAATTTTTTATTCTTAAAAATCTTAACAATTTTTACTACCGACTCGCCGCGATAAATCGTTGATCGGTTTTCATGCTCTCTTTTTGGTGATTCAAATCGTAAATAAACGTCTACGGCAGCACCAGGTAATAAACCATTTAAATTATTGATATATCTTTTATTAAGATCCACGGTGTAACGAAATAGTTCGGATGACAGTGTAACGGCTGGCTTTTCTTTCGTTAAGAGTGATGTAGTCAGTGTAGTACCCGGCTGAACTGCCTCCTTAAGATAAAGCCCCTCTACCATTTTTAACTGTTCGGGTAAGGGTTCGTCGGCGGCTAACGTTTCAATTTTCTCATCATAGTCATCTTTAGTCAGGAGTTCACCGGTCGCCATTGCACGCTTGGTGATAAAATAGGTCACTTGCGGTTCCGATTGCTGTTGAGTCGTTTCGACCTCAGAGTCAGAGAGGTAGATCCCTACAATACCTAGAAGAAATAGGAAGATAGAAATTATAATTATCAGCCGTTGATTCACTTTATTCCCTAATTTACATTAATACTTTAAGTAAATACCCGCTAATTATTGCTACACCGTAAGGAAGTGTCTTTGAAAACTTCCCTTTTGAGAAGCGGTGCAAAAGAAAAACAATTAAAATTAGAGGTAAACCTGAAACAGTAACCAAAAATATAAAGTCGGGTATTTCCCGTGGTGGAAACACCATCCCTAACACTGTAAGTAACTTGATATCCCCCGCCCCAACGCAATTAGTTAATATACAGACAAGCCCTACCGAAAAAATTAGAAAAGAAGAATAAAGATAAATTTCTTCGTTACCGATAAAAAATTTAAATACGTTAATTAATAGTATGATTAGGACGCATTTATTTTCTATTATCCTAAATCTAATATCTGTATAACCTATCCTGATAAGGATAACCGCTATCAAGTAAAACATCATTAACTCATTACGATAAAGGAGTCTACCTCCTTTATCGGCATTAAAGAGGTTAACTTTAAACTATTAAGGAATCGTTCCTTTAATATTAGTATTCAGATCGGCAAATTTGTCCGTGATAGCTTTGATGAACGATCCATCTTTATTACCAAATACAGTCAGAAGCATCGCACTTATTGCAACAGCAATAACTGCATACTCAATTGCTGTCACACCATCTTCTTTGCTAAGCTTATCCTTCATTTTCCCTACGGTTTGGCCAACCATATTTTGACTATAGACCACTCCGTACATAATTTTATCTTTCATTAATTTTCCTTATTAACTATTCAAATAAAAATATTACCAATGATGAAACAGGTTTAAAATATCCATTTAAAACCACAGCACTTATGCTACTTCAACAATTAATTTTAGCAAGATACAGTTTTAATTTAAAAATATGTCAGTACTTTAGAAGAATTAAAACATTAATGATATGATAAAATATCATTGCCGTATTAGCGGTTATCATTAAAATAAACATTAAAATTAATACTTCTTTCGATATAGCTTTTTATAATTAATTTATATAATTTTAATTCATTTATTATCTAACGTAATAGTGATGAGGGTGAGATGTCCAAGACTAAAGGATTAGTAAAAGAAGAGATAATTAACGATATCGTTTCCATGATAATAAATGGAACCCTTAATAAGGGAGATCTTTTACCCTCTATTCGTTGCATGAGTAACCAATATAAGGTCTCCCGTGGTACGATATTGGTGGTCTATAAACAGCTTGAGTTAATGGGATATATTCAAGGTTTTGAACGCAGTGGCTATATAGTGATAAAAAATAGTATCCCTCCCCAATCATTTACGCTGCCACAGGCTGATAGTCATTTAAAAGAATTATCTGTTTCCCCTGAGGAGGAGACTGAAAGACAGCTGCAAAGACTTGAACAACGACGAACTTGTAAACTTCCCCCGCACTTTATTAAGCGCTGGGCGAATGATTATGACAATTTTTCTCGCTCTATTTCCTCATTCGATGCCAGTCACTTACAACGATTTTTAAAATTATCACGTGGTATGACTGTTGAGTCTGATTCTTTATTATTATTTTCTGGTTTTCAAGAGGCGCTAACCCTTATTGCCCTTTATCTGCAACAGCGAAAGCAAACGATAGTAATTATTGAGGAGCCTTGCCAACCTCATATTCGTACGCTTTTCAAGCAATTCAATTTTGACATTATTTTAGTTCCGGTTGATCAAGAAGGAATATGTGTTACGCATCTTCCACTGGTCACGGACGCCACCCTACTCTGCATGCCTACGTTGCAATACCCGATGGCTACGCGCTTAAGTGCGGAACGTAAGGCCCAGCTTTATCAGTGGGCCGCTGACAATAGAATAATGATTATCGAAGACGATAGTTATGCGATGCTTGGATTTGGTCACTCACTTTCTCCACCACTCTTTTTACAGCCCAATAACGTCACTATTATCTATTTGACACAACTTATCGAAATAGTGGGGAGTTCCTATAATGTGGCCTTACTGGTGTTACCACCTAGTCTTATCGCAGATTTCAACGAGCTTAATATCGTACTCAGTAGCACCTATCCACCGGTAAATTTTTATTTGGTTGAGACATTTTTAGCTTCATCTTATCTTATGAAATATCTCACAGCATTGCTTGAAGAACGCCATATAAAATCGAGACTTGCCCGCGAAATCTGTCTTAATCAGCTATCAACCTTAGAACTTAATCATGATGATGAGTATGGGTTTAGTTGTTTTTTAGCAAGAGTAAGCGAAATCCCCATACAGTTAATCAATACGGTTTTATTTCCTATCACCACGCAAACCCAAGATGATCATCAATATTTTCTTTTTCCCCATGGCTTACTTACCCAAAGCGAGTTAGAACGCGTCAACGCTTCCTTACTTCAGCCTGGTTAACCTATATTATGGACAAAAAAAAGCCCTCATTATTGAGGGCTCCATAGCATCATTCAGCGATTATGCTTGGCCTTTTACTTCTTTTAGACCATTAAATGTTGCTTTAGCACCTAACGCTTCTTCGATACGAATCAGTTGGTTGTATTTCGCAACACGATCTGAACGGCTCATTGAACCAGTTTTGATTTGACCTGCTGCAGTCCCTACTGCTAAGTCAGCAATAGTGGCATCTTCAGTCTCACCTGAACGGTGAGAGATGACTGCAGTATAGCCAGCATCTTTAGCCATTTTGATCGCCGCTAAGGTTTCAGTCAGTGAACCAATTTGGTTAAATTTGATCAGGATTGAGTTAGCAATACCTTTTTCGATACCTTCTTTAAGGATTTTGGTATTGGTAACGAATAGGTCATCGCCGACTAACTGAATATTATCGCCTAATACTTTGGTTTGATAAGCGAAACCGTCCCAGTCAGATTCATCCAAACCGTCTTCAATAGAAACGATTGGGTATTGCTTGGTCAGCTCTTCTAAGTAATGGGTGAACTCTTGAGAAGTGAAGGTTTTTCCTTCACCTTTCAGCTCATAGTTACCCGTCTCTTTGTTATAGAACTCAGAGGCAGCACAGTCCATGGCTAAAGTTACGTCTTTACCTAGCTCATAACCTGCCGCTTTTACCGCTTCAGCGATTGCCGCTAAGGCATCAGCGTTCGAACCAAGGTTTGGCGCATAGCCGCCTTCGTCACCCACTGCAGTGTTCATCCCTTTAGCTTTTAATACTTTAGCTAAGTGGTGGAAAATCTCTGAGCCAATACGTACCGCTTCTTTCAGGCTTGATGCCCCAATAGGCTGCACCATAAACTCTTGAATATCGACGTTATTATCTGCATGCTCACCACCGTTGATGATATTCATCATAGGTAATGGCATTGAGAATTTACCTGGAGTACCGTTTAGCTCAGCAATATGCTCGTACAGAGGTTGGCCTTTTGATGCAGCAGCAGCTTTCGCTGCAGCAAGAGAGACTGCTAAGATAGCGTTCGCACCAAATTTGGACTTGTTCTCAGTACCGTCTAACTCGATCATGATATTATCGATGTTAGCTTGGTCTTTCGCATCTTTACCCGTTAACGCGTCAGCGATTGGGCCGTTAACCGCATCGACGGCTTTGGTTACGCCTTTGCCCAGAAAACGTGATTTATCACCGTCACGTAATTCCAGTGCTTCACGGGAACCTGTCGATGCGCCTGATGGCGCAGCCGCTAAACCTACGAAACCGCCTTCTAAATGCACTTCTGCTTCAACAGTCGGATTGCCACGCGAATCAATAATTTCACGACCGATGATTTTTACGATTTTGGACATGCGTTGTTCCTCAGTACTAGTTAAGCTAACGTTCTTAAATCTAAGACACACAGCCAGTGAAAGGTTCACTGGCTGCACCAAAAAGCTTACTTATCCATCCGCTTTTGAAAATCTACCGCGGCACCCACGAATCCTGAAAATAGTGGGTGTCCATCGCGTGGTGTTGAGGTGAATTCTGGGTGGAATTGACACGCAACAAACCAAGGATGGTTAGGGTTTTCAATAATTTCTACTAATTGATCGTCGCCAGAACGACCCGCGATGCGCAAGCCCGCTTTCTCGATTGGCTTTAATAAGAAATTATTAACTTCGTAACGATGGCGATGACGCTCAACGATAGTACTAGAGCCGTAAAGTTTACGGACGATACTGTCATCCGTTAGCTGACAAGGTTGGCTACCTAGGCGCATGGTTCCACCTAAATCGCTCTTCTCATCACGAACCTCTAGATTACCTTCTTCATCACGCCATTCAGTAATTAGTGCTACAACCGGTGATTGACAGTTCGCATCAAATTCAGTGGAGTTTGCACCTTGCATACCTGCCACATTGCGTGCGAATTCAATCAGCGCGATTTGCATCCCTAAACAGATTCCTAAATAAGGAATTTTGTTTTCACGTGCGTATTGGGCGGTCATAATTTTGCCTTCAATACCGCGTGCTCCAAAACCACCAGGAATAAGGATTGCATCAAGATCTTTAAGTACTTCGGTTCCCCGAGTCTCAACATCTTGCGAGTCAATTAGCTTGATATTAACAGTGACACGGTTTTTGAGGCCAGCATGTTTCAACGCTTCAATAACAGACTTATAAGCATCTGGAAGCTCAATATATTTGCCTACCATCCCGATAGTGACTTCACCACCTGGGTTCGCTTCTTCATAAATCACTTGCTCCCACTCGGAGAGATCGGCAACAGGTGGGTTAAGATTAAAGCGCTTACAAATATAGTCATCTAACCCTTGGGATTTTAACATCCCTGGGATTTTGTAGATCGAATCGACATCTTTCAGAGAAATAACTGCTTTTTCTGGAACGTTACAGAACAACGCGATTTTTGCCCGCTCATTCGCTGGCACGGCGCGGTCTGAACGGCAGATCAGCATATCCGGCTGAATACCGATAGAGAGCAACTCTTTAACTGAGTGTTGCGTAGGCTTAGTTTTGACTTCGCCCGCTGCGGCCATGTAAGGAACTAAAGTCAAGTGCATGTAAAGCGTGTGCTCACGTCCTACATCTACTGCCATTTGACGAATCGCTTCTAGGAAAGGTAGCGATTCGATATCTCCAACGGTACCACCAATTTCGACTAATACCACATCGTGGCCTTCGCCACCTTCAATGATGCGCTCTTTGATAGCATTAGTGATGTGAGGAATAACTTGAATGGTTGCACCCAAATAGTCGCCACGGCGCTCTTTTCTCAGAACTTCTGAGTAAATACGTCCAGTCGTAAAGTTGTTACGACGGCTCATGCGGGTACGAATAAAACGCTCATAGTGGCCTAAGTCGAGATCCGTTTCGGCACCATCGTCCGTGACAAACACTTCACCATGTTGAGTCGGGCTCATTGTCCCAGGATCGACGTTGATATAGGGGTCAAGCTTCATAATGGTCACTTTGAGACCACGAGCTTCAAGAATGGCTGCCAGAGAGGCTGCGGCAATGCCTTTACCCAGAGAGGAAACGACCCCGCCGGTCACAAAAATATAGTTAGTTGTCATGCAGAACCTGAAGGTTTAGGTTTAAAGACGGTGGATGCACCAGGACGGGAAAACAGTATACCCGAAACTCTGTGGTGCCACAATTGCTCATTCACCGCCCCCCTTAGATGTTCACATTACAATGATGATAACTAATCTGCCATGCCTCTCTGTTGATTTCAATCAGCAATCACCCGACTCCTGAGTGTTCGCTTTTTTTTCATCTTCCTTGACGCGTTGCCAAGCCTGTTCCATTTGCTCGAGCGACGCTTGTTCAAGCGTAAGCCCCTGCTCTACTATTTTTTGTTCAACCTGACGAAAGCGTCGTTCGAATTTTAGGTTAGCCTTATGTAAGGCAGTCTCCGCCCGCGCGCCTAGATGACGCGTCAGATTTACGGTTGCGAAAAGGAGATCACCTAACTCTTCTTCAAGACGTTCTGGATTACGGTCAACCATCGTTGCCTCTTCCATCACTTCATCAAGCTCCTCTTTGACCTTATCTACCACAGGGCCCAGCGTGTCCCAGTCAAAGCCAACCGTCTGACAACGCTGTTGGATTTTATCGGCACGAAGTAGAGCGGGCATCGCGTGAGGAATATCGTCGAGTAAAGAGAACTGTTTTTTCTGTTCACGCTCTTGCTGTTTGATGTGTTCCCATCCTTGCGTCGACTGAGCATCAGTAAAGACATCAGGATGGCGACGAATCAATTTTTGAGTAATAGCTCGGCATACATCGTCGAAATTGAACAACCCTTGTTCGGTAGCCATTTGTGCATAAAACACGATTTGATAAAGCAGATCACCAAGTTCTTGCTGCAAGTCGGTAAAGTCTTGACGCGCAATGGCATCCAATACTTCATAACACTCCTCTAGCGTATAGGGTGCAATAGTATCGAAGGTCTGTTGTTTATCCCATTCACACCCTTGCTCCGGATCACGCAAGCGCTGCATCACTGACAATAATTGCGACAATGATGAATCACTCATAAAAAACCTCTTAATAAGAAAAAACCACTCCTGAGAGTGGTTTATAGAAATTTAATGAAGCCGTTTGGCATCAATGACATCCGGTATTTGGTTCAACCGAGAAATAACGCGCCCTAATACCTGCTGATTATAGATTTCGATTTCCATATCAATAGTCGCGAGCTGTTTACGTGTATCACTATGGCTGGAAACACCTAATACATTTACTTTTTCGTTGGCGAGAATAGTCGTGATATCCCGTAATAATCCGCTACGGTCGTTCGCGACGACTCGTACCACTAGGGTATAACCACTTGAGTAATTTTCTCCCCACACCGCGTCGACAATTCGCTCAGGCGCATGATTAATCAATTCGGCTAACTGCTCACAGTCCGCACGGTGAATGGAAATCCCTCGACCTTGGGTAATAAACCCTGTGATATCATCGCCCGGTATCGGCTGACAGCAACGGGCAATGTGGTGCATAAGATTACCCACCCCTTCCACGACAATACGACCGCTATCTTTACGAGCTGACTGATTATTTGCCGATTTCTGAGTAAGTTGCTCTAAGGCTTTCTGATCTTCTTCCTCTGCACTGGGTTTGTAAACCTTAGCTTGCAAGAAGTTAACCATTTGGTTTTGACGAATATCCCCGCCACCAATCGCCGCTAAAATCTCTTCCATAGAAGTCATGTTATAACGAGGCAGCAGATATTTTTCTGCATCTTTCCAGCTGATATCCAGTTGGTTTAATTCGTTATCGAGAATTTGCTTACCCGCGAGAATATTTTTATCGCGATCTTGTTTTTTGAACCAAGCATGGACCTTCGCCCGCCCACGACTTGTCGTAATATAACCCAGGTGCGGGTTGAGCCAATCTCTACTCGGGTTAGGTTGCTTCTGGGTGATCACTTCAACTTGATCCCCCATTTGTAGATGGTAAGTAAAGGGGACAATTCGGCCACTGATTTTTGCGCCAATACAACGATGGCCGATATCGCTATGAATATGGTAGGCGAAATCAAGTGGTGTGGAACCGGCAGGCAGGTCAATCACATCCCCTTTAGGGGTATAAACGTAAACTCTGTCGTCGAACACTTGGCTACGAACTTCTTCCAGCATTTCGCCGCTGTCCGCCATCTCTTCTTGCCAAGCAATCAACTTACGTAGCCAAGCAATGCGTCCTTCATGGCCCGCCGCCCCTCTACCTGCTGGCGTCGTACTACCTTCTTTGTATTTCCAGTGCGCCGCGACCCCTAACTCAGCATCTTCATGCATCTGTTTAGTACGAATTTGCACTTCAACCGTTTGCCCTTTTGGCCCCAACACTACCGTGTGGATAGATTGATAGCCGTTAGGTTTGGGGTTTGCAACGTAATCATCAAACTCATTGGGTAAATGACGAAAGAGGGTATGCACGATCCCCAAGGCACCATAACAATCTTGCAGACGTTCAGCGACAATCCGTACCGCCCTGACATCGAATAATTCGTCGAAAGCCAGAGACTTTTTCTGCATCTTCCGCCAGATACTGTAGATATGCTTAGGTCGACCATAGACCTCTGCACGAACGCCCTCTTTACTCATCATGTCGCGAATCTGTGTGACGAAATTATCGATATACATCTCGCGATCAATTCGCCGCTCATGAAGCAAACTTGCTATGCGCTTGTATTCCTCGGGGTGTAGATAGCGGAAACAATAATCTTCTAGCTCCCACTTAAGTTGACCAATTCCTAAACGGTTAGCGAGAGGTGCGTAGATATTAGTACTCTCTTTCGCGGCGAGGACTCTCTCATCTTCCGGGGCATCTTTCATTTCGCGCAAATAGGCAATGCGCTCAGCCAATTTAATGACTACACAACGAAAGTCTTCAACCATTGCAAGTAACATCCGACGGATGTTATCCACTTGCTCTGAAGCCATTGAGTCATTTTGAATCGCTTTAAGTTGGCGAATGGCGTCCATATCCAGTACGCCGTTAACCAGAGAAAGAATGCTATTACCGTAAGCATCTTTAATCTGCTCAGCATCAAGCACACCAGCATTAGCTAATGGGAAAATCAGCGCAGCACATAAGGTGTCACAATCCATACTCAGCGTCGTCAAGATTTCCACCATCTCGATACCGCGACTCAGCAAAATTGCCTGCGCAGGATGATCGAGTGTTTTTTCCTGACAATAGCCCCAACAGGCCGTTAAGGTTTTACCTGTTGGTTCAGAGATATTATGTAAACTCTCAATCCATTGTTCAGCCGCGAATTCTCCGGCCGGATTGAGGTGTGCGCTTCTTACTGCAACCATGATGTCTCCCGCATAACTGTAGACTTAATGCTTAACGACGTTCAAACAACACCATTGACTCAAGATGTTCTGTGTGTGGAAACATATCTAGCATAGTCACTTTAACCACCCGGTATCCTAACTGACCGGCAATTTGACTATCCCGTGCCAAGGTAGCGGGATTACAAGAGATGTAGACAATACACTCAGGGTCTAACGCACACACATAAGGCATGATCTCTGCCGCGCCAGCGCGAGCGGGATCTAAAAGGACTTTGGTAAAGCCCTGTTTTGCCCAAGGTTGCTGAGAGACATCTTGCTCTAAATTGTGTTGATAAAAGGCAACATTGGTAATGTTATTTCGCTGAGCATTGTACTCCGCCTTAGCAACTAATTCTGCTAAACCCTCAACACCTGTGACTGAACTCGCGAATCTTGCTAAAGGAAGCGTAAAGTTTCCTACTCCGCAAAAAAGGTCAAGAATACGATCAGTGGGTTTAATGTCTAACCATTTTATAGTGTTATCAATCATTTGTTGATTGATTTTCGCATTTACCTGAATAAACCCCTGAGGATTAAAATATAAATTTATCTGGTCAATACCATACCACGGCATTTCACCTCTCAGCAGAGTTTGTTGCTGCCCATCCGCTAAGAAAAGTGAAACAGAATGATTATGCGAAAACTGTTCCAAGTTTTTGATATCTTCTGACGGCAGCGGTCGCAGATGTCTAAGCACCATCGTAACAGTACTGTTATCGGCAGCCACCAGCTCCACATGCCCCAAGTGGGAAACAGACTCAAGTTGAGATAAGCAGCGGTGTAATGGAGAAAGTAGCGTATTGAGGCGTTGCACTAAAACAGGACAGTGCTGAACTGAAACGATCTCATTGCTTTTTTTACGCCGAAATCCCATGGTCAATCGCCCCATGTTATCGACGCGTAAACTAAGCCGCGTCCGGCGCCGATAATGCCAACTCTCTGCATGGATCACCTCATCGATTTTCTCCACCCCTACCGGTTTAAGTAACCGCGCTAATGCAGAGGCTTTCGATCGTTGCTGCAGAGATTCACTGATATGCTGCTGTTGGCAACCCCCACATTTAGCGTAAATGGGGCAGCGCGGCTCTCGCCTTTCAGGGCTCGCGTTAGACAAAGTTATCAGTTTAGCGCGCATGTAGTGGCGCTTATCCTCAATAACCTCAACCTGACCAACTTCTCCCGGAAGTAAGCCTTCAACGAAACACGCTTTACCTTGATGATGACCGACGCCCTGCCCAAACTGATCGAGCTCATCTACCGAGAGCTGAAAGGTTTTACGGACCGATGTTGTTTTTTTTGCTTTATAAAATTGCACCATAGCGATGGCATCCCACAGGTAAAAATAGTGAAGGTCTTGCTGGGTAATCCAGTGAATAAATCAATCTGTCCAACCAAACTGTTGCAACATCCGCTGCCACGTCTCATCCATTTCTGCTTCCAACGTCACTCGCTGCTGAGTAAAAGGATGAACAAAAGAGAGCGTTGAAGCATGCAGCATTAACCGTTGGCAACCGAAGTGTTCAGCGGCCCCCCGATTCTGTTTCAGGTCACCGTGCGCCGTATCGCCGATAATAGGATGACGAAGATGAGACATATGTCGGCGCAGTTGGTGTTTTCGCCCAGTTTGAGGCTGTAATTCAACCCAGCTATAACGACAGCATTCATATCGCCCAACGGGATAGGGCATCTCCACTTTGGCGAGTGTCTTATAATGCGTTATCGCCGATTGTGTAACCGGTTCACCCGTGGCGAACTTATCGGAAATTTTATCGTGCTCTTCGCGTAAGGGGTAATCTATTACCCCTTCACCCTCTATCCATCCTCGAACTATCGCATGATAAGTTTTATTCATCTGATGCTGTTCGAAAAGTTGAGATAACTCACGCCCTGCCTCGCTAGAAAGGCCAAATACCAGCACACCAGAGGTGGGCCTATCTAGACGATGGACAGTGAAAACATGCTGACCAATCTGATCCCGTAAGGTTTGCATAACGAATTGTGTTTCATGGCGAGCTAACCAACTGCGGTGCACCAGCATATTTGCCGGTTTATTGACAGCAATAATCCATTCGTCTTGATAGATAATTTCAAGCACAGATGATCCTAAAACTCAGCAGGAAATTCATCCTAACCGCCTAGCGTACGGGCATTCTCGGAAATTGCTCTCTGCTGATATGACACAGTCAAAAAACGTCTGAAGAGAGGTTTAGAGCGGAGGAGAAATGACGGTTAAAACGCTTATCCAATGGGTGATTAATAGCGGCGGATCATAGCATAGCTAGGCGAATAAACGAAAAAAAAGGGAGTACCGAAATTCGATACTCCCTAATTTAGTGCGGTATCCTACCGCTGCCTGCGTCCTGCTAATTCATAGGATTCGACAATCCAGAAGGATGTGTCTTCCTGACTACATAATCCTATGAACTCAGCTACATTTCCTTTGTAGCTTATCCTTATGCAGAAGATTCCCTAATGTTCAGAAAATAGTTCATCATCCTAATTAACTATTTCCAAGCTTCACTCACTGTAAAGCGGTTCCATCCTTGGGCCCATCCTTAGAACTTTTTTACATCCTTCTGACCCGTCCATTTTCTCAAAGTTAAGGTAATTAACAACCAGATTTTTACACTACGTTTCCTAATAATCTTCGATTATTGATTGTTAAAAACTTAACCAATTGATTCAAAATACGTTTCACAAAATTACTTTTTGATTAATTGTGTGTTTTTTGTGATCTAAATCAATCTTATGAGATGAATCTCATTTACTTACCAGCATTAAAAGCTATCTCTCTGGATGTAAGTCTTCTAGGAATTGGTTAAGCGAAGGTGCCAGTACCTCAAATTGTTTTTTACCGAGGGTTTCAAGAATAACGTTACCATTGAGGTTGTCGACGGCAATAATGGTCGAGTCATCATCGGTGGTCGCAATGAATAGTGTTGGGCTATGTTTTAACCGTCGCTTCATAACCAGATGCCCCACAAGATTTTGCTGTAACAGTGTAAAATCTTCGCTATTCCACGCTTGTAATAACGTCAGCGACCTACCATCGAATGTCGCCGGCATCTCCGCCGCAAATTGTGTCGTATAAAAAGCCACGACCGAAGGTTGTACGATTAACTCGACACCTTTCGACACTGCATCTAAATTTTTCGGTAATGTGAAGGGCTGAGGTTGCCAAGTGATACCGTTTTCATAAGTGGCGAGTAGACAAGGCGAATCGACACCAATAAGCTGGTCATTAAACGGTGGGCTTTGGTGTTCCTGTTGCCAGCGTTGACAATAACGTTGCGTGAACGCGGTGAGTTGTTGAGAAGTCTCATCTATCATTCTATTTCTTACTCTGAATCAGTTACAATTCGTCCATCATCCTTTTACTTTGGCACAGATGCAATGGCTGACTACGAAAACCACCCGACCTTATCAGACCTCACCTTGGGGAAATCGACCGCTTATATTTCGGATTATCAACCTAGCCTCTTACAAGCAGTGCCTAGGAGTTTAAACCGTGATAGTTTACAACTGAATGAAAGCCATCTCCCCTTCCATGGTGAGGACTTTTGGACACTCTATGAACTCTCTTGGCTTAACGAGAACGGAATTCCGCAAGTTGCGATTGGCGACGTCGCCCTGCCAGCCTCCAGTAAAAACCTTATCGAATCCAAAAGTTTTAAACTCTATTTAAATAGCTTTAATCAAACACGTTTCAGCGATTGGCAGAGCGTCGAGCAGACCTTAATACGTGATCTAAGCCAGTGTGCGCAGGGTGACGTTCGGGTTACTTTACATCGCTTAAGCGATTTCAACGCGCAACCCATTGATGATTTTGCGGGAGAGGTGATTGATGAGCAGGCAATCATCGTCGACGATTATCAGTTTAACCGTGATTATCTTCGTAATGCGACCCATGATGAAGTGGTTGAAGAGACATTAGTGAGCCATTTATTAAAGTCTAATTGTCTTATTACCCAACAACCTGATTGGGGATCCGTCATGATCCACTATAAAGGTAAGAAAATTGATCGTGAAGCGCTGTTACGCTATCTCCTTTCCTTCCGCCAGCATAATGAGTTCCATGAACAGTGTGTGGAACGTATCTATATGGACATCATGGCCCTCTGCGCGCCAGAAGCCTTAACCGTCTATGCCCGCTACACACGACGGGGGGGCTTAGACATTAATCCATGGCGGACAAATCAGCACTTTACTCCACATAACCGCCGCTTAGCGCGACAATAATGAAGCTATACTAAAAAGAGGTTGATGGTCTTAAGCATCACGCCGTAGTCTGGAAGTCACACACAGAGAGTAGAGGACGATGTTGTTTACTCTCTGGATAAATACTAAGGAGCTCACTTGATAACACATGTTAGTCCGTTAGGAGCAATGGACCTGCTTTCGCAGCTTGAAGTCGATATGCTTAAAGATACGGCGAGCAGCGATCTTTACCAGCTGTTTCGTAATTGCTCATTAGCCGTTTTGAATACCGGCAGTCAAACTGACAGTAGCGAAGCTATCCTTTCACTTTATAAAGATTTTGAAATCAATGTGTTACGTCGTGAGCGTGGCGTTAAACTCGAATTAATTAATCCACCTCAGTCCGCTTTTGTCGACGGGCAGATCATCCGTTCCCTGCAAGCTAACCTCTTTGCCGTATTACGCGATATTGTTTTCGTTACCGCGCAATTAAATACCGACAAACGCGTGAAACAACACGCGCCGACCGATTCGGTATATATCACCAATATGGTGTTCTCGCTACTACGCAATGCTCGAGCCTTACATGTCGGTGAATTACCTAATATGGTGGTGTGCTGGGGAGGCCACTCTATTAATCCGACTGAATACCAATATTGCCGTGAAGTCGGGAAACAGTTAGGCCTACGTGAATTAAATGTCTGTACTGGCTGCGGCCCAGGGGCAATGGAAGCTCCGATGAAAGGTGCTGCCGTCGGGCATGCACAACAACGCTATCACGATAGCCGTTTTATTGGGATGACTGAACCTTCGATTATCGCTGCTGAGCCACCTAACCCCTTAGTCAATGAACTGATTATCATGCCGGATATTGAGAAGCGCCTTGAGGCCTTTGTTCGTATCGCCCACGGTATTATCATTTTCCCTGGTGGGGTTGGTACGGCAGAAGAGCTGCTTTATTTATTAGGCATCATGATGCATCCGGATAACCAGCAACAAGTTCTGCCTTTAGTCTTAACTGGTCCGAAAGAGAGTGAAGACTACTTCACTATGCTTGATGAATTTATCCGTCATACGCTCGGCGAATCGGCAACGAAGCATTACCGTATTATTATTGGTGATGCGGCGGAAGTCGCCCGCGTAATGAAAGAGGCGATGCCGGCGGTGAAACAATATCGCCGCGATACCGGTGATGCTTACAGCTTTAACTGGTCACTGCATATTGATAGCGAGCTGCAGCATCCGTTCTACCCTTCGCATGAAAATATGGCGAGTCTTAAGCTATTTAAAGAACAACCCGTTGAGAAGCTGGCCGCCGACCTACGCCGTATGTTTTCTGGAATCGTAGCCGGTAACGTTAAAGAAGTGGGAATTCGTGAAATTGCAGAGCATGGTCCTTATTTAATCCATGGTGACCGCGATATCATGGCGAGGATGGATGAAATGCTCCAAGGTTTCGTTGCCCAACAACGGATGAAATTACCCGGTAGTGCTTACGTACCTTGCTATAAAATTATCCGCTAACTTATAAGGCTGCGTTGACACAGCGCAGCCTTAGAAAGAACCACGTTTATGACTAATCATTTGTTAATTATTGATGCGCTGAATTTGATTCGTCGTATTCACGCCGTACAAGGCAGTCACTGCTTAACGGGTTGTCTCTCTGCAGCGAAACAACTGCTACATCATAGCCAACCGACCCACGCAGTCGCGGTTTTCGATCATCCTCAGCGTAAAAGTGGCTGGCGACACCAACTTTATCCCGATTACAAAGCCGGACGTCAAGCAATGCCGGAAGATTTGGCATTACAACTCCCCGCTATCGAGAAGGCATTTGCAGAGTTAGGGATCCCTAGTTGGACCTCTCCAGAAGATGAAGCGGATGACCTCGCGGCTACCTTAGCGGTGAAAATAGGCCAAGCAGGTCATCAAGTGACGCTCGTTTCAACTGATAAGGGCTACTGTCAGCTACTTTCACCGCAAATCCAGATACGCGATTACTTCCAAAAACGCTGGCTGGATATGCCTTTTCTTGCTCAAGAATATGGTGTGCAAGCTCGTCAGCTTATCGATTACTGGGGATTATGTGGGATTTCAAGCAGTAAAATCCCTGGCGTACCAGGGATTGGTCCCAAAAGTGCTCAAACTTTAATTAGCCAATATGGCGATTTAGAGCAGCTCTATCAACAGTTGGATAAGATACCCGCTAAGTGGCAAACCAAGCTCTTGCAGGGACGTGAAAGCGCCTTTATCAGCCGTCAATTGGCTGAACTCAGGACCGACTTAACGCTCAGCGGGAACTTACGTCAGCTACGCTACCACCCTGCCTGATTTTAGCGCTCATCTATCCGTCCAGCCCAAGCACTCCAGATGCGTCGGACATGGACGGTAATTTCCTCTCGGTCATGATAGAGATGGCGGGCACGAATTTGGATATTAATCCCTTGTTCGGCCAGTGTGTTCTCCATCATCGCTAAAATTTGCGTCACTTCTTCGTAACGCTTTTTCATCGGTAACTTGAGATTAAAAATCGCCTCACGGCACCAACCGTTAGCGATCCAACGCATCATCAAATGCGCGACTTTAATCGGTTTCTCTACCATATCGCACACTAACCAACTGATATTGTTTCGCGGAGGTTGGAAGCGAAAACCATCTTCTTGGAGATGAGTCACTTGCCCTGTATCCATCAAGGAAGGAGCCATCGGACCATTATCGACAGCAAAGACCATCATTGAGCGCTTAACCAACTGATAGGTCCAGCCGCCTGGGCAAGCCCCTAAATCCACGGCATACATACCGCTCGCGAGGCGTTCCTCCCACTCGTCTGCCGGGACAAAAACATGGAAGGCTTCTTCCAATTTTAATGTTGAACGGCTAGGGGCATCGGAAGGAAAACGTAAACGTGGGATGCCCATAAAGAGCGTCGAGTTATTATTAGAGTATGAATAACCCACATAGCAGGTTCCCGGTGCAATAAAGAAAACGTGCACGACCGGCCGCTTGGTGCTCTCGTAGTTAAGCAGTAAGTTTTCTTGACGGAGCGCGGCACGAAGCGGCACGGTAAACTTACGACAGAATTTAAGGAGCTCCTTCGCTTCGTTAGTATCAGGCACTTCGACGCGAAGATCTCCTGCTTTTTCCACCACGCCTGTCAACATCCCCACAATAGGCGTGATTCTATCTTCTTGCGGTAGGTTTTTAAGTAACTCGCCGACCACGCACATTTGACGTGCAAAAATTAGACTATCAAAGTCAAGTTCACGGATTAAGCGATCGGCATCTTCATACTGATAGCATTCATACAACACGTAACCCGAGTTATCTTTTACTCGAGCAAAACCAAATACGTTCAGCTCAGTCGCTCTTGCGGTGATCTCCGCTGCGCACTCTTTTTCAAAACCTTGTCGGCAATACAGTAAAACTTTATTCATGGCGACTCGCCCTATTTCTCAGACGCAGTGCGCCAATTAACATCAATAACCAGCCAATCAGGAAGAAAAGTCCTCCCATTGGCGTAACAAATACTAAAAAACGTAAATGCGACAGTGCCAAGCTATATAAGCTACCGCTAAAAAGCACCACGCCTAAGGCCATACTTGCCGCACTCCAATAGAACCAAATATTGCGTCGGATCTGCGTGGCGCATCCTAAACCGAGAATCGCCAACGTATGCCAAGCTTGATATTGTAAGCCCGTATGGATCCAAGCCAGCTGTTCGCTGCTCAAAAGGTGACTCAGTACATGAGCCCCAAACGCCCCGAATGCCACCAGCAAAAAGCCGCTAATCGCTACAAAAATATAAATCATTCGACTACTCATTATACTCCCTCATTATTCTGAACCGTGCTGGGCATCAGGCTATGATACTGTCTTGCTCGCGTGCCGCCGTATCAATAATCCATTGTCGAAAGGCGGCTATTTTACCCAGTTCTGCTTGGCTGTCATGATAAACCAGATAAAAAGCGTTTTTACTGGAGAGCACTTCATTGAAGGGACAGACTAAGCGTCCTGAGCTGAGCTCACTTTGCACCATTACATTATTAGCAAGTGCGATACCTTGGCCATGAATTGCCGCCTGAAGCACCATCGCACTGTGGCTAAAAATAGGGCCTTGTTGTACATTGATATGCGGTAAACCCGCTTGTCTCACCCAACTTTGCCAATCACGACGTGAAGCATCATGCAGTAGCGTGACATGTTCCAAATCCGCTGGGGATTGTAACGGACGTTCACCAGTAAGCAAGACAGGAGCACAGACCGGTAGCAAATATTCTGCGTATAATTTCTCTACCCGTAAGCCCGGCCAGTTTCCTCGACCATAAAATATAGCGATATCGACGTCATCCGCCAATTTGTCTTCTTCACGGTCTACCGCTTGAATCCGAACATCAATACCCGGATGTTGCTGATTGAAGCTAGTAAGTCGAGGGACCAGCCATTGGATGGCAAAACTGGGTAATAAACTTACCGTTAAAGCACCTTTGGCACTTCGGGCTTGAAGTTTACGAGTCGCTTCATTCAAGGCAGAGAAAATCTCTTTGATATCGAGATAGTAACTTTGCCCCTCTTCCGTCAGCAACAGTGAACGATTACGTCGTCGAAACAGTTTTAATCCTAGAAAATCCTCTAACGCTTTAATTTGGTGGCTGACTGCTGCTTGTGTGACAAATAGCTCTTCCGCTGCACGGGTAAAACTCAGGTGCCGCGCTGCAGCGTCAAAGACTTTTAGCGCATTCAAAGGAGGAAGACGTTTCGACATAACCTATAGGGACTCATTAGGAGACAGCGAGCGGCTATCTCAACATTAGTTTTTATAATGTGAAGCATTATAAATTGTCCATTGAGTAACTTCCACTAAATACCTATAGTGGCGCCCACTTCCGATGTGGTACTCCGATAAGCGGTAATGTTTACCGGGAGAAGCGTAGGTGGTGATGTTGTGTTTGCATTTGACTTGGAAGGTTCAAGTCCACTATTTCCTGTGATATACACCCTGTCTGTCCATAGTATATTATTTACAACACCGCTTAGGCGGTGTTTTTTTTTGCCTAGGCGACATCATTTGGATCTAGAAAGAGACAAAAGTAAGGGCGCAAATACCAATCGTTTGCGTGAAATACGGATAGATTTAATTCATGCTAGAGGGCATTACGAGGAAGGTGACTGGCAGCGAATACCGCCAGCCTAGAGAAGAGGTTATTGGCCGACTTCAGTCAGATCTTTCACTTCTGAACGGTTGATCTGTTGTTTGACACCTGCGCCATCTTTATAAAGAATAAGCCCAGTATCTTCATCCACTGAAGGTTTACCTTGAGTAACAATGGTCTGTCCATCGTTGGTATGCATAACATAATTACTCGAACACCCTGCAAGAGTAAAAGCTAAGCCCGAGACAGCCAATACAGCTAAAAGATGCTTTTTCATTTATTATCTCCGTATCGAATTTCTTCAGTCATTATAGATCTGGATTTTTCAGTTCTTATACTTACCATAGGCCAAGTCACGAAAATTGCCATGGTTTGAGTTCAAAAAAAGGTTATCGCGCACAGTATGAGAAAATTCTCTCCTGAATGGTTTCGTCAACAGTTTCCCGCACTCCATACGTTGAACTGTTACCTTGACAGCGCCGCGACAAGTCTGCGTCCACAGGCAATGATTGAGGCGACACAAGCCTATTATCAAAACGGTGGCACGGTACATCGCAGCCACTACTCACAAGCGCAAGAGGTCACGCAACGTTATGAGGCTTGCCGCCAACAAGTCGCAGCGTTAATTAATGCCGTCGATGCCAAGCATATTATCTGGACACAGGGCAGTACGGCGTCCATCAACCTCGTGGCTGATGCATGGTTAGCCCATCAACTACAACCTGGTGACGAGATTTTAGTTAGCGAAGTCGAACATCACGCCAATTTATTGCCTTGGCTAATGCTGGCAGAGAAAACCGGTGCGAAGGTTATCCGTTGGCCGGTGAACGCCGTGGGTGAGCTGGATATCGAGCAATTAACGCTACTGCTGACAGCTAAGACGCGTTTAGTCGCCATAACACAAATGTCGAATGTTACGGGTTACATGCCGCCGATGACTGAGATCATTACGCTCGCCCACCGCGCTGGGGCAGCCGTATTGGTGGATGGTGCGCAAGGTATTGTCCATCATCCTGCTGACGTACAACAATGGAATGCAGATTTTTACGTGTTTTCCGCACATAAGTTATACGGACCAACAGGTATCGGTATTCTTTATGCCCGTGAAGATCGCTTGGCTGAAATGCGCCCGGTGCAAGGAGGAGGAAAAATTATTAGTCACGTTGATTTCGATGGCTATCGTTTAATGCCTGCGCCATGGTGCTTTGAACCTGGAACACCCAATATTGCTGGCGTACTTGGCTTAGCAAGCACACTCGATTTCCATCAATCCGTGGATTGGCAAGCGGCAGAAGCCTGGGCCTGCCAACTCGCCGACCGTGCAGCAAAACAGTTAGTAGCACTGCCGGGAATAACTTTATTTCGTGCCGCGGGTTCACCGATTATCTCATTCGCTTTCAACTCGCTGCACAGTGCTGATCTCTTCACCTTGATCAGCGAATACGATGTGTCATTACGTGTAGGCCAACACTGTGCTCAGCCTTATATCCAAGCACTTGGCGTGAATAGCACCTTACGTGCATCCTTCGCAGCCTATAATAACGAAGAGGATGTCGAAAAATTAATGAAAGCCGTCACCTTTGCTTATCAATTACTCACTGAAGAAGATTAAGGCCGAAATTTATGCAGCTTCCCGATCACCCTTTTGGTACGGATATCACTACTGAAGCGATCACTCAACGATTAGCTAAAAGCCCTCATTGGGAAGACCGATATCGAGAGATAATCCGCCTGAGTCGTCAAATGCCAACACTACCGGATGCATTCCGCACTTTAGAGAATGAGATTTTTGGTTGTGAGAATCGCGTATGGGTCGCCCATGAACTGACTGAACAAGGTCAATTTCACTTTGTATTCGAGAGTGAAAGTCGCATTGTAAAAGGTTTATTAGCCATTCTCCTCAGCCAATGTGAGGGACATTCTCCTCACTCACTGGCTAATAAGGATCTGTTAGCTCTATTTAGTGAGTTGGGCGTAGCCCATCACCTCACTGCTACACGCAACAGTGGCTTAGCAGCGGTTGCCCAAGCGATTAATAATGCGGCAAATACCGCATTGGCGCATGATTAACTTCCCACTTGACGCAGTTTACGGGCGATAAATTTTTTCAACGCATGAGACACCGCTACAAAACCAAAGGAAGCGGTGACCATAGTCACAGCCCCAAAGCCTGAGGCACAATCCATACGTTTAGGCCCTTCAGCGGTGGCGCGGGATTGGCATACCGAACCATCGGCTTGCGGGTAGCGAAGTGCCTCGGTCGAAAAGACGCAGTCTATTCCTAGCTTCCCTTTACTATTTTTCACTATAGAAAAGTCGCTTTTCAATCGTTCACGTAATTTCGCCGCCAGCGGATCTTGAATCGTTTTCGCTAGATCCACTACGGCGATCTGGGTTGGATCGATCTGTCCACCTGCCCCGCCTATCGTGACAACGGGGATTTTATGCCGCCGACAAAACGCCAGTAAGGCGGCTTTGGGGCGGATCGCATCAATGGCATCAATAACGTAATCGAAGGAGTGGTTAACGTACTCCGCCACATTTTCTGGACTGATAAAATCATCAATGCAGGTTACCTGACATTCCGGATTAATCTCGCGCAGCCTTGCCGCCATCACTTCAATCTTCTGCTCCCCCACCGTTTCTTTTAAGGCATGCAGCTGACGGTTGGTATTGGTCACGCAGACATCGTCCATATCGACCAGCGTAATATGACCGATCCCCGTTCGAGCAAGGGCCTCTGCAGCCCAAGACCCAACGCCCCCAATTCCAATCACACAAAAACGTGCGTCAGGAAAAAATTGTGCGGCTTGCTGACCATATAACCGGGTAATACCGGAAAACCGCTGCTGCCATGCTTCTGTCATCGTTACTCTACTCTTTAAATAAAACGCTCTATCGATTATTGGCTAAAGACTGGATTAGCCGAAAATACACCTGCGCCTGGCGCAGATTTCAGGATCCACACCCTTCCATAGTGGTTATAGAATCCCGCTAAATGGGCGGCTTCTTGGCCAATACCTTGATAAATATCGAAGTGTTGCCCTTTAATCGCGCCCCCGACATCCAATGCAACCATTAAGCGCATTTGATATTTACCGTTAAACTTCCCTTTTTCATTCAGCTGCGGTACTTCCGCAAGGAGCACTGAACCTGGTGGAATTAACGACCGATCTGCCGCAACTGAGGCTTTAGCCACCAGCGGTACCGCACTGGCTCCACGAACAGGGGTGAAAGGCTCAGGTTTGAAGAAGACAAAGGAATCGTTAGTCTCTAATAGCTGGCGAACTTCGGCATAAGAGTGGCTATCTGCCCAATCACGAATCGCTTGCATCGACATATCTTCACGTTTGACTTCACCGCGATCGATCAACTCTTTGCCAATACTGTGATACGCCCAGCCATTTTTGCCGCCATAACCAAAGAAGGTCAGTGGTCGGCCATCGCCATAATCAACATAACCGCTTCCTTGGACATCCATCATAAAGTTATCGATTAAAGAGTTACTCCAAGCGATCACGTAACGGGAATCAATCGCCCCATCATAAATATCTGCACGACGTGGTAATTTATAGCGGCCATGTTTCGGTGGCATACGATAAATGGGGTATTGGAATTCCCCTTGACGGGTATAGCGCGCATGAATCACCGGAGTGTAGTAGCCTGTGAATTGAACGTTACCGTAATCATCGGCCCCTTCCATCTGCCACGCTTCAATACCATAGTTGCGTAATTGGCGTGTATCGCCTCCAGCGTTCAGCCAACTTTGAATAGCATTGAAAGTACTTTGTTGACGCTGATACATACGCGAAGAAGCACCTTGTACCTGTTGAACTTGGTTAACGAAGTCGCCGCCGTTTACTGGGGCACCAATAGCATTAGGCTGGTTTCGAAGGGCAAATTGCGACGTGATTTTTCCGTCTTTATATTGTTGACCGCGATCCGTGGGTTTCGAGGAGCACCCCGCGAGTAACATCGCGACCAAGGAGCCAGTGACAGCTAGTTTGAGTAATGGGAATTTCATGAGTCTCTCTTATCGCTCGATGTCTGTTGGCGAAGATAGCAGAGCCCCTAAAAGATTAAAACTCTAAAGCGTATCCCCCGCAAAAAATGCTTAAAAAAAGGACTATTCGGATAATTTTATAGCGAAAATTGACTTTTTTTCGGGTTATTAGAAATTTAGGCTTGCAAAGATCGGTGTAATCCGTATAGTGCGCTTCCACGGACGCGGGGTGGAGCAGCCTGGTAGCTCGTCGGGCTCATAACCCGAAGGTCGTCGGTTCAAATCCGGCCCCCGCAACCAATACAATATGAAAGTCGTTCTCGGACGCGGGGTGGAGCAGCCTGGTAGCTCGTCGGGCTCATAACCCGAAGGTCGTCGGTTCAAATCCGGCCCCCGCAACCAATATAATACGACAGTACTCGGACGCGGGGTGGAGCAGCCTGGTAGCTCGTCGGGCTCATAACCCGAAGGTCGTCGGTTCAAATCCGGCCCCCGCAACCAATCTAAGAAAGCTTATCAAATTAAATTTGATAAGCTTTTTTTTTACATCCTTTCTGGCACCTGAATGCCTAACGTCGACAACCCCAGTGCTAAAGCCTTCCCAGTCAACTCCGTTAGGTAAAGGCGGTTTTTTCTTTTCGCCCCATCCCCCTCGGTTAAAATTGGCGTAGTAGCGTAGAAGCGCGAGAATAGAGAGGCTAACTCATAGAGATACTGACACATCATATTCGGCAGCCCTTCTCTCGCCACCAAGTTAATACGCTCTTCAAGCTGTAAAATAGCCAAAACGATGGCGCGCTCCTCGTCAGTCATCACCTCCACTCCTCTAGGATCCTGCCAACTCAATCCTTGCAGTCGAGCTTTCTCAAGTAAAGAGTGAATGCGCGCTCCGGCATACTGGATGTAAGGTGCAGTATTACCTTCAAAACTCAACATACTGTCCCAATCAAAGATATAGTCAGTGGTTCTATTTTTAGAAAGATCGGCATATTTTACCGCACCAATCCCAATAATGGTCGCCAGCTCATTCAGAGCTTCCCCAGTAATATGGGGCGATTTCTGCTCGATAATCCGCTTCGCCCGACTTACCGCCTCTGCCAACAGTTCGGATAATTTGATCGTTCCCCCTTCGCGTGTCTTGAAAGGTTGTCCTTGCTTGTCCAACATCATGCCAAACTTATGGTGCTCCAACGCAACGTCTTCGGGCACATAACCCGCCTTACGTACAATAGCCCACGCCATCATAAGATGCTGGTGTTGGCGAGCATCGATATAGTACAAGACGCGGTCTGCCTTGAGGGTTTCATAGCGGTATTTCGCACAGGCAATATCTGTGGTGGTATAGAGATAGCCTCCGTCTTTCTTACGAATCACCACCCCCATTGGTTCCCCTTGCTTATTCTTATAAGTATCGAGATAAACAACGACAGAACCCTGCTCTTCTTGTGCGATATGACGCTGTAATAGATCATCGACAATCTCTGGCAGCATCGTATTGTAGGCACTTTCTCCGCGGATATCGTCAGGCGTAAGTGATACGCCCAACAGATCATAATTGTGTTGATTCTGCTGCATCGAGATCTCAACCAAACGCTGCCACATCTGACGGCAATACTCGTCACCTTGCTGTAGCTTTACAACATACTGTCTAGCGCGGTGAGAAAATTCAGCATCCTGTTCGTAACGTTTTTTTGCCTCTCGGTAAAACCCTTCTAGATCCGACAGCGAGAGTTGATCCTGATGATCGGCTTCCTCTAAGTAAGCAATCAACATCCCAAATTGCGTTCCCCAGTCGCCAATATGATTAACTTTAGTCACCTTGTGCCCAAGAAACGAAAGAGTGCGGACGCTAGCATCGCCGATAATTGTCGAACGCAAATGGCCCACATGCATTTCTTTCGCCACATTAGGTGAAGAGTAGTCGATAACAATGTGGGTCGGGTCTTGTAGGGAAACCCCTAATCGTGGATCGTTAGCCAATCCTGCTACTGCCTCTGCCAACCAACTATTGTTTAAGCGTATATTAATAAACCCTGCACCAGCCACTTCCACACTGTGAATCATCCCACTAAAGTGAACATTTTTTTTCATCTGTTCAACTACTTGCTCCGCTAATTGACGAGGTGGAATCTTTATTATTTTGGCAAGAGGAAGCATGGAGTCGATTTGATAATCAGCCAATTCAGGACGTAATGAAACTTTAGCCGTAATCGCCACAACGGGAGAGATTTCTAATTGATGTAAAGCCTCTTGGGCGTAAGTTGAGAGTCGTGCTGATATATTCATTTTTCCCTCTACACTTCATTTTTCAATAATGTATTAATTGTTATCAGAATTTAGAATTTGTATAACAGAGCGATAAATATCGTTAATTTCAGCATTGATGACGGGAACGGTAAAAATTGTGTCATCACCTGCTACTGTGCCAAGTATTCCATCATTTCTTCCACAGGAATCGAGTAAGCGAGCGATGAGTGGGGCTGCACCGGGAACAGTATGAATAACTACCATCCACTGATTGTACTCAACACTTAACACAGAACTTTTGAGGGTAGTTTTAGCCGTTGGTACACCTCGTTCAGCGGGTAAGCTATAGACCATTTCCATTCGTGCATTACGCTTACGAACGGCGCCATAACTGGTGAGCATTCTAGAGATTTTTGATTGATTAATATGCTCAAAACCCTGCTGTGTTAAATGTTCAACAAAATCTGATTGTGAACCAATACATTCATCTTCTAATAATTTTTTAAATACACGATCTAGGTCAAGGCATTTATTTTTCTTCAACATAAAACGATCACCTTATATAATTGGCATAAAGTAATACCACCTCTATATTATTAATCACCTCCGTTATGAAAAGAAGTCTTACTCCACCATCACCTTGACCTTAATCATGATATTTTAAATTAAAATCGCCCTCTTGTTTTTATCATTCATAATTGATCTAAATTAAAGTAAATATATTAATTGAATAAAGATTAAATAAAAAAGGGTAACAATTAAACTATTGCTACCCCAACGTATTTAATTTTTATTCGGTTTTATTTAGGCTTATAGACTATTACTTTATACACATCACATGATAAACACCGCCCTCTTTTTCCGCCCCTTCTGTCTCATGTTCAAATCCAGGGAAGGCATCGTCCCAAGCTTGTAACGCTTGCAAGTATGCAATTTGTGGACTGTGCTGATCACCGAAATTTTCTCCTGACATCAGCATTGGAATTCCTGGTGGATAAGGAATCACAGAGTTCGCAGCAGTTCGACCGGCAAGCTCATAGATTGAGACCAGTTCAACATTATCTTTCACCAGTTGCGTGTAAGCATCGCGCGGTAACCTATCCATTTGTGGAAGACTTGAATAGGCTTTATTCAATTGATCGCTTGGGTTATGTTTTTTCAGGAAGGCAATCATACGACGACCCAGCTGTTGCATCGTCATCGTTCCATACAGAACAGGGTCCGTCTCAACCAGTCCCGGTAAGACTTCGCTGAGTGGCGCATCGGCATCATAATGTTTTTTAAAGGATAATAAGCTATTCATTAGGGTTACCCATTTCCCTTTAGTCACCCCCATTGAGAACAAGAACATCACTTGGAAGTCAGTCGTACGTGTCGGAACGATACCAAGGCTTGAAAGGTAAGCTGTTACTAACGCTGCTGGCACCCCTTCTTCCTGTAATGACCCATCATCATTCAAACCAGGCGTTAATAGACTAACTTTAACGGGATCTAACATGACCCAGTTCTCGTCCAATCCTTCAAAACCGTGCCAGCGATCAGAAGGATTCAGCATCCAACAGCTTTGCTCTTTCACTAATAAGTCGCGTGGTGCCTCAGCGAAGTCATAGCTTTGCTGGGTACGGGGATCGGTGACTACCTCAGGATTCCAAGGTTTGAAAAACCAGCTGTTCTCGGCGTTGGCTTGCTGATGCGCACGAGCTACCGCTTGTCGGAACTCAACCGCCTCTTCAATCACTTCTGTGGTCAGATTAATCCCCTGATTACCTTCCATCATTGCGGCCGCCACATCGTTGGAGGCAGCGATAGAGTAAAGAGGCGAAGTCGTGGCATGCATCATATAGGCTTGACTAAACTGTACAGGTTTAATTGACCCACGACCTTCGCGCATATGAATGTAAGAAGCTTGTGATAACGCATTCAATAATTTATGCGTCGAATGGGTAGCAAACAGCGTAGGTTGATCTGCGCCATGCATCGCTTTATCGCCACGCATTGCGTGGAAGTGCTGATAAATCGGGTTGAAACGCGAGTAACCGAACCAGGCTTCATCGTAATGAATACGATCACAGCTTTCACCCAGTAGTTGCTGAATGGCATCGCCATTATAAATAAGCCCATCATAAGTACAGTTGGTCACGACGCTGTAAACCGGACGGCTATTGACTGCCTTGCTAGCAAAGGGGTTATCAGCAATACGTTGTTGAATCGCTTTCTGCGTCATTTGCGCTTTGGGAATAGGCCCGATAATCCCGTAAGCATTGCGGGTTGGCGTCATATAAACCGGAGCAACGCCGGTTAACATCAAGCCCTGTTCGATAGATTTATGGCTATTACGATCACAAATAGCAATATCGTTATCGGTACAGCAGGCCTGCATTATTGTACGGTTTGCGCCTGATGTCCCCACCACTAGGGAGTAGGAACGATGCGCCCCGAATACCTCTGCAATATATTTTTCACTGTCACCAAAGGCTCCAGTATGGTCAAGCATCGACCCGAGGCAAGCTCGCTCAATCCCCATATCGGTACGAAAAATATTTTCACCGTAAAAGTCGAAGAACTTACGACCAACAGGCGTCTTACAAAAACCAATCCCCCCTTGGTGGCCCGGTGCCGACCATGAATATTCTTTCTCTTTAGCGTACTTCATCATGGCAGACATCAATGGCGGCATAATGATTTTTTCGTAACGGGCGACCGCTGCCTGTAATCGGCCAACGATAAAATCAGTCGTATCATCAAGGACTAAAAAGGTCTCAACAATATTACTCATCACTTCAGCAGGGATGGATTTTCCTTCATCGTGGGTATTAACCAACAAAAACGCCGGTACCTTTTCATGCCGGATTCTCAACTGCTTAAGAAGATGATAAATGGCCTCTTTTTGTGAAGGAACCCACTCAATCATAAAGCAGTCAATAGGCGCCATTGAACTGACGTAAGTCGTCGCCTCTTGGTAGTGATGAGTAAATTTAACATGCTCACCTTTACTGCGCAGTAAGTGACTGATGGTATTAATCGTCTCATCAAGAGGAGTCAGACTGCTTTGCTGTATTCTCGCCTGGTGTAGGGCGACTAAATAATTTTTGTCACACATATAGACCTCTTTATTATTTTAAAATTATTAACTCCATTTATTCACTCATCACGAACAGTTTTGATAAGGAATTAAATAAGGAAGATAATAAAAACCTAACGCCAATTTAAAATAAATTCCAGCCTATTTTTTATCGAAAATTTATTTTTAGATATTTATTAAATAATCGTGACTTTTAATATATAAAAGCCATCCGACAAATAGATAAAAATCAATTTAAAACAACAATTTAATCAATAAAAAGCTTTGTGAATAACTATCTAAAAATAATTTTAGCACTAGTTAAATTGATATTAATCAATTACAAAACCTAGGGTTAAGTCGTAATTTAAAAATATAAAAACCCTTTTAATAAATAACTAATGAATATTTATAGGCATTATTAAGAATATAAATTTCAAAATAAAAGGGCACTCTTTCAATACTAGGAGAAAGTTTATGACGACTAAATCAAAGAAAATGGGGGTAATAGACCTAACTGTGTTGGTTGCTGTTAATATGATGGGCTCAGGCATTATTATGCTACCCGCGAGTTTAGCAGAAACCGGGGCGATTTCGGTCTTATCTTGGATGGTCACCGTAGTGGGGGCAATGTGTATCGCTTATACTTTTGCTCGCTGTGGAGCCTTATGTAAGCGGTCAGGCGGCATGTCAGCGTATGCTTCCGAAGCACATGGGAAATCAGCCTTTTTTATTGCGTCTTATACCTACTACATCTGTTTAGTCATTAGCTGTGTGGCGATCGCTGTGTCGGCAACAGGCTACATGGCGCCATTTGCCCCATGGATCAAAGAAACACCGGTGCATACCTTCATTACCGTCGTGGCCATTTTGGTCGTAACGATGGCGGCCAATTTCAAAGGTCCTAAGATCACTGGGCGTATTTCTAACATTACGGTGTGGGGAATTATTATTCCGGTAGCAGGCTTATCGATCATAGGGTGGTTCTGGTTTGATCCCGCTATCTTCAGCTCTGCTTGGAATCCACATGGTTTAACAACCGGTGGCGCAATCTCATCTGGTATCTCCCTAACCTTGTGGGCTTTCTTAGGGGTGGAATCGGCTGGGGCTAACTCTGATGCCGTGGAAAACCCAGAACGTAATGTGCCGCTGGCATGTCTGTTCGGAACGGGGTTTGCCGCTATCGTCTACATTGCTTCCACGACCGTGATACAAGGGATCATCCCGAATGCCGAGCTCGCCGCAAGTAATGCACCTTTTGGGCTGGTCTTTGCGAAAATGTTCAACCCCACCATCGGTATGATCGTGACAGGTCTAGCCGTTATTGCGTGTATTGGTTCACTGTTAGGCTGGCAATTTACCAATGCGCAAGTCTCTAAATCGGCTGCCGACGACCATTTATTTCCTGCTATTTTCAGTAAGCTGAGTAAGGACGATGCCCCTATTGCAGGAATGCTCATTATGTTAGTGTTGGAACTACTACTGGCTTCAATGACCATCTCACCTAACTTACTCAAACAGTTCAACATGCTGCTTAACTTAGCAGTCTTTATCAATATGGTTCCTTATGTGCTCTCCATGACAGGCCTGCAAGTTATGTTGCAAAAAAGCCAAGTGAGCGCATCGGAATACCGCATTGCCTCAATCGTCAGTACCGCAGCCGTGCTTTACAGCATTTATGGCGTCTATTCATGCGGTGTAGAAGCTGTATTCGGCGGGACGATTATCACCATGATTGGCTATATCTTTTACGGCTTCATTGCAGGACGTGAAAAAGAGCACCAACTGTCTCAACGCTAAGCCCCGACTTTCCTCTCCCCGCCTAGTAAAAACTCTAGGCGGGTTTATTTTTTATTACTCATGATGTGTCGACTTATAGCGCTGAATCCCTGCCAAAATTGCCTCAGCAACTTGCTGCTGATAGCGTGCAGTACGTAATTTCCGCTCTTCTTCAGGATGGCTAATGAAGGCGGTCTCGACCAAGATGGACGGGATATTAGGCGCTTTTAGTACTGCAAATCCCGCCCGTTCGACGCGTGACTTATGTAAAGGGTTTATCTTGTGTAACTGCTTGAGCACCGCACTCCCCAATATCGCGCTGTCATGTAAGGTTTGATGTTGCATCAGTTCCAGAAGCGTACTGTCCAGATAATTATCGCCACTACGACTAACACCACCGATTAAATCAGATTGGTTTTGAGAGTTAGCCAGGAATCGAGCTGCGGCTGAAGTAGCGCCTCGCGTTGATAGCGTAAAGACCGATGCGCCCCGTGCCTGCCGATTAGCTACCGCGTCAGCATGAATGGACACAAAAATGGTCGCCTTTTGCTGTTGCGCTTTTGCGACCCTCATGGCGAGCGGAACAAAATGGTCGTCACTGCGTGTCATCTCTGCGGCCATATCGGGCTGTTGATCCACCAGCGTTTTCAACCGCTGGGCAATCTGTAACACCACATTCTTTTCAAGCGTTTTATGTAAACCATGCGCCCCAGGATCCTCGCCACCATGCCCAGGATCGATCATTACAATAAACGGCTTCGACGTTTTCGCTGTAACCAGAGGTTTGAATGGCGTATGTACTGCGGGAGTATTGGCAAGAAATAGACTTAGCGGATCTTGGTCACTATTCAATTTAGGATAGAGATCCACGACAAGTCGATGTTGAAAATTCGCCACCGGCTTTAATGTGAAAATATCTGCTCTGACCGCTTGCTTGAGATCCACCACGACCCGCAACGTTTTCGCATCAAATTTTGCGATACGAATTCGTTTAATAAAGGGGTCAGTTCCTTTAACCTGCTGGGTTAAGTTATGCAATATCGGGCTTAATTTGAAGTCTTCAATATCGATAACCAACCGCTGTGGCGACGCTAACATAAATGAACGATAGCGAGGCAGAGTGACCGACTCGAAAGTAAGCCGCGTATAGAGCGTAGAAGGCCACACTCGAGTGGAACTAAATTCCAGCCCTTCTGCAGCCTGCACCGGTGACATCATCACAAGGTAAATAAGCATAGCTACGCTTAGAAGCCAGTATGGATAACTGGCCGATCCTTTTTGGAACAACATATCCTTTTCCCTAAAGATAAGTTCGCAAATAGCAAAAACTATACTTGCAATTTATTCTTATTAAGAATAAAAATACAATTATAACGAATAAAAATTCACTTGGAGTTCCCGTGACAGAACGTAGCACTGAACTGGTTAGAGGTTTCCGTCATACCGCCCCTTATATCAATACGCATCGCAACAAGACATTTGTCATCATGCTTGGGGGAGAGGCGATCTGCCACGAAAATTTCCTTAGTATCGTCAGCGACATCGGTCTTTTACACAGTTTAGGTATTCGTCTCGTCGTGGTCTATGGTGCGCGTCCACAAATTGATGCCAATTTACTCGAGCATAATATTGAGCCAACTTATCATAAATATACTCGAGTTACCGATGCGCAATCCTTGGAATTAGTCAAACAAGCGGCAGGTAGATTGCAATTAGATATCACCGCGCGGCTCTCAATGAGCTTAGGTAATACCCCCCTGCAAAACGCACATATTAATGTTGTCAGTGGTAACTTTATTATTGCTCAACCCTTAGGAGTCGATGATGGCGTGGATTATTGTCATTCTGGTCGTATCCGCCGTATCGATTATCAAGCCATCAATCAGCAATTAGACACGGGCGCCATTGTTCTGATTGGCCCAGTAGCCGTGTCGGTAACGGGTGAGAGTTTTAATCTAACTTCTGAAGAGATTGCGACACAAGTTGCCATCAAACTGAATGCCGCGAAGATGATAGGTTTTTGCTCAGAGCAAGGTGTTCCTGATGAAGAAGGTAAAATTATCTCTGAGATGTTCCCTGATCAAGCTCAACAACGGATCGAACAATATGAATCTACCGGCGATTATCTCTCCGGTACCGTGCGTTTTTTACGGGGTGCAATGCAAGCCTGCAGAAGTGGCGTACCGGGCAGCCATTTAATTAGTTATCTAGAGGATGGTGCGTTACTACAAGAGCTGTTTTCTCGCGAAGGGATCGGCACTCAAGTCGTTATGGCATCGGCTGAACAAGTTCGTAAAGCGACGATAGATGATATCGGTGGTATTTTGGAACTCATACGCCCTCTTGAACAGCAAGGTATTTTAGTCAGGCGTTCTCGTGAACAGCTGGAAATGGAAATTGATAAATTTACGGTAGTCGTACGCGACCAATTAACGATCGCCTGCGCCGCACTCTATCCTTTTGAGCAGGAGAAAATAGGCGAGATGGCCTGCGTCGCAGTACACCCTGATTACCGTAGCTCTTCGCGGGGTGATGTCTTACTCCAGCAAGTTAGCCAACAAGCAAGACAGTCAGGCTTAGAGAAGCTTTTTGTTCTCACGACGCGGAGTATTCACTGGTTTCAAGAACGTGGCTTCCAACCCGTCGATATAGAGTTTCTGCCTGAGAGCAAGCAGAAACTCTATAATTATCAACGTCGTTCTAAAATATTGATGCTAGACTTACATCAATAATCTTAGCGCAAGGCGGCGGTAAGCCCACTGCGACGCGCGGTCTGGTTAAGGATCGTGCGATGAAGGATCGTCGCCTCGCTATAAAGCGTTAATTGAGATCTCGCACGAGTAATCGCGGTATAGAGTAGTTCACGCGAAAGTACAGGACTAAACTGACGTGGCAAGACTAAAGCGGTATGGGTGAATTCAGAGCCCTGAGATTTATGCACTGTCATCACCCATGCTGTTTCATGCGCGGGTAATCGTGAAGGCTGTACCGCCCGTAATTCCCCATCGGGTAATTGGAAATAAACCTTTAATTGCTGCTCGCCATCTAACAAGGTGATGCCGATATCCCCATTGAATAATCCCAGACCATTATCATTACGGGTAATCATTATTGGTCGACCCACATAATCTTGCTGCGTAGAGGAGACCGATGCGAGTAGTCCTCGTTGACGCAAGGCCGTTTCAATACTCTGATTGAGCCCCTTTACCCCGAAAGCACCCTCGCGAAGCGCGCACAGCAATTGATATTCTGAGAACCTTGCAATAATTTGCTGAGGCGCCTCCCTCCCAACAACCGATTCTAAGAATGGTCGGTAGCCCTCACAGACCTCATTTAGCATCGTGCGCCAGTGGCTTTCATCACTAAGACCACGCCACTGGACATCAGGAAGTTCCGCTGAAAGTAGCGCTTGAGCCTTCGAGGTTTGTCCTTGATTCACGGCTCTTGCAAGCTGGCCAATTCCGGATGTCGCATCAAATCGGTAGCTATGTCTGAGCAAACAAATGTTATCTCGCAATTGTGGTGCTGAGGGATGCTCTTCCCCCTCAACCTCGCAACCGGTAAGGCGAGCTAATTGGGCTGCACGTGCCGAACTGTAACCATATTCTGCACTGCGACAAATATCCCCCAATACCGATCCGGCCTCGACCGAAGCAAGTTGATCGCGATCCCCTAAGAAGATAACGCGTGCCTGTTGAGGGAGTGCCGCGATCAGGTTCGCCATCATGGTCAGATCGACCATAGAAGCCTCATCGATAATTAAAATATCCAGATGCAGGGGATTTTGTGCATGGTAGCGCAGTTGGCGTGTGGTAGCTTGAGCCCCTAATAAGCGGTGTAACGTGGTTGCCTCTCGTGGAAAACGTTGGCGGATTGTGTCATCGACCTGTAAGGCGAGTAACGCTTTGCCTAGCGACTCAGTTAATCGCGCAGCGGCTTTACCGGTCGGTGCGGCCATTTGAATCCGTAACTTGTCTGGACTAAGTTGAATCAAGGCCGCTAACAGTTTGGCGACCGTCGTGGTTTTTCCTGTCCCGGGCCCACCAGAAATAATCGCATGGCGGGCAGTCAAGGCGACCGCGGCGGCAACCTTTTGATCGTTATTGACCGCATCACCAAATAACTGATCTAAAATCTGACGCGCCTGTGTTTCGTCACTTAACTTCTGCTCCAAACATGCGTTGAAAAACGCCGCGACCTGTTGTTCATGATGCCAAGCACGCTGTAAGTAAAGTTGCTGATCGACTAAGCAAAGTGGACCCACTTGCGCCGCCGAAGTGAGCGCTGACCAATTGGCCAATCGATGCTGCCAGGTTTCGGCATCCTCTGGGGCGTGGCATAGCTGCCAAAGCTGTTGAGCCGCAACACGCTGTTGTCCTGTCCACAGGACATCAGGCGTTAATGCCACCAGATCGAGACACACATGCCCCTCGCCAGCACTCGCACTGACACAGGCTGCAGCAAGGAAATAGTCAGCCCTATCGCCTTCACACACTAACCGAGCAAATTGTAAGTCCACGGCACGAAATAGCTGCGTGGAGTGGGCAAAAGCAATAACCTGATCAATGAGATTCATCAATTGCTTCCTCTTTACTGAAGAGATGATCCAGTTGTTCAATTAAGGCAAAAGACGGACGTGTAAAGAAGATCCCATTTCCGGGGAGATCATCCGCCATCCCTCGTAAAAATAGGTAATAAACACCGCCAAAATGCTGTTCATAATCATAATTAGGCAGGCGATGACGCAAGTAGCGATGAAGTGCGAGAGTATATAACTGATATTGAAAATCGTAGCGATGTTCAATCATTGCCCCTTGCATGGCGCTCTGAGTATAAGCTTGGCTATCCGCGCCTAGCCAATTCGACTTGTAATCGGCGATATAATATTTACCCTGCCAACGAAAAACTAAGTCAATAAAGCCTTTCAGCATTCCCTGAACCTGAGCGAAGACTAACTGTCCTGCTTGAGCAGATAAGGGATCATGATCTTTGATACAGTGATCGACGCTAATGGCATCGAGCCTCCTTTCAATCGGGATCCAAAATTCCATTTCGATTAATCGATCACGCTCTCGAATCGAGGAAAGTGAAGTACCGGCATCGGGAAGGGGTTGCGCTAAGACGCGCTCAATCCATTTCTGAACGACTGGCGTCCAACTCTCTTCATATCCCCACGCGAGCAATTGCTCTGCCACCCACTGCGTCTGGGGCGGCGCTGTAAAATCGAGATTTTCGAATAGGTGGTGCAAGAATGTCCCGGGTGCAGCGCCTTTTGGGAACTGATGCACGGTCGAAAGCGGCGAAAGCGCTTCCTCCTGCTCGGTAATGACTTCAGCATCAAATCCGGGTACAAAGAGTTGTCGGCTACTCGCATGGTGTGTCAGGGCTGAATAACTGGTCACACGCCAATGATCCTGTAACGACCGTTGTAGCACTTTTGCCGACACGGCTGTCGTGACCGCAGACTCTGGTTGATAGCGAGTGGACGTTGAGGCATGGGTCAATACGACCTCACACTCAGCATCCGCCATGTTCTCAAGAGCCTCAGCAAGCTGTTCTGCGCTAGCCGCTTGGCCTTTCTGTACCAAATACCCTACAGCACTGTGCTCCAATTCGGTCGGCCCTTGATACTTGCGTTTACGATAAAATAGCGGGGCGATACCAATACTACAGTGCCAAATTGCCCGTGTTAGGGCTACGTAGAGCAGGCGTAAATCCTCGGCCAGCCTCTCTTCTTCTGCTAAGGTTAAGCTCTCTTCGTCACCTTGTAGATCGAGTACCGCCGAGAAATGTTGTCGATCGTGGTATAGCGGTTGTTTCGTTTCTCGGTAACTTGCAATGAAGGGTAACCATACCAACGGATATTCCAAGCCCTTCGATTTATGGATCGTGACAATCTGCACAAGATCTTGGTCGCTCTCCAAGCGTAATTGCTGATTGCGCGCATTGTCGTCAGGTTGATCGACTTGCTGGGCAAAAAAACGTAACAGAGCATGGGGCGTATCATGTTCTGAAGAAGCGGTTTGTAAGAGCTCACTGACATGCAATAGATCGGTCAGTCGTCTCTCCCCCCGTGGGCTTGATAAGAGATTCTCGGCCAGACCATAGTCACGTAATACTTGACGAAACATGGGTAAAAAACCAAATTTTCGCCACTGTTGTTGCCACTCAGTAAACTGATCGGTAAGTGCATCCCATTGCCCACTATCGTGATTTAGCGCCTCTATTTGCGCAGCAGAGTAGCCTAACAGCTGGGTCGCCAGTGCAGTCCGTAATAATGACTCTTGCTGCGGGTGCAAAATAGCCTCTACTACCCAGAGTAACTCTTGTGCCTCCACTGTCTGGTAAACGCTATCTCGACTCGATAGATAGACCGACGCGATACCGAGTTGTTGCAGTGCATCGCGGATCAAACTGGCTTCACGACGACTGCGCACCAGCACGGTAATATCTGCTGCAGTAACCTTACGGCGCGTCTCGCCTCTGGCCAGCCATGCCTTTCCCTGCTGCCCTGCCGTCAACCATTGCGCAATATCATTCGCACAATAGTGCGCCATTGTCTGGTGGTAATCGGACACATTGCATCCTTCTCCCTCCTTTAGCCACCAGCGCATTGCAGGTTGCTGTTTACCCTCTCGCCACACACTCAGTGACTGATTATTAGGCGCAGAAGCAACAGGCAAAAAGGGAATATCGGCAAAGAGAAAAGGATGTTCGACTTGTTGAAATAGCCGATTAACGGTATCAACCATACCTGGCGAGGAGCGCCAATTAGTATGCAGTGAATAGTGGTCAGTGACTTCATCGCGCGCTTTAAGGTAAGTAAAAATATCTGCGCCACGGAAAGCATAGATCGCTTGCTTAGGATCGCCAATCAGCAGTAAGGCCGTATCTGAAGGCTGGGCATAAATACGGCTAAAAATCCGGTACTGAGTCGGATCCGTATCTTGGAACTCATCAACCATCGCTACGGGATAGCGTTGGCGGATCGCTTCGGCCAGCGCTTCGCCCTGTGCTGACTGAAGGCCGTGATCGAGCTTCGTTAATAGATCGTCGAAACTCAGCAGGGCGTAACGTTCTTTTTCTTGTCGTAAATTTGCGCGGATATCGTTAAGCGCTAAGGCGACTAATGGCTCATATAATGAGATCGGCGTAGCGAGAAAATGATCTATTGCTTCGAAGATCGGCTGTTGGGGCGCTTGCCCTTTTTTGGTTTTCTCAATGAGCAATGCCTGACCAAATTTTTCTAACTCTTTTTGTGGCAACTGATAACCAGTCTCATCACTTTCCGCCCAAAGCGTTATCACACTAATCCAGTTAGGGACGTGTCGCGAAGAATAACTCCTTTTATCGACATCAGACTTCATCACCCAGTCATACACTTCCGCAGCAACCTCTCGCCATTGCTGCTTTAATGCGAGAATACGACGGCTATTTTCATGATGACACGCCGTCAAATCTGGCGTAGAGAGCGGGTGTTTGAGTTCAGGGGCGTCACCCTGTAACCAGCTTTTAACCGAGTGCAATAGATGCTCAGGGCCACTGAACAGTGCCATCACCTCTTGCGCAATCGCGTCTTCTAAGGGATAACAATAGCGTCGCCAAAAATCCTCTGTTGCTTGGCGTAAGAGTTGTTGCTCATCCTCCAGTAACTGTTGTTGAAACAACATCCCCGATTCAAAGGCGTTAAGATTTAACATTCGCTGACAGAAGCCGTGTATCGTATAAATGGCCGATTCATCCATCTGCCTTTCGGCCAATAATAAGGTCATCGCGGCTTGCGCTTTATCGTCAATTTCCGCTAATAATTGTTTCATCACCGGATGTTCGGAATCACCGCGAATACAGGCAATCCTTAACTGATGAATATTATCGCGAATACGCCCTCGAAGTTCTTCAGTGGCCGCCTCGGTAAAGGTCACCACTAAAATCTCTTCCACTGAGAGTAGTCGGGGCCAAGCGTTCTCCTTGCCCAGTCCTAACAGCAAGCGTAAATAGAGAATGGCCAGCGTAAAGGTCTTACCTGTACCGGCTGAGGCTTCAATAAGTCGTTGCCCCTGCAAAGGTAGAGTAAAAGGATTCAGAATTATCGACGAAGAGGTAGGGTTCATGATGCGGCCTCCGACGTTACAGGGCAATGTGATTGCAATACCGGTAAATACCAACATTCTGCTTGCTGACAAATAGCCGTAACCTGTTCTGCAGTTAATTGCGGTGCTAACCGTTGTAGATAGGGGTCGCTCCCCTCTCCGTCCATCAGGTACCCTTCATTCCAGGCGCTGTGTAAGTGTTGTAAGGCACGCTCCTGCGTACTTTCCTGCCAATCAATGACGGGAGGTTGACTATTTTTAAGTAATGCTGCCTGCAACCAACTCCCCCCACTCTCTTTCAACAACCAGAGTGGTTCGACCAACCCTTGGTAATAGCCCTGCATCAGTCGTTCCAGCTCGACTTTCGCCGCCTCCGTTGACAGGGGTAAAAAACGCCAGCAGCTCTCGTCCCGTCCATATAATCGGCTGATACCTTGCCCCCCCATCGCACAATAGAGTAAGTGTTCAATCCATAACACTAACCCATCGGTTAAATTGAGCTTGCCGGGACGCCAGCGTAGCAGACCATCTGCCTGAACCTGAGGTAACCACCCCACTACACGGGTTTCCTTCAACATAAGATCGACTTCCAAGCTCTGGGTAGGCTGTCTTTCCGCCACAACGGTATCGGCGATTTTCTCCATCTCGAGACATTGTCGCTGCCAGAGTAGTCGGCCATATGCACCATAAGGCAGCTGCCCTGATAGACGATAATGGCGATAAAGCGGCTCAGCCGGCTGTTCGTCGATTAAGGTATTTAATAACCGTTGGTTGAGCTGATAACGGGTCAAATTATCGTGGATAAAAGGTTCACTCTCAGGAAGTCCAACCTCTTCACGTTGAAAATAGACGCCTAAGCGCCGAGTAAACCATGCTCGAATCGGGTGCCGCCAAAAACTGATGAAGGCGGTAAGAGAAAGCTCTTCAGGAATATAAGGGTCGAGAGGTTGGGAAAAGAGCGGCTGTGGCAGCCCTTCACGATTCGCCGCCGCTGTCCATTGCTGAGCAAAGGAGTGCCAAGGGTTCTGTTCACTAAAATTTTCCGCAGAAAACGGCGTGCGGGCTTGGGCTAAAACCAGATGTTGCTGGACGCGCCGTGCGCTTTCATCGACATCACAGTGTGCATCGCCCTCGAGGTAAAAACTTTGCCCGATATATTCCAATAACTCCGTGACCAATACCGAGGCAAGGCGAGGCTGATTATCTTGTATCGAGCGCCCCACATAGCTGACATAAAAATAGTGCTGTGCCGAGGTTAAAGCTTCCAGGAAGAGATAGCGGTCATCGTCGCGGCGATTTCTATCCCCTTTACGGGGTTGTTTCGGCATCAGATCAAAACCGGAAGGCAGCAAAGTTCGTGGATAGACCCCATCATTCATGCCTAACAGACAGACCACCTTAAAGGGGATAGAGCGCATAGGCATTAATGTGCAGAAGTTAACCTGTCCCGCTAAGAATCGCTGGCTAATACGCTGTTGTTCAAGTCTGCCGCGAAGTTCATCCCGTAATAGTGTCATAGGAATAGGTTGCGTGTACTGCGCCGTAATCCCCTCTTGGATCACCTTACGCCACTGTTCGTGAATCACTTCTAACGCGGCTTGGCTCTCTGCATCGCCAATAAAAAAGCGCTCGGTCAATTGCCGACAATAGGGTAACCACTCCTCGAGCGTGTAGGATTGGGTGAGACGTTCACGCCACTCACGGAGTGCGGCCAGAAACTCAGCCAATTGTCCGGCTAATTCTCCCAATAATCCTGCACTTTCATCGAAGGGTAATATGCCCTGCCAATCCCCTTGCGTACTATCCATGGCGACACCGAGAAGCATACGTTGGATCCCAAACTGCCAAGTGTGCTGACCGGTGACGGGTAGCGCGAGATCGGCAACGCTTTCATCATCTAATCCCCAGCGAATCCCAGACGCTTCGACCCAATGACGCAAGCGCTGTAGCTGTTCTTCACTGATAGCAAAACGCTCAGCGAGTGCCGGCACTTCAAGCAGGGACAATACCTGTTCTGATGTAAAACGGCTATCAGGTAGCATTAATAATTGGATAAACGCTTGGATGACTGGGTGTGCATAGCTGGCACTGCGATCCGAGATAGAAAAAGGTAAATAAGCTTCATTATTCGCTTTCGAGAAAGCCGCTTCAATATACGGGGTATAGATATCGATATCGGCCACCATCACGATAATATCGCGTGGACTGAGGTCCGGATCGTTCTCGAGTAACGTGAGAAGATAGTCCCGCAGAACTTCGACTTCACGCTGAGCATTGTGGCAACTACTTAGGGTGATTGAGCGATCGTCATGCGCCAACGGTCGCTTGCTGTTGCTGTTGATAAACTGTTCAGACGTTAATCCGACGATTGAATGATCTTCTAATTGTAAAATATCGTGCTGCAGTTGCGAGAGCAGATGAGTCGGTTCACTTTCAACAAACGCATGAATCTCATCATTCACACTTTCCATCTGCGCCAGCAGATAGAGATTATCCCGTCCTTGTCGCCCCCATGAAGCGAGTAGAGGGTTCGGCAGCGCTTGTTCACCCTCTTCACTAAATAGTTGTGGCGCAATATCCGGCGCTTTAAATAAAGCGCGCTGCTCACCGGTGTCTTGCCACTGTTGTTGCTTCAGTGCATAAACCTTACGTCGCCGGGTGAGTAGCCGAGCAAGGAATGCGCGGTCTTGAATATCGCCCCAGTAGTGTTGGCACGGGTTGGTAAAGAGAAGATGGATTTCGCAATGCCGACCTAAGGCTTCGAGCGCCTGCAAATAGATTGGCGGTAAAGAGGAAATCCCACAGATAAAGACCCGCTTGGGTAAAACGGCCTGCAAGTCAGTGCCGGCGAGACGCTGTATAAAGCGTTGATAAAGATTAGCACGGTGCCATTCGGGTTGACCAATCTGCGCAGTGTAGTCGACCAGTGCTTGCCATAGCGGCGCTTGCCATGTTTGAGCACCCCCTAATTCCGCAATACACTCTCCCTGCTCCCATAGCGCTAACCAGTCAGGACGGTACACTAGGTAGTGGTCGAAGAGGTCAGCGACTTGTGCACAAAGTTGGTATAACTTGCGGGGATCCCCCTCCTCAGCAAGATAATCGCTAAGCACCTGAAACGCTGGCTCCTCTCGCAAAGAAGGTAAGAGATGCATCAGTTTCCATGTCATCGCACTTTTCGTAAACGCGCTCTCAGTGGGAATATTAGGTAAGACGGCAACGAACATCTGCCAAATGAAGGTTGCAGGGAGCGGAAAATGAATATTAGCAGCAATACGCGAATGAAAACCTAAGGCTAATTCCATTTGCAGCCACTGTGCCATGCCGGGGCTTTGTACCAATACCACTTCCTGTTCAAGGGGGTCGGGTAGCGGATCATTCTCCATTATCGAGGTGACCAGATCTTTCAATAAATCAAGACGATTTGAATGCCAAACACGAAACATTGTGACCTCTTCTCCTACAACCCAGTACAGCAGTATACCTTGCCTCGTCGCGGATCACGACCTACTCGTCCCCTTTCTGCGGACAATGTAAACGTTCCAAATACAGTGGTGAACGCTTTGCCACTTGCCAGGCGACACGTTGCCAATAGCAGCCATGGGTTTCCGCAATCAGCTGTTCGATAATGGCGTCGTTAGCGCTCTGACGTCCTTCTAACTGTTGCGCTAATACCCACCACGTTTCACGGCGTTGCCACAGAGTCTGCTCACTGAGCTGTAAGCTACTGATAAACTGTAAAATCAGTAAACTACTGATCGATAATAATGTTAAGGCAATCAGCACCTCAACCAAGCTTATCCCTAAACAATGATGCGGTGCACAGTTCGGTGGACAGTGGGCAGTCATCGGTCCAGCCGCGAGGATGTCGCCGGAGTCGTCCTGGGGAAAGTTCATTGAAAATGACTCGCTGCCAAAGTAACCACTCACTCTTTTCAGAGGCACCTCGTAACCAGCCCTCCGATGGCGAAGTTTGTAAAAAACAGACCGAGAAAGAAGCTGACGGCGATAACGGGCATTGCCACCCTTGTGCCACTGACCAGGTGAAGGCTCGCCCCCAAGCCAACGCTGACTGCGCTTGATAGAATGCTCGAAAATAATTTTTCTCATCGTTGACCTGCTGTGCTCCATAACGCAGAGAATCACTGCTCAAGCGTAAAACACCTATTGCTAACATCATGACCAGTAGGACGCTTAATAAGGCCACACTCCCTGCTTGTGATGAGCTACGAGATGAAATAGCCATTAGCTATTCTCTCGATTAACTCTGTGTTGGCGATTAAGTGTGTACTTACCCGCTTTTATCCTTAGGTAGATTTCTACCTGCTGAGCGACCCTCTTTACCTGGAAATCAACCACTTGCACCTGTGTAGGGAGGGTTAAGCGCGACCACTGCCCTGAGTGACAATCGACCACCCCTCTGGCACTCTCTATGGCTAGCCCACGGTATCGGTAACCGAAATAATCGCTTTGTGAATGCGCGGGGCCTTCCCATTGACCATTGGCATTATCATCCCAGCGAATAAGTAAACACTTACCTTCATCTTTGATTTCCATACTGACCCCGCCACAGCGATCTCCATTACAAAATCCTGCTCGACGAATCGCTTTTTCGAGTAAGAGTAGTAATCGTTGCATTTCAGTGCGGACCCATTGCCGTTGTTCCATCGCTGACATCTGTTGCCATACCAAGGGTAATAAACGTTCAGCACTAAGTAGAAGTATGGCGCCAATCGTTAAGGCGATCAGGAGTTCAATCAGACTAAAACCGGCTTGACGTTCAATAGCTGACTTCATTGACACCCCTTAATATGGCTCTCGCAGTAACGGACTCTGCCATGGGTAGAAATAATGACTCTCCAACGTGTAGCCTGATTCCCAATTTCAAAGCTTCCCGGCCAAGCGGTGCCATGTTTTCCAAAAAAACGGGGCTCACCCACCACCGCTAACAACTTTACTTTGGGAGTGTTAGGTTTCCACGTCCACTTTTTGTTCCTACCGGTCCAGCGTTCGCTTACCGCACTAATTTCTGTCTCCTCATTTTGTAGCGAATGCCTAAATTTTATCGTTAAGTGATAGGCATTGGCCTGCTGGCGTAAACGATCTAAAAAATAGGTTAACTCTTTTGCACTGGCCTTGACCTGCTGTCGAGATTGCCACTGATTTAAGGACTGACTCCCTAAGCCTGTTAATACTGCAGTGATCACTAACACTATCAGTATCTCTAGCAGGGTGAATCCAGCGGTAGACATCCTAGAATATAATCGCATTGGTACAGTTTACTGCTTTATGAAAAAGAACAACCAAACCATTAGCTTTATTCTGCGAGGAAAGCTTTAATTAATATCCCTACTCGTTATTTTGGTTATTTATAATACGATCTCGATCCCGAAACGAAAATCAATTGATTACTTTTTCAAACGCAGGAGAGAATATAGATGAAATCAATTTCTAAAAAATATTTATGACTACTATAGAAATTAGAATATCCGTTTTCTTTCAAAGAGAGGGGTAACTAATAAATGCGGCAATGCTAAAGCGGTAAGTAGTGTAAAGAGATTACGTACGCTATTTTGTGCTGAAGGTAATAAAAAAAATATAGCAGCAAAAGTAAAGAGAAGTGCACCGACTAATATAGGCCATGTTACTCGTAAATAATCATAATAATTACGACAACCCAAGGCAGTACAGCGTTCATCAGTTTGTGGAAAAGCATGAAGAATTAAAAAACCGACAGAAAACCCCACTAATGGTGGGAAAAAAAGTAACGCCACCACACCAGTGAAACGTCGATATTGTTGAGTAAACAGCATCAGACAAATTAATCCTCCGGCGCAGAGTGCCCCGGTCCCTTGGAGTAGGTTCATCATCACCCCCAATGCTGCCGGTGAGAATCCAGCATAGTTTAGGAGATCGGCCGTATCGCTACGATAAAAAACCGCTGGGATAGTTACTAATCCTATACCTAAGGCCACACGAGTAAGCCAGCCGCTTTGCGTCGGCTCTTCAAGTGTGAAATGTATCGCTGAAGCCACTAAGAAACCAGGTAATGCGCTGGTGGGAAAGTGCTGCCAGCCTAGCAAGCAGACCGTCATAATACTGACATAGCCGCAAAGGAATCCGACTCTTTTTTCAGGTGGAACGACGGCTAAATCACTGGCGCCATGGGCCATACCCACGATGCCAATCGCTACGCTGGCGAAGAGTAGTTGAACCATTAGTGGACAAAAAGAGGCAGCGAAAGCTGCCCCATAAAGTAACATCCAGCCCCTTTTACGGTTCAGCTTGACACTCATACCGTAGTATTATCAATGGTCGATGTTTGGAAAGATTTTACTAAGACTCTTGCCGCATAGAATGCATAGAAGACTTTTGCGATAACATCTAACACTAGGAAGCTCCATACCGATGCTGCATCACTGATTACACCTAAGCCTTCAGGCCCAAGCAGAAAAACAACAGGGTAAATAAGCCAGACTAAGGTCAGCAGAGTAATATTTTTGTAATATCCTCCTGCAGTCGTGAGTTCACGCGTCGCAGCAATTTTACGTAAGGGCCGCCATAATAAGAAAAGTACACCCAGGAAGGCGACACAAGACCATAAATACCAGATTGCTTTCAACATAAAAGCATCTGCCAGCGAGGATAATAATCCTGTAATGACCATGATAATATCTAAGCCAATAATTGCCGTTAAATATCCACTTATTTGGCTTGAAGGACCATATTCATGAAAGGCAATCATCACCAAGCCTGCTAATAAAATAGGTGTTGTCACAGACCAGTCAATATATCTCGCAAAATAAATAGTTGTTCCATTATCAGACATTACATTTCCCACCCCTAACGCCATCGCTAAATAAGCGGTAGCAGCGATAAAGGTGACCATGGCATGCATCATAACATGATTTTTAATGGCAACTTTTTTCCTTCCAGAAAGGTAAATTAATAATGTCGAGAGTGACATTATTGTAAAACCGGCAATCAGTGGAACTTGGCCCATTAAACCCCCTCCAGACAGAGTTATAATAGTTCTTATTGAACATAATGATCAGGATAATCATATGAAGATAAGTATATGAGGGGATTAATTTTCTGCAAATTTAAACAGCGATATTTATGAAAATAAATACTCTTCTCGCCGCTTGATAAAATCCAGATTGTAGATTAAGCATGCGCTGAAAAGATAACGAATTATAGGGTATTGAAATGAAAAAAGTCTGCAACCCTAATAGGGTTACAGACTTGGATACTGAGACGCTTTCGGCCGTTAAGGTTGAAACTCGACGACTTAAATTGCGACGGGGGCCTTGATCGCTGGATGTGGATCGTAGCCTTCGATATCGAAATCATCGAAGCAGTAATCAAAAATGGTGTCAGGCTTACGCTTAATGACCAATTTAGGAAGCGCTCGAGGTTCGCGGCTTAATTGTAGGTTCGCCTGTTCCAAGTGATTGGAATAGAGATGCGTATCTCCGCCTGTCCAGACGAAATCGCCCACCTCGAGATCGCACTGCTGCGCAATCATATGCACTAATAAAGCATAACTGGCGATGTTAAAAGGTAAGCCTAAGAACACATCACAAGAGCGTTGATAGAGCTGACAACTCAATTTACCGTTTACCACATAGAATTGGAAAAAGGCATGACAAGGCGCCAGCGCCATTTTATCTAACTCTCCCACATTCCACGCTGATACGATGATGCGGCGTGAATCGGGGTCCTGTTTAATCTGGCGGATCACTTCACTAATTTGGTCGATATGACGGCCATCAGCGGCTGGCCAACTACGCCATTGTTGACCATAAACCGGACCTAAGTTCCCTTGCTCATCTGCCCACTCATCCCAAATCGTTACCTTGTTCTCTTTCAGGTAAGCGATATTAGTGTCGCCTTTCAAAAACCACAGTAACTCATGAATAATTGAGCGCAGATGGCATTTTTTGGTGGTGACGAGGGGAAAACCCTGTTGCAGATCGAAGCGCATTTGGTGACCAAAAATAGATAAGGTTCCAGTACCGGTACGGTCGTCTTTTACCGCGCCTTCAGAGAGGACTTTCTGCATCAGTTGCAAATATTGGTTCATTTTACTTCACTCGTTACAGTCTTTGACTGGCGTTTGTATGCCCAAATCATCATTATCACTCCAGCGACAATCATTGGGATAGACAAGATCTGCCCCATGCTGATCACCCCACCGAATAACCCAAGCTGCGCATCAGGCTGGCGGAAAAACTCGGCGATAATACGGAAAGCGCCATAGCCTATCAGAAATAGACCCGAAACACTGCCCATTGGACGCGGTTTACGAATAAACAGATTCAGAATAATAAAGAGGACCACACCTTCTAAGGCTAATTCGTATAGCTGCGAGGGGTGACGCGGCAGTACGCCATAGGTGTCTAGCAGAGATTGCCACTGCGGATGGCTTGGGATTAAGGCTATGTCTTCATCACGGGAGCCTGGGAACAACATTGCCCAAGACGAATTAGGGTCTACACGTCCCCACAACTCACCATTGATAAAGTTACCTAAGCGACCTGCGCCTAAGCCAAATGGAATCAACGGCGCAATAAAATCGGAAACTTGGAAGAAGTTACGGTGGGTTCTACGGGCAAATACTAGCATCACGACAATGACACCAATTAACCCACCGTGGAACGACATTCCACCGTCCCAAACTTTGAATAGATAGAGCGGATTTTCTAAGAAAAGCGGTAAGTTATAGAATAAGACATAACCGATCCGGCCCCCTAAAAATACCCCTAAGAAACCGGCGTAGAGAAGATTTTCAACTTCGTTTTTGGTCCAACCACTGCCAGGCTTATTTGCACGCCGGGTTGCTAACCACATGGCGAAAATAAAGCCGACCAAATACATCAACCCATACCAGTGAAGGGAGATTGGACCGATAGAGAAAATTACCGGGTCAAATTGTGGAAACTTAAGATAGCTCGCAGTCATCTTGCACCATTGGTTGTTAAATCAATCACTCGCGCCTCATTATTAAGGGGGTGAACAAATAGGTTGGGCGAAATCATAGCATAAGCCCGCAAGATTGCGGGCCAGTAAATGTAGCCGAGTATTAACGACCGCCGCGGATTAACCCGCCTAATCCACGACGTTCCATAAAGACCGAGATTTGGTAGCGGACCTCGCTGGTCGTACTGGACTGTAAAACTTGCGCCGCCAGTTGTTCGGTCTCATTACATTCTAAGTGTCGTAATAGGTATTTTACCCGCGGGATATTTTTCCCGTTCATACTCAAGTGGCGATAGCCCATCCCGACCAGTAGCGGCACACAAGTTGGGTCGCCAGCCATTTCCCCACATAAACAGACAGGTAAGTTGACGCGCGTAGCGAGGGTCATAATACGGTAGAGCGCCTGTAAAACCGCGGGATGTAAGGCACTATATAAGTTCGCGACCCGGGTATTATTACGGTCTACCGCTAGCAAATATTGGGTTAAATCGTTGGTCCCTACCGAAATAAAGTCGACCTTTCGTGCCAATTGTGGGATCAAAAAGATCATTGAGGGTACTTCCAGCATAATCCCAACTTCCGGCGAAGGGATCTCATAACCCAGGAGTTCTTCGACCTCATAAATCGCGCGATCAATCAGGTGGCGGGCATCATCGATCTCTTCGATGCTAGTGATCATCGGCAGCAGGATCCGTAAATTACCCGACGCGGCATTCGCCCTTAACATCGCACGGATCTGGACCAAGAAGATTTCGGGTTGATCTAAGGTCAACCGAATACCCCGCCAACCCAGGGCCGGGTTCTCTTCGCTAATCGGCATATAAGGCAATTGCTTATCTGCCCCAATGTCGAGCGTTCTCAAGGTCACCGGTTTCTGGTGGAAGAGCTGTAACATCCCTTGATATTGAGCGACTTGCTCCTCTTCCGAAGGAAAGCCACTTTGCAACATAAAGGGAACTTCTGTGCGGTAAAGCCCTATCCCTTCAACCCATTTATCTTGATTGAGCTCCAATTCGGCGCTTAATCCCGCGTTAAGCATAATGGCAATATGCTCTCCACTCTTCAATTCGCCCGGTAACTCGGCCGCGGTTTCCGCCGTTTTACTAAGTGCATTTTCCTCTTTAAGCAGGCGTTGATACTCTTTAATCAGTATCGGTTCCGGCTCTATTAACACTTCACCACGGTAACCGTCGACTATTAGCTGACGCTTATCAAGTTGTTCCGGCCGGATATCGACGCCCATTACGGTGGGAATACCCATGGCGCGTGTCAGAATGGCGGCGTGGGAGTTTGCAGCGCCATCTCTGACGACTATCCCTGCCAAGCGATCTTGAGGGATCTCAGCAAGCGATGTCGCGGTTAATTCGTCGGCAACTAAAACAAAGCGTTCGGGCCAGCTGTTACTCCCCTGTAAGGAGTCATCGAGGTGAAAAAGTAGGCGTTGACCTAACTCCCGTAAATCGTTGGCGCGGTCGCGCAGATAGTTATCTTTTAGCTCCAAAAACTGTGCGGCGAATTTTTCAATCACGACTTTAACCGCCCACTCTGCCACAATGCCTTGCTCGATTTCCGCCAGCAGGCTTTTTTTCAGCCGAGGCTCACTTAATAAATGGGAATAGAGATTAAAAATCTCTGCGCTCTCTTTCTGCGCGCTGCCTGAAAAACGTTTACTGTAACGCCGAAACTCCTCTGCGGCTTCAGACATGGCCAATAACATGCGTTCTTGTTCTTGCTCAATATCGAGCGCTGAAGCTCGGGTAACCTGTTCGAGAAGTGGCTGTACCTGGTCAACCCACCCCGGTGCTATAGCCACGCCAGGCGAGGCGGCAATGCCCTGAAGGCGACTCTGACGATATAAACCAAATAATTGGCGAAGTTGCGAGGGAGAGAGCAGTGTGGCGACCTGGGTCGCCAAGGTGACGAGAAACGACTCTTCACTTTCATCATACTGACGGGGTTCACGCTGTTGCACGACCAGCACGCCGAGTACCGTACGGCGTGAGACGATCGGGGCGCCAAGAAAGGCGCGATAGTGTTCTTCGTTAACCGAAGGAATGTACTTAAAACTAGGGTGAGAAGGCGCATCCGCTAAGTTTATTGGTTCAGCAAGGCGTCCTACTAAACCAACAATACCTTCATCTAAGGCGAGGGTGATGTTTTTGCCACGAGGTTTTTTAAGGCCCCGGGTTGCCATCAAATAGTAGCAACCACGCTCATGATCTGCCAAGTAGATGGAACAGACTTCTGTTTCCATCGTATGACAAATCTCATTTACGAGAATTTCTAATGCATCATTGAGCCGCGGCGCACTCGCCACTTTTTCAACAATATCCCGTAACTGTGTGAGCTTCAATGCCATCGATCAACCCCTTTTACGCCGGCCTGAGTAATTCGAACGCTGGCCTCCCCCTTCCGGTTGAGCCATTAACGATGTTGCAAATTCTTTCATTACCCGTCGATAAACGTCCCGTTTGAAAGAGACCACCTGACGGACTGGATACCAAAAACTCACCCAGCGCCACCCATCAAATTCCGGCGTACTGCTCCGTTGCACATTGACGGCAGAATCTTGACACTGAAGTTGTAACAGAAACCACTTCTGTTTTTGGCCGATACACACAGGCCGAGTATCCCATCGCACTAGACGTTTAGGTAATTTGTAGCGCAACCAATTACGTGTCGAAGCAAGAATACGCACATCTTTACGGTGCAGTCCCACTTCTTCAAATAATTCTCGGTACATCGCCTGTTCAGCCGTCTCGCCAGAATTAATCCCGCCTTGCGGAAATTGCCAAGAGTGCTGTCCAAATCGCCGAGCCCATAAAACCTGTCCTTGGCGATTACAAATTACGATACCCACGTTAGGGCGGTAGCCATCATCATCGATCACTGGACTACCTCAATATTCTTTTTAGATATCCTGATTGTTTCACACTCCACTCGGGCGGTAAACCATTGACTTACGCCAAAAACGCCAGGGATTATTGGGATAACTTAGGGCTAAAAGTAAAGTTATAAACAAATTAGCACAGAGTTAACCTATTTTATTCACCTTTTCTGTGGATAGCTTTGTGAAAAAGATGGGATTCAGTTGAATAATCACTTTTAAACCTGCTTTAATCCTTAATAAACCACCCATATAAAAACGATAAAATACAGGAAGTTACCGACTTTATAAACAACATTTTATTAGCCTTTCCTGCTATGACTTTCTGACCATTCAACACAAAGGTTAAAATTTAACCATTTATTAAATTATCCACAGAAGATGCCTGAATGTTACGCATAAGTCGAAAAAAAACTAGTCAAACCCCAGTGTCAAGGCTGTAAATAGAAACAGTACTCTCAAAATTCGAGAGTTATCCAATTTTTCTGTGGATAACTAGGGTGACAAAGCTGTTTATGAATGTCTTGAAACTGGGATAACCCGATCAATACGCCTCTTGGTCGATAAAGTATTCCCGTAAAAAACCATGATATTTCATGCTATTATTCTTAATCTAGTGAATTAAAGCGTCTGTTTTTAAAACCCTAGTTAACACTGGTTATTTTTCATACAAAAGAGTGAGCAATGCCATTAGCCTATCTTGATCCACCCACCTCTGAACGAGAACTGCTGAGCCGAGCGCAACGGATTGCAGGGAAAACCTTTGCTGACGTGGCCATTGAACACGGTGTGCAAATGCCAGCAAACCTACAACGTAATAAAGGTTGGGTGGGGAATTTAATTGAGTTAGCACTCGGGGCACAAGCGGGCAGTAAAGCTGAGCAAGATTTCGCGCACTTGGGGATAGAACTAAAAACCATTCCAATCAATGCTAAAGGCGAACCGCTGGAAACGACCTTTGTCTGCGTGGCACCGTTAACCGGCAATATCGGCGTCACTTGGCCGCAAAGCCATGTTCGCCAAAAACTGGCTAAGGTCCTATGGATACCTATTGAAGGTGAGCGAACGATTCCCCTTGCCGAACGTCGTATTGGTGCACCGCTTCTGTGGCAACCTTCTCCAGAAGAAGACCACCAATTGCAAACGGATTGGGAGGAGTTAATGGAGATGATTGCATTAGGTCGTGTCGAAGCGATTACCGCTCGCCATGGTGAATACCTACAGATCCGCCCTAAAGCCGCCAACAATCGGGCCTTGACCGAGGCGATCGGGCCTTCCGGGAATAAAATTCTCACGCTGCCACGTGGCTTCTATTTGAAGAAGCGTTTTACTGCTCCATTACTGGCTAGGCACTTTGGTTAAGAGACCTTTACTAAGGGCTTGCCAAGTAAGGGGTTAGGCTTTAGCTTACTGATAGTTAAGCGTAATTACTCATCTGAGTTGGCGCTAGAAAGACATATCTTTTTACGTTTTAATCTCGTCGACCGCTTGTTGGACCCTGATTTTATTTTTGCTTAGAATTCAAATAATTAAATTATTGTTTTCAGCAGTCACACCGCGTGCTAAAAGGTTAATGAGCCCCCCCACCTCGTGTAGAGAGGAAACCAGACAATTCTGGTTTATGCTAATCGTTATCATCGCTTAACTGTTGCGCTAATGAAAAGAGGACGAAAAGAGATGATTAAAGTTGTTTTACTACTCGTCGGCGTAACCGGCAGCTTATTACTGAGCGGGTGTTCGAGCGATTACGTGATGGCCACTAAAGATGGGAAAATGCTGGTTACTGAAGGCAAACCCATTATAGATAAAGAGACCGGACTGGTTGAGTACACTGACCAACAGGGCCACACTACGCAAATTAATAGCGACGATATTTCCAGTATTATAAAAAAATAATAAGGATTGATGCATGCACTATCACCGTATTCCCCATAGTAGTCTCGAGATTAGTCAATTAGGCTTGGGTACCATGACCTTCGGTGAGCAAAACAGCGAAGCGGATGCCCACCAACAACTTGATTATGCACGCGAACGTGGAATCAACCTGATTGATACTGCCGAAATGTATCCCGTTCCCCCCCGCCCTGAAACCCAAGGTCTCACCGAAAGCTATATTGGGAGTTGGTTAAAGAGAAGCGGGGAACGCGACAAGATCATACTCGCCAGCAAAGTGGCAGGTCCGGTCCGTGGCAATGATGCCTCTATTCGCCCACAACAGGCCTTAGACCGAAAAAATATTCGCCAAGCTTTGGAAGCAAGCCTTAGCCGTCTCAATACCGATTATCTGGATCTTTACCAATTACATTGGCCCCAGCGCCCCACGAACTGTTTTGGTAAATTGGAGTATCAATACAGCGAAGATAATGTCCCGGTAACTTTATTGGAGACATTGGAAGCGTTATCGGAGCATGTGCGGGCAGGAAAAATTCGCTATATCGGCGTATCGAATGAAACACCATGGGGAGTGATGCGTTATCTGCAACTTGCAGAAAAACATGACCTTCCACGAATCGTATCGATCCAAAATCCTTACAGTTTAGTCAATCGTAGCTTCGAGATTGGATTATCTGAAATCAGTCAGTTCGAAGGGATTGAATTACTCGCCTACTCTTCCCTCGCCTTTGGCACACTGAGCGGTAAATATTTGGGGGGGAAACGTCCAGAGAAGGCTCGTAACACCTTATTTAGCCGCTTTACGCGCTATAACGGCGAATACACTGAACAAGCTATCGCGCAATATGTCGCGCTGGCTGAAGCACACCAGCTAGACCCTTGCCAGATGGCGTTAGCCTACGTGCGGCAACAACCATTCGTTGCAAGTACCTTGCTAGGTGCAACCACCTTAGAACAGTTGAAGCAGAATATTGATAGTTTCGAGGTGACGTTGAATGAAGAGGTTCTCGCGGGTATTGAGGCGATCCATCGCCGTTTTCCTAATCCTGCGCCTTAAGACGTCATCACGCTTTTCTTTTTAACTGCCACAACCATAAACAGGTGATCGCGAGCGCAAACAAAATGCCGAACGCGACGCCTGTTACTACTGCAGAAGCCCCTAGCCAAATTGCCACGCTGTACAGCACCAACATGCCCAGCATCACGCTATTTTCACCGAGATTTTGTACGGCGATAGCACTTCCCGTTCCCACAGTTTGTTGTCCACGCTCTTGGAGCAAGGCATTAAGAGGGACAACGAAAAAGCCCCCAAAGATACCAACTAAGACTAATAATCCGTAAGCAGGGAGTAAATGGGTTTCTAGCGCGAAAACCACGACTAATAATCCTACCGCTATGCCCGCCGGTAACGCTTTACCCGCATGCTGTAAAGAGACCCATTTCGCCGCCAGAAAGGCCCCCACAACAATCCCTAGGGCCACCATCGCATTCAAGGTGGTCGGTGTGGTGTTATCTTGAATACCTAGCGCGACCGGAACCCAGATAACTAACAGGAAACGTAAGGTCACCCCAGCTCCCCAGAACATACTGGTACCAATCAACGAAAAGCGGCAGGTTTTATCATGCCACAGGGTTTGAGTCGCCTGCACAAACTGATTTATCAGGCGTTTTGGATTGTAATTACCATGAGGGCGTGCCGCTTCCAACTTGGGGATCATGACATTTGCCATCACCGCTAGGGCATAGATAATGGCACAGACTAAGAGAGCGGTAGAGACATGCCAATCGGCCAAAATACCGCCGCTGACTGAACCTAGCAGAATGGCTGCGATGGTCGATCCCTCCATCAGGCCATTTCCTTTCACTAACTGCTTGCTTGGCAGTAACTCGCCCAAAATACCATATTTAGCTGGCGAGTAAGCCGCTGCACCAATACCGACCAAGCTATAGCCAAGGAATGGACTGAAATTGACGCCAATCGCAATGACGCCAATCAGCTTAATACTGTTAGCCACCATCATAACTCGTCCCTTGGAGAAACGATCCGCAAAATGGCCGACAAAGGGTGCTAACAGGATATAAGCAATGACAAACACCATTTGTAGGATTGGCTGGCTCCAATCTGGATACTCGGCATTTTTGAGCAGGGCCAAGGTAGCAAAAAGTAGCGCATTATCCGCGAAGGCGGAGAAAAATTGCGCCAATAAAACCGGGCGAATGCCCGGTACATTAAGGGGTGATTCTGCAGATAATTTCATTGTTACCCATTGTCAGAAAGTGAACGCGCTGGCTCTGCTGCCATCGCTTTAAGCGAAACATAATCGGGTTTACCGCTGCCGAGTACTGGTAAGCTCTCAACCACGCGAATATCGCGTGGCACCAGTAATTCACTCAATCCTTTGGCTTTAGCTTCGTTCGATAACACATCACGTTGTAAGTGCGTGTCGGTCGTAAAAAGCACCAGCGCCTCGCCTTTCTGCGAATCCTCTTTTACCGTCACCGCATGCTGTTGATCGGGAGAGGCTGCCATCACGAGAGACTCGACACTTTCCAGTGAAACCATCTCACCCGCGAGTTTAGCAAAGCGTTTCACTCGTCCTTGGATTCGGCAAAAACCGTCTTCATCAAAGCTAACGATATCGCCGGTATCATACCATCCAGCGTCGAGCTGCCCTTCGCCATTGTCTGCCGCAGGGGGTTCGATATGCCCCGGATTGTTAACCCGTAAGTAGCCTTTCATAATATTCGGACCACGAACCTGTAGGCGCCCCCCCTGCTCAATACCCGATACCGCAATCAAACGAAAGTCCATGGCGGGCAATAAGCGTCCGACGGTATTAATCTTAGCCGCCATCGGCAGATTTATCGATAAGACTGGAGCGCATTCTGTTGCGCCGTAGCCTTCTAAGATACGAATACCGAATTTTTCTGCATATAACTGACGGACATTTTCTTGCAGCTTCTCCGCCCCGGCCACCACATAGCGTAAACGAGCGAAATCGTAGCCCTCAGCAAAACGCCCATAATAGTTTAAGAAGGTCGAGGTACCGAATAACACGGTGCAGTCTTGGTCGTACACCAGTTCAGGAATAACCCGATAATGCAGAGGGCTGGGATAAAGAAAGGCTTTCGCACCAGTAGCGAGCGGTAAAAGTAAGCCTACCGTCAGACCAAAGGCATGAAACAGCGGCATGGCAGATAAAAAGCAATCGCGCGGCAAAAAGTCAGCAACAGTACGAATCTGTTCAACATTGGCTAACAAACTTTTATGGCTGTGTACCACACCTTTCGGGACGCCTTCTGAACCAGAAGTAAACAGAATTACCGCAGCGTCTTCCGGCTGTTGAGCGATTTGCGCCGCTTTAGGGAAGAAGAGATGCTTCGCTACCCACCATTTATCCTCTCTGGTTAGCGTCTCTTTTAAGTCTTCGAGATAGAGCCAACGAACATGCGGGGCATTCTCAACCAAAAAGTGCAATTTTCCCTTATCGAGAAACTGGCGGGAGGTAAAAATAGTGGTGATCTCAGCCGCCTTAATCGCGGCATGTAGCCCACTATTTCCCGCTGAGTAATTGAGCATGGCAGGCACGCGGCCTCGTGCCGTCGCCGCCAAGATCGTTGCGACAGTGACGACGCTGTTGGGTAACAGCAGGCCAATGTTTTGCCCTGGTTGGGTTTGCTTGTCGAGAATACAGGCTACCCCCAATATTTTCTTCAGCAATTGCCGATAGCTGTTTACGGAAAAATTACTATCATCTACGCAGCCATGGGACCAACCAAAACGTTGGCCGGCATGGATGAAGGCTTCATAGAGTGTCTCACGTGGACGAACCGCCATTCGTGCTTCTTGCATGATATGGGCAAGGTGCTCACCGGCTAACACTCGTCGTTGACGGGCTTTGGCGGCTTGCGGCATAGGGATATGCGTAGCGGGTAAAATAAAGAGACGAATTTTAGGGAATAAACGGCGTTTAGCCGGTAAACGGCTGAACGGCGTGTACTCTGCCCCTTCGATACGAATGGGGATCACCGTTGCAGCTGTTTTCGCAGCAATAAACCCCGCGCCACTATAGATTTTCATTAGAGAGCCGGTCACTGAGATCCGACCTTCAGGAAAGATAATCACCGGACGGCCACTGTTCACCTCTTTAATTAGGCGCTTCATGGTCATGGGTCTGGCCGGGTCCAACGCAACAATATCCACCCAGCGTTTTACCCGCTGCAGTGCCCAGTGGTTGGCATAGGTGGACGTAATGGCGAAAACCGGTTTAACAGGAAGAAAAAGCGTGAGAAGAATCCCATCAAGAAAGGAGACGTGATTAGGCGTGATAATCACTTTTTGGGAGGTAAAACTCGACGTCTCTCCTTGTACTTCAACGCGCCATAAGAGTTGGCAGACCCACCGCAGAAATTTGAGCAACATGTTTTCCCTGTAAAAATCAAAGGTATCAAAATTTGATACCTTTGATTAAACACGTTTAACGTCTTGCTGACAAATTTTGTCGTTAATTATAGGTTAACTAATTTAATGACTTAGTGTGATAATCACTGTTCGGGCGTATGCCAACCGCCCCCTAATGCCGCAATTAATGCAACGCTGCTTACCCACTGCTGACTCTGCAACTGAAGTAAGGATTGCTGCTCACTCAGGCTACTATTTTCGGTAGTTGCCACATCAAGATAATCGATCATCCCCGCATCATATTGATTACGAGTGACTTGGGCTGAAGTCATGGCGGCTTGGGCCGAGGCTTGCTGTGCCTTGATTTCTTCGCCCAGCGTGTTTAATTCGACTAAGTTATCCTCCACATCCTGCATCGCGGTTAACACTGTTTGTCGATAGTTGGCCACTTGCGCATCATAGGCAGCGCGTGCTTGGGCCACGGAGGCTTTGGTCGCACCGAAGTCTAGAATCGTTCCGCTCAGTTCCGGGCCGAGTGACCAAACCCGATAAGGGAGCGAGAACAGGTTATGCAGCTCGCTGGCACTGGTCCCGCCGGAGGCACTCAGCGTTAAATCAGGGAAATAACCAGCAATGGCAACCCCAATTGCCTCGTTCGCTGCAGCCATGGAACGTTCCGCTACCGCAATATCTGGACGACGCTGGAGTAACTTAGAAGGCACCATCACGGGGATTTGCGGTAAGGTCGCCGTAAGGGGGGCAGCGGCTAAGGAGAACTCTGCCGGCGTTTTACCTAATAGCGTGGCGATAGCATGTTCATATTGCGCCCGCTGCCAAGTGATACCGAGCAGGGTCGAGCGCGCGCTCTGTAACTGCATCTGCGCTTGGGCAACCGTTGCACGGTTTTCACTACCCGCCTGATACTTATTATTAATAATCCGTAAGTAGCCTTGGTAAGCGTCAATACTTTTCTGATAGAGCGCAATACGCTGGTCGAGGATCCGTAATTGGAAGTAATCTTGCGCTAAAGTACTTTGCGCACTGAGCGTCGCGTTAGCCAGATCGGCTTGACTCGACTGCGCACTCGCCCGATCCTCAGCGGCTTGACGGCGTAATTTGCCCCACAGATCGAGTTCCCAGCTGGCGCTAAGTTGTGCCGAGTGACTATTACTGGTAGTGCGTTGCCCCGAACTGGCGCTCCCACTACGCGTCGATTGTACATCACCGGTAACCGTCGGATAAAGATTTGCGGTGGCCTGGTCGGTAAGCGCCAAGGCTTGACGATACTGCGCAGCATACATGGCGACGTTTTGGTTTGAGATAGCCACTTGCGAGAGTAATTGGCTCAGTTGCGGATCTTGATAGACCTGCCACCACTCACCTTTCTGCACCCTATCCTGTGGCTGGGCTTGCTGCCATCCTTTGGCTTCTTTAAAGGCCAGCGGCATAGATTGCGTGGGGCGATGATAGTCTGGACCAACCATGCACCCAGTTAATAGCAGCATAACGCTGAGGGTCGAGATTTTAAAAGCTACTTTCATGACTCATTTCCTGAATGACGATAACGGTGCCAGCGCTGCCGAGTTACCCGACTCACTTTATCTAACCATAGATACACCACTGGCGTCGTAAACAGCGTTAATAACTGGCTGAGGGCAAGCCCCCCTGCAATCGCGATACCCAACGGGCTTCGTAAATCAGCATCGCCGCCACTGCCTAATGCCATCGGTAACGCCCCAAAAAATGCCGCTAACGTGGTCATCATAATCGGGCGAAAACGCTTTAAGCAGGCCTCAGTGATCGCTTGTTGTGATGTCATCCCGCGCCGCTCAGCCTCTAACGCGAAATCAATCAACATAATGGCGTTCTTCTTCACAATTCCGATCAGCAAGATGATGCCGATTAGTGCAATCACCGTCAGCTGCGTATTGGTTAAAATTAACAATAGCAGTGCGCCGACCCCAGCGGAAGGTAAGGTTGATAAGATGGTCAGCGGGTGGATATAACTCTCGTAGAGCATCCCAAGCACGATATAGACCGCAGCTAAGGCCGCTAAAATCAACCAAGGTAAGGTCGCGGTTAACTGGCTAAAAGCCTGGGCAGTCCCTTGGAAACTGGCGGCAATAGTATCGGGAACGCCAATCTTCGCCATCGTCTGCTTAATGACGGCCTGGGCCTGTTCAAGCGAGACGCCATCCGCTAAGTTGAACGCGATAGTACTGGTGGCCGATTGTCCTTGGTGTGCAACCGACAACGGGGCATTCGCCCCACTGAATTTGGCAATAGCAGAAAGGGGGATTCGGTCACCATCGTCGTTGAGAACATAAATTTTTGATAGCTCATCCGCATCCTGTGTATTGCTACTTTGTAACATCATGACCACCTTGTATTGATTCAAGGTTTTATAGATGGTCGCAATTTGCCGCTGACTGAAGGCATTATTCAGCATGGTATCCAGCATATCAACATCCACCCCAAGGCGTGTTGCCGCATCGCGATCGATGGTAATCATCACTTCTTGACCGCCGGTTTGCGAGTCGGAGTCAACACTGGTTAATTGCGGTAAGGCGCTAAAGGCCTTCTGTACTTTTGGGGTCCACTCACGTAATAGCGCCAAGTCATCGGCTTGTAAACTGTATTGATAAGAGGCATTGGCGCTCCTGCCACCGACACGTAGATCCTGCGCCGCCATCAAGAACATCTGAGCACCGGCAATCTGACTGCCTTTCATACTGAGTCGGTTAGCAATTTCCGTCGCGGACGCTTTCCGCTGATCTAAGGATTTGAGTTTCACAAAAAAGGTCGCCGAACTACGCGAGCCAAACATTCCTCCGCCGCGCGAAGACATCACCGCATCGACATCAGGGTCATGTAAGATCAGCTGGGTAAATTGATTGACCTTCGGCGTCATCGCCTCGAACGAGACACTTTGGTCAGCCCTGACCATTCCCATCAACATCCCCGTATCTTGATCTGGGAAAAATCCTTTCTGGACCACGGTAAATAAATAGAAATTCAGTAGCACAGTCGCTAATAGGCCGAGCATGGTCAATTTCTGGTGGGCAAGTACCCACTTCAATCCACGGCTATACAGGGCTAATAATGCGGTAAGTCGACGTTCAATCCATTGGAAAACGGGATGGGGACGCTGTGTCACTGGTGGACGACGTTTAAGTAAACGTGCGCAGAGCATAGGCGTCAAACTGAGTGAAACAAACATCGAAATCACCAGCGAAATCGATAAGGTCACCGCAAATTCTCTGAATAGGCGCCCAACAATACTGCCCATCAGCAGGATGGGAATGAAGACCGCGATAAGGGAGGCGGTCATGGAAAGTACCGTAAAGCTCACCTCCTTTGCGCCACGAATAGCTGCCCGTACCGGACTGAGTCCCTCTTCTATATGCCTTATGATATTTTCCAGCACCACAATGGCATCGTCGACCACGAAGCCGGTAGCGATAATCAAGGCCATCAACGATAAGTTATCGAGGCTATAGCCCAGTAGATACATAAAAATACAGGTACCAATTAAGGATACCGGCAGTGCTAAGGCAGGGATTAGTACCGAACGCCAATCCCGTAAGAAGACGAAAACCACCGCGACCACCAGCATCACCGCGACCAGTAACGTTTCCTCGGTTTCATAAAGGGAAGAGCGAACATTAGGTGAGCGGTCTAAGACCAGCTGCAATGAAGTATCTGCCGGTAATTGTTCACGGAGTTGCGGCAACTTAGCTTTGATCTCGTCAATGGTCACCAGCATATTAGCCCCCGCTTGGCGAGTCACCCCAAGCATCACCGCGGGGTTACCATTCAACGCCCCCCCAACATACTTGTCCTGAACCCCATCGTAGATGGTCGCCACGTCCTTAAGGCGTAACGCTTTGCCATCCTGATAACGAATGATGAGATCCTGATAGAGCGCAGCTTTATCTAATTGGCTGTTGCCGTCGATCGCCCAAGAGAGATGCGGACCTTGAATAATCCCTTTCGGAAGGTTCGAGGTACTGTTGGCGACGGCTTGACGCACTTCGTCCAAGGAAACGCCATATTGCGTCAATTTATTAGGTTGTAAGTCGATACGCACGGCAGGCAGCGCACTGCCCATCAGCGACACTTCGCCTACCCCACTGACCTGCGCCAAGACCTGCTCGATTTTACTTTCAGCAATATCGTATAACTGCCCGGCAGTACGCGTTTTCGAGGTCAGTGCGAGTAATACGATCGGCGCATCGGAAGGGTTAGCTTTGCGATAGGTCGGTAATGACGGCATGCTGCTGGGCAGTAGGCTACGTGATGCATTAATCGCTGCCTGCACATCACGGGCGGCACCGTTTATATCACGATCTAGATCAAACTGTAGGACGACCCGAGTCGACCCTTGCGAGCTGCTGGACGTCATCTCAGATACACCCGCAATTTGCCCCAATGCGCGTTCTAGCGGCGTAGCGACCGTTGCCGCCATCGTTTCAGGGCTAGCCCCTGGCAAGCTTGCTGAGACCATAATGGTCGGGAAGTCTACCTGAGGTAAAGGCGCTACCGGCAAGAGCCGATAGCCCAAAAAGCCCAACAGTACCAACGCTGCAGTCAACAATAACGTTGCAACCGGGCGGAAAATAAATAAGCGTGTGATATTCATCGTTCATCCCGACGACGTTGTTGTTTCCTTGCGATAAAACGGCGTCCACGTTCCGACCAGTGATCAAACCAAAGATAGATCACTGGCGTCGAGAAAAGCGTTAAAACTTGACTGACAATCAATCCGCCGACAATCACTAATCCTAGAGGCTGGCGCAGCTCGGCTCCCGAACCACTGGCTAACATTAAGGGCAACGCCCCCAGCAAAGCAGCCATAGTGGTCATAAGGATTGGGCGAAAACGTAGTAAGCATGCCTGATGGATGGCGTCACGCGGCGACATATGCTGTTCATGCTCAGCCTGCAGGGCAAAGTCGATCATCATAATCGCATTTTTCTTGACGATACCTATCAGCAAAATGACCCCGATTAGCGCAATCAAACTGAATTCGCTGCCGCTAAGCAGTAGCGCTAATAGCGCGCCAATCGCCGCTGAAGGGAGTGTGGAAAGAATGGTGACCGGATGAATAAAGCTTTCATAGAGAATCCCCAACACCAGATACATGGTGAGCAGTGCGGCTAAAATTAGCCAAAGCGTATTACTGGTGGCACTCTCAAACGACGCTGCTTCACCCTGGTATTGTAACGAGATACTGTCTGGTAATGAGAGCTGTTGGCTCACTTCCGTAATCGCCTGCTGTGCTTCCTCAATCGAGTAGCCATCGGCTAAATTAAACGAGACCATCACCGCAGGATATTGGTTAAGGCGCATGTTCATTAACGAGCCAAGGCGTTGATGAACCGTCGCGACCGCGGTCAGTTTGACCATGCCACTCTCGGTAGAGGTCGAGCTAGTGCTAGACGAAGTGGTCGAGCTTGAGCTAGTGGTCGACGACGTCGAACTACTCGACGTGCTGTTTGATGTCACCGAGCTTTTCAACCAAATATCGTCAAGTGAAGACGGTGTTTGCTGATACTGAGGCGCCACCTCTAACACGACGCGATACTGGTTAGATTGGGTGAAAATCGTCGAAATTAACCGCTGGCCGAAGGCGTTATACAGTGCAGTGTCGACATCCGCTGCGGTGATCCCTAAGCGCGAAGCTTTATCGCGATCCAAATCGACGTAGGCAATGCGGCCTTGGTCCTGTAAGTTGCTGACCACATCGCTGAACTCTGGCCGTTTGGCAAGCGCCGCAATTAATTGAGGCGTCCACTTCACCAAGTTTTCGCTACTGAGATCGGTGAGGGTAAATTGGTATTGGTTCGGCGTCACTTGGTCGTTAACGGTTAAGTCTTGCGACGACTGCAAATACAACTGAATACCCGGTACCTGTTTAGCTGCCTGTTTTAATTCGGTGATTACTTTATCGGCCCGCTCACTGCGGTCCTCAAAAGATTTCAGCGTAATTTGTAAGTGCCCACTATTCAGGCTGGTATTGGTGCCATCAATACCAATCGTCGAGGTTAAGGCATCAACATTGTCATTTTTAAGGATGATCGCGGCTAACTGTTTTTGCCGGTTCGCCATCTCTTGAAACGATACATCTTGCGAGGCGATGGTAATGCCTTGGATCATGCCGGTATCTTGTTGTGGGAAAAAGCCTTTAGGAACCACCACGTAAAGTAACGCCGTCAACACGAAGGTTCCTACCGCCACCAGTAGCGTTAACTTCTGATGGTTCAGGACGACGCTTAATAGCCGGTCATAGCCCCGCACAATTTTCTCAAACCACTGCTCGCCCTTCTGCGCGAAGCGTGACTGCTGCTCGGGAGGCGTATGCTTCAATAAGTAAGCACAGAGCATGGGGGTGAGGGTTAATGAAACCAACATCGACACTAAGATCGATACCGCCAGCGTAATCGCAAACTCACGGAATAAGCGCCCCACGACATCGCCCATAAAGAGTAATGGGATCAGTACAGCGATTAACGAAAAGGTTAACGAGATAATGGTGAAACCAATTTGTTGCGAGCCTTTTAAAGCCGCCTGCATCGGCGATTCACCCTCTTCCAGACGGCGCGAGATATTCTCCACCACCACAATCGCATCATCGATCACGAATCCGGTAGCAATAGTTAACGCCATCAAAGAGAGGTTATTGAGGCTAAAGCCTAGCAGGTACATCACGCCGAACGTCCCAATCAGCGAGAGCGGTACCGCCACGCTTGGGATCAAGGTCGCGGCAATATTGCGTAAAAACAGGAATGTCACCATGACTACCAAGGCAATAGAGAGCACCATCTCAAACTGGACATCACTGATCGAAGCACGGATGGTTTGAGTACGGTCCGCAACAATTTGTAATTTTACCCCGTCAGGTAAGGTCTGCTGCAGTTTCGGTAGCTGCGCCTTAATATCATCCACCACCTGAATAACGTTCGCACCCGGTTGTCGCTGAACGTTCATAATGATTGCCGGATGATTATCAGCCCAAGCCGATTGGAAAGTGTTTTCGGCACCTTGAGTAATGGTGGCGATATCTTTCAGCCTTAGTGCCGCCCCATTCTGCCAAGTAATAATGAGGTTAGCGTACTCTTCAGGAGTGCGCAGTTGGTCGTTCGCATCGATGGTGACCGAGTGGAACTTTCCATCGAAGCCGCCCTTAGAACCATTAACATTGCTGTTGCCGACGACAGTGTTCACCTCTTCTAGGGTGAGCTTATGGGCGGCTAACGCGGTGGGGTTTAACTGAATACGAATCGCTGGCTTGTTGCCCCCGTCTAAGCTCACTAAGCCCACACCGGAAATCTGCGAAAGCTTTAGCGCCACTCGGGTATTTAACAGATCTTGTACCCGTGTCAAGGATAGACTGTCTGAGGTCGCGGCAATGGTAACAACCGGAGTATCCGCGGGGTTAACCTTTTTATAGGTTGGTGGATTCGGTAGATCACTGGGCAATAAGCTATTCGCCGAGTTTATCGCCGCTTGTACTTCTTGCTCCGCCACATCAAGCGAGGTGGTTAAACCGAAGCGTAGTGTGATCAATGACGAGCCTGAGGACGAGCTTGAGGTCATGGCACTTAAGCCACTCATCTCACCTAACTCACGCTCAAGGGGTGCCGTTACCGATGTCGACATCACTTCTGGGCTAGCACCAGGATAGAGAGTGGTCACCTGAATCGTTGGGTAATCAACTTGGGGTAATGCTGAAACCGATAGGAAACGATAGGCGAAAATCCCCGAGAGTAATACAGCCACCATCAACAGGACGGTGGCGACCGGGCGTTGGATAAAGAGACGAGAAGGATTCATTACTCAGCCTTGTTTTCTGCAGTCTGAGTGGTTGTTGCCTCGGCAACCGTCACCTTACTCCCGGTGGTCAGTCGATCAATGCCGTCAGAGACCAATTTATCACCCGGCTTCACCCCGGATAGAATGACCTGCTGGTCGTTACCGAATAGCGGCCCCGTTTTCACCGCTTGACGCACCACGGTATTGTCCGGTTTGACAATAAATACAAAGCTACCATCGCTGCTTAGTTGAATCGCTTGACTTGACACCACCGTCGCCTGCTTCAAAAGATCGATTTGCAAACGTAAATTCACAAACTGATTAGCAAAGAGCGCCTCATTTTGGTTAGCGAACATCGCTTTTAGCGCCACACTGCCTGTGCTGGTATCAATAGTATTGCTGATAAAGCGAACGTCACCCTGAGCGAGGACGGTTGAACCGTCTTGATCGAGGGCAGTCGCCGGCAAGGCTTGCCCTTGATGGAGCTTACTGGCCAATTGGCTAACATAACTCTGCGGGACACTGAAGGTGACCGCAGCAGGTTGCATCTGGGTAATGGTCACAATGCCAGTACTATCGCCACTCTGCACTAAGTTGCCGGCATCGACCAGACGCAAGCCAACCCGTCCGGTGACTGGGGCAGTGATCCGAGCATAACTAATGCTGACCTTCGCATTATTAATTTGCGCAATATCTTGCTGCACGGTGCCACGATACTGGCCCACCGTCGCAATTTGGCTTTCTAAATCTTGTTTGGATAAAGAATCTTGAGCATAAAGCTTACGGTAGCGCGCTAAGGTCAACTCGGCGTTCTTAAGCAACGCTTGGTTTTCCGCCAAGGCCCCTTGGTACTGCGCGAGGGTTGCTTGGTAATCGCGATCGTCGATTTGCGCCAAGAGTTGCCCGGCGGTCACTTTCTGCCCCTCGGTGAACAGGACCTTATCGAGCTGACCAGTGATACGGCTCGTCACCGTGACACTAGCATTAGGAATAACGGTACCGGGTGCCGACACATAGACTGGAACGTCTGCCTGCTTCGCCGTCACAGCATGAACGATAGTGGCGCTTCCCGCCCCCATCCCAGGCCTCATTGCATGTCTTCCTGATGGTGCGCCGCCTGCTGAAGAAGAGGAGTGAGTAAAGAACAGACGCCAAGCAATCACAGCTAGCACAATAATAACAAGAATAATGGCCAGTTTTTTGAGCCAAACACGACGCGCGGGTCGTTGAGAAGTATTGGTCATGGTTCTTCTTAATCATCAAAAGACATCAACAACCTTCTGTCGCGAAGAGGCAAACAGTGAGGTCAAAGTAACCTACATTATTAGCAAGCTGTCGCTCAGTTGCCAGAATAAATTGGTAAGGAAGGCGTTAAATTATTTCTGCCAGCGTAAACATCGAACTGAGAAAAGAGAAGGACGGCCGATTGGCCGTCCTTATACAGCTTAATGTTGTGCCTGAGGATCTTGCGGGGTATAGATGGCATCTGGCGCAATATTCATATGTTTCAATACTGGGCCGATGATATTACCAAACACTGGTGCGGCAACGCTTCCGCCGAAGTGGTCGCCTGCAGTAGGGTGGTTAATCATAATGACTAAGGCGACTACCGGATGACTGGCTGGGGCGACCCCTGCGGTGTAGTTGATATAACCGCCATCATATTTACCGCTGCTTCCCATCTTCTCGGCGGTACCCGTTTTAATGGCAAGCCGATAACCAGGGACCGCCGCACGCACCCCCGAGCCTCCGGGTAAGGCATCACTCTCCATCATATGCACGACGCTACGAACAACATCTTCGTCCGCCACACGGGTGCCAACCACTGGTGGCGTGACCTTGGTAATCGATAATGGACGATAGAGCCCAAAGGAACCAAGTGTCGCGTATTCGCGCGCAATTTGTAACGGCGTGACCCGTAGGCCGTAGCCGAACGAGAAGGTAGCCCGTTCAATATCTGCCCAGCGTTGACGATGCAGTGGGAAGTAGCCGACACTTTCTCCGGTCAACCCTAAGCCCGTCGAGCGGCCTAAGCCGAAAGAGCGGTAAGTGTTCACTAACACATCTGCAGGCATCGCTAACGCAATATGCGACACGCCGATATCACTCGATTTTTGAAGAATACCGGTCATGGTTAGACGCGGCCAGTGCCCCACATCGCGAATTAAATGACCGTCAACCCGATAAGGTATGGTATCTAACACCGAGTCGGGGCGAACCAGATGGCGCTGTAATCCCTCCATGATGACCAAGGGTTTTACCGTCGAGCCCGGTTCAAAACTATCGTTAATCGCCACATTACGCATCTGCGCAGCATTCGCCCCCTCGTAATTATTGGGGTTGTAAGAAGGATAAGAGGCCATCCCTAACACTTCACCGGTATCGACACGAACCATCACTGCTGCGCCAGAGTCCGCCTTATTTAGTTCAACACCATCACGTAATTTCGAATACATGGTGTATTGAATAAATTTATCAATACTCAATTGCACTGTCGGCGGCTGAGTTGGCGGCTGATAGCTGAGCATGGAGATAATATTCCCGTGGCGGTCTTGGCGATATTTCTCTTTACCCGGAACACCTTGTAATAAGGTATCAAAACTATGCTCTAAACCATTCAGGCCTTTATTATCGGCACCGACAATACCAATCAGCGGTGCGGCGGCCTCCGCCATCGGGTAATAACGGCTGTCGTCATAGACTGAGGTCAGCCCCTGCAAATGTAAGCTGGAGATATCTTTGGCGATACCCAATTCAACTTTACGCCCCAGATAGAGAAAGCGTTTTTTAGCGTTGGCCATAATTAAATTAGCCAACTGCTCCGGACGCATATTTAAGGCATTAGCCAGATAAGCCCATTTCGGGCTATAAAAATTAGGATTCGCTTCAAGGATTTTTAACGGGTCGGCGATAATATCGCGTGACGGGACGCTTAAGGCAACGGTTTCACCGTTACGGTCTAATAAGGTTCCACGATTAGTTGGCAAGGTAACCGTACGTAGAGAGCGCTGATCAGCCTCGTGCTCCAGCATCGGTTGGTCGACCAATTGCAGATCGCCGACGCGTAACAACAATAACCCTAAGCAGGCCACGACCCCGAGGCAGACCAGACGAAATCGAAATGAGTTAAAGGGCGATTTAGCTGAGTCTTTTCCTGTTTTCTTTTTCATCCGGGGCATAGCAGTCCGATAGGTTTACAATAAAGATAAATTTATCGATAGTTTACCTTAAAAAGGGATTATCCGGACTGAAAACTGTGTTTCAGTTCGTAATTGGATTATGAGAAATTTAGTAACTTATTGAAAAGTAATGGTTAAGGGTTATTTTAGTGAAAAAAAAACCTGCGCTGATGCGCAGGCTGGTGTAATCCATGGATAGATGTTCACCGATTAATACCTCTGGGAGAGTTACTTTACTGAAACCCCACAACAAACCGCCAGCCTTAAAACGCAACAGAACCCCGCAAAATGTAACTAACAATAAGTATCGTAACGTTTTCATGCTAATTGTTTGGACTTTAGCGCAAAACTGAGATCTGAGCGGCATTTGTCGAGGTTACAGCGTCGGAGGTTTGGCGTACCATAAGGTGGTGTAAACGTTTACCCTGGAAGTATTATTATGGCCACTATTAAGGACGTTGCCCGATTAGCGGGGGTTTCCGTCGCAACAGTGTCGCGAGTCCTCAATCAATCCCCTAAAGCTAGTACTCACTCACAAAAAGTGGTGGCTGAGGCGATGGCGCAGCTAAATTATATTCCTAACGCCAATGCCCGCGCCCTTGCCCAGCAATCCACCGCGACATTAGGTCTTCTGGTCAACGATGTCTCCGATCCCTTCTTCGGGGCGATGGTGAAGGCAGTAGACCAAGTCGCGATTCAGACCGGCAACTTCTTATTGATTGGTAACGGCTATCACCGCGCTTCGCAAGAAAAATTAGCCATCGAGCAACTCATCCGCCACCAATGCCAAAGTTTGGTCGTTCATGCCAAGATGATCAGTGATGACGATCTGCAAGCGATTATGCGTCAAATACCTGGCATGGTGGTTAATAACCGGGTGGTAAAGGGGTTCGAGTCGCGTTGTATCGCCCTCGACAATCGTTATGGTAGTTGGTTAGCGACCCGCCACCTGATCAGCCAAGGTCATCAGAAAATCGCCTATATCTGTTCTACCCATACGATTTCTGATGCGAAAGAACGACTTGCAGGTTATCACGATGCGTTACGAGATCATGGATTGATCCCGCAGAGTGAATTTATTGCCTATGGAGAGCCGGATGAGCATGGCGGTGAGCAAGCGATGGTTTCCCTGTTAGCGCAGGGCCGAGGTTTTACTGCGGTCGCTTGCTATAATGATTCAATGGCTGCGGGGGCGCTAGCAGCCTTGACCGACAACGGTTTACAGGTACCAGAACAGATCTCGATGATAGGCTTTGACGATGTCCACGTCTCTCGCTATGTCCGCCCACGTCTGACAACGGTTCGTTACCCTGTCGTCGCGATGGCACAGCAGGCAGCCCATCTCGCGCTAGCCTTAGGAAATGGTTTAGCGCCACCGCCAGTGACACATCTTTTCCAACCGACCTTAGTTATTCGCCATTCGGTAGCGCGCTTAGAAGAGCTGTAGCCATTCGCGCTTAGCCGTTTAGGGGCAGAGCTTCCTCAAGCGCGAGTAGCTCGTCCAGCGTTTGGCGACGACGGATCTCGATAGCACGCCCTTGATCCAGCAAGACCTCAGGAATTAAGGGGCGGCTATTGTAATTCGAGGACATAGACGCCCCATAAGCGCCGGTGTCATGAAAGACAAGATAGTCCCCCACTTGGGCTTGTGGCAGGTCACGCGGTTCAACCTCCCCGCCCGCCAGCTGAGTAAATACATCACCTGATTCACAGAGCGGTCCGGCCACCAGCGTCTGCTGATGAGGCCGCTCACTCGCGTCACTGCCATTAGCAGGCATCACCGAAATATGATGATAGCTGCCGTACATTGCTGGACGCATAAGATCGCTAAAACCCGCATCGACTAAGGTGAAATGACGGTTCCCCATCCATTTGATGCCACGCACTTCACTGACTAGTACCCCAGATTGGGCGACAAGGAAGCGTCCAGGTTCGATCTCAAGGGTCACTGCATGGCCAAGGTGTGCCGCAATACGTTGACGAGCCTGATCCCATAACGAGAAGTAATGGGCAGGATCGATCTCTTGATCCTCAAAGGTATAAGGCGTCGATAACCCGCCACCTGCCGAGATTGCCTGCAAATCACAACCACTGCTTAGCACTTGGTCGACCATTGCATCACAGACTTGTTGCAGATGTTGATAATCAACTCCCGAGCCAATATGCATATGTAGGCCTTCAAGCTGCAAACCGGCCTGCTGAATCACGGCTAAAGCATCCGGTAATTGTTGGTACCAAATACCATGCTTACTGTTCTCACCACCGGTATTGGTTTTCTGACTGTGTCCATGCCCAAAACCAGGGTTAATACGCAACCAGACCCGATGTCCCGGCGATAAGTCCGCTAATTGCTTAAGCATATCAATAGAACCGGTGTTGACCGTAACCTTAAGTTCGACGACCCGAGCCAAGCCTTCCCGATCAAGCAGATCAGCGGTATAGACAATATCGTTGCCCTGCGGTTGATAGCCTGCCTGCAGCGCACGGGTCAATTCCCCAACCGATACCGAGTCAACCTTAACCCCTTCCTCTCGCATTAGACGCAAGATATGGGTATTTGAGCAAGACTTCTGCGCAAAACGAATCACATCAAACTGGCGTAACTTAGCGATTTGTTGGCGAATAATTTCGGCATCATAGGCCCAGTAAGGCCCTTGATAGTGTTGAGCTAAAGCCAACAGTTGAGTCTGGTGTAAAGCAGTTGCGGTATCAGTGATCGGGGTCGGCATACTATTCTCCTTAAGCTAGGGTCTTAGTAAGCCATACTCTTTCTATATTGAAAAATATCATTTAATCGATACTCTATTCATTTTTGATATAGCGATAACGAGAAGTGTGATGACCCCTTTAAGCTGGCGACAAATCGAAATCTTCCATGCGGTGATGACTCAAGGCACCCTGACCAGTGCGGCCGCCTTACTACGCACCTCTCAGCCAACCTTAAGCCGAGAATTAGCGCGTCTTGAACAGCAGCTCACGGTGCCCTTATTTCGCCGTAGCCAAGGGCGCCTACACCCGACTCAGCAAGGTTTCCGATTATTTGAGGAGGTTCAGCGTAGTTGGTACGGCCGTCAGCGTATCCAAGAAACCGCCGCCAGTTTGGCCCAGTTCGACCAATCGGAAATCACCATCGCCTGCTTACCCGCTTTTTCACAATCACTCCTGCCTCAGGCTTGCGCAGACTATTTACGCGACTACCCAGCCGCGAATATGACTATCACCCCGCAGGAATCGCCCTTACTGGAAGAGTGGTTGACGGCACAACGTTTTGACCTTGGGATTACTGAGACACAATCTGTTCCTGAAGGATGTGAAATTGATCATTTACTGACAGTCGATGAAGTCTGTGTGCTGCCCAGCAACCATCCTTTAGCTTCGCGTAAGGTGCTCACTCCTCAAGACTTTAGTGAGTTACCCTTTATTAGTCTGTCGCGCACCGATAGCTATCGACAATTACTTGATTCACTGTTCCAAACGGAAGAGGTCTCGCGTCGTCTTGCCCTTGAAACTCATAGTGCAGCCTCTGTTTGTGCCATGGTTGGACAAGGTTGTGGGGTGTCGATCATCAATCCGCTAACCGCTATCGATTACTTACCCCACAACGTAGTGATGCGGCGATTTAGTGTTTCGGTCCCGTTTACCGTCAGTGTGGTGACCCCTCGCCATCGCCCTGACTCTGCCGCTCGCAGTATGTTCAGCCACTATTTAAGGATAACCAGTGCCAGGTTGCAGCAACGCATCGAGCAGGCGCTAACCTAATCATCTGATCATAGTGAGCGAAGAGACTTGCACCGCTCCTGAAGATCCTTTATTGTTATATTATAACATTACATTTAGCAGCGAGAATGAAACCCTCTATTCACCCGACTTATCGTCAAGTGGTATTCCACGATTTAGGCGCTGATCACTATATGGTGATTGGATCGACGATCAAAACCGACCGTACTGTCGAATATCAAGGCGAAATTTATCCTTACGTCACGTTAGACGTCTCTGCCCATTCGCACCCTTTCTATACCGGTAAGCAGAAAGAGTTTGCCAAAGAAGGCAGTGCTGCACGCTTTGCACAACGCTTCGGTCGTTTTTTTGAACACACCAAAAAGGAAAAAGAATGAAAGTCCTCAGCTCACTGAAATCGGCAAAGCAGCGTCACCCTGATTGCAAGATCGTCCGTCGGCATGGTCGCGTATTTGTGATTTGTAAAAGCAACCCGCGTTTTAAAGCCGTTCAAGGTACTAAGAAAAAACGTTAGGTTTTTAAATGACTAAAGCCAGAATATTCTGGCTTTGTGTTTGGACAAGCCCCACCCGTATCACCAATAATTAGAGCTTTCATCAGATTCGCTATCAGTTTACTAAATGTATCAATTTTTAAGCATTTTATAGCGTTATTTAAAAATACTCTTAGACGCCGTATCTTTATAGTTTTGCCCTCGCACGCAGGCTATCGCCCGGCCGTTGCGATTGCCTTGCCCCCGTTCAGTGTAACAGCGCATTAATCGCTGTCATTACCGTTATTCCTCGCAATGCTGTGTGAGCAGGGGGAGTTGATCATCCGGCTGGCTGAGGAATAAGCGGTGAGTCAAAATATTCCGGCTCGATTGGCTGGGGTCGTTAAAGGTTAATAATAATCTGGATCTACTCTACCTTCAACTTTCAGGATCTCAAGGAATCTGTTATAAGCGCATTCATCATATTCAAGTAGATCATCAAGAAGTTTTTCATCTATTAGTGGCTTATAGAAAATTCCGCCCTCAAAAAATATAAAATCACCAGATAACGCTGGATCAATGATCTTCACATCACTTGCTTTATAAGCAAGAAGTCCATTATATCCCTTTGAAAAACCGTAGAAATAAGTTTCTCCATGGCTCCAATAAACAGCATAAACATCAATGATTTTCTCAGAACTATTATTTTGTATTTTCATTATTTTCCCTTTAACGATGGACCTGGCTGCAATGGATTAGCTTGCGGCGTCACCATTTTCATATCATAAGCCTTTCCCGTATTTGAGTTGTATTGATAATGTATTGTGATATTAGAGCCATCAGGTAATTCATGAGTAACCTGCATTTTCTGGAATCCCGCTGATACAGGGAAGCGGGGATCTTTATTCATTCCCTTGAGTACCTCTCCAGCAGATGGATTAGCCTTAACTCCATTCCACAGAACCTTTTCATTCAAATCACGCGGGAATGGATTCTGTATTCCCTTGGCTGTTGTAATGTATTCTGCATTATTAATTAACTGTTGCTGCTCTTTCGTCAAAGAAGACAAACCTGGCGCTGAGTTATTGCTGACAGGTTTATCCACTGTCAACGCAATAATTACTGAAGCCAATATTCCTTTCTTGATATTATTTTCGTGCAGTTGCGTGTTGTTTACTACCGGTTCCAGTTCTGATATGGAATAAGCCGCCAGTTCCTGGCATTGAGCGGTACATTCTAATGAGGCAGCAAGCGCTTTAAGATCTGCCAGAGCAACTTTCTGATCGGCTATTGAGATCCCCGTAGATAATGCCTGCCTCTGCTTTTCTGCGTCCTGTTTTTTCAGGTCTGCCAAAAGCTGCTCTTTCTCAGAATCTGTTTTCGCGGCAGTATATTTCTCAGTGAAAGTTTTTATATCCTTATCACTCAGATAATTATTCTCAACCGTCACCTTCCCCGCCTGCATCCCTGCTAACGTACTCTCAGTATCGCCCCCAACTAAGCCTGCAGCCAAACCGGCGGCAAGGGTTGCTAGGGCGCTGACCGTCTGCTTCTTATCCTCGCTAAGCTCATTAACCTCAAGGCCATAAACTTGGCTGGCGATAATCCCTACTAGCTCTGCACTGCTGGCCCCAGCTGCCATGGCTAAAGGATCCTTACCCTGTGCCGCAGCCAGCGCCGCATTCACCGTCGCATGCGCTAACTGCTTGCCGAAGGTATCGAGACTACTTTGGCCAATAACATTAGCAATATAGGGGGCGGCTCCGCCGGCTAATGCTCCGCTAATATCCCCGCCGGCAAGGCCCTGTACTGCTGCGGTCGCCGCTTGGATGGCTCGCTGAACACTGCCACCATACCCGCCGCAAAGCTGCCATCCTGCCCTAGGTCAATCGCTGTCCATTTTGCCTGCGTCTGTGCTTTACAGGAGATGCTTTACATTCTGCGAGTTCTTCTTTCTTTTGAGCCTGTTGTTTCTGACTCAGATAATTATTCTCAACAGCAATCCCAGCCAATTGGTTGGGATTGGCGAAGCTACTTAGGTTCGGAGGGCGGTTTTTTGCGGAAGTTAAATTTATCTATTAGGTTAAAGACTATTGTCGCCGATGTAATAGCTGTTCCTGCAATGCCCCCGAAAATAATAGCTCTTTTTATCTGCCCATTGGGAATCAAAAAATATCCATTCTTGATGTATATAATGAATGAGGTGCCAGCACCTAAAATGAAGCAAAGCAGTATACAAAAAACACAAGAATAAATTAGCAATTTGATATATGCGTTCATTTTTTACCCTCCTTAGTTTTTTCAGGGGGATTTTGCGGTACCGGTGTATTTAAGAGGTCTTTTGTGTATCCTCCCAAAAATTCTGTGCCTAGTGAGCCTATAGCATCAAATACAAATCCAGGTACTTCCTTCCCAGTCAACGAATTAAAAACTCTTGGTGCGTGTTCACCAAATGCCCATCCCAACCCAGTACCACCTGAAACAGCACCACCAACAGACCCCATATCAGGCCCATCAATAAAAACCGCACCGCCTACCGCTATTCCAACGTTCTGCTGGATACTCCGTCCAGGTGCCAGCATCCCGGTAATTCCTGATGCTATACTACCTTTATAGTCCCAACTCTTATTTTCATTTCCGGGTTTACTTAAATCAAACCACTGGTAGCTTCCATTCGCTATCTCTGCGATAACTCCTCCGCCAATCACTTTGCCTACTGATGCCGCTGGCCCCAGATACCAAGCTCCCGCAATTAGTAAACCATCCGTATATCCCTCAACAATTGCTTTTGTTATATTAGCTCCCTCAGGTAAGTCCCCTTTCACATGCTGACTAAGCGCTGTTTTAATTTCATTTGGGGTTGCGCCTTTTTGAACCATAGAGGCTGCTAATGAAGACGCTGACTGGCCATAATCTGCCATTCCTGATGGAAGGCTCAGATAATTATTCTCAACCGTCACCTTCCCCGCCTGCATCCCTGCTAACGTACTCTCAGTATCGCCCCCAACTAAACCTGCAGCCAAACCGGCGGCAAGGGTTGCTAGGGCGCTGACCGTCTGCTTCTTATCCTCGCTAAGCTCATTAACCTCAAGGCCATAAACTTGGCTGGCGATAATCCCTACTAGCTCAGCTTCCTCTCGCTAATATTCCTGATGGTAGGCTCAGCCAGTTATTATCAACCATTATCCCGGCTCTATGGCCGGGATTTGCGTATGTTACTTGGGATTAAAAGGCGCGGACGGTTTCTCTTTCGACATGAGGCATTGCCCCACACCAATAATAGTCCCGCATCCGATTGATATTTCTGTGCCTCTGATTAAGTTATTTCGATCAAAATCAAAATCACCCACTAAAAAATAGGATGCCAGAGATATAAGTAATCGACTACCTACAAGAGTGATGAAAAGACCAACTATCCACGAAGTGATCAATGATAATAAGAGCTTAACTTTCTTATTTTTTATCATTCTTTTTCTCCAATTTTTGCTGAACTTTTTCGGCTAGATTTTGTGCGGAACTGCCGAGATATTCAGAACCGGCAGATTCAGCGACTGCCCCTGTTATTTTAGGTATAGTGAATTGAGGAATTGTAATTTGTAGTCGCTCCACACCTTTACCTCTGGTAGCACCTCCAAAGGTTCCAAAGCCGGCACCTATCATCGGAACTATAGCATCGTTCCCCTGCAACTTAGCCCCAACATAGGCTCCGCCCACACTTGCGGCTCCAGTAAACCAGAACCCTTTGCCCTGAGTTAGCCCGCTGATACCTGTCGCGATAAGCGCATCAGTGGCACTGAAAGGCCCCCCGCTGTTCAACTGATTGAACACATTTACCGATCCGCCGATTGCCCCTGCACCGATAATACTTCCCGCCGTTGCTGTAGCGGGAAGAAGAACAGGCGCCATAACTGTGCTCATTCCTGCACTCCATGCCGTTAATAAGCCAGTTGCTGTATTCTGTCCGGCAGGTAATTCACCCGTCACGAGCTTGTCTGAAGCATACTTAATTTGCTCTGGGGTTACCGGATTAAGTACTTTGCCATGCTCATCAGTTAGATTGGTATTATTTACCAGCGATCCCTGGGCCTGGATATTATTCTGGAAGCCAGTACCGAAGCCTTCCAGGCCACTCAGCCAGTTATTCTCAACATAATTTCATAAAGTTGCACTTTAGTGCACTAAAGTGAATTAAATTTTAAACTGGGATCGGATGTCGAGGTGCGGCCCTCACCATGTCGTCTTTTGAAGCACCGGCGCAGATGGCGGTACTCCAAAAATACATCTTGTCTGTTGTTGATGGATTCAAAGAAAAATCTCTCCAACTATGGGCGGGATTTCTTTAAGGACTGAAATTACTGCTATTCTATACGACCCTCTTCTTTTAGAATTTCTAAGAAACGTTTATAGGCAATCTCGTCACCTTCAACTAAATCATCAAGTAATTTTTCTTCTATCAAGGGTTTAAAAAAAACACCATCATCATAGAATACAAAGTCACCAGTCATTACGGAGTCAATAATCTCAACATCTTTTGCATTGTAAGCTAACAGGCCATTATACCCCTTAGAGAGGCCATAAAAATAAGTCTTTCCGCCGATCCAGTAAATTGCGAAAACATCAATTTTTTCATATTGATCTTTTACTATCATTTAATGGTTTCCTTAATCTTATCAATAACATTAGATGGATTACTCGGTTCTCTTTGTGGTGTAGTAATTTTCATATCATAAGCCTTACCAGTATTTGAGTTGTACTGGTAATGAATCGTTATACTGGAACCATCTGATAGCTTTTGACTCACTTGCATTTTCTGAAAACCAGCAGATGCAGGGAAACGAGGGTCATTATTCATTCCTTTAAGTGGTTGACCGTTAGATGGATTATTTTTAACCCCATTCCATAAAACCTTTTCGTTTAAATCTCTCGGATAAGGATTCTGTATTCCTTTAGCTGTCGTGATCGTTTCAGCATTTCTGATTAATTGTTGCTGCTCTTTCGTCAGCAAAGACAAGCCAGACCCAGAACTAACGGAGGTCGGTTTCTCTATAGTCAGAGCATAGATAACGCTGGCCAGTATTCCCTTTTTCAGATTGTCTTCATGTAATTGCGTATTGTTAGCTACTGGTTCAAGCTCACTAATAGAATAAGCAGTCAGCTCCTGACATTTCGCAATACATTCTGGCGATGCAGCGAGTGTTTTCAGATCAGCCAGCACCTCTTTCTGAGCGTTTATCGAAATCCCTGTATATAACGCCTGTTTTTGCTGCTCAATATCGAGTTTCTTCAGCTCGGCCATGAGAGCTTCTTTCTCGGTATCGGTTTTGGCCTTGGCGTATTTATCTGTAAAGGTTTTGATATCATCACTACTGAGGTAGTTATTCTCAACCGTCACCTTCCCCGCCTGCATCCCTGCTAACGTACTCTCAGTATCGCCCCCAACTAAACCTGCAGCCAAACCGGCGGCAAGGGTTGCTAGGGCGCTGACCGTCTGCTTCTTATCCTCGCTAAGCTCATTAACCTCAAGGCCATAAACTTGGCTGGCGATAATCCCTACTAGCTCTGCACTGGTGGCCCCAGCTGCCATGGCTAAAGGATCCTTACCCTGTGCCGCAGCCAGCGCCGTATTCACCGTCGCATGCGCTAATTGCTTGCCGAAGGTATCGAGACTACTTTGGCCAATAACATTAGCAATATAGGGAGCTGATCCGCCCGCTAATGCTCCGCTAATATCCCCGCCGGCAAGGCCCTGTACTGCTGCGGTCGCCGCTTGAATGGCTCGCTGAACGCTGCCACCAACACCTAAACCCGAGTCTTTCATTGCCTGCTGGTAAAATTGCTGGTAGGCGAACTCTACCAGCTTACGCTCATCGGGTTGTTGACCGGGATGCTGCTCAAGCCACTGCCCTGTCATCTCTTCCCGCTGCGCGGGGGTGAGCTGGGCGAGTTTCTCTTGCGCCGTTTTAGTCGCCGAAAGCTTGCCCTGGGTCTCAGCAATATTCGCCGCTTGTGCACCTATGCTGCTAATCAATTGCGCTTCGCGTAGACGGTTTTGCTCCTTTTCCTTATCAAATATTGGGTTGAGCGTCTCATGCGCATGATTGACATCGCGACTGAGCGACGCTAAAGACTGTGACTGCTCAGCCAGATCGCGAACGACTAGCGTCCCTTGGCTTATCGCTGACTGGGTGAAGGATTCAGCACTCCCAGTACCCTGACTTGCCGACAGTAAAGAGGTCGCGGCATCTTTAATTAGTTGCCCTACTGGGTCGCCCCCCGAACTCATTCCAACACTTTGGTGCTCAACCTTATACTGCGCATGATTACGGATATCCGAAAACCCAAGTGTCCCTGTCTCTAGACGATTATTCTGCGCAGCACCCGTCGAGCCGATAACTGCGCCGTGCAATTGAGTGTGTTGTCCCACCTCAATCATGAACCCACCCTGCCCGGCGAAAATCCCCGTTTGCTCCTGTACTGAGGCGTAAGTACTATCGATTTTATCGCGCGAGAGGTTGAGCGAGAATGAGCCACCGCCCATACTTGCGCTACCCCCCACGCTGGCACTGGTCTGTGTTGAAGCGTAATTATCGGTATCTTGCTCGCTAGTCAGGGTCAAGTGACGACCTACCGTCATCTCAACCTTCTTGCCGCTTGCCTGCGCACCGGTGAGTTGGGTATCCCGGCCACTGACGATAGTAAGTTTTTCACCGGCATCAAGCGTCGTCTCACGATGGGAAAGGGCATTCCCCTTCTCACGCCCTTTCGCCGTATTAAGGCTGGCGCTGACAGAAATCCCTTTAGCTCCAGTACCAAAGTTAAACCCAATCCCAACAGAGCCGCCCTGACTGCTATTTTTTCCGCTGACTTGTTGGCGGTCTATTGCCGATTCCAGCAGCACATCGCCTGTCGCCTTAAGGGTGATATCCTGACCTGCTTGAGCACGACTGCCCGTCAGTCGGATATCGCCGTCATGGGCGGTAATGGTAAGATTATTACCGGCTATCAATTGGCTGGCTTGATGTTGCTGCGTCGCGTGGACTTGGGTGGAGGTCGATGATTGGGTTCCCCAAGAGAGATTAATCCCCACCATGGTCCCCGCGGGCTCCGAACTCAATCCGTTAGCCTGTACCGCTTGGTAGGCTTGGACACCGGTCAAGGCTGACTGTACGCCTTTTAAAGCCGCTAAGCGTCCTGAGTTTTCCTCGCTCACGGAGGTCGCTTGGCTAATGGCTTGATTGACCAACGCCCCGACGCTGCCAGAGAGCGCTAAGGTGAAGCCACTGCTTTTTTGCTCAGAAAAATGGCTTTGACTGCTGTGCTGTTCACTGGCCGAGATAGTCACGTTCTGGGCGATTAAATTTAGGTCGCGTTTTGCTAACAGTTCAGCGCCGGTCAGGGTTAGCCCCTTGCCCGCCGTCAAGGTTAGGCTACCTTCGCTACTGCCCACTAAGCTCCCTAGATGAGTTACCGAACGCCCCTCATCCGTCGAGCGTTGTGTCTGTTGTCCATAACTAAAGCCAATCCCACCTGTCCCCGATAATCCCTTACGTTTTTCTTCGTAGCGATGGATCTCTTGGCGACTGTTCTCTGCCTGCGTCAAGCTCAGTGCATTACCGGCTTGCAGGACGACCTGTTGCGACCCAATAGCGCGACTGCCGACTAAGCTCAGATCATGTCCCGCCTGCAGGTGGACCTGCTCACCTTCCACCGCACTGCTTAATGCCTGTGTCGTCGAAACGCTATCATGGCGCGTCTGCGTTTTACTGGATAACCATCCGCCGCTACGTTGCTGACTATTCTCAGTCACCCACTGTTGCGACTGACCACTTTTCAGCGTGAGATCACGCCCCGCTGTCAAACTTAGGCCATCCCCCGCACTCACCTTTGCCGCCTGTAGGCTGATATCACGTCCCGCTGATAAGGTTATTTGGCCATTTCCTTTGACATGACTTCCCAGTTCGCTCGTCTGGGTGACGCGTCGATCGTTGCCTTTCCCCCACTCTAACGACTCGTGGCTTGTGGTCGTCACGGTAGTCAGTTGCAGATCGTTGCCCGCCGATAGTTGTGTATGGCTACCTTTCCCCTTATTTTCGACCAAACTGCCTGCCAAAGTGAGGTCGTTCTGTGCGTGTAACCTTAAGCTCCCACCTTCGCTCTGCACAAAAATCGAGGCAGGCCGATCCCGCCAACGATGTTCACCCTCTTCTGCCATCACGGTTTGACTGGTGATGTTTCCTCCCGCTAACAGCGAGAGACTTTGATCGGCGTGCAGCAGCCCTCCCAACTGAGTAATATCGTGCAGCGCGGTCAATGCCACCTGACGACCGAAAAGATCGCCAAGATGGGTGATGTTGTCAGCCTTGATCTGCACTGACTCGCGTCCTAGCAGACTGCCACTGTTCACCAAATCGCCAGTGAGTTGTAATGACATCTGCCGTGCAGAGAGTAACCCACCTTCGCGAGTGACATCGCCGCTTTGAACCTGTGCGTAGACTTGGGGCACTAGCACCTTGTGCGTAGCGCCATCAGCCAGTGTGACCTCTTGTTGAACCAACCACACCATATCACTGGTCAGCTGCGCCATCTGCTCGGTGGTTAACGCTATTCCAGGGGTGAGTTGAAAACGCTGAGCAAAAGCGACTCCGGCCTCCAGTAGTGCGCGATATTGCTGCTCGTCATTGTCAAAGCCTTGTAAAAAGCGGCTACCGGTTAAGGTAATAATTTGCTCTCGTACTAAGGCTTGCTCATAAAAGCCATCGCCTAAGCGCTTAGCCAGTAAACCTTCTGTCCAGGAGAACTGGCCGTATACCTGGTTACTACTAAGAAACTGCCTAGCGTCGGTAAAACGGGGGTCGGTTTCAATTAAGTACGGCACATCGGCTGCCGGGCGTAGCTGATACAGTGCACTGTTCGGTAACGTCACCTTCGCGGGGACGAAGTGGATCGTTTTCCCCGTTTCGCTGACCACGCGGTTAATGGCCTGTTGGGCATCAGGCTGTTGCAGGTTATCGAGGGTACTGGTGTGACTGCCCTCAGCAGGAACTGCCTGCGACGTCCGCCCCGCGATTGTCTTTCCACTACTCTGCGCGGAACTATTTTCCTGCCAACGGTGCTGCTGAAAATCGATCGTCGTGGTCGTGGGCTGGGGGGCGTAACCGCTAGTGCGCTTACCTTGACTGGTGACGGTGCCTAATATCCCAGAGCTTTTCTTCGCATACCATCGAGTGACCGTGCCAATATCGGTGGTGATCCGCTCCCCCCACGTCACAATATTGCTCAGCGAACCGATAGTCCCCAGTAACCTTGCGCCCGCCATCACGATACTGTCTTGGTTGGTCACCTGTTGACTGCTGAGGGTTAAATCGCCGCCGGCAATAATTTTTCCGGGATCGCTTTTTACGATCTGTGTTTCCAGTACGGTACGCTGATAGCGATACTCATAAAAATCCTCGCTCTGTGTACCATCCGGCATTTTTGCCGTATGGACCCCATATTTATTTTTATCGCGGGTATCAACCTCCTGCCAATCGTAACGCTGTGCAGAACCGCTGAGTGCCGCCTCGTGGTGAGTCGTATTTTCCACCTCAACTAAGGCTGTGGTTAAGGTCTCGTTAAGGTTAGTGATACGCTGACTGTTTAGCGTCATCGATCCCAATGCCTCGATGGTGGCGCTCGAGTTATATAATTCAGTCGCTTGGCCTTGGGCTCGTCGCTGCGCATCAAGCTTGGCCCCGACCACTAACTCGCCAGCGCTAAAAATAAGACTATTTAGCAGATTATGGAGGTGATACGTGGCGATCGATAAGTGCTGACGCGCCGCGGTAATCGGCGATAGGCCAGCCTCTTGGCGCTGGGTGAAGCGCTGAGCCTCTAACGCTAAATGGTCGCCATAGAGCCGCCCGCTCCCAATATTATCCAGCTGTTCAGCGCGAATAAGCGTTAGGTCGCCATCAATCAGCCCCTGATTAAGTAGGGTATTTTGTACCTCAATATCGGTGTGACTGGCGCTGATTTCGCCCTGTTGCAGGTTGGTCAGTGAGGGAAGTCGCAGGGCCATTATCCCCCCCGCGCTTAGTAGACCTTGGTTATCAAGGCCTTGTTGAAAAGAGGCGGTAATGTCTCCCTTCGCGCGTATCCGCCCGCGATGGAGAAAACGCTGATCGAAGCTAAGCTGCATGTCACGATGAGATAATAGGTCGCCCACCCCCTGCAGCGCGCCAGCCTGGATCACTAGCTGTTGCCCAGCCACCATGTTGCCCGCCTCGTTATGGACGAGCGTATCGGACGTCCCTTGCACCTGTAATTGCTGGCCCGCAGCAAGCCGCCCGGCATCGTTATTAAGAGAGGTCGTCATGGTGACATGGAGGTTGCCTTGGCTATGTATCGTGCCCTGACGATTATCAAGCCCCTGCGCAATACTTGCCTGAATATTACCGATGGCTTGCAGCGTCCCTTGATGATTGTTCAGCTGTCCGGTACTCAGTTGTAACTGCCCCCCCGCCGCTAGGCGTCCTGTGGTATTTTCCAGCGCTTGACCCGCAGTCTGTAAGCGCATATTGGCTTTGCTCGCAATACGTCCTTGGGTATTAATAAGCGCGCCACTCTCAAGCAATAAGTCTTTACCCGCCAGCAGTTCACCTTGGGTGTTGTTGAGTGCCGCGCGCTGCGTCGTCAGGGTGAGTTGTTGATTCGCTTGGATCAAGCCTTGCACATTGGTTAATCCGGCCGATTTTATAGAGAGATCTCCCCCACTCAGGATCCTACCCACCTGATTATCCAGTACCTCACCGTTCAGCGTTAAGTTGCCCTGACTTACAATCCCCCCCGTTTGCAACGTTTCTCGGTTAGTGATCTTGCCCTGTTTCGCGGTGAGGGTTAGCGATTCACCCGCTTGGATCAGTCCCCGATCGTTATCGATACCTTGACTGGTGAGCGTGAGATTTTTACTAGCACTAATCACCCCTTGCTGATTATTGAGGCTGGATAAATCGGTATGAATCGCTAGCTTTGCTGCGCTAATTTTTCCCTGCTGATTATTGAGTTGCCCGCCGGTCAAGGTTAAGCGCTGACTCTGCGTAATCAGGCGGCCTTGATAATTGTCCATCCCTTCCTGAAGGGAGAGTGTTAAGGCTTGTTCGCCGCTCTGCTGCAAGGTGCCGGAGCGATTGGAGAGACGCGTTGCCTTTATCGAGAGTTTCTCAGCACTTAAATGACCTGCATCATTATTCAGCTGCTGCGCGCTGTTGATACGGATATCCTGTGCAGCGACCACCGCATTGCGCGTATCGATATTCCCTGATGTAGAGATAAAATCGACACTGTTGGCATGAGTCTGGCTGCCATCGGCATTCACCGCTGTGGCCTTGACCACCACACCCTCTTTCGCTCGGTTATCACCGCTCAGGGTGATCGCCTGATTACTGCTGAGATGTAGATGACCGGTTGGACCCATTTGCCCGTCACGCTTGACTCCCGCCGCCAGAGTACCGCTACTCGCTAGACTGCCTTGGGAGGTGAGTTGAATATTCTGGCTGGCTTGTAGGTGTCCCCGGTGAGTGAGTGTCCCCTGAGAAGTGATCACCACATCGCCTGCGCCAGCGCCTATGGTCCCGGCATTGTGGACCCCGACGCCGGACTCGGTGCCGCGTAACAGGATTTTATTGGCATACATGCCTCCCAACTGAGAGACATCCACCGCAAACTGCGGACGCTCACTGCCTTGCGTGCTGTGGACCCTGACCGTTCCGTCATGGGCATTAATAGTATTCTGGCCGGTGGTGATCGACAGGGTTTGTGCCTGCAATGCCGCGTTAATCTTCACCGCACGGGCCAGTAGCGTCGTGCTATCTTGGCGGGTACTCTCCATCCCCTTCCCCTCGACACGTATCGTTCCCTGCTCCACCTTGTAATGGCTAAGGTTGCCATTCGCTAAGTGGACCTGCCCAGTGGTTAACGTTGTGCGATTGGCATTAATAAAGCCGCAACCGTCACAGGTGATCCCCGCGGGGTTAGCAATAATAATATCGGCTTGGCGGCCCGCAACCTCCAACATGCCGTTCAATAAAGAAGGGTCTCGGCTATTCACCTCATTAAGGATGACTTTCGCCTCGCCTTTGGCAAGCCATGGATTGGCGACCACCTGTCCGGCAAGCTGAGTCTGGCTGGTGGTACGGCCATTATTCAAAATCGCCCCCCGATGCTCGATATCGAACTGCGTATATTTATTATGAGAAACCCCTGCAGCACTGGGGGCTTGAATATTGATCTGCTCAAGACCATTCGCCGTCTGTAAAATAGTCGGCTGCTGATGGGAAGAGGCTTGCGAGTTAGCGATAACCTTTGCTTGTGCCGGAACACTGATAGCTCCTGCCGCCAATAACATCCCTAGGCTTAGCCGGGTTAAGCGAAATGCCGAGGCGATCGGCCGAGCAGCGCAGGTGCAGGGGGCGGTAAGGGTATTAGCCGATACGGTAATGTCGGCGACCACCATCGACATACCTCGAGCGGGATTAAATACGATACGGTAGCGATTTTTATTCATCCATGAATCCTTAGTATTGCCAATTGAGCGAAAAGCCAAGGGTGAAGCTATCTTTCATAAAACCTTGCGGGGCCGCTAAAGGGACACCGATAAAAGTCTCATATCCGGTGGATAACAGCTGTCCCCGCACGCCTACAATGCTGCCTACCAGATACCGTCCTAATTGCTGAGGCGAACCTTTACCATTTAGTAAGCCATAATCGATCCCCAGATAGAGTTGCTGTGCGCTGAAGGGGGTAAACCAACTCCATTCGTTACGTAGCAATGCCCCTTGATCGGCGTTGAGTGAACGCTCACCATCGAAACCTCTCACTGTCCAACGGCTGCCGATTGAGAACTGTTCCGAGGGGGTTAACTTTGTTGACGTGAATTGCTGTTGATACTGCAGCTGATAGCGAAACTGCTGGCTCGCGAGGGTGAAAGGGAACGCAATATCGGCGCTAAGCTGAAGGATACGACTGAGTGCCGTGGCGTCGCCAAAGGTCTCCTCACTCGCCGTTAAGGCACCAAACCAGCGCGTGCCCTGTTGATAACTCACACCAAGATTCAGGACAGCACGATCAATAAACTGCTGATGTTGTAGGCTGGCTTTCCATGAGGTAGTTTTTCGATGTTGAGCATCGATCGCCGTGTTATCAATAAAGTTCCTGGATTCACGCAGCGCCACTTCTCCCGTTAGCCGAGTTTTGTGCTGGCTCCCTCGATGGATAACCCGTCCCAACTGTAGCGCGAGCTGGTGACTTTGGCCGCGGTAACGGTAATCTGCATTGGCGCCGGCAATAGTCTGACTGTAATCACTATAGCTCGCCGTGAGACTGGCAAGCCAGTAACCATAAGGTAGCGAATACTGCCCGGTATAGTTATGTGTCCCCTTCCCTCCGCCAGGTAATAAGGAGCGTCCGGCGTAAAGATATAGACTGTCACTGAACGAAAGCGGATTATCGAGATAAAGTGTCGTCCCGCCCTGATAGCGGCCTGTACTGCGAGTACCGGAATCATCAAGCGAGACCCCTAGTCGCCACTTACGGGATTGCTGCCAGTTGACGACGATATCGCTCTCTCCTGGTCGTTCGGTAGGCACAATCTCCATACTCGCTTGGACGGTCGGCAGCCGCTGTAGGTTTTCCAAACCTTGCTCTAATCCGCGAAGATCAAGTAGCTCTCCCGTTCGCGTAGGAAACGCATTACTTAACGTCACAGCTCGAGTTGATGCTGCGGTGGCGATCAACTGTTTGAGCTTACCCGGAACTATTGTTAGAGAAAGCTGCCCTGTGGTGAGATCTTGCTGAGAAGCCAGCACGCGAGTGGTGACATAACCATGATCCACCAGCAGGTTCTGAAGGCGACGCATAAGAAGATTAATCCCTGTTCCGCCTAAACACTGCCCTACTGCTGTCGTAGCCAGTCGCTGTAGCGGCACCCAATGAGGGATCGCTTCACTACCGCTAAGCGAAACCTGTCCGATTGGAAAGCAGGGTATTTCTTGAGGAAAACCGCTTTGCGGAGAAGGCGTTGTCGGCACGTCAAGATGAATGGTCGGCTGCTCTGGTGCTAAGCGTTGCTCCAACGCCCGCTGCTGCGCTTGTTGATGAATGCGTTGCAGATCATCGCGGGGGGGAGGTGTAGATACCTGTCGCGATGTAGACGATGCCTCTCGCCAAAGTGGCTCGGAAGAGGCCTGGCTCTGACCCAAAAAACAGAGTAAACCCAACACCGGTAATAACAAGTGTCGAGGAAAAGTGAAATAATCTACCACGAGATTCCCTTTCGTATTGAGCGCGTAACCATCCTGTTACACGTTGCTGTCGAAGGCGATATTAACGCCGCCCCTCACCTTAGCAAGGGCTCACGACACAAATACAGTGTTATTTTAAAATCAGTAGTACTTTCGTATTATTTATTGTGCTTTATCACATTAAAATTAAAATTTATTGCAGCCACTCACTCAACCAACAATAAATAATAATTAAGGGGTTAGTTTATTTCTTAACTCTTACTGAAAATAATAATCATGGTATTTATAAATCGAAACACTACTAGCCTGTTATTTGATAAAAATTAGTAGCGAATCCTAATTCAGTGATTTTTTCCTATTTGAAGCGATAGTTAGTACTATTCTTACTTAACGTATCGGCTAAATAAGACTGGCCGAAGACTTAATCTAGTCGTATTTTAACGAGTCTAGTCATCGCGGAGGGATTAAGACGTAGCCTTCAGCTTACAGATACCAATACTTTCATTATGAATGACTGGCCGTATACGACTGTTGTAGCCTCATCCACATTTCTGGTGTACTACCAATAGTCTCCGCCAACTTAACCGCCAGCGTTGGCGTAACATCAGAACAGCCGTTTATCAAGCTATCTAGCTGATCGACCGAAATACCAAGGCGTTCAGCTAAAGTAACCTTGTCCAATTGCAGTTCTGGCATCTCTTCGGCGATATAGCGACCTGGGTGGGGTGACTTACGCGGGTAATTCATCAATGCTCCTTTAGCAGGTTAACTGCCATGCTTTGGGCGATCCATCGAGTCTTAACTCTTGGCCGCGTTGTTAAATTTTCTCTTTTCCAACTCGCCGACCCAAATCGATATACTGGTGAATATTCTCTTTTGTCACAAGACGCATTAACGTCTCAAGATTAAATATAGGATTATTACCTTGAGAGACGTTATTTCCTTCTGCGTTCTCTATTTTTATTCTATTCACGCCTTTGCCGTCTAGGCTGACTTCTGATGATGCCATTTTTAGCTAATCTCCTCCAATCGTTGACATCAAATTCTAGTTTACTCATTAATCATCACAGCTTTATCGAAGCTCACCGGCTTGAGCTGATTATCAACAATATAGTTTCCACTAGGAAGAAAATCGACCGTTGCCGACTGTTTAAGCCGAGTCAGACAGGTCAGGGTAAAAATTGTCGGTAACGTAGAATCTAACTCAGTCATCACCGAGAAGGTCTTGCTATTCTGTTTGGGGAGAGCGGTGAGTCGGTAGAACCAATGGTGATTTGCAGAGAAAGCCCCCTGCTTCGACGCTGGTATGTCAGGACTGCTCAACACCAGCCGCGTCTTGCTGCTGGTCATGAAATCGGCCTGAAAACGACTGCCAACAGTATAAACCGTCGCGCGAGAGAGCAGTAGTGTCCCATTCGGTGACTGCTGTGAGCGATAAGCGACGGTACAGTGCTCATACTTTTCAACCTGTACCATATTGGGTGAGTCGGTATGAATAGGCTGATAATAGTGAGTACAGCCCAGTAGTGAGACAACTGCAACAGATAGTATCGCGAATTTCATTTCTCACTCTCCTGAGTGGTTGCGTTCAATTATAAGCACGAGTGATTGTGCCCTATTTTCAGCACAGAGAAATAGTATTAGGAAGATACTTTATATTGAATCCTGATGATATCCATTCATTATTGTGTAGCAAAGGTAGGCATGGGTCATTCGCGCTGTGTCAAAACGCGTGTTGAGCGGGTAATCAATTTACCTTTACTGAGTCTGCCTAGACTCATTCACTCAAAGGTAGGTTTTTCCAAAATAATGAATCGAACAGCTGATCAGTATCTGGCCCAGTAGGCAGATCAAGCTGACGGAGAGCGAAGAGGCTTTGCGCGCGGAATACTGTCTCAGTTCGTTTGTGATTACGCTTGATACCATCAGGATCAACTTGGCCTTTGGAATGCCGATAGACCACATAGATTTCGTTGTCACGCTTTTTAAAAACGCAGGTATCCCAACGATGACTCCCCTTACGCCGAAAAGTACGACTCAGGAGTTCACCAAAGGTATCCCGATCATCCTGCTTAAAATCGTACATTTCCCCCCCTCTATTCCTCCGAGAATAAGGTCGAGTATAGGAATTTTACTGGCGATAACTCTAGGCGGAATTTTCTCAAAATATAAACATTAGTTAAATTATAGTTACAGTGTCGAGAGTTCAGAAAGGAGAGCAGTAATGTCCGAGAAAAAGCCCCTGTTTTTTGTCGACCCGTTTTCTGGTTCACGCCAACAGCGTCGCTTCGCACTTGAGTTATTTCGCGAAGTTGATGGGAGCTATCGTATTATCCAAAGCCGGTTGAGTACTATTCTCTAAGTCTTGGATGAGGAGAAACAACCCCTCGCCACTAGTAAGAGTGAACTGCAGAACATGAATCTCGGTAACAACCGTCTGATTAAACAACTCCGACGGTCTGAATGGTGGGAGAGCAAGGAGTAAGCACGGAGGTAAGCCGGTAGAGGCGAATTAAAGGATGATTAGGCGCTTGTTTGAGTGGTGTACCTAGATAAATCTCTGTTCTATACCGCAAGATACTGATAATAATGCCAAGTGCACCGTACAAAATAAAAAAGGCTGACAGATGTCAGCCTTTTTTTCGTGCTAAACGTTAATCATTGCCAAAAAGATCACGGGTATAGACTTTATCCCGAACATCCTGCAGCTCTTCGACTAGGCGGTTAGCGATAATCACATCACACTGCTGCTTTAATTGTTGCAGGTCATGGGTTACCGGCGAATTGAAGAAGGTCTCTTCATGCAGAACCGGTTCATAGACCATGACGTCAATACCCTTAGCTTTAAGGCGTTTCATAATGCCTTGGACAGCGGAGGCACGGAAATTATCGGATCCTGCTTTCATGACCAAACGATAAATCCCGACACGTTTCGGTTGTTTTTTTAGAATACTTTCAGCAATAAAATCTTTACGGGTGCGGTTCGCATCGACAATAGCATTGATAATATTATTCGGAACCTGCTCGTAGTTGGCTCTGAGCTGTTTGGTATCTTTAGGCAGACAATAACCACCGTAACCAAAAGAAGGGTTATTATAATGGTCACCAATCCGAGGGTCGTGACTCACCCCTTCAATAATCTGGCGTGCATCAAGACCGTGATGCTCAGCATAGCTATCTAGCTCATTAAAGTAGGCAATACGTAACGCAAGATAGGTATTAGCGAAGAGTTTGATTGCCTCCGCTTCCGTGTCATCAGTAAAGAGTACAGGAATATCTTGCTTTTCAGCCCCATCAGCCAATAACTGTGCGAATTTCTTGGCCGCATCACTTTGGCTACCCACCACAATGCGTGAAGGGTGCAAATTATCATACAGGGCCTTACCCTCACGTAAGAATTCAGGTGAGAAAATAATATTCTCCACACCTAATTTATCCTTCAACGCACGAGTAAATCCGACCGGAATGGTCGATTTAATTACGATAGTGGCCTGCGGGTTAATCGCTAAAACATCGTCAATCACTGACTCGACGCTACGTGTATTAAAGTAGTTTGACTCGACATCATAGTCGGTGGGCGTCGCCACAATGACATAATCAGCATTTTGATAAGCCAAATTTTTGTCGGTCGTTGCGGTAAAATTGAGGGGCTTGTTAGCGAGGTAAAACTCTATCTCTTTATCAACAATCGGTGATTGTTTATTATTTAATTTTTCAACCTTCTGCTGGTCTATATCCAACGCCACGACTTCATTATGTTGTGCAAGTAAAAGGCCGTTCGAAAGTCCAACATAACCAGTGCCAGCAATAGCAATCTTCATTACCTGATTTCCTGTATTTGGGTCGAATAATTAGAATTTTTAATTTTTTAGGCCTGTAGTATGCCTGCATTATTTACATTCTGCGAAAACTAATTATCTAACCCGTTCATTTTCAGATTAAAAGAATAAGTTAATCCATTGCAATTCTTTCAGTTTACAGGGGGGAGACTAAAAAATGTTTAGCGCCTTTTATGCTGAACGTATCAAAAAGCACGTCTAGGGTTGCTCGATCAGCTTTAGTCTTAGAGCTACTTTGGGAACTGTAAGTGAGGGTTCAAACTCAGAGTATTCTCTTTTTCTTGCCTCCAGCCCACACTTGGAGGAGTCTGCACTATAATAAAAAGTGATATATCCCTTATGGAGAATGAGAATGAAACGATTAGCGATTCTTGCTTCAGCATTAACCCTTTCCTTTGGTGCCTTCGCCGCAACACAAGCTAGTGAAGAGACGTTAGCCACCGCTCACAAAGGCGCGGATACCGCTAAAGAAAAACTGCATGAAGCCCAGAACACAGGCGCCCAGCAGAAGCTTAAAGCGAAGCATGCCGCAGAAGGGAAAGCCAACTCCACCGGCAGTAAAATTTCTGAAGGTTCGCAAAAGGCTTGGCACAGCACCAAGCAAGGCGCGGAAAAAGGCTGGGATAAAACTAAAGAAAGTGCAGAAGACCTCAAAAATGATATTTCACCCTAGTTATTAGGGTCAGGGTCCTATCCTCGGATAGGACCTGCGTTCACAAGTCTAACACTAATACTTCACTACGACTGCGCGAACAACACAGGGCAATTTGCTGTTGTGAGCCACCCTTCTCTTGCTCACTTTGCACCGTATCACGGTGATCAACCTCTCCCGAAATAACATTGGTTAAGCATGCGCCACACATCCCCATTTCACAAGAAAGCGGTACAGAGACACCCTGCTCGAGCAAAACTTGCGCGATGGTTTGATCTGCGCTCACTGGCCACTGTTGGCCAGTGGAGGCTAAGGTAATAATAAAGGTGTCGTCATCTCCGCTCTCGCGAGTAGCCACTGCCGGTTTAAAGGCTTCGGTATAAATTACCTCCGCACTCCAGCCCCTTGCCAGTGCAGCCTCACGTTGATGCTGCATAAAGGCTTCGGGGCCACAGAGATAAATTAAGGTGTCTGACTCGGGTTCCATCAATTCTGGCGCCAGATGCTGGCGAGGGCTGTTACCTTCTTCACTCAACCACAAATGGCATTCGCCATGTTGCCAAGGTGCGGCTAATACAGACTGGTAAGCCGCTTGTGGTGCATGGCGACAGTAATAGTGCAAAGTGAAGGCTACCCCTTGCTGTTCTAACGTTAATGCCATGGCATAGAGAGGCGTAATACCAATCCCCGCAGCAATTAATAACACACGTTTAGCGGGCTGTAGGGCGAAGAGGTTACGTGGCGTTGAGAGGGTCACTCGATCGCCTGGGCGCAATTGTTGATGCACATAACGCGATCCTCCCCGCGAGGCCGCGTCATGCGCCACACAGATCTCGTAACGTCTGCGGTCGTTTGACGATCCGGTCAGTGAATATTGGCGTATCAGTCCAGGGGCTAGGTGCACATCAATATGTGCCCCCGCCTGCCACTCAGGTAATAAGGTATTCGGTGAGTCTGGCACAAAACTAACGGCTAAATTCCCCGTTCCCTGTAAGCACAGACTCTCTACAATGACCGATAATTGTTCCATGGAATACCCCTCACACTAAGAAGAAATCGCCAAAGCCCATCTTTTTCAACCCACGGCGGTAAGCGATTGAACTCCGATCGGCGGGAATATGCGCTTCAAGACTGAGATCGAGCGGAAGACGTTCCGGCATCTGGGTTTCTACCATCAAGCGATCTTCTTCAAAGACACGCTGGTTAAAGGCATAAACCTCCTCCACCGGAATATCGAGATCAAAATTACGCGCAATCGGCGCAAACATCCGCGTTTTACGAGCCGATACCGGCGAAGCGGCATTCATGATCACTAAGCGAGCCTCACCGGGAAAGTGAATGGTCAAGGTAGCGGTAAAGGGAAGATGCATTTCAAAGTGACGTAACCACTTAAAGCCCTCAGGCGCACGAAATTCGCTACTAGCTGGGTAGTTACCGACCGTACTCCAGTAGTCAGCTTCAAAGCCATACTCTCGCTCAACGGCTTGATAGTCAGGGACCTGCTGGTTATTAGCATCAGCAAAGGTTTCAGTATGGATCCAGGCGAAATGGGCGACGTCGAGAAAACCTTCGACTTGGCGTCCGGCAAAACCATTGACCTCAAAACCTGGGCAGTTAATCTGCTGAAAACCTGCCGTCTCCCAGTGTGGCATAACCGGTAATTTAGCTGGTTGTTCATTATCCGGCGCCAGACAGACCCAAATTAGGCCATAGCGCTCTTCAACGGCAAAGGTCGAGAGATTGAGTTTGGCGGGGATAGGTTGTCCGGGACTTGACGGAATACGATTACATTTACCGCCTTCGCCAAAACGGAGGCCGTGGTAGGGACAGACGATACCGGCTTCATCGTGAAAGCCTAAGGTTAAGGGGACACCCCGATGCGGACAGACATCGCGCGCGGCAACGACCTCCCCCGCAATTCGATATAGTACCAACTGTTCATCCAGCAGCACCGCTTTCACCGGTGCGCCGCCAATATCCATCGCCCGAGCAACCGGATGCCATTGTGCAGCCAGTTTTAACCAATCATCAGGTTCGAATGTACAGTGTGCGGGAGGGGTGACCTTGCTCATAATAAATTCCTTAATCGTACGGAAAGCTGTTTTTGTTATGTAATTAGTGATAAACCTTTTAGCTGTTCCAATCCATCAGTAAGAATTCAGTAGAGTGTTGCAAAAAAGAGAACAGTTACTATGAGTCCATTTTCACGCTTCGCCCTGTACTTTTTAGCCGTTGTCCGTCACGGCAGCCTGCGTAAAGCGGCAGAGCAGCTACATATCTCTGCATCGGCGATTAATCGACAGATTCTGCAGGCAGAGGAGTCGTTAGGCACCCCGCTATTCGAACGTCTGGCTGAAGGGCTAAGGATGACCACAGCGGGCGAACTGCTATATGCCGACCTATTACGCTGGCAGCGAGAATTTGAGGTGACTAAGCAACGATTCGATGAGATCCAAGGCTTACAGCGAGGTAAGGTGAAAATAGGCTTAGTACAAGCCCTGAACCAAGGTGAAATTGCCGATTGTTTAGCACGACTCGTCGAGCAGTATCCCGCTCTGACCTTAGAAATAGTGATTGATAGTAGCCAAGCCATTGGCGAGCAGCTTCGAAACGCTAATCTGGATGTCGGGCTGTTACTCGATCCTGGCGAAGTCCCCGGTTTAGAGGTCAGGAGTTTTTGCGAGGTTGAAGTGGGAATAGCCCTTTCTCCTCTGCATCCGCTGGCCCAGGAGAGAAGCTTGCGGGTCAGTGACCTACACGACCAGCGACATATTTTACCGGGCGAGGATTTGGTCGTCCATGGTAGGGTGATTGCGCTCTATCAACGGGCGGCGTTATCAATCGACAATACGATAGTCTGTAACGATATTGCGCTAATACGCCGCTTTCTGACCAAAAATAGTGGTGTGGCAATGCTCAGCCGCCTTGATGTGCAGTGGGATGTGGAGCAGAAAAATTTAGTCTTTGTGCCGCTACATAATAATCCGACCTCCCCCCTTACCTTAGCCTTGTGTGTTGCCCCTTCTCGTCAACTATCTCGTGCTGCACAGCGAGTGATACAACAATTGAGTGAGAGCATAGAGGTGATTGCGGCAAAAAATCCTAGGTTCGACTAGCCGGTCGGAACAGCTTAGCGTCAGGAAAGTTAGCCCCTTATATCAGTTAACATAGCGATGCTAAATAATTACTTTCTCTTTGAAAATGTCCCGCCGATATCTAACATTCAGCATTGTGTTTATCCTATATGATGTCAGCATATGACTTAACCCAATAGCGCGTAGTCAATGATAAGGGGGTCGGCGATTGAACATTCTTGCTCAGAGATTATGGCGTTAACAATAAAGCGTTTGATTGGTTGTTCCGGCCTTGAGGACGCCACGGTAATCAATAGCGTTTGACTATAGAGGTCACCAAAATCTTTTGAGGCTGCTGGAAGTAAGCGCGTACTGGTTAACTTTTGTTGTGCCACTAATTCGACTTTAGGCAAGGGCTGAGGTTCAAAGCCGTTATTTCGTAACTTAGCCACCGTGAGTTGTGCGGCCCAAGCTTGTGGCGATGCACAGTATTCGATATTCGATGCCGCATAAACTGTTGAGGCTAAGAAGAGGCATAACACCCCAAAAAAGAATATTTTCATCTTATCACTCTCACTAACCTATCCGCGGAATTAGCCATAAGTTGGCGAGTTCGAGCCTTCAAGTTAATACAACCCTGCGAGGCGTAACCAGGCTTTGTCAAGCTATCGCCATGAATACGAAAGCTGTGCCTGCCGAACATAATATTATGTGGTGAGGGATGTAATACAATTGTAAGAGGACCACGCGAAGAGGTTACTATCCCTAATCGATACTCCCCGATAGGGATAGGACCTAGATTAACCCTATGTTGAGAGTCTGGGCGATTAACATGAGGTGGGAATCCGCTGTAACCTTGCTCAATAGATTGTTGGTTGTGTGATAAACGCCCAGTTGATTGCTGAAAGATCCATGGCATAGTTGACCTCCAAATACGTGAGGTCACTAGCTTAGAAGATAAAAGATCGAACGAATATCGGCGGAATACCGTAGAAGGGAAGGTTTTGGAGAGAGTCTGAAAAGAGACCACCCTACGGTGGTCTTGGAGGACTTAGTCTAAACGCGAAATGACTGTTGCCAAAGATTGACGCCATGGCGAGGCTGCCACGAATTCACTGATTTTAGCGGTAGACATTACCGAATAAGCAGGACGTTTCGCCGGCGTTGAGAAATCGGCGGTAGTAATAGCGTTCACCTTCGGCTGAGCGGCTAGTTTGCCCTGTTGCTCAGCTTGCTCGAAGATAGCCGATGCAAATTCTGCCCAAGTCACTTGCTCATCACCACAGAAATGGTAGATGCCACCTGGGGCTGATTTTTCTAAAGTATTAAGAACCGCCTGTGCGATATCCCCAGCATAAGTAGGACAACCGAGTTGATCACTGACAATGCCAAGCTCCGGACGGTCTTTCGCTAAACGCAGCATGGTTTTCACAAAATTATTGCCGTATTCGCTGAAGACCCATGCAGTACGAATGATAATGGCTTCTGGTAAAATACTTTGTACGAGTAATTCGCCAGCCAGTTTGGTTTTACCATAAACGCTCAGAGGGTAAACTGCGTCGGATTCGGTGTACGGTTGAGTACCGTTACCTTCGAAAACGTAGTCAGTCGAGACATGTACAAACTTAGCCCCCACTTTCTTAGCCGCACTGGCTAAATAGGCGGGTGCATAGGTATTTACTGCTGCAGCTTGCTCAGGCTCCGATTCTGCTTTATCAACAGCCGTGTAAGCCGCTGCATTGATAATGATTGTCGGTTGGAACTGATCAACTTGCGCCATGACCGCAATGTAATGAGTGATGTCCAGTTCAGCCGAGCCTAGAGCTAGTACTTCAGCCGTTTTAGGGAATAGAGCTTGTAAACAACGACCAAGCTGGCCGTTAGCGCCAGTGAGGAGGATTTTCATGGTTAGGCCTTGCGGAACTTATCTATTTTACAGTGATCTAAGAAATAATCCGTTTTTATCTTTTACCGATAATACTGGTTCGAAATCAATTGGCCACTCAATACCGACCTCCGGATCGTTCCAAGCTAAGCAGCCTTCAAATCCAGGCGTGTAATAATCAGTACATTTATATTCGAAGTCAGCTATATCGGATAGTACCACAAACCCATGAGCTAACCCGGGTGGGATCCAAAATTGCGTCTTATTCTCCTCAGAAAGAATAACACCCGCCCATTGTCCAAAGGTAGGAGAATTTCTACGAATATCAACGGCAACGTCAAACACTTCACCCCGTACGCAACGCACTAATTTTCCTTGCGGATTTTTAGTTTGAAAGTGTAAGCCACGTAGCACACCTTTGGAAGAACGTGAATGGTTGTCCTGTACAAAATCTAAATCGATATTTAGTGCTTTTTTATAACGACTTTGTTCAAAGGTCTCTAGAAAGAAACCCCGTTCATCGCCAAAGACTTTAGGCTGAATAATTTTCACATCGGCAATATTAGTATCGATAACTTGCATTTATTCGGTATCCACTAAACGTTGTAAATATTGGCCATAGCCGGTTTTTACGAGTAATTTAGCTTGGGAAGCGACTTGTTCTTTAGTTAGCCAACCTTTTTTATAGGCAATCTCTTCTAAGCAGGCCACTTTATAGCCTTGGCGTTTTTCAATGGTATGGATGAACTGAGAGGCTTCTAACAAACTATCGTGAGTACCTGTATCTAACCAAGCAAAACCTCGACCCAGTTTCTCAACATGAAGACTATTTTTTTCTAAATACATCTCGTTAAGCGTAGTAATTTCAAGTTCACCACGGCGTGAAGGCTTAACCTGCTTCGCCATTTCGACCACATCTTTATCGTAGAAGTAAAGTCCAGTCACTGCCCAATTAGATTTAGGTTTTTCAGGTTTCTCTTCTAAAGAGATAGCTCGATTATTGTCGTCAAATTCCACTACGCCGAAACGCTCAGGATCGAGAACTTGATAACCGAAGACAGTAGCCCCTTCGTTACGCTGCATTACGTTTTCAAGCTTCTTACCAAAGCTCTCACCAAAGTAAATATTATCGCCGAGGACCAATGCACAGCTGTCACCATTGATAAAGTCTTCGCCAATGATAAATGCTTGAGCCAAGCCATCTGGACTGGGTTGAATAGCGTAGCTAAATTTCACTCCAAATTGACTACCATCGCCTAAAAGGCGTTTAAAGCCTGGCATATCATCCGGTGTAGTGATAATCAAAATCTCATTGATTCCGGCCAACATCAGTACGGAGATTGGGTAGAACACCATAGGTTTATCGTAAATAGGCATTAACTGCTTAGAGACACCCTGGGTGATAGGATACAAACGGGTTCCTGAACCACCTGCTAAGACAATACCTTTCATTATTTCTAGATTCCTAAATTAGAGTGAGCCTAAACGTTCACCAGCGTATGAACCATCCAGCACACGTTGCCACCAAGTTTCATTATTTAGATACCATTCGACGGTTTTACGGATGCCCGTCTCGAAAGTCTCTGCTGGTGTCCAATCTAACTCTTTGGCAATTTTGCTTGCATCAATAGCATAGCGAACATCATGACCGGGACGGTCTTTAACATAGGTAATCAGGTCAGCATAGTGGTTTATACCATTGGGTTTATTCGGTACTAGCTCTTCCAACAGCTGGCAAATTGTTTTCACTACATCAATATTTTTACGTTCGTTGTGACCACCGATATTATAGGTTTCGCCCACCCCCCCCTCTGTCACGACTTTGTAAAGTGCACGGGCGTGATCCTCGACGTATAACCAGTCACGGATCTGTGAACCATCGCCATAGACAGGTAAAGATTTGCCCGACAGTGCATTAAGAATGATGAGGGGAATCAATTTTTCTGGGAAATGATAGGGGCCGTAATTATTCGAACAGTTAGTCACAATGGTAGGTAAACCATAGGTACGCTGCCAAGCACGTACTAAGTGGTCACTTGAAGCCTTAGAGGCTGAGTAAGGACTGCTCGGCGCATAAGGGGTCGTTTCGGTAAAGAGATCATCCGTACCATGAAGATCACCATAGACTTCATCAGTAGAGATATGGTGGAAACGGAAGGCCTGCTTTTTGTCGGTATCAAGACCGTTCCAATAGCTACGGGCTGCCTCTAACAAGGTGTAGGTACCTACAATATTGGTTTCTATAAAGGCGGCAGGGCCATCAATCGAACGGTCAACATGACTTTCAGCAGCTAAATGCATTACCGCATCAGGCTGGTATTGTGCAAATACGCGATCCAACTCAGCACGATTGCAGATATCGACTTTTTCGAAATGATAACGGTTGTCTTGATCAACCGTGTTTAATGACTCAAGGTTCCCGGCATAAGTCAGACTATCGACAATAATCACTTCATCTTTAGTATTTTCTATAATATTACGGACTACTGCGGAACCAATAAAGCCAGCACCACCGGTCACTAAAATATTCATCTGAACTCCAGAATTAGTATTTATAAATCAAGCACCTAGAACACCTCTCAGAAATAAGCACAAAATTTAGTCAGTAGCTATAAATTATTGATGTTCTTTTGAGGTCAGCTAATGGCCCATAACTTTATCATATAACTCTGCCGACGTTGAAAACGATAACGTTTAAATCATCACTACGCTATGTACTGTCAGCGTGTAGGGGATCAGCCGTTCAGTACACATCGAAATCCTATTATTATTAAAACAGGAGAAATGAGGTGAGACATGATTGAAACTCGCCAGATTAAACGTACTTTTGCTTAGGCATTCAAACGTCAAGTTATTGAGCCGGTGGTTAAATTCCTGACAGATGTTAAAGAAGTCGCGCAGACGCACGAAGGTAATCCTGATCATTTTCATGAATGGATACGGCTGTACAAACAGCCACTATTAGGTATTGTATCTTTGGGGATTGCTACCTACCTAGCAACATGAAATTCAGTAAATTAAAGCGAAAACAAAGCGCTTAGAGATGGAAAAAGAGAGGCTTAAACAAGCCGCCGTAGTGACGAGAAAGATCCCCAGAAAGTTATCGCTTTAATCACATGACTGAAAACTCAGTGGCCTGTACCCATCCTTCCCATTTATTGGATATTCATTGCAGTGCGTATTACGTACTGGGGAACCTCCTTGTAACTATGCAAAGAATGGCGTTACGACCCGGCTGAGCCTCTTCCATGCTCTCAGCCGTGGTACTGCTGGTAGCTGTATTACTAGCCAGATGTTACTTCCGAACGGCATTGATGTAGGAACGTGTCGCCCCTTCTCGTCAGCTATCTCGCGCCGCACAGCGAGTGATACAACAGTTGAGTGAGAGCATTGAGGTGATTGCAGCAAAGAATCTTGCTTAGTTTGCCCCTGAGTAAAGGTTATTGATTAGGCTGCGCAATAATATGCTGATAAAGACGTTGCAAATCGTCGGCATGTTGGACGCTGAGAGTGACCTGCTGCCCTGCCACTGTCAGAATCAACGATCCTTCTGCGGTAAGGTGATAACGCTGAATATGGGCCAAGCGAATAAATTGTCCATGAATCACTATTCCCTCTGCGCTAACCCGCGCGATGGGTTGGCGTATCCAACCATACCAAAGTGCCAGCAAAATTAACCCTAACAGTAATCCGCTGTTCAGATAGCCCTCTGCGCGCAACAACTGTTGAATAAATACCACCAGCAGCAGCACAGTGACTATTGCCCAATCTTTACGTGATAATCGACGTAAAGGGATGGTCCATTGCGTCAACGGAAACCGCAACGGTCTTAGCCACTCGCTGTAGACCGCTAAGGCTAAACAGAGGCTCACGATAATACCGAGAATAACTGTCTGCAGTGTCATAATGCCTCCCCCAAACGTTGCCTCAGCTTCCCACTGAGGCAATAGGTTAAACGCCCAGTAAGCCAGACCAATAGCCAAGAATACCGATGATAAAGAACCCCATGATAATCCATAGCGCATTCACTTTATTACGCAGTAACCACATACAGCCAAAGGTGAGTAGCAGAGGAACCAGCCCAGGCATTAACTGATCGAGAATATTTTGCACTGTGGTGACGGTTTCGCCGCCCGCGGCGTCAGGCACTCTTGACACCACTAAGGGTATATTGACATGCGTCCACTTATTAACCAGCGCGCCTAATACAAATAAGCCGAGGATCGATGCGCCTTCCGTCAGTTTCTGCAGAAAACCGCCGCCCATATCCTTCACGATATCAATGCCCTTTCGATACCCATAGGCAATTCCATAATATCGGGTCAGTAGACGTACCGCGTTGAAGAGGACAAAAAATAGTATCGGACCAAGAAGGCTACCACTCATGGCAATTCCTGCTCCTAAGGCGGCAAAAACGGGGCGAACCGTTCCCCAGTAGATGGGATCTCCCACTCCGGCTAAGGGCCCCATTAACCCCACTTTAATGCCATTAATTGCCCCATCATCAATCGGTGCACCATTGGCTCGCTGTTCTTCCATCGCGAGGGTAACCCCTAAAATCGGTGCGGCGACATAAGGATGGGTATTAAAGAACTCAAGGTGGCGTTTAATCGCTTGGCGCCGAGCATCATTATTTTCAGGATAAAGCCGTTTTATTGCTGGGATCATTGAGAAACAAAATCCCAGGGCTTGCATCCGCTCGAAATTCCACGAACCTTGAAATAAATTAGAACGTATAAAGACGCCACGAATATCACTTTTCGTCAGTTTTTTTTCAGTTAGCTGAGTGTTATCGACCATATCTTTACCCCTAATCCAATTCGTTATCGATGTCCTGCGACGCGGCAGGGGAAGTGGCTGCTGAACGATTATATTTAGGGCTGAGTTGGATATAGAGGATCGCCATCACCGCACCTATCACCCCCAAGGCTACTAGGTTGAAATTAGTAAAGGCGGCCGTCACAAAGCCCAGATAGAAGAACGGCATGAGATAACCGGCTCGCATCATATTAATGACCATGGCGTAACCGACCACAACGATCATCCCTCCCGCAATATTCAGCCCATTCGTCACCACTTCCGGGATTTTACTTAATAGCAACTGGACTTCGCTGGTCCCGACCGAGATGGCGACAATCAACGCGGGGATTGCAATCCGCATGGCTTGCAGAAAGAGCGCCGAGACATGAATCCAAGAGAGCGAGGTTAGCTGGCCTTTATTGGCCGCACGGTCAGCCGCATGTTGAAAGCCGACCGTCAGGGTGCGGACGATGATGGTAAAGACCTGACCTGCTGCAGCCAAAGGAATGGCCAAGGCTATACCCGCGCCAATACTCTGTTGACCCGCAATCACCAAAATCGTCGAGATAATGGAGGCAAGGGCCGCGTCAGGCGCAACCGCTGCCCCGATATTCATCCAACCTAAGGCAATCATCTCTAGCGTCCCGCCAATGATGATACCCGACTTAATATCTCCCAACACTAGACCAATAAGCGTACAGGCCACCAGCGGACGATGAAATTGGAATTCGTCGAGTATAGATTCCATTCCAGCAATACAAGCAACGATAAACACCAGTACGATCTGAAGCGTGCTAATCTCCATTGACCCTCTCCTCTATAATTACCCCTAAGGCTAATGTGCCGTAACGCCTTAACTTCAACGTTTTTTAAGTAAATCCATCATCCCCACTCGAGTATCGGAAGAGACTTTACGTACCTCTAATTCAATACCCATCGCCGCGAGTTGTTTGAACGCATCGATATCCTGTTGATCGACAGAAACGGCATTCGTCACCATGGTTTTACCCTCTCGGTACGCAATACCACCAATATTGACCGAGTCAATCTTTACCCCACCTTCGACGACACGTAATACATCTGTAGGATTGGTAAATAACAACATGACACGTTCCCCGGCATATTTTGGATTCGCATAAACACGCAGCATCTTAGCGATATCCACCACATGCGCCGTAACACCTGGAGGAGCCACCTGTTTTAATAATGTTTTACGAACCTCATCCGCCGCCACCGCATCGCTCACCACGATAATGCGTGAGACCTTGGTCTCCTTAGTCCATCGCGTCGCGACTTGCCCATGAATTAATCGATCGTCAATACGTACTAAACCGAATTGCATGACACCTTGTTGAGACGTTGAGGGGGCCGCTGGGACGAGATGGGGTGTCGGTGAATCGACTTTGGCTGCTGACTGATGTTGATAGGCTTTTACCCCTTCTCTCCCTGCTTCGAGGGCTATTTCGATCAGTTGTTCAAGACTAGGATCATCATCCCGCGCCATAAAGGTTTCAATCAGCATTGGAACATTAACGCCAGCAATGACTTTATAATCGGGTTGTGTCGTGGCTAAGCGTGTTGCCGCATTAAAAGGGCTACCTCCCCAAGTATCGGTAAGAAAGAGTACGCCTTCTGCCGTCGATAAGCGTGACAACAGGTTGTGGTATTTATTAACTAAGGTCTCCGTATTTTCGCCAGGGATAAAATCGATTGAACCCACATTGGTTTGTTCACCCAATAACATTTCTGTTGTGTTGAGCAACTGCTCGGCGGCTTGGCCATGCGTTGCAATGATAATGGCTATCGTCAAGGAACCCCCTATTTTGTTACCCGTTTTGGAGCAATGGGGAAAGGATTGGGAAATCCATTCGTTAGAGAAGCTTATGGAGTGTAGGGCTTAACCTGATATAAATATGTGACTGAAAGCATCTATCTATTCACTGACCCGATCAAATCGATCTTTATATTGGCGATGGATCACATTTTAAAATCACCTAGGTCATCACGCTTCCCTTCCTCAGACAAAGAAACCTTGTCAGTCGGGGTAACCATTGAGCCGACCGTCGCCAATGCGATCTGCCCCTGCCCCTGCCCTGTAAGGGTGTAAGAACCCTGATTAGCCGGAATAAAAACCGATTCGCCTAACGATAGCGTTAAGTGTTGTTGAGCTGAAATTAGCTGAAGTGTTCCCTTAAGGCATAGTAGGATTTGTGGTAAACCCTCAGTAGTTAGCTTAACGGAAGAAATCAGGTTAACGATCGACAGGCTAAAGTCTGCAGCGGGCACTGGGTATTGGAACTGATTACCCTTAACTAAAGGACCGAGTATAAGCTGCTCAACCTTTTTTTCCTGAAATTGCACGTTAGCCACTAATTCATCGATATCGATATGTTTTGTTGTTAACCCCGCCCGCAGCACATTATCGGAGTTAGCCATGATTTCTACTCCCATGCCCTGCAGATAAGTATGTGGGGTGCCTGCAGCCAGATACAGCGCCTCCCCCGCCCTGAGATCAATACTATTGAGAAACAAAGGCATTAACAGTCCGCAGTCACTAGGCCAGTCTTTCGCTATCATCTGGATCGTTTGCGTGGTTACCCCCTCTTGCTGATCGGCACTTTGCAGCAAACGCGTTAACACTCGCTGTTTTTCTTCTCCTGCAAGCTGCAGGCAGGCAATAAACAGTTGCCGTAATTGCTTACTATTAGGACATTCAATAAACCCCTTAACAGCGGGATGGTCCCATTCAAGTTTCTGGAAAGCTTGAGCAATTTTTCCAAAAGACTTGAAACCATTTAGCGCCTTGAAGGGGGTTAATGCATAGATAACTTCAGGTTTATGATTGGTATCTCGATAATTTCTGCTGGGATGATTTAGAGGGATCCCTAGGCTATCTTCACGTGCAAAGCCTTGCTGAGCGGCAAGCTTGGTGGGATGAACCTGAATCGATAACGGCTTTTCGGCTGCCAAGAGTTTGAGTAAGAAAGGGAGTTGATGAAAACGCTCATAAGTGACCTGTCCAAGCATAGCAATAGGGTGAGCGGTAATTTCGGCGGCTAAACTCTTCCACTCGCCCTGATCCCATAACCTTGAGCTCGCACTGGAATGCGCCCCCATCCACACTTCAGCCATCGGTAGCCGATCGACGTTTGCATAACCAAAGTGCTCAGTCAACGCCGTGAACGACCCCCAATCATAATGCTGTACGCAATTATTTAATTTATACATCCTGCCCCCTGTTACCTAATGATGGCGTAGCAGCAGACTCGACTTTATATCGTCGTCGAAGGAAAGGTTTATCGGTATTACGTAAAGAGAGGGAGATTGGGCTACTACGGAAATTGTATCCTGTCACACTGTCCTCCTGAAGCGAGATGCCCCACATCGATCGATGAGGCCTTATTGCTACGCCAGTTACCAGAATGAAACTGTGAACCAGTACTAATTTATATATCGAGCCGGTGTTAGGTGCTGATAAAGATCGACCCCATCACACTACGCTGCTCCCTTGCCCTCCTTCTCGTTACGCTAATCAAGTCTTAGTCCTTTTATGGAAAACTTAAGCACTGCTGGCAGGTGACACTTGAGTCAGGCTTTATAGGGAATGGCATCATTGTCACTGTAGGTTGATTGATAGAATTCATTTATCGTTTGAATGACGTAGAGCTAATACGAAATAGACTAAAAATAGAAAGAAGCATGAATTAAATAACTTTAACGCTTATCTGACTAGGATAAAAAACAACAAAATAACTTGAAGGGAAAATATTTATCGACAATCATCTATTTTAAAAAAAACGATCACTACTTATTTATATTTGTCACTTAAGAGTTTAATTCATTTTTTTCATGGTCCAGTAGCAAAGAGTTATAATCCCGTTTCTTACTGCTCAATTTATTGCCACACCGTTATCAGAAAGGAATACAGTAGCGGCTTAAAAACTAGCAATACATTGTTTTAAAACAAAAAATAAATATCAACCCCCAATTGAATCGTAAAAAGTGACTAATATTAATTAAAATAGACTTTAATAGTTTGAGTTATATCACTATAACTCAAATATTAATTTAACGATAACATTACAAAAACCTTTCATTAATTAATCACTCGCACGCGTTGACTTAATTAAGTCAAGGTAGGATTATTCTTATCCATAATCCCCCCCTACTTCGCAATTAAAAAAATAATTAATAATAAGAGGTGTTATATGAATTTGAAATACGCGTTATTGCTATGCACATCGCTCCCTTTTGCCCTGTCTCCTCTCACTCTATACGCCGCAGACACAAGTGGAACCTTGAGTGGCCAAATCGGTGTTCAAGTGACGATTAGCGAAGGGTGTACGGTCGGCAATAATGATTCCAGCGGTTCGGTTAATGAATGGGGGAGTATTGATTTTGGTACCTATGCGGATTTATCAAATATTATCAACGGTAGCGTATTGGGGTCAGATGGTACCGATACTGTAACAGTGACCTGTACCTCTGGATTATCACCAACACTAAAACTGGACGGTGGCGTGAATGAAACCAACTCGTTACGTGCAATGATCTCGGGTAGTACCGTCATCCCTTATCGCCTCTATTCTGATGCCGCTTACAGCAGCGAAGTTGCGGTAGACGGTAGCATAGCCCTTACGGCGGATGGTACTGCGCAGAATATCCCAATTTACGGCCGAATTATCCCTTCAGATCAGGACTCTTCGGCACCGACCGCTGGGACCTACACCGATACGGTGACAGCGACGCTTAGTTGGTAATGTTCCGAGCCCGTGGACTGACAGGAGTTATCCTCTTGCTGGTCGCGATCAGGTTAGGTACCGCCCAGGCGAGTAGCACTACCGATACCTTTACGGTATCGGCGGTGATTACCAGTGGTTGTGCGCTGGGAACGAGTACGACCAGTGAGACGACGGATCTCGGGACACTCAGCTTCGGTACCATGGCTGATCTCGCTAATCACGTCGATGCCACCAGCGCTAGTGGTGCTGGATCGATCGTGGTGACCTGTACACCAGGTACCGCAGTGACCATCTCGTTAGATTACGGCGTGAACGGAGGCAGCGATACGGAGCGCTATCTGTCCAACGGATCGGAATTATTAGGATATCAGCTATATCAGGATGCCGCGCACAGTACGGTTTGGGGAAGTGGTACCTTGGCATACAGTATCAGTGCATTTCCTCAGACCACGCAAACTTATCCCGTCTATGGCCGTCTTTTTTCAAGCAGTACTGTCCCTGCCGCAGGGACTTACACAGACACCGTCACAGTGACCTTGGTTTATTAAATCATGAATATTATAAAAAAATTTACGCTTTCCCTTATTTTATTAGGCTGCTCATTGGTCAGCCACGCCGGTAACGTTTTATTGGTTTGGCCAATCCTACAAGTCATCGAGGCCGACCAGCAAGGTAGTGCACTATGGCTAGAGAATCGTGGCAACAGTGAAGTTCATTTACAAGCACGGATCTTAAGTTGGCAGCAACGCGATGCACATGATCACTATGAAGACCAAACTGATATAGTGGCCAGCCCGCCTTTTGTAGCAATTGCGCCTAAGCAAAAACAACTTATCCGCTTGATAAGAACCGCTCCCGCACCGGCTTCGGGTGAAAAAGCCTACCGGATCATTCTTGATCAACTCCCCCCTAGCGACAATAACGCTGCTAAAGAGAGTGCCGGTTTGCACCTGCAAATGCGCTATGTCCTCCCGCTATTTACTTATGCCCAAGGTATCTGGACGAAACCCCGCCAAGATAAGCCACGGAATAAGGCTAGTGCTACCCAACCCAATTTGACCTGGCAAGTAACGACTCGCCAAGGACAACGTTTTTTGACCCTACGTAACAGCGGTATTGTTCATGCGCGTCTCACGCAAGTCTTTTTTGCACCAACCCCTAAACTCGATCCCTCTGCAGTGGTGGTGAATAAAGGGTTGCTCGGCTATGTACTGGCCGGACAGTCAATGGATTTTCCACTGAATTCAGTGAGCGCGAACCTCACCGGTTTACATCTCTACACGAAACTTGATGATAATGGCCCGATTATAACTGTTGGCGAATGAGCGCAATAAAACAGCATTGTTCCACGGTTAGCGGCCTCGTCATAGTGGCTACCCTCTTGACGGCCCCCCGTTCTGAGGGTGCAGACTACGATGCACTGCCAGCCCCCACAGTGTTAAGGACTAACCTGTCGCACTATTCGCTTTGGTTGTCCTTGGATACCAATGGCCGGAACGATGGTGTTGTGACCCCAGTACAGGTGCGTAACCAGCACTACTATGTGCAGAATAGCGTTTTGAAAAGCCACTTTATTCACACTGGCAGTGATAAGCAGTGGATTGATGTCAATACCCTTCCGCAGGTTACCGTACGCTACGACAGCCTTCATCAGGTATTAGTGTTAAGAGTTCCGGATCATTGGCTGCCGCTGCAAGCCTTTGGGACCAACACGAGTGCCAATCAGGCGATAAGTAGTTCACAGGGTTTATTAGTCAATTACGACGCTTATTCAATCAATACCCGTCATAGCAATAGCTACACCGCCCTATGGCTTGAGCAGCGCTACTTTTCGAATAGGGGTTATTTATCCAATACTGGGACATTCCGAAAAAATTGGCGGGGAGAATCCAGCTCTGAAGGTTACTTACGCTACGACACGACGTGGCGCTATAGTGATATTGATAGAATGGTGAGTTACCAGTTGGGGGATGTGGTCAGTGACTCTTTAAGTTGGAGTAATTCTGTGCGCTTAGGTGGGTTACGGGTTAGCCGAAATTTTTCGATTCGCCCTGACTTGGTGACCTATCCCTTGTTAACTATTAATGGAACGGCCGCTGTACCGAGCAGTGTTGATCTATTCATCAATGGGTACAAGACGAGTAACAATAGCGTGAATGCCGGCCCATGGACCCTGACCAACACTCCTTATATTAATGGCTCTGGTGAGGCGACGGTAGTGACGACTGATGCACTAGGCCGGCAAGTCGAAAGTACTATTCCCTTCTACGTGGCGAATCAGCTATTAAGTCCAGGATTGAGCGATTACGACTTCAGTGCGGGGTCACTCCGTTCCAATTATGGATCACGTAACGCTGACTATAATGCGGGGGCAGTGAGTAGTTTTTATCGCTACGGTTTAACCCATTCTCTTACAATAGCGATGCAAGGTGAGGCACGTCAGGGCTTAGTAAAAGGCGGTGTAGGCCTAGATATTGCGCCATGGCGATTGGGCACGCTCTCACTGAGTGCGAGTCAGTCAGAAGCTCAACAGTCAGGACAGCAATTCACTGTGGGTTACTCGTGGGTCTCATCCTTGTTTAACCTTAATCTAAGCCATACTCAACGCACCCAAGATTACAGCGATCTATCCGTTTACGATAGCTCGGCAACGCTAAGCCGCCATGCTGAACAAGCTACATTAAGTTTTGCTCCATTAGGTCAAAGACTGGGAAGTATTGGCATCGGTTATTTTGATATCACCGCTCACGATAATACCCGCACGCGTTTAGCAAACCTTTCTTGGAGTAAAAGTCTGTGGGGAAATAGTAGCTTGAACCTGTCATTGAACAAGACCTTAGGCGATAGTGGGGTTGCCGGACAATTACAGCTATTGATCCCGCTGGCAAACGATAGCTCTCTCGCCTTTGCTCAACGTAGAGAGACCGATAATCACGCTACCCAAACCCTAACCTATAGCCACTCTACTCCCACAGAAGGCGGGCTTGGATGGAACTTAGCTGCCTCCACCACGTCGCGGGGATATCGGCAGGCGGACTTAGCATGGAAAAATAATTACGCATTACTTAGTGGTGGGGTCTATGGCAGTTCAACGAGTCATAGCCAATGGGCAGAGATGAGTGGCTCGTTAGTGTGGATGGATAATGACCTGTTCGCGAGTAGTAAAATTAACGATGCCTTTATTGTGGTCAGTACCAATGGTTTTAAGGATATCCCGGTAAATTACGAGAACCGTTATCTAGGTAAAACCAATTCGCATGGACATCTATTGGTCCCCTATGTGAGTGCCTGGTACCCGGCTAAACTGAGCATCGACCCACTGACCCTACCCCCGAATATGTTTTTGCCGAGTATTGAACGACATGTGGCGGTAAGAGAGGGAAGTGGCGCACTGGTAACCTTTGCCATGCATAAAACCCATCCGCTGTTATTAACCCTAGTGGATCAACATAATCAGCCTTTACCCCAAGGCATAGCGGTTCAAGAGCTAAACAGTGGCCAAACCGCCATGATTGGTTACGGGGGACAAGCTTGGTTCGATGATCTACCGGTCACTAGCCGAATTACTGTGCTATCACCCGATCACTCTTGTACCACCGTTATCCATAATCATGACCGCGACAACAATTTGCAGGCGGAAAAGATCACCTGCGCCATACAAGTACCTCGCCAGGAGCACACGCCGTGAAATCGTTCATATCGCTAATCTTGTTGTTCGGCCTATTTTGTTGTTCATCAAGCTTTGCTGCCTGCACCGCCAGCTCTAGCAGTACTAGCTTTGGGAGTGTTAGTTCTTTTACTCTGGCAAGTAGCTCACAGCTGGTCGAATCCGGCACTGGGTTTACCTGCAGCGGGAGCCTATTGTCGTTAATCAGTACCAATACGGTCACGGCAACCTTCTCCAGCTCGACTAATGCCTCAGGCACAACGCCACAGTTATATAGCAGCAGTGCTGGCAGTTATATCCCCTATACTCTGTGTGGTGACAGCGCCTGTAGCACAACATACAGTATTGGTAGCAGCAAGACGTGGAGCTCTACCACTTTACTTGGCTTACTCGGACTTTTTAATTCCAGTGATGGCACCCTTCCCCTATATTTAAAAACCAGTAGCGGTGTAAATGTCCCGGCTGGAACCTATACGGATACCCTGACACTGAATTGGAGTTATAAAATCTGTTTTGTTGGTATTTTAGGGGTATGTTCCTACACCACTGGCACCGCGACGACCACTATCGCAGTAACATTAATTGTCACCAACGATTGTGCGATAGATACCGCACCCGATGTCGATTTTGGTAGCGCGGCATTACCAGCGGATTTTGCAGACGTGTCTGCATCGTTAGGAGTGCGCTGTACCAACAATGCTAGTTATAAAGTGAGTTTAGCCAGTAGCAATACAACCAGTGGCAATTGGCGGCAAATGAGTGCCACAACAACCAGCGGAACTTCTTACTTGCAGTATCAATTACAACAGAGCGATGGCACGGTCTGGACAGATACCAATACTTTAAGCCAGGTCGGTACCGGCAGCACGCAAACAATAAATTATACGGCTGTCGTTAATCCTGATCAGAGTAACCAGCCTGCAGGCAGTTATAGCGATACCATTACGGTGACGGTGAGTTATTAGATAAACTGGTTGAGTTTTATAATGTGAGAAGATGTGAGGTGAGTAAGAAGGAGACCACCCTGAGGTGGTCTTGGAGGACTTAGTCTAAACGTGAAATGACTGTAGCCAAAGATTGACGCCATGGCGAGGCTGCCACGAATTCACTGATTTTAGCGAATAAGCAGGACGTTTCGCCGGGGTTAGCCAGGTGGATACCGGCAGCACACAAACAATAAATTATACGGCTATCATTAATTCTGATCAGAGAAACCGACCAGCGGGCAGTTATAGCTATACCTTTAAGGTGACGATGAGTTAATAAATGAATGCCTAGATAATTAATTATTAATACATATTTATAACAAAGAAATCAAGCCCTAAGGGGAGTTACTATTACAAAATATTAAGCTATGAAATATGATGAGATTAGCCATTATTAATTAGGCTTAATAATGGAGCATTAACGTAGTAATTTTAAAACTGATATATTTGACTTAGGTAACTTACAAGAATAAGTTGATAAAAATTTATAATGACTAATGAGGGTGTAGTTTTAAGACATAATTAAATTTATGAGTATTCATTTTAAACTGAAAGAAATTAACGTTCAACCAGTAATGGTGAAATGAATATAATTGATAAAACTACCTATTAATGATCGAGAGGAATAATTCATAACTAAGATCACTTGGAAATTTTCTCGCAAACATAGAGTTACTTGAGGTTATTTTATTATAATCTTTTTCGTTTAGTATCTTAGGGAATTCAGGTCCCGACGACCAATCAATATAACGCAACGCGTTATTGATAGCCTCATCATCATTATAAATATTTATTTTTTTATTTAATTTTAATATTGTATGAAAAAAAACCTCATCAGCACACAATGATCCTTTAAACATATTCAGAAATTGCAGATCACTCTCAATAAATTTCATTATAAAATCAATATTTTCTCTTCTCAAAGTGAACCAATTAGTTCCTTTATAAAAAACAAGACCCTTTTTTTTATATTCTATAAAATCTTTATTAAGGTAAAATATATCTTTAATAAATTTGAAAGACTTCCTCAGAATTCTATTTTTTAATCCCATTTCTCTTTCGAAAAAATAATCTGGATAACGATATTTTATTCTTGAGCAAGGATCAACATAAGTGTTCCTAAAATCCTGGAAGTGTATAAAGTCATATTGAGAATTATCTTTAAGAAATTCATTAATTGATTTATTTCTCATAATTGGTATATCATCTCCAGATATAAGAAAAAAATAATCGTAATCGAATCTCGTAGACTCGTTCATAAGATTTAATGTAGCGTAAATTTGCGAAACCCTGCCCCATTCAACGGATACTCGCTCAGTTATAAAAATAACGTTATCACTTGCAAGAAATTTAAAGTCATCGATATTTGTTTTAGCGTCAACATGAACTAGAATTATATTATCCTCAAAGGAGCGAAGATAATTCACAGTGAAAATTAACGGATTTGTTAATTTATGACACACAATAGAGAAAATTTTTTTCATGATTGTTTCTCAAAAATAAAGGGTTAATAATGAAATATACCTTAGTTATGATTTTGGTTATGGAAACATTAATATTCAATGTATCCACAGCAAGTTCAAAAAACTTATCTATCGATAAAGATCAGAATGGAAATATAATAAACGCTCATGCTGGAGGAATTATATACAAAGATGGAAAATATTATTGGTATGGTGAATATAGAAGCCCAAAAGTTAATAACCATACACAGTGGGATAGTAACCAGAAGGTGAACTTGTATGAATCAACAGATTTAAAGAACTGGAATTATATTGGTGTAATTCTTGATCTTTCACAGGATACACATAACTGGGACCTAGAAAGGCCTAAAATAATTTATAATAAAAAAAATAAAGAATTTGTTATGTGGTTTCATCTTGAACCTAACAGAAAATATACTGAAGGATATGCAGGCGTTGCTGTTTCAAACAACATAGCAGGACCATTTAAATTAATAAAGTATGATAGACCTAACAAAGGAATAGCCCCTATTGAAAATTATCAACCTGATAATAAGAATTGGTTCGTTAAAAAAGCCAATGAAAAATTTTCAACTTACTTTAATAAAGGACAGCAAGTAAGGGATTTAACAACATATGTAGATGATAATGGTAAAGCGTATATAATATACGAAAGCGAAGATGACTACTCATTACAAGTTGTAGAATTAACTGAAGATTATAAAAATTTCACAAAAAAATACTCTCGCATACTCATAGGACAACAAAATGAAGCCCCAGCGATAATAAAGTATAATGGAAAGCTATTCCTGATCACTTCAGGACTGACTGGTTACAAAGCAAACCCACCGAGATTGTACGAATCTAGTGACATATTCGGACCATGGAAGCCTAAAGGCAGCCCTATAATGGTAGATAATAAAAGAGTTAATAAAAATTTATTAGACTCTCAACCAAGTTTTATTTTTAAAAAAAATAATGGTGAATATGTACTTATGATGGACAAATGGGATACGTCAGCAGGTGGTTATTCCAACCTGTGGAAAAGCTCTTACACATGGATAACTTTACAGTTCAATAATAATACACCAACTATCATGGAATAAATAAATTCTAGGCTATAACTATTATATAGCCTAGATTAAACGAATATATCCAATTTACTGGCCTACACCCTGTTTATTTTGCGTCCAATTCCCATCATAATCAACTTGTTGAAGATAAATCCTAAAATCGTCATTAGTATAGAAAAGTAATGTAATTGGAGTTGTATAATACCCTGACCACAATCCTCCCCAAATAATAGCAATCCTTTGTACGTATATATTGAGCACTACTCCAGATATTAAAATATATAAAAACAAAAATAACGTTATTAATCTTTTTCTAAATATTAAATGATAATAACAGGGTAAAATACGTGAAAGCACTATTAGATTACATACTACAAGATATCTTTGTACTGCTGAGAAAGAAATAGAAACTAAAAATATTGCTGGAATAAAAATAGAAATGAAGTCGTCTATTTTTTTATATTCTTTTTTGTTTAATAAAAATAAAAAAAGAACTCCTAACTGTAATAAGTTCCTCAACAAAAATACACCTAACGTATTTAAATTTTGAGATGCATTAGCCCAATCACTTTCAACGTATCCTTCTAATGCATATTGAGCAATACTAAGAAAACTAAATTGGTTAAGAATAAATGGTAAAAAAGTGGCACTGAAAAAATAAGATAATATCGAAAACAATAATATTTGCTTCTTATTGATTTTTATGAATCTACTTAAAATAAAACATAAAAAAACAAAAAGCATTGAGAAGTGAACAGTTAAAGCAATGATTAATGCTAATAGCCCTTTCTTTTTCTTGCCACTGTAATAAGTTGTAATACCATATACGGTCATAGCTATAGCTAAACCAAACCTCAACCCAAGTGAGAAATTTATAATATCAAAAGATGAGAGTATTAAAAGGAAACAAACAACTTTACTTTTACCCGACATTTCGACGCCAGCAATGAAAGAACCATTTCTAAGAGAACAAAGCAACATATAAATCATTGCAGCCCCGTAAATTGCGGGCAGTATAAAGTAAGGTATAGAAAGGCTTTTAAATACTACGATAGATAAATAATAAAATATATCCGGATGCCCGCTAAGAAAATTTAAAACCCCTGCAGCCTGATTGAAACTCTCATAATCTAAATACCTTCGATATGAATCACCATATGGAGGTAACTTGATGAGAAAGCAAAAATAAAAAAAAGAAATCAAAAAAAAAGGAAATCTGTTCATCCCTTTTTTTGATATCGACACAAGTGACAGAAAAAACCCCGCAATAGGAAATATGAATGTTAATAAAAAACTTAAAGGTAAGCATTTACTTATTTTCATTTAATTACCTTTTCTAAAAGAAAAAACTTCTCGAAGACTAGAAAGACCAATATTGACATTTAAAATATTTTTAATAGTTAATAGGTGTAACTTCATAATAATTTTATTTTTGAAGAAATAATTCATTAGCGTCAATGAAATAATCTCGGTAGATACCGTTGCAATTACCGCACCAGTTATACCATAAAGACTTATGAAGAAATAGTTAAAAAACACACTTAACAAGGTTACTATAAGCATTTTTTTTGAAAGATAGGAGTATCCTGAATATTTAGTAATAAATCTTGATGAAATAGTACCTAGTAAACTTACAAATGTAGATATAGATAATATTATGAGAGGGAAAAATGAACCAGAATAATTAATTCCGTATAAAAGTTCAATAAAATACCTCCCCAGAAAAAAAGTGGTAACTATAACAAACGATGAAAAATATGTTATAACTATATTGAGAAAAGCAGCTTTCTTTAGACTCAACTCATCCGATTTCTCATTATAAATACCTGGAAGCGATGACGTAATGAAAGAATTACATACAAATGCCCAAGATCCAGCTAGAGTTACAGCGACAGAAAAAATTCCGACTACATCTTTATCTTCTAAACTCCCCAATATGAGCATTCCTAACCGAGGGTAAATTGCTACTGATAAAGAGGATATGACTAAACTAGAACCACACAGGACGATATATTTTTTATATTTATATGCATTCCTCCTAGAAAGCGATTTAATAGAAAAATTATGTCTATAAAAATAAATACGTATAAAAAAAGGTAACATACTAGTTAATATTATTGGAATACATAGAAGGACAGGCTGTAACTTCATGTATGGGATAAGCCATCGTATTACAAGGCTTACAATCAATCCAATAACATTTATAACTGTATTTTGCTTAGATTGTAGTCTTGCATCATTGAATATTGAAACTACATCTATAGAGAGAAAAAAGCAGGAAACAAAAATTGAAAAAATGAATAAAAAATCGTTAAACTCATATTTTTCATAGAAAAAGTATAATATTGGAAGTGAGACTATTAGGTAAATAAAAATTCTTATACTGAATGTAGCATTAATCAGTAGAATACCCGATAAAATTTTTTTTGAGGTCCTTTTAAAAATTAATACATCGCTACCTAGTTGCGAAAGCACTTGTACTATTTGAAAGATCGAAACTGCGAAAGCAATTTCTCCAAAAATTTTTGGACCTACATATTTTGCAACAAAAGAAGTTACGAATATTAGTCCGAAAATTGATACTACTTTTTCTAACATCATCCAGATAGAATTAGACAAAATCTTGCTGTTCAAATCCCCCTCCAATACTAAATTCTGAAAAGTAATTTATTAAGGGTTTTCATATAGATATATACTATAGTGCATTTCAAAGCTTTCTTATAACTGAAACCCACTATTCTAGGTAATTCGTTATCATTGTAATTATAGGTAGGAGAGCTGTCTAACTCTGAAACATCAACAATATTATATAACATTAGTTTATCATCAGAAGGTTTTGAGAATCCTCTTCGTTTGTACCATTCATCTAAAGAAACAATTTCATGTTTGAAAGCATCACCTGATTCAGTTGTGCTTCTGGTTTGTATTCTTCTTTTAATTTGTTCAAGACTTCTGTATTGGAAATGTTTTAATTTTATTCTTTTATTATCAGCGAATAATAAATTTGAGGGCCAGCCCTCACCTTGCACCCAGCATAAAGTTTTTTTATTTTTTACAAATCTGATTTCTGAATGATTACACTTATACCATTTAAGACTGTCCAGAGTTGTTAAACCAACTTTTGAGGATTTATCATTAATATAATTTTCATTTGTGTAATAGTATTGGAAAGATGCATTGTAGATATGGTCTGTGTGCTTAGATAATTTTTTTATATATTCTTTAGGATTATCGATATAGAACTCATCACCATCAAGGCGGCACCACCAATCATTCTCGTTAGCTAAATGACGGAAGTCTCTATAAAGAATTTGTCTTAATCCTTCATTAAACTTTCCATCATACCGACCCCACAATATAACATTTGGATACTTTTTCTCTAATAATTTTAGTTTTATAAAAGTATCGTCATCGCTATTATTATCAAGAATAATAATTTTATCGGCCCATTGACTTGCTGAAGTGATTGTTTCGGTGATTATATCACCTTCATTCTTAACAACGACTAATGCAATTACTTTGAAATTTTCGGACATATTACAAACCTTACTATTATAATTTAAGTAAAAATCTCCTGACGGAAACAATTAATTTAATTTTCTTTAATTTCTCTTTTACATAAATTTTAAAATTCATACATGTGAAATTATTAATCAAATTTACGAATAACAACTTTTGATTTCGATTCAATAGGTCCTGAATATTCAGATTTCTTAGTTGATTTTTTGTTAACGCCTCTCTATGCTTTTCAATGAAACATTGATATCCCTCATGGGCTTTACTTCCTGTGGTAATTCTAGGTCTTGAGTCATCAACATGAAATATATAAGTTGGAACACTTAATTTATAACATTTCCCAAAATGTTTTATTAATCTAAACCACATATCATAATCTTGCCACGCTGGAAAATTAGTATCAAAACAATTAACTTCCTTCATATAAGAAGTTCTAGTGAATATTTGATTACCAATCAAATTAGCATTTGATAACATTTCAATGGTGATGTAGCCCTCAGATTGATTTCCTTTTTTATACTTTTCACCATCAAAATAAACCCTTCCAGTACAAATGATATCATCCGCTGTTGAGTTAAAATGTTTTATAAATAGTTCTATCCTTTCAGGGGTGAATTCATCATCATCATCTAAACCTGTAATAAACTCACCTTTAGCAATATTGATACATCTATTCCTTGCGTGACACGCCCCTAAAGCTACATCATTTACAACATACTTTATTCTGTCATCAAATTTAATATATGACTCTAAAACTTCTTTAGTATTACCATCAAACCCATCAATGCAAACTATCAATTCTAGGTTTTTATACGACTGACTCAAAACCGAATCTATTGCTTTATTAATTAAAGCCCCGCGCTTATGAGTTGGCATATATACTGTAACTAATGGATTTAAATTATTTTTCATATTTTCCTTTTCTAAAAGACTTCAAAATATGTTGTGCATTTTTCAGTAAAAAAGCCCCCCTACAGGAGAAACTTAATATAATTAGAAAAACTTTTACATTTAATTTCAGCTTCTTGCTTAAAAGTATGTTTTTTATATTAAAATTTTTTTTATCAAGACTTTTCTTGAAAGCTCTAATTATATTATAAGCATTCTCAGGCCTTTGATTCATTATCATACAGGAGGTAACAAAGACACCATGAAAATTATAAGAATCGATATAGTTAAATTTATATTTATTAAAAATTTTATTTCTTATAAGAAATTTTTTCATTCTTTCTAGGATAAGCATCTTGTGAGATATAACTTTATCATTGAATTCTCTCATTATTGAACCCGCTCTGATTCGATAATTATAAAGAGGGTCATCTAAGAAAATAATTTTTTTATTAAAAAACACTTCATACGATATAGCAAAATCTTCAAACAACATACCTTCTGGATATTTTATTTCAATAAAAGAACTTTTTTTATATAATTTACCCCAAGCATTAGGGATAAAATCGATCGCCTCAACTATATTTTCGTATTGTTTATCTATGTCAAAGTTATTAATGGTAGTCTTGATATAATTCCCACTTTCAGAAATTTCATTATAGCCAGTACAACACAGATCAGCGTCACCAATCGAATTATATGTTCTTTTCAAAAAATTAACATCGAGAATATCATCACTGTCTACAAATGTAAAAAACTCTCCTTTAATATAATTCATTCCATAATTTCTGGCTGATGAAAGTCCTCCATTTACTTTCTTAACTATTTTGAAATTATCATTTCTTTGGATCATTCTACTTATTAAGTTTATAGACTGGTCTTGAGAACCATCGTCGACTATGATAACTTCATAGCTATCAAAATCTTGATTAATCAGACTATCAATACAATCTTCAACATAAGACTCAACATTATAAACAGGTACAATTACTGAAACTTTCATTTTATATATTCTTTAATAATTTTCCTGTCTTTATTATATAAAGAAGAAAGAATAAATTTCGGAAGAATTCTGGTAATGGATCGCACAAAGAAAATTAAAATTCCATTTATAAATCCAACAAAATTTAACTCTCTTTTAAGCTTCATTAATTTTATTTCACTGGATAGATACTTCAATCCTCTTCTTTTATCTACCATATTATTTGTACGGGCATGAACTAATGGTTCTTCGATGTTAATAATATGACACCCAATCGATATCATTCTCAACCACAGATTATAATCCTCCATAAATAAATGCTTTTTATAATTACCAGCTTTAAGAACAGATTGTTTTTTGAACATCACTGTCATATGATTTAATGGATTTTTCCATTTGGCAAATAATTTAATCTCTTCATTAGTCAGTGGTAATTTTTTCAAACGTTTATTATCATTTTGATCAAATTCTATGATACTTGCTCCGACCATATCTAAGTCACTATTTTCAAGCATTTTTTTCACTTGATACTCAAATCTATATTTATAACATATATCGTCGGTATCCATTCTTGCTATTAATTCATTACTACAATTTATCAAGCCAATTTTCAACGCATCTCCCAATCCAACATTACTCTCCAACTCAATAATCTTGATATTCAGTATATCTTTAAAATCACTTACTATATCTTTTAGATTTTGATTTATAAACCCATCGTATACCAAGACTACTTCATCAGCTTTCAATGACTGCTGAGCTATACTAGATAAACATTCAAATAAGTTTTTCGGGCTTTCTTTATCGTATAAAGACATTAACACTGATAACATATTTAACCTCCATTTATTTAGAATTTAGAACCAATCCCCATTGTTTGAATATCTCTTCTTTATTAAAAAACTTTGAATTCAATAAGGCTTCTTTGCTAAATTTTTCCCTCAATTCAGAGTCAACTAGTATTCTCTCTAAATTTAATATAAATGATTGGTCATCATGATAATCAATAACTATACCATCTTTATCTATTATTTCATTTGGTCCAGTTTTACAGTCAAAAGCTAATACTGGTAAAGCAAAGTTTTTCGCCTCTATCAGAACCATCGGTAAGCCTTCATATCTAGACGTCATTAATAATAGTGATGATCTCCTATACCATTTTTCTAAATCAGGTGTTGATTCTATTATGTTAATATTATTTGATTTATTTTGCCTTATAGAATCCTCCAAAATTTCTTTTTCTTCACCTGAACCAATTATAACTAATCTCCACCCTATTGTTTTTGCTTCATTCCATAGACGAATCAATCGTTGAAAATTCTTTTGATATGTTAATCTACCTACTGCAATAACTATCTTTTCTTTTTTATAAATATCATTTGATGAAAATGAATAATTTTCGTAAGGTGATGAATTTCTTACAACGGAAACTTTACTCCCTAACATATTTTTTAAATAGCTTTTATCAGACTCTGTTAAAACGACGATATTATCAGATATAAAATAAGCAGGTAACTTGATCATTTTTTTAATCAAACTGAAGGATTCAAATGACACATGATCATTGCAGATTATTTTAGATTTTATCAGAAATATTCTTAGCATAGGTATCAATTGGGCTGATAATTTACCCATAGATAAAACTATAACGTTATCATAATTCTCTTTTTTTATTTTGATACTGAAATTAATTAAATTTATAATCCTGTTATTATATTTTGGGTATATTATCCTTACTTCAGAACTTATAAAATAATATGGAGCACCAGTAGTTAAAGAGTAAATATCAGTTGAAATTTCTTTTTCTGTTAATATATTAGCTAAATTGGAAACTACTCTATCAGTACCACCGCTATTAGAAACCCCGTCGATTACGATACACACTTTCATTTAATAAGCACCGTCTCTATTTAGTACGACTGATATGGTCTTAAATAATATTGCAATATCATTCCACATCGACCAATTTTTAACATACCATGCATCAAAGTATACGCGTGTTTCATAATCGACATCTGAACGACCACTTACCTGCCATAAACCTGTCATACCAGGTTTACTCATTAGGTAGTAATCAACTTGGTCGCGATAACGCTCTAACTCCTCATGGATAATAGGCCTTGGGCCTACTAAACTCATCTCACCTTTTAATACGTTAAAAAGCTGAGGTAGCTCATCCATACTGGTTCTACGTAATAAGTGACCAATTTGAGTGATACGTGGATCATTCTTAAGCTTAAAGGTTTCATCCCACTCAGCTTTTGCTTCGGGGTCTTTAGCTAATAAGTCTGCAAGTAATTCTTTAGAATGCACTGACATTGAACGGAATTTTAAGCACTTAAAAGGTACGCCATTCTTACCGATTCGTTCATGCCCATAAATCGCTGGCCCGCCATCTTTTTTAACTTTACGGCTAATGAATAATAGTACTGGAGATAACAGTGTAATGATCATCAAAGAGGCTAAAATATCAAAACTTCTTTTTATAATTCTTGACGGCCATTTAGCTAAACTTTGATGTACACGAAATATCATAACCTCATGACTAAAAATAAAGGACATATCGGTACTATCTAATGGCATCCCCCGCAGTGTAGGTATCACTGACACATAACGATAACCATTCAACATCAATTGCTGTAGCCATGAATTACGTAATTCACTTTCATCGCTTTCTACCGCAATGATGAATTGCATACGTTTATCTATTTTTTTGGTTAGTTCTTGTGGAAGTTCGTGGCTAACAGCTATTCCATCAATAATGTTAATACTTTCGTTTGGCTTCCCGACAAACTGTATTGTTTTAAACCCTAGGTTTTTTTCACTAGCAATGGCTTTATAAGCTTCTTGGGCATTAGGGCCTGAACCAATAATGATGGTATCTCGTTGCCATTCACCAATCTTATTCAAAATTAATTTTGTAATCGCTCGCATTGTTGGAACTAATAATGCAATCAAGCACCAAGTCATTACCCAAGTAAAACGGGACAGATTCCATTGTGTAAAGGCAATAATCGCTATTTCAAAAATGGCGAATATAACTATGGTTCGTAAAACTTCTTTTAATTCGAACCAAAATGTTTTGCGATAAAAATAATGCCTTAATCGCATACCATACCAGCCGATACAACAAAAAGAAATTAACCAATGAAGATGAAACCAGTTATTGATATTTCCAGATGGGAACGAATCATCAAATATTTTTTCAGCTATAATTAAGCTGATCATCAAACTAAACAGATCAGATAATATTAAGGCGCTGCTGACCAGCAAGTTTCGGGATAAACGTGTCATAGATTTCACACCACAGAAATGTAGCGAACATAGATCGCCCCCGCTCATGCGGGGGGAGGGAGGTTATTTATTATCGTCGTAACTATAGCCATAGTGACTATAACCATAACCATAATAGGAGCTAGCTTTTTTCACCACACCATTAAGAATACAGCCTTTAACTTCAATACCGCTTTGCTCAAAGCGTCTGATACTCACTTCCATTTCTTTAGCGGTATTCTCTTCAAAGCGCGCCACTAATAATGTTGTCCCGACGTAGCGGCCGATAACAGCAGCATCAGTGACCGCTAGAATTGGTGGGGTATCGACCAAAACAATATCGTAGTTCTCACTAGCCCAAGCCAATAACTGCTGGAAACGGTTATGCATCAACAGTTCAGAAGGATTAGGTGGATTTTTACCACGACTGATAAAATCAAACCCTGCCGAAGTTACAGTATGGATACCCTGCTCGACTGAAGATTTTCCTGATAAGATGTCGGATAATCCGCCTTCTAATCCGACCTTCAAAATCTCATGGGTATAGCCCTTACGCATGTCTGCATCGATAAATAGGACTTTCTGATCGCCTTGTGCCAACACTGCCGCAAGGTTACTGGTGATAAATGTCTTACCGGCGTTAGGGCTGGCACCCGAAATCATCAATACATTATTACTCGCTTCCATCATGGCGAAGTGTAAACTGGTGCGTAAACTACGAATTGCTTCAATTGCGAGATCGGCAGGATTATCAATGGCCAGAAAGCTAAGATTCTCTTTCTGCTTATTCTTCCTTGATTTCAAACCTTTTGGTAATTGCTTAGTCATCCATTCGGAAACCGGTACGCTAGCGTACACATTAATTCCCAGCTCTTCTAACTGCTCTGGGGATTCTATGCCTCTACGTAGGAAAACTCGCATCAATACCAAGCCTACTGATATTAAGCCTCCAAGAACCATGCCAATTAGTACAACTAACACTTTTTTAGGCTTTACCGGTTTCGGTGCAGTCACTGCATCATCGATAATTCTTACATTACCGATGGCGCTATTCTTAGCTATGCTAAGCTCTTGTTCTCGATTAAGCAGTTGCATATAAACAGCACGACCGGATTCAACATCTCGGCTTAGTTTAAGCACTTGTTGCTGTGTTGCAGGCATTGCTGAAACTTGTTTATTTAGTTTGCCTTTTTCTTGTTCTAGGGTTTTACGCTTCTGTAACAAGGCAATGTAGGTGGGATGATCCTTAGTATAAAGCTGCGAAACTTCTGCTTCACGAAAGGTTAATTGATTAAGCTGATTATCAACATTAACAATCTGATCCAGCGCCGAACGTGCCTGTAAATTAAGGTCAACCGAATCACTCTGTTTACGATAGGCACTTAATTTATTTTCCGCATCGTCTAACTGGCTGCGTACCTGTGGTAGTTGCTTTTCAAGAAAGTCTAAGCTTTTACTATCTTGCGCCGCTTGGCGCGCAATATTTTGCGCTAAGTAATTCTCGCTGATACTCTGCAATTCGCTTTGTGCTAATATAGGATTTGCATTTGTCAGCGTAAGGTTAAGCATTCCGGTGTCTTTGCCTTGATCTGCTGCAGAGAATATTTGCTGCAGGCTCGTGATTGCATCAAGTCGAGAAACATAGTTAAGCGTGAATTTAGTTTCCGGAGCAGCATCAATCTTATCGATTTGCAGGGATAGTCCCTTCTCTGCTATAGCTTGTCCAACTCTTCCTTTAATCTCGAATCCACCGCCTTCAACCAAATAGTGCTGTTGATCGATTGACGTAACCGTCAATTCTGGAATTTTGCCTTCTTGTTGGGCAACATAAATCCGACTTACTACAAGCTGTCCCTGCTGTTGTCCAGTTAACCGCGCCCAACCACGACCAAATAGTGGAAAATATTTTTGCTGTACCTGTGCTTGTAAGGTCAAATCATCAACAGTTTTTCCTAATATCATCCTTGATTGCAGTAAAGCAATCTCCGGTGCTGAAACGGGTTGGCTATCTGGCAACATTTGGCTTAGGTTGCTTAAAATCGAGTTACCTTGTTTCTGCTCGACCTGAATTAAAGCATCGGCCTGATAGATCGGCGTCGCAAATAGCGCATAGAAGATGGCTAAAAAAGTAAATAAGCCTGTTACCGCAATAATTAATTTTTTATGGTCGAGCAGCTCGCCGATTAAACGTCCTAAATCGATCTCATCGGAGTCTGGATTAGTGGGTTTATTTTGAATCACTGATGACATAACGCTTCCTATTTGGTACCCAGTTTTTTCGCCCAAGCCTGTGCCGCTTGCTCGATTAATTGATAAACATGCTCAAAGGCTTCTTGACTCTGCCTATAGGGATCGGGAATCGCCTTCCCATTTAGCCAATGGGCAAATAACATCGTTTTACCCCGCGCTTCCGGCGCAATTGAGGAGACCTCTTCCTGATGGTGCTTTTCCATTACCAGAATTAGGTCATATTGCTGTGCCAGCTGACGGGTAAATTGCTGGCCTTGGTGGTCAGCCAAGGAGAGGTTATGTTTCTCTGCCACCAAGCATGCGGTAGCGTCGGCGGCGTGACCTTTCAGCGCTCCCGTTCCTGCCGAGTCAACTTTTTTAGTGGGAAGTAATTGCCTTAACAGTCGCTCACCGGTGGGCGAGCGACAAATATTACCGGTACAGACCACAAGAATTGAATTAAACATTATTTCAGATCCTTGTAATAGTTAACAGTTTCCGTTAAGTCATGCACACCTGTAATGGTTGGAACGATTTGTGAAATGACTCGGTTCCAACGGACCAACGGCGCGGTAGTGACATAGACGATATCGTAGGGCTGTAACTCAAACTCGGTGGACATCACCATGGTCGAGGCATCTTTGGCATTAAGTTGGTAAATATTGGCAATACGACCATTTTTATCTTTTGGAATTTGGCGGATAACGAAAATTCCGGAGGCATCGGCATATTGTTGGCTCACCCCTTGTGCGCTGCCCAAGGCTTCCGCTAAGGTCATACCACTGCGATCCATTTTCAAGGTCGATTGCTGGCCGACTTCACCCATTACAAAGACTTTCTGATCGTCGTTACGCGGTACAAACAAAATATCGCCAGGATACATCAGGCGGTTCTGTTGTAGGTCACCGCGCTGCATTAAGGCCTGCATCGACAGTACAGTATCTTTACCATTATGGGTCAGTACCACATGGCGCCAGTCGGCATTCTCAGCAAAGCCGCCGGCAGCATTGATCGCATCCACTACTGTTAATGGGATATTGGTAATAGGCAGTTGCCCCGATTTACTGACTTCACCGGTAACATAGGCTTTTTGGGAACGGAAGGCAGCGACAGAAATATCCACCTGTGGACTCTCGACGTACTGCGCTAAGCGCGAGGCAATCTGTTGCCGTACTTCAGCTAGGGTCTTACCTGCTACATAGACTTTACCTATATAGGGGTAAAAGATAGTGCCGTCGGCGCCGACCCAGTTACCGGTATCGCTAGCGGAACGATAGGTCCCTGCCGGGTTGGTCAGTTCTGGGTGGTCGTAGACTGTGACCATCAATACATCCCCAGGACCGATGCGGTATTGATAGTTTTGTAGTTGCTTATCCAGCTGCGGGTTAGGCTGGGAAATTACCGGCGCAGGACGTAGCTTATCGATTAAACCAGGCGTCATTGGGTAAACATTAACCAGCTTATCCCAGTCGTAGTCGCTATCCGGCAATTCAACGGTATTTTTACGCAGGCTATTCAGGCCTTGACCCGGAACAATAGTACAGCCCGTTAACAGTGCGGTCAGCACTGCAGCTGCAGAGAGTTTAAGTGCTAATTTTTTCATCAGAATATATTCAGTTTTATTAATAAATTACTGCCAGAACCGATTCCAGTTAGCTGGCAGCCGTTATTTTATAATTGGAAAGGGATCTCGATAGCGGCACTGGCACCCAAGTCATCGCTATCATTGTGATTAGCATCGGTATACCAGGTCGCTAAGTTTAGGCGCACCGACTTATAGATATCGCCGCCCCAACCTAGGGTTACCCCTTTCAAGGTATCGGCATGCGGGAAGGTACGGTTTTGTGTTTGGTTATTAGGATTAACCTTCGCCCAGAATAACCGCGCACTCCAGCGTTGATTGTTTTCTGTCACCAGTTCAGTTTTGCCGACTAGCATCCGTCCATCTCCACCCAACGTATCACCTAACGCATAGCCTTGTTGGTAGTAACCATCGGTATAGATATGGTGTTGATAGCTATAGTTTTTATTTTTAAAGTCAGTACGGGTATCGTGTCCTTCGACGTACCAATTTAGGGCATTACGACCAATACTGTGGTGGCCTTCTATTCCCGCTAGGTACATATTGGAAGACGGAAGTTTACCCGCTTCATCTTCACCTACTACCTGTCCATAAAGGCTAATTGGAATCCCCAGTGTCGGTTCAAGTTTTAACTTACCATCGAAGCCAGCCAGCTGGTTACCGGGTTCATTAGGATCGTTATATCCAGTGTTATCATTACCCGAGAAGGCATCCCAAAAGTTACTCAGTGACTGAGGACGGCCTTGACCGCCCCATTGAATAATCCGGCTGGCGCCTAGTTCAAGGGAATCGAAAGGCGATACGGTTAGGCGCATACCGATAATCTTGGTATGTGGCACGGCGCTGTATTGTGATTCCTGTGCGGCAGAGATCTGGTACTGCCAAGGGCCAACCCAGTTTAGCCACCAAGTCTCAGGTGCTGTCTGTTTGGAGCGCGATAGCATAAAGCCAGTTAACGGGCGGGCGTTATCGGAACGAATTAAGCTGCCTTCATAACCCGGTCCCCACCATTGTGGCGTTTCACCAAAGGAGAGCCACTGGCCCCACAGTTTTACCGCACCATAGCTGTTATTAAGGTTAACGTGAGAAGGGGATTGGATCTGGCGATTACCTTCGACATTGCCTTGTAGGTTGACGTCCCACCACTCGCCACTATTGCTGGCGGTGACGGAAAGTTTAGTGTCGGCGGTGGGAGAGTTAGCAAAGCTACGTGGCTGGCCGCTATTATCGGTGGCGGCATAGGCATTAAGCCGAACATCCGATTTCAAGGTTTGTAGACGTTCCTGTACGCGCTCGACCGCTAACTGCTCAGAAGCATAAGAGGGATGGGCTTTATCCAAGGCATGCTCAATCGCCTCTTGGCTTAATGGCCAAGTGCTTAAACTTAATTTAATCACGCCACGATCGGCGAGCCAGCTTAGATCCGAGCGTAAATCGCTATCAGGCAAAATCAGGCCAGCGGCAGTCGCGTTCAGGGAAGGATAAAGGGAAAGCCCAATCACTAAGGCCAATAAAGAGTGTCGATTAAAGCGTTTACCACCTGACGCTCGCTGCATCTGCTGTTTCTCCGTAACATCCATAAAATTAATCCATCGCTTAACAGGGTGTTAAAAGATGGCTGTATCGGGTAACCAAGGTGAAAGATGATTAATTTTTAATATATTATTTTTTTTAGTTTTTCTACTAGACTTCTGAAGTGGGAGTTTACCTGTTAATTAAGGTAAATTTAACAAAAATCATACCCACTCTTTAAACTTCTTTACTGAGTATTTAAGGCACGCTACCGCCCCTGGCATGTGGCGACCAGAGTACCTTTACAACATTCTGTTTCTATTAGAGATTTATCTTAACAGTTTCTCAGTTGTGATTAAAAATTCATTTCACTAAGCGGAATGAAAATTATTCATCGACACCTAGAACTAAGAATAATCTGTATTAAATAATAACTTTATTGTGTGGAAAATTACTTAAAACTTAAAAAACAGTTACTTAACCACAATATATTTTGATTTAAGTCAACCTATTCTTCTTTAAAAATAGATTTTTGTCAAAATTTGTCATGACATTAAAGGGTGTTAACGGGGAATAAAACAGACTAATTCCTAATTTCCAAAAATTTACGATTTTTTCATTAGTTTCGATAATCTGTAAGGATAAAAAAACCCGCCGAAGCGGGTTTGATGGAAAGGGAGGTAGGTAAGCTTATTTACTGCCTGGGCGCAAGGCTGGGAACAGAATAACGTCGCGGATAGTATGGCTGTTAGTGAATAGCATCACCATACGGTCGATACCAATACCTAAGCCTGCCGTCGGCGGTAAGCCGTGTTCCAGTGCGGTGACATAATCTTCATCGTAGAACATCGCTTCGTCGTCGCCGGCATCTTTAGCATTCACCTGCTGCAAGAAGCGTTCTGCTTGGTCTTGCGCATCGTTAAGCTCGGAGAAGCCGTTACCGATTTCACGGCCGCCGATAAAGAACTCAAAACGGTCGGTGATTTCTGGGTTTTCATCGTTACGACGAGCCAGCGGTGAGACCTCTGCCGGGTATTCGGTGATGAAGGTTGGCTGAATCAGTTGTGCTTCTGCGGTCTCTTCAAAGATCTCGGTAACAACGCGGCCTAGGCCCCAGCTTTTCTCGATTTTAATTCCGATAGACTGCGCAATGGCGACGGCTTTATCGAAATCCTCCAAATCAGAGAGCTCAGTCTCAGGGCGGTATTTCTTGATCGCTTCACGCATGGTTAACTTATCGAATGGCTTGCCAAAGTCGAAGGTTTGTTCGCCGTAGGCCACTTCTGTCGTGCCTAACACATCTTGTGCCAAGGTACGGAACAGGCTTTCGGTTAGCTCGATCAGATCACGGTAATCGGCATAGGCCATATAGAGTTCCATCATGGTGAACTCTGGGTTATGACGCGGTGAGATCCCTTCGTTACGGAAGTTACGGTTGATCTCGAACACACGGTCGAAGCCGCCCACCACCAAACGCTTCAGATAAAGTTCTGGGGCGATACGCAGATACATATCGATATCGAGCGCATTGTGATGGGTGATAAAAGGACGTGCAGAAGCCCCCCCCGGGATGACTTGCATCATCGGGGTTTCCACTTCCATAAAGTTACGGTCGACCATAAATTGACGCACGCCCGCCATAATCTTAGAACGGATTTGGAAGGTGTGACGTGACTCTTCGTTGGCAATCAGGTCTAAATAGCGCTGACGATAACGCGTCTCTTGGTCAGCTAAGCCATGAAACTTATCCGGTAATGGACGTAAGGCTTTAGTCAGCAGACGCAGCTCGCTACAGTGAATTGAGAGTTCACCGGTTTTAGTTTTAAACAGTTTACCGCGGGCACCAAGGATATCGCCCAGATCCCATTTTTTAAATTGTTCGTTGTAGTAGCCTTCTGGCAGATCATCACGGGAAACGTAAAGCTGAATACGGCCGCCGACATCTTGCAGCGTGGCAAACGAGGCTTTACCCATGATACGACGCGTCATCATCCGACCCGCTACCGTCACTTCGATACCGAGGTCTTCTAATTCTTCTTGGCTCTGCTCATCGTGGCGCTGATGCAGCACATCAGAGCGATCGGTGGGACGAAAGTCGTTCGGGAAAGGATTTCCCTTCTCACGCAGGGCGTCTAGCTTTTCACGGCGTGCGCTCAGTTCATTATTGAGTTCGAGGGCGAGATCTGCCGGCGCGGGGGTTTGTTCTGACATAAAAGTTCCTTATAGGCCAGCTTTCAAGCTAGCTTCGATAAATCTGTCTAAGTCGCCATCAAGGACGGCCTGCGTATTGCGAGTTTCTACACTGGTACGAAGATCTTTAATCCGCGAGTCGTCGAGCACGTAAGAACGGATCTGACTGCCCCAGCCGATATCGGATTTGTTATCTTCCATCACCTGTTTCTCAGCATTTTTCTTCTGCATTTCCAGCTCATACAATTTCGCTTTCATCTGCTTCATCGCTTGGTCTTTATTTTTATGCTGAGAGCGATCATTCTGGCACTGGGTCACGATACCGCTTGGTAAGTGGGTAATACGTACTGCAGACTCCGTGCGGTTAACGTGCTGGCCCCCTGCCCCGGACGCACGATACACATCGATACGCAGGTCCGCAGGATTGATGTCGATATCAATATCATCATCCACTTCTGGATAGATAAAGGCTGAGCTAAAGGAGGTATGACGACGGCCGCCGGAGTCAAACGGACTCTTACGAACTAAACGGTGAACGCCGGTTTCGGTTCTTAACCAGCCAAAGGCGTAGTCACCGATAATTTTCACGGTAGCAGATTTAATCCCGGCCACATCACCGTCTGAGACTTCGATGATTTCCGTTTTAAAGCCTTTCGCTTCCGCCCAGCGCAGGTACATCCGTAACAACATGTTTGCCCAATCCTGAGCCTCAGTTCCGCCTGAACCTGCTTGCAGGTCGATATAACAATCGGCGCTGTCGTATTCGCCGGAGAACATACGACGGAACTCTAATTCAGCCAGTTTCTTATCGAGCGCTTCCAGCTCGACGACTGCCTCATTAAAGGTTTCTTCGTCATCGGCTTCTACCGCAAGTTCGACTAAGCCACTGACATCCTCAAGCCCTTGAGCGAGCAGATCGAAGGTTTCGACGATCGCTTCTAACGAGGAGCGCTCTTTACCTAACGCTTGCGCGCGGTCGGGTTCATTCCAGACATCAGATTGTTCAAGTTCAGCGTTAACTTCTTCTAAACGCTCATTTTTTGCATCATAGTCAAAGGTACCCCCGAAGAACATCGCTGCGCTCGGTAAGATCTTGAATACGATTTTTTATCGGATTGATTTCAAACATGGTTTGTTGTCTTAAGTTGAAGATAAAAAAATGTAACACAGAGGGTGGAGATTCTACCCGAAACTCCCCTCGGCGTGTAACCTCTTTTTAGGCTTTTGGCCAGAGGTATTCGACTAATAATTGTGCGCTGCGTTGACCGCGATACTCATTAACATTCAGTTTATAAGCTAAGGTTGCTCGTTGAATACTAGGATCGGGCCATTGCCGTAAGTCGATATTGAAGGCAATACCATCAATCAGCGGGCCGCCATTGACCGGCTCAAGCAAGAGTTTTAGGTGTTTTTGCCCGACCAATCGCTGTTGCAAGAGTTTAAATTCACCATCAAACATTGGTTCAGGAAAACTTTGCCCCCAAGGGCCGGCATTTCTGAGCATTTCTGCCGTGTCGACATTGAGGTATTGAGCGCCCAGTTCGCCATCTGACCAGATCACGCCTTGCAAGGCATCGTCATCCAGCCACTCTGTAACTAATTGAGCAAAACAGTCGCGAAAACGCGGAAACTGTTCTTCCGCTAGACTCAAGCCCGCCGCCATGGCATGGCCCCCAAACTTAAGAATTAGGCCTGGGTGTTGACTATCAAGACGTTCCAGCACATCGCGTAAGTGCAAGCCCGTAATCGAGCGACCGGAGCCTTTTAAGGTCCCATCGCCAGCCGGGGCGAATGCAATGACAGGGCGATGAAAACGCTCTTTAAGTCGCGACGCCACAATGCCCACCACCCCTTGATGCCATTCTGGATGGTAGAAGGCTAAGCCACTGGGAAGATACTGCTGCTTCTCGAGCTGCTCACAGATCAACAGCGCCTCTTGTTGCATCCCCTGCTCAATCTCTTTACGGGTCTGGTTTAAGGCATCGAGTTCAACGGCTAACATTCGTGCTTGGGGCTCGCTCTGTGTGACCAGTAATTCAACACCGTGGGACATATCATCGAGACGCCCCGCCGCGTTAAGTCGTGGACCTAAAGCGAAGCCGAGATCACTGGCGTTGAGGCGGGCTGCCTGACGTTGGCTGACCTCCAGTAAGGCTTTGATTCCTGGACGACACTTCCCGGCACGAATACGCTGCAAGCCTTGCCATACCAAAATCCGGTTATTGGCATCGAGCGGCACGACATCGGCGACCGTACCCAGTGCCACCAAATCTAAGAGATCGGCAAGGTTCGGCAGCGCACCGGTGAACCAACCTTTATCGCGTAAATAGGCGCGCAGTGCCAGCATGACATAGAAGGCCACTCCTACCCCGGCTAAGTTTTTCGACGGGAAGGTTGCCTCCGCGAGATTAGGATTGACTATCGCCGCCGCTGCGGGCAGTACCTCACCGGGCAGGTGGTGGTCAGTGATAATCACAGGGATGCCTAATGCGGTGGCGTGTTCCACCCCGCTTAAAGAGGAGATGCCGTTATCGACCGTGAAGATGAGTTCTGCCTGCCGTGCATTGGCTAAGTCGACCACCTCGGGACTGAGCCCATAGCCTTGCTCAAAGCGATTGGGCACCAGATAGCTCACCCGCTGGGCGCCAAACTGTTGCAATGCCAAGACTGATAGCGCTGTGCTGGTGGCACCGTCCGCATCAAAGTCCCCCACCACCATAATATGGCGGTCATCCTGTATAGCTTGATGCAACAGCCTAACGGCCTGATCAATACCGGTTAAGCCTTGAGGAGGTAGCAGACAATTTGCCCCGCGCTCCAGTTGCGCAGCGTCAGTGATCCCTCGTTGCCGATATAATTTTTGCAATAAAGGGGGAATAGTGGTCGAAAGCTCGACGTCAGCCGGTGGCTGACGTCGTTGGAGTTCAGGGGTAGCGCGTGAAGACAAAGGATTATCCTGCGTTGATACGGTCCAAATACTGTTTCAATTCGTTAGGGCCTTGATAGCCAGGGATCATTACCCCGTTTTTGGTGAGAATCGCCGGTGTGCCTTGAATACCGTATAACAGTCCTAACTGGTACTGCTTACCGATATCGATATTGCAGCTGGCTGCCGCCGGGGTTTTGCCGCCCATCGCCGCATCAAAAGCCGCTTTAGGATCTTTGGCACACCACACGTTCTTCATTGCTTTAGCCACATCGCCCTGCATGCCTTCTCGCGGGAACGCCAAATAGCGGACGGTGATCCCTAACGCGTTATAGTCAGAAATTTGTTGGTGTAATTTGTGACAGTAACCACAAGTGATATCGGTAAAGACGGTGACAACGTGCTGCTCTTTCGGTGCTTTATAGACAATCATTTCTGGCGCCAGGGCTTCGACTTTTTTGTCTAGCGTTTGGAACGTGACGTTTACCGGCGTTTTACCACTGATATCGTAAAGTGGCCCTTGGATCATCTGTTTGCCGTCATTGGTGACATAAAGCACACCATTGTCGGTTAATACCGTACTGACACCTGAGAGCGGTGAAGGTTGGATATCACTGATACTGACGCCAAGTTTGGTTAATGATTGGATAATCGCGGCGTTGTTGGCGTAACTGGCGCTTGAAAAGAGTGCGCACACTGCGACCATTGAAAGTAATGATTTCTTCAGCATTTCCTTATCCTTATTGATCATCCCGCTAAGCGCGTGGGTGATGCTGTTGATGCAGTTGACGCAATCTTTCATTGGCAACATGCGTATAAATTTGGGTGGTTGATAGATCGCTGTGTCCGAGTAGCATTTGTACAACGCGTAAATCGGCGCCGTGGTTCAATAAATGCGTCGCAAAGGCATGGCGCAGCACATGCGGCGAGAGCTTAGCGCTATCAATACCCGCAATGAGGGCGTAATGTTTGATCCGATGCCAAAATGTTTGTCGAGTCATCTGCTGCCCACGATTACTGGGGAAGACTATATCAATTTTTGCGCCATTAATCAGCCAAGGTCGCCCATGTTCCAGATAATTTTCTAGCCAATGGATGGCCTCTTCTCCCAGCGGTACCAATCGTTCTTTGTTGCCTTTACCCAAAATTCTTACCACCCCCTGCCGTAAACTGAGGTCACTGAGAGTGAGTCCGGTCAGCTCGGATACCCGTAATCCCGTTGCATAAAGCAATTCAATCATCGCTTTATCGCGGAGTTCTAGGGGGATTTCGGTAGAAGGCGCATCGAGAAGCCGGGCAACCTGTGCCTCACTGAGGTCCTTCGGTAATCGTTGTGGTAATTTGGGGGAAGAGAGTAACGCGCTGGGATCATCGAGTCGCAGCTGTTCCCGATAGAGGTATTGGAAAAGCTGACGCATCGCACTGAGCTGCCGCGCAGAGCTGGTTGCCCGATAACCCCCTTCCAGTTTTTCTGCCAAGAAGCCTTGTAATTCGGGGGCACTTACGGTGAGTAGCGATAACTGATGCGCCGCGAGCCATTCCGCTAACTGTTTAAGATCGCGGCGATAGGCTTCTAAGGTATTCTCCGCTAAGTTACGCTCAATCCATAATTGATCAAGAAAGGCTTCCAGCAGAGGATCCATTAATGGGGGTGTCGTCGATGTTTTCATTACGTCATTTTCCAATTACCTGCGCTGTCTGCCGCTATTATGCATCAACTACGCCTCGCTGTATGCTTTCTGATACACTCTACGCAGATTTGGAACCTGAGAGTCAATCAACAATGAAGATAGGGTTATTTTACGGTTCAAGCACTTGCTATACCGAAATGGCTGCCGAAAAAATTCAAGAGTTCATCGGCCAAGAGATGGTGACCTTACACAATGTTAAGGATGCCCCCCTTTCTGCGATGACCGAGTATGATCTACTCATTTTGGGCATGCCGACGTGGGACTTTGGTGAATTGCAGGAGGATTGGGAAGCACAGTGGCAAACTCTCGCTGATCTTGACCTTTCTGGGAAAATTATTGCGCTGTATGGAATGGGCGACCAGGCCGGTTATAGTGAATGGTTTTTAGATGCACTGGGTATGCTGCACGATTTGTTGCAACCAAAAGGGGTCACCTTTATCGGCTATTGGCCAATTGCCGGTTATGAGTTTATTAGCCAAAAGCCCCTGACTGCTGACGGACAATATTTCGTCGGGCTAGCCTTGGATGATGTGAATCAGTTCGACGAAACCGATGAGCGGATTGCGAACTGGTGCGAACAGATTTTGGGAGAAGTCGCGGAATTGTTGTAACCCCTATTTCCATTGCCGGTTGCGACCTTTTAGCCAATAAAAACGTAGGTGACGCCACGCTTCTTCAGGCATGGTATCGGCCATCAACCAAAAATGCTGAGTCTGCTGTGCCGATCGCCAGCTGATCATAACGCCCCAAGGCAGCCAACAGAGCGGCGCACTCAGTCGCCACTGTTGCTGCTGCCAATGCCAAACCTCTTGATCATCAATCCCCAGCACGCCTACCCGCGATAACACTCTTTTGAGCGATCGCGCTCTTTCGACAATCACACCAGCGATAGCTATGGGCTTAAGAAGATAAAATACCCCAAACCACGGCGTTACAAAGATAACGATGAGCGTTAACAACACCCAAGTATTTATAAGGATGATGGCATAACGCGAGGGCCGGAGTTTAGTTTGCCACAGGTCCGCGTGCACTATTACGTGTCCGAATCAGCTCAACCATTCCTTTAAGTTCATCACTCGCTGGCTGCCCATGCCCCATCAACCAATTAAATAAATCGGGATCATCGGCTTTAAGCAAGGCGATAAAGGTACGCTTTTGCGCATCCGTTAAGGTGTGATATTCGTGTTCGAAAAAAGGACGAACCGCGATATCCAGCTCCAACATTCCTCGGCGACATGCCCAGTGAATACGAGAAGTGTCTTCAATACCAATTTCTGCTAAGTCCACAGACTATTCCTTAATTAAAGCCTCAACCAGTGAAAGAGAGTGTAACGCAGCGGCCCGTCGAACGGCAGTAGAAATCGTCACCTCTTCGGCTTAGCTCGCACTTTTGTACTTGCTAATCTCTTTTCAGGCTTTACGCTTTAATGAATAATGAAACCCATTACGTAAAGCGACCTGTGTCGTTTTTACCTCCACTGTTGGTCGACAGGAGATGTCATGAATTCTCAACCCGTAACTGCCACCTATTCTTCCGAGCTGGCTCTCTGCACGCTAAGCGATTGGGCGCTAGTCTCCGCTCAAGGCGCCGATGCTACCGCTTATTTACAAGGGCAACTTACGGCAGACTTAAGTCAATTAGCCGAGAACGCTCACCAACTGGCGGCACACTGTGATGCGAAAGGTAAGATGTGGAGTAATCTGCGTATTTTTCATGATGGTGAGGGCTATAGCTATCTATTACGCCGTGACGTACGCGAACAGCAGCTAACTGAAATAAAAAAATACGCGGTGTTTTCTAAAGTGACCTTCACCGCCGATGACAGTCGGACTCTACTCGGCGTTATGGGTCATCAAGCTGCTGACTTCCTTAGCTCGCATTTTTCTCAGCTTCCCGACGCCTCGCAACCTCTGGTTAAAGAAGGTGAAACATTATTGTTATGGTTAGCGACGCCAGCGCATCGTTACATTGTTATCACTACTCCTACTCAGGCAGAAGTATTGCTCAACGGTAAAGCAGACGCGGTCTGTGACCCACAACAATGGCTAGCCGCCGACATTGCTGCAGGTATCCCGGTGATCGAGGCTGCAAATACTGCACAGCTTATTCCACAAGCCACCAATCTTCAGGCACTGAATGCAATTAGCTTCAAAAAAGGTTGTTATAGTGGCCAAGAGATGGTTGCCCGCGCCAAGTACCGTGGGGCCAATAAACGCGCCCTTTACTGGTTAGCGGGAACAGCGACACATACCATTGCCGCAGGTGACGCCGTAGCGTTACAGATGGGAGATAATTGGCGTAAAACCGGTACCGTACTTTGTTCCGTGATGGTTGCCCCTACCACACTATGGGTGCAAGTCGTCCTGAATAATGATTTGGGGGCTGAGGAGCGATTTCGTCTTGAAGGGGACGAAGAGAGCGACTTACGGATCCAGCCACTGCCTTATTCATTAGACGACGCTTGATATCATTCTATTACCCCTCTCGATTTGTTGAGAGGGGCTGCCCAATTCTCCTTAGTCCGACACCAAAAGCCTTACGCTTGCGTGGAGACTATCGGATATAAAAATAGATTGAGCAAAAATGGAAGATTGCGCCGCCTAACACAAAGGCGTGCCATATTGCGTGATTAAAAGGTATTCGGCGATTCACATAGAATATTACCCCAAGCGAGTAAACTATCCCGCCAATTGCTAATAGCCATACGCTTGCAGCAGAAAGCTTTGTCGCCATTTGATAAATCACTATCAAAGATAGCCATCCCATCAGCAAGTAAGTGACCAGCGATAACGCTTTAAATCGATGGGCAAAAAACAATTTAAAAATAATTCCTAACAGTGCCAACGACCATATTACCACCATCAAGCCTTCCGCCAGAGGCGAGCGTAACCCGACGAGTAGAAAAGGTGTGTAAGTCCCTGCGATAAGCAGATAGATGGCACAGTGGTCAATTTTCTTTAACCAAGGTTTGGCCTGTTGATTCGGAATGGCATGGTAGAGCGTTGAGGCGAGGAACAGCACAATCATACTGCCGCCATATAAGCTGTAACTCACATAGGTGATGAGATCAGCATCGCGCTCTACGGCTTGAACAAGTAATAGGACTAAGCCGACAATACCAAATAGACAACCTAATCCATGGCTTACACTATTTGCTATTTCTTCCGCCAATGAGTATCCAGAAGAATGGGTATGTGTTTTAGCCATAACAGGTATATTGACTCCTCTATCATCCAATGAATGAGCAACTAGACTAGCTGAGAATAAATTCAGAGTACACTTGTAAGCTAAAACAAAACTGTGAAGAGGTGTAACAGCCCCCTGACAGCAGAGGGCTTAAAAAACCTTTATTGATACTCGGAGATCGGCACACAGGAGCACGACAAATGACGATCGCCGTAAACATCGTCGACTCTTTTCACCGTCGGCCAGTATTTATCTTCTCCCCCTGCGGGGAAAACGGCTATCTCGCGGGAATAGGCATGATGCCAGTCGCTGACCAGTTCTTGTTGTATGTGTGGCGCATTAACCAATGGATTATCATCCAAGGGCCATTCGCCCTTTTCGACTTTTTCGATTTCACGGCGGATAGCCTGCATGGCGTTGATAAAGCGATCGAGCTCAGTCAGGCTTTCCGATTCGGTTGGCTCTACCATTAAAGTGCCCGCGACAGGGAAAGACATGGTAGGGGCATGAAAACCATAGTCGATTAATCGCTTAGCGATATCCATCTCACTGATCCCGGTCCGTTCTTTAAGAGGCCGAATATCAAGAATACACTCATGCGCCACTCTTCCCTCTGGTCCGGTGTAAAGAATGTCGTAGTCCGACGATAACCGATTAGCAATATAGTTGGCATTTAAGATCGCCAGCGAGCTTGCTTGTTTAAGGCCCTCGCCCCCCATCATTCTGATATACATCCAACTGATAGGCAGAATTGACGCACTACCAAATGGGGCTGCCGTCACCGCACCTTGCTCGGTAAGCAGCGTTGACTGAACGATGCTATGACCCGGCACAAAAGGCGCGAGATGGGCTTTTACCCCAATTGGCCCCATTCCTGGTCCTCCCCCACCGTGCGGAATACAGAATGTTTTATGCAGATTAAGGTGAGAAACATCGGCACCAATATGACCTGGCGTGGTAATCCCCACTTGGGCATTCATGTTGGCACCGTCTAGGTAAACTTGCCCACCGTGCTGATGTACGATTTCACAGACTTCACGGATAGTCTGTTCATACACCCCATGCGTTGAAGGATAGGTAACCATGATGCAGGAGAGGTTTTCGGCCACCTGCTCTGCCTTAGTTCTTAAATCTTCGAGATCGATATTACCTTGCTTATCACAGGCGACCACCACCACTTCCATTCCGGCCATCTGAGCTGAAGCTGGGTTGGTACCATGGGCAGAGGCTGGAATAAGACAGATAGTACGTTGAGCTTGGTGGCGGCTTTCATGGTAGCGACGAATCGCTAATAACCCCGCATATTCACCTTGTGCGCCCGAGTTCGGCTGCATACATAATGCATCATACCCGGTAAGGGTGATGAGCCAATCAGAGAGTTGTTCGATCATCTGCAAATAGCCAGCTGCTTGGCTTGTCGGGCAGAATGGATGAAGATCAGCAAATTCCGGCCAAGTAATAGGTAACATTTCGGCAACGGCGTTCAGTTTCATCGTACAAGAACCTAGCGGGATCATCGCCTGATTCAGTGCTAGATCTTTACGTTCAAGTTTGTGGAGATAGCGCAACATCTCGGTTTCACTATGATACTGATTAAATACCGGATGCGTCAGAATAGCTTCCTGACGGTGTAATGCTGGTGGAATAATATGTTGTTGGCTTACGTGGCGATCTTCTTGGTCTAAATCAACGGGCCGCTGCTCTCCTAATAAGACTTCTACCAACACAAGTAGGTCTTGACGCTGGGTGGTTTCATCTAGCGTAATACCCACGGCATGATGAAGGTCGCTGCGAAGATTAATCTGGTGCTGTTTGGCTCGTTTTAGTAACTCGGCTTTATCTGACACCTCAATAGTTAGGGTATCAAACCACTGTGAATAACGCAGAGATAGACCATTATCTTGCACTATTTTCGCGAGAATCTTGGTATAGCGGTGAATACGCTGGGCGATGCGTGTTAGCCCTTTAGGGCCATGCCAGACTGCATACATTCCGGCGATATTGGCGAGAAGTACCTGCGAGGTACAAATATTAGAGTTTGCCTTCTCACGACGGATATGCTGTTCGCGGGTTTGCATCGCCATACGTAGCGCAATATTGCCTTGTACATCACGGGAAACACCGATAATACGGCCCGGCATCGCTCGTTTAAACGTCTCTTTGGTTGCGAAAAATGCGGCATGAGGCCCACCATAGCCCATTGGCACACCGAAACGCTGTGAAGAACCAAAAACGATATCGGCCCCTAATTTACCGGGTGATTCAAGCAGGACTAATGCCATAAATTCAGCGGCGACGGCAACAATGACACCCTGCTCAGTCAATGCGGCGATCAGTTGACGATAGTCATGCAGCTGTCCTTGGGAACCACAATATTGCAGACAGATACCAAAAAGATCTTGATGGTCTACTGCCCTCTCGGCACTGTCGATAACCAGCTCGAATCCAAAAGTCTCGGCACGTGTTCTGATGACATCAAGGGTTTGGGGATGTATATCTTCAGCAACAAAGAATTTGTTAGCATTTTTACGCTTACTCACCCGCTTTGCCATGGCCATCGCTTCCGCAGCAGCCGTCGCTTCGTCGAGTAGAGACGCCGAGGCAACGTCCATTCCGGTAAGATCTAGCGTTACCTGCTGAAAGTTAAGCAAGGCTTCAAGCCGCCCTTGAGAGACTTCCGGCTGATAAGGGGTATATGCCGTATACCATCCAGGATTCTCGAGTAGATTACGCAGGATAACCGGTGGAGTAAGGACTGCGCTATAGCCCATTCCAATCCATGATTTGTATCGCAGGTTTTTTGCGGCAATGGCTTTCAATTCTGCCAACGCTTGATGTTCACTGGCTGGTGCTAGCTGAAGAGGTGTAGTGGGTAATTGTATATTTTCAGGCACGATGGACGCAATCAAGGTCGGTAAGTCAGGTGCGCCAATTTGTTGTAACATTTGCTGTTGTTGGTCTGTATCTGGACCGATGTGGCGACGAATGAAGGCTTCTGAATGTTCTAACTGACTGAGTGTTTGCGTCATCGTCTTACTCACTTATTGATCAACGTTTGGTAGGCATCAGCATCAAGTAATTGGCTAAGTTCGTTTTCATTACTGATCTTCATTTTAAATAACCAGCCCGACTCATAAGGTGAGGTATTGACCTGCTCAGGGCTATCACTGAGTTCGTCATTCACCGCGATGATCTCGCCGCTTAGCGGCGCATAGATATCGGAAGCTGCTTTTACCGATTCGGCAACGGCACAGTCGTCGCCAACGCTGACTTCACGACCGACTTCAGGCAAATCAACAAAGACCATGTCGCCGAGTAGGCTTTGGGCATGCTCGGTGATCCCCACAGTGACTGAGCCGTCTTCTTCTTGACGAACCCATTCATGACTGTCGCGATATTTTAATTGTTGTGGAACATTGCTCATTTTATTCTCCAGTATTAAATCAAAGCTTTTCCTGCGCGAACAAAGCAGGGTTGTGTCACAGAGACCGGCAGTTCACGCTGGCGAATAAGGACCACCGCTTTATCTCCGATGGTGGCGGGCACCCGAGCGAGCGCAATACTGCAGCCTAATGTCGGCGAGAAGGATCCACTGGTGATCACCCCTTGCTGAGGATCACCATTGATATCGGTAAAGGAGACCGGTAAGTCGTTACGCAGAACGCCTTTCTCATGCAGGACCAAGCCCACCAATTTATCCGTCCCTTGCTCTTGTAAACGCTCAAGCGCCGCCCTACCAATAAACTCACGTTCTTCTGGCTGCCAAGCAAGCGTCCAAGCCATGTTTGCGGCAAGTGGGCTAATGGACTCGTCCATCTCCTGTCCATAAAGGTTCAACCCCGCCTCTAGGCGTAGGGTGTCTCGAGCCCCTAAGCCAGCGGGTTTTACCCCGACGTTTAGTAGCGCTTGCCATAATGTGGCAGCCTGCTCAGCGGGCAAGGCTATTTCGTAACCCTGCTCACCGGTATAACCCGTGGTCGCAACAAACCAGCCCCCACTCTCCACCGAAAAGAAAGGCTTGAGTCCCGACACGGCGCTACGCTGCTCAGTACTCATCACCAACTGGGCTTTCTCAATCGCTTCCGGACCTTGTACTGCTATCAGCGCTAAGTCTCTGCGTTCATCGATCTGAATGCCATAATCCTTGGCCTGATCTGAGATCCACGCTAGATCGTTTTCACGCGTTGCAGAGTTGACCACTAAACGGAAGTGTTGCTCGTCGATAAAATAGACAATTAAGTCATCGATAACGCCACCTGAAGCATTGAGCATCGCGCTATATAACGCTTTACCTGGTAGTGTTAATTTGGCGACGTCATTGGCGAGCAAATGACGTAAAAATTCGCGGGTACGTGCGCCTGTAAGATCAACAATGGTCATATGGGACACATCGAACATTCCTGCAGCACGACGAACCGCGTGATGCTCATCGAGCTGCGAACCGTAGTGCAGTGGCATCAACCATCCGTGGAAGTCGACCATGCGGGCACCGCAGGCTTGGTGTTGTGCAAAGAGAGGGGTTTGTTGACTCATAACACTCCTTCTGCCGCGTAAAACCGCGGTGAGTTAGCTTGCTTAGGTCGGCGGTTAGGATTCAAACGCAAACGTTGTCCTTACAGCAAGTTATCACTCATTGGTTTGCTTAGCTATAAGGTGAAATGGGGGCGAAACTTGCACGCACCAAAATAAGGCAATAGTGTTGCTTGAAGTTAACGTAACGCGATAAGGGCGAATTATGCTGTTAAATAGCGACATAAGTCGCCATTTTTATATTTGTGGAAGTGAGTGAGAGAGTTTATCTACGCTATTTATAACCAAAAGAAAAGCGTTCGGATTAGTTTTTCTAAGGGTAAAAATAGTCATCAATTAGAATAAATCAGCCTTCACAAAGTTGGTGCAATTGACAAGATGTGAGGAAAATCACACCAGCATCCTGCATCGCCTTTTTTGCTCGATTCAGCGATCCGTCTATATCTATTGCCCGACAAGCATCTTCGATTACCCAAGTCTTTAAGCCTGCTTGGGCAGCATCTATGGCCGTCCACGCCACACAAAAGTCGGTGGCAAGTCCCGCTATCATAACCTGATCAATCCCCTGTGCTTGTAGCCAAGCGAGGAGTCCTGTTGAGGTTTGCCGATCCGCCTCTAGAAAGGCAGAATAACTATCAATGCTCGGATGGATACCTTTACGAAGAATTAATCTGGCGTGAGGCAGGTTCATTGCCTCAGACAGTTGTGCGCCGTGAGTTCCTTGAACACAGTGTTCAGGCCATAAACATTGAGGGCCATAGGGCATCTCGATCATTTGATAATCTCGGTACCCAGGGTGAGAAGAACTGAAGGAAAGATGACCCGCCGGATGCCAATCTTGGGTGATTACCACTTGCTCGAATAAAGGGGCAATACGATTGATGACAGGGATCACCTCATCACCTTGGGGTACCGCTAAAGCCCCCTGCGGTAAGAAGTCATTTTGAACATCCACAACCAACAGTGCAGTGTTGTTACCTATCGTGATTGAACCTTGACTCATTATGATTTTACTCCTTTCGCAGCCACTCAGGCAGATCATGTTCGCCCAACGCTTGCTTGATCAACTGTGGTTTGATACCGGGAAGCTTATCCGCAAGGGTTAAGCCGATATCACGAACCATTTTTTTCAGCGGATTTTGTCCTGCGAACAGGTCTTGGAAGCTCTGCATGCTTGCCAACATTTTCGCTGCACTTAGCTTACGAAGGCGCTCATAGCGACGCAGATAGAGGTGTTGTCCAATATCTTTGCCCTCTTGGTGAAGGCGGATGAGCTGACCGATAAGTTCGGCGGCATCCATAAAGCCTAGATTCACGCCTTGGCCCGCCAACGGATGAATGGTGTGCGCAGCATCCCCAACCAACACGAGCCGGTGGCGGGCAAATTGTCGGGCGTAGCGAGCGGTAAGCGGGAAGGTTTTACGTTCGCTATTGAGGCTACAAGGTCCTAGCTGCATATCAAAGGTAACAGCCAGTTGCTGACAGAATAGCGACTCATCCATCAAACTTAGCTTTTTCGCGGTTTGCGGTTCGGTCGACCAGACAATCGAACAGCAGTGCGGGTCTTCAAAAGGGAGAAAAGCTAAAATACCTTCGCCATGAAATACCTGCCGGGCAATCCCCTGGTGAGGTTGCTCGGTGCGAATATTGGCGACTAATGCGTGGTGCTTATAATCCCAGAAGGTTAAAGGAATATCCGCCTTACCCCTCAGCCATGATTGCGCACCGTCTGCCGCGACCATTAGGCGAGCAGTCATCATGCTACCATCTTGTAAACTGACGAAGGTCTCGTTGTCACCGAAAGCCGTCTGTACCAAAGTTGCGTGAGGGATAAGCGTGATATGCGAGAGTTTTTCTGCCTGCTGCCATAAGGCGGTGTGCAATACCGTGTTTTCGATAATATAACCTAACCCTTGGCCGCCCATTTCAGCGTCATCAAAAGCGATTTGTCCGAAGCTATCTTTTTCCCATACCTTCATACCGTGATAACAACTGGCCCGCATACGCAGGATATCCTGCCACACGTCTACTTTTTCTAATAAACGTTGGCTTGCCCGGTTTATTGCCGAGACGCGGACCGATAACGGGTCTTGTGGGGTAAAACATGGGGCTGGGCCCTGTTCTAAAACCGCAACACTGAGCCCTGAATCTTTAAGCCCACACGCGACAGCGAGGCCGACCATTCCCCCACCAGCAATAATAATATCGTAGCTTTGCATGCATATTCTCTTAATTAACGTTTAACCCAGCCTAAGGTTCGGCTAGCGAGGTGATGCTTTAACCCAGAGACTCGTTCCATCGCAAGTAGTCCCAGATTACGGCCAATGATTAAAGGTAAGTTATCGTTCGCGAAAAGTCGCACTAAGCCATCCGTGATGGCGATAGTGGTTGCACGGTCTTGTGCTCTACGTTGTTGGTAGCGGTTCAAGACGTTGAACTGCCCAATATCTTGTTGTAGGCGATAAGACTCCGCTAAGGTTTCAGCCAAACTCATCACATCTCGAAGACCAAGATTAAATCCCTGACCAGCAATGGGATGAAGCGATTGCGCCGCATTACCTATAGCTACCGTGCGGTGTGTAATTAACGTTTGCGCTTGATATAAGCTTAGTGGATAGGATTCGCGCTGCCCCACCTCAGTAAACTGGCCTAGTTTCCAACCAAATTCCCGCTGTAATTGCTGCAAGAACGATACGCTATCTGCTGTTAACAACTGTTCACTGTTAGAGGTGGATACACACCAAACTAACGATAAACGGTTATCCGACATCGGCAATAAGGCAATAGGACCATATTGGGTAAAGCGTTCATAGGCACGACCATTATGCGGCATTGCAGTACTTACATTTGCAATGATAGCCACTTGCTGGTAAGGATCCTGTTGCCAAGAGAAACCTGCTTGCTTGGCTAACGCCGAACGATTACCGCTGGCTATTACTAAGGTCTGGGCGGTGAGTGTTTGACCACTTTCCAGTGTCACCGATACTTGCTCTAACGTACGCCTTAACTCTACAACTTTTTCTGGGCAGCGGAGCGTGACGCCGGGAGCCTGTTGTAATCGTTGAAAAAGCGCTTTGCCTGCCGCATGCAGTTCAATCACATTACCCAAGGCAGGTAAATGGTAATCGTCACGACAGAGTTCGACCTTCCCGATATGTCCTCGATCAGAGACATGGATATCGGTGATCGGCGTCGCATAGGGTTCTAGTGCCGACCATACCCCGATTCGCGCCAGTTGCTGGCAAGTTCCTGCCGCTAAAGCGATAGCTCGGCTATCAAAACCAGGGTGCGCTGCTTGCTGCGGCGAACTTCCCTCGATAAGGGTAACGGGAAGTTTACCTTGGGATAAGGTGGATAACGCTAATGCAAGCGTTGCCCCTGCCATCCCACCTCCGACAATGATTACGCTCATGATGGATTATTTTCACCTAAACGTAGTGCCTGTGCTGCTTGCATTAACTGCTCAATGGCGTCAGGATCTTTAGCAACTTGCTCAGTTAAGTTTTCATTTCCGGTCGCAGTAATGACGATATCGTCCTCAATACGGATTCCGATACCCCGATAGCAATCAGGAACGGGTGCATCGGGGGCAATATATAACCCGGGTTCTACTGTTAAGACCATACCGGGTTCTAAAACCCGAGTGCGATCCGCCGTCCCGTAACTGCCCACATCGTGAACATCCAAACCAAGCCAATGACTTAAGCCATGCATAAAGAAGGGACGATACGCTTTCTCTTCGATCAGCTGCGTAATATCACCGTCTAAAATTCCTAGACGGACTAAGCCTTCAACTTTGATACGTACGACAGCTTCGGTTACCTCTGCAATGGTCACGCCAGGGCGAAATAGCGAGAGTGCGGTGGTTAACGCGTGTAAAACAATCTCGTAGAGTTGACGTTGTGGCGCAGTAAACCTACCGTCGACAGGGAAAGTTCGGGTGATGTCCCCGGCATAACCTTGTAGCTCGCACCCAGCATCAATTAAGACTAAGTCGCCCTGTTTTAGCTGAGATTCATTTTCAGTGTAGTGAAGAATACACGCATTATCGCCGCCGCCGACAATAGTGTTATAAGAGGGGAACCGCGAACCGTAACGAGAAAACTCGTGATGAATTTCACCCTCTAACTGATACTCATACATGCCAGGTCGACATTGTTGCATTGCACGCTGATGGGCAAGCGCACTGATACGGCCAGCCTCTCGTAGAATAGCCAGTTCTTCGTCGTCCTTAATTAAACGCATTTCGTGAACAGTTGGCCGCCAATCTATGACAGTATTCGGTGCAGCCAGATTTTGCCGCGTCCCCGCACGTAAGGTTTTTAATGCATAGGCGACTTTTTCGTCAGCAAAATCATATTCACCACTGGCGTGATAAAGTGTGTTTAACCCGTTAAGTATTTGGGAAAGTTGTTGGTCGAGCTCAGCCCAAGGAAGTGCGCGGTCGACACCAAGCTTCTGGATAGCCGCGTCCTGACCGAGTCGGCGGCCAAACCAGACCTCTGCATGGGGATCACGGAAACGGTTAAAGAGAATGCTATGGCTATGCTGCTCATCACTTTTGATTAGGATGAGTAGTGCTTCAGGTTCATTAAATCCCGTAAAATACCAAAAATCGCTGTTTTGACGGAAGAGATATTCAGTATCTCGGCTTCTAGTGACCTCTGGCGCAGCAAAGATCAGCGCCGCACTGCCTGGTACCATCTGGTTAAGTAAAGCCTGACGGCGTTGATGGTAATTCTTCTGCGAAATCATACCCTAAGCTCCCTGTAATCCACTTTACCGTGAAGAATCAATGTAAGGTTGGACCCTGTGCGATGGCTGAGGCATCCGGTTGAGGTGTATTGAATGTCTCATGACAGAGTAAAGCAGCGACTCTGACATATTCAATGACTTCCTCCAAAGATTGTGCAAGTTCTTCCGGATCTTCATCTTCGTCGTAACCTAATTGAGCGATGGTACGTAAATCGTCGATGGCTTCTCCCGCTTCGCCTTTCACTTTATCTAATTTCGGCTGCGTAACCCCTAAGCCTAGTAGAAAATGGTTGACCCAGCCGGCGAGAGCATCTGCGCGTTCAAATACGTTATCGCCTTGGTCATCCGGTAGGTAAAGTTGGAAATTGAATCCATCTTCCTCTAAGGAGTGTAATGTATTATCGTAGACTGCTTGCAAGGATTGATTGAGTTGGACGGAAAACGCAATACCTTCATTGGTTAAATCGTGAACCAGCGCCTTCCAGCTATGGTCTTTAGTCCCACCGCAAAGAATTCCGCTGAGTAAACCATGCATTTCAGCGGCAGTCATACCGACACCTTGTGTCGCGAGTTCGCTGTTAAGCGTGATATAGTTCGGTGAAGTCATAATTATCCATAGTCTTAGGAAAGTGAAGTGAGGTCTATGCTACCATTAGCACCCTCATAGATTCCAGAAAAGGGGTTGTAACTTCTGCCTCAGGTAGATATAGTGGCGCCCTTCCAAAGCAAGTGACTTTGGGAGCGGACAACGTAATTATCAGGAAGGTAACATGTCTGCGCAACCGGTAGATATTCATATTTTTGGTCGTTCACTGCGCGTGAACTGTCCCCCAGAACAAAAAGAAGCTCTACTTTCTGCCGCTGAAGATCTTGACCAGCGTCTGCAGGATTTAAAACACAGAACTCGCGTTACGAATACTGAGCAATTAGTGTTTATCGCAGCATTAAATATTTGTCACGAGCTTGCGCAAGAAAAGAATAAGACACGTGATTATGCGAGTAACATGGAACAGCGTATTCGTGTTCTGCAGCAGACTATTGAACAGGCATTAGTCGAACAAGGGCGTATTAGTGATCGCCCTGAAAGTAAATTCGAATAAGAGTGCCAGGGATCCTGTGCTATAATATTCCCTGAACAACGAATTCTCTGAGATGTTTGCAAGCGGGCCAGTCCCCTGAGCCGATATTTAGTACTACTAGAACGTGGCGCCTCATATCTTGTGTGCATGCTCGGTTCGTCCGAGAAGCCTAATAGGTATGACGACATGTTCACCTTGAACCAAGGGTTCAAGGGTTACAGCTCGCAGCGGCATCTCGGAGATCCCCCTCCTCCTTCCTAGTTTCTCTTTACTGTCTTCATTTCTCGCCCTATTATCCTTGAGAGCCTTCACAAGGATGTTACGCTATGGATTCACCACTTCATCAGCAGCGCCAAGCTTTACGTCAGCATATGCGTTGTTTAAGACGTTCGCTAAGCGAATCTCAACAGTTCGACGCCAGTCAGCAACTTGCTGAACACGCCACCTTGTTTACAGCGATTGCTCAATCCCAGCGTATTGCCCTATTTCTGTCGATGGATGGCGAGATCAATACTCGCCCGCTTATCGCGCGGTTATGGCATATGGGAAAAAGTGTGTATTTACCGCGAATTGACCCAGCGCAGTCCTCATCCCTACTATTCCAGCGCTATTATCCACAGACCCAATTAATTAAGCACCCTTTGGGCATGTTTGAACCTGAAGCGAACAGCGATGAGTTATGCTCGTTTACTGAATTAGATGTGGTAATCGTACCTTTAGTCGCTTTTGATAGTACAGGGCAACGTTTGGGAATGGGCGGGGGGTTTTATGATCGCCTGTTGGCCGGTTGGCAAGAGACTTCGGTCTTCCCGATTGGCGTGGCACACGATTGCCAGCACCACGATAAATTACCTATCGAAGCTTGGGATATCCCATTACCTGCGGTTATTACGCCGAATAAACTCTGGCAATGGCAAAAAAAAGAGGCCTAGCGGCCTCTTCGATAGGGTCTTAGTAAAGGAGTCGAGCACGAATAGTGCCAGGGATCTCTTTCATAAGTTGTAAGGCTTTATCAGCCACTTCCTGCTCAGCATCGACATCAATTACGACATAGCCTAAATGCGGTGAGGTTTGTAGGTATTGACCAACGATATTAATATTCTGATCACCAAAAATATTGTTAATTGCGGTCAAGACGCCTGGGCGATTTTCATGGATATGAAGAATACGACTTGCTGACGCACTGTGCGCCGGAAGCGATACTTCTGGGAAGTTAACTGCAGAAAGGGTTGATCCATTGTCTGAGTATTTCGCTAATTTTCCAGCGACTTCAATACCGATATTCTCTTGTGCTTCTTGTGTAGAGCCGCCGATATGTGGGGTAAGAATGACATTGTCAAACTTACAGAGTGGAGACTCGAACGGATCACTGTTGGAAGCGGGTTCTACCGGGAAGACATCGATAGCTGCCCCGCCCAGATGTTTGCTTTCTAATGCTTCACAAAGCGCTGGGATATCAATAACCGTCCCGCGAGAGGCGTTAATCAATAGCGCGCCAGGTTTCATCGCTGCCAGTTGATCTTTACTTATCATATCTTGGGTATTCGCGGTTTCAGGGACGTGTAAGCTGACCACATCGCTCATCGCTAATAGTTTGTCTAAGGATTCGACTTGTGTTGCATTACCCAGCGGCAGCTTACTTTCGATATCGTAAAAGTAAACATACATGCCTAGGCTTTCAGCTAAGACACCTAATTGCATGCCGATATGGCCGTAACCGATGATACCGAGTTTCTTACCCCGTGCTTCGAAGCAGCCTTTCGCATTTTTGTTCCAGATACCACGGTGAGCTTTTGCATTAGCTTCAGGAATACCGCGCATCAGTAACAATAGTTCACCGATTACCAGTTCAGCTACTGAACGAGTGTTTGAGAACGGAGCGTTGAAAACAGGAATCCCCCGCGAGGCGGCAGCATTAAGATCAACTTGGTTAGTCCCGATACAGAAACACCCTACCGCAATCAGTTTTTCGGCTTCTGCAAAGATTTCTTCGGTGAGTTGTGTGCGAGAACGTAGGCCTACAAAGTGAGCATCACGAATCGATTCTTTAAGTTGCTCAGGACTGAGCGCGGCTTTGTGAAACTCAATATTGGTATAACCTGCTGCTTTTAGATTATCGATAGCAGATTGGTGAACACCCTCTACCAATAAAAACTTAATCTTATCTTTTTCCAGTGAAACCTTAGCCATTACCCGACCCTATAAAAGTGATTTTCGTAAAATACCCTTAGCTAACTGCCAACATAAGAAAAAAATAGGCTAAGAGCAACACCCTAGAAATTTTTAAAACGGTAAACGCAATCGTTTACCTTTACATCATTCAACGCCAAAACACTGTGTAATGTCGTAGGCTTAGCGTATTAACTCGAGGTAAAGACTGTTTGTGATATAAATCACTGTTTATGCGGGACAGCTATTTTTTACCGCCGTCATGAAAAATTTTCTTAACGCCGTTTTCATCACCAATTAATGCGATATCAGCCCCACGCTTAGCAAATAAACCAACCGTGACAACGCCGGGAAGCGCATTAATAGTAACTTCTAATTGGTTTGGATCGTCGATACGTAAATCGTAGACATCCAGGATAATGTTACCGTTATCGGTAATAATATCTTTGCGATACTCTGGCCTGCCGCCAAGTTTCACCAACTCTCTTGAAACATAAGCTTTGGCCATAGGGATGACTTCAACAGGTAAAGGGAAATGGCCTAAGCAGTCGACCCGCTTAGATTGGTCTGCGATGCAGATGAAGGTTTCAGCGACTGCCGCAATAATTTTTTCGCGGGTAAGGGCCGCACCACCGCCTTTAATCATCTGCAGGGCGGGATTAATCTCGTCCGCACCGTCGATATACAAGGAAAGGGAATCTATTTCATTGAGGTCGAAAACCGGAATACCATACGATTTTAAGCGTTCAGTCGAGGCTTCTGAACTCGATACTGTACCAATGATCTCATCTTTGCGGGTAGCTAATGCATCGATAAAATGTGCCGCGGTTGTCCCGGTGCCGACACCAACGATCGTATTGGGCTGAACATAGTCGAGTGCCGCCCAGCCCACTGCTTTTTTAAGTTCGTCCTGAGTCATGGTATGTTAAAACCTATACGAGTTTCGGTAGGCATAGTATAAAACAAGCTTATCTAAAATAGTGATTTTTCGTGGGTTGTTGTGTAGTTTTACGCATCCAATCTCAAAACCAACCATTTTTTTCTTTCAGTCAGGGACTGAGAAAACATGATTAAAAGACCCGATTACCGCAATCTCCAAGCCCTTGATACTGTTATTCGTGAACGCGGATTTGAACGGGCGGCACAAAAACTCTGTATCACGCAATCTGCGGTTTCACAGCGCGTCAAACAATTAGAAACGCAATTTGGCCAACCTCTTTTAGTCCGAACCGTTCCGCCTCGGCCTACCGAGCAAGGCCAAAAACTCCTTGCGCTTTTACACCAAGTCGAACTATTGGAGGAACAATGGTTGACCGATGAGAAAGGCGGGACCACTCCCCTTTTACTCTCTATTGCCGTCAATGCCGATAGTCTAGCGACCTGGTTGCTCCCCGCATTACGTGATGTACTCGCCGACTTGCCCGTTCGCCTTAATTTACAAGTCGAGGATGAGAGCCGTACACTTGAACGTTTACGACGTGGTGAAGTGGTTGGTGCCGTCAGTATACAGCCTCGTGCGTTACCGAGTTGTCATGTCGATACCTTGGGTGCTTTAGATTACTTATTCGTGTCTTCACCTGATTTCGCTAAGCGTTACTTCCCTCAGGGCGTCAACCGCCAGACGCTACTCAAAGCGCCTGCCGTCTCGTTTGACCATTTAGATGATATGCACCAAGCCTTCTTACAAGAAAACTTCGATTTGCCCCCAGGGAGTTTGCCATGCCATATCGTTAACTCTTCTGAAGCTTTCGTTCAATTAGCTAAACAGGGTTCCGTATGCTGCATGATCCCCCATCTACAGGTTGAGTCTGAATTAGCTGAAGGCAGTCTGATTGACCTGACCCCCGGATTATATCAACGCCGTATGCTTTACTGGCACAGATTTGCGCCAGAAAGCCGTGTAATGGGACGGGTTACCGACTCTCTGGTTGAGTATGGTCGTCGGGTGCTGCGTCAAGAGCACGAGTGTTAAGGGTAAAGACCACTTCAACATTATCAGTGAAGTCGAGTTTTTGCTGTTGGTAGGTGTCGTCTGCCGTGGTATCGGCGGAAGCGGCTTTAGCACTCATCATCCGTACCATCGGCATCGCAACATTACGCTGAGTTTGATAGTTGATGCTCCATACTGAGCCCAAGGAAGCATTAAAACCGGAAGCCAGACCTTTCGCCTTGGTAATCGCATCGTTAATTGCCGCTTGCCGTGCTTGTTGTTGATACTGTTCGGGGTGGTCAACGCCCATTGCTACTGAGCGAATGTCGTTGAGTCCCGCTGCAAGAGCACCGTCGAGTAATGTATTCAGCTTTGCAAGTTGGTGCAGGGTAACATTGACACTGCGTGATGCCTGATAACCGGTGAGTTTAGGCTTCCCATGTTGTGAATAATCATACTCAGCATGGGTGGTCACATTGGCAGCATTGATATCTTTATCCGTTATCCCTTGCTGATGTAAAAAATCGAAGTATTTTGCCACGCGACTATCAACCTGTTTTTTAGCCTGTGAGGCTTGTGCCTGGGTCGCGTTAACTTCGATGACAATGGTTGCCATATCAGGCTGAGCTTGTACTTGCCCCTGCCCTGTAGTGCTAAGATAAGGGGCATTTGGGGTGATTTCAGCTGAGGCCGACGTTATCGCTCCGAAACTCGCACCGAGTAATGCCACCGCAATAAATCTTTTCTTCATTGTTACGCTCCTTTATCTGTAATGTTGCCACATTATCACGCCTTCACTGGCCAGTCTAAACGCGAGTGACAGTAATAAGACAATGACCGTAAGAGATATTAACCTCTGAATACGCGGCTGCAAAAGCTTGGCTGAGAGCAGCGTTGATACCGAGGAAAGTAAATAGAACCAGATAATTGAAGCCGACACCGCCCCAATGACGAAGGTCACACGTTGTTCTTCTGGAATTTGGCTACCTATACTGCCCAGTAAAACGACCGTATCTAAATAGACATGGGGGTTTAGCCAGGTAACGGCGAACAGCGTTAGCAACAATTGACCTAATGACTGTGCCGCCCCGCCTTCCCCTGCGACCCGCACTGGGTGACGAAGGGTTTTTATTAATCCGTAGCTATACCAGAGTAAAAAGAGCACTCCCATCCAAGTCATGCCTAACATTAACAGCGGGTAGTGTTGTAAAAAAGCTGCCCCACCTAATACGCCCGTTGAGATCAGCAACATGTCGCTAATTACACAAAAGGTCGCAGCAAATAACGCATAGCGGCGTAACATGCCTTGACGCAGCACGATAGTATTTTGTGGACCAATAGGCAGGATCAGCGCCGCCCCTAAAGTAAAACCTTGAATAAAAACAGACATCTATAGCACCTTAGCCAAAAGAAAGGTTAATTGTGCGATGAGGAGGGCTTCGAAAGGAAATTAAAAAAAATGGGGGGCAATTAGTAAAATGAATACTCCACAGCCAGAGTGGCTGACTGCGGAGGCGAGACGTTAGCTTTCGCTGCTACGGACCAGATGGACATCCATTTGCGGGAATGGGATGCCAATTTGGTTTTTATCTAACGCACGTTTAAAGTCGGCCATCAAGTCCCAGTATACTTGTTGTAAGTCATCGCTCTTGCTCCAGCAACGTACAATAAAGTTAAGAGATGATGGTGCCATTTCATTTAAGGCGACAACGATACCTTTATCCTTGATGACACGCTTATCGGCTTCGACGACTTCACGTAACACTTTCATCGTTAAATCAATATCAGCATCGTAAGCGACACCAATAATAAATTCGTTACGACGCTCTGGTTCACGGGAATAGTTGATAATTTTGCCGGTGAAGATTGAGCCATTAGGAATCACAGCAATCTTACCGTCAGAGGTTTTCAGCGTAGTTTGGAAGATTTGTACGTTCAGTACGGTACCCGAACATCCCCCCACATCCACAAACTCCCCAACCCGAATAGGTCTAAAGGTGACTAGTAGTACCCCTGCAGCAAAGTTTGAAAGTGAATTTTGTAACGCTAAACCGACGGTAACACCGATTGCCCCCAGCACTGCAATAAAGGACGCTGTTTGCACACCGACTCGGCTGACTGCGGCGATAAGGGTGAATGCGATAATCGCATAACGAACGATCATCGAGATAAAGTCAGCGACGGTTTGATCGATATGACGCGAAAGTAAGACTTTATTAATGGTTCTTGAAACGATTTTCGCAACAGTAAATCCGATAAAAAGGATGACTAATGCTGCGGCAATATTCACTACATAACTTAATAAAAGTGACTGGTTTTTTTCAATCCAAGTCCCGGCATTATGTAAGCCGCTCACTACGTTAAGATCTTGCATTAAATTTTCCTGTCGTTAGTTCCCAATAAATAGCTGAAGAAGCATCGATGAGAGATGCCTAACTAAAAAGGGTAACTAAAAACCGGTAAATTGCCAACCTCGTCACACAACTTCAAGAATTTTACGGAGGGAGATAAAGAAAACGCCAGCTAAGCTGGCGTTTGGGAAGGGATTACAGGCGGTCGATAGCATTCAGTTCACGGAAGGCTTGCTCTAAGCGAACAACCATTGAACTTTGTGCCGCACGTAACCAGACACGTGGGTCATAGTATTTTTTGTTTGGCTTATCGTCACCTTCTGGGTTACCCAGTTGGCTCTGTAAGTAGCCTTCATTCTTTTTGTAGAACTGAAGAATACCGTCCCAGTTTGCCCATTGCGTATCGGTATCGATGTTCATTTTAATGACACCGTACTCGATAGACTCTTTAATTTCTTCGGCTGAAGAACCTGAACCGCCGTGGAAAACAAAGTTCAGGCTGTTGTGAGGAAGGTTATGCTTCTCGCTCACGTAGTCTTGAGAGTTTCTCAGAATTTTTGGCGTCAGTTGGACGTTACCTGGCTTATACACACCGTGCACGTTACCGAATGATGCTGCAATGGTGAAGTTAGGACTGATAGCGCTGAGCTTTTGGTAAGCGTAGTCCACATCTTCTGGCTGAGTGTAAAGCGCGGAGTTATCGAGGTGTGAATTATCGACACCATCTTCTTCCCCACCCGTACAGCCCAATTCGATTTCAAGCGTCATTCCCATCTTCGCCATACGCGCAAGGTATTGACCGCTGATTTCGATATTCTCTTCTAACGACTCTTCTGACAGGTCGATCATGTGAGAAGAGAACAGTGGCTTACCGGTATTTTTAAAGTGTGCTTCGCCTGCATCCAGCAATCCGTCGATCCATGGCAGTAATTTTTTCGCACAGTGGTCGGTATGAAGAATAACGGGTACACCGTATTGCTCAGCCATCAGATGGACGTGTTGCGCACCCGTGATGGCACCAAGGATAGCCGCTGCTTGTGGCTTATCTGAGGTAAAACCTTTGCCTGCTAGGAATGCTGCACCGCCGTTAGAAAACTGAACAATCACCGGCGCTTTAGCTTTGGCTGCCGCTTCTAAAACCGCATTGATTGAGTCAGTACCGATGCAGTTGACTGCTGGTAACGCGAATTTATTCTCTTTAGCTACTTGGAAAACTTTTTGTACGTCTTCACCCGTAACGACACCCGGTTTTACGAAATCAAAAATTTTAGACATAAGTGTTGTCCTGTTTCGTTGGTCGTAAGCTGAGATCATCTTTTCAGCGGTAGAAAATAGAGGAGAGATAGCCCTCCTCAAAATTTATTATTGTTTCGCACGCTCTTCTAACATTGCTACAGCTGGGAGCTTTTTGCCTTCCACAAACTCAAGGAATGCACCGCCACCCGTGGAGATGTATGAAATTTTATCTTCAATACCAAATAGGTCGATTGCCGCCAGCGTATCACCGCCACCCGCGACTGAGAACGCATCGCTATCTGCGATAGCATTAGCCACGATTTCAGTTCCTTTACGGAAGTTAGGGAACTCAAAAACGCCCACTGGACCGTTCCAGAGGATGGTTTTGGCTTCTTTTAAAATTTTGGCCATTTGCGCCGCAGTCTCGTCACCGAAATCCATAATTTCTTCGTTGTCTTGGATCTCGTTCACTTTCTTGACGGTGGCAGGAGCCGTTTCAGAGAATTCGGTCCCGACGCGTGAGTCAACGGGAACAGGGATCCCATGTTCATCACGGAGCTTTTTCGCTGCTTCAACAAAGTCTGGCTCGTACAGTGACTTACCAACGTTATTCTCGATGGCAACGAAAGTGTTGGCAATGCCGCCTCCGACGATGACGGTATCGGCAATACCGACTAAAGATTGCAGTACATCAAATTTGGTGGACACTTTAGATCCCCCTACCACTGCAACCATAGGACGAGCTGGGTTGCTCATCGCTTTGCCTAACGCTTCAAGTTCTGCTGACAGTAATGGACCCGCACAAGCAACAGGTGCAAATTTTCCTACGCCATGAGTAGAAGCTTGGGCGCGGTGAGCGGTACCGAAAGCATCCATAACAAAGACGTCACAGAGAGCGGCATATTTTTTCGCAAGGGTTTCTTCGTCTTTCTTTTCGCCTTTATTAAAGCGAACGTTTTCTAATACCACTAATTGACCGGCTTCCACATTGACGCCGTCAAGATAGTCTTTGGACAAGCTTACTTCTGTACCAGTAAGTTTGTCTTTGAGGTAGTTCACAACAGGTAGCAGAGAGAATTCTTCGTTATATTCGCCTTCTGTTGGACGGCCTAAGTGCGAGGTCACCATTACTTTCGCGCCTTGCTTCAGGGCTTGTTCAATGGTCGGTAGTGATGCACGGATACGCGCATCTGACGTCACTTTCCCATCCTTGACCGGCACATTAAGATCAGCACGAATCAGAACACGTTTTCCAGCAAGATCCAGATCGGTCATTTTGATTACAGACATGGTGAATCCTCTTATTGACTCTTTAAGTTTATCCCGCCGCTTATGCGACAGGTTTGAAAGTGTTGTCAGACATCGCTAAACAGGTATCGATCATTCGGTTTGCGAAGCCCCATTCGTTATCACACCATACTAACGTTTTTACCAAGTGCCCTCCACTGACTCGCGTTTGCGAACCATCGACAATGGCACTGTGTGGATCATGATTAAAGTCCGCTGACACCAGTGGCAGCTCGGTATAGTCGACTATACCATGAAAGCAGCCATTGGCAGCTTCCTGCAATAGATGATTGACTTGCTGTGCTGTCACTTTTTGTTCCAGCGTTACGCTAAGATCGATAGCAGTGACATTGATGGTCGGCACCCGAACCGCAATGGCTTCGAATCGATCGAGAAATTTGGGGAAAATTCGCGTAATACCTGCTGAGAGCCGTGTATCGACAGGAATAATCGACTGACTGGCCGCACGAGTTCTACGCAGGTCAGGATGGTAAGCATCAAGGACTTGCTGGTCGTGCATCGCAGAATGAATGGTGGTGACGGTACCGGATTCAATCCCGAAAGCATCGTCCAACAATTTGATTACAGGGATAATGCAGTTGGTGGTACAGGAAGCATTGGAGACAAAACGATGTTCAGGTAAGAGTGTGTCATGATTTACACCGTAAACAATAGTGGCATCTAAGTCGGCTTCACCAGGGTGGGCAAAGAGGACTTTACGTGCACCCGCGCGATGGTGTGCTTCACCGTGAGCACGACTTCCATAAACCCCAGTACAGTCTAAAACGACGTCAATATCGAGGTCGCCCCACGGCAATTCAGAGATTGCTGAATGGTGGAGTAAGGTGATTGCGTCTCTACCAATAAAAAGCTGCTCGCCTTCGAGTCTAACTTCCCATGCAAATTGCCCGTGAGTTGTGTCATATTTTAAAAGATGCGCCATACCACGGCTTTCGGCGACTTCATTTATCGCCACAACGGTAACGTCAAGGTGACGGCCCGTCTCATATAACGCTCGTACGACAGCCCGACCAATTCTACCAAAACCGTTAATCGCAATTCTAAGGCTCATTGCTTATCTATTACCTTGATGAACGTAGGGACTGCTCGCCCTAAAACAAAGATTATCTTTGAGGCTACAACGATTTGATAAATTTTGATACCCAATTTTCAGTCGACTGATTACGTCATCTTGAGAATAAATCAACTCCCGACTAAGCGGAATGACAGAGATCAACAGTCTTTCCCAAAATACGATCAAGATCACATATTAGAGTGTTGGATAGCGGGATAGGAATGTTTTGCCAGTAATCAGTTAGCCGCCGTTTCGTCGCGAGTCACTTAGTTTTGAGCAAAAAAAAGCATGGCACATGCCATGCTTTTATCTCATCAATGCTGTGGTTACAGAATAGCTTTCGCTTTTGCGACCACGTTGTCTACGGTAAAGCCAAACTCTTCAAACAGTTGCTCTGCAGGTGCAGATTCACCGAAGGTGGTCATTCCAACGATTGCACCGTTTAAACCAACGTACTTGTACCAGTAATCAGCAATACCCGCTTCAACCGCGACACGTGCGGTCACAGCTGCAGGCAGTACGGATTCACGGTAAGCAGCATCTTGCTTATCGAAGTGGTCGGTAGAAGGCATCGAAACAACACGAACTTTACGTCCCTCTGCGGTCAATTTGTCTGCCGCGTCAACCGCTAGCTGTACTTCCGAACCGGTGGCGATAAAGATAAGCTCTGGTTGACCTTCGCTATCCTTCAGAACGTAACCACCTTTGCTAATCGCTGCAAGTTGCTCAGCGGTACGCGTTTGTTGCGCGAGGTTTTGACGAGAAAGAATCAGGGCAGAAGGGCCATCTTGACGCTCGATAGCTTCTTTCCACGCTACCGCGGTTTCAACTTGGTCTGCTGGACGCCATACGCTCATATTTGGCGTTGTACGTAAGCTTGCAACCTGCTCAACAGGTTGGTGCGTAGGACCATCTTCACCTAAACCGATAGAGTCATGGGTATAAACCAGAATTTGGCGCAGTTTCATCAGCGCAGCCATCCGCGCAGCATTACGTGCATACTCCACAAACATCAGGAAGGTTGCAGTATAAGGAATGAAACCTGAGTGCAGCGAGATGCCGTTTGCAATGGCGGTCATACCAAATTCACGCACACCATAGTGGATGTAGTTACCTGCAGCGTCGTCTTTGATCGACTTGGAACCAGACCACATGGTTAGGTTACTTGGTGCTAAGTCTGCAGAACCACCCAGATACTCAGGTAACAACTTGCCGTATGCTTCAATTGCATTTTGTGACGCTTTACGGCTAGCAATTTTTTGTGGGTTGGCTTGAAGATCTTCGATAAATTTTTGTGATTCCGCAGCCCAATTTGCTGGAAGCTCGTTAGCCGTACGACGTTTGAACTCTGCCGCTAACTCAGGGAAAGCTTTTGCATAGGCATCGAATTTCTCATTCCATACCTGCTCTTTCTTCGCACCAGCTTCTTTTGCATCCCATGCAGCATAAACATCTGCAGGAATTTCGAATGGCGCTGCGTCCCACTCTAACGCTTTACGAGTCAGTGTGATTTCGTCGTCGCCTAGTGGTGCACCGTGTGAATCATGGGTACCGGCTTTGTTGGGAGAACCAAATCCGATAACGGTTTTGCACATGATCAGCGTTGGACGCTCAGAAGCACGAGCCTCTTCTACCGCACGACGGATAGACTCATTATTGTGACCATCAACACCACGGATAACATGCCAGCCGTAAGATTCGAAGCGTAAGCCTGTGTCATCACTAAACCAGCCATCAGTATGACCATCGATAGAGATACCGTTGTCATCATAGAAAGCGATTAATTTACCCAGTTGCAGAGTACCCGCTAAAGAACAAGCCTCGTGCGAAATCCCTTCCATCATACAGCCGTCACCCATGAAGGCGTAGGTGTAGTGATTAACAATGTCATGGCCTGGACGGTTAAACTGCGCAGCCAGTGTACGTTCTGCAATCGCAAAACCGACGGCATTCGCAATACCTTGACCTAATGGGCCGGTCGTTGTCTCGACACCCACGGTGTAGCCGTATTCTGGGTGGCCCGGGGTCTTAGAGTGCAGTTGACGGAAGTTTTTCAATTCTTCGATCGGTAGATCGTAACCGCTGAGGTGCAGCAAGCTGTAGATCAGCATTGAGCCGTGGCCGTTAGAGAGGATGAAACGGTCACGGTCTGCCCAGGATGGATTACTAGGGTTATGGTTTAAGAATTCACGCCATAATACTTCAGCGATATCTGCCATGCCCATCGGTGCACCTGGGTGGCCAGATTTAGCGCGTTGGACCGCATCCATACTGAGTGCACGAATCGCATTAGCAAGTTTTTTTTCAGAAGGCATCTTTCACTCCAGATCGGATGATTGAGTTATGTTGATTTTTAAACACTTTCAACACAAATTGGAAACGTAGTTGTTTCAATGTACATGATGTGCCGAACGAAAGTACATTCGATCCGCACAATTTAACGCTTGAAAATTGAATCTACTAATGAACCGAGGTCATTTTGCGCGTTACCACTGGCTTCAGGATGGACTTCACCTTGCGGGGAGATTTTATCAACCAGCTGCGGCAGAACTTCAGATAACGTGCCTGAAGCGCCTTGAACATCGGTACCAAGCTTATCTGCCAGTGATTGTAAATCTTGCTGGCTAAAAGCAGATTGAATGTCGCTATGGCTAACAGATTGGTTGCTACCATTACTCAGCCATGAAGAGAGGATTTCCCCTAAGCCACCTTGCTGGAATTTTTGGATCAGCACTTCTACACCGCCCTGCTCTTGTACCCAAGACCAGACTGCTTGAAGTTGACTCAGAGAATTTTGTTGCCCTTCTCCACCCGTTAGTGATCCGACAATGCTATCGAGTAATCCCATCTTACACTCCTCGTAATTTAACTATTTAGAATAATGATTAACGCTGAGCCTGCTTATTAGCCGCCTGCACATGTAGCATATCTAAGGCAACGGTTGCCGCCGCGAGCGCAGTAATATCTGCATGATCATAGCCTGGAGCCACTTCCACTAAGTCCATTCCAACGATGTTTAGTCCTTGTAAGCCACGGAGTAATTTCGTCGCTTTATCGCTGGTCAAGCCTCCTACTACAGGCGTACCGGTACCGGGCGCATGAGCGGGATCAAGACAATCGATATCGAAGGTCAGGTAGACCGGTAAGTCGCCTACGGTTTGGCGAATTTGAGCAAGAATATCTTCTACGGCAGTATCGTTAACCCATGCTGCATCCAGAACAGTAAAACCCAGTGACGGGTCGTATTCAGTCCGAATACCGATTTGTACTGAATGCTCGGGATCGATAAGCCCTTCTTTCGGCGCAGTGTAAAACATTGTGCCATGGTCGAAAGTTGGACCATTTGAATAGGTATCGGTGTGAGCATCGAAATGCACTAAGGCCATTTTACCGAAATGTTTCGCGTGAGCGCGCAGTAATGGTAAGGAAATATAATGGTCGCCACCGAAGGTCAGCATACGCTTGCCGTTCGCAAGCAGTTTCTCCGCATGGGCCTGTAATTTTGCCGACATATCAGCTGAATCACCAAAGGCATAGACCAGATCCCCGCCATCGACCACGTTAAGTGCTTTACGTAAATCAAATTTCCAAGGCCAACGGCACCCTTCCCACGCTAAATGCGTGGAGACCTGACGAATCGCATTCGGGCCTAAGCGGCTACCAGGTCGGCCAGAGGTTGCCGCATCGAAAGGTACACCGGTGATAACCCATTCCGCATCACTTTCGTAAGGCTGGAAATTGAGGGGGAAACGCAGAAAACCAAAGGCATTAGACACCAATGAATTGTCATACTCGTTACCTAAAGTATTGTACATATTCTAATTTTCCTTTACGAAGGCGCCGACTAGACAGCGCCTAGATAATAAATTTATTCATCTTCTAGGTAAGTGTAGCCGTACAAACCGCTCTCAAATTCCGATAAGAATTGGTCTCGAAGCTCTTCGGCGATATCACTGGCTTTGACTTGTTGGTAGAACAGGCTCAGTAATTCTTGTGGATTTAACTGAACATACTCCAACATATCTGCAACGGTATCCCCTTCATCGGATAATTCGACATCCACTTCACCATTTCCATTAACGTAGACGTTAACGGCTTCGGTATCTCCGAATAAGTTGTGCATATTCCCTAAAATTTCTTGGTAAGCACCAACCATAAAGAAACCAAGCATTGGCGGATTGTCTGGATCATATTCAGGCATTGGCATCGTGGTTGCGATACCGTCGCCATCTATATAGTGATCGATGGTCCCATCTGAATCACAAGTAATATCTAATAATACTGCCCGACGTTCAGGTTGCTTATTCAGCCCTTCTAATGGCAAGACAGGGAAGAGCTGGTCGATACCCCAGGCATCTGGCATCGATTGGAACAGCGAGAAATTGACATATATCTTATCTGCCATACGCTCTTGTAACTCATCAATCACCGGGCGATGGGCACGGTTACTTGGGTCCAAGTGTTGCTGAGTATAATGACAGATATTTAAATATAACTGTTCTGCCCAAGCGCGCTGCGTCAGTGTATACATCCCAGAAGAATAGCCTGTGTGGATGTCTGATAAATCAACTTGGCTATCGTGAAGCCATTCACGTAATGAACGATGCCCCTGCGTTTCATGCATCTCCTGCCACGTTTTCCACATGCTCAATAGCGGACGTGGGGAGTCATCTTCTGGCGGATGAGGTGGTGTAAAGCTATTACGCTCTACACCAATAATGTTCGAAACCAAGACAGTATGATGTGCCGTTACCGCCCGGCCTGATTCAGTGATCACCGTTGGGTGTTCTAGGCCGTGCTCATCGCAGGCTTCGCCGATGGCGTAAATGACATTATTGGCGTATTCATTTAAGCCGTAATTCACTGAGCAGTCAGATTGAGAGCGAGTTCCCTCGTAATCGACACCTAATCCGCCTCCGACATCGAAACACTTGATCTGCACCCCTAATCGAGCCAGTTCAACGTAGAAACGAGCGGATTCACGCACACCGGTGTAAATATCGCGGATATTTGCCATTTGGGAACCAAGATGGAAATGCAGTAGCTGTAAGCTCTCAATCCGCCCAGCTTGGCGCATAATGTCCACCAGCTCCAAAACTTGTGAAGCGGACAAACCAAATTTCGATTTTTCACCCCCGCTCGATTGCCATTTGCCTGAACCTTGCGAGGCAAGACGAGCACGGATCCCCAAACGAGGTACCACGTTAAGCCGTTCAGCTTCTTCAAGCACCAAGCGTATTTCGGTCATTTTTTCGATGACAAGATAGACTTTATGGCCAAGTTTCTCGCCGATGAGGGCTAGACGAATATATTCGCGATCTTTATATCCATTACAGACAATCACCGAACGCGTTTGTCCCGCATGGGCTAAAACTGCCATTAATTCTGCTTTAGAACCGGCTTCTAAACCTAAAGGCTCCCCTGAGTGAATTAATGACTCAATGACGCGTTTATGTTGGTTAACTTTAATCGGGTAAACCAGAAAATAGTCCCCACGATAACCGAATGATTCACGCGCACGTTTAAAGGCTACATTAATCGAACGTAAACGGTGCTGTAGAATTTGTGGAAAACAAAAGAGTGCCGGAAGACGCTGGCCTTGCGCTTCTCGTTCTTTGACCAGTTTTGCTAAGTCAACACGTGCGGAAGGAATGTCAGGATTGGGGCACACACTGATATGACCTAATTCATTGACGTCATAATAATTATTTCCCCACCATGCAATATTGTAGGTACGTAACATACGGCTCGCTTCTTGATCGTTAACGGCAACTTCTTGCATTGAACGTAACTCACCGTGCTCGCCTGCGGATGAACCTCGAATATTCTTAATGACGTCGGTCATCTCATGCCTCTATCTTAGATAAAAAACAGTTAAGTATTTACCCTAGCGCAACCCGCTAAGCACTGCAAATACTCGTCATAAGTCGCCCCTTTCCGTCTTGTTAGCAACGGATAGATGGGTTAGTACAGGGAAAATTAACACTCGTGATGACGATTTTACTGCCGATAATTGTCGTGGTAATCATTAACCGGAATAAAGACCTATGCAGACAACATTCGCAGCCTGTCGTTGATTAAAAGGCACGCTAAAGGACTGTTATCGTTAATGTTAACTTATCTTATTTCCGTTGCGGCGCTTATCAATTTTAGATGGCAAAGCGGTTCGCGATTTATACCCTTAAGGGGGTAAAAATGCAAAATGTTTGTCTGAGGTCTAGGATGAGAAGGATAACTATGTAGCTATCAATGCGCTAATTCAGAAAAATCACTGGAATTAATCGACCATCCTAACCTAGAATAGACGTCCAGACGGAAAACCATCCGATAGCGTTTTCCTCCAAATTTACTATTCAAGGTCGTCGTTCTCTTTGAGATAAAACGTCGAGATTGAGGCAGCACCAATTGTGCGTACACGCGAAATAAATCCCTTAAGCAAGGTAACTATATAATGGCTAAACATCTTTTCACCTCAGAATCCGTTTCAGAAGGGCATCCCGATAAAATCGCCGATCAAATCTCTGATGCAGTATTAGATGCGATCCTCGAACAAGATCCGAAAGCACGTGTAGCCTGTGAGACTTATGTAAAAACCGGTATGGTTTTAGTTGGCGGTGAAATCACGACCTCAGCTTGGGTCGACATCGAAGAAATTGCGCGTCAAACAGTTCGTGACATTGGTTATGTCCATTCTGATATGGGTTTCGATGCGAACTCCTGTGCGGTACTGAATGCGATTGGTAAGCAATCTCCCGATATCAATCAAGGTGTTGACCGTAAAGATCCACTCGACCAAGGGGCAGGCGACCAAGGATTAATGTTCGGTTATGCAACCAATGAAACCGACGTCTTGATGCCAGCACCGGTAACTTATGCACACCGCTTAGTTCAACGTCAATCAGAAGTCCGTAAAGATGGGACTTTACCTTGGTTACGTCCAGATGCGAAAAGCCAAGTTACCTTCCAATATGATGGCGACAAGATTGTCGGTATCGACGCCGTTGTCCTGTCGACTCAGCACGCTGAACAGATTGGTCAAAAAGAGCTACAAGAAGCAGTAATGGAAACCATTATTAAACCAGTCCTGCCGACCGAATGGCTCACCGCGAATACCAAATATTTTATTAACCCAACAGGGCGCTTTGTCATTGGTGGCCCAATGGGTGACTGTGGTCTGACGGGTCGTAAAATCATCGTTGATACCTACGGCGGGATGGCGCGTCACGGTGGTGGTGCGTTCTCTGGTAAAGATCCATCGAAAGTTGACCGTTCAGCGGCTTACGCTGCACGTTACGTTGCAAAAAATATTGTTGCTGCAGGCTTAGCTGATCGTTGCGAAATTCAAGTTTCTTATGCGATTGGTGTTGCAGAACCGACTTCAATCATGGTTGAAACCTTTGGTACTGAAAAACTGCCAACCGAGCAGTTAACCCTGCTAGTGCGCGAGTTCTTTGATCTTCGTCCTTATGGTTTGATCCAGATGTTAGACCTCCTTCATCCTATCTACCGTGAAACGGCTGCTTATGGTCACTTTGGCCGTGAGCATTTCCCTTGGGAAAAAACAGATAAAGCTGAAGCACTCCGTGACGCGGCAAATCTGAAATAATCTTTACTTTAGGGCGGGATTATCCCGCCCTCGTTTTTCCCCCACCTAATCTTAGCCTTCACTCCCCTTTTCCTCATAAGTGATAACGATTACATCGACTTTTTTCCGTGTCGTGATCGAGTCTATTTCATCAATTGGTAAAAAAAATATGATTTATTCGTAGGTTAAGGCTATAAATACCCGATATTTATGTATAGTTCTGTCAAGAATTGCTGAGCAGACCATTTTATAAACGATTTAATAACCTTTACTTAGTCCAAAATGTAATCGATTACATCGCTGTGATCTGGCTCACTGATAGTTGACATATAATTACGTAGAATCGTAAAGATAAGAAATCTAACATCGGAGGCATTCATGCCTGTAAATAACTCAAAGCGTAGAACGTCTAATAAAATGATGACGTTTTTCGTCTGCTTTCTCGCTGCACTCGCAGGTTTATTATTTGGTTTAGACATCGGGGTTATTGCAGGGGCGCTCCCCTTCATTGCCAAAGAATTCAATGTCACCCCTCATCAACAAGAGTGGATAGTCAGCTCAATGATGTTCGGTGCGGCAGTGGGTGCTGTGGGGAGTGGCTGGATGTCCTCTTCACTCGGTCGTAAGAAAAGCTTGATGGCGGGTGCGATTCTATTCGTTATCGGCTCATTATGGTCAGCGTTAGCAACTTCACCGGAAATGCTGATTACCGCTCGTGTCCTGTTAGGACTTGCTGTCGGTATTGCTTCTTACACTGCACCGCTTTACCTTTCTGAGATTGCACCGGAAAAAATCCGCGGTAGTATGATTTCACTTTACCAATTGATGATCACCATCGGTATTCTAGGTGCCTACCTCTCCGATACCGCACTGAGCTACAGTGGTGATTGGCGTTGGATGTTAGGGGTAATCACTATCCCTGCTGCGCTGTTACTGGTTGGCGTTGTATTCTTACCCAATAGCCCACGTTGGTTAGCGGCCAAGGGACAATTTTATGATGCACAAAAGGTCCTTGATCGTCTGCGTGATACGAGTGAGCAAGCTAAGCGTGAATTAGATGAAATTCGCGAAAGCTTAAAAATCAAGCAAACCGGTTGGGCTCTGTTTAAGGGCAATAGCAACTTCCGCCGGGCTGTCTATTTAGGTGTGTTACTGCAAGTTGTGCAACAGTTCACCGGTATGAACGTGATCATGTACTACGCACCGAAAATTTTTGAAATTGCCGGATTTACCAATACCACTGAGCAAATGTGGGGAACCGTCATTGTTGGTCTGGTTAACGTTTTGGCGACCTTTATTGCTATCGGTCTAGTCGATCGTTGGGGCCGTAAACCTACCTTGATTCTCGGTTTCATCGTAATGGCTACCGGTATGGGGGTTCTAGGAACAATGCTGCATTTAGGCATTCACTCAGCCGGTGCGCAATATTTCGCTATCGCCATGCTACTGATGTTTATCGTTGGTTTCGCGATGAGTGCGGGTCCGTTGATTTGGGTACTTTGTTCCGAAATCCAGCCGCTGAAAGGTCGTGACTTTGGTATCACTGTCTCCACTGCGACCAACTGGATTGCCAATATGATTGTTGGGGCGACCTTCTTAACGCTACTCACCAATTTAGGCAATGCTGGGACCTTCTGGTTATACGCTGCGCTAAATGTAGTGTTCATCATTCTGACTCTGTGCCTGATTCCAGAAACTAAAAACGTTTCACTCGAGCACATTGAAAGAAACCTTATGCAAGGTAAAAAACTGAAAGATATCGGCTCACGCGATTAATCAGATAAGGGGGTGACAAGTTCACCCCCTTTTTTTATGTTATCCTCGCTCCATGAAAAAAAATCACCGCCTGCCTATCGCTTTACAGCAAGCTATTTATCGCTCGCTACGTCATCACCTCGTTCTTGCTGCTCCCCATTTCGATGACCCTCTCCCCGAGCCTGCTATCAGTTGGCAGCAGCGTGGCACTACTGCTGGTAGCGCTTGGTTAAAAGAGTGGCAAATCCGTCTCAATCCGATACTGTGCGAGGAGAACCCTTCAGCCTTTGTGGAACAAGTGGTCCCCCATGAACTCGCGCATCTATTGGTGTGGAAAAAATTCGGCCGAGTCGCGCCTCATGGCCAAGAATGGCGTTGGATGATGGAAGAGGTACTGAAGGTCAAAGCCGAGCGTACTCATCGCCTTATCACAACCTCTGTTGCCGGCCGAACCTTTACCTACCATTGTCATTGCCAACAGCATGAACTCACTGTACGACGCCATAATCGCGTAGTACGGGGAGAAACAGAATATTGCTGCCGCCGCTGCGCTGCGCCGCTCAGGATAGGCCCCTATCAAGGGTAAGCAAGGACGTTCGCGTTTTGCTCAACGGTTCGAGCCAGAATGAGGTATTATGGCGCGTTAATGTCTCTTTGATGATTAAGTAGAATATGCGTCTCAGATTTAGTTTTCTTGCTTTACTTATTTCAACCTCTCCAGCCTTAGCAAAAGTTTATCAGCAGGATAATTTCCAAGCGGCTAAAAAGGCCTCGATTGAAGTGAACCAAGGTGCCAAAGAGTTTTATTGTGGTTGCACCATTCACTGGCAAGGTAAAAAAGGGGTTCCTGATTTAGCTTCTTGTGGTTATCAGCCGCGAAAAAATGCGCAACGAGCTGCTCGTATAGAGTGGGAACATGTTGTACCAGCCTGGGTATTCGGACATCAACGTCAATGCTGGCAGCAAGGTGGTAGAAAAAATTGTCGCAAAGATAGCGAGTATCGAAGAATAGAAGCTGATTTACATAATCTAGAACCTGCAATTGGTGAGGTGAATGGTGATCGGAATAACTTTGCTTATAGCCAATGGAATGGTACCCCTACTCAGTATGGTGCCTGTGAGATGATTAATGATTTCAAAGCTAAACTGACTCAGCCTGCTGCTCGCGCCCGTGGACCCATTGCCCGAATAACCTTGTATATGCGTGACCAATATCACCTTTCCCTCTCGCGCCAACAAACGCAATTGTTAATGGCTTGGAATAAGCTTTACCCCGTCACATCATGGGAATGCCAACGCGATCGTCGTATTGCTAAAATACAGGGTAACATTAATCCTTGGGTCGCTAAGCAGTGCCCATAATCTGCATTGCATTTAGTCGATTCAGCGGTCAAGCTATACCATAATTCATTTATTTTTAATTAAGAGATAAGGCCATGCGTATTCCCCGCATCTATCATCCAGAAGCGCTTCAAAGTCACCAACGTGTTCAGCTTTCTGAAGACGCCGCCAATCACGTTGGCCGAGTATTACGCATGGTCGCGGGTCAGCACGTTTTATTATTTGATGGCAGTAATCAAGTATTCCCTTCCACTATCGTTGAAGCCAGTAAGAAGCATGTCACGGTAGAAACCAGTGAGGGTGAAATCGATGACCGTGAGTCCCCTCTCAATATTCACTTAGGACAAGTGCTGTCGCGGGGCGAAAAAATGGAATTCACCATCCAAAAATCTATTGAATTGGGGGTTAATACTATTACGCCTTTAATCTCTGAACGTTGTGGTGTAAAACTGGACAAAGAGCGGCTTGAGAAAAAACTTTCGCAATGGCAAAAAATTGCGATTGCCGCATGTGAACAGTGCGGACGAAACCGTATACCCGATATCCGTCCAGTCATGACTTTAGCAGACTGGCTAGCCGAAGAGAGTGATGCGCTTAAGCTTAATCTTCATCCACGCGCCTCACAAAGTATTAATCGACTTACACTGCCAAACAATAAGGTGAGATTACTTATCGGGCCCGAAGGGGGATTATCTGCTGCTGAGATTGAACAAGCCAGTAAGGATAACTTCACCGATATTTTATTAGGTCCGCGGGTATTACGTACTGAAACGACTGCATTGACCGCAATTACCGCGCTACAAGTAAGATTCGGTGATTTAGGTTAATTGACTATCTGGCATCAACAGTGAAATGCTTGGTTCATCCTTGGGTATACTGAGTCCTTTTCCCTAATACACTAAATTTTGAAGGGGTTGTGAATGATTAAGCTGGGTATTGTGATGGATCCCATTACAACCATCAATATCAAGAAAGATAGCAGTTTTGCAATGTTACTAGAGGCCCAAAAACGCGGTTATGAAATCCATTATATGGAGATGAATGACCTATCGTTACGCAAAGGTGTCGCCTCGGCGCGCACCCGCGGGCTGACTGTAATGCAAAATGAAGAGAAATGGTTTGAATTCACCAGTGAACAAACCCTCCCTCTGGCCGATCTTGATGTGATCCTTATGCGTAAGGATCCTCCTTTTGATACCGAGTTTGTTTATGCGACCTATATTTTAGAAAGGGCTGAAGAACAAGGCACGCTGATTGTCAATAAGCCGCAAAGCTTACGCGACTGTAATGAGAAACTCTTTACCGCTTGGTTTGCTGAACTCACGCCAGATACCTTGGTTACGCGCAGTCGTGAAACTTTACGTGATTTCTGGCAAGAACATGGTGACATCATTATGAAACCATTGGATGGCATGGGCGGTGCCTCTATTTTTCGTGTGAAACAAGATGATCCTAACTTCTCGGTCATCTGGGAAACCTTGACCCAGCAAGGCACACAATTTTGTATGGCCCAAAACTTCATCCCGGAGATTAAACAGGGCGACAAACGTGTTCTGGTTGTCGATGGCGAACCTGTTCCGTACTGCTTGGCCCGCATCCCTAAGTCTGGGGAAACGCGTGGTAATTTAGCCGCAGGTGGTCGCGGCGAACCTCGACCATTGACTGACAGTGATTGGGCGATTGCGCGCAAAGTCGCGCCGACACTAAAAGAGAAAGGCCTTATTTTTGTTGGCCTCGACATCATTGGCGATAAATTAACAGAAATTAACGTCACGAGTCCTACCTGTATTCGTGAGATTGAAGCCGAATTTCCGGTATCAATAACTGGTATGCTGATGGGTGCTATTGAAAAACGTTTAGCTAACGCATAATTTTATTCAACCTTTCTGGTAGCCCTGTGGTTACCAGAAACTTAATCACTCGAGACGGTATGAATTTACAGCACCATTTCCTGATTGCCATGCCCACGCTAGAGGATCCGTTATTCAAGCGCTCCGTGGTTTACATCTGTGAACATAACGCTGATGGCGCGATGGGGATTATTATCAATAAACCTTTAGAAAACCTTAATGTTGAAGGGGTGTTAGCCAAATTAGACATCGAGCTTTCTGGAGACGGCTCCCAGCGCCAGCTTGAACAACCCGTGTTCACTGGCGGCCCTATGTCTGAAGACCGCGGCTTTATTCTTCATACTACGCCTCAAAAATATGCTTCTAGTATCGAAGTTTCTCCCGAAACGATAGTTACCACCTCCAAAGATGTACTTGAGGCACTCACCACTGATCACCATCCAGAACAGGTATTGGTCGCGTTGGGCTATTGTGCGTGGGAGCAACAGCAGCTTGAAAACGAGATACTGGAGAATGCTTGGCTAACCGTTCCTGCTACTAGCGACATTATTTTCCATTTACCTGCCTCTGAGCGTTGGTCTGCTGCCGCAGCAAAACTCGGTATTAATATTCATATGATTGCTAGCGAAGCAGGACACAGTTAATGAGTAACCAGACTATCATCGCGTTCGATTTTGGGACGCGCAGTATAGGTATCGCCGTAGGACAAACCTTAACCGCAACAGCCTCCCCCCTTGCTGCAGTTAAAGCCCAAGATGGCGTGCCGGACTGGACGCTGATCGAAAAAGTGATCAGTGAGTGGCAACCCGATTATTTAGTCGTCGGCCTCCCACTCAATATGGATGGAAGCGAGCAGGAATTGACGCAGCGAGCCAAAAAATTTGCTAACCGCCTACATGGCAGGCTGGGTAAAAAAGTGGAATTACAAGATGAGCGGTTAAGCACAACGGAAGCCCGCTCTCGCCTCTTCGAAAAGGGAGGTTATAAGTCGCTATCGAAGGGACGTGTTGATTCCCAATCGGCAGTCATTATTTTGGAAAGTTGGTTCGAAGCGCTTTATCAATAGTGGGACATAATAATCCGCTATTCTGTTTAGCGTACTGCTCAAGCGATTGGCGGAATGAAACCATTCCTTCTTGACTGGCTTGCTCCAGTTGCCCCGGTAGCTGATGAAACTTTGCTTCACGGATAAGATTTCCCACTGCATTAGTGTTGATCAGTAATTCATAGAGGGGTGACACCCTTTCTGCCTTAAAGCGTAGCTGCTGTGCTAATACCGCTCGTAAACTTTGCGCCAAATGTTGGCGTGCAGTATCCCGCTCATGGGGAGGAAAGGCATCCACCAACCGTTGTAAGGCATGAGTCGTATCTGTGCTGTGTAGCGTTGCCAGCACAAGATGGCCGGTTTCTGCCGCGGTCAGCGCGAGTTTAATCGTGGTTGTATCGCGAAGTTCGCCAATTACAATAATATCAGGATCTTGACGTAACGCTGAGACTATACCGTTCGATAGATTGCTAACATGCTCCCCTATCTCCCGCTGTTGAATCAGAGATTGCCCAGGGCTGTGGCAAAATTCGATTGGGTCTTCAAGCATAATAATATGTCGTTGATAATGCTGATTTAGATGATCGATAACCGCCGTCAGTGTTGTCGATTTCCCTGATCCCGTTGCTCCTGAAATCAAGATTAATCCCTGTTGGCCTTCAACTAACCGAATAAAGGCACTAGGCAATTGTAAACTCTCAATATCCTTCGCCTCTGCGGGGAGTATTCGTAACGATAGGGAGAACCCCTGATGTTGTTTGAAAAATGAAGCACGGACACGTGCTCCTTGCTCACTGGTCAACGCAAAATCGCAATGTCCTTGTTCCGCCAGCAGCTGCGATAATCGCCCAGTAATCTGTTGGCTGAGAAAGTGTTTAAACCAAGCATGGGGCAGTTTTTGGCTACCTGGAATGATTTCGATCGTATTTTCTCTGCGCCAACGGGGAAATTCTCCGCAGCACAGGTGTAGATCGCTCGCGTTATGTTTTACACTACGCGCAATTAATTCTGTTAACTCCATAGTGATTTCCGGTTATGACATCCATTTCTCAAAATTTACACTCAGTGGAACAACGGATCGCCGATACAGCTAGGCATTGTGGGCGTAGCCCTCAAGAAATAACCTTACTTGCGGTAAGTAAAACTAAGCCTGAGAGCGATATCGAAGCGGCATACCGTGCTGGTCAACGCTGCTTCGGTGAAAATTACGTACAAGAAGGCGTTGGTAAAATTACTACCCTAGCTCACTTAGCTGATATCGACTGGCACTTTATTGGTCCATTGCAGTCGAATAAGAGTCGCTTAGTGGCTGAGCATTTTGCTTGGTGTCATACCGTTGATCGATTGAAACTGGCACAACGTCTCTCAGACCAACGTCCTGAACATCTTCCCCCTCTGAATATTTTGATTCAGGTGAATATCAGCGATGAGTCCAGCAAGTCAGGTATTCAGGTCGAAGAATTGAGTGGGCTAGCTGCGGCAATTGTTCAACTTCCTCAATTAAGGTTACGAGGGATTATGGCTATTCCCGCACCGGAAGCTGATTTCTCAAGACAGTTAGCAGTTTGTCAGCGTATGGCGAAGCTCTTTCACGATTTAGCAAAACACTATCCTGAGGTCGATACACTCTCCTTGGGGATGAGTGATGATCTTGATGCGGCAATTACCGCAGGCAGTACTCTTGTACGAGTGGGTAGCGCGATTTTTGGTGCCCGTCAGTATTCAACTACTTCAGAATAAGCTAAGGAACACTATGTATACCTTGACGTTTTTGGTCAAAACATTTATCGAGCTCTATGTGCTCGTACTGTTATTACGCATCTGGATGCAATGGGCGCGATGTGACTTTTACAATCCACTCGCTCAATTCGTGGTAAAGCTGACACAACCCATTATTGGTCCTTTACGTCGTATTATACCGGCTATCGGCCCAATTGACGGTGCGTCATTACTCCTCGCCTTCATCCTAACAACTCTAAAATACCCTCTACTGGTTGCGATCAATAATGGCGGTTTTTCATTATCGCTAAGCTTATTATTGGTTGGTGTTTTATCGCTGCTCAAGGCCGCGGGTAACTTAGTATTTTGGGTCATTTTGATTCGCTCGATTATGAGTTGGGTAAGCCAAGGCCGCAGCCCAGTAGACTATGTGCTATACCAACTGACCGAGCCGCTAATGGCGCCTATCAGACGCTGGTTACCGGCGATGGGCGGAATAGATTTCTCGGCGATGATCGTTATCCTTATCCTTTATGCCTTGAATTATCTCGGCATGGATCTTTTCCCTAACCTATGGGTTTGGTTATAAATCATGACGAACTATTTTTCTCCAAAGCATGTCGTGTTGGCCACCGGTAATGCAGGTAAAGTTAGCGAACTGGCTGGTTTGTTAGGCGATTTTGGTTTAACCATTACTGCTCAAACTGAACTTGGGGTGGGCTCAGTAGAAGAAACTGGCCTCACTTTCATTGAAAATGCGTTAATTAAGGCTCGCCACGCTGCCCAGGTAACCGGCCTGCCAGCCATCGCCGATGATTCAGGTTTAGCGGTTGATGCCTTACAAGGCGCGCCAGGTATTTACTCTGCACGCTATGCGGGTGAAGCGGCTACCGATACGGACAACCTGAATAAGCTACTGACGGCTATGCAGGATGTTCCCGATGCGCAACGACAGGCCGCTTTCCATTGTGTCTTGGTCTATTTGACCCACGCTGAAGATCCTACCCCAATTGTCTGTTATGGACGCTGGCCGGGCATGATTACTCGCCAACCTAGCGGCCAAGGCGGCTTTGGCTATGACCCCATTTTTTATGTTCCCGAACAACAAAAATGTGCAGCTGAAATGAGTAAGGCAGAGAAATCAGCGATCTCCCATCGTGGTCAAGCATTAAAGCAACTGATGGAAGCATTACGTAATGGCTAAAGCTTTACCCCCATTAAGTTTGTATATTCATATCCCATGGTGTGTCCAAAAGTGTCCCTATTGTGATTTCAACTCTCACGCCCTCAAGGGCGAGGTTCCTCATCAGGAATATGTTGAGCATTTACTAAAAGATTTAGATGACAGTCTGCACCTGGTTCAGGGACGGCAACTCTCAACCATCTTTATCGGTGGCGGCACACCGAGTTTACTGAGTAGCCAAGCGATGCAACAACTGATGGATGGCGTACGTGAGCGTATCCCGTTATCCATGGGATGTGAAGTGACGATGGAGGCTAATCCCGGTACTGTCGAAGCAGAAAGATTTAGTGGCTACCAGCAAGCAGGGATTAATCGTATCTCTATTGGGGTACAAAGCTTTGACGCCGAGAAGTTGACGCGATTAGGAAGGATACATGGGCCGCAGGAAGCGAAACGAGCGGCACAACTCGCGACGGGGTTAGGGTTACGGAGTTTTAATCTAGACCTGATGCATGGTCTTCCCGACCAGAGTATTGAACAGGCTTTGGACGATTTACGGCAGGCAATAGCGTTAAACCCTCCTCATCTTTCGTGGTATCAGTTAACGATAGAGCCTAATACTCTTTTCGCCTCACGTCCGCCTAAACTGCCAGACGATGATGACCTCTGGGATATTTTCGAACAAGGGGACCAGCTACTGCGTGAGGCTGGCTATGAGCAATATGAGACCTCAGCTTATGCTAAGCCAGGTTACCGTTGCGAACATAACCTTAACTATTGGCGGTTTGGAGATTATCTCGGTATTGGTTGCGGTGCTCATGGTAAAATTACGCTTGCCGACGGTAAGATTATGCGCACCGTTAAAACACGCCACCCTAAAGGCTTTTTGCGGGGCGAGTATCTTGATCGGCAATTTATGGTTGCCGATGAGGATAAAGCCTTCGAGTTCTTTATGAACCGTTTTCGATTATTGGAGCCTTGTCCTCGCCAAGATTTTACTGATTTAACCGGATTAGCAGAACAACAGGTTAGGCCTGCGATCGATAAAGCGATTCAAGCCGGGTATCTGCAAGAAACTGCTGAGTACTGGCAAATCACCCCTAAAGGAAAGTTATTTTTAAATTCATTGCTAGAAGCTTTCCTACCCGAAACTGAATAAAAAAAAGCCTTGCTTAGCAAGGCTTTATATCTAATAGCGGAAATAACTACGCTGAGCTTTGTCCACTTTATAAAGATAACGTCTCGATTCAGCCGCGGGATGTTTACGCACCAGAATACGGTAAACCTCCGTGGGGGGCATCGCGTTAATGATGGCGACGGCTTTATCTTTATTACTTGAGAAGACTTTCAGTACGCTTCCTGCTCCACCATTGTAAGCAGTAATCACCGCATAACGTCTTGATTGGGGATCGGTAATCCCTGCGAGATAATTATTCTGTAAAATCGAAAGATAAGCCGTTCCGGCATCGATATTATTCTCAGGGTCGAGTAAGTAGCTGCGACTCGGTTTACCCCACTTACCTTTCATTTTAAAGACATCAACGCCAGCGGTATGTTGAACAACCTGCATCAGCCCTAATGCATCAGAATTACTAATTGCATAGGGGTTAAAGCTAGACTCTGTTTGCATGATCGCTAAGATAAGTGAAACATCCACCCCATATTGATCGGAAGCTTTGCGTACCATTGGCAAATAACGGTGTGCACGTTGGTTTAAGTGGTTTGGCACCATAGGAATGGTGACGGACCAAATAACGTGCATCCCAGAAACACGACGATGTAATTTGTACTTCAGCAAGTAATCAGCGAAAGTTCCGGCACGTCCTTGCCAACGGATGGGCTGCCCGGTGTTATCCAGCACCTGACCGTAAAGCAATGGCTCTTGACTGAGATTGATATCGTTGGCGTCAGAGTAGAGGTCAACGTTACCCGGGTTTTCACCAATCAAAAGCGTAGTGATAATGGCCTCACGTAAGCTAGCCATCGGGTTAGTTCCCGAAATAGATTCGATGGTAATCTTACCGCTTTCGAAGTTGATGTGGCTGCGCGTATAGTAATTATCGCTATACTTTACGTAATCTTTCGGGCCAGCAATCAGAACTTCATTGATCCCCCAAATGTTCTCGATATTATGGGCAAATTGGCCCATAAGAATATCAAAACCATTAGTATCTTTTACCCAATCTTCGTGAAAAACGCTTTTTTTATCACTCGAGCAAGAGACTAGCAGTGGCGCGATGAGCATGAGAGGAATCAATTTTTTCATAGGGTGGCGTTCTGGCTGCTTAACGTAAAATTTTATGGTTTATCAGTTGGACTGCTCAGGTGGCGTGTAACCATCGATCTGAACATCTTTACCTTCAAACAAAAAGGAGACCATCTCTTGCTCAATCACTTTACGATGTTCTGGATTCATCATATTTAATTTTTGTTCATTGATAAGCATGGTTTGCTTAGCCATCCACTGCTGCCAAGCCGGTTTTGAAATTTCTTGGAAAATACGTTTACCAATCTCACCTGGATAAAGTTGAAAGTCTTGGCCTTCAGCATCTTGTTTCAAAAATGTGCAAAAAATTGTACGGCTCATAGGTCAATCCTGTTAATTATTATGCTCTATGGCGAGTTCGTAGCTTAACTCGTTCAAAATACGTTGTACCGGTGCGGCTAATCCTACCGATTGCGGCTGGGTTAAGTTATACCAGAGAGTAACAGATTCCTCCATTAAAGCCGTCATCGTCGACAGTTCTATTCGCACCGGAATTATCTGTAAATGGAAGTGGCTGAAGGTATGTTTAAAGCTATTCAACTGTTGTTGCTTTGCTTTGATACCACGCTGCAATAACCACTCTTCCATCTCGAGACGATCAGAAAACTGTGGGAAGCTATATAATCCCCCCCAAATCCCTAAACTAGGGCGTTTTTCCAATAAAACCTGTTCGTCTAGCTGTAATAACAATAGCCAAGCTTCGCGAGTTGGGAGATCTTTTTTTGTTTTTTTTCCTGGATAATCTTGCCAATTGTGCTGAGCATGGGCGATACAGCCCTCATTGAGCGGGCAGAGTTCGCATTTGGGACGGGAACGCGTACAAACCATTGCGCCCAGATCCATCATTGCTTGGTTAAAGGCCGCTACTTCCTGTTGCGGGGTTACCGCCTCACTCAGCGCCCATAATTTATTTTCGACGTCACGCTGTCCCGGCCACCCTTCGACAGCAAAATAACGGGCAAGCACTCGCTTAACGTTGCCGTCGAGGATAGCGTGATGTTGGCCCAGTGAAAGGGAAAGTATGGCGCCGGCAGTTGAGCGCCCTACTCCAGGTAAAGCCACCACCTGTTCAAAGGTTTCTGGAAATTGACCTTGATGTTCACTCATCACCTGACAGGCAGCTTTGTGAAGATTACGAGCCCGCGCGTAGTAACCTAACCCCGTCCATAAATGCAGCACATGGTCAATCGGTGCGGCACTCAGCTCGGCGACCGATGGAAATTGCGCCATAAAACGTTCAAAATAGGGAATGACCGTTGTCACTTGGGTCTGCTGAAGCATCACCTCAGACAACCATACCTTATAAGGCGTTTTTTCTTGCTGCCAAGGCAGCGTTTTACGGCCGAACTGGTGATACCATGTTAGGACTTGGTGAGCAAAAGCTGACGATTCGCTGATAGTTAACATCGTTAGTACAGAATTCGTGAAGAGAGATGGATAAATTGCAGCATAGACCTAGCATTAAGTAAACCACTGCTTGGTAAAGGCTTGCTAATCATGCTTAACTTTGCATAATCCCCGTTTAAAATTGAAACATTTGTAGGCTTATTATGATTAATGACGTCATTACACCAGAATTTGATGAAGAAGGGCGTCCATTACGCCGGATAAGAAGTTTTGTTCGACGCCAAGGCCGTCTAACCAAAGGCCAGCAGCACGCAATTGATGAACTGTGGCCAATCAATGGGATTGAATACAGTGCTGAGCCAATGGACTTTGTGCAGGTGTTTGGTCGTGAAGCGCCACTAGTGTTAGAAATCGGTTTTGGTATGGGGGCATCCTTAGTTGAAATGGCTAAAGCCAATCCCCATCAGAATTTTTTGGGCATCGAGGTACATGCCCCTGGAGTCGGTGCTTGTTTAGCCAGCGCTGATGAAGCAGGTGTGACAAATCTACGCGTAATGTGCCACGATGCCGTAGAAGTATTGGAAAATATGATTCCAGATAATTCATTACGTCTCGCTCAACTTTTTTTTCCAGACCCTTGGCATAAGGCTCGCCATAACAAACGACGTATTGTGCAAATCCCGTTTGCTGAGCTGATCTTAAGTAAATTAAAATTGGGTGGCGTTTTTCACATGGCCACTGACTGGGAAAACTATGCCGAGCATATGCTGGAAGTCATGCAATCTATTCCTGGTTATGTCAACCAATCGCCGCAAGGACAATATGTTCCTCGGCCAGATTCACGTCCACTCACCAAGTTCGAACAACGGGGTCACCGTTTAGGACATGGCGTGTGGGATTTAATGTTTGAGAGGGTTAAATAATGGCTGTTAACCGTAGTCGCCGCTTGCGTAAAAAACTGCATCTTGACGAGTTCCAAGAATTTGGATTTTCTGTCGCATGGTCGTTTCCTGCAGGAACCGACACCGCCACCATCGATAAGACTGTCGATGACTTTATCAGTGAAGTCATTGAGCCTCAAGGGCTAGCCTATGATGGAAGTGGCTACCTTCAATGGGAAGGTTTAGTCTGTTTACAAAAAACCGGTAAATGTACTGACGAACACCGAACCGTTGTCAGTCAATGGCTCTCAGCAAAAGGCTTAGAAAACATCCAAGTTACGGAACTGTTTGATGTTTGGTGGGACTAAGTCAGTATAATTTCCAAACGGATAATAGGTTAGCTATTATCCGTTAATCCCTCCCCCCTTCTGGAGAAACTCCATGCTACGCAAAGTTCTACTCGCTACGCTACTTGTTTCAGCCGTACAAGCACATGCCGCTTATCAATGTGACTCGATTCCCAAAGATGATATTACGCTATCTACTCAAAGCGTAGCTATTGTGGGAAGCGATGGCACCATGGTGATTAGCCCTAATGGAGACATTACCTTTAATGGTAAAGCGCTTCAGCCCTCTGCTGCAGTACGCCAACAAGCAATAAATTACCAAGCCGCTGTGCGTAAAGATATGCCGTGGATTAATCAAGGTGCACATCAACGTCTCGATCAAGCGAAAACTGCATTAGATCGTATCATTACCGAAAAATTAGGCGCGGAAAGTGGGATCCATCAACGCTTAGATAACTTAAACTCCCAACTAAAATTACAGTTTGCGCGAGTGCTATCACAGAAAAATGATGTGATGACCTATCACCACAGTGCTATCGATAGCGTTCATCAAGATAGCGAAAAACTAGTACAAAATGCGATGGGTGGTGTACTACAAGATAGCCTGAATGAAATGGGGAATATGAAGAACCTCAGTAGTAACGGTAACCCATTACAAGCTTTAGTCGGTAATTTAGGTGGCTTACAACAAGCCGTCCAGCAAGAATGGAAACAGCACGAAGACGATTTCCAACAATTTGGCCAACAAGTTTGCCAGCGCGTGACTCAACTCGAAGCGCAGCGTATCGCACTTTACAAATCCATAAAATAAAAAGAGTGGGGCCATCTCGGCCCCTTCTTACTTCAGTCTTTGGGAGAAAAGTGATGACCTTTAACGCTCTCTGGCTTACTGACCCTAAAATCGATAAAGTTTCCGCTAAGTTATCCTCGGTAAACGAAGCTAGCCTCTCTCCTCTTCCTGTTACGCTTCGCGTCCTTTACTCCTCTCTTAATTATAAAGATGCCTTAGCTCTGTGCGCTAAAGCGCCAGTAATACGTCAGTTTCCGCTTATTCCTGGAATCGATATGATAGGTGAAGTGATTGCCAGTGAATCATTACAGTGGCCAATAGGGAAACTCGCCGTCGTCACTGGTTGGGGAATTGGCGAACAGTATCATGGAGGCCTCGCTGAAAAATTCTCTGCGAAAACTGAATGGTTGACGGTGCTACCTGAAGAAATATCCCCTTTAGATGCGGCGTTGATTGGAACCGCTGGTCTGACTGCTATGCTTGCCGTGTTGCAGCTAGAGCAACAAGGGATCACCCCCGAAAAAGGACCGATTGCTGTCAGTGGTGCGAGCGGTGGGGTTGGTAGTTTTAGCACATGGATTTTAGCGCAACTTGGTTACGAGGTTATCGCCGTCAGCGGTGACCGCCATGCCGAAGAGTACCTAGTTGAGTCGTTAGGTGCTCATTCAATTATCCCTAGAAGTGAACTCTCCGAATCGGGAAAAAAATTACAAGCAGAACGATGGGCGGGCGCAATTGATTGTGTGGGAAGCCATACCCTCGCTAACCTACTTGCGGCGACACAGCGCAGTGGTTGCGTGGTCGCCTGTGGAATGGCTCAGGGGCTAGAGCTTAATACCAGCGTGGCCCCCTTCATTCTGCGTAATATCCGCTTGATAGGTATCGACAGTGTGTATTGCGAAACCGCGCAGCGTAATGCTGCATGGCAACGCTTCGCGGTGTTATTAAGTCGCTCCCCACTTCCGATTCCCTTTCAAACCATTACGCTGGAACAAGCTATCGAATTTGCCGACCTTTTACTTAAAGGAGAGGTTCGTGGACGGATTGTAGTGCAAACCAACGTTTAATTAATCTTTAGCATGCCAATAGGCAACTGCTCTGACTAATTCTGGTGAACAATCTCGCTGCTCAATAAAGTGGTCACTGAGTTGCTTCACCGCTTTTCCTTCCCCAGTCAACCATATGAAGTGGTCATCAGATGGGAAATGTAAAGGATTGCTAAGGCTTATACATTGTTCGATGCCTGTAGAGTCCATCTTACTATTTTCTAGGCAATGTAACGTGTAATCAGCAAGTAACGCCCCTAAGTACTCTTCAACGACCTGACGCTTAGCAAAGGCGATCAGTAAAACGTTGTCTGCCTTAAGAGTGCTTAACCGCCGTTTCATCGCTGGTAGGCCAGTTTCGTCAAAAATATAAAGTTGCTGGGAATAGTCATTAGGAATAATTAACGAGCCCCGCGGGCCACCAATGGTTAGCAAATCCCCTACATTAACCTTCTCTGCCCAATCACTCGCAACACCTTGTTCATGCCGATAAAAATCAATGACAAGGGAGCTCTTACCATCAAACTCAAGCGGAGTATAGTCTCGTGATTCTGGTCGCTGATTATCTGGCCATACAATTCCCTCATCTGTAACGGTTGGCACGACTGGCGCCGTTGCACTGTTCTCGGGGAAAAAGAGTTTGATATGATCATCACACCCTGGGGAGTTAAACCCTTTTAATGCTTCAGATTGGAAAGTGATACGCCAGAATTGCTCTGCGACTAATTGTTTATTACTCACGGTGAGTGTGCGAAATGCTAACTCGTTTCGAACACGATGCGGTGCCGGTTTACCAGAAGTAAGCGTTTTAGTCATAAGTTCTCCTTGATAAGAATTCCCCAGAGTCTACCTTTGGGCCTTAAACTTTGATAGTAATAATTCTTATTATCATGTTACGACTCTTATCATTCCTTACAGTACCCCTTTCTCGATACCTTAAGTTAAGTAGTAGGACTTGACCGAAATCTTCACTTACACTCGTAAAACCAGCTGCTATAGGAGCTGTCTGGACGACATTGTCTATACTTAATCGATACGTCCACTATTGAATGTCCATGTGTTGAGGGGGAAATCTCCATGTCGCAACAATCTAAAGAAAAGCTCTTGAATAGTGAAAATGACTATGAGAATTCTCAAGACGTTGAGTTAACTGATTTTGATGATGAGCATGAGCCAGAACCTGAAAACATAGCAGGCATGCCATCTGCCGATGCTCTCACTCCATCTGATCGCTATTTAGAGCTATTTGAAGATGTTCAAAATCAGCATATTTTCGAAGATAGCAAAACTTTTGCCGACTGTGCGCCGAAGTTCGATCCTGTTGATATTCTGATTCTATATCGTAAGTTATCGCGTCGCAGCCAAGATTTTTCACTGCGTGAATTTATAAAAGATAACTTCCATTTACCAGAAGAAGTTCATAATTACGCACACGACGAAGCAGAGAAACGAACGCTAAGTCAGCACATTGATGCTCTTTGGCCAGTGATGATAAGACATCCGCAAAGTCATCATCCCAACACTTCCTTGTTGCCTCTACCGAAACCTTACATTGTACCCGGCGGACGTTTTACCGAAGTCTACTATTGGGATTCCTACTTTACGATGTTGGGGTTGGCCGAAAGTGGCAAAAAGGATTTACTCAAGAATATGGCTGATAACTTTGCATGGCTAATCGAGAAATATGGTCATATTCCTAACGGAAACAGAACTTATTATCTTAGCCGTTCACAACCCCCAGTCTTCGCATTGATGGTGGAGTTATGTGAGGAAGCAAATATCCCTAATAGCGAGCAATATTTACCCTACCTTGTCTCTGAACATCACTATTGGATGGATGGTTCCGGATCGCTTAATCCTAATCAAGCTTTTCGCCATGTCGTGAAAATGCCTGATGGTTCTATGCTTAATCGCTATTGGGATGATCGTGATACACCGCGTGATGAATCGTGGCGTGAAGATATCGAAACCGCTGCTTCTTCTAATCGGCCGTCAAAAGAAGTTTTTCGCGACTTAAGAGCAGGCGCAGCATCGGGATGGGATTACTCATCTCGTTGGTTGAGAGACCCAATGAGGCTAGCAAGTATCCGCACGACACAATATATACCGATCGATCTCAATGCATTTCTTTATAAATTAGAGCGCACAATCTCAACGATAGCTAAAAAAAATGGTGAGGAGATTACCGCTCATGTGTGGGCGAAAAAAGCTGAAGAGCGCCTAGTTACGATAAATCATTGGCTGTGGGACGCTGAGAGTGGCGTGTTTCGCGATTATGATTGGCGGAGATCACAGTTTGGTCTCTTCAGTGCTGCCACCTCCGTGGCCCTATTTACCGAAGTCGCAACCCCCCTACAAGCTGAGCGTATTGCTAAACAGATTGAAGCGCAACTGCTAGCACCTGGCGGCTTGATTGCCACAACTATCGCTAGTGGCGAACAATGGGATAAACCCAATGCTTGGGCGCCCTTGCAATGGATGGCCATTCAAGGTTTAAAAAAATATGGTCATGAAAAACTCGCCCAGGAAATTGCTGTTCGTTGGCTCAGAACGGTGAGTAAACTTTTTAAAGAAAAACACAAACTCGTCGAAAAATATGATGTGGTAGACGAAAACAATGTTTCAGGGGGCGGGGGCGAATACCCGCTACAAGATGGCTTCGGTTGGACAAATGGGGTAACCCAATGCCTTCTAACTGAATATGGACATCTTATAGAGGAATGAAAAAGGCCTCCGTTTGGAGGCCTTTAAAGAAAATCTATTAGTTGGTGCTATCACTAATTGATTTTTTTGCACTCGCTGCAGCATCTTTAGTTTTCTGCCAAGCGCTGCTAGCACCTTGTTTTGTGCTATCTACACCTTTAGAAGTGGCTTCTTTAGTTTTGTTCCAACCTTCTTGGGTGCCTTCTTTGGTTTTATTCCAACCTTTAGTGGCTTCCTCTTTGGTTTTGTTCCAACCGTGTTGTGCACTCTCTTTCGCCTTAGTCGTATTGCTGTTGTCACCTTGCAAGCGATGTTTAGCTTTATCAACGTTTTCGTTCAAACGATTTTTAGATTCTGTAGTCGTTTCTGAAGCACGGTCTTGAGCTTTCTGTGAAGTCTCAGACGCACGGTTTTGAAGTTGCTGGGTTTTTTCTTGCAGTTGCTCAGAGGCCGTTGGCGTGGTGTCAGCAAATGCGTGGGAAGCCAAAAGTGTCATTGAAATTGCAGCAGCAGTTAATGTCTTTTTCATTTTGATCAATCCTTGTAAGTTGTATTGCCTGTTAAAAACATAGCAACGAGCGTGGAAACTAACAAGTAATTATAACTAAAACGGATTTTTCTGATGAAGTTAACCTTACCTTTAACAGTATAGGCTGCATACTCAACTTTTTATTTTTCGCTTAGCAAAACAGGAAATCCGAAATTACCATTGTTATTAATAATAAACCAACCATAAGAATTTAACGTAATAAAATAAATATAAAGTAACATTCTTATTTTAAGATTTTTTTAAATTTGTATATGGAAGAGAAAGAGAAAGCCTGACATAATCATTGAGACATAATTAACATCTAAAAGGATAAATAACAGACAAATAATAATCACTCTATACTAATTACTGAACATACACTTAACTTTAACCGTAATGATTATGGTGTTATATGAATAACAAGGAATACGTTCGTTCTATAGCTATCATTGATACGTGCAATTTCACTAATATTGCAATTGAATCAGTTTGCCAGCAAATCTCCACCAATATAGTAGTATTACGTTTTCATTCTGTAGAAGCTCTTATCCAATCCCCTAAGCGGTCCCATATCGACCTTGTCTTCTATGATACATTAACAACTAACAATATTATTATTGATCCAGAAATAGATATAAGAAAAATCAGGGAAAATATTAGTGGGGTGAAAATATGTATTTTTTCCATACTACATCAATTTATGTCAATTAAAAGCGCAGACTATGAAATTGATAAAAGAATATCTTTAGAAGATTTTAATTTCTTTACCCGTATACTTTGCCAAAATGATGGGGAACGTTGCAAGAGGAATTATAGTGTTATTTTTTATGACAGAATGAATTTATCTAAAGAGCAGGTTACACTATTACGAGGATACTTATTAAACTTAAATACAAAGAACATTGCCGACATATTAAAATGCAACCTAAGGAAAGTATATTTTTACCGCGAAGGAACCTTGCGTAAAGGAAAGCTTAGAGAAAATTTCTATAAAGACATCGGTAGATTGATCAACCCTTAATGCGCTAAAGGCTACGTTGTAAGAAAAGCGGAGCCTTTAGCGTTTTAACTTAGGATTTCTCAGCGTGGTCCTTTAATGAACCAACGAAGAGAATTACTGTATAGCTGAGGGGATTTTATTATTTTCCCCTCTTCAACAAGTTGAAGAAGCAAACTTCTTGTAACGTAAATGCTCGAATCACATTTATCGGAGATGTCACGCGTTTTAGGCCATAATTCTAAATCGGGTAGCTGTCCGCGTTTAATTTCTTTACTGTAATGCTTATCACATAAATCAGAAACTACCTTCAATACTTCATCCTTTTTACTCACTCAAAATCTCCATTATTGATAACTTATAATCTTATTATGTAGTTCTTCACTCTTCTCGCTATATTTTCTTCGAAAAAAATACAAAAATAATAGCTAATAACCCATGAAAAAAGTAAAGATATAAATAATAGATTAAACCTTGTAGCAAAAATTTTAAAAACCTCACCTCCATATATTACTTTCGAAATTTCAATGACTGTAAACATAATAGCCATATGTAATAAATAAATTGAATAAGATATCCTCGAAGTTAAAGCCAAAGCTTGAGGGACTTTTTTACCATCTACCTCAAAAATCTTTATGCTATAAATAAATAGAAATAAAGCAGGAAGGAACATAATCCCCACATGTAAATCATCTGAGATAAAAACTGTTTTTATCTCAAATAAAACCAAGAAAAAAACAAAAAATACCCCAACATTAAAAAAAACACTTCTAACTTTACTTACTAGGTGTAATACCTTCTTATAGTGATAAGAGATAAGATAACCGGAGATAAATTCAAGAATGATAGGATTTGTAGCAAAGCTAAACCATAATAGCACTTGCTGCGCTAAATCATCATTTATAATTAAAAAAACACACCTAACAAGAAAAATAAAAACAATTATGGCAATTATAACTATTTGTCTAGATTTACTTATGAGTATACTAAAACTAACCACTATGTAAAAAAAAACTCGTAATTCAACGTCCAGCCCACCTCTACCACGGGTGAACCGTATGAAGGGCCGGTCTGTGAAGATTGAGGGAAAAAGCAGAGACTTTTAATCACTGACCAAAGGCTTAAATTTTCAAACCCACGAAAATAATAAACTGAGACGTAAAGTAGTGTGACGATAAGATACGCTGGATAGATACGGGCCAATCTCTGCAAAAAGTATTTTATAGCGTTAAAAGGTGATGCACCTAATTTTTTAGTAGTATGACAAGCTAAGAACCCACTAATAATAAAAAATATATCGACACCTATATAGCCTCTACGCAAAAAGGTCGTTTCCAAAGGATGAACAAACCAACTATAATGATAAAGCACCACTAAAATTACAGAAATCCCCCGTAGGGCGGTGATTGATGCTAAGTTACTTTTATCATAAATAATCATATTCGCCTCAAATTAATAGAGGGTTACCCCTCTATCAACTAATCAGAAAGTAAAATTAAATCCCGCAGAATAATATACGTCGGAAATTTCCTTTTTTATCTTAGGAACATCTGCGGTGATAAAAGCTTGAATACTATTATTAATGTCAAATATTGTCCCTAATTTAACATTAATAGTAGAACTATCTGCAAGATTGGTTTTAGAAGTAAAACTTGTTGCGGTGTTTTTTAACCCTCCATTGATGAGTGTTTCTTTTTTATAAATGGGATGAATATAGTTTATTTCAAAGAAAGGTTTTACAGGCTTATTTTTCCAGGCAAATCGCCAACCAGTAGAGAGGTAGCTATCAGCAAAACGGTGACGACTGAACTGCATCGCACTGCTGCTTGAAGATTTTTCGACAAACCCATTAACTTTACCCTTTCTATAGAGCACAGAGAGAGCTGGCCCATGAAGTAACTGTTCGCCAAGAGTGAAATCATAACCGCCATTTATTGAACCACTTAAATGATTCCCTTTTGACCCCCCTCGTTCTTTTCTCGTGGCCTTGCCTAAAGCAATGGTACGCGTTATATCGTTGAATTTCACATCACCAACGCTGACTTGTGTCGAAAACCAACTCTTGCCTAATAGTAATTGACCGTATAATGACATCATTCTGTCTGTATAATGAGTCTGCAATTGTGGCCCTAAACGAACTGAAGTTTTACTCCCCATACTCAGCGCTCCGCCCACCGATAAATAATCATTGGCTTCAATAATGACTCCTAAATTACTGCGGCCCATCGACTGCTTTGATGACGAGCCTATCGTGATCAAATTATCTTGATATCCCCCGAACATATGGTATTTGCTGTTTTTCAACCTATTTTGCCGGAAGAACGCTAATTGAGACATTAAAAAACTGTGTTGGCCTAGCATCAAACTTTGCATAGGCTTTTCAAGCTGAGTGATCAGTAGAGGTGCACTGAGTAGAGAGGATATATATTGTGCAATAATTTTATGTGCTTCAGGACTAGGATGAAACCAATCGGAAAAGAGATAAGTTTGGTCATCATGCCATGATGGATGTGACGAATTACAGAACGGCGCCCCTACACCAATTTGGCATATCGGTACTAAAATGTTGTCGAAGCCATAAGTTAACGGATCATCAATCATTTCTTGAAATAAATTATAACTATCTACATAAGCAATATTGCCTTTTAGGTTGGCAAGACTGGATTCTAAATCGTAGTTAAATTGTTGAGTTAAACGATTCTCGAGTGAAAGTAGAGTACGGTAGACGTTTGCAACCAGGGTTTCAGGTAAGTTTAACCCATAGTTACTAAGAACATTATGTAAAGAGGTAATAATAGCTTTTTGTCTGAGTTCTTCTCCATAGACATTACCCTGTTGGCGTAATGCGTCATCTTGAATCTTATACAAGCTGGGTAGATCTAAAATATTTCCCCCCAACAGCATTTGTGAAAAACCAAATAGTGCGGTGGCTGTCCAAGGGCTTAGTCCTGCATTGGGGAGGTTAGGAACGACAACTAAGCCTGCTCCCCTTTCTAGTAGTGTACCCACCTGATTGGCAACAAGGCGTGGGGCATCTGATAGAAGATAATGATCACCTTCACTGAAAAGTGCATTAAATTTTAACTTTAGTAAACTCATCTCAACATCAGCCGTGATATCGTTGGCACCAGCCCAAAAAATATACAAGTTATTTTTATTGGCTTTACCCTCATTAATACTTAAATACTCATTGAGTTGTTTCTCGGTCTTATGAATAAGAAGAGGAGTGTTACTCGCTGTCGCACCAGAGGTTGAATAATTGGTTCCTCCCGCTGAACTTACTTCTAACTTTTTACCAGTAAAATCTAAAGCGATAATTTCATTATAGAGGAGAGAGTCATCACCAGAAATATATCTCGTTCTTGAACCAAAGAAATCCAAATTACCACCATCGCTTAAGCTATCTCCAAAGCTCACCACGTTTTCAAAAGCAAAAGAAGTCGGAGAGAAACAAGACAAAAAAACCAGTAAATGAATTGATTTTTTCATTTAACATCCTTGATTAATAATAATTTTCCCATAATGTTGAAGACAGCAAAAAAGATCGTAACTATTATATTTACTACATTATCTTTGATACACGTCCACTTGAACCCTTTCCAATAGAGCTTCATTAATACAAGCCGAGAGATGAAAACTATCCTCTACACTGCTTTTCTTAAGAATTACTGATGTGGCTAATTTAAAAAACAAACTTGCCCTGTTGAAAAAGAAAAGATATTCCAACACATCATTACTTTTCGAGTGACTTTCGACGACTTCAATAATTGAATGATTATTGTCCCTTTTTATGTATGAAATGTTCGATTCTGATGCACCAAAGCTAACTACCCCCAAACCACTCCCTTTCATCCTGAAATATCCAATTAGTTTATCTAATTCATTTTCCAAACACTGTTCTATATTACATATAACTATTTCCTCATCGTCCTGCCAGTATTCACTAGCTAATAAACAGGTACAAATATCGTGAGGTGGTGCTTCAACTACTTTTATCAACCTAACATTTTCATCTAATGAATCCCATAAATTATCCAGTGCACTATTCTTCGATAAGATAATCAAAATCTCAACGCCATGTTTTATTGACTCGCTACATTGCTGAAGCGATTGCAACATTGTCGAGGTATCAATTTCCTGTAACGATTTTAGTAGTAAACTATGTTGGTCTAGATTATGAGGTTCTTTCCCACACATAGGAATGATTATCTTCAATATTATCTCCCTTCTAAATATGATATTTTATCTACCACGTTTAGATAATTGACTTCTTGAATATTGTTAACAATTAGCAAGTGCGCGCCACTGGCTTCCGCCGCTCTAATTCCGTTCTCATTATCCTCTACAATTAAACACTCATCGGGAGATAATTTTAGTTTCTCAATAGCCTTTACATAAATATCAGGAAAAGGTTTACTCCTTTGTACATCTTGATTTGAAAGAATAAAATCGAAATACCGAATAATGTTAGCTTTCGATAACATTGTTTGTACGGTTCTTCTGACAGAATTGGAAGCAACTGCTAGTTTATAACCTTCACAAGATAAACGTGATAGTAGATATTCATGTTGAAATTTTGGATAGCAGTGGGTTTCTACAATTTCTAATGTATACTTCTGTTTTAATTGTTCGATGAAATCGAAAATTTTTACTGGAAGATTTTTTTCTTTATTTAAGATAGCTAGCTTCTCTCTAGTAGGTAGACCATCAAACCGCATAAGATGTTGTTGATAATCAATCTGCATCCCAAATAATTTCAATGATCTATTCAAAGCATGAAAGTGCCACTCTTTAGCATCAATCAGAACACCATCCATATCAAAAATTACAGCCTTTATTTTATTTTTCATAAAAATACTCAAACACTTTTTCAATTTTATCGGTACAGATTAACAACCGATCGGATCCATAATACTCTACAGGCAGCGACTTAATCTCTTTCCACATTTCTGATTCATCTTTCCGATGCAGTTCTGGCGATACTATACAGACCTTTTTACCTGATTCTAGGTAATCAATTACCTCATCTGAGCAAAATACATTAGAATTGAAACTATCTAGCCAAATCCCTTTCGCATAAAAGAAAAGCTCGTTATCGGCTTCGTACTCGCTCCGTCTCATAAATACATTCATATCCTCTTCAAAATATTTAATTGTATCCGGAATTGACATATCGAAACAAAAGTAGTTACTTATTTTATAGAATCTTAAAAATTCGTTTATTTTTTTTGCCAAACCATCTGATTTAATATTAAGAGCCAAGGGTAATTGATTATCATATTTAACAAAAAGTTCTAAAAAAGCTTCGAATCTTATTGATTCGCCGGTAGGAATATCATGGCTTATCACAATATCGCCACAATAATCCCTTAAATCAGTTTCAGTGCCATAGCCTTGAGAAAAAGATCGTTTGAAAGCTATCAAAGTATTTTTTTCTACCGAGTTCAGCCAATAGCCACGGTGCGATATCGATATCATCACTTTAACTCCGTTTACATTTAGACCCTGCTTTTCAAATTCATTAAAATCCTTCTTATGAATCTATATCTTAGCGGTAGATACAAGAAAAATAGAATCCATTTTATAGATATAATTTGAAAATCAAACCAAAAGCTGTAAGGGCTTGTTCTATGATTATTATGGAATTCATTAATTCTCACCCAGTCACTATAATAATAAATAGAACCATCCCCTTTATTTTTGTATTTATAACCATATTTTGGCCAAAAAAAACCTAATTGTTGGCAACTTAATGGAATAAAATTGTTAATATAATACTTCTCAGAAATAAATGTGATCTCCTTTGACTTTTCTTTATTTCCTTTATAATTGAAGGTAGTATTCATTTTCTTTATATAACTCACCCATAGATATTGTTCTGGAACTAGAGACATTAGACTGAAGATAGATCTATTAAAAATAACATCGAAAATACTCTCGTCTGCTAACGGTACATCGAAGTAACTTAGCACATCATCTTTTCTGCCTAACAACATTATATCCCCAGGGTGAAAATCGAAAGGGCGATATGAACGACTATGTCTTGCAAAGAGATTACAATTTATAATTCTTTCACTGAACAAAGAAAATTCCCTATCTCTATTATATTTAGATCCTATTAACTCCCTTTTAAGAAAAAAACTCTTCAAATTATCATTAATAAAAAAACTATCAGTTCTCAATTTTGCCACGTATGCACGACTAGCAGCTTCAACACCATTTTTAGTTGAAACTATCATTCGATTGATATTAGTTACCCACTTGTAGCTACCATCCCTGAAAATTAGTGGCCCAGGATCTTTATTAAAGATAACTTTTACACCTATTTCTTTTAGTTTTTGGATTATTCTTTTCTCTTCATCTAATCCCAGTGACCAAGTAGAGAGTATAATTTCCGATCGGGGGTATATAACCCTTACTTTTTTAATATTAGATAATGTATCATCATTTCTATCATCAAAAAAACACCTTGAAAGACAAAAGATACTTGATACATCATTCAACCATTTTTTTCATTAATTTTTGAAAACTATCACTTATCTTTATTACGTAGTTTGTGATTGTAAATCCTATAAACCTCATCGAAAGACATTTAATTAAAGAAATGTTTTGCCCACATCCTGATTTTTTTTCATAATGCGTATTCAAATAAAAAAAATTCGTTAACTCGTTTCTATATTCTTGGTTTTTATCCGATACGATTATTATTGTCGTATCATAATATTTTCTATTCAGAATCATCATTTTTATTAGTGTTATCAAGTGTTCTCTATAAATATCATAAGTCTTATCATTATGAACTTTAACAAAGATAATATGACGTGAAGTCTCTAAATCTAAATTAAAGTTTTTTACATCCTCTAAGTTAAATCCTATTTTAGATATTACTACATCGCTTTTTTCTTTTTTATATAAAAAATCGATTTGTTTACAGTTAGTCCATAAACCATATTCTTCTTCAGTAATCCCTTTTATCTCTATATCCATTATTTATTTCCAAAGTGTTGTATCTTTCAATTCCTGATATATCCACCTACAATTTTGCTTAAAATAAACACCTGGAATAAAGTATTTTAAATTTATTGCAGAGATCCAAGTCCCTAAATCACTTAAAAATCCTTTTTTTATAAACCAATCATCATTATTTTTATAATAAGGTGATGAGGAGAAAGAGTGAAATAATTGATTATTCAATATAAAGCTTTTGATCAGTGTCTCTTTTTTTGTTTTGGGACTAGCAGATGAAAACATTACTCTTATAATATTATCGTATTCATTGGGAGCCATGGGTTCACATAAGATATAAAAAGAAAAATCATCGATAAATTTCTCAATTGAATCAAGTGTAACGGTAATATCACTAATGACTTTTTTAATTATAATAAACCTTGAAAAACCGGTCATCCTTGAGCTAGCTATCTGCATTAATGTTTTCTTATTAGCTCCATACTTTTCTGAAAAAGTATAGATACGTTGCCGTGCTTCTTCGTTAGATATCTTAAATAATGGTTTTCTTTTTATGAAAGGTATACTTTCTAAAAAGCAACGAGACATACTGACTTTACCACTGAAATTATTTGTAGCAACATATCCGTAATAATGAATAACTGAACGAGAGTTCATACTTTGTGTAATCGAATAGGGATTTATCCTACAGGGTACTCCATAACTACTCATTCTTATTCCAAATTCAATGTCCTCGTAATCATTCCAAAATAAATTTTCATTCTGCGGAAAATTACTCCATAAACTTTTCTTTGTTAGATATAAACTACCCGTTAAATAATCATGTCCAAAGCTTGATCTAGCAGGGTGCTGATAATAATAAAAAAGCTTACTAATGAGTTTAGTGTCTTCCTTTTTAACATTATCTATATCTATCTCTTGCGTTAAATCTTGTGATATTGTGTTAAAATCAGAGTATTTCCTAGGTATAAAATTATATTTATCATGGAAATAAAATGACTGAAATCCAGTTAATGGGTAGTTGTCACCAAATTTTACTATAGCATCATAAAAATTTAAGGGTAGTAAGACTCTATCATGTAAAATGCATATATTTCCAAAGCAAGCATTCTTCACTAGTAGGTTTTTCTTTTTTGTTATATGATTTGTTTCGGGCTCACTATGATCATCAATGATTCTCACTGAATTATAATACTTAAAACCTTCATGAGGCTTACCACACAAAATAACCTCTTTTTTAGGAATATCTAAAGAGAGTATTCTTTCTACACATTTATTTAGAAAAATAGGATCACTATAACCCACAGGAATGCAAAAACTCCAAGAGTCAATACCCTTATCTTGCTCAATAAGCAATGGTGAAATTTTTCTATATTTAAATATTTTGTTATCAATAACTTCAATAAGTTTAAAACTGTTAGAATAGTATTCCTTATCTATAATATTTTTTACTTTTAAATCTTCTTCTATGTATAAATAATTATTGATAGTGATTTGATGCGCTATATCCCAAAATATCTGTGCATAAAAAGGAGATTCACACTGAATATTATGAAGAAAAACATCACCTTGCTCTAGTTTGCCTAATCTTTGGGTTCCATTTACTTTAATATATCTAACGTTTTCCGAGCGACTTACTTTCGAGAAAGTTATAAAAGTAGTTTTTTTTAAACCTAATTGTTCATAATAGTCCGTATCAAATAGTCTAAATGGTTTCTTTAATCCTAATTTCTTGTCGTTAATACAGTGCATTATATTCATGGTAGATTTAAAAATCAGTAGCTTTATTTAAAATATGACTTTTCAGAAATCGTTTCAAATCATCTGGTGTACCCAGTCCATACATACCACTAAATTCTTGCCCTATATTATAATGGCTAATTACCGCTAATTGATCTTTAATAAGATAATTATAAACAGGAGCCACATAAAACTCGCCCATAGTTTTATCATTTTTTTCAATCATTTTAGTCGCCGCTGAACAAAAATCGCTTCCTTTTTTAAAATTATATATTCCTACCGTTGCCTGGTTTGATATAACTTCTTTTTCTCTCACCTCAACTACATTATTTTGCTTATCTAATTTTAAAAAAGACCACTTATTATCTTCAGCAGTCATAGACATGACCATACCATCAATTTTTTTGCTATCAATAACCTCTAGGTAATCGTTTATATCAATATCTATCCACTGATCGCAGTTTGCTATCATCAATTCATTATCATCATTTATATAATTTTTCGAAACCAGTACGGTTTCTGCAGCGCCATTCGTTGTGCCTTCGATAGGAATAATCACACAGTCTGGAGAAATTTTTTCGAGTAATTCTTTTAATTTATATTCAACTATGTGTTTTTCTTTACATATAAATATAAATCTGTGTTCTCTATCTGGCCTTATATTATTTACAACTAACTCAATCATTTTTTTACTGTTCACGTCAATCATTGGCTTAGGTTCTAAATAACCTTTTTCTTTGAACCTACTACCCTCCCCTGCCATAGGGATTACTATATTTAGCATATTGAATTCCCACTATTATATTTATCTTTTTTAACACTTGGATATTTATCTTTTTTTACACTTGGATATTTAACAACTACTGTTGTGACTTCTGTTAATGCTAAAAAATCAGTCTCATCACCAGGGGCCATGGTAATGATATCCCCTGTTTTAACAATCCTATTACTCATTTTAGCCTGACCATTTACTATGACTGTAATTTCGGTTGCTATTTTATGCATATGACTTTCTTCATAATCCCCACAACTATAATATTTAATAGCAATTTCAATATCTCTAGATAGGTATACTGCTGGTTCAAAATCGCCAACAAACCACCCCTTACACATTGAATTCAGATTATCTATTTTCAATTAACTCACCTAATAGCAGTCTTTGATCATTTAAGACAGCTCAATTAAAGAACAATAAATATTAAGAAAAAATTCATTAAAACGGTAATTAAGTGTTTTATGCCTAGATTCATTTATATAGCTGGCTAATTTTCACGACATACTATATCGATTTTTATTCGCTGTAAAACTCATTTAGCAAAATTTGAAATGACCATTACTGGTTATAGCGATATTTTATACTATAAAAATCGTTTTTTACTATTCAGTTATATTTTTTATATAGCGCAAATAATGTTAAAAGATCGTAATCTTAATAAATGGCGATATTTAAAATTTATTTTTACAAGAATATTAATAATAGATTTTATTTTTTAGCTTGTAATTTATTTATAGGAATATTTAGATGTATTAACTCAATATTATTCATTAAGTTAATCATATGAAAATAAGGCTTTATGGGGGGCTAGAAGTGGTTGTGGCCTAGATGATGTCGTCAGGTGTAATACCTACAATGATTTCCAATGCATTACACAAAATAGTTTTTTCATTGCAATCGTGTGTGAATTCTATTTGTTTGATCAAACTTAATATGATTGCTTTATTACTTATTTCACCCGTTTCTACTAGAACTTTTTTGACAGTCTTACCAAGAACAATTTTCTCTTTGTCATGGCGATTATCAATAGTCGAAATAAAGTCAGCCGTTAAGGTTGTACGTCCCATTGTACGGTATTCCGCGCAATCGGAGAGAGAGCTGAAAGATTTAGAGGGCGTTTGCCCTAAGAAACAATCAATGTTTAGTATCATAGCTGTGATGAGAGTTACCGCTAGCAAACAGCGAACTTTGGTTACGGAGGAATTGACTACGTTCTTGATAATTTTTTGATATGCTCTGCTTAATCTCAATAATGCCTTGTAAGCAAGCTTCTGTTCTGTCCTGATTCGCAGACAGCTCCGCCATATCAGTTAATTTACTTAACAATGTTGAAGTCGTGATAGGTCCACCCAACTTCAACAAAGCGATCACGGCTTCTCCTATGATGTCATCCACACAATTTTGAGTAAAGCCGAGCTCTTTGACCATCAGTTTAGTTCTCTCTCGAGGACCAATAGCATCAACTCTTGGTAGCGCTTAACCTGCGCATCATTTTCAGCAAGCTCTATACAATTCAATAGCTTAGTAGAAATTGTTTTACGATTAAGGCTTTTACCTGATTCTAACAACTCAACGATTAACATGCCCATTAATTGGTCATCGGACAAATTTTCAATCATTGAAAAAGCGTTATTTGGATTGGCAAGAGAAGATTCACGATTTTGCTGACGCATTTCTAGCTCCTTGTCTATTCATAGGACCCTAACTATTACCTACAAAATAAACAAATATGCTGCATTTGTACAGATCAGTTTAGAAAAATTACTGTTATAAGAAAATTTTTAGGCGGAAGTAAATCAGAAGGGGGGAGATGGAGGCTTGCAAGCTGAGTGCAAGCCCCACTAGTGTCGGTTAATCTTCATCTCGAGAAACCACTAGTCGTAGATCGGCTGGCGAACGTAACGATGCAGATTCAAGTTTATCTAACCAACCTGCACGCTCGGGGGTCAAGCATCCTAATCCTAGGTAGCCCAGTAACCAGCGCCTTACTTCATGCATCAATAGCAAACGGACTTCGTCAGTTTCGCTTTCAGCCATGGCTTTTAGCTCGTTGACCAGATTATCCGTTGTGACTTCTTCCCTGTTGAAGATAAGGCGGATGGTAACTTCACCAATCAATTCATTACGCTTAACTTCATCAGAAATATACAAATAGACCTCCTTACACTGGAGTATAACTAAGCTTCGTAATACTTACTGAGTATAGTCTAAAAATGCGTGAGTTCTAGTTTTGTAACGTCATTTAAAAGCTAAGACACAGCTTGGCATTGGCTTGTTCTACCATGATTGCATTAAGTATAGAAGTTTATAACTCCAATTGTAAAGATTTCCTTGCAAACTCAATGACATATAAAAATTCTTGGTAAAACATAACCTAATACACTTGTTAAGCCATTAACATTTGTAGCAAGTTAAATGGCCTTTTATTAAGGTAATAACGTCAATCATGAATATAATACTCTGAATTATAAGCATTAATTTTTAAGGAAAAACCCATTTTATCTTATTTCCCCTTACCCAACTCCCCTTAAGTAATAAAATTGAGATCATTCTTAACCCTATATCTTCTCAGCCATTAGGATAGCACCGGCTAGTGCATCGCTTTTAGGTTGAACCAACTGCCGACGGATATCAGCTGAGAGCCAAGGCTCTAAGGGTTCGGTAATTCCACCTAATAACGCAACATTCAATTCTGTTTGCCGCAAAAGCGTATTGATCATTAATTCGGCATCTTTAGCGCTCTCTCTCACTAAACTTACGCCATGGTAATCATCACATTGTGCATAATCGAACACATATTTGGCATATTGCGCCCAATCTTTAGGGCGTGCTTGTTGTGTCCATAACAACATCTTTTCTGCGTCGTGCTTAAATGAACTCATGATATATTGTGTTAATGAACTTTCATCAATAATCCCCTCATGCGCTAGTAGCGCGAGGCGTAAAGCTCTTTGACCTAACACTGCACCAGAAGCAAGGTCGGACAGCATAAAACCCCAGCCTCCGATTAATTGGAAATATTGGCCATTCCATACTGCACCCTGACTACCTGTCCCACAAATAAATATCGCCCCTGGTCGACCGTGGTGGGCACCGAAACAAGCAGTTTCAACATCAGAAACAATTTTATGCTGCAAGCCGGGGATACACCACTTTTCGAGTCGCTGCAGAACGCTAGGTACATTCGCCCCTGCTAAACCGGCTACCATCGCACTTTCCGCAAACCGGCTCTTTGATAGGTTTGCGAGGGTGAAAAGCTCGTTAACTACTGATTCAACCTCGGTCAGGGCTGACTCAAAATGACTATAAACGTTGCCAGTACCACCGCGACATTCGGCAAGCAGGTTACCTTGGCTATCTACCAGACGGCCACGACAGTGTGTTCCACCGCCATCTATCCCAATTCTATAGGTTGACATGTTACTTCTCCCTTTCATCTTCCCATGAGCGAGGAATGCCCTTCCAATATGTTGTTTAGCGCTAAGTGATTCTTAGGTGATTACGGTAACCACTAAGAACCCTAGCGCTGTCATTAATAATGAGCCTATTACATGCACAAGGATAGATCCTATTGCCCATAAATAGTTTCCAACCTGTAATTGAGAAAAAACCTCCACCGAAAATGTTGAGAAAGTGGTCATTCCGCCGCACAGGCCAGTAGTAATAAGTACTTTCCAGTAAGGGTCGAGTTGTGGTTGACGCAGAAAATAGGCCGTTGCCCCACCTATGATAAAACCACCAAGTAAATTAACCAGTAAGGTTCCCGGTGGGAGATTAGGGAAAAGACTATTTAATCTAAGCGTCAATAACCAACGGATCACACACCCTAGCGAGCCACCAATAATTACGGCTAATAGAGATTTGAACATCCTATACTCCAACTATAAAAAATGAACGCATTTTGCGATACACAATGACAGAGAGATTTTATCGTTTAACGAAAACCGACACGCTATTCCGGATGAATGAAACTGCGGAAAAAGAGGAGATGATGAGAAGGAGATTTGTAGTCTTTTTTTCATGACAAGTCCTGACATATAAGCCATTAGCATTAAGTAAGTTATATATCAGGCGTCATCATCCAAGAATGTCTTGGCAGTTGGGAAAGGTGGAACACCATCACCTTACAATGGAGCATACTTGATGGGATTAGCCTCTGCAAGTTAAGAGACAATTCTGGGCTTGGATTAGAAGATGGATCTGGACTAGGGTAAATCATTTAGCCTTAAATGGAGTGAATAACGTCACCACTAGAAACGACAAAGCCCCGCATTTCTGCGGGGCCTTTGAATGAGTGGTGCCCGAACTCGGAATCGAACCAAGGACACGGGGATTTTCAATCCCCTGCTCTACCGACTGAGCTATTCGGGCAACGGGGCGCATTAAACCTTATTCCCGCATCCTCGTCAACACTCTTTCAAAAAATTAAATCCATTTGCTCAACATTACGACAAAATGATGCTTTTACTCTCATCTTGGCTGGGCTATCGCTGGTTGAGGGGTCGCAGTGGTGACTGGCTCTGTAGGTGTCGCCAAGATAGCTCCCGGGTGTGCACTTTCTACTGGCAGCATCGTAGGTACGCCTTGCCCTGGCGTCAAACTTGCATCAGAGTCATGCGGTAACATGATATGGTCAAGTATCTTGCGCATGACCGGCGCCGCCACCACGCCATCGCTTCCCCCATTTTCCAATATCAGAGTCACTGCTACTTTAGGATCATCAAAGGGAGCAAATGCCGTGTAAAATATGTGGTCACGTAAACGTACCGGAATCATTTTGGCATTATAGACTTGGTTTTGACGTAAGCTAAAGACCTGTGAAGTACCACTTTTTGCCGCAATACCATAAGGCGCGGTATGGAAGTATTTATAGCCTGTTCCGTTAGGAGCATTTGCCATACCGAACATCGCGCGACGAACCAGTCCCCAGTAAGGAGAATCTGCCGTACCCACTTGGGTGAATTGTTCAGGGGCTTTATAAGGCTCGACTTGATTACCCAACTGCTGCTTTTGTAATAAGTGGGGGATCATCACCTTACCGTTATTCAACAAGGTTACTAAGGCTTTTTCCATCTGAATCGGCGTTGCAATCCAGTACCCTTGCCCGATACCTACCGAGATAGTATCCCCCTGATACCACGCTTTTTTACGCGCTTTCAGCTTCCACTCCCGGCTAGGCAGTAACCCTCTGTACTCTTCGTTCAGGTCAATCCCCGATAACTTGCCGTAACCAAATTGACTTAGCATATGGTGTATTCGGTCGATACCCATCATATAAGCAACTTGATAGAAGAAAGTATCTGCTGACTCTTCAATCGCCCGGGTAACATTTAACATACCGTGTCCGGTCTTTTTCCAGTCACGGTAACGTCGATCGGTGCCCGGTAGAGTCCAAGTTGGGGCACCGAAGTAACTGGTTTGCGGCGTGATAACATTATTTAATAGCGCAGACATTGCCATATAGGGTTTAACTGTTGAGGCCGGTGGGTAAAGTCCCTGAGTCACACGGTTGATCAATGGCAAATCTTTATCTTGCAGTAACTGCTTATAAGACTGATAGCTAATCCCTTTAACAAAAGGATTCGGATCGTAACTAGGGCTAGAGACCATGGCCAAAACTGACCCATCATGCGGATCTTCAACTAATACCGCGGCACGCTGTCCGACTAACTGGCTTTCAACATATTGCTGTAGATGTAGGTCAAGAGTTAGCCAGATATTTTTCCCTGCGGTCGGCGGAACTTCGTTCAAGACACGAATGATACGGCCATGATTATCCACCTCTACTTCTTGGTATCCGGTTTTACCATGCAGTGCTGACTCATAATATCCTTCAATACCCTGCTTACCAATATTATGGTCAGCAGCATAGTTTTCACCAACACCTTCGGCGTTCAGTCGTTGAGCATCACGATCATTAATTTTTGAAACGTAGCCTACGACATGCGCCAATGAGGCGCCATAAGGGTAAAACCGGTCTTGGAATGAGTTGATACTCACACCAGGAAAACGGTATTCATTGACAGAAAAGCGAGCAATCTCTTCCTCACTCAACTCTTCTTTCACGATAATTGGCTTATACCTACTTGTCGATTTTAGGCGTTTTTTGAAATCTGCAACATCTTCTGCGGTGAGATCAATAATGGGTGCCAGTTGATCTAACGTATCCTGCATATTGGTGATGTTATAGGGCGTTAGCTGTAGGTCGTACTGCGTCACATTCTGGACTAAAGGGATGCCATTACGGTCATAAATCATCCCGCGCGTAGGAGCGATAGGGATCATTTTGATATCGTTAGCATTAGAACGTGTTTGGTAATAAGCGTGCTGTTGAATCTGCAAATGCCAAAGATTGATACCGAGAATGGTAAAGCATAGGCAGACAAAACCTAACGCCACCAGCGCTCGACGGGTAAATAACTTTTTTTCAGTTTCAAAATTACGCAGATTCATCGACAACAACTATTGGAGGGCCACAAAATTTCAACGCCTATAATAATGGGATTCCACCTCAGCGCCAGTAACATTCGCTTCGGAGACGAATTAAAGTGTGTCATTTAATAACAAAGAAGAGCGCCAACGGCGCTCTTCTCTCTAACGATAATACGGGGTTAACTAAGGGTTAGTCACCCAGTAAAACTGATTCCAGAGCAATCTTAATCATATCGTTGAAGGTGGTTTGGCGTTCTTCAGCGGTAGTTTGTTCATGAGTACGGATATGATCTGAAACCGTACAGATTGCTAACGCTTTTGCACCAAATTCTGCAGCTACGCCATAGATACCAGCGGCTTCCATTTCCACCCCTAAGATGCCATATTTTTCCATCACATCAAACATTTCAGGTTGAGGGGAATAAAAGAGATCGGCAGAGAAGATATTACCCACTTTAGCTTCTACACCCAATGCTTTCGCCGCTGTTACAGCGTTGTTAACCATATCGAAATCGGCAATAGCAGCAAAGTCATGGTCTTTAAAACGCATGCGGTTGACTTTAGAGTCCGTGCTGGCTCCTAAACCAATCACAACATCACGCAGTTTGATCTGTGGTAATACCGCACCGCAGGAACCAACACGAATAATTTTCTTCACACCGAACTCTGTGATCAGCTCTTTCGCATAGATAGAACAAGATGGGATACCCATGCCATGTCCCATGACGGAAATTTTACGACCCTTATAAGTTCCAGTGAAACCCAGCATACCGCGAACATTGTTCACTTCCACTGCATTTTCTAAGAAGTTTTCTGCGATAAATTTCGCACGCAACGGGTCACCAGGCATCAACACGACGTCTGCAAAATCACCCATTTCAGCATTAATATGTGGAGTAGCCATCTTTATTTTTTCCTTTCACTTTATCGGTAGGGCGCTTCACCCAGCCGATCAATATTAAAATAGTGCTTTACCGTATTGCATCGGCTCTAGCTCAAAAAATTTCGCTAAGGTTTGCCCTATGTCGGCAAACGTCTCGCGCTGTCCCAGCGACCCTGGCTCCACATCTGGGCCATAGATTAATACTGGGATATGTTCACGGGTGTGGTCCGTTCCAGACCAAGTAGGATCACAGCCGTGGTCGGCCGTTAAAATCAAGATATCACCATCTTTCACTCGAGCCATTAGCTCAGGTAAGCGGCGGTCGAATAGCTCTAGTCCCCCAGCGTAACCCGGTACATCTCGACGATGACCCCAACTTGAATCGAAGTCGACAAAGTTAGTAAAGACGATGCTATTATCAGGTGCCAATTCCATCTCTTTGATCGTGGCATCAAACAAGGCATCAAGTCCCGTAGCTTTCACTTTTTTGGTTATACCCTGTTCGGCATAAATATCCGCGATTTTACCGACGGAAATTACCTCCCCTCCCGCCTGTTTTAGCTTGGCTAGAACGGTAGGTGACGGAGGTTCCACTGCTAAATCATGGCGATTGCCCGTACGCTCAAACTGCCCCGCTTTTTCGCCGATAAATGGACGTGCAATTACCCGCCCGATGTTGTAGCCACCATCGGTTAATAATTTGCGAGCAATTTCACATAATTGGTACAAGCGCTCTAGACCGAAAGTCTCTTCATGGCAGGCTATTTGGAAGACGGAGTCGGCCGAGGTATAAAAGATCGGCTTACCTGAGCGCATATGCTCTTCACCTAACGCATCTAAAATTACTGTGCCGGATGAATGACAGTTGCCCAAATAGCCCGGCAATTGAGCCTCTTCCACCAACTGCCTTAACAGCGTATCTGGAAAAGAGTTCTCTTTCTCAGGAAAATAGCCCCAATCAAATAGAACTGGCACACCGGCAATTTCCCAGTGTCCAGAAGGTGTGTCTTTACCTGAGGAGAGCTCTTGCGCGCTCGCGTAAGCGCCAATGACCTCAGCATCGCCATCCATTCCTGCCGCAATTTTGCCGGTTGAGATTTCTGCTGCTTTGACTAAACCAAGCGAGGTTAAGTGAGGTAAAGCCAGCGGCCCTTTTCGGCCCTGATCGGCTAAACCTTGTGCACAGGCTTCAGCAATATGGCCAAAGGTATCTGACCCTTTATCACCAAATTTTTCTGCATCTTGGCTGGCACCAATTCCGAATGAATCGAGAACCATTACAAAGGCACGTTTCATACTCATCTCCTTACTAAGGCCAGTGAGATAAAAATTATCGATCAGAACAGTATGCACCGATTATCAGTGAGAGTCTCAATATTTCGCTTGCAGGTCTTGCTCCCCTTCTCCGCAGGTTGCCAGCAAGCTACTGAGTAGCCCCGATGCGCCGAAGCGAAAGTGTCGTTTATCTGCCCAATCCGGCCCTAAGATCTCGCTCGCTAATGCCAAGTAAGCAGCAGCATCTTCCGCAGTTCGCACCCCGCCAGCAGCCTTGAAACCTACACTATCTGCTTTATTTTTATCGCGGATCACCTCAAGCATAACCCGTGCGGCATCGAGCGTTGCATTGACGGGGACTTTTCCCGTTGATGTCTTGATAAAGTCAGCCCCCGCATCGATCGCAATTTCGCTAGCTTGGCGAATGAGCGTAGCATGCTTTAACTCACCGCTTTCAATAATGACTTTTAGTATGACGCCACTTAACGCACAGACTGCTTTACATTCTTTGACTAGGGCAAAACCGATATCCGCATCACCGGCCTGCAGAGCACGCCATGGGAAGACAACATCAACTTCATCGGCTCCGCTGGCAATGGCTGCACGGGTTTCAGCTACCGCAACAGTGATATCAGCATTCCCCTGAGGGAAATTAGTCACCGTCGCAATTTTAATTTCAGGGGTTTCTTGTAACTGTAGGGTTTGTCGCGCCGTGGCAATAAATTGCGGATAAATACATACTGCAGCGGTGTTTCCGATAGTGCTTTTGGCTTGTTGGCACAGGGCTATCACTTTTTGCTCTGTATCATCGTCATTTAACGTAGTTAAGTCCATCAGTTCTAAAGCAAATCTAGCGGTCTGGGTTAAATCAGTCATTATCCGTTACTCAATCTAAAGGTTTTGGCAATTATACCAAACTGTTAACAATTTAGTGTGAGCTATTAGCAAGATGTACTACTTCAGCTTAATAATTAAGATAAAACCGTCGATAGTTTAGGAAAAAGACGTATGCTATTTTGCCAAGTGGTTTCTTTAATCCTTTCAACCGCCTCTCCTCTTAATTCCGCGAGTATCTGACAGACAGTCACCACCCGTTCGGGGCGATTGACTTCACCTTGGTAACCATTGAGCGGCATATCGGGAGCATCAGTCTCAAGTACTAACTGACTTAACGGGACTTTAGCCAATGCCTCCCGCGTTTTATTCGCCCGGGGGTAACTGATGCTACCACCGACCCCGAGGTAAAATCCCAAGTCGACGAAGCGTTTAGCTTGTTGGTAACTTCCTGTAAAACCATGGATGACACCAGTGGCCGGAAGCTGAGTATCCTTGAGTAATTTCGACAAGGGATCATGACTTTTACGTGAGTGGAGTATTACGGGAAGACGGAACTCTTTCGCTAACTGCAGTTGCCTCGACAACACCTCCCACTGCCGAGCAGCAATAGCGGCAAGTTCTGGAGTAAAGAAATCGACGCCAATTTCGCCAATCGCTATGATTTCGTCATGGCTGTTTAATAAGTTTCTTAACTGAATTAGGTCTTTATCCTGATGCTGAGTGGTCCAAAGCGGGTGAAGACCTAATGCGGGAAAAACTTCGGGAGTGCAGCGAGCAAGATGTAGGATAGACTCAAAGTCAGCAGACGTAGTCGCGGGCGTGATGATAGCTCGTAGATCAGCTTGACGAGTAGCGCTAAGACTTTGCGTAAGATACTGCGCAAAAATGGGAAAATTAAAATGACAGTGCGTATCAATGTAAGGCATAGATAGTAATATAGAGTATGCCAGCATCCTTGCTAGCGAAATTTATAGTGCAGAAACTATAATTTTTTTCGTCCAGTGAAGAGACTGACTAAGAATAGAATAATACCCACGACGAAGACGATTTTCGCGGCCCATGCAGCAGTACCGGCTAAAGAACCAAAACCGAGTGCGGCAGCAATCAATGCAACTACTAGAAAGATAATTCCCCAACGAAACATAAGCCACTCCTTATTCAATTTTATCTGCTTAACAGCGCATGATGGATGTAATTACTCAGCTTTAGACAGATTAGCGTTCTACCTTCAGCTCATTTTTTACTTTATGAACACCTGAGATACTATTAACCAGTTTTTCTGCTTGTTGCTTTTCAGAGTGAGTAGGCACTGCGCCTGTAAGAAAAACTTCCCCGTGCCTCGTCGCTACATGAAGATGACGGGTCGTGATCTGTTTATCTGCAAAAAGGCGCATTATTGCTTCACTCGTTGTGGCAACATCGCTGGCATAAACTTTAACCGAACTCTCTTTTGAATGACGAACACGCAATTGATTGTTCAAGCTGTCGACACCAGGTATTTTCTGAACCAGTAAACGGATGTGCTCTTTATCTTCCATCGTCGAGACAAAACCACTGACCGTAACCTTTCCTTGTTCAGTATTTACAGATAAAGAAGCAACTTGAATTTTTTTATCATCCAAGATAGCTGCTTTGACTTTAGCCGTTACCGCGGTATCACTTAAAAAGTGGCCAACATGGTTGACTGATTGACTCACCAATGAGTGACTTTGTTGTGCGGTAACCTCTAAACTACCCAGAGCGCTAAGCGCTAATAGCATTAGCCCTACTGATTTAAACGTTAATTTCACTTTCATAGTATTAATTTCTCAGGAGCGACTCTTAGCCGTTAACTGAGAAAGTATTATTCTTTCCTTCAATCGGTATTGTAATAAGAATAGTAGAGTTTATTTATTTTGTGCGGTTTTAAGATTTAACTGACAAACGAGGTAAAAAAACCCACCGTGAAGGTGGGTTGATGGGAATTAGTGTTCGCGGGTTTTACGGAAGACAACGTCTGGGTAACGTTCTTGAGTAATATTAAGATTGACCATGGTCGGTGCAATGTAGGTAAGGTTATCCCCACCATCCAGTGCAAGATTGACTTCATTTTTCCGTTGAAACTCGTCGAATTTCTTAACATCGTTACACTCTACCCAGCGTGCGGTCGAGACGTTAATCGATTCGTAAATCGCTTCAACATTATATTCTGATTTTAATCGTGCCACGACCACATCAAACTGTAGGACACCGACCGCACCGACAATTAAATCATTATTACTCACCGGACGGAAAACCTGTACCGCACCCTCTTCAGATAGCTGGACCAGCCCTTTGAGAAGCTGCTTCTGCTTTAGAGGATCGCGAAGACGAATTCGGCGGAATAATTCTGGGGCGAAGTTAGGAATACCCGTAAACTTCATTTTCTCGCCTTGCGTGAAGGAGTCACCAATCTGAATTGTGCCATGGTTATGCAGACCAATGATATCGCCAGGCCATGCTTCTTCAACATGAGCACGATCACCCGCCATAAAGGTTAATGCGTCAGAGATTACGACATCTTTCCCTGTGCGCACTTGATACATTTTCATGCCTTTTTCATACTTACCAGAGACGATTCGCATAAAGGCAACACGGTCACGGTGCTTAGGATCCATGTTCGCTTGAATTTTAAACACAAAACCAGAAAATTTATCTTCGCCAGCAACCACTTCCCGTTGGTCTGTAGAACGTGGCATTGGCGAAGGCGCCCAATCGACTAAGCCATCAAGCATATGGTCGACACCGAAGTTACCCAGCGCGGTACCAAAAAATACTGGGCTAAGTTTGCCTTGAAGAAATAGGTCACGATCGAACTCATGGGAAGCCCCTTGAACCAGTTCTAGTTCATCGCGTAATTGACCAGCCAGCTCTTCACCAATCGTAGTATCGACCTCAGGATTATTCAGCCCTTTGATTTTACGAACTTCTTGAATGGTATGGCCTTTACCTGATTGATATAAGATCACTTCATCATCATAGAGGTGGTAAACGCCTTTAAAGAGTTTTCCACAGCCAATCGGCCAGGTGATGGGGGCACAAGCTATTTTTAGTTCGCTTTCAACTTCGTCGAGCAGCTCCATGGGATCACGGATATCACGGTCCAACTTATTCATAAAGGTGAGAATAGGTGTATCGCGTAAACGAGTGACTTCCATCAATTTACGAGTACGATCCTCAACCCCTTTCGCCGCATCAATAACCATTAAGCAGCAGTCGACGGCAGTGAGTGTCCGGTAGGTATCTTCAGAGAAGTCTTCGTGCCCTGGGGTATCGAGAAGGTTAACGAGTTTATCGTGGTAAGGGAACTGCATCACAGAGGTCGTTATAGAAATCCCTCTCTGTTTTTCCATTTCCATCCAGTCAGATTTCGCGTGTTGGTTTGATCCGCGTCCTTTAACCGTTCCTGCAGTCTGAATAGCTTGCCCAAATAGCAGGACTTTTTCAGTGATAGTGGTTTTACCTGCATCAGGGTGAGAAATGATAGCGAAAGTGCGCCGAAGGGCGACTTCTTGCAGAAGGCGTTCTGTAGACATGCTTTTTACTTTAATTCCTGATGTTTGCGAGTACTTAAGCACTCAATGAAGACAATTGCCGCTAGTTTACACGATTTCCCTAGGGTTCGGTATTACCCTGTGACCTTGGCGGGATAAAATTTGTTCCCTCAGCAAAGTCTATACACAATGAGGTAATGTGGACTAAGAATGATTAACAATTACATTCAATATATGGAATGATTTTTATTATTAACTAATTGATTTAAATGGGAAATTTTTATTCTCTTACTTTATTTATCGCTTAGCATAGTGCATAATTATTAACCATAGACAGTCGATTTTTACTTTTGGGGATACAACTATGCTGACGCCTGATATGGTTTCTCGTCTAAACGAACAACTCAACCTTGAGTTTTATTCTGCAAATCTTTACCTGCAAATGAGCGCTTGGTGCAGTGATAAAGGCTTAGAGGGTGCCGCCTCTTTTTTACGCAGCCATTCGCGTGAAGAAATGGACCACATGCAACGTCTATTCAACTATCTCAGCGATGCTGGCGCATTACCTGTACTGGGTACCATTGAAGCGCCTCCAGTAACCTTTGATTCGGTTAATGATCTTTTCAACTTAACTTATCGTCACGAACAGCTGATTACGCAAAAAATTAATGAGCTCGCCCATGCTGCGATGACGTCACAAGATTATTCAACCTTTAACTTCCTACAATGGTATGTTGCCGAACAGCACGAAGAAGAGAAGTTATTTAAAACGGTTCTGGATAAGCTGGGAATGCTTGAGAATAGCTCGAATGGACTGTTCTTGATTGATAAAGACTTAGGTGAGATGAATTCAGAGTCTCATCCCGTCACATCTCATAACTAATATGTGCTATTGCGGACCTATTTAAGGTCCGCAATCATTTTTAAGCTCGCGCCGGATATTTATTGGCGACTACCGTAATTTCAGAAGGCGGGACGGGCCGGCTAAAGTAATAACCTTGATGTACATCACAACCTAAATTCACCAAGTAAGCCTGTTGTGCTTCACTTTCAACACCTTCCGCGACAATATTCAAATTCATACTCTTCGCTAGCTCAATAATCATTGATAATAGTCGAGGGTCAGTATCTTTATGGCCTATGCTATTAATAAAGGCACGATCTATTTTAAGTTCCGTCGCCGGCATATTCTGCAGATAGAGTAGGCTTGAATAGCCCGTACCGAAGTCGTCAATCGCGACCTGCACGCCAATCGCTTTCAACTCCTCAAGGATCTTAATACTCTCTTGCGGATAACGCATTGCCGTTGTCTCGGTGATTTCTAAAATCAATTTATCGGGAGCCAACCGGTATTCTTCAAGCGTTCTTGTCACTAAGTAAACCAGACTTTTTTGCTCAAATTGTTGAGCGGAGAGGTTCACAGAAATTGACAGGTGATCCGCCCCCTGCTGATGCCAAATTGCTAGCTGACGACAGGCTTCATTCAACACCCATTCACCTAGCAATAAGATCATCCCCGTTTGCTCGGCGATAGGCAGGAACTTATCTGGGGTTTTTAATCCTCGTTCCGGATGCTGCCAGCGGACCAAAGCTTCGTAGCCAATTATTTCACCCGAGGTGACATTTAGTTTAGGCTGATAAAATAAGCGTAACTCATTGTTATGTATAGCACGCCATAATTCATTTTTAAGCTGAACTTGACTACGGCCAATCGGGCTCATCGACGGCTGATATACACTAAAACCATTACGCCCACTATTTTTAGTGTGATACATGGCCGAGTCTGCATTGAAAAGCATTTCTCTCGCTTCAATGCCATGCGTAGGGAACATTGCAATACCAATGCTTAAGGAAACTCTTAACTCAAAGCTTTCTACTTGGAATTCCGGCTCAATAGCGGCTACTAGTTTTTCAGCTAATAGCGAAGCATCTGCCTCCGAATTGGCGTTGGACAATAAAACGAACTCATCGCCCCCCACTCTTGCGAGGATATCACTCGGATTAATAGCCAGCTCAAGCCGTTTAGCCACGTCGACTAGTAATTTATCGCCGATATCATGACCATAGGCATCATTAACCATTTTGAATCCATCGAGATCCATATAGAGCAGGCTGAAACTTGAGGTATTTTGTTTAGCGCTGGCGATATAATCATTGAGTTTATTTTCAAATAGCGTTCGGTTAGCAAGGTTGGTGAGCGGATCATGCATCGCCATTTGCCGTAATTCTTCATTCCTTTGCTTAAGTTTGGTAGCCATACGAGAAACGCGTAATTGCGACTCAATCATGGCACCAAACAAGTTGCTGCCTAAGATGATAAGGGTGAACATAAACACCCAAATGATTAACCTTTGTGAGCCAATGCCCCCAGGCAAGACCTGCATCGTGGATTCAAAATGCGCGGCATACATTCCGGTATAGTGCATCCCGGCAATGGCAGCCCCCATCACTAAGGCCGCAATAAAACGGCGGTTTAATACCCCCGCATCATTGTTACGAAGTCTGAATGCAAGCCACAGAGCAACTGCAGAGGCAGTGTAGGCAATAATAATTGAGATGACGACAGGTGTCGTATGCCAAACGATAGGCTGATTAATACGCAGCCCGGCCATACCCGTGTAATGCATAGCAACAACAGAAGAACCTAAGACAGTTGCGCCAATCAGCAGGTTCTTTAAGGTAAATTGGTTATGACGGAATACCGCCCATAAAGCAACAATAGATCCAATCACTGCAACGATAATTGAAAATACGGTTTCACCGAGGTTATAACGCATTGGCACTTGGAAGTGCATCGCCAACATACCAATGAAGTGCATTGACCAAATACCAATGCCCATTGCTGCCCCGCCACCGACTAACCAAAAGAGGGCTTTCACACCACGGCTATCGGTGACTCTCGCGACAGTATCTAACGCAGAGAAAGAGGCGAGGAATGCAATAAATATGGACGCGATGACTAAACCGCTATCCCACGTAACATGCATCATATTCATCGTATCCAACTGGCTCTCCTACTTCACCCTACTCGGCTGGATTATCGTCATACCGAATATCTTAATAATAAATTATTTTTAATATTACGTGATTAAGTCGCCAGTAAACAATGTATTTAAGAATAAGGGGTTTAATTTATTTAATTTTTACATTTGCAGCAGATTACCTGGCATCTGCTGCATAAGAAAGTTAATGATACTAATGTGCGGTTCGGTTATAACGTTTGACTAACCACCCTAAACAGAGTGATCCAATAAAACCGCACACTGCCGCAAGCGTTAACCACGCACCCGGCATTGCTTTATCACCGGTAACATGAATTAAGTAACTAGAAACTGCTGGAGTAAATCCCCCAAATAACGCCGTGGCTAAGCTGTAGGCGAGAGAGAAACCAGAGGCTTTAACGTCGACAGGCATAACTTCTGCTAGCCAAACCACCATCGCCCCGTTATAGCTCGCATAAAGAAATGATAACCATAATTCAGTTTCTATTAAGTGTGAAAAGGTTGGTGCGGCCACCAGCCAGCGTAATACAGGCCAAGCAGTGGCAATCATTAATAAAGTGAAGATAATTAATAATGGACGACGCCCCACTCGATCGGACAACGCACCCATGATGGGTAGCCAAAATAAGTTTGAGATCCCAACAAATAAAGTGACTAAAAAGCTTTGCTGGTCACTCATATTGAGTACCGCTTTACCAAAGGTTGGTGTGAAGGCGGTAATCATATAAAACATCACTGTGGTAGTAACGACCATAAACATGCCAGCAATAACCAGCGCCCAATTACGTAATACTGAACGCGCAATTTCTCGCATTCCAGGGCGGTGTTTTTTTTCTTTGAAAGCTTCGGTTTCTTCGAGTGAACGGCGAATATAAAATAAAAAAGGAACAACCATGCAACCAATAAAGAAAGGGATGCGCCATGCCCACTCGGAGACCGCCTCCTTTCCCACAACATGATTAAGTACTAACCCTAATAGAGCAGCGAAAATAACTGAGATTTGTTGGCTACCGGATTGCCAACTTACAAAAAAACCTCGACGTCCAGGCGGTGCGATTTCAGAAAGGTAAACTGATACACCACCTAATTCTACTCCCGCTGAGAAACCTTGTAGTAAACGGCCGATTAACACTAATATAGGCGCAAGTATTCCTAGAGTATGATATCCAGGCACAACCGCGATGGTTAGGGTCCCTAATGCCATCAAGCCTAGAGTAATGAGTAGCCCTTTACGGCGGCCATGTTGATCGATATAGGTACCGAGTATCACCGCACCGAGCGGACGCATTAAAAAACCGGCACCGAAGGTCATCAATGTCAGCATCAAAGAGGCGAAGGGGTTACTCCCCGGAAAAAAGGTATTGGCTATCGCGGTCGCGTAATAACCAAATACCATGAAATCATACATTTCGAGAAAGTTACCACTTGTCACACGAAAGATAGATTTCGCATTTTGCCAAGCTGAAGGACTAGAAGACGATTCTGTATAGCTCATTAGACGTTTCTCACATTTATTTTTTTACTCTTGTCGTCCCCTTTTGTAATACTATTAATATAACTTTTCATTAAAAAAATTATAACAATTAATAAACAACCATGTCTTAGGCAAAAAAAATCCTCCCGAAGGAGGACTATTCGATAAAAATTAAGGGTTATTTTTGCGCGCGCTCTAAGCCCATTAATCCTATCTTAAGATATCCAGCGCCACGTAGGTCATCCATGATGCTCATTAGCGTAGCGTAATCAATCGTTTTGTCTGCTTGGAAAAAAATCGTCGTCTCTTTATTACCTTGCGTCTGCGCAACAATTTTTTGAACCAGATCTTGCTTACTCACTGCATCGTTACCGACGAATAGCTGGTTACCCTCTTTCACACTTAGGTATACCGGTTTTTCTGGTCTAGGTTGCGGCGTGCTCGTTGAGGCAGGAAGATTGACACGTACATCAACCGTCGCTAACGGCGCTGCCACCATAAAGATGATAAGTAAAACTAACATCACATCGATAAAAGGCGTGACGTTAATCTCATGCATTTCACCGTCGCCGTCTACTTCATCATTGAGTCGCATTGCCATGACAATTATCCTACGCGAAGTTTTTGAGCAGACGTATTTTGCGCCATGGCGGTGTAACTACTACTTTGTAGGTCCGCATCGCGACTTTGTAACAGAATAATCTGTGCAGCACTATCACCTAAAGAGGCTTTATAACCGGCTATCATTCGTGCAAAGACGTTATAAATTACCACCGCAGGAATTGCCGCAACTAAACCAACCGCGGTAGCTAAGAGCGCTTCGGCAATACCTGGCGCGACAACGGCAAGATTAGTGGTTTGCGTTTTAGCAATACCAATAAAACTATTCATGATCCCCCAAACCGTACCAAATAGGCCGATAAAGGGTGAGACAGAACCAATGGTCGCTAAAAAGCCATTATTACGGCTAGCGTGGCGGCCAATTCGCGCAACTTGGCGCTCTAGACGAAAGACGGTACGCTCTTTAATGCCCGCTTGGTCATCACTTTGTGCAGACAGTATGCGTTCATCCAGGGCTTCTGCGACCAGCATCGCTGCATGGCTATTTTTAGAAAATTGTTGAGCAATTTTTCCAGCGCCATCAAGGGTACGCGCTTCCTTTAGGGCGAGTTGATCTGCTTTGAGGCGACGTTTAGCAGCACTCAGCTCTGTATACTTGGCAAAGAAAATTGCCCAGGTCGCAACGGAGGCGAGTAGTAAACCTATCATCACAACTTTTACAACAATATCAGCATGTTGGTACATGCCTAATACAGATAAATCTGTCTGCATCAGATTATTGGTCACCACACTCATTTTATAGCCTCGGTCTGTTGCGTAAAACAATTGGCTCTATGATACCAAAAGCAAATTCTATTGATAGTAGTTATCATTACTATTTACATAATGAAAACTATCTCACGAATAATATTCGCTAAAAACAGCCAGTTACAAACAGAGATCGGGCGAAGTTTTTTAAGAGATTATAAGTATACTGTTATGACTGTTTAGCCTAAAAAAATCCTGCCCTTTTTTATCAACTCTGCTTACTCTAGCGGTAATCGAATGATAAAGAGTTGGGAATCCTAATGTCCGATAAGCAACATATTGAAACCACACTAATAAGTGCGGGTCGTAAACCACGTTACACTCAAGGCGCAGTCAACTCGGTGATCCAGCGTGCCTCCTCCTTAGTTTTCCCCACGGTAGCCGATAAGAAACTCGCCACCGCAGGCCGGGCGAAGAGAGAACTCTTTTATGGTCGTCGGGGTACATTGACGCACTTTGCTTTACAAGACGCGATGACTGAACTGGAGAACGGTGCGGGCTGTGTGCTTTATCCTTGTGGTGCCGCGGCAGTGGCCAATGCAATCCTCGCTTTCGTTGAAGCCGGCGATCATATTCTTGTAAGCGGATCCGTCTACGAACCTACTCAGGATTTTTGCTCAACCATTCTTAAAAAACTTGCCGTTGAAACAACCTATTTCCCTGCCCTTTCCGGTGCAGAGATTGACCAATGGCTTCGTCCCACAACACGAGTCGTATTTTTAGAATCGCCCTCTTCCATTACGATGGAAGTGCAAGATATCCCTACCCTTATCGCAACGGTGCGCCGCATCGCTCCGCAAGCAGTAGTCATTGTTGATAATACTTGGGCGGCTGGGGTGCTATTTAAGGCATTGGACGCTGGGGCAGATATTTCCATCCAAGCAGGAACCAAATATTTAGTGGGTCACTCAGATGCCATGATTGGGACGGCCGTAGCTAACGAGCGCTGCCTAGAACAACTGCGTGAAAATTCCTATTTAATGGGCCAAATGGTCGATGCCGATACCGCTTACGTCACGGCGCGCGGTTTACGTACGCTGGCTGTGCGTTTACGCCAACACGAATCGTCAAGCATAGAGATCGCACAATGGCTGAGTCAACGCGATGACGTTTTTCGGGTGAACCATCCGGCCTTGCCAGAGTGCCCTGGACACAGCTTCTGGCAACGAGATTTTTCAGGGAGTAGCGGGTTATTCTCTTTCATACTGAAAGAGAAATTAGATGCTAAAAGGCTTGCCCATTTCCTTGACCATTTCGAGCACTTTAGTATGGCTTACTCTTGGGGGGGGTTTGAATCATTAATCTTAGCTAACCAACCGGAAGAGGTCGCTGCAATTCGTCCCGTTGGTCAAGTCGATTTTACAGGGACATTGGTTAGACTGCACATAGGTTTGGAACATCCCCAAGACTTAATTGCTGATTTAGAAAGAGGCTTCTCTCGTCTAAAAGAGAGTGTGTAAAGACTCCGAAAAGTCGTGTTCGCCTGCACAAATTGACTTATTTGACTACACTTAGGCTCACTGTCCATGATCTTTTGATCGAGTGAAGGAGCCTAAAATGTCACAGCAATTAACTGTTACGCTACACGATGGTCGTACCATGCCACAACTTGGTTTGGGAGTATGGCAAGCTTCGATTGAACAAACGAAAGAGGCGGTTACCCACGCGTTGAATACCGGTTATCGTTCAATTGATACCGCGGCAATTTATAAAAATGAAGAAGGTGTCGGCCAAGCATTGCAAGAGTCTTCATTGGCTCGCGACGACTTGTTCATTACCACAAAACTCTGGAATTCTGACCAAACAGATTGGCAGAATGCGTTAGAAACCAGTCTGAATAAGTTACAACTGGATTATGTTGATCTTTACCTGATGCATTGGCCTTGCCCGCAGCAAGATAATTATGTGAAAGCTTGGGAAGGCATGATCGATCTGCAACGCCAAGGGCTTGTTAAAAGTATCGGCGTCTGTAATTTCCAAGAGGCACATCTGGAGCGTATTATTCGTGAAACGGGGGTTACGCCCGTCGTAAACCAAATCGAATTACATCCGTTATTTCAGCAACGCCAACAACACACTTGGAATGCATTGCATAAAATCCATACCGAGTCGTGGAGTCCTTTAGCACAAGGTGGTGAGGGAGTCTTTGATCAAGAGGTCATTCAAACGTTAGCGAAAAAATATCAGAAAACACCTGCGCAAATCGTTATCCGTTGGCATTTAGACAGTGGGTTGATCGTGATTCCAAAATCTGTCACCCCTAAACGCATTGATGAAAATTTCGCCGTTTTTGACTTTAAACTTGAAAAAGAAGAGCTGAAAGCGATTGCCGCTCTAGATAGTGGCAAACGCCTCGGTCCAGAACCTGATACCTTCGAGAAGATCTAACACTATAAGCCTCCCGACTGGGAGGCTTGACTAGTAACCGTTACTCGATGTGGCAGAAGGTTGAACCAACAGTTGCCCCACCGCCCCCTGATCGAATTGCTCCAACGTTTGACTGCCGTAAATAAAAGGGAAATGTTCAGAAGAGGTTTGAGGGAAGGTGACCAGCAGTTCCACACTACCATCCACCCAAACGGTGTCTTTCCAGCCACGATCCTCAACCATCGGCGGCGCACCGTTAACGCTCTTGACCAAGAACATCGCCCCTTGGGCTGAGAAAGATTGTGGCAGATCGGCTTCTACCGTCCACCGTTCAAAACTCCCCTGCTGCACGGTCATGTCCACTCGCTTAACGTCCCATTTTCTATCGTTTATTCCTGCCGGTGAATCATTTAAACGAATATGACGCGTTTGACTGGTTAGGCCGGTCTCAAGCGCAGTAACTAACGAGCTCGGTACACTATCCGTAACGAGAGGTAATAGCCCTGTTGGCCTTAACGTTAATACTAAGGTTGACGTCAACACCGTGGAGGGTTCGAAGATACCTCGAATTCTCTCCATGATCGTGGCTTCCGTTCCGGCCGTAATAGAAACGTTATGGCCGTCTGAAAGATCGATTAAGACTTCACGCCGTTCACCAGGAGCTAAAGAGAGCTGGGTAGTCGTGACGGGTGCAGACATGAATCCCTGATCGCCGGCAATCACCGTAAATGGTCGGCTATCCGAAAGTTGTAATAGGTAGCGCCGAGCATTTGAGGCATTCAGCAAGCGGAGGCGAACCCATCCCCGTGAAACATTGAAATAGGGTTTCTGCGTACCATTGACCAGTAGCGTATCCCCGAGGAATGGCGTTGAGCTCTCTTCATAAACGGGTGTGCCAAAGTTATCTAAGCGCTTGTCTTGAATGATCAATGGAATGTCATCAACACCATAATGCTTAGGGAGTGGTAACTGCTTACTTACTTCATCTTCAACTAACCATAGCCCAGCGAGACCACGGTAGACTTGTGAACCCGCATGCTGATAGGTATTAGAATGGTACCAGAGCGTGGCCGCCGGTTGACGAATAGGTAAAATTGGCGACCAATCGACTTCCGATGAAATCAAACGCGGCGCACCACCACATAACGGACCTGGTACATGTAGCCCACTGACCATCATGGAGACAGATTCGGCCAGGCGATTACTGTAAATCAGCTTAACATCGTCACCGTTCCAAACCTTCACGGTTGGCCCTAAATACATGCCATTAAAGCCGATACAATCAGCCTGGTTACGCCCATTAAAGGCCCAGTGAGCCTCCTGCATCATTAAGAAAATGGGCTGTCCACGGCGGGACTCGATTAATGGCGGAATATAGAGTGGATTACTCCCCTCGTTGTCTGCAGCAAGAACCGTTTTAGGAAGCAACGTCGGACCGACCACTGCCACCGCTGAATACTGTATAAATTTACGCCGGGAAAAAGCCATTAACGAAGAACCTTAAACAAAACGGTAATGTGTGAGCCTTGATATAAGGCGTAATTAATTAACGCGGTCTGTTTCACGACGTGCAACTTCGGCGTTTAATTCATCTAATTTCTGCTGCATCACTTCGCGGCAATAATTAGTCAACTTTCTTGCAGACTGATCTTTGAAAGCGCTAGTATCAATTGGCGGTAGCATTTCGACAATCACTAAACCATTCTTTAGTCGGTTAAGCTTAATTTGATTATGAGTGTCCGAGACGACGATGGGAATAATCGGTACGCCCGCTGCTAATGCTGCGTGAAAAGCTCCGGTTTTAAACGGTAACAAACCACGCCCGCGACTGCGTGTTCCTTCTGGAAACATCCAGAATGATACACGACCATTTTTTAACTGTTCCACAACTTGGTTGATACTGCCGTGTGCTTTTGCCTTGTTGTCGCGATCAATCAGTAAATTGCCCGTTAACCAATATAACTGACCGAAAAAAGGGATCCATGCTAAGCTTTTTTTCCCAACGGTTACAGTTGGTGCTTGGACCATATTCGCAGCGGTTACCATATCGTAATTGTTTTGGTGATTGGCGATATAGATGGCGTTACCGACGTTCTCAATTCCTTTAGGCTTACGAATATCCAGCGTAATACCGAAAACGTGGCTTAATTTACCGAACATATGCGCGAAGGTCGCCACATGCCGAGGATTGCGAGGTGAAAAAAGACACCATATACAACCGACTATACAAACTAAAATAGAATACACAACGACGATAATCGCTCGTAAAATTAACAGCATATGACCCTCAAATAAGAAGACTGTAAACGTTCTTCTCTTCAATGTTCTTCAAACAAGAGAGGTATCGCATAAGCTAAAAGCTCTCTACACGATACTCCTTACCTTAGCTTTCTCTATTTCGCAGAGTAAAAAGATTATTCAATATCAACCCGGTCAATACGTTGTAATCCCCGCGGTAATAATGTCCCTTTACGGCCTCTCTCTGCTTTGAATTTCTGTAACTCTTCACTACGAAGTTTCAGCTTACGTTTACCGACATAAAGCGTAACGCTATTTTGTTCGTTTAATAAAAGTAGCCATAACAGTTTGTCTTTCCCGGCCGTGAAATCGGCGCTTGGAATGGAAATTATTTTATTTCCCTTTCCTTTCGATAATTGAGGAAGATCTTTGACAGAGAACATCAGCATTCGACCCGCTTCAGTAATCACCAGTAACTGATCGTTATTGGGATCAATAATTTGTGGCGTCATGACTTTCGATTGATCAGGTAATGTCAGTAAGGCCTTACCTGATTTAGTCCGTGATTGTAAGTCTGCAAAGGTACAGATAAAACCATAACCCGCATCGGATGCCATCAGTAATTGGGTATCATCTGCTTCCATCAATACCTGTTGAACGGTCGCCCCTGGAGGCGGGGTAATTTTACCAGTGATTGGTTCTCCCTGCCCTCGAGCAGAAGGAAGAGTACTCGGATCTAAGGTATAACTACGGCCAGTAGAATCAATTACGCTGACGGGTTGGTTACTCTTACCCTTTGCTGAGGCTAAGTAACTATCTCCTGCTTTATAGCTTAATCCTGTTGGGTCGATATCATGGCCTCGTGCAGCACGAATCCAGCCCATTTGTGACAGCACAACAGTCACCGGTTCAGAAGGAACTAAATCTGTTTCGCTAATTGCTTTAGCTTCGCTTCGCTCTTGCAGAGGTGAACGGCGGTCGTCGCCATACAACTTAGCATCGGCTTGTAACTCTCTCTTCAGTAACGTGTTCATTTTACGGTCTGAAGCTAAGAGTGCTTGAAGTTCATCGCGCTCTTTTTCGAGATCGTCTTGTTCACCGCGAATCTTCATTTCCTCAAGACGGGCGAGATGACGAAGTTTTAATTCGAGAATAGCTTCAGCTTGAGTCTCACTTAGCCCGAAGCGAGCGATTAATGCAGGTTTAGGCTCATCCTCATTGCGAATGATTTCAATGACTTCATCGATATTCAAGAAAGCGACCAGTAGGCCTTCTAAAATATGTAAGCGATTTAAGACTTTTTCTAAACGATACGATAAGCGACGACGTACTGTGTCACGTCGATACACTAGCCACTCACTGAGGATTTCTCGTAAGTTTTTAACCGCTGGTCGGTTATCTAAGCCAATCATATTCAAGTTAACACGATAGCTTTTTTCTAAATCGGTGGTAGCAAAAAGGTGATTCATTAATGCTTCACTATCAACACGATTTGAACGCGGCACTATTACGATACGAGTCGGGCTTTGATGGTCAGATTCATCGCGAAGATCTTCGACCATAGGTAGCTTTTTATTACGCATCTGAGTCGCGATCTGTTCCAATACCTTCGAACCCGATGCTTGATGAGGTAAAGCTGTGACGACAATTTCACCGTCTTCCATTTGCCAAACCGCGCGCTGGCGGATACTCCCGCGCCCCGTTTCGTAAATTTTACGGATCTCTTTACGTGGTGTAATGATTTCCGCTTCCGTCGGGAAATCTGGACCTTGCACAATATCGAGAAGTGCTTCTAAGGATGTCTCAGGTTTATCGATAAGCGATATGGTCGCTTGGGCCACTTCGCGCAAGTTATGCGGCGGGATATCTGTTGCCATGCCTACCGCAATACCGGTCGTGCCATTAAGTAAGATGTTGGGTAAACGCGCAGGCAACATTTTCGGCTGCTCAAGCGTGCCATCGAAATTAGGAATAAAATCGACCGTTCCCTGCCCCAACTCTGCTAATAAGGTTTGCGCATATTTAGAGAGTCTTGACTCTGTATAACGCATGGCAGCAAAAGACTTGGGATCATCAGGCGCCCCCCAGTTACCTTGCCCATCGATTAGCGGGTAACGATAGGAGAAAGGTTGTGCCATGAGCACCATGGCTTCATAACAGGCGCTATCACCGTGAGGATGGTACTTACCGAGCACATCACCGACAGTACGCGCCGACTTTTTAAATTTTGCACTGGCATTGAGGCCCAATTCTGACATCGCATAAATGATGCGACGCTGTACCGGTTTAAGGCCGTCTCCAATATAAGGCAATGCGCGATCCATAATGACATACATCGAATAATTGAGATAAGAATTCTCAGTAAATTCGTGTAGTGCGCGGCGCTCGACACCGTCCTGCGTGATTACACTCATGAATTTTTCCTCACTTCGCTCCCGAGATGCATATTTTTGGCGGGATTATTTGTCCGCGATAGTACCTTATTCGACATCGTTAGTCACAATAACTCTGATTTTGCTCTGTACTGCTACCGCATAGAGCGTTAATTATCTAAGTAAAAATCATGGATAATCCTTAAGGACAACTCCCCTAATTTGATATGAGAGAAGACAGATGAGCCACATCCACATTATTGATGGTGGTACCACCTTCGGCCACTCGCAAGGCGAACTCAACCATACTCTGGCCAATTCCGCGGAAGAGACACTCAAAGCCTTAGGTCACAAAGTGACTAAAGTTTGTGTGACCGATGACTACGATATCGAACAAGAGATCGAACAGTTTGTCGCGGCCGATAGCCTTATTTTGCAAATGCCAGGCTGGTGGATGGGAGAGCCATGGACAGTTAAGAAATACATCGATGAAGTTTTTACCTTCGGACATGGACGACTTTATGCCAATGATGGACGCAGTCGGGCCGATAGCGAAAAACATTATGGTTCTGGTGGCCTATTACAGGGCAAGCAATACATGCTGTCATTAACGTGGAATGCCCCCCTGCAAGCCTTTACCGATAAAGAGCAATTTTTCGAAGGTGTTGGCGTAGACGGCGTTTATCTGCATACGCACAAAGCCTTCCAATTTTTGGGGATGACTGCACATCCAACCTTTATCTGCAACGACGTGATTAAGCGTCCTGACGTCCCGACCTATCTTCGTGACTATCAAAAACACCTGACCGATATCTTTGGCCAGGGGTAATAACCTTGGGGATCAGAGTTCGATCTCGACCTGATCTCCTTGCTCTTGTAGCCAGTTCCGACGATCTTCCGAACGTTTCTTCGCCAGCAGCATATCCATCACCCGTAGCGTTTCCGCTTCATCCTCATCACTAATAGTCAGCTGCACCAGACGACGAGTATTCGGATCTAGCGTTGTTTCCCGCAGTTGTGAGGGGTTCATTTCGCCTAATCCTTTGAAGCGCTGTACACTGATTTTACCGCGTTTACGGCTTAATTTATCGATGATGACATCCTTCTCGTCGTCATCGAGCGCATAGTGTACTTCTTTCCCTAAATCGATACGGTACAAGGGAGGCATGGCAACATAGACATGCCCGTTACGTACCAAGTTTCGGAAGTGTTTGACGAATAACGCACATAATAAGGTCGCGATGTGTAATCCATCGGAGTCTGCATCGGCTAAAATACAGATTTTACCGTAACGTAGCTGACTGAGATCCTCACTATCGGGGTCAATACCAATGGCTACCGAGATATCATGGACTTCTTGAGAACCCAACACCTCGTCGGAAGAAACTTCCCAAGTGTTAAGGATTTTTCCTTTCAACGGCATAATAGCTTGGAACTCTCGCTCCCGAGCCTGTTTTGCTGATCCCCCAGCAGAATCCCCTTCAACCAGAAAGAGTTCGGTCCGAGTCAAATCTTGTGCGGTACAGTCAGCTAATTTACCTGGCAATGCCGGACCACTAGTCAGTTTCTTACGCACCACCTTTTTGGCTGCCCGTAAGCGCCGTTGTGCGCTGGCAATGGCGAGTTCTGCCAATTGTTCTGCAATGTGTACATTTTGATTCAGCCATAAACTGAAGGCGTCTTTGACGACGCTAGCCACAAATCCGGCAGTTTGACGCGACGATAAGCGTTCTTTAGTCTGTCCTGCAAATTGTGGATCCTGCATCTTGACCGATAATACATAAGCGCAACGATCCCAGATATCCTCTGCGGAGAGTTTTACCCCGCGCGGCAGGATATTTCGGTATTCGCAGAAGTTACGCATTGCGTCCAACAACCCTTGACGCAGTCCATTGACATGGGTTCCCCCTTGCATGGTTGGTATCAAGTTAACGTAACTTTCGGTGAGCAACTCTCCGCCTTCCGGCAACCACAGTAACGCCCAATCAGCCGCTTCGGTTTCACCGGAAAACGAGCCGACAAAGGGTTCCTCAGGCAAAACGGGGAGTCCATTGACCGCCTCACGAAGATAATCCGTTAGACCATCCTCATAACACCAGCGTTGTTCGCTATCGTTGACTTTATCTTTAAAAACAATTTCCACGCCAGGGCACAGGACAGCTTTCGCTTTTAAAAGATGACTGAGACGACTGACAGAGAATTTTGGTGTATCAAAAAAGTGGCTATCAGGCCAAAAATGGACACGCGTTCCCGTATTACGACGACCAACCGTTCCTGTAACTACCAAATCTTGTACTTTGTCGCCATTTTCAAAAGCCATATCGTAGACTTCACCGCCACGTTTTACCGTGACTTCTACGCGTGTAGAGAGGGCGTTAACCACAGAGATTCCGACGCCGTGGAGACCACCGGAGAACTGGTAGTTTTTATTGGAGAATTTCCCCCCGGCATGTAGCCGACAAAGAATCAGCTCTACTGCGGGCACGCCTTCTTCGGGGTGGATATCAACAGGCATTCCTCGTCCATCGTCGATCACTTCCAGTGACTGATCCGCATGGAGAATGACTTCAACACGCTTAGCATGTCCGGCTAGCGCTTCATCAATACTGTTATCAATCACTTCTTGTGCTAAATGATTAGGACGAACAGTATCGGTATACATACCGGGACGACGTCGTACGGGCTCAAGTCCGGTGAGAACTTCGATATCGGCAGCGTTATAACTTGATTGAGTCATTATCTTCTTTCGTTTATACAGAGTGAGCGGTTAACAATGCGTTAAACCAAAAAACTCGATTATCGATGGAAAGTGGCGCTCGATAGAGAGAAAAGCATGATTCCCTCCCTCTTCTACCGTTTGACGGCATGCTGAATAGTAAGCAACGGCTTGAGTATAATCTAATACCTCATCACCAGTCTGTTGCAGTAACCAGAGCAATTCAGGCGCGACTAATGGGGTTACTTCAAGTGTCTTTAGGTCATTTATATGGCGAGACTCTAACACATATTTCTGCCCTGTGTAGGGATTCTGATTATCGCCTAAGAAATTTAATAATAGCTCAAATGGCTTGACCGCCGGGTTAATCACTACCGCCGGAACAGCGTAACGTTGCGATAGCCATGTCGCATAATAGCCCCCTAACGACGACCCGATAATTCCTACCGGGCGTTCACCACTTTGCATAAATGTCGAGTCTAGAAAAGACGATATTTTCTCCGGCGTTGCGGGTAATTCTGGGATCTGTAAAGTGACCATTGGGGCACTCTGCGCCAACCACTCAGCAAAAAGTGTAGCCTTTTCGGAGCGTGGCGAACTGTTGAAACCATGCAGATAGAGCAATGTCGGCATTTTTAATACCCTTCAGAATGAAAATCGGGCTGAAATTGTCCATTGACCAGACGTTGCACTTCAGTGGCTATCTCTCCGTCTGGGCGTAACTCTAACCAACGCCAGCCTGGAGACTGGTTATCGATAGTAAATCCGGTACATTGCGGTTGAAACTGTACGCACGTCGAAGGCGTAGACAGCACACGTCGCCCCTGCCAACGATCATCCATCTCTTGGTGAATATGGCCACAGACGACCGTTTTAGCGAGCGGGTAGCCCTGTAATACCTCGGCTAATTGATGCGAATTACGCAAGCTATGCGTATCTAACCACGTGCAACCCGAAGGAATAGGATGGTGGTGAAGTAAAATGATGCTGTGGCGCTGAGGATATTGCGCCAGCGCATCGCTTAGCCATTGCAACTGATAGTCGCTCAGTAACCCATGGGGAACGCCATGTACCTGGCTATCGAGTAAAAGTAGCTGCCACTGATCACCTAATAGTACCGATTTTTGGTCACAGATCCCCTCGTTTGCCAAGGTTTTCACCATGGCGGGCTGGAAATCGTGGTTTCCAGGTAGCCATACGCACGGCTTCTGTAGTCGGCTAATGCCTTTTGCGAAAGCATGGTAAGCCTCAGGACTATGATCTTGAGCGAGGTCACCGGTAGCAATAATCAAATCGATATGGCGTTGTTCCGCGATAACCGCGTCGATTACCGCTTGATAGCTTTGCCAAGTGTTGACCCCTAATAAACTCTCTTGCGGAGTCTTGAAGAGATGCATATCAGTAAGTTGTAGGAGACGAATGCTCCGTGTATCAGCGACCTCTGGCACTAAAGAATTCACTACAACTCACCTTTTATCCGCGTTGAAATCACTATTGCCTCACATCTCAGGCAATGGCGTCGCCATCACACCTTGCACCAGACAATAACGTAGCCATTCCGACAGAAACTGGTTAATTTGATGTTTTTCATCACGTTGGTGCAGTTTCCGATTAGGGTAATCATAGCGTGCTTTGAAGCGATAGATCTGTTGTGTCGAACACACTTCTGCAACCATCGCATCATGATATAACCTGACAGACATCGAGGGTAACTGCCAGTAACTGACGACTGGCGCCACTTGTTTAATCATAACACGCGTGGTGTAACGCGTAGATTCTTCGATCACCACTTGATAATGGGTGCCATTCACTTGATAGGTTAAGCTGGCACCCTCGGCTTCGTCTTTAGGGATCAATCTCCGTAATTGCGCATAGTTTGTTTCATTTAAGCGCATCATTTCTGGGAAATTGGGGGTGTATTGCTGTTTCATGAAGATAACCACTCATTACGTATTTGCTCATGATGCAGGGCAAGCCACTGAAGGGCGATAATGGAAGCGGCATTATCGATAATTCCCGACTCGACCCACTGATAAGCGAGTTCACGACTCACGACTCTCACAAGAATGTCCTCGTTTTCACTCGCTAACCCATGATTCCCTTCTGCTTTGGTCGCGTCGACCTCTCCAATAAATATCGCCAGCCTCTCACTACTGCCACCTGGACTGGATAGATAACTGAGCAAAGGCTTAGTCCGGCCCACCTCAATACCGGCTTCTTCTTTCGCTTCGCGACGCGCTACCTCTTCATCCGACTCTCCCGCCTCACATATTCCCGCGACTAACTCAATCAGCCAAGGAGTTTTCGCTGTCTCTAGCGCCGGAATACGAATTTGTTCAATTAATATCACTTCATCACGAATCGGATCATAGGGAAGCAAAACAACCGCTTTTCCGCGTTGAAAAACTTCGCGGACGACAGGCTCGCTCATACCTCCCGCGTAGAGGCGGTGACGAAATTGATATTTAGTGATTGAAAAGAATCCCTTATACATGGGTTCTTGGTGCAAAATTTCAACATCATCGCGTGTAAATTGGGTGGGAGATTTTGGCTTTTTGCACATATAATAGACCTCGGATGTAGAGTGGTTCCAATGTCCTAGGACGATTTTTTACTAGAAAACTGGGCTATTAAGTTAATATTTTACGCTAACGCGCCAAGTAAGGCACGTTCAGCCAACTTATTTCATTCTGTCTGTCTGGTACAATTCGAAAAATTTTTTTGACCTGACAACTTTATTTTTGCAATTTCGCTGCAACACAAAGGAACGCAAATGAAAAAATTGCTCCCCGTACTCGTTGGTCTGAGCTTAGCTGGCTTCAGTACTTTAGGCCACGCTGAAAACTTATTACAAGTTTATCAACAAGCACGTGATACCAATCCTGATTTACGTAGTGCAGCGGCCGATCGTGATGCTGCGTTTGAAAAAATTAATGAATCTCGCAGCCCATTACTACCTCAGCTGGGGCTAGGTGGCGACTACACCTTCAATAGCGGTTATCGGGACAACAGCGGCGTACGTTCTAATGCTTGGGCTGGTTCCTTACAGCTTACCCAAACTATTTTTGATATGTCGAAATGGCGTGCACTGACTCTGCAAGAGAAAACGGCAGGGATTCAAGATGTCACTTATCAAGTCGCTCAACAAGACCTGATTCTTAATACTGCGACCGCCTACTTTAATGTGCTTAATGCGATCGATACGCTCTCTTATGTTGAAGCACAGAAACAATCTATTTATCGCGAGCTCGATCAGACCACTCAACGTTTCAATGTAGGACTTGTGGCGATTACCGATGTGCAAAATGCCCGCGCGCAATACGATAGCGTATTAGCGAGTGAAGTTACCGCACGTAATGATATCGATAATAAGATGGAGGCTCTGCGTCAGGTAACGGGAAATAGTTACTTCTCCCTGTCTTCACTGGATATCGGCCGTTTTAAAACGGAAAGACCACAGCCGATCGATGCTTTATTGACGAAAGCTGAAAATCATAACTTGTCCTTACTCTCTGCTCGTCTATCAAAAGACTTAGCCCGTGAGCAAATTCGTTATTATGAAACTGGCCATATGCCAACGTTGAGCTTAAATGCCTCAACAGGACTGACCAACACTAAGTATCAAGGGTACCGTGCTCACACTACTACCACCACTCAAGATTCAATCGCGGGGAACAACCAAGTTGGTGTGAGTCTATCTATCCCGCTATACACCGGTGGTTCTGTCACCTCGCAGGTAAAACAAGCTGAATATAGCTTTGTTAGCTCCAGCGAGAAATTAGAGAGCGCACACCGTTCAGCAGTACAAACTGTGCGTTCGTCATTTAATAATGTCAACGCGTCCATCAGTAGTATTGATGCTTACCGTCAAGCTGTGGTGTCCGCACAAAGCTCATTGGATGCGATGGAAGCGGGTTATCAAGTTGGTACTCGTACAATTGTCGATGTGTTGGATGCAACAACCACGCTGTACAACGCTAAGCAACAGCTTTCCGATGCTCGCTACGGCTATTTGATTAACCAAATCAATATCAAATACGCCTTAGGTACGCTTAATGAGCAAGACATTATCGCGTTAAATAGCACCTTAGGTAAGGATGTCTCGACCTCTCCTCAAGCCGTTGCTCCGGATAATCCCGTACAAGATAACCGTGCCGATGGTGTAGCGCCGGTACGGACGCAACAAGCATCGTTGAATTCAACAGCTCCAGTTACTCACTCATCTACCCCAGTGGCCAGTACACCTCGTGCAGGTAATCCGTTTCGCGGATAATTAGATGATAGCGTTGGCAAAGTCTTTTTGATTTGCCGACGTTAGTTTGGCCCTCTCACTGCACTACTACACTTGTCATACTAATACTGCCCATATCCATTCCTGTCACCGGTACCGTTATTGTGTCATCGGACCGTGCCGCACCCAAAATATACAATAAAGGTAGAAAGTGTTCAGGGGTAGGATTCGCTAACCTTGCATCCGGTAACTGCATATAGTCGATTAACGGATGGTGGCTATCACCCGTTGTTGACGCTAAGGCGTCTTGGACCCGCTGATCAAAACCTTCCGCCCAAGGATAGATATTCCCCTCTTTACCCCAACGCGCCATTGCTAAATTGTGCACAGTGTTGCCACTCGCCAATATCATAACGCCTTCGTCACGTAACGAGGATAACTGTTGCCCCAGTTGATAATGTTCTGCAGGCGTTAATGCGACATCTAGGCTTAATTGCACCACAGGTATATCAGCATTAGGGTACATTTTTACTAAGACTCCCCAAGTTCCATGGTCGAGCCCCCAATCATAGTCTGCTCTCACATTTAACGGGGCAAGCTGTTGCTTAATCTTTTCCGCTAATCGCGGATCACCTGGAGCCGGATACTGAACATCGAACAATGCCTGAGGGAACTGTCCAAAATCGTGGATCGTTTTCGGATGACTCATCGCTGTAACGGCTGTTCCTCGTGTCACCCAATGCGCCGAGATAACTAGGATAGCAGTAGGCCGAGGAAGTTGTTCGCCAAGTTGACGCCATACGTCGGTGTAACGATTTTCCTGAATGGCATGCATGGGATTACCATGGCCAAGAAAAAGCGCGGGCATTCGTTGCATGGTAGTAGACTCCTTAACTAAAAATTTGAGTCTAGAATACGCTCCTCAGCCAAAATCACACCTAGCAGCAGATGATGATCATTTTCAAAAAAATTGAATATCAGCTATTAGAGTGATTTTTCGATTGATTGAATGAAGTTTGATATTAAACAAATTTTATCCTCATCAATTGAGACTTTTTAAGCAAATTTTCCCTCTATAAAAGAGTATAAAGGGCTGAACGAATCAAGGAGTGATTATGAGCATATTTAAAAAGCCTCTTTTTCATAAAGATAACCAAGGAATATTAGGGTTTGAAATTACATTTTCTGGCTACTTCTTTAATGAAAGTAAATATTACGATCAACTGAAAAAAATAAGAGATAAAAGGGGTGACTTAGAATATATCATCGATGAGCAGCAAGGAAATCCGTCTGAGTACTTAGAGCAAAAAGATGTACAAATTTTAAAGGATTCTCTACAAGAACTGATTGCTGAAGAAGAGAGAGTTACAAAAGAGATTGATGATTATTACGATAGTTACGATGACACTGCCGAGAGCAATAGCGATTTCAATCCCTATGATTATTTGTATAGCGATAGCCGTTCCCTTAGCTATGCGACAACTTTAGTTACTGATATATCATTTTTGACTCCCATTCCTGAAGAATTTAGCGATCCGCCTCCTTATCTATGGTTTGATATCGAGAGCTTTTCGGCATCGATCAAAATAAATTTTTCCGAGGATATTTGGGTTTCTATTTATACTCGTCATGTTCTCTACGGAGAGTGCAAATTCTACGGGATCAGTATCAGTGGTAGAAATGGTGAATCCTATTATGATGTAAATAAATTCTGCGAGTGGGTCAGAATGGATGGAGAGGTAGACTATGTCGACGATGATTTAGGATATTGGGGCACTGATCAAACAATTTACGATGGAAAACCTATCTTTTCATTAGACTATTTCAACATAAGTCCAGGAAAAGTGTCTTTTCGCTTACAAAGTAAAATAAATGTTAATATTAATCAGTTATCCTGTGATATCCATTTTCACGATGACGGGAATGTCAATGCACTGATAAAGGTAATTAACGGTAATGAACTAGCAGAAAGGAGAGAAACACTTGGTTTTATAATCGTCAATAGAGATGCAACACTGAAGGAATTAGAAAATGAGATTTTTACAGATGAATCTCCATCAAAAGCTATCGCATTATTTAGAAAACTGAATGGCCAGGACGATAGTATCATTAAGGCAGGGAATATTTTACTGCTTGCCGATCCTGAGTACCCTTGTGAGGAAGAATTAGCTCAGTTGATCGCCGCCCAAAAGACAACCCAACAGGCCTTAGAAGCTGTTGAAATCGAAGGAATTGACCGCGATTTTTTCCTTGATAATTACGCTACACTATCCAATTTTTCTTCTATTGCCTCAACAGGTATCGGTATCGCCGGCACGGTCGGTGAAGTCTACTTCAACAAAATTAATAAAATTTTAAATCAAATCGACCAATTATATAAATCGACTTATATCGGCAATGCGGTACTAGGCGGTGAGGCCTACTACTTACGCCGTGGAATTCTTTTCTCCCAGCTTGATACATTGCTTAAGCATTCATTTTTACGTCAGGTACTGGACCTGCCTCAGGATAAAAAAATCAAGTCAGCTTTACGGCTCTCTTCTAAATCAATCGTGCATCACTGGAAAAAATCCGGTACCCGCGTAATCCCTGGCTATGCTACACATCTTAAAAATGCCAGTAAGCTAGTCAAGATAATGAAAACGACGGGTTACGTAGGTATCGGTTTTAGCGTGTTGAATTCAGCAAACGAAATCTATCATGCCTGTTCGTTGGGAAGAGCTAATGAGTGTAAGCAGACTACGTTTAGAGAGATAGGGAAATTTACGGGAAGCATGGCTGGTGGAACATTAGGGGTATCATTATGCCTTGCGATGGCACTTACCGGGCCTTGGAACACTATAGGCTGCGCTGTTAGCTTAAGTATAATAGGAGCCGAAGCAGGAGCTTCTTATGGCGAATCGGTAGGTAACATTTTATATAGCATTACCGAGAAAAAATGAAGACAAGCAAAATAATTATTGGTTTAATATTGATCTCAGTAGCGATTATATTTTATCTATATGATAAAAAGAACGCAGTTATTTTTGAAAAATTAGATAAAAATTATTACAGAAGATTTAGAAAATATCCCAATTTTTATTGGTTGGAAAGTTTCCCTCAAAGATATTGGCCTCGTATACGGCCTGGTGTGTATGGGAAATTACTACAAATAAAAAGCTACAATAATAAAGAACGTTGGTTGAAGACAATATCTGAAGAAGAGTTTAATTTTATAAAGAAAATACCAATTACTACTCAGAAAATTATCATTAAACAAATGTTGTTTAAATTATACTTACTCTATTGTTCGATTATTTTTATTATTGTAATACTTTTAATAGATGGTGGACTCGACTACCTGCTCGAACCCGTTACTCACGAAAATATTATGCAGGGGATTTCACTGCTTTAAGGGTCAGTATGTGGCTTATCTTTTCACACTAAAGGCTATTAATTATTTAAAAGGCCTAATGGTACCGACTTAACGCTAATACTTGCCCTAAGCCGAACCATTAGGTTGTAAAATTAGACCGCTTTCTGCTGATCGTGCTGCTGGCGCCATGCCACCAGATCATCAATAGTGACTACTGGCATATTATGCTGTTTAGCAAACACAATCGCTTCCGGCGCACGGGCCATAGTGCCATCGTCATTGGTCAGTTCGCACAACACACCTGCAGGGGCGTAACCGGCGAGTCTCACTAAATCAATAGTGGCTTCAGTATGTCCCCCACGGGTGAGTACTCCCCCTTCACGGGCACGTAATGGGAAAACATGACCAGGGCGGTTAAGGTCGCCTGGTACTGCGTTCTCAGCGATAGCTGCTCGCACCGTCGTTAAGCGGTCAGCTGCGGAAACACCAGTAGTCACGCCCTGAGCAGCTTCGATAGTTACCGTAAACCCAGTGCCGTAGGCACTCGAGTTATTCTCAACCATCATTGGTAGCGCCAATTGCTCACGGCGTTGCTCTGTGATGCATAAGCAGACAATACCACTACCGTGGCGGATGGTCAGTGCCATCTGCTCCACTGTCATACTTTGCGCAGCAAAAATCATATCGGCTTCATTTTCGCGATCTTCATGGTCTAAAACCATAACGCCTCGGTTTTCACGAAGTGCTTGTAAAGCCGACTCTACACGCTGTTCTGGCGTGCCGAATTCAGATAAAAGTGTGTTCTGATTCATGGTAAAAAATCCTATATATATTAATAAAATTACCAGAATCAGGGCATAGGAGTGACGTCGATAGACGTAGTAATACAGCAGAGATCGCAATGATCGAAACAGTATCTTTTACCCTCTCCCGTCCGGACTATAACCGTCGGCCCCGGATTTACACCGGATCTGCTGACCTTTAGCGACATCGCCAAAGCGCTCGCGGGCTTTCAGAATGACTGATTTACCGCCGGTGGGGAATTGCGCCCCGCCCTGAGAATAAGCATCTTCACTATATCGGCAAAATTATTAATGCGCAATCAAGCGCTAAGACCAAAATTAGCTTTTCGTGTGCTGAAAATTAGGTTTCGCCATGATGAATTAGCGATTACACTTAAGTAACCAACAGCCTGCACGCCAGAATTCTCAGAGTTACTCCGGCGTTAACCTCGGGAAATAATTATGATTGACGCAAAAAAAATTGAACAAATCGCTCGCCAAGTTCAAGACTCCTTACCTCAGGGAATTCGTAATCTTGGTGATGACGTAGAAAAGAAAATCCGTCAAGTCCTCCAAGCACAGCTCAGCCGTATGGAGTTGGTTAACCGTGATGAGTTTGATGTACAAACACAAGTCTTAGTGCGTACAAGAGAAAAGTTGGCATTACTAGAGAAGCGCCTTGATGCACTGGAAGGTAAGCAAGCGGCTGGCACCGAACCGCAAGAAGTTAGCCCTGCCGAAGTCTCAAGCGAGACGCCGATTGTACCGGATGTCAAACACGACTAACGGCTTTGACGTCGCCAGTATCCGGCGACGTCAAAGAGTAGATTAGTGGCTAGTAATCTTGTTGATAATATTAGTCGTCGAGAGACCTTCTTCAAAGTTTAGTATCCGCACTTCGCCACCGTTAGCGATGACTTCTTCGCCACCGGCTACCTCTTCTGGACGATAATCCCCCCCCTTAACCAGTAAATCAGGCAATAATTCAGCGATCAATCGTTGAGGAGTATCTTCTTCAAAAGGGATGACCCAGTCGACTGCTCCCAATGCCCCAAGAACAACCATTCGATTCTCAAGGGTATTGATGGGACGGGTAGGACCTTTCAACCGTGCTGTCGATGCGTCGCTATTTACCGCTACAATCAGTCTATCACCCAATTTACGGGCATGGTTTAGATAAGAGACATGGCCTGCATGCAAAATATCGAAACATCCGTTCGTCATCACAATCTTTTCACCACGCTGACGCGCGGCAGCCAAGGCTTTTTGTAACCTGACTGGGTTCATGATGCCAAATCCATCTTCAGGCCGGGCATGCAATGCATTTTCCAGTTCAATCGGCGTGACCGTTGACGTACCAAGTTTCCCTACCACAATTCCTGCTGCGGTATTCGCTAAGAAACTTGCCTCTTCCAAGGTACAACCATTGGCGAGTGAGGCGGCCAACACCCCGATAACGGTATCGCCAGCCCCAGTCACATCGAACACTTCCTGTGCTTGTGTCGGGAGGTGAAACGGTGATTTTCCAGGTTGCAACAGGGTCATACCTTGTTCGGAACGTGTAACGAGTAAGGCACTGAGTTGGCAACTTTCCAGCAATGCCATGCCTTTTTCGACCAGCTGCTGATCATTATGGCATTTACCCACCACCGCTTCGAATTCCGATAAATTTGGCGTGAGCAATGTCGCCCCACGGTAGCGTGTAAAATCATGACCTTTAGGATCGATGAGGACAGGGATACCCGCTTCTCTCGCCTGAGTGATCAAGGGTTGAATATCTGATAATGCACCTTTGGCGTAATCTGACAGCACCACCGCACCGATATTATCCAAAGCACTCGGCATACGTTCGGTAATTTTCGCACTTTGCTGGAGTTCGAAGGGCTCTTCAAAATCCAAACGAATGAGTTGCTGATTACGAGAAAGCACCCTTAACTTAGTAATGGTCGGATGAGTTGCCAGAGTCACGAATTGACAATCGACCCCTACTTCAGTCAATGCTGCATTAAGCTGTTCAGCCGCTTCATCTTCACCCGTCAAACCGATGATACGTGATGGCGCACCGAGGGAAGCAATATTCATTGCAACGTTCGCTGCACCACCTGGGCGTTGTTCCACTTCATCGACTTTGACGACAGGGACTGGGGCTTCCGGAGAAATCCGTTGTGTTGGTCCGTACCAATAGCGATCAAGCATTACATCGCCAATCACCAATACTCCTGCACGATTAAATTCAGGCAGTGAAACCTTCATGCCAGCAACTCCAAGCTAGATTTATTTAACATTTTGCGCTTATCATACCACAGCCCAATCAGAATGGCGGGGCTCAGGTCGTAGCGCTATTTCTCTGGTGCTAACCAATGCAACCAAGTTGCTCGTGTAACCGAACGCTGAGCAAGAAATTGTTGCTCATCCACTACACCGTTCTCTCCCTGCAACGCTAAATGATGTAACGCATCACGCAGGGTGATATAGGCTTGAGTCAGGGCCTGTGCATTGTTTTCCGTTAAAATGCCATGATGGGTTAACAGATCAAAAATTCGCACATTATCTGACCAACGCGTGAGATCAGGATGCTGTGCTGCAAACCTTAGGACCCAATACTGAGCTAAAAATTCAATATCAATGATTCCACCCTGATCAGCTTTGATATCCCACTTAGGAAGATATTTATTACCCAAGTGCTTAAGCATTTTCTCACGCATCTCTGTTACCTCAACGGTAAGCTGACCGGCCTCTCTGGGACGACAGAGGATACTTTGTCTGATTTGCGTGAACTTCTGTTGTAACCCTGCATCGCCAAAAACCATGCGAGCTCGAACTAAGGCTTGATGTTCCCAAGTCCACGCTTCTTTGCGTTGATAATCTTCGAATGCTTCGAAAGTCGTCACCAGCATACCCGCTGAGCCAGAAGGTCGTAACCTTGCATCGACCTCGTAGAGGATTCCTGAGGCGGTTCGAGTACTAAAAAGATGGATAATCCTCTGTGCCATCTTCAAATAAAACTGGCGTCCTTCAATACTGCGTTCGCCGGTGGTGACGGTATCTGCTGGGCAATTATGTAAAAAAACTAAATCTAGATCGGAACGATACCCTAATTCCCAGCCCCCTAACTTCCCGTAACCCACAACAGCAAAACCCGGTTCCTGCTCGGCGGTAAGATGATTAGGCCGACCATAGCGCTGAACCATTAATTGCCATGCTTGCCAGACGACAACTTCTAATAATGCTTCGGCCAACCAAGTGAGGTGATCACTCACCTTCATTACGGGTAAAGTTCCGGCAATATCTGCCGCAGCAATACGTAATTGTTGAGTCAGTTTGAATTGCCGTAAGGCCTCTACTTGCTGTTCTTCATCTTCCTGGGGGATCCGTAATAGGTATTCACGCAATTCTTCCCGATAACTGTTATTCGGTGCGGGTTGATAAAGCGTCTGCGGATCTAATAACTCGTCGAGCAGTAAAGGGTGGCGGGCAAGCTCAGTCGCGACCATTGGTGACGCTGCACATAATCTGACTAGGTGTTTCAAGGCACCGGGATATTGAATAAATAGCTCAAGATAGGTGCTGCGACTCGCAACGCTGAGCAGTACTTCAGCCAAGCGTGAAAACGTCGCGGCAGCGTCTGCACGAGGAACGACCTCAGCTAAGATGACCGGCATTAACTGATCGAGTGCTTGGCGTCCTCGAGGCCCCACCGTCTTGCGGCCAATATCATGTTGAAAGTGTTGGAGTGAAGACAATAATTGCTGCTGCTGTTCAGCCGTTAATTGAGGGGTGGCTTCTTGCAGCTCTTCGATGTCTGGGGCATCTATCCACCAGTGTTGAGTATAGTGTTCTGAGGCCTCTTCAGTACGGGCCTCTTCTTCGCCGATAAGCTCCACAAAGATAGTATGAATTTCTTGCATCACTCGATCGAGGGCGCTGGCCAATAACGACCAACTTTCCATTCCCATCGCCCAAGCTAAACGTTGGCGAGTTAATTCGTCTTCAGGCAATGTTTGAGTTTGTTGATCACCAATGCTTTGCAACAAATTTTCCAGCCGGCGCAAGAAAATATATCCAGAATACAGTGCTTGAGCTTGTTCTTGGGGTAATAGTCCCAAGGTTTCGATTGATTGTAACGCCGCGAAAAACGATCGCGTTTGTAATGCACGCTCTCTTCCGCCGCGAATTAGCTGGAAGACTTGTACGATGAATTCACATTCTCGAATTCCTCCAGCCCCTAACTTAATATTATTTTTTAACCCACGACGCCGCACTTCCCGATGAATTTTTCCTTTCATCGTTCTTAGCGATTGAATAGCGCTAAAATCAATGTAGCGGCGATAGATAAAGGGGCGTAGTAGCTGCTGTAATTCTTCACTATAGGGAGACGGCTCTGCCCCCATCAAGCGGGCTTTCACCATCGCGTAACGTTCCCATTCCCGCCCCTGTTCTTGGTAATAATCTTCCAGCGCAGCAAAACTCAACACTAAGGGCCCGCTATCGCCAAAAGGTCGTAAGCGCATATCGACACGATAAACAAACCCATCCATCGTCTGCTGGTCGAGAAGCTTAATGAGTCGTTGTCCCATACGCATAAAAAATTGCGCATTATCGAACTCCCGTCGCCCCCCTACCGTACTACCATTTTCAGGCCATGCGAAAATCAGGTCGATATCGGAAGAGAAATTTAGCTCACCGCCCCCCAACTTACCCATCCCTAAGATTAAAAAAGGTTGCGTCTCGCCCTGCGAGTTAGTCGGAGTTCCCATCTCCTGACAACATTGCTGCCAGCACCAATCCCGCGCGCTACCAATCAGTACCTCGGCTAAATGGCTCAATTGCTGTAGCGTTTGCTCCGTCGTCGCGATATTGAGCGTTTGCATCCAGGCAATACGTACCAGCATCTCGCGACGAAATAGCCTCAAGCGCCGCATAACTTGAGCTTCGGTTTCTGACGGCACTGACTGCTGATCTAACCATTGTTGATACTGTTGCCACTCTTCGGCAAGTGGTCGCTGGTCAACTAAACGCTGTTGCCACTCGGGATGTTGCTGCAGATTATCCGCGACAAAATCGCTGAATGCGACGACAGCAAATAAGGGATCTTCTGGAGAGATCAGATCCTGAACACGATGTTCCGCTTGCTGAGTTAATGCTAACGGGAGTGGCAACATAATTCCTCTCTTAGTGGTTAAGTGAGTCTTTCGCAGTATTGCTCGTTAGCCAAAATGGCGATAAAGGGCGCGAGGGAAGCGGTAAACGAAGTACCTCTTGGCCGCCAGAGATCAAATGTTGTCTGGCAAGTAACCAAGGCGCTAACCAATCATTTACCTGCTCTGATGGATAAGCGCTACTTAATAAACCTATGCCAATAACTAATTTATCAAGTCGCAATAAGGTCGTACTCTGTTGATTCGGAATAAGCGTTTCTGCTGCCAGATCATGTAATTCTGCTGCACAACGACTTAACATCACATCACAAAACCGCTTGAAAGAACTTTCTAAACGCTTGAGTTGGCGAGCATTAATAGACTGACGCCATTGTTGTTCAACAAGCATCTCAACCAATTTAAGCTGGGTCAGCACCCATTCTGTAGAAAAGCAGAGCGCGGATGCTTCGATTTTTTTCTGCTGTAATACCGCCTCCAACGCCAGTAATTGTTGACGGATTTCACTGCTTACCGAGCGCGGAATAAGTCCACCAAAGAGTGAAAAGGTTTCACGAATCGCAAGTAAGGTTTGGAGGAGTAACGGCGGCATCTGTTTATCGCCTGCCATCCAGTGTGTTTCCAGTAACTGCCAGCGGCCGATTAATTCACTCAGTAAGGACGTCAGCCCTTGTTCACAGCTCGCTTTCGGTTTCACACTACACTGCGTCAGCGGCGCCACAATAGGTAAACCACTTCCCTGCGCTAATCCATAGCCACGCGCTGCTTTACTTTGCCACCCTAATCGTACTCCGCCGTTTTCGACCAATTCATTAGCTAATGCGAAGATATCGCTACGCTGTCCCTGAAGCAGTTCAAGCTCCAGTTCTAATAAAGGGGTCGTTTGTTCACCCGCGCTAACCGCACCTTGATCGAGAGCGACTTCAATCTCACTTTGACCAAAATTTATTACCCACTTCTCACGGGTGAAATCAGTACTAAAAAGTGGCGTAAGACGCTGCTGAAGTTCAGCAATATCAGTCCCTTCAGGCCAGACATTCTTGGGCAATAAGCGAATATCTAGTTGGCTGTCGACAAGCTCGATATTATATTCTGGCCGCTGATGTAGCCCACCAATCTCTTGTCCGGCGGTCTTCAGTGTCATTTCATATTGACCATCTTTCCCTCTGACACGTAATCCCATATCCCAACCACGTAATTGGTTGTCTGCCGTTTCATAATAATGGTTGGCAAGTAGCACTGGCGAGGTGTAACGATGCGGGTAGCGCACCAACTGCTGCTTAATGAGATCAATTTGATTCGGGTCGATAAGAAACTTTAGTTCGATTTCAATGGTCATAATTATCCTGTTGCTACGCTTTTGGTACGAAATCTTTCACTGTTATTGTCATGCAGGGTAATCCACTAAAGACGAGCTGTCTCTGATTTGTTAGGATCCTACCGTGGGGAGAACAGGAAATTTCTCATTTATAACACAACTTGACGCCTACAGACTGTGGCGACACTTACTATTAGAACTGTCATCCAATGAAAAAAATAATTTTTGCAGGTTGCTTACTGCTTACACTAGGCCAATCGGCCACTCTCGCTCACGCTGAAACCACCCGATATATCTCGGATGACCTTTCTACGTGGGTACGCAGCGGTCCAGGGAATCAATACCGCTTAATTGGACAAGTCAATGCAGGGGAAGCCGTCACACTGCTTAGCACCAACCCTGAGACACATTACGCGCAGATCCGCGATCAACAAGGTCGTACCACTTGGATCCCGGAATCACAGCTAAGCGATAACCCTAGTTTTAAAGTCCGTGTTCCCCAGCTGGAACAACAGGTTAAAACACTCAGCGATAAGCTCGCGAATATCGATAATAGCTGGAATCAGCGTACTGCTGAAATGCAACAAAAAGTGGCCGGTAGTGACGGCGCCATTAATCAATTAAAAGATGAAAACCAGCGTCTAAAAAATGCATTGATAGTTGCGCAGAAAAAAGTTGATGCCGCAAACGTGCAACTCGACGATAAGCAACGCGCGATTATCATGCAATGGTTCTTATATGGTGGCGGTGTGCTGGGGATCGGTTTACTCTTCGGTCTATTTTTACCCCACATGATCCCTCGTCGTAAAAATAAAAATCGTTGGATGTAATTAGTGCAAAAATATCTTGTGGGTGGTGCGGTCAGAGACCGATTATTAGGATTACCTGTTACTGACCGTGATTGGGTAGTGGTTGGCGCTACCCCCGAGCAACTGCTCGCTCTAGGTTATCAGCAGGCGGGACGAGACTTTCCGGTATTTCTTCATCCAACCACTCACGAAGAATATGCCCTTGCGCGTACTGAACGAAAAACCGGTAGCGGTTATACCGGTTTTGACACCCGTTTCACCCCAGAAGTCACCCTTGAAGAAGATCTACAACGTCGCGATTTGACTATTAACGCTATGGCACAAGACGCTGAAGGGGAGATTATCGATCCTTGGCTCGGCCAGCAAGATTTAGCGCAACGCTTGCTGCGACATGTGTCGGTTGCTTTTGTTGAAGATCCGCTACGCGTGTTGAGAGTCGCTCGCTTTGCTGCGCGATTTGCACCACAAGGTTTCTCCATTGCTGAAGAAACCTTAATGCTGATGCAGCAGATCACTCAAAGCGGAGAGTTACAGCATTTGACTCACGAACGGGTCTGGAAAGAGACGGAAAAAGCGCTATTAAGTGATTCCCCTTCAACTTACTTCTCAGTCTTACGCCAATGTGGTGCGCTAGCGGTGCTCTTTCCAGAGCTCGACGCCCTATTCGGCGTCCCCGCACCAGCAAAATGGCATCCAGAAATTGACACTGGAGTTCATAGCCTAATGTCATTGGATATGGCGACTCAGTTGACTGATGACCCTGCCCTACGCTTTTCCGCGTTGTTTCATGATGTCGGTAAAGGGTTAACCCCAGCTGAATTATGGCCTTCACATCCCGGCCATGGCATGGCAGGAGTACCGCTAATTGAGAGTCTATGTCAGCGTTTAAAAGTTCCCAATCACTATCGCGATATCGCCCGCTTAATTACTGAGTTCCACGATGTCGTTCACAGTGTCGACAAGTATCCAGCAGAGCGTCTAGTTACCCTCTTTGATCAGCTCGATGCTTGGCGTAAACCTGAAAGGGTCGCACAACTGGCATTGGTCAGCGAAGCCGATGTCCGAGGGCGCCTCGGCTGGCAAGACAAAGCGTATCCCCAAGCTCAGCAGTTACAAGCTATTTTTGCAGAAGCCCAAGCAGTTAATGTCGGGCCAATTGTCGCCGCCGGTTTTACCGGGAAAGCCGTACGCGAAGAGCTAACTCGACAACGTACCGTGGCGGTAAAAGGTTTCATGATGAATAACGGCTAATAGGGATAAAAATAGACACCGCAATATTCCTTTTTGCGTCCCACTAAAATTTTTTAATGAGGTATTAACTTGAAGATATACCGTTTTCCTAAAAGTCGATCGTTGAAAGTTTTATGGACGCTTGAAGAGTTAGGGATAGACTATGAGTCTGTTAAAGTTGATCTGCTCGCAAAAGATTCGCCTTTACAATCCCCACATCCCTTTGGGAAAGTCCCCTATTTAATAGAGGGTGATCTCTCCATTAGCGAGACACTGGCGATATGCCTCTATCTCTGTGAGAAATCGACTCATCACTCACTCTACCCCACCGACATAGAGGCTAGAGCGAAAGTTAACGCTTGGCTGAGTTTCACACTCACAGATCTTGAATCCGGTATATGGGGGCTTCTGAAACAGTTAATCTTAGTGCCTGAGGAAAAACGTAGCCCAGATCTAGTACGCTACTTCACCAATGAAGCCAACAACGCCATCTCGCAGATCAGTCTGAACGAAAATACGCTATGGCTAGCGAGTAATGAATTCACTCTGGCCGATATCTTTATGGCTCAAACCCTACAGTGGGCGAAAGTGTGCGGGTTAACGCTGCCTGTGACGGTCAACGCTTATCTAGAGAAAACACTTAGTAGAACGTCCTATCGCAAAGCTGTTGAACAAAACGATGCCCCTTAGCCTAGCCCCAAAATAAGCTGATCAGCGATACTCAATAACGACTATCGCTGATCATTTAAGGCATCCACCAATTACTCAAACGCGTCTATTATGGCCACTACATAAACACATACCACACCAGCAATGCCACAAAAAATCGATAGAACGCAAAGGCAACAAAAGAGATACGCTTAATAACGGTCAGGAAAGCTTTTATTGCGATTAAGGCAACGATAAAAGCAGCGATAAAACCGGTGGCAAACATCGGTAAATCGCTAACGGATAGAAACCCGATACTCTTTACTAAATCAAGACCTGTAGCACCAATCATCATCGGCACGGCAAGTAAGAAAGAGAATTCTGAGGCAGCGAAACGGCTAACGCCAACCAATAAGCCACCGCTAATCGTTGAGCCTGATCGCGAAAACCCCGGCCACAGCGCCAAACATTGGAAACAACCAATTAGAAAAGCTTGTCGATACGATATATCGTCGATACCCACGGCTTTCGGTTTAGCGGGTTTTAGCCACTCCGCGACAATTAATAAAATACCGCCAGCAATCAAGGAGTAGAAGACATTTTGGGGGGTAAATAACGCTTTAATTTTATCGTGGAGTACCAGTCCCAAGATCACTGCAGGCAGCATACCACAGAGAATATGGATAAGTGATAATCGACCTTGCCCTACCCCTTCATGAGGGACTTTGCCAAAGTGGATACCGATGAGTCCAAACAGACGGCGCCAAAACATGACAACGACCGCAAGAATAGAGCCTAATTGAATAACAATCTCGAAGGTTTCCGCTTTGTCGCCCTGAAATCCTAATAAGTGCCCGACGATGATCAGGTGGCCGGTCGACGAGACCGGTAGAAATTCAGTTAATCCCTCGACGACGCCAAGCAGCGTCGCTACACCCAGTGGGTGAACATCTATCATTACCTCTTCCTCTTGTCATGACCCAAAATAAATAACGTGAAATTTTTATAAATAGTTTTAATGGCTTGTAGCGATGTTAAAAAAATATGACCTTCCATGTTATTGAAAGTTTCTTTCTCGCTTGTGTTTAATTATTGGGGAAAGTACCACGAGTAATTTTTACGCCAACATTGCGAGCTTGAGCGACCGCTCCTGGTTTATTGACAGTAATACGTACGCCCGGTGTAGCGAACTCTCGCATTAATAGCTCAGCAACCTCTTCCGCTACCCGCTCCACTAAGGCGAAACGTTGGTTTTGAATGTGAGCTAATACGCTCTGCGCAACCTCGGCATAACTTAAGCAGTCTTTCACATCATCACTTTTTGCTGCAAGACGATTGTCCCAAGCAAGCTCAATGTCCAATACCAGCTTTTGCGTGATCTGCTGTTCCCACTCGTATGCACCAATAGTGGTGAATACGGTTAACTGCTCAATAAAAACAATATCCATTTCTCAACTCTCTTTGTTTAATGATGCCTCGGTGATACCACTTGGCGCTATTTATGCGTATTATCGTAGCTATCGCTAACGACTGTACACCTTTTAGGTGGGATTATTATGACAGCTACCGCCGTAGGAATGATTATACTTGCCTACCTTTGTGGATCGATATCAAGTGCTATCGTCGTCTGTAAAATCGCTCGTCTGCCTGACCCTCGCTTTAACGGTTCAGGCAACCCTGGGGCGACCAACGTATTACGTATCGGTGGCCGTACTGCCGCATTGAGCGTACTGTTGTTTGATATTATCAAAGGGATGCTGCCTGTCTGGTTAGCCTACCATCTACAGCTTTCTTCGCTGGTCCTAGGCTTCGTAGCAATTGCGGCATGCTTAGGTCATATCTATCCAGTTTTTTTTAAGTTTCAAGGTGGAAAAGGTGTTGCGACGGCATTAGGTGCTATTGCCCCAATTGGATTGGACCTTAGCCTGCTCTTAATTGGCACATGGTTATTAACCGTATTGCTGAGTGGTTATGCTTCACTTGCGGCAATCCTCAGTGCGCTGGTGGCTCCATTTTATGTATGGTGGTTTAAGCCACAATTCACTTTCCCGGTTGCGATGCTTTCCTGTCTTATTTTGTTACGCCACCACGAAAATATTCAGCGGCTTTGGCGTGGCGATGAAAAAAAATTACTCAAACGTCGCTGGTTCCGTTCAAATAAAAAATAACCCGGTAAACCGGGTCATTTTCGTTAAATTGGGGTGAGTTCTGATAAGGGCCATCGTGGCCGTACAGTGATTCGGGTATCTGTTGTGCAGCCTGCCTTGAGTCGCACCATTCCGGCATAGGCAATCATTGCACCGTTATCGGTACAAAACGCTGGCCGCGCATAAAATACCTCGCCTCCACGCCCACTCATCATCGTAGATAATTTTTCGCGTAGGTTTTGGTTTGCGCTGACGCCCCCAGCAATAACTAAGTTTTTAAAACCGGTCTGCTGCAGTGCACGTTTACATTTAATTAATAGCGTATCGACGACGGCATCTTCGAAAGCTCGCGCGATATCAGCGTGAGTTTGCTCATCACTGTCATTAGAACGTATGGTGTTGGCTGCAAAGGTTTTCAGCCCTGAGAAACTAAAATCCAGTCCTGGACGATCCGTCATCGGCCGGGGGAAAGTAAAGCGTCCCACGGTTCCCGTCGCCGCCATTTTCGCAAGTCGTGGTCCGCCCGGATAATCTAAACCTAATAATTTAGCGGTCTTATCGAACGCTTCACCTGCTGCATCATCGATAGATTCACCTAATAATTGATATTCACCTATCGCTGTAACACTGATCAGCTGAGTATGGCCCCCCGAGACGAGCAGCGCGACAAAAGGGAATGAAGGGGGAACATCTTCAAGCATCGGTGCGAGTAAATGGCCTTCCATATGATGAACCGCGACGGCAGGAACATTCCACGCAAAAGCAAGCGAACGCCCTACGGTGGCGCCTACCATGAGTGCCCCTACTAATCCGGGCCCTGCAGTATAGGCGACCGCATCAATGTCTTTACTCTCCAAGTTAGCTTCTTGCAATGCCGCATCGATCAGTGGTAATAATTTACGAACGTGGTCGCGGGAAGCCAATTCTGGAACCACACCACCATAATCGGCGTGGAGATCTACTTGGCTATAAAGTTGATTCGCGAGTAGTCCCGCTGCTTCATCATAAATGGCAACGCCAGTCTCATCGCAAGATGTTTCTATACCTAATACACGCATGATTTTCCCCTCACTCATTGCCCGCAGTGTAACACAGCACGCCGTTATGCGAAGAATGCTGAGCAATGCAATTAAATAATTATCGACCTTACCAAGGGGTTTAGGCTATAATTTGCGCCTTCTTAAAACCGGCATCCACTGCACAGGCATTGTTCCGTTGGTTTGAAATTGTTCATGGTGCTTTACTTTACAGGTCATGCTGAAGTAAAATGCTGCACCATTTTGAAATATGCTGGCGAGACAGCCAGTCGAAATCGAATTTATCGAGGTGAGAGTTACATGCCGGTAATTAAAGTACGTGAAAACGAGCCATTTGACGTAGCATTACGTCGCTTCAAGCGTTCATGCGAAAAAGCAGGCGTTCTGGCTGAAGTACGTCGTCGTGAGTTTTATGAAAAACCTACGACTGAGCGTAAGCGCGCTAAAGCGTCTGCTGTTAAGCGTCACGCCAAAAAATTGGCTCGCGAAAACGCACGCCGCACTCGTCTGTACTAAGTAGTTTCGGAGAAGTTATCTTCTCCATTGCGTAATTTACGCAGATCGAGTCTAGTATCAGGCCGTGCTTTCCGAAAGGAAGCGCGGCTTATTGTCGTTTGTAAGCATAAAAAACAGGTGTCATGGCTGGTAGAATACCAAGTAGTTTTATCAATGACTTGTTAGCGCGAACCGACATTGTCGACATCGTCGATGCGCGAGTACGCCTCAAGAAACAAGGTAAAAATTTTCACGCTTGCTGCCCCTTTCATAACGAAAAAACACCTTCTTTTACTGTCAACAGCGATAAGCAGTTTTACCATTGCTTCGGCTGTGGTGCACACGGTAACGCTATCGATTTCTTGATGAACTTTGATCGCCTCGATTTTGTTGAAACGATCGAAGAATTAGCCACGCTACATGGCTTAGAGGTTCCTCACGAAACCGGGCAATCCGCGACGCCAATGGAGCGTCATAAACGACAAAGCCTTTATCAATTACTGGATGGATTAAGCCAATTTTATCAACAGGCATTGGCACAATCGACCTCCAGTTCGGCGACAGCCTACCTCGAAAAGCGGGGCCTCAGCGCGGCAGTTACCACGCAATTTGCGATCGGTTATGCTCCCGCTGGATGGGATAATGCGCTAAAGCGATTTGGAAAAAATAATGACGACCGCCAGTCGTTAGTCGAAGCCGGTATGTTGGTCACTAAAGATAATGGCCAGCATTACGACCGTTTTCGCGATCGCATTATGTTTCCTATCCGGGATAAACGTGGTCGAGTTATTGGCTTTGGCGGGCGCGTTCTGAATGATGAAGTTCCCAAATATTTAAATTCGCCTGAGACCTCTATTTTCCATAAAAGCCGTCAGCTTTATGGCCTGTATGAAGTCAGTCAGGCTCATAGTGCTCCTGCTCATATCCTCGTGGTTGAAGGGTATATGGATGTTGTTGCCTTAGCGCAATATGGTGTTGATTACGCTGTAGCGTCGCTCGGGACCTCAACGACCAGTGAACATATTCAATTGCTCTATCGCAATACCGAAAATATTGTCTGCTGCTACGATGGCGACCGTGCTGGGCGAGAAGCAGCATGGCGAGCACTCGAAACGGCCCTGCCTTATCTTAGTGATGGGCGCCAGTTAAAATTTATGTTTCTGCCCGATGGTGAAGACCCCGATACGCTGATCCGTAAAGAGGGTAAAGCCGCTTTCGAACAACGGGTGAGCCGTGCAACAAGCTTGTCTGATTTCTTATTCGACACCTTGTTACCACAGGTTGATCTCAGTAGTCGTGAAGGAAGAGCTCGTTTAAGCCATCTTGCAATACCGTTAATAAACCAAGTGCCCGGTGGGACATTACGCATTTACCTCCGGCAAGTATTAGGGCATAAACTCGGTATTTTAGACGACCAACAGTTAGAGAAACTGTTGCCGCAACAGGGGGTGAGTCAAGGTCCAACACCTGCTCCAGCACTGAAACGCACCACTATGCGTGTGTTAATAGCCTTACTTCTTCAGCGTCCAAGCTTAGTTAGTGCGGTTCCCGTATTGGATGCGTTAAAAGAGGTTAATTTACCTGGATTACCGCTGTTTGTTGAACTCGTGACCTTTTGTACTGCACACCCTGGGGTGACTACCGGACAAGTGTTAGAGCATTATCGCGATAACGAATTGCGTCAAACCCTTGAAACCTTGGCGACTTGGCACCATATGATAGTGGATGAAGAGGTTGAAGCCGTGTTTATCGACTCTCTTGCTAGTATTTATAATATTGCTCTCGAACAGCGCTTAGAATCGCTGATTGCTCGCGAGCGTACCGCGGGCTTGAGCAAAGCAGAGCGACAAGAGTTACAAGCACTTGTCACCGCGTTAGCGAAAAAATAGCCAGAATCTTGGCAAAGATTGCGTCATCACTCTGACATAATTGCCTGAGTGGCACTATAATGACAGTTACAGAATTGCGAAAGTACCTATATCCTGCGGCTTAAGTGCCGATTATTGAGGGCTGATGCCCGTTGCTGCGCAAAGGCTGCAGCCCCTTAAACGCCTTTACAGTTTAATTGGTTCTGCCAATTACCTCTTTATACTAACAGAAGTGTGGATACCGTCTTATGGAGCAAAACCCGCAGTCACAGCTTAAGCTACTTGTCACCCGTGGTAAGGAGCAAGGCTATCTGACCTATGCTGAGGTCAATGACCATCTGCCGGAAGATATTGTCGACTCCGATCAGATTGAAGACATCATTCAGATGATCAACGACATGGGTATTCAGGTTGTTGAAGAAGCACCTGATGCCGATGACTTGATGCTGAATGAGAACAGTACAGATACTGACGAAGATGCTGCAGAAGCAGCTGCTCAGGTACTGTCGAGTGTCGAATCGGAAATTGGCCGTACCACTGACCCCGTGCGTATGTATATGCGTGAAATGGGGACCGTTGAACTGTTAACCCGTGAAGGTGAAATCGATATCGCGAAGCGTATCGAAGATGGGATTAACCAAGTACAATGTTCGGTTGCTGAATATCCAGAAGCAATTACTTACTTACTGGAACAATACGACCGAGTGGAAGCTGAAGAAGCAAGACTCTCCGATATTATTACTGGATTTGTTGATCCTAACGCTGAAGAAGACATCGCCCCTACCGCGACTCACGTCGGTTCAGAACTGTCTGAAGAAGACCGCGATGATGACGAAGACGAAGATGAGGACGGCGATGACGATAATAGTGAAGACGATAACTCCATCGACCCAGAACTCGCACGCGAGAAATTTACGGAGCTGCGTACTCAATACGAGACGACGCGCGATGTGATTAAAGCGAAAGGCCGCAGCCATAAAGACGCGGTACAGGAGATTAATAATCTTTCTGAAGTCTTTAAACAGTTCCGTTTAGTGCCTAAACAGTTCGATTATCTTGTCAACAATATGCGTCAAATGATGGACCGCGTTCGTTTACAAGAACGTACCATCATGAAGATCTGTGTTGAACTCAGCAAAATGCCGAAAAAGAATTTCATTACCTTATTTACGGGTAACGAAACTAGCCCAACATGGTTTGAAGCCGCACTGGCAATGAAAAAACCTTGGGGCGAAACGCTAAAACAAAACGAAGAAGAGATTCAACGTTTTGTACAGAAGCTGGTACAGATTGAAGCTGAGACTGGCCTGACTATCGAGCAAGTTAAAGATATCAACCGTCGTATGTCGATCGGTGAAGCGAAAGCGCGCCGTGCGAAGAAAGAGATGGTCGAAGCAAACTTACGTCTTGTTATCTCTATTGCGAAAAAGTACACCAACCGTGGATTACAATTCTTGGATCTGATTCAGGAAGGTAATATCGGTCTGATGAAGGCAGTCGATAAGTTTGAATACCGTCGCGGCTATAAGTTCTCAACCTATGCAACATGGTGGATTCGCCAAGCAATCACACGTTCGATTGCTGACCAAGCTCGTACCATCCGTATCCCGGTACACATGATTGAGACCATCAACAAGCTGAACCGTATTTCACGTCAGATGTTGCAAGAGATGGGACGCGAACCTTCTCCTGAAGAGTTAGCCGAGCGCATGCTAATGCCTGAAGATAAAATTCGTAAGGTATTAAAAATTGCAAAAGAGCCAATCTCTATGGAAACGCCAATTGGTGATGATGAAGACTCGCACTTAGGCGATTTCATTGAAGATACTACGTTAGAGTTACCGCTCGACTCGGCAACGTCAGAAAGCTTACGCTCAGCAACTCACGATGTTCTGGCTGGTCTGACCGCCCGTGAAGCTAAAGTTCTGCGTATGCGCTTCGGTATCGACATGAATACCGACCATACCCTTGAAGAAGTCGGTAAGCAGTTTGATGTTACGCGTGAACGTATTCGTCAGATTGAGGCCAAAGCGTTGCGTAAACTCCGTCATCCGAGCCGCTCAGAAGTATTGCGCAGCTTCCTTGATGAGTAAGCCAACCTAGCCTAATGAGCCCTTCCTCGTGAAGGGCTTTTTTTTGCCTAGCCTAAGGCTGGCGTCATCACCGAGACTTCGATGGCTGTTGGCGTAAAGGCAGTAACCTGCCCGGCCCTAACCATGATTTGAGTGACATCTACCCGTTGCAGGCCCCACTGGGTTAACACATTTTCGTCCAGCTGCTGCTCACTGATATCCAACCGTACAAACTTACCTGTTAATTGGCTCAAGACCGCTTGTAAAAACACTGTCAGTAAACTGCTATCTTGAAGGTAACAAGGTCCAAGGGATAATCCTCGGCCAAAGCGATGACATCCCATTAGACCCACAATGTCATTCTGGGCGTCACTTAAGACAAATATACGCTGCTTATGGAATAAATAGTCATACAGCTGCGGCCGATTCATGCCTGTTGCCCTGTAGGCTAACTGCTCGACCTGCGAGCGATCTTCACTCGTCGCTAATCTTATCTCGAAACCTTGGGGAGTATTCGGTGGTGAGATCAATGCAAGTTGGGGAGTCTGAAACTGTGACAGCGTACCACGAGCCGTAAAGCCCAATTTCTCATAAAGTCTCGCTCCCTGTAGCGTCGCATGCAGTCGGAGTTGTTGGTCAGGAAAATCGGCCATAAGCGCCTGCATTAACTGCTTACCAATCCCCTTTCCCTGCCAAGCATTATCCACCACAACTACCCCTACAGAGGCATGATGCTCTCCCCAGTGCCAAGCCATCACTGTTCCGATAACCTGACCTTCGTGCTCCATGGCATAGCCTTCGCCCAGGGTTAGCAATAATTGCCAATCCACTAAGCGATGAGGCCACCCACATTGTTGCGTGAGACGAAAACCTTTTTCAGCGTCACTGTAAGTTAATCTGCGAATCAGCATGGAGAATAACCTTACTTATTAATGAAGACAGCACTGCTTAAATTTTTTCCCACTACCGCAGGGACATGGCTCGTTACGGCCAACCTTAGTCTCAACGATTTTAGGTTGTGGGGCATTTTGCTGCGCCTGAAACGACCAGTACTGATACAGATCCAGTATCGCGGCAGGAAGCGCCTCAATATGTTCTTCAAACTGTTCTGCCGTCAGGGCGTTGACTTCTTCTGCTTGAGCTTCGGAACCATGTAAGGCAATTAATTGGTACGCCGGTGCTAATTGATCAGATACAGGTTGCAGCTGTGCTAGACCGATACCGCGCATATAGCCATAACACCAATCACCAATCACCGTAAAGCTTTGGCCTTCTAGCTCTTGCTCACTAAAAAGCGGTTCGAATTGGTCGGGAAAATCTACCAGACGTTCTTCGATATCTGCCATGTGTTGGAAGGTAAGATCCATGAAACGATCACGTTCGCGAGTCGTTTTCCATTGTGGAATATGCTTTTCACCGCCCCATAAGGCAACCATCCAAAATTCAGGTTCAATTGCCACAGGAGCAGAAAGAATCGCGGTAAGGTAGCCATCTAGTTCGGAGACATCAATCACTGAATGCTCACTTGCATACTGCTCTAGCGTGTCATCAAGCCATTGCAATTCGTTTTCGGTCAGTGGGCCTTGTTTCATTTTCTCTTCTCCGCAAAAACAACAGGCGCAAGGAGCGCCTGAAAGTTCTATCATAACAGCGAAGCGATAAGTCCGCTAAACTTAGCTCACTTATTCCACGTGGGTAACGGGTAATGCTTTGGCCTTGAAAGGTGCCAAGCCCGCTTTAGGTAGTACGATATTCAGCACTATCGCGACAAGCCCACCACTCGTTACTGCACCATGCAGTAGACTTTGTAAAAAAGTCGGCAAACCACGAATAATATCGGGTTGCGCCTCAATACCCAGTCCTACCCCGAATGCGATAGCAATGATCAACATACTGCGATTATCCAAGGCTTCACGGGTCATAATTCGAATACCGGCAGCAATCACGTTCCCGAACATCACCAAGGTAGCCCCTCCCAATACTGGTTTAGGGAGCTGCTGTAAGAAATGGCTAAACATTGGGAAGAAACTCAGTAGTAATAATAGCCCGCCAATCCAATATCCAGCGTAACGACTCGCCACTTGGGTCATTTGGATCACCCCGTTATTCTGCGCAAAGGTCGTATTGGGAAAAGAGTTAAAGGTCGCCGCAATTAAGCAACTCACCCCATCACCAATAATTCCGCCCTTAATACGCTGGGTAAACTCAGGTCCCTCGAGGGGTTGCTGGGAGATCATGCAGTTAGCGGTTAAATCGCCAACAGCTTCAATAATGGCAATTAAGGCCACCAGCGCAATGGGTACAAACATGCTCCAGCTAAAAGCAAACCCAAAACGGAAAGGAATAGGTAATGTTATCGCCGGGCCATTTAACGCCAGTTGAGGATGAAAGCTTCCTTGCCAAGCCGCAACCACCGTACCGAGCACGATACCGCTAACAATCGAGGAGAGACGTAACCAAGGAGATTTGCAGCAATTGAGGGCAATGATAACCGCTAAGGTTATTCCCCCTAGGATTAAGTGGGAAGGTGCGCCGAAATCTGCTGCAGTCGCCCCGCCGCCCCAGTCGGTAATGCTCACTTTTACTAGACTAATACCAATTAAGACAATAACGATACCCGTCACCAGTGGGGTCAGGATTTTAGCAAAAAGGTGGATAAAACGGCTGACAATAATCGGAATTAATGCTGCAACAAGGCTGGAACCGAAGATCATCGCCAAGATATCTTCAGGTAAAGCCCCTTGCTGTTTCATCGCCAAGCCTCCGGAGATGATCACTCCTAAAAAAGCAAAGCTGGTGCCCTGTAAACAAATCATGCCCGCACCGACTTTCATAAAGCGTCCTGCTTGCACCATGGTGCCTAGGCCTGAAGCAAATAACGACATGCTAATAAGATAAGGTAAATAGCTGTTCAGCCCTAGGGTTGAGCCGATAATTAAAGGCGGTGTGATCACCCCCACGATACTGGCTAAAATATGTTGAATTGCGGTAAACAGCCCCGCCGTTAAGGGCATTTTCTCATTTAAGCCGTAGAGAAGTTGGTGTTGGCGAGTAGGCTGTTCCATGGTCTTGGCTCCAAAAGTTGCAATGAAATTTTTTTTGCAATTTCCAGGCCAAATCCTCGCCATCTAAGCTATTAAAAAATAATCATTTGAAATATAAGCATTAATTATGAAACTAAAATACCAAAGACAACGATAATTTCTCTTACAAGTTAGGAAGCGTTGCACGATGATTAGGCATTATGCCTTCCCCTGCACCAAAGCATGGCAACTCACTTCGATAGTGCAGCCGCATTAATCTCCAGAAATAAAGACTTATACCATTGCAACAGGCGCTCACGCTGCGCCGGGGTTTGTTCGTAGAGACGACGAAAGGCGACCCCCTCAACAATGATTGCAATCAGTTCAGAGCTATCGGCTAACGCCTCTTCACTGACGTGCGGCAAATGTCGACGGATCATCCGGATCGCTTCGGTTTTCATTTTCTGATCGGCCCGTTGTAAAATAGCCAACAACCGCGGATTACGCAGCGACTCCGCATTAATTTCCATTAACAGCGCGTCATCTAACCGTCGACTATCTGTAGGCGGTAACGCATTGGCCAACAGCACTGCTTTTTGTTCCAAATCGTGATTCTGCTCTAAAAATTGCGCCACCCTTTCACTCACAATCTGGTTTACCACCGCCTCAACAATTTCTTCTTTGTTTAGAAAAATACGGTAAATTTGCCCAACACTAAGTGTCGAGTCTTTTGCGATTACCGCTAAGGTTGTGCCATGTAACCCATTTTGTTGAAAGCTTTTGCGAGCAATATCAATTAACGCATCCTTGCGCAGTTGTTGGCGAGCTGATAACGCTCTAGTTTCCGTCATGGTAAAGAATTTCCTTAGTAGCTAAGCCACCTAGCGCCATCCGCCTCCTAACACTTTATATAAAGTCACTTGCTGAGTCAGGGAGGCTGAAAGCACGGTTAAATAGGACTGTTTCGCCGAGTATAAAGAACGCTGGGCCGTCAGTACATCAAGATATCCGTCAAGGCCTTCTTGATAACGTCGCTGTGCAAGACTGTAATAGCGTTGATTGGTGGCGACATCCGCTGCACGTATCCCCACTTCTTGCTGATAGGTCTCTTTGCCCACCAATGCATCGGAGACCTCTTGGAAAGCAACCTGAATAGCTTTTTCGTAAGCCGCAATATCACTGCGTGCCGTCACCTTCGCGAGATCGAGTGTAGCCTTATTCTTGCCACCTTCAAAAAGAGGAAGCGAGAGCGTTGGAACAAAAGTCCAGCCCCCGGTCCCCGCACCCAATAAGGATGAGAGGCTACTCGATAAACTACCACCGGACGCCGTGAGAGAGATCGACGGAAAGAACGCTGCACGGGCCACACCGATATTTGCATTGGCCGCTTTCAAGGTATGTTCAGCAGCCAGAATATCGGGACGGCGCGTTAACACACTGGAAGGTAATTCACTACTGAGCGCAGGGAAAACTTGCATCGATGCTAAGCTTGCTTGCGAGGCAATCTGATGAGGTAAGGTGGTGCCTAACAACAGTTGTAATGCATAAGCCGCCTGTCGGCGATCGCGATCGTATTGCACAATATCTGCTTGGGCACTCTCTAGTGCAGTGCGAGATTGTAAAAGATCTTGCTCGGTGACAACCCCTGCAGCCAGCCTTTCTTGGACTATCTTATAGGAGTATTGTTGGCTAGTGACCGTATCGATCGCCACTTGGTGTAAATCATTATCCGCTGCCAAGGTAATATAAGCGCTAACGACTTGAGCCACCAATGAGAGTTGCGTCGCTTGTTGCGTCGCTTGATAATTCAAATATTCTTCCAGTGCCTGTTCACGCAGATTACGTAATTTACCAAAAAAATCGAGCTCCCAGCTTGCCGAAGCTGTCGCTTCATATTGTTGGTAAGTAACTGGTCCACTACTTTGCGTAGAATAAAGATTAGCCGGTAAATGTTCCGCTGTCTTAGTCAACGTGCCAGTTACCGACGGTAACAGGTCCGCTTGTGTAATGCCTAATTGCGCCCGTGCCCCTTCAACGTTTAATGCAGCCACTCGTAAATCACGGTTATTCTCTAAAGCTAAGCGAATTAACTGTTGTAGCTTAGGATCAGTGAAGAATTGAGACCATGCCAACGATGAAGCTTTTGCTCCTTGGGTCGAGGGTTCTTGCCACTGCGGCGTAATGGGGGCTGTAGGCCGTTGATAGTGGGGCGCTAAATTACACCCACCGACCAGTAACAGACTCACCATGCTTAAACGGTATAGCGAGTTACGATTATTCATGAGGGTGTTCCTTCGTTGCACTGAGGGTACGAGTGATTTTTTGGGTAAGGGAGACAACGAGCACATAAAATAGCGGTACCATAAAAATGGCGAGGAAAGTGGCCGATAGCATCCCACCAATGACCGCGGTCCCGATAGAGTGTTGACTTCCTGCACCCGCTCCATTAGATATCGTTAAGGGCAATACGCCCAGAATAAAGGCCATTGAGGTCATAATAATAGGTCGAATACGTAAACGAGCAGCCTCCACGGCAGCCTCTACTACGCCCCGCCCTTGTTCATTAAGCTCTTTTGCAAATTCGATAATCAAGATGGCGTTCTTCGCTGCTAGCCCCACTGTAGTTAATAGTCCTACTTGGAAGAACACATCATTCGCAATATCCCTGAGCATCACAGCCGTCACGGTACCGATGATACCGAGCGGGACCACAAGTAGTACGGCAAAAGGTACGGACCAACTCTCATAGAGTGCCGCTAAACAGAGAAAGACGATTAGTACTGATAAGCCGTAGAGTAGTGGTGTCTGACTGCCTGAGGCTTGTTCCTCATAGGAGAGGCCGTGCCAAGCGATGGTATAACCTTTAGGAAGCTTCGCCGCAATCTCCTCCACCGCTTTTACGGCATCACTGCTGCTGTAGCCATCTGCAGGTGAGCCTTGAATATTGACCGCCGAAACGCCGTTGAATCGTTCATAACGTGGTGAACCCATCGTCCAGTAGCCGCCGCCAAATGCAGAAAAGGGCACCATCTCATCGCTACTATTACGGACATACCACTTATTGAGGTCCTCTGGAGTAATACGGGCTGTCGCTCGGCCTTGGAGATAGACATTTTTTACCCGACCATTGTATAAGAACTGATTAACATAGCTGCTACCCCAAGCAGCTGACAGCGTACTGTTGATATCACTTTCCGAAAGACCGTCGGCTTGCGCTTTTTCTTCATCAATAGAAAGTTGATATTGGGCTTCATCATCCATACCGTTATGTCTGACCATTGATAAACGGGGATCCTTATTCGCCATTGTCAGAAACTGCTGCATCGCCTGCATCAATGCGGCATGACCTTGGTTCCCCTGATCCTCAAGGTACATATCAAACCCGCTACTATTGCCTAACTCCATCACCGCTGGCGGAACCATCACGATAATCTTAGCCAAACCATTTTGCGCAAAATGCGCCATGGCACGCGCCGCAATGGCTGGAACTTTTTGTTGAGCGCTGGGTCGGTCTTGCCATAGTTTTAATTTAACGAACGCAATGGCGCCATTTTGCCCACGCCCAGCAAAACTAAAGCCATTCGCGGCAAAGACAGAATCAACATTGCCTTTTTCTTGGGTTAAAAAGTAATCATTAATCTGCTTAATCACAGCTTGCGTGCGTTCGGCTGAGGCATTTTGCGGCAAGGTCGCTTGGACCATTAAAACGGCTTGGTCTTCCTCAGGTAGAAAAGTGGACGGCAGAGAGATAAATAGATACACAGTCCCCGCAACCAGGCCCAGATAGAGACAGATAAATAACGAACGGCGCTTGATGACCCCTCCCACACTGCGGGTGTAAGCCTCTGTGCTTCGTTCAAAAGAACGGTTAAATATCCCAGCAATCCCACGCTGCTTTTTTTGCGGGTCAACCGGCTTCAATAAGGTGGCGCATAATGCGGGGGTAAAAATCAGCGCCGTTAATACCGACAGTACCATGGCTGAAACGATAGTAATCGAAAATTGGCGATAGATTATTCCAGTAGAGCCACCAAAGAAGGCCATCGGTAACAGTACGGCACTGAGCACCAATGCAATACCAAATAGCGCTCCTTGCACTTCCTGCATCGATTTTAGCGTGGCTGCTTGTGGTGAGAGGCCTTCCTCCTCCATCACCCTTTCTACGTTTTCAACCACTACAATGGCATCGTCCACGAGCAAACCAATGGCCAGAACCATTCCGAACATCGACAAGGTGTTAATAGAATAGCCAAATAGGTACAGCACGCAAAACGTACCCATCAATACGACAGGAACGACCAATGTAGTGATCATTGTGGCACGGAGATTTTGTAAGAAAACTAACATGACAAAGAAAACCAATATGATTGCTTCGACAAGGGTTTTCACTACTTCATGAATCGACGCACTTACGACAGGGGAAGTATCATAGGGAAGGACTAGCTCCACACCTGGAGGAAGCGAGCCTTTGAGCTGATCGACGGTTGCCCTAACTCGCGTTACGGTATCCAGTAGGTTGGCACCAGTCGCTAAACGTAATGCCATCCCGACAGAAGGTTTGCCGTTATAAGTAGAGGAGATACTATAATCCTCGGGTCCTAAATCGACGTTGGCGACATCCTTAAGACGTATCTGCGAGCCGTCACTATTCACTTTTAATAAAATATTACGAAATTGTTCAGCCGAGTTGAGGCGGGTTTTCCCTATCACGGTAGCACTGTATTGCGTCCCTGGCGCCGTTGGTAATCCACCGACTTTACCGGAGGAGACTTGGGTATTTTGGCTTTCGATGGCAGTAGAAAGGTCACTCGGCATTAAACCATATTTAAACAGTTTACTAGGATCCATCCATACGCGCATCGCGTACTCAGATCCCATCACCATAAAGTCGCCGACCCCTTTGGTTCGTGCAATAGGATCTTCTAATTTAGAGACCAATAAATCGCCTAAGTCAGCATCCGATAATTTGCCATCTTTCGATACTAAACCAATCACCATCATAAAGTTCGATTGGTATTTCGCGACAGTTACACCTTGTTCAGTCACCTCTTCGGGTAACGATGTTTCAGCAACGGATACCTTATTCTGCACCTGAACTTGAGCAATATCTGGATCAGTCCCTTGTTCGAAGGTCGCAATAATGGTCGCGCTTCCGTCACTATTACTGTTTGACTCAAGATAGCGAAGATTATCGATGCCCGTCAGTTGCTGCTCGATGACCTGTACCGCGGTATTTTGTACGGTTTCCGCACTCGCCCCAGGATAAGTAATACTGATCGAAATGGCGGGTGGAGCAATAGATGGATATTGATTCACTGACAGTCCGCGAATCGCGAGCACACCGGCCACGACCATCAGGATGGCGATGACCCATGCGAAAACGGGTCTATAAATAAAAAAACGAGACATAAGCTAAAGTGTCCTTCACTGAGCGGCTTTATCAGTCGTGGAAAGGGTAAGAGAGGACGTCGCCGCCGCGGACTGAGTAGATTGTGGATTAACCCTGTTTCCTTGCGAGAGATCTTGCATATGATTCGTTGCAACCCTCTCACCTGCTTGTAGCCCTGCGGTGACTTGCCATTGGCCTTGTTGCATCTGCCCTAAAGTAACTTCTCGTTGCTCCACTTTGTTCTCTTTAGTGACTAAATAGACATAGGGTAAGTTGCGGCTATCGCGTAACACTGCACGCTGTGGAATAAGGATCCCCCGCTGTGTAACACCTTGAGTGACTTTAGCGCGCACAAACATCCCTGGAAGCAAGATGGCATCTGGATTAGGAAAAGTGGCTCGTAGTGTAATACTCCCCGTCCCTTCCTCGACTTGTACTTCTGAAAAGTCCAAACGACCTGTCAGTGGATACTGGCTTCCGTCTTCTAGTGTGAGCTTAACCCCAGCGGCGTTATCGCCTACTTTTTCGAGTTGCCCACTGGCAAAGGCCCGGCGAAGCATCAACATATCGCTAGCCGATTCTGTGATATCGACATACATAGGATTTAGCTGGGTAATGGTGGCCAACGCCGTGGTTTGGTCCGAGGTGACTAGCGCCCCCTGTGTGATAGATGAACGCCCTATACGACCTGAAATACTGGCCCGCACTTGGGTATAGCCCAAGTTGACTTTAGCGGTATCTCTGTCCGCTTTAGCTTGTAAATAGGTGGATTGCGCGGTTTGCAGATCTTGCTGACTCACAGCTTGATCAGCCGCTAAGCGTTGGTAGCGTCGATAGATGCGTTGACTATCAATGTATTCGGCATTCGCTTTTTCAAACGCAGCCTGATAAGTCGCTGGATCGATAAGATAGAGCGGCTGACCTGCGGTAACTTCGGTACCCTCTTTAAATAGCCGCTTAATAACGACCCCTCCAACTTGTGGACGTACCTCCGCCTGTTGCACGGATGCAAGGCGTCCGGGTAGGTCCGCATTGATAGTGATTGGTTGGGTGGTAAGCGTGAGCACTTCAACGCTGAGAGGTGAAGTCGTCTGGGAATTCTGTGAGGAATTATCACAGCCAGTAAGAAAAAGTGTGATGCAAAGTAGTGAGTACCTGAGTGTCATAATGGCCAGCCCTAAAATTGAGAATACTTATTCTCATTTCAAGATGGCAATTTCTCAAGTCAACTCAGCGCGATTTTCGATAACATTACACTTTGATAATGAAACATAAAAAAACCCGGCATTCGCCGGGTTTTTTCTCTGAAAATTACTTCTTCAGATTTTCGTCGGTACGTAAACGCTCGACGTCTGCGTGTTGTTGACGAACAGTATCTTTGATCTCTTCATCGTGGTTAGTGTTGACTTTTTTCACCACAACTTCTTCTACAACGTGAGCGGTTTTATTAACGACTGGCTTCTCAGCCAACTCGTCGACCACGACGCTTTTCTCGCTCCAATCGATGTTTTGACCTGTCACCGGACGGTTGACTGAGTTACGTACCACTTCAGCGTGTTGCTCACGTAGGTTAACCTTCTGAGAAACATCTTCGGTTGTCACGTAGCGACGGATGCGGGTAGTGCCCTCTTTAACTAAACGCTTACCAACTTCAAGCTCTTCTTTCGCCAGTTGCAGGATTTCGTCTTTCGTTTCGTTACCCGTCAGGTGTGGACGAGTATCACGTGGCGTTGGCGCAACTGGGGCCGCAGCAGTTTCTGTACCGCGTGCTTTCGCTGGTACGTCTACCAGTTGATGGCGATTCAAAATCGCTAGCGCTTTAGCGTGCTCATCTTCGCCATGTGCAACGACAGTTAACACGGCACCATTTTTGTGAAGAGCTTCGCTGTACAGCTCTGCGTGTTCTTCTTCAACATCGTTTCCAAACAGGCGCTTCCAGATACTCGTATCTTTGAAAACGGTGCTGTCACTATCAAGGTCACGACCATGGATCACACTGATATCGCTTTCTTTGAAGTCAGCTTTAATGAGATTACGTTCAGCCGCTTGTGCATGTTCAACTGTATCAAATAATGTGACGATTTTTTCGCTAGACATATTTTTTACCTCATTTATCGGTGGATATTCTTTTATGTGAAACAATCTGATATTTCAGCGTTTCTTCGGATTTAAATTCATTTACACTCTCATGACTCTCTATTCTAATCTCCTCCTTAAGATATATTTTCTTTACGATCTCTATGTGTTCTTCAAAGATTGGGATGATTTTCACCCCATTCTCTTCACGTACCTGTGGAATATCAGAAATATATTTCCCGATAGGAATATGTTTTATTTCTGCTTGTCGACTTATTAACTTCTCGTCAATATCGACTTTCTTGGTTTGCGTTTTTCTCTCAACATGAAATTGACTTTGCACTACTTGTTTTTTATCAATTTCAATTCTTTCTTCCACCAGAGGAATAATGAGTTCCTCTGGTTGTTCATTGGGAGTGTTATTTATTTCTGGTGGCTTATCAGAACTCATCACACTTATTCCCCGATAACTTATTGAGCCGCTTTCACTTGAATCGCTACTCGACGATTTTGATCTCGACCTTGGGCAGTGTCATTATTTGCCACAGCATGGTCTGCACCTTGGCCGTCAATAGTAATTTTAGAACCGTCTACGCCGTGCTGAGTCAACCAGTCTTTGATGGCGTTAGCTCGTTGTCCCGACAAAGGTTGGTTAATGGCTTCAGTACCAGTGCTGTCAGTAAAGCCACGCACAACAATGCTGTGGTCAGGGTGTTGGCTGATTAAAGTAGCCACCTGATTCAAAGACTGTTCGTCAGTAACCGTAGGGGTAGCATTGCCCGTAGCAAAGCTGACTTGGTTCAAATCAATCCACTGGCTGTCGTCGTTCCCTTCACCTGCATAATATTGCTGCAGTGCAGTTAACGCACTATCGTTATCAGTTGTTGGCGCTGCAGGTGGCGTTGACTGATCAGTTGCCGCAGGTTGCTGTGCCGGTTGTGACATCGCTGACGGAGAGGATGAAGGTGCTGGGGCAGCATCATTATTATTTCGTTGAGTACTAAACCAAATCGCGAGAATAATAATGATAATGGCGAGAAGTAACCACCAAATTCCTTTGCCTTTCTTCTGCTTAATAATTTGTTGATCAATTACTGGATCCACAAGTTTCTTGTCAGTTCTTTTATCCATAAATCACCTCAATTAAATAAACTCGTCGCGTAACGTTAATGAAAAGTTTCGTATTCCGTAAACTTAACTTTAATCCTAGAACAAGCTTGAATTATATCAAGAAACAAAAATTTCACTTTTCACGCAATAACACTCATAACTCTATGAAATTAAAAATAGGTTTCACCAAAAACAATTTTTTTAAAAAAGTTAAGTTAAGAATTATCTGTAGCAACAACACATTAGAATAATTAATTAAAAGTCTAGTAAAAAGAGAGAGTTAATCTTCATTAGTGCCTCACCTGAAGACCTGCTATAGTCGGCGCCTTTTAGCGTTCTCATTGAGGAGTACAGATGCCCCATTCCAAAAAGGCCTCGTCACCATCCAGTGCCTGGGGAGCCATGATCATTTGCGGTACCGTCGCCGGTGCAGGCATGTTTACCCTTCCTGTTGTGATGGCTGGCGCGTGGTATAGTTGGTCAGTCCTCATGTTAGTGATCAGTTGGTTCTGCATGCTGTTATCGGGACTACTGTTTATGAAAGTCAGTCTCCATTTTCCCCTCGGCGCCGGCTACGATACGCTCACCCAAGCGCTCACGCCTAAATGGTGGGGACGCCTCAATGGATTGAGCATCACATTTGTATTGGGTATCCTAACTTATGCCTATATTTCAGCCAGCGGTCCTGTTTACCAACAATCGTTGAACTCCTTAGGTATTGGACTTAATAGCGCTGAAGCGAAGGGATTGCTGACTGCAGTGGTGGGGCTCGTTGTGTGGCTAGGGACTAAAGGGGTCAGTCGGCTGATTACCCTCTGTTTAGTTGCGAAACTCCTGCTCTTTTTTATGTTATTTGGGGGGTTAATTCATCACATTGACCTATCCCAGCTCCTAACACCGCAAGAAAATGTACAGCAGCCAACGACTTATTGGCCATTCTTGTTAGCAGTGGTCCCTTTCTGTCTGGCCTCTTTCGGCTTTCACGGCAATATCACCGGGCTAATTACCTATTACCAAGGTAATGAGCGTAAAGTGAAACGGGCATTAATTGGCGGAACCTTATTTGCGTTAATTATTTATCTCTTCTGGCTAACCTGCACTATGGGCAATATCCCGCGTCAGGCCTTTCCAGAGATTAGTCGCCAAGGGGGCGATATCCATGCGTTGATTCAAGCAATGCACGACCGGATTTCTCAAAAATCGCTTGGATTGCTGCTAGATATTTTTTCTCACTTCGCCGTAATCTGCTCTTTCTTAGGGGTGACTGTCGGGTTATTTGATTTTGTTGCCGATAAGCTTGGTTTTGATAATAGTCGTAGTGGGCGCGCCAAAACCGCCCTTATCACTTTCTGTCCCCCCTTAATTGCTTCGATCTTATTTCCTCAAGGATTTTTATTGGCGATTGGTTATGCGGGATTATTAGCCACGTTCTGGGCACTCTTCACGCCAGCACTGCTTGCTTGGAACGCTCATTCTCGTTTCGCACAGGGTAATTGCCGTCCTATTAGTCAGAAGATCGCCATATTGTTAGTGGTGGCATTTGGTCTGGTAAATATCGTCGCTTGGGTGGGGAGCCAACTCGATCTTATTCCTCTCTTTTAGGGATAAGTGCCCCCCCTCAAGCAGAGTTGTAGACCCGCACTATACTTAGTCAAAAAGTGTATTGAGGGTCTATCATGTCTGAACGGTCAGTGGCATCACTCATTATTGAACAGCTTGAAAAAGCTGGTGTACAACACTGTTATGGCGTAGTGGGTGATACGCTCAATTATATTACCGACGAAATGAGTCGTAGCAGTATAAAGTGGCTCCATGTTCGCCATGAAGAAGTTGCTGGCTTTGCTGCGGGGGCTGAAGCCCTTATGACGGATAGACTGACCGCCTGTGCGGGATCCTGCGGCCCAGGCGGATTACACTTCATTAATGGTCTATTTGAAAGCCACCGTAATCGCGCTCCTGTTATTCTGCTTGCCAGCCAGATCAGCAGTGAATTACTGGGTAATGACTTCCCCCAAGAAGTCGATTTTCTTTCTGTTTATCAAAGCTGCTCAGTATTCTGTGAACAAATCTTGACCCCAGACCAAGCTCCAGCAGTGATCCGTCGAGCTTGCCAAGCTGCGCTCAACCAACGTGGTGTGGCCGTGGTCGTAGTCCCTGTTGACATCAGTAAAGCCAAGACCCATGCGGTGACTCAAACAATTTGGCAGCCACAGCCCCAACTGATTCCCAATCTTCACGAACTGCAGACCATCGCCGCGTTACTTAATAAAGGTAAGCGTATCGCCTTCTATGCTGGCGCCGGCTGTGAGGGGGCGCACGATGATCTCGTCGCCTTAGCGGAGAAGTTAAAGGCGCCGGTCGTCAACACGTCTCGTGGTAAAGATTTTATCGAATACGATAATCCTTACTCTGTTGGCATGACAGGTATCTTTGGCTGTGAGGCCGGATTTGAGGCAATTAAGCAGTGTGATGTCTTATTGCTCCTGGGTGCAGACTTTGCTTGGTCACAGTTTTATCCCGATCACGCCACGATCATCCAAATAGACCAAGACGCTACCCATTTGGGCCGTCGCCATCCCATCACCTTCGGTGCAGTAGGCCGCGTTAGCGATACCCTCACTGCGCTACTGCCTCTGATTAACAGCCATGATGATGACACCTTCTTTCAGCAGATTGCCAAAGTACGCGAGAAGTCAGTTAAGCGTCGCCATAAAGAAGAACAGCGCGCCACTGGGCACCCTATTCACCCACAATATCTGGTGAGCTTACTCAATCAACACGCAGCCAAAGATGCCCTTTTTACCGCCGATGGAGGGTCAGCAATGGTATGGCTATTAAGGCATATCGACAGCTTAGGGTCTCGTCGAACTCTCGCCAGTTTGCTGCACGGCACCATGGCCAATGCCATGCCACAAGCAATTGGTTTACAAGTTGCCTATCCTGAACGACAAGTGATAGCCCTCTGCGGGGATGGCGGATTAAGTATGCTATTGGGCGACCTATTTACGTTGGTTCAGGAAGCTTTACCGGTGAAACTGGTTGTGATTAATAACGGCTCGTTGAATTTTGTTGAATTGGAACAAAAAGTCGAAGGTTTACTCGACCACTACACCAAGCTGAAAAACGACAATTTTGCCAAAGTGGCCGGCGCCATCGGTCTTTATAGCCAAAAAGTGGTTGAAGCTGAAACTTTAGAAGAGTCTATCGCGCGTTTTCTGGCCCACCCCGGCCCCGCTCTTTTGGACGTTCATACCCACCCTAATGAACTGGTGATGCCACCCGAAATCTCATTAACGCAAGTCGCCGACACCGCGTTATACGCCACTAAAGCTCTCTTCCATGGTCGGTTGGCCGATGTCGCCAGCTTCGTGGGTAGCGAAATAAGTCAGAAGCTCGGTAAGTAGATAGCACGCAAGAAATTGTTTACTCCCCAAAGCAACGCTTTGGGGAGAGTAGTCTATGCTTATAACTTTGATTTATTCGGGGTCTTAATTGCGTAAGGAAAGCCTATGCTGAAAATTAAACGAAAAAAAGTAAAACCTATCGGCCTGAGCGATGTAACCATTATTGACGACAGTCGACTCAAAAAAGCAATTACTGCCGCCGCATTAGGGAACGCCATGGAATGGTTTGACTTTGGTGTCTATGGCTATGTCGCCACGGTATTGGGTAAAGTGTTCTTCCCTCATGCATCACCAGGTATTCAAATCATCGCTGCACTCGCCACCTTCTCCGTTCCTTTTATCATTCGTCCGATTGGCGGAATGTTCTTTGGCAGATTGGGTGATAAATATGGTCGGCAACAGATTCTTGCGATGACCATCATATTAATGACGCTTAGTACCTTTTGTATTGGCCTTATCCCCTCTTACAACACCATCGGTATTTGGGCACCCATTTTGCTATTAATTGCCAAGATGGTACAAGGATTCTCAGTTGGCGGTGAATATACCGGAGCTTCAATCTTTGTTGCAGAATATTCTCCCGACCGAAAACGCGGGTTTATGGGGAGTTGGCTCGATTTCGGCTCCTTAGTTGGCTTTATATGTGGGGCAGGTGTCGTGGTCCTCTTAAACGCCATCTTGGGCCAAGAGACGTTTAATGACTGGGGATGGCGTATCCCGTTCTTCTTGGCGCTACCACTGGGCTTTATTGGTCTGTATCTTCGCCACGCTTTAGAAGAGACTCCTGCATTCCAAAAACATGTTGAATCACTGGAAGAAGGATCTAAGCAGGGATTAAGCGAGGGGCCTTCTGTTCCATTTAAAGAGGTTGCCCGTAAACACTGGCGTAATCTGATCTCCTGTATTGGTATCGTCATTACTACCAATGTGGCGTATTACATGCTATTGACCTACGTCCCTAGCTACCTAAGCCACGACTTACACTACTCGGAAAATAGCGGTGTATTTATCATCGTTGTGATCATGGTCGCCATGCTTTTTGTGCAACCCATCATGGGACTGCTGAGTGATAAGTTTGGACGTCGTCCTTTTATCATTATCGGTAGTGTTGCAATGGTATTATTCTCGATTCCTTCCTTTATGCTGATCACACAGCACAGTTTAGTGGCACTATTTTTTGGTCTCTTAATCCAAGCCATTATTCTTAACTGTCTGATTGGTGTGATGGCTTCGACACTCCCCGCTATGTTTCCGACCGAGGTTCGTTATAGCGCCCTGGCCAGTACCTACAATATCTCGATTCTGATCGCAGGTATTACCCCTACCCTCACCGCGTGGTTAGTCGAAACGACCGGTAACCTTTATATGCCAGGTTGGTATTTAGTGGTGGTCGGTATTATCGGTGCGATTACAGGTATTACCATGCGTGAGACGGCTAACAAGCCGCTTTATGGTGGAACGCCTGCGGCCTCCTCTTTGGAAGAAGCAAAAGAGCTGCTGCAAGAACACCACGATGGTATCGAGCAGCGAATCGAAGATATTGACCACGAAATAGAAGAGTTGAAACAAAAACGACGTAATTTGGTCGATCAGCATCCAAAGATTAATCACTAGTCCTACTAGACGGCTACTCAAAGGTAGCCGTTTTAGTTCATATCTCAATCAATCCTTAATAAGAGAAGCTCAACAAGAAATATTATATTAATAACCCCTTAGTTATTTTATGTTATATTATAACAAAACATAACTAAGGGTTTACCATGGCATTCACACCTCTGAAAAAAGGGCTAGTTTTGGCCTTACTTTGTAGTACACCTAACGCAGTCTGGGCACATGGCAGTCATAGCCATGTTATGAGCGCAGAAGATAAAAAGATTTCGCAAGGTGAGTTCAGTGATCAGCAGGTTGCAGACCGTCCTCTCTCTGATTGGGATGGTGTCTGGCAATCCGTTTATCCGTTATTACAAAAAGGAGCATTAGCACCGGTATTCAAAGCCAAAGCAGCCGCTCAACATAAATCTGAAAATGAGATTGCACAATACTATCAAACCGGTTATCAGACAGATATCGATAGTATCGAAATCGAGAACGGACAGGTCGAATTTATACAAGGTCAGAATAAAACCTCCTGTCACTACCAGAGTGCGGGCCATCAGATCCTGACATATCCTTCAGGTAAACGCGGAGTGCGGTATCTGTTCGAATGCCGTGATCCGGCCTCCAAAGCACCGCGTTACTTACAATTCAGCGATCATCGAATCGCGCCGCATCACTCTGATCATTTCCATATTTTCTTAGGTAATGACTCCCAGCAGGCGTTATTTAGTGAGCTCCATCATTGGCCAACTTACTTTCCTTACCAGATGATGGAGAAAGACATTATTGAAGATATGATCCATCACTAAGCTTCTAGCCACTTATCTTGTATCGCTTGGCGTTGCGATGCGGTAACGCCATATTCCTGTTCCAGCCACTGTTCAAAACTTGAATAACGCTGCTTGATAGCAGTAAATGCTGCCGTTAACCAAGCTTTATCAACCGAGAGTAAAATTTGAAAGTTTTGTCGAGCTTTGTTACTAACCTCTGCTGGCCACTGCGCCAAAGCCTGATGGCCTAGCCCCGTTAATCTACCACTGGTCGCTAAATAATCATTGATGATCACTGATTCATCACAACCCAGCAGCAATAGGGTAATCATGCAGCCGATACCCGTTCGATCTTTACCCACTGCACAGTGTTGAATAACCGTATTAGTTTCAGGATGACTCAGCGTAGCAATCAACTGATGCCAAGCCGGATTATTAAAGGGTAATTGCTGGTAGAGCTGGGTCATAAAGCGGTCAACATCCAATGCTTCAATTGCCTGCGGCGAGAATTCAACTACCTTCGCATCGACGGCAAGATCAGGGGGGTTGGCAGGGATATTAAGATAATTTGCTGCCGTGATAATCTGGTCAGGTTTCGCCTTCGCTTCATGAATATCACGATAATCAAGAATAGTAACACCTGCTAAACGGGCTAATTGCTCAGCATCCTGTGTTGTAAGCCGGTCCAACGCACTACAGCGAAATAAACAATTTGGCCGAACTTTTTTCCCCTTCGCCCCAATCAGCCCTCCTAATTGACGAAAATTAGCAATGCTTTCTAACCTAACCTGTTGAGACATAGTGGCGTTTTCTCCTTGAGAACCTAGCCTTAAAAGATAAGACAATCATCATACGACGGTTTTTCTCCCTATAAGATGATCAGCATCATAGCTTTTAGTGTCGGTTTAACCGCGAACGCTAGATAAAATAAATTGGCTGATACCTAATACAAAACACTGACTCTTTAACCCTCAATTAATTACTTATTGAATTTAGAACAAATTTTTTTTCTATCATATTCAAATTTATTCAATTTCATCACGTAACTATTTCGCCTTATGATTGGTTTTTCAACAGGAGATGCTGTGATGACACTACTCACTAAATTCAATCATGCTGTGGATCACCCCAATGCTGGGCGTTTACTTCTCAGAGTATTACTGGGGGGGTTAATGCTATTCCACGGATATTTCAAGTTAACGCACGGTGTATCGTGGATTGCGCCAATCCTTGCGGCCCATCACTTTCCAAGCTTCTTGGCTTACGGTGCTTACCTTGGAGAGATCGTCGCTCCACTCTGTATTATCCTTGGGCTCTTTACTCGGGTGGCTGGACTTATTTATGCCATTAACATGGTGTTTGCCGTAATACTTATTGCTGGCGCTAACTTCTGGCATACCACCGACGTGGGGGCCTGGGCATTGGAGACCGAGGCGCTTTACTTAGTCGGCGGTCTGGTCGTTATGCTAATTGGTGCTGGAAAATACAGCCTTTCTAAAGAGTAATTGGCTAGGGGGAAGGAGATGCTCTCACTCCCCTTCACGTATCGACACACTTCACCCCCTTGCTTGACATCATTAGGCGCCTATAATTAAACCAATCCCCTAGCCTAATGGAGTCACTCATGTCGACCAAGCGTAAAGTTCCTGGTATTCATTCTTATAACGGTCCGGCTGGCGGCTGGGGGGCATTGAAGGCTACTGCGATTGCCGTTAAAACGCAGATGGACACCTTAGTTGCGCCGAAAGCACTACTCAATACCAATCAACCCGATGGCTTCGATTGCCCAGGATGTGCTTGGCCAGACAAAAATCATCATTCCACCTTCCAATTTTGTGAAAACGGCGCCAAGGCCGTCACTTGGGAAGCCACTTCACGACGTGTTACCGCTGAATTTCTGAGTAAGACCCCAGTCAGTACCCTACTCACCCGTAGTGATTATGAACTTGAAGGCTATGGCCGCCTCACTCAACCCCTGCGCTATGATGCGGACACCGATACCTTAAAACCTGTCAGTTGGGAACAGGCCTTTAGCCTTATTGGGGAAACCCTACAGACTTTGTCACCTAAACAGGTTGAATTCTATACTTCTGGGCGGACCTCTAACGAAGCCGCTTATCTTTATCAACTGATGATCCGCGAATACGGCTGTAATAATTTTCCTGATTGCTCGAATATGTGCCACGAAGCGACGAGCGTTGGATTGCCTCACTCCATTGGTATTGGTAAAGGGACTGTATCTCTGGAAGACTTTGATAAAACTGAACTTATTATCTCAATCGGCCATAATCCTGGTACGAATCACCCAAGAATGATGGGAACGCTACATGAGGCGGCTCGCCGAAACGTGCCGATTATCGTCTTCAATCCGATGAAAGAACGTGCGTTAGAACGCTTTGCTGATCCACAAAACCCCATAGAGATGGCAACTTATCAATCGACGGATATTGCCTCGTCCTATTATCAAGTTAAAGCAGGGGGGGATGCCGCAGCGTTAAAAGGTATTGCTAAAGCGTTATTAGAGATGGATGCCGTCAATCGAGATATACTGGATCATCCTTTTATCGACGAACATACGCTTGGTTTCGAAGAATTTGCTGAGGATCTTCGTGCAACTTCCTGGAAAGCCATTGAGTCAGCCAGTGGATTAACCCTCGACCAGCTTACTCGTGTCGCTGAACATTATGCTAACTCCAAAGCCACTATTATCACCTACGGTATGGGTATTACTCAGCATGAGCACGGTACCGAAAACGTACAGCTAATTGCGAGTTTGCTGTTGATGCGCGGTAACTTTGGTAAAGCTGGCGCGGGGATCTGCCCACTACGCGGACACTCAAATGTTCAAGGTAACCGAACCGTAGGGATCTCTGAAAAACCCACTGAACGTTTCTTACAGGATCTGGACCAGTTCTTTGGGATACGTGCACCACGTGAACACGGCCACGATGCTGCAGCAGCGATGGAGGCGATTATTCGTGGAGAATCCAAGGCCTTGGTCTGTTTGGGCGGGAACTTCGCTGTCGCGCTTCCCGATCCCGAACACTGCTTCCCAGCACTCAAGGAATTAGAACTGAGTGTCCACATTGCGACTAAACTCAATCGTAGCCACCTGCTAGTGGCGAAAGAAACCCTAATCCTGCCTTGTTTAGGGCGCACGGAAATTGACAAGCAAGCCACAGGTCGACAATCGATTACGGTGGAAGACAGTATGTCGATGGTGCATGCCTCCGCTGGTAAGTTAAAACCCGCCTCTCCCGCGTTATTATCAGAAATCGCAATAGTCGCCGGAATCGCACAAGCGACCTTACCCCACTCTCGGGTGAACTACGCCTATTATGTCGAGGATTATGCGCGTATCCGCGATGCCATTGAGGCCACCATCCCCGGATTTACACACTACAACCAACGTATTGAACAACCAGGTGGTTTTCGCATGCCTTTACCGCCGACTCAGCGTCAATGGCCCACGCCCTCTGGTCGGGCGCACTTTATGGTCTACTCGGGGCTGAATGAAGATCACGCGCTGACCGAGCAGCCAGTCTTTCGTTTAATCACCTTACGCAGCCATGACCAATATAACACCACGCTTTATGGCTTAGATGACCGCTATCGAGGTGTATTCGGGCGGAGAGATGTGCTGTTTATGAACCCAGAAGATATGAGTGAGCAAGGGTTAGAACATGGCGATGTCGTGGATATCGTGACCGCGTTAACTGATTGCGAGGCTAAGATGGAGCAGATCACTGTGATTGAATATGCTATTGCCAAAGGTTCTGTAGGCGCCTACTACCCTGAGGCCAATATTCTTATCCCGTTAAGTTATCGCGACAAGCAAAGCGGAACCCCGGCTTATAAGTCCTTACCGGTCAAGTTAGTGCTGCGTGAAACGGAACCCGTATAGGGGCAATTAAGCTTTCCCCCCTGCTGCAGGCCAGAGTATTAATAAGGAATTTTTATCAGAATTGTTTAAAAATGTTTTTTTTGTGATCTAAATCTTTTTTTTGAGTATTTTTACAAAAAATTACGTTACTCTTTTGTTACGCATAGCGTTCCAATGAATGACTAATACTAAGAATAACTACGATGAAAGACGAAAAACAATTTTCTGAGCAAGGTCTAAGCAAAGAAGGGGCAGCACGTCGGCGCCTCTTTGGTCAATCAGGTGGCTTAGTGGCGAGTTTCGCCATCGGTAGCGTTCTGACGGGGCATGCCATTGCCGCGACGCCAGAATCTGCCGCAGTGACGGCCCCTGATCAACATACTCTCAATCAATTTCTCAAGGTTTCTCGCTTATTAACCGGGCACCATACGCTCGATACCACCTTAGGTCAGCGTCTGTGGGAAGCGCTTCATCAGCACTCTGCGCAATTCTCAGACCAGTATGCAGCCTTAGCGCAGTGGATCGACGAGCATAAACCTACCGATGTGGAAGCACTTGATCAACAACTACAAGGTCAACCGCTGCATGAGGTGATGATGTCTATCATCCGCGGTTGGTATCTTGGCGTTGTGGACAATAGCCACCATGCACAGGTGCTTTCTTACCAGAATGCGCTGATGTACCAGGTTCCCCGTGACGGCATGGTGATCCCAACCTATGCGCACAATGGTCCTGACTACTGGACGGCTGAGCCACCCCCGGTTGATCGTTTATTAACATTCTAAAATTTTGAGCCAACACTGTTGTTTCAGAAAAAATGTTACCGATAACTAATTCCACCTATTGGAGTTACTGTGAGAAATTTTTTTTCAACTCGCCTTCGTGCGAGTCAATTAGCCCTGAAAATTTCGGCGATCTGCCTTGGATTAGGCGGCTGCGTAGGCGTTACTCAAGCCGCTGAACAAGTGCCTGTTCAAGCGCCTTCTCCTGAACAAACGCAACAAAACCTGATTGCCAAAGGACAATACTTGGCCATCGCCGCAGACTGTGCAGCGTGCCATACCGATCCTACCACCAAGCAACCTTTTGCTGGCGGTTACGCGATCCACTCACCGATGGGCGTCATCTACTCCACCAATATCACGCCGTCGAAGCAATTTGGCATCGGTTCCTATACCGAGCAACAGTTTGAACAAGCCGTACGCCACGGTATCCGTGGCGACGGTGCGCATCTCTATCCGGCCATGCCTTATGCTTCTTACTCTGGCTTAACCGATGAGGATATTCATGCGCTTTACACTTACTTTATGCAGAGTGTTGCGCCGGTCGATACCGAGAATAAAACCACGGCCCTCAGTTTCCCCTTTAATATCCGTCAGATGATGATGGGTTGGAACTTACTGTTCCTAAAATCGGGGGTTTATGAAAACGATACCTCACAAAGTGCAGAGTGGAACCGCGGGAAATATCTGGTGGATAACCTTGAACACTGCGGAGAGTGTCACTCTCCTCGTAACCTAATGATGGCGCAGAAACAAGGGGCTGATGCGCTGAGTGGTGCGGCGTTAGGCAGCTGGTACGCGCCGAATCTGACCTCCGATAAGATGAGCGGGTTGGGTAGCTGGTCGCGAGATCAGTTAAAGCAATATCTACAAACCGGTGATGTCCCAGGTAAAGCGCAGGCAGCCGGTCCGATGGCTGAGGCGGTCACCAACAGCCTACAACATCTGCATGATGCCGATATCGAAGCCATTATCACTTATCTACAAAGCCTGCCAGCCCATGCACAGCCTCATCAAGCCAAGGCAACCGGTGATTTTGGACAAGCCTCTAACGTCGATACCGAGGTACGAGGTACCGCAGACTTAGGTATTGGTTTACCGCAGAATATGAGCGGTAAAGCGCTTTACGATAGTGCGTGTGCAAGCTGTCACCAGCCAGATGGCCAAGGTACTGCAGACCATTTCTACCCATCGCTGTCACATAACACCGCTACTGGCGGAAATACCCCAAACAACTTGGTTTCTGCCATCTTATTTGGGGTGCAACGTGAGGTGAAAGGCAAAGAAGTCTTGATGCCAAGCTTTGGACCGGACTCTCAAGTTCAGGCCCTAAGTGATCAGCAAATTGCCAGCCTCAGTAATTATATTTTCCAACAATATGGTAATCCCGATCTAAAGGTAACGCCTGAACAGGTTACCGCGTTGCGTCAAGGAGGGGCACAACCTCTACTCGCACGTGTTGCTGGACCCGCCACTATTGGTGGAGCGGTCTTAGTGGTGTTAATTATCGTATTACTGGTTATCCGCCGTTCACGTAATAAGTCCCGTGGATAAACCATTCGAATTCGCAGTGAGAGGGTGTTATGTCAGAACAATATAGTGCAGATGTCGTGGTTGTAGGCGCAGGGATCTGCGGCGGTACCGTGGCAAAAGAGTTAGCCGAAGCGGGACTCTCCGTGTTAGTACTTGAAGCGGGCCCGCGTTGGGAACGTGGAGAAGTGGTCGAAAACTGGCGTAATATGCCACCGGTGAACAAGTCAGAGTCTGACTATGCAACACCTTATCCCGCCCAGCCTTGGGCGGTGCATCCACAAATGAATCCTTACAACGAATATCCTGAGGTGTCAGGCCCGGATGCGAGCGCTTTCCGCCAAGGAATGATTAAAGGAATTGGTGGCACAACATGGCACTGGGCGGCATCTTGCTGGCGCTTCCTGCCCGCTGATTTACAATTAAAAAGTACTTACGGTGTGGGTCGCGACTGGGCAGTGACTTATGATGAGTTAGAAGATTATTATTATCGTGCCGAAGTGCTGATTGGGGTCAATGGCCCCAATGATACTTCATTAAAGTATGTCGCACCGCGTAAAAAGCCCTTCCCTATGGAGCCTATGCCCTACGGTCCGGCTGATCGTCGCTTTACAGAAGTGGTTGCACAAGCTGGCTATATCAATACTCCGGTTCCACAAGGACGCAACAGCCGCCCTTACGATGGACGTCCGCAGTGCTGTGGTAACAACAACTGTATGCCAATTTGTCCAATTGGGGCGATGTATAACGGTATCCACAGTGTCATCAAAGCAGAAAATGCTGGCGCTAAATTTATCGCAAATGCAGTGGTTTATCGTATCGATACCGATAAAGACAATAACATCACTGCCATGCACTATTACGATCCCGATAAAGTGTCGCACACCGTCACCGCGAAGACATTCGTTCTCGCCGGTAACGGTATCGAAACACCGAAGTTATTACTGCTGGCGGCCAACGATCGTAACCCAAATGGGATCGCTAACAGTTCTGGCCAAGTGGGCCGCAACATGATGGATCACCCAGGAATCCTGATGAGCTTCCAAGCGGCAGAACCGATCTGGACCGGCGGTGGATCCGTACAAATGAGTTCGATCACTAACTTCCGTGATGGCGATTTCCGCCGTGATCACTCTGCGATCCAAATCGGGATGAATAATACCTCGCAAAACCACAAAGCTGGGGTAAAAGCGCTACAAATGGGATTAGTGGGTAAGAAATTAGATGAAGAGATCCGTCGTCGTGCTGCTTGCGGGATGGATATTTATGTTAACCATGATGTACTAGCCCATCCTGATAACCGCCTGACCCTCAGTACCGAGCGTAAAGATAAGTTAGGTATCCCTTTCCCACATGTCACTTATGATGTCGGTGATTATGTGCGTCGCTCTGCGGTGCATTCTCGTCAACACCTGATGAACATTGCGAAATTATTTGGGGCAACTGAGATTGAGATGACCCCTTGGTTTAACCCAAATAACCACATTATGGGCGGAACCATTATGGGACATGATCCGAAAGATTCAGTGGTCGATAAATGGATGCGTACCCATGACCATAAAAATCTTTATATCGCGTCTGGGGGTGCCATGGCCGCAGCGGGAACCGTTAACTCAACCCTGAGTATGGTTGCCCTGTCGTTACGTGCTTGCGACAGTATTAAGAAAGAGATGCTACACGCCTAAGTCCTAATACCGCCCCAACTGGGGCGGTTATGATTTATCCCAGGTGTTCGCTCGTCGCCACCTTCTGCGGTAAACAAGTTAACAGCACACAAGCGGCAATGAAGGCTGAAAGGATGGCTATCGTGGCCACCGAATATTGTGGCGCATAAACCGCGGCGACTGTGCTGCAAAAGATTGAGAATCCCCAACTTATTAATAGCGCGTTCGGTGTAAAACGCCCTCGTCCTATCATGCTCCAAGCAATCATTGCCCCGCCAATTCCCGGTACAACAATACCCAGTAAACTTAACCAACTGACTAAAAATTCAGTGATCCCCGCGAGGGCCAATCCTGTCCCGACGGCACCGAGGATAACGGCTAAACGTTGGAAAGGAAGATTAAATAAGCTCCCCCACCCGGCTGCTGCGTTATAAAGGCCATGGGTGGCCACTGAGGCACAGTTGATCACAAAGAAGATCGCTGCAAAAAAGGTATAGCCTGGGCCGAGTTGATTAAGTAGCTGAGCAAAATTACCGTCTGTCGCAGTCAGGCTGGCCGCCACAATTCCCCCCACTAGCATGGGGATCGTATTAGCTATAGGAAAGGCTGATAACGAAGCAATCACCGCTTGAGTCGGACTTTTCGACCAGCGAGTGAAATCGGCGGTCAATGTACCTGAATCGATAAATACCGAGATCGCGAGCGTAACCCCAACCCCTAGCGCCATTGATGTCGAATGGCTAGGTTGATACGCTATGATTTGAGCGAGCGTATGGTGCTGAAAATTAAGCCCTAAACTGACTATCCCCGTAAAGATAAATAGAACTATCGAAAGAATACTGATAGGTTTTAGCATGGGTAAACCGGCGGTCGCGAGTAAGGTAAAAAGTCCCCCCACCACTACTATGGCAACCGGCTGCGAAAGGCCAAATACCTTAAAAACCGATTCTCCCGCCAGTCCTGTTTGTACGGCAAACCAGCCAACGACTAATCCTGACAAGAAAAAGGTAATCAGCTTTCCTCCCCACTCGCCAAAAAGTTGTCGGCAGATGAGGCCAAAGCTTTTTCCCTCTTTAGCGGCAAATGCGCTTAATGCTGCCACATAGCCAGCGAGAAGCAGATTACCGATAAGGATAGCTAACATCCCACGTCGAAAACCTAGCCCATTAATGATCTGTGCCCCGACAAAGGCCCCGACCATCACCATCGGAAAACCCGACCAGATAATCGCTATAGAAAAAACACTTTTGCGGGCTGCAATGGGTACGGCTTGATGCTCATATTCCTGAAATGTTTTGGTCATCTTCTCTTCTCCACCACTCAACAATAAGGAGAAGAGAAGCAATAATCATGCCGTCGTTAGACTGATTAAGGCGCTGCTGACCATGTTAACGCGGCCACCAGCATCGCTTCCAATCCAGCCTGTAACGTACCAGGCAAGTGAAGCGTAAATTGCGAAGAGTGGTTGGCAGGAATGTTCGAGACACTTTGCGTTTGCAGAGCCTGATCCCAAACCTGCGGATCTGTCCCTCCAACAAACCAGAAAACATAGGGTACTTGCCAATGACGGCCGAATTGGCTGAAATCTTCGCTCGCGGTGGCCGGTTCTGTCTCGAAACATTGCTCGGCAAAATGGGCAATAAATTGCTGTGCCAATTTCTCCGTGGCCTGAGCGTCATTTACCGTGACAGGATAACTATCAATAAAATTAATTTCTGGGTCACCGGCGCCGGAGGCATGGCTCTCGCAACTGCAGATACGCTTCACTGAACTGATCATCTTGTCGCGTACTGAATCTTTGTAACTGCGCATATTCAGTTTTAAGGTCGCCTCATCCGGTATGATATTTTCTTTCGTCCCTGCCTGAATCGAACCGATCGTCAGGACGGCGCTATCGAGAGGAGAGACCTCTCGCGAGACAATAGTCTGTAAACGCACGGCTGAATGTGCTGCCATCATCACCGGGTCGATCGCATTTTGCGGCATTGAGCCATGTGCCCCGCGGCCATGAAAGGTAACGTGTAAGCTATCGCCCGCCGTTAAAATGGCCCCCGCCCGATATCCTATCGATCCTGCCTTACCCACCATCACATGTTGCCCTAAGATAATATCTGGCTTAGGGAAATGCTCCATCGCCTCAATCATCGCTAAGGCGCCCTTACCAATCTCTTCTCCAGGTTGGAATACCAACATTAACGTTCCTTTCCAGAGTTCTCGATGCGTGGCAAAAATTTCCGCAGCACCGATTAACCAGGCTACATGCATATCATGGCCGCACATATGGGAGACTGGGGTTGGCGTTCCATCTTCAAGGGTGCCCACTGCTCGGCTCGCATAGGGTAGGCCAGTCTTTTCAGGCATAGGTAAGGCATCCATATCGGCTCGTAACATAACGACCGGTCCCTCACCGTTTGATAAAAGCCCAACAACACCGGTTACTCCGATCTTTTCGGTGACTTGATAACCAAAATGCTGAAGATTTTTAGCGACTATCGCTGCGGTTCTCACTTCTTGCATCGATAACTCAGGATGTTGGTGAAGATCTTTATATAACGCTTCGAGCTTAGGTAGCAGCGCTTGGATAGTGGGTTGTAATGCTAATAAGGTTGGATTCATCGTTACCTCGTCAATGAGAAGCCTGGGTTTAGGCTAGAAGAGTTAACAAGGATGTGAGAGTTATTGATTAAAGATATTGTTGAAGATTAACAAAAAGTGATTTAGTGACAAAACATCGAAGGAATAGAAGAGTAACCTACCGGTCGCCATCCATGAAAGGATGACGACCCATAACGCTTAGAAAATTGACAATGGATACTGAGCGATAACGCGAATTTCATTCCCGCCAGCATTGTAGTCAGAAGCATCAGATGAGACGCGTAATACTGAGTAACGAATACCTAACTGAAGATCCTTGGCGAACCCTGATGGGATCTTATATTGGATCTGGTTGAAGAACTCATGTTCATGGCCGTTACTAGAGGCCGAGGTTTTGATGTTATCGCCACGGACATAAGCCACATCATAACGAAGTCCTTCAATCCCTAAGCCCGCGAGATCGACGGAATAGGCCGCTTGCCAAGAACGCTCGTCCTCACCGTTAAAGTCTGACCAATAGGAGTTCGCTAGCCAAATAGTATTGCCGCCATCACCGATTCCGCCTTTATTACGGTAGCCACCATACATATAACCACTGCTACCGGTATTCTGTTGATAAGCAACTTTAAAAGTATGGATATCGTAGGTGTAACTGGCTGCTAGGCTCCAAATGGTATTACTGCGGCCGCTATTAATGCTTTCAGCATACGCCTTATCGAGACGAGAGTTATAACCGTTAAAGTCCCAAACCATCTTCTGTTTTTCATCGAAAGGCTGGGTATAAGTGAAACCTAAATATTGTTTGTTATCGACATCTTGCACATGAGACGCATAGGCCGAAGCGGTAAACTGGTCATTGAAGACGTATTTCACGCCACCAAAAGCGATATTATCTAAGCCTGAATCGTGGCTCTCGGCGCTTTTACGCTGCTCTGCAGTGAAGTAGCCACCCGTAATATCCAGACCATCGATCTCCTGAGAATCCAGCATAAAACCGGTGTAGGTTTCAGCTAGCAGACGAGAACTATCAGACGTTAAAATAGGTAGCGTTGGCTGTTGGGTACCGTAACTGAAAACGGTATTGGAAAAGCGCATTTTCGCCGTGGCGCCAAATTTCGCCAAATCTTTCTTCGCGCGGCCATCACTGTCTTGCGAAAAGTAGTCAATTCCGCCCGCGCCACTGCGTCCACGCCCCCCATCTAAACGGACCGCGTATTGGCCGATGGCGTCTACACCGAAGCCTACCGAACCTTGGGTAAAGCCAGAGCTATAGGTACCAATAAAGGCCTGGCCCCATTCACGGCGAGTCCGTACCCCTTCATCTTTATAGTTACGATTGATCATCGCGTTTTTAATTAAAAGATTGAGATGGCCATCTTCGATAAAACCGTTACTTTCCTGTTGAGAGGCTGCAAAAGCGGGTTGGGCGACCAACATCGCTAAAAAAGAAAAAGAAAAAACCTTGTTCACTGTGTCTGCCTATTATGTAAATTTGTATGATTTTTTATGGGTAAGTTTTACTTACTTTGACAATCTAGCATTATTGCTTAGGGAAAGTGAAATTAAGTTAAGCGATTAATCGAATTACCAGTCCGGGCCGAGTTGCCTAAAAGTGACCGACTATTTCGCGCAGCTATTTAGAACAGAGAACGCCATCCCTCCGGCACTAAGCGCGACCATCGTCGGTAGCGGCGTCTCTAATTTAGCCACATAGCTGACCGTCCCACCACAATGCACCAGCTTCTGATAACCCAAGAGAACGAATAACAGTATTAATGCCCGAGCAAGGACGTTAATTGGTAGACGTCGATGCGTTCCATCTCCTCATGGAAAAAGGAAAGTGGCTAGAGGGGTATATTGTAGTGACAAATATTATTTGAGCACTTCAGCTTCGGTTTACCGGCGCTCAAACAATGAAGCGAGTTGCTGTAACACTTTTCCATCCACCAACCCTGCATAATAATGCAGTTCCAGCCAAGCGGAGACAGCACTATAACGCGCTTCCGACAGATCCCTTTGTACCGTTCTAAGCTGTAATTCTGCATTCAGTACATCAGGATTGATACGCTCTCCCCCCTGAACACTGCTCTTGGTCGCCACTATCAAGGTCTTTTGAGTTTGCTCAGCAAGCTGATAGGCGGAAATTTTTGCTCGAGAACTGTTCAGCAAATTATAGTGTTTGCGTAGTTGTTTGCGGATTTCATTATATTGTAAATCCTTGCCGTTAATGGCTTGCTGATATTGTGCCTGTGCACGGCGGGTCGCTGCTGAGGTTCCACCACCGGAAAAAATTGGCACACTGATTTGTATACCCACTGCACCGGTGTCATAGCGCTGACGATAATTTGATTCACCGTCGGAATAGGTGTTTCTGTAGCTGGCGATGAAGGTCGCACGGGGAAAATACCCTGCCCGCTGTTTTTCAATTTCATGTTTAGCTATCTCAATAGAATGATTCAGCGCCAGCAATTGAGCATTGTGTTTTATCGCCAGTGACAGCCAGTCCTGGTAGCTATTGGATTCTGACTGCACCAACCCCGATTTTTTCAGCAGCGGGGTAAGTTCTGCTATTTTTACTTCCATCCCGGTGATTAATTCCAGCTCTTGTAGACTGAGATCCAGATTATTTTGTGCGGCGATCTTCTCAGCACTGGCTAGATTCAGCCGCGCTTCAGTTTCAAGAATATCGGTAAGTGTTCCTTCGCCAGCCCGATACAGCCGCTGGTTGAGTTGATAGTGTTCAGTGAATACACGTTGTTGGTGTTCAACCAGTTCGGCCAGTTCAGCATGATACAAGACAGCCGTATAGGCTTTGAACAACCGCAATAGTAATCTCTGCTGTTGATCTCGCATTAGCTGTTTTGCCTGTTCTGCCCCTGCAGCCCCCTGCCGGTAAACTGACCAGCTTTCATAATCCAGCAGCGGCTGGTGTAGCGATAACGACGATACATAGCTACCATATTGGCGCTCAAGACTACGATTGCCAGAAGTTACCCTGGAGTCGTTATACGACTTTTGGTAGTCATAAGTCACTTTAGGCAATAATGCCGACAGCCCGATAGACTCCTGTTCCTGGCTGGCCTGGCTGGCCTGTATGGCCGACTGGAATTCCGGATCATTCACCAACGCAAGCTGCCAGGCTTCTGTGATCCCCAACGCATGTACCGGCTGAATCCCCACCAGCATAAGCAAAAGGCAATAGTTTACCTGTTGAGAAGGTAGTTTCATCATTACTCCTCTGTAAAGGCCGATTTCAGGCGATCGGACAGGGGTTTGAACAGGTAGTTGAACAGTGAACGCTCCCCGGTACGAATAAAAGCTTCGACAGGCATTCCCGGGCGAACGTTAAAGGTTTCAATAAAGTCATTACTCTCGCCCTTAACCTGAATATAGAGAGCGTAATAAGGCTGATCGGTAGTGGGATTTTGTAACTGGTCTGCGCCGACTAACGTAATACTGCCATTAACGCGTGGGGTCGTGCTTTGATTAAAGGCTGTAAACAGCAGCTCAACCTGATCTCCAGGGGAAACTTTGTCTATCAAGTTCACCGGTAATTGTGCCGCGATCTGCAAGGGTTGCTTATCGGGGACAATCTCCATCAGTGTTTGGCCGTCCGCGACAACTCCCCCTTGCGTATGTAACGCTAGGCCCACCACTAGGCCACTGGCAGGAGCAGTAATCACTGTGCTATTGAGCTCATATTCAGCCGTACGCAAACGCTGAGTAAGATCCTGCTGAACATGTTGATTATCGAGTAATTGGCTGTGGATTTCTTTCTGGTAATCGCTGTCATGTTGAACCAAAGTGTGTTCCAATTCAGTGCGTTGTTGCTGCAATCTGACAATATTGCTGTTTTCCTGCTGCTGGGTTCCTAATAGCTGAAAATATTGTCGCTCCAGTTCTGATAGACGGTTAGCCGCTACGTATCCCTGCTCTGCCAGCGGCCGCAATCTGAGTAGTTGCTGATTAAGCAGTCGCAATTGTGATTGGTAGTTATCTACCATTGCCTGCGCACCGGAAATTTGTGAAGTCATTCCGTTAATGGCTGAACGTATGGCTATGCTTTGCTGTTGCCTCGACGTGCGGCGGCTTAGGAAAAGCTGTTGCTCTGCAGAACGTAATCCTGAGATAAACTGTGCGTCTGGTAACGTCCCTGAGTTAATCGCTTCTTCCTGAAAGATGACCTGAGGCAAATTATCTCGTTCAGCCAACAGACGGCTCAGGCTTGCTCTCGCTTCAACTAGCTGATGTAACAGATTATCCCGCAGTGCACGCGCTGACGTATCATCGAGTACGACGAGTCTCTGGCCGAGTCGTACATATTGCCCCTCACGCACATCAAGCCTGGCTATCCTTCCTCCTGACACTGACTGCACAGCCTTTCTGTTTTCTGTCACTATCACTACACCGGGAACCGTCACTCCTTTATCCAAGGGCGCCCATAATGCCCATACCAGCATCCCCGTAAAAAAGAAAGCAACGCTTGCTACACCATTGCGCACCAATCTGAGTGGCCGGGAAAATTGAGTCCTTTGTTCCGATAGTGGTTTCAGCATTTTACTTCACTCCCGGGGGCAGGTTAATGTTGTCGTGCTGTTCGAAACCCGAGGATTTTTGCCGGCAACTTCTGGCGCTGACTGATTTGGCGTACTACTACGCTGCATAAACCGCTGAGTACTGCCTGACTGGCTCATCTGCCCGTTATTAAGCAGCAGTATTTTATTACTGCTGGGTAGCAACAATCTGGTATGAGTAATGACAATTTGGGTACTGCCAGCCGCTTTTTGCGTCCTGATGGCGGCAATCAATGACTGTTTACCCTCATCATCTAGGCTGGCATCCGGCTCATCTAGTACTATCAGTCTTGGGGAGTTATAAAGTGCTCTTGCCAAGCCCAAAAGTTGTTTCTGACCACCTGAAAGTATTATTCCTGTCGGCCCCAGAACCGTATCGTAGCCTGCCGGAAGTTGCAGTATCATCTTATGGATCCCTGCATTGCGAGCTGCGGTCACTATTTTTTCTTCATCAGGATCAGAGAAACGGGCAATATTTTCAGCCACAGTACCTTCAAAAAGTTGAATATCCTGGGGAAGAAAACCCAGATAAGGTCCAAGGGTGATCGGGTCATACTGATGAATCTCTGCGCCATCCAGCCGGACTGACCCCGCAAAGGGTTGAACTGCACCCACTAATAGCCTGGCAAGCGTCGATTTTCCGCAACCGGAAGGGCCGGTGACCATCATTACATCACCAGGTTGCAATTCGAAACTAATATCACGAAGCGGATATTTAGCCAGGCCGGGCAGTTTTGCGGAGAGATTATCCACACGCAGGTTTCCAGAAGGTGGAGGCAGAGGCATAACTTGTCCGCTCGGCGGGAACTGTTCTAACAACGCACTTAATCGTTGCCAAGCTTGTTGTGCCTGCGCCCAGCTTTTCCACACTGCTATCAGTTGATCGACAGGTGCAAGCACCCTACCTGACAGGATTGATCCGGCAATCATCATTCCCGGTGTGATTTCGCCGTTGAGTACCAGCAATGCTCCTAAACCTAAAACCCCGGATTGAAGCGCCAGTCTGATAAAGCGGGTCGTTGCCGCGACCGAGGCACTTTTTTCACTGACCAGATTTTGTTGCTGTAAAAACGCCTTATGTTGTGTCAGCCATTTGCGATACATCGCCTCCTGCATACCCATTGCCGCTATGGTATCTGCCTGACGTAAACAGGTGTTTGCCTGCAGAGTCGCTGCGGCAGAGATCGATCCTGCCTGATGTATGGCATCATGTGTTAGACGCTGATTCAGCCACGCCAACAGGATTAACATAATAGCTCCGGCCAATGCCATCATCCCCAGCCAGGGATGCAGCAAAAAAATAATCAGCAGATAGATGGGAAACCAAGGCGCATCAAAAAAAGCAAATAATGCATTGCCACTGGCAAACTGCCTTAACAGGGTCAGGTCACTCAGAGATTGGGAGGAATAAGCGGTACTTTGGCGAAGAAAACTTTCAAATGCACTAAAAAATATACGCTTGTTTATTCTTGTATCTAAATATGCGCCCAAGCGAATCAACAAAATATTGCGAATCCATTCAATAATCCCGATTGAAAAAAATAACCAGACAACCATGACAGTTAACATGATAAGGGTCATTTTATTTCCGGAAGATAATACTCGGTCATACACTTGGAGCATATAAACCGAAGGAGCCAGCATAAAAATATTAATAATCACACTGAAAAAACCGATACTCCATAACTCTTTTTTACAGCTTAATACGCAACCTATTAGCTCCTTTTTTTCAGCAGTTTCAGGTGAGTTGTTTTTCATCTTTTCCATTGAACATCCATCTCGACCTTCCTTGTCGATTATCACAAACCAAAGCCTTATTACCTATCTTTATTTATTTTTAGGCTTAGGATTAACCATCTTTACTGAATACAGAAATAATGCCAAGAAAACTACTTATTGTCGATATCCCAATTGAATAACCATTAATTACTTAAGTGTTATTTTATTAAAATTCAATAAATTCATTATATTAGCTCTGCAATACAAAAAATCCCCCAGCCTCTTTCTCGGCTAGATAATTTTATATTTAAGAATTTTATGTGATTTATATTTTTTATTGAAATATACTTATTAATAACAGAGGGTCATTAATGATACTTTACTGCTGAACACTAGAATAATGAGAAGTAAGAAAATTAATTCTTGTAGAAGGAAGTTTTGTAGGGATCATGGGCCTGATATCATCGCTTTCAGCGATACAAGGTGAAAAATATTATGGACAATAACACCGAAAAAAATACGGGCTCTACTACTAAAAAACGTTATTTTATTCTGGGGAGACCAGCTGTACCGCTGTTACAATCTTTAACTTTTATATATTTTTGTGTGTATTTTTTATACACCCCATTATATTTTACCCATGCAACTAAATTCCCGGAAAAAGATGAAATCCACTATTCTGAAGGCTTGTTTACTTTTAGGCCATTAGATAGACATAGATACCAAATGGGATTAATAACCCCTGCTAAAACTGAATTTTTTTCATGTGTATCATCTTATACCGGCTCAAATACTTGTGAAGTAAACCGAATTTATTCAAAACAAATAGATGAGGAGTTAGGGAATAAGGGTAAATTTTCAAAACAAGATACCACACCAATATTATATAAAAGATGGCAAGGGAAACCGGCAAGGATTGCTTGGTTTACCCAGAGATATAATATCTTCAGTACTGACAGAAGAATTGTACAGGTAATCATTGATGGTAAAGAAGTCCTTTCACATGAAAGAGTAATCAATACTATTAACTCTGCAAAAGGAAAATTTATTGTCATCCTTTGTCTAGTAGTATCATCACCCATCATGTTTTTTGCTGCACTAATGTTAAAGAGAATAATTTTAAATCGGGACCCTTTTAGTGGTGAAAAAAATACTAAAAATTAACACTATAATAAAATTAACTATAAAACATCGCCCAAAAAATATTTTTTACTTGGTAACATTATTATAACAGCCATCACAATAATGATTTAAATAAGGATATTTAGAGTGGGAAATAAAATTATCGAGGCTGGTTTCGGCAACTTATTATCTTTCATTAGTTCGAATACAAGCATTGGCCCTAAAATTAAAAATTTCGCAGAGCTTAATGAAAATCATCAGTACGTGAAAACAATTGTAAATGCCCTACAGACAACAGGATCCACTTATGGATAATAACACCGAAAAAAATACGGGATCTACTACTAAAAAACGTTATTTCATTCTGGGAAGACCAGCTTGGCCACTATTAAAAGCTTTAACTTTTATATATTTTTGTGTGTATTTTTTTTACACTCCATTATATTTCAATTATATGACTAAATTTCCGGAAGAAGATGAAATTCACTATTCTGAAGGCTTATTTACTTTTAAGTCATTAAGTAAGAATAAATACCAGATGGGATTAATAACCCCTGCTAAAACTGAATTTTTTTCATGTCTATCATCTTATACAGACTCACACCTTTGTGAAGTAAACCGAATTCATTTCGACCAAATAAATGAGGAGTTAGGGAATAAGGGTAAATTTTCAAGGAAAGATCCCACACCAATATTATATAAAAGATGGCAAGGGAAACCGGCAAAGATTGCTTGGTTTACCCAGAGATATAATATCTTCAGTACTGACAGAAGAATTGTACAGGTAATCATTGATGGTAAAGAAGTCCTTTCACATGAAAGAGTAATCAATACTATTAATGATGAAAAAAGCAAATTTATTGTCACCCTTTGTCTAGTAGTATCATCACCCCTGATGTTTTTTTCTGCAATAATGTTAAAAAGAATAATTTTAAATCGCGACCCATTTAGTGGTGAAAAAAACACCAAAAATTAACATTATAATAAATTAACTATAAAACATTATCTTGAAAAATTTTCACTTGGGAACATTATTATAACAGCCATCATAATAATGATTATAAATAAGGATATTTAGAGTGGGAAATAAAATTATCGAGGCTGGTTTCGGCAACTTATTATCTTTCATTAGTTCGAACACAAGCATTGGCCCTACAATTAAAAATTTCGCGGAGCTTAATGAAAACCCTCAGTACGTGAAAACAATTGTAAATGCCCTACAGACAACAGGATCCGCATTAGAGAGTGTAGGGAAAATTCTTCCATGCCTGAATTCTGCTGGAAAAAAGATTCCAGTTACTTCATTAGGTCTATCAGTAGCGGGGCTTTTCACAGATCTTCACTCCATGAATAGATCCTATAAATTCGATGGAGAAATTAAAAAAAGTGATATCTATTCGGCGCTGGGGAATATTACTTCGGCTGCCAGCACTCTTGCTCTGACAGCAGCGGCTGGCGCAGTATCCGCACCAGTCGCGCTTACAGCCGCTGCTGCATTAACTGTCATTGGCGCGGTACTCACTATAGCCAGTCTAGCAGATAAAGGCACTATTCCAGACGAGTATATGGATAACATCAGAGATGCCTTAAAACCGCTCAGTGATACGCTGGGTGATGCCTACGATAATACCATAGAGTACTTGTCTGATATGTTGGATTCTGCCGAAAATGCAGTTGATGCACTGGCGGACTCTATAAATAATGCCTTGAATTCACTACTCGATTTCATCACCCCATTTTTAGAAGATGGTGCGCAGGATGCTGCCAATAGTGCTGCCGGACAAGCCGCCGAAGCGGCTGGCAATGCGGCTAACTTGGCCAGCCCGTTGATAGTCGATCTTGACAGTGATGGTGTAGAAACAGCAGAGGCCCCTGTTTACTTTGACCACGACGGCAATGGTTATGCGCAACTTTCCGGCTGGGTAGGTAAAGATGATGGTTTACTGGTACTGGACCTTAACGGTAACCATATCATTGATGATGGCAGTGAGCTATTTGGCAATAATACGATGAACTCCTCTGGTGATACGGCTAAAAATGGTTTTCTGGCGCTGGCAGATTATGACAGTAACCACGATGGAATTATTAATCACGAAGACGATATTTTCAGCCGCCTGCAAGTCTGGCAAGACCGTAACGAAGATGGCGTGACTGATGAAGGTGAGCTTCTCAGTATGGAACAGGCTGGCATTGCGGCAATTCACCTGAACTGGAAGAACAGTAAGGTTATCGATGAATATGGCAACGAGTTCAGGCAGCAAGGACAATATATAAAAACGGATGGTAGCTTAGCAGAAATCGCTGATGTCTGGTTTAGAGAAACTCTCAGTGATAGCCGAGATAAACATAACGTCGCGGTCAGTAAAGATATTGCCAGTCTACCAAATATTATGGCTACGGGTAATGTCAGTCATTTACATCAGTTAATCGCCCGTGGCGACGATGTCCTCAGAGATCTAGTGGAGCAGTTTAGTCAGCAACAAGATCAACAATTACGTTATCAATTGGCCGATAAAATTATGCGGCAGATGAGCGGAGCCGTTAATTATGCCGAAGATAGCCGCGGAACATTTATTGATGGGCAGAAGCTGTTTGCTCTGGAAGCCTTTTTAGGCAGCGAATTCAGGCAACATGGTAATCCGAATCCCTTGCCTCAAGCAGCCGAACTTCTTGAATCAGCCTACGATATTATAATGAATAACATCTATGCACAGCTAGTCGTGCAAACCCATCTGGCTCCATTAATCGATCGGGTTAACTGGCATATAGAAAACCAGCAGATCGTTACGGATCCCAGCGCGCTTATCAGCACACTACGGGATGGCGTAAACCAATCTGATCTGATCGCCCGGGATCAGCTCGTCGATTTATTGTTTGTTATAAAACACCTGGATACTGATTTTACACGTCAACTAACGACACAACTCTCGGTGGTTAGCAATGCCGAGGGGGATTCTTTTGAGCGCTTAATCGATATAGTAATGTCCGATCTTTCATCCCACCAGATAATAGGAAACTTCGGTGACGATACGCTTTCTGCCGGGGATAGAGCATCTGTGATGTATGGACTGGATGGTAATGACACACTTACCGGTTCAAAATTTGCTGATACGTTGTATGGAAATAAAGGCGACGATTACCTGAACGGCGGTGATGGCAATGACCTATATCTCTACGCCCGCGGCGACGGACACGATACCATTCGGGAAGCATCATACTCCGGCCGTAACGATCGGCTGTGGCTGAAAGATATCACCGCCGAGCAGCTAACCGTCAGCCGTGACGGGAACGATATGCTGCTGACTATTGCCGACAGCACCCCAGGCGCCGGTGACGGCGGTTCAATACGTCTGGTCAATCAGGCTGCATTTGGAGATAGCTACTTCGGCGTAGAATGGCTCGAATTTGCCGATGGTACTGCCTGGGATCAGCAGCAACTGCGCCAACAGATGTTTGCCACGGCCATGACCCCGGGCGATGACCGGATCATCGGGTCAAATATGGATGACCTGCTGCAGGGGGGACAAGGCGACGATTATCTGAACGGCGGTGAAGGCAATGACCTATATCTCTACGCCCGCGGCGACGGACACGATACCATTCGGGAAGCATCATACTCCGGCCGTAACGATCGGCTGTGGCTGAAAGATATCACCGCCGAGCAGCTAACCGTCAGCCGTGACGGGAACGATATGCTGCTGACTATTGCCGACAGCACCCCAGGCGCCGGTGACGGCGGTTCAATACGTCTGGTCAATCAGGCTGCATTTGGAGATAGCTACTTCGGCGTAGAATGGCTCGAATTTGCCGATGGTACTGCCTGGGATCAGCAGCAACTGCGCCAACAGATGTTTGCCACGGCCATGACCCCGGGCGATGACCGGATCATCGGGTCAAATATGGATGACCTGCTGCAGGGGGGACAAGGCGACGATTATCTGAACGGCGGTGAAGGCAATGACCTATATCTCTACGCCCGCGGCGACGGACACGATACCATTCGGGAAGCATCATACTCCGGCCGTAACGATCGGCTGTGGCTGAAAGATATCACCGCCGAGCAGCTAACCGTCAGCCGTGACGGGAACGATATGCTGCTGACTATTGCCGACAGCACCCCAGGCGCCGGTGACGGCGGTTCAATACGTCTGGTCAATCAGGCTGCATTTGGAGATAGCTACTTCGGCGTAGAATGGCTCGAATTTGCCGATGGTACTGCCTGGGATCAGCAGCAACTGCGCCAACAGATGTTTGCCACGGCCATGACCCCGGGCGATGACCGGATCATCGGGTCAAATATGGATGACCTGCTGCAGGGGGGACAAGGCGACGATTATCTTAACGGCGGTGAAGGCAATGACCTATATCTCTACGCCCGCGGCGACGGACACGACACCATTCGGGAAGAGTACTACTCCGGCACTGACGATCGGCTGTGGCTGAAAGATATCACCGCCGAGCAGCTAACCGTCAGCCGTGACGGGAACGATATGCTGCTGACTATTGCCGACAGCACCCCAGGCGCCGGTGACGGCGGTTCAATACGTCTGGTCAATCAGGCTGCATTTGGACATAGCCATTTGGGCGTAGAGTGGGTAGATTTTGCTAATGGTGTTAGCTGGAATACCTCTCTAATCAGTGAGTCGTCTAAACTAGAAAACTCTTCCTTCACCACAACGCCTCCTGACATTACACAGGAATATGAAGCGATGAATCTTTGTACGACTTTTTATATGTAGGTTTTACTTACTTTAAAAAGTTAGCATTGTTAGTACGCTTTTAACATCGTTTATGCTCAGCTGTTATCGGTTCTCACGCTGATTACCAGCCCGCAATAGCGCCGCCTTTGAACAAGCGTTCTGCGGCTTTTGCCACTTCTGGAGATTGATAAGCTTGTACAAACTCCTGCACGTTTTTCGCTTGGCGGTTATCTTCACGGCTAACGATGATGTTGACATAAGGCGAGTGCTTATCTTCGATAAATAAGCTATCGCGCAGCGGCGATAGCCCGGTTTGTTGGATATAGGTGGTACTGATAATAGCAATCGCCACCTTAGGATCATCCAATACGTGCGGTAACTGCGCCCCTTCCAACTGCAGAATGGTCAGATGGCGAGGATTTTGGGTAATGTCCAATGTGGTGGGTAAAAGGCCTTTACCCGGCGCCAAGCTGAGTAGCCCCTGCTTTTCTAACAGCAGCAGCGCCCGCCCTAAGTTAGTCGGATCATTGGGTACTGCAACGGTCGCATAATCCTTGAGCTGCGACACAGAATGAATATGACGAGAGTAGGCCGCAATCGGAAAAACAAAGGTATTCCCCACGGCGACTAAATGATAGCCGTGGGCGGCATTATCTTGTGCCAAGAAAGGCCGATGTTGAAAGACATTGGCATCAAGCTCACCATGATTTGTCGCATCGTTAGGCAGAATCGATCCACTGAAGCTGACTAAATTCACATTTAACCCGTATTTCTGTTTCGCGACCTGTTTCGCAACTTCGGCAACCTGCTCTTCTGCCCCGGTGATCACACCCACTTTAATCTGAGACATATCTTCGGGTGCTTTGTCACATGCCGCCAGTAGGACGCTTGCGAGGAGTAATGGCAATAATTTGAGGGGACGCATCAGGTTTCCTTAAAGTCAGTAATCGCAAAAGAAAAAATAGATGTATAGGCATCTAGCCATCTAAAAATAATCTAATGAATACTCTTCTCAGATGCAAGACAATCTCGCCAGTGACCGCGTAAAGTGATCACGTGACACTTGATATCGCCCTGCCGAGAACACAAAACCCTAGCCATATATCGATTGTTGCTAAGCTTTACGCTTATCCTTTTTTAACAAAAGAAACGGTTACTGATAGGCTCATCTTTATTTACTCCAATTCGTACCTACGATAAGGCCGAGAAGATGTCCTTGAATACTGAGGAATTTGCGACTTACCTCACCGAGTTTCGCCACGAACTGCATCGCTTCCCAGAGCTTTCTTCGCAAGAAGTGGAAACCACCCGCCGTATTCGCCAACAACTTGAACGCTATCAAATACGTATTCTCGATCTTCCGCTTAACACCGGATTGGTGGCGGAAGTTGGACCCGTCGAGGGTCCACTCTTTGTGATTCGTTCGGATATTGATGCGCTGCCTATTGAAGAGCAAGCAGAGGTTAGTTATCGCTCGGAGCATCCCGGCATCATGCATGCCTGTGGCCACGATTTTCACAGTACCGCCGCCTTAGGCGCGGCTATCCTACTAAAGCGACAAGAAGATCAGCTACCGGGACCTGTACGTATTTTATTTCAAGCTGCGGAAGAGATTGGCGTGGGTGCGCAAGATATTATTGCCACGGGGGCGTTGGATAAGGCCTTTGCAGTAGTGGGTATCCATAACGACCCCTCACTGCCAGCAGGGACTATTGGCTGTAAAAATGGGCCCTTAACCGCAGCAGTCGACCGATTTGCTATTCGCCTTCAAGGGGTAGGTAGCCATGCTGCAAAACCCGAGCAGAGTATTGATCCCATCGTTATTGGCAGTCAGTTAATTGCGAGCTTACAAACCATCATTAGCCGCAATATCCCATCAGCGGACAATGCCGTAGTCTCCATCACTCAGTTTCATAGCGGCAGCGCATGGAATATCATTCCCGATCAAGCATGGTTAGAAGGGACGGTAAGAAGCTTTTCCGTTGAAGCACGGCAGAGAATTGAACAACGTTTTCAACAGATAATCTTAGGATTCTCGAGCGCTTTTGATCTAAAGATTGATCTTGACTGGCAGGCTGGCCCTCCTTCAGTGATTAACGATCCGCACTGGGCTGCTTTCGCTTTAGAGCAAGCGACAAAAAGTGGCTTAATTGCTAGAGAGATTGATGCTAGCCCCATTGGCGAAGATTTCGCGTATTATTTGCATCAGACGCCGGGGACATTTGTGATGATTGGGACCGGAGAGAAACATCCCCTGCACCACCCCGCTTTCAAGATAAACGATCAGGTACTGCTACCCACTGCACGCTATTTGGCCGATTTTGCTATCGCTGCATTAGCCGCCTATCGCGCAAAATAATGCCCCCAGAAGGGGGCAGTGGCGGGGTTAGTGCGAAACGTCTGCCCCGAAGTATTTTTGAGAAATTTTCTGGTAAGTACCGTCTTTCTTTAGCTCTGCCAGGGCGGTATTAATGGCGGTTTGTAACGAAGTGTCGTCCTTACGCATTAACACACCTGACGCGCTGGCATTATCTTCCGAGGCGACGACTTTCACTGGCGCGTTAGCTCGGTGCTTTTTAAAGTCAAGATAAGAGAGGTTATCGTTGACCGTTGCATCCGCGCGACCTTGGACAACTAAATCCACTGCTTGGTTAAAGCCATCAGTATTCACCAATTGCGCACCATATTGACGAGCAATCTGTGCGTAATTACTAGTTAGAGATTGCGCAGAGTTTTTGCCTTTAAGATCACTGAACTGATGGATGCTGTCATTATCACTTTTAACGATTAATACCGCTTTAGAGGCAATATAAGGGGCAGAGAATGCATATTTCTTTTGGCGCTCAGGGCTAATACCCACTTCATTAATCACCACATCGTAGCGTTTTGCATCCAAGCCCGCGATCAGACCATCCCATTTACTTTCAACAAAGACTGGTTTCACTTTAAGCTGTTTAGCAATCGCTTCACCAATCTCAACATCAAAACCCGTAAGGTCTCCCGAGATAGTATGAAAGGTAAAGGGAGCATAAGTCCCCTCTGTACCGATCTTTAATTGACCTGAAGATTTTACATTGGCAAGAGTATCTGCCATGGCTGAACTGGCAAATCCTAGAGGCACTAACATGGCGGCGACTGCGAGATAATTCTTTTTCATAACGACTCCTGGTAAATTAAGTTGGGCTGCCAGCAGGCAGACCTTCCGTTAGCGTGGCAATATACTCTGCCGTACGGGCTTTTTGTGGCGAATGGAAAAGGGTTGCTGAATCTGCCGTCTCGACGATCTCCCCCGCTTCAAGGAAAATCGTTTGATTGGCAACCGAGGCAGCTAGCCGCAAGTCGTGTGTCGCCATCAACATCGTCGTGCCTTCATTGGCTAACTGACGTAAGACCGCCACAACTTCTGCGGCTAATTCTGGGTCCAAGGCCGAAGTTGGCTCATCACATAATAATACTTGGGGTGAAGGGGCCAAGGCCCGGGCTATCGCAACCCGTTGTTGCTGCCCACCGGATAACGTCGCTGGCAGTACATCGCGCTTGTGTGACAGGCCAACTTTTTCAAGTAGCGCCTCCGCACGGGCTATTGCTTCCGCTTTCGGCATCCGGTGCACAATCACTAAGCCCTCAGTAATATTTTCAATGACGGTTTTATGAGGGAACAAAGCAAAGTTTTGGAAAACCATCCCCGTCTGTCGACTAATTTTCTGGATATCTCGCGAACGTGGCGGCTTCTTGGTAAAGACCAGTTTCTCGTCACCCAATTGCAGTTGCCCAGACTGTGGAATTTCTAGCAGGTTAGCGCAGCGGAGTAAGGTACTTTTTCCACTGCCTGAAGGACCAATCAAGGCAGTCACTGACCCTTTGGGGAGCGTTAAACTAATATCTTTCAGTACATGATTATCCTGAAAATATTTATTAATTCCCTGTAATGAAATCATCTCGCTAACCTCCCGTCACGGTTTCACGTGAAAAATGCTTTTCAAGCTTATTTTGTAATGCTGAAAGAATGGTGCTGAAAAACAGATAGATAAGCGCCGCTTCAATATACAGAATTAATGGCTGATAAGTCACCGCCGCAATACGCTGTGCGGCTAGAAACATCTCTGGCACGGTGATTACCGATGCTAAGGAGGTATCTTTCACTAATGAGATAAAGGTATTCGATAAAGGCGGCACCGCAATTCTCGCCGCTTGAGGCAAGATAATGCGTATCAACGCTTGGCGCCAGCTCATCCCAATCGAGTGGGCAGCTTCCCACTGACTGACGGGTACCGACTTAATGGTTGCCCGGATAATTTCTGAGGAGTAAGCGCCGATATTTAGCGTAAACCCTATTACCGCTGCGGGGAACGCAGAAATGGTGATCCCTACGCTAGGTAATGCGTAGAAAATTAAGAATAGCTGAACCAATAACGGCGTGCCTCGGAACAACCAGACATAAAAGCGTACGAAATACTGTAGCGGTTTCGGTCCATACAAGCGGGCAAGTGCCACAAGAAAACCGAGTGATAGGCCTAGTACAAAGGCTATCAGCGTTAAAGGTATTGTAAAGGTCAATCCGGCATGTAGCATCGGCCAGAATGATTCCGCGGCGAGATTCAGCCAATCTGGCACAGTCCACCTTCCATAGAAAAAGTTAAAAAATAAATACTATTGGTGTCGATAGCGACTCTCTCTATTTTAGGCAGTAAATGAAAGGAGGGAAATATCATTTCGGCATTGATTTAGAACAAGCCTTAACCCTCTATGCTTTTTTCATTATTTATGTCGGAAAAAACACCATGTTAGGGCGAGACATCAATGTATCTCGCCGCCACATGTTTATCTAACACGACGTTTAACTAAGGTAACGACGAGTAATAGTATGATAATTACAACCGCCATCCCGCCATACGTCAGCAGTGCCGCATACTTAATCAACCAATGACTATTATCTACACCACTCATCGCCTCGCGGACTTGTTGAGCTGAAATTTGCGTGGCGCGATTACCGCCAAAATTCTGCGTCACGAACTCAGCCACTCTCGCTAACTGCTCGGGTGTAAATTGTGACCTGAACTCGGGCATAAACGCATGCCCTGCCGGCGTACTACGATCGATTCCCTCTGCAATGGTCATAATCAGGTTGGCCGGAGTAGGTTGCATCACTGCCGATGACCCCACTAATGCAGGGTAAAAATGCTGTGCATCTTGAGTCCCTTTCCCGTCACTGCCGTGGCATGTCGCACAGGCACCGTTATATAATTGCGCTCCGCTCATCGATTGTGTTGCGGTTAACCCCGTCGGATCCATCGTTAAACCGGTTTCTATTTGAGCCTGCGTGTCAGGGTTTTCACTTGGCACGGCATGATGGCGCTCCTCACCTTGAATGGCCGGTACCGATTTGATGTAACGAGCAATGGCCAGTAAATCATCCTGATTCAATTTCGAAAATGAGTTTTGTACCGCAGTGCCCATTTCTCCCCCTGCAATAGCGAGGCCATGGACTGCACCGGTTTGTAAGTAAGTCACTAACTGCTGCTCACTCCACTGACCAATACCTGCTTGCGGATCCGGCGTTATATTGGGGGCTATCCACCCTCCTACTTGACTACCGGATAAAAACTTATCCTGCTGCTCCGCCATTAGCGTGTTACGAGGGGTGTGGCAAGTTGAGCAATGAGTAAGGGTTCTAACTAAGTATTCACCTCGCTCAACGCTGCCGCCAGCCGCTTCGCTTCCAGGTATAGGTCTCGAATCGAGATAGAGGGCATTCCACAACCGCATCACAGGGCGAAACGAAAATGGAAAAGGTAAATCCGTCTGGGGAACTTGATGGTCGACCGGTTTAACGGACAACATAAGATAAGAGTAAAGTGCTTGCAGGTCGCGATCAGACATCCCAGCAAACGCCGTGTAAGGCATTGCGGGATAGAGGTAACGACCTCCAGGTGCTTTACCTTCACGCATTACGGCGATGAACTCAGCCAGTGAATAACGACCGATCCCATACTGTGTAGAGGGGGTAATATTCGAGGCGTAAATTACCCCCATCGGCGATTGAATACCATATCCCCCCGCTAAAGGATGATCACTTTGCGTGTCGCGATGGCATGCCGCACAATCACCGGCAGTCGCGAGATAGGCGCCCCGTGCCACCAGTTCAGGTAGAGCCTCCGCGGCAGGGGCCGCTGCATCACTTAGGGAAACCATGATACAGGTTAGCGCGATACCCATTAACAATGATTTCACGGTTAAATCTCCTTAAGCAGGGTATCAGCCAAGCGCAGCGCTAAGGCAATACCCGTCAGCGTTGGGTTAACCGTCGCCGAAGAAGGCATAACACCAGTGGTGGCTAAAAAGAGGTTGGCATGGTCCCAGCAGCGTAAATCGGGATCGACTACGGAGTCTTTCGGGTTATTGCCCATTATTGTTGTACCCATGATGTGATACTGATTACGCCAGCCGGTTGGCGCCTCAATGACTTCCCCGTTAAATGCCTGTAAGAAATTCGCGAAATCGTAATTCGCTTGGTCACGCATCCCTCGGACATAGCTGTCGAGGTGATAGTTTACTTTTAGCATCGGTAAACCAATGGCATCTTTATGCGAATAATTGGGGACAACTCGATTCGCAGGGTTCGGCAAGGTCTCACTCATTGTGCTGATATTCATGATACGTGAAGCGCGATCGCGGATAGCCTCATCGAGTTGACGACCCATTAAGCCTTGCTTTAATAAAGGGACCGTCACATCGACGTTTGGCACCAAATTACGCAGCGAATATCGGATAGCAGAGTGCTTAGCACGGCTAGGCTCGTCGCGGCGATTAACAATTGAACCATGTTGTACCGATCCACGTCCGGTCCAGAGTGGTTCATCGGCAAGAAAGGTTAAGCTCAGTCCAGTATGATCCATTAAGTTACGACCTACCTGATCAGAACTATTAGCTAAGTCGTTTATCAGCAGTAATTTAGGCGTTTCTAATCCATGTGCAGCGATGATAAATACTTTCGCCGTTAGACGCGTATCACTTCCGTCGGGCTTACGATAATGCAGCGCGGTGATCTTGCCATCCCCCGCTTTTTCAAGCTTAAAGGCGACGCTTTCAGTACGTAAATCGACGCCAAGGGCAACGGCTTTATCAACATGCATATCACCAGAATACATCGCACCAATTGGGCAGATGGGCTCACAATTGTTATTCCCTGCACAGGCCGGGCGACCATCATAAGGACGCGATACTCGGCCGTGTGGCTCATGCACGACTTGATAACCGAGTGGCCCTAGCTTCGCCTGCATACGTTGCACCATATAGGGCTTAGCTTCAGGAGGTAAAGGATAGGCAGCAGAGCGTGGTGGGTAATGTCCTCTGCCTTGGCCACTTTGATCTTCATCACCCGTCCCGACAACGCCTACTTCTTGCTCAGCACGAAGATACCAAGGCTCGAGTTGCTCGTAACTAATCGGCCAATCTCGACCAACACCATAAACACTTTGCATCTTGAAATCGTTGGGGAGAAGCCGCCAGCACGCAGATGCCCAATGTCGTGTACTGCCCCCCGCAACGCGTAAGTAACTCGTGACATATTCAAAATCATCATCCCCCGTGGCATCGATGTAGCCATCAGTATAAGAATTAGGGGCCCAGGGTAAGTTCGGATAAGGAGCACACCAGTTACGTTTACTGGCGATATTGCGATAATTCTCAACGACTTTCCAACGCGGCACATAAGGCCCCGCTTCTAGCATAATGACGGATTTTCCTGCTTTCGCCAGTTGGTAAGCGGCATTTGCTCCCAAAGCGCCAGAACCGACAATCACCACATCCGCATCCAATTCACTCATAGTTATCTCTTATTTTTATTGTGTTGCGAGTAATGCTTCAGCTTCGGCCAGGGTGTTTGCTTTTCCCTGAACCATTAGCAGCCAAGGCGCTCCCGGTGCTGGAATGCTGGAAGCCGGTTTAGGTGCTTTATCCCCCCACTCACGAATAGTGTCAGGCATGGCTGGCGCAATCACGCCGGCAGGAACCTCTGCCCAATAATCGCCTCCCGCTCGCGCATAGCTTGGCCTGATGGTCATATCTTGGGTTGGCTCATACATTAACGCCGATAAAAAAGTGACAAATTCTGCGTCATCCTTCGCCTTCGTGGTGGAAGGGTGCCCCGTAAAGCCCAGATACCAAGGTGAAATGATTGCTAACGCGGTTTTAACGTCTTCATCATCCAATTTTTCTGCCAAATTTTGACGCTCGTTCTCACTCAGCATAGTGAGGCGCGTGAACAGTCGGGCTAGCTGTTGAGGGAACCGTGCATTATATTTTGTTAATAATGTCGAGAGCCGCTCTGCCACTGCAGCGGGAAGGCCTTGGCGACCCGTCAATATTTCACTGGTTTTCAATAATTGCTCTACATAAGGGGAGACTGCCCCCCGCGCACTCGCGGGTTGCAAAGGAAAGAGCGCGATGGCTGAAGTGCCTACCATCAGCTGCAGAAAATGCCGTCTATTCATAGTGGTACTCAACTACCCTGCCGTTAAGGTTGACGCAGCAGCCTTTGAGGCTTCACTGTCCACATTGCCGTCAGGTGTACTCACGCCGATGGCCCCCACCACCACACCGTCTAACGATAATGGTTCCCCTCCTGGTAGAGGTATCACTGCAGGATTGCCTAGCATCCCCAAATTTCCCGCAGCAATTTTTTGTTGAAAGGTGGAGGTGGGTACACCAAAGGCAGCGGCACTATGGGCTTTCTTAGGGGCGAGTTCACTGTTGGCTAAAGTAGCACCATCCAAACGTTCGGTAATAATCGGCAGTCCCGCATTATCGACGACGGCAATCACGCCACCGAGGTGGTGTTCCTTGATAATATTTTCCGCTTTATCCGCTACACTGCGGGCTTGTGCATAGGTTAATACGGGTTGGCGAGTCACAGTCGTCGAGGAAAAAGCAGAGCTAGACAGTATACTCAGGGATAAAACGGCTAGAGGTAAACATTTCATGGTAAAGATTGCCTTGTAAAAGTAAACAGCGTGACGTAGAGAATGTGTCTCTTAACGGATCGCTCTGACCTAGCTAAGGGAGCTAATGAAAACTGTCGGCCGCCGCTTTCGCTATCGCAATTTCATTCGGATTTGCCGAACCACTGACGCCAACGGCACCAATAACGTTGTCTTGGTATTTCACTGGGGCACCTCCCCCTAGTGGAACCAGACCAGGCAAAGTAGCAATCGCGGGTTCTTTACCGTTGGCGCGTTCCATATATTTATCGGTTGGGGTACGGTAAAGCGCAGCTGCTCGTCCTTTAAGGATCGACGAGTCAATACACCCTACCGGAGCATTGTCCATCCGTTTAAAGGCTAATAACTGCCCACTTTGATCAACCACCGCGATACATACTTTTGCCTTCAGTTCATTGGCTTTTGTCACTGCCGCACTCACTAGGCTGTCGGTATCATTAACCGCTAACACCGTTTGCGTTAACGTGGCATGTGTACTTACCGAAGCGAATGCGCTGGTCATCGCTAAGAGTGAAAACAGATAGAATTTTTTCATTAGAGACCTCTATAAATAACGTATCAACGGTGATTTTTTTTCTGACGAAGGCTAGATAACCAATAATCAATACTGAAACGCCCAGCGCCTTGTAAAACTAAAAAAATAAACCCTGCCGCACAGGAGGCATTTTTTAGCCATACAATAAGATGTGCGTAGCTCCATCCTTGATAAAAAAGGATCCCAGCTAAAATAGAAAAAATAGCCATAAAGAATGCGGAAAAACGCGTAAGAAAACCGAGCGCAATCGCCACGCTTCCGCCGACTTCCAGTAAAATAACTAAGGGAAGAAAAAAGGTTGGCACGTGATGTTGTGTCATTAAGGCAAGATTTTCTTGGTAATGGAAAAGCTTATCGATACCCGAAGTTAAAAAAAGTCCTACCGCTAAAATGCGTGCGATAACATAAAAAAATGCTGTTGAGCTCTGCATAAAAGCCTCATCTGCTTATTATTGTTGTAAATGGATTATTGAGAGGGGAGTATTCAACTAACCGCGTTATTCTTCTCGTTACTCCTATTTATTTATAATAATAAAATTCCGGTCTAAGCAACTGCTAACTTCCTTTATCGAAATACTCTGTTTAAGAACGACCACAAAATAGTCATCTTTTTCGTTTGATATCACATTTCCACCACCAATATTTTACTTACCCATTGTAATAATTTAAAAAAAATAAGAATTAAAAATCAATATTATCAATACATTAATAATAAAACGCTTTGCTACCCTTGAGGAGGTAACCACAATTAAAATGTCATTCCATTCCTCACTGGAATAGATTGATAAAAAGTAATCACTATATTGGATTTTGCAGGCTGCCATAATCGACTTGGCCGATAATTAATAAATCTCTTTGAATAACTATTTTTTTCTTAACCCGAATAAAGTATGCACTAAGCGGGTATTAATGCTGCAAAGTGACAATGACTAAGAAGGATAACGCAATGCTGATTGTACTGAGTGTTCTAATGTTGCTCTGTTTTGTCGTGTGTCTAATGACAAAGCGCTTATCAGCGTTAACCGCGTTGATCTTAATTCCAACCATTTTCGCCCTGCTTGGTGGTTTCTATGCCCAAGCAGGTAAATTTGTTATTGAGGGGCTGCGTACCGTCGCTCCTAATGGGATTATGATTATTTTTGCCATGCTTTATTTTATGGTGATGACAGAAGCGGGAATGTTTGACCCTTTGGTCAACCGTATCGTTAAAGCAACAAAAGGCGATCCCGTAAGGATCTTTATCGGTACGGTATTGTTAGCTTTTATTGTGGCATTAGATGGTGACGGTGCGACGATCTATATCATTGTTCTCTCAGCATTCTTACCGATATATAAGCGTCTTGGGCTATCATTACCGATGGTCTGCTGTTTGTTACTACAAGTATCAGGCTTAGGTAATATGGTTCCTTGGGGAGGACCCACTGCTCGGGCGGCAACAGCAATGCATGCCGAAATTAGTGACCTCTTTGTACCGATGCTTCCTGCGTTGGCGGCATGTGTTGTGTGGACGTTTATCCTGGCGTGGATATTTGGTCGTCGTGAACGTGTGCGTCTCGCAAATTCCCCCGTTACAGCCCTCTCCGGCATCTATCAGCAGGGCCAAGAACGGAGTCGCGGTCGTATCACCTTTTACTTTAATTGGGTGCTTACTATTGCTTTGATTATTGCACTTTGTACTGAAGTTCTCCCCCTAAGCTATCTTTTTATGTTAGCAGCCTGCATTGCATTAATCGTAAACTTTCCTGACATTACCACGCAGAAAGAGCAAGTTGAAAAACACGCGCCCCCAATTCTTGCTGTATGTAGTTTAATTTTTGCTGCAGGGGTTTTCACTGGATTACTGACAGGAACAGGGATGGTCGATGCAGTCGGTTCAGCGTTATTGAAAGTTATTCCAGATTCATTGGGTCCTTTTATGGCCCCCGTTACGGCCTTAATAAGTATTCCGATGACCTGGTTGGTCTCCAACGACGTGTTTTATTTCGGCGTATTACCCGTGTTAGCCGATACGGCTCAGCATCACGGAATTACTGGTTTAGAAATTGCCCGAGCTTCGTTGGTCGGCCAACCGGTTCATATTTTAAGCCCATTAGTGGCGTCGACTTATCTGGTGGTAAGTATGTTGAAACTCGATTATGCAGAAAACCAAAAATACACGTTAAAATGGTCGCTCATCAACTGCCTAATTTTATTTGTAGTCAGTTTGCTACTCGGTATTTTTCCACTGTACAGCGCATAATTTGCGCTCAAGACGCCTCGTGTAATGAGGCGTCAATTTCACTCTCGGTATACCCATATTTTACCCGCAATAGACACCAATTTTCTGGCAATCGGCGATAACTCACTTAACGAATGGTATTGCCAGCCAAAGGTCCTAGGCATAACAACCAATGGCATAGGGAGTTCGACTAATCCCACCTGACCTTTTGTCGCCTCTAAATAGCGGCGAGATAGAAAGGTTAATAACTGCGATTGTGCGACGACGGTGCGTAATGTTGCTATTGAATTGACCTGAATTTGAATCCGTGGTGCCTGATAGCCACCGGCCACTAAACGCTGCTCAAGCCATTGGCGCGTTGCCACATTGGTCGAGGGGAGTAACCAATTATACTGCGCGAGTGTTTCTGGCGTGGGATGCACGCCACCCAATGGATGGTGGCGACTAGCCGCTAACACAACAGGATCATCCAATAACGGCCGGCGGGCAAATTCATCGTGTTCAGCCGGTAGAAACCCTAAAATGAGGTCGAGGCGGTTCTCTCGCAACAGATTCTGTAAATAATCGTTCATTCCGACTTTTACATCGACTCGTACCTGCGGAGCAATTTTTAATAATTCATTCATCAAGGTCGGCAACATAAATTCTGCCGCTGTCGCTGCAACGCCTAGGCGAATAAAGCCAGCTTTCCCCTCACATAAAGAATCCATTTCACGGTGGGTCTCATCAAGCGTGAGCACAATTTTTTGAGCTCGATCACAAAGCAAGCACCCTGCTTCCGTCAGCTTAATCCCTCGCCCTACTTTTAATAATAGTGCTGTGCCATAGATTTTCTCTAACCGCTGAACACACTTTGAGAGTGCTGGCTGGGTAATACCAAGGTTAACTGCGGCACGCCCTAAATGCCCAGTCTCTTGTATCGCCAACAAGTAGCGTAAATCTTTGAGGTCCATCGATTCCTCACAGGAATTAATAAATAAGCTTGAGAAGTTAATTCTATCTTCTAACAGTGCCAAGATGTAAAAAACAACAGGGGAATGGGATATGGCTTATAAATTTCTGATGACCGCACCGACGCTGGGTGCTGCAGGTCAACAAGTATTAACCGATGCCGGCTGTCAGGTCGACTACCTCGTTGATAGCCAAGATACCAGTGAAGTGGAACGAAAAATGGCGTCTACGGCTTACGATGCAGTTATCTCGCGCACCGTTACGCTTTCGGAACAAGCAATCGCGGCCTGCCCTAGCTTAAAAGTGATTTGTAAGCACGGTGTGGGCGTCACCAATATTGATGTCAATGCCGCTACCCTGCGCGGTATTCCGGTACTCACCACCCCAGCGACTAATGCTCAGTCTGTCGCTGAATTAACGATTGGATTAATGCTTGCCGCCTCACGTCACTTACACTTTTTCCAACAAGAAATTTTACAAAACCGCTGGACACGAAGCAGTGTGGGGGGCGAGCTTTATGGAAAACGCCTTGGATTAGTCGGCTTCGGTGAAATAGGTCAGCGCGTTGCACGTATCGCCCAAGCTATCGGTATGACCGTCAGTTTCTTCGACCCCGGATTACCTGAGGATGTCCAACATCCCAATATTACTCGCCTACATCGGTTTGACGATCTCCTCCCTGTCAGTGATGTACTCAGCCTACATTGCCCGGTCAATAATGCCACTCGTGAAATGCTCAATCAGACAGCACTTGCTTACTTACCTGAGCGGGCTGTCGTCATTAATACCTCGAGAGGAGAACTGATCGATGAAGCAGCTTTTGTTGCAGCGCTGCGCAGTGGCGCTGTAGCAGCCGCGGGATTAGATACTTTTGCCGTCGAACCCCTTCCTGCTGACCACCCTTTCAGGTCATTTGATAATTTGATTCTTACACCGCACATTGGAGGATCAACTCAAGCTGCATTAGATGCGGTTGCCCGTTCAGCCGCCCAACAATGTCTGACCTATCTCAATGAACAAACCTTTGCTTCTCGCGCTTGTGTGAACCCTGATTTCAAATCCAATAAGGAACTTACCTCATGAGTAATCGTCACGACTGGCCTGCTGGCTATTACATCGGCTCTCGACAATCCGTCCCTGACGCGTCACTGATTGACGCCTACCGCCAACTTCCTGTTCCGAATATTGGCGATTGTATGGGGCGCACGGTCGCCGCAAGGGGCCTCATCCCTTATCACAACGATCCCCATCATGTACTTTGCGGACCCGCGCTCACTGTCAAGGTTCGTCCAGGGGACAACCTAATGATCCATAAAGCGATAGAAATGGCCCAACCCGGAGACGTGATTGTGGTGGATGGGGCAGGCGACCTCACTCAAGCGCTGATTGGCGGTCTAATGAGAACCTCGGCATTAACCAAAAAAATTGCGGGATTTATCATTGATGGGGCGATTCGGGATGTTAATGAGTGGGCGGAAGGCGGTGTGGCCGTCTATGCACGCGGTAATATTCTACGCGGGCCAAGCAAAGATGGCCCAGGTGAGGTCAATATAACGGTCTCTTGTGCAGGACTTCTTGTCTCCCCCGGGGATCTGATTGTTGCCGATGCCGATGGCGTGATTGCGATTCCCTATGATGAGCTTTCAGGGCTTCTCCCTAAAGTGCAAGCGCACGCTCAACGTGAGGAAAAAATTCGCCAGACCAATATTTCGGGAACAGCCGACCCTGAGCGTTTTAATAGCTTATTACGCGCCAAGGGTTGCCCCGTTTAAAGATAACGCACTAAACAATGCGTAAAATGAATTAGATTAGAAGTTTTCCCTGCAACCCTCTGTTCAATAAGGCTTTTACATTATGATAAGAAAACTCAGCATTATTGCAGCACTCCTACTAACTTCATCAGTTTATGCCGCTGATACGCTACCGCCGACCTTGCCGACACAGCAAGACGCTCGACTCCAACAGGTTGCCACCTCAAACCATATTTGGAACGGCGTCACTGTCGCCGCCAATGGACGAATTTTTGCCTCATTTACTCAAACTGAAGGCAAAGGCTTACAACTCGGTGAAGTAGATGCTGAGGGAAAAATTACTCCCTACCCCGATCAAGGCTGGAATACCTGGCAGCAGAATGATCCTGAGCACCACTTTCTCCATGTGAATGCGGTTCGTATTGGGCCGGACGGTAATCTTTGGGTAATGGATGCAGGGAACACAGGTATTGGTACTGGTGCAAAATCTGTTGCCGGTGCGGGAAAACTCGTAAAAATTAACATCGCGACCAATAAAGTCATTGCCACCTATGTCATCAAACCGCCGGTCCAGAAACCTGAAAGTTATCTCGACGACGTCCGCTTTAATGGCGATTATGCCTATATCACCGATCCAGGTGCCGTGGGTCTGGTCGTGCTTAACCTTAAGACCCAACAGGCACATCGCGTTTTAGATAATCACCCACTCTCTATTGACCATCAGCCGATTTATGCCGATGGTAAAAAACTCTTTCTCCCCAGTGGTAAAGAAAAACGCGTAGGCTTAGATCAACTTGAAGTGTCTCCAGACGGTAAATGGCTCTATTATCAAGCGATTCCTGGCCCGCTAGCACGCATTGAGACCCGTTATTTAGATGACGAAAAACTCTCTGCTGCAGACGTAAACCGTCATGCTGAGAAATTCCTCGATACATGGAGCACTGGCGGGACCGCCATAGATAGCCAAGGGAATATCTATGCTTCAAATATTAATACGCGTTCGATTAATAAAATTACCCCAGAAGGCAAAGTTTCTACCGTCATTAGTGATCCTCGCTTAATCTGGATCGATGCCATGTGGGTCAGTCATGGTGCACTATGGATGCCTGCGGCACAGATTAACCGTTCACCGGCCACAACTGGCGGTAAACCATCGACTGTCGACTATCCAGTGAAGTTGTATAAACTGGCGCTACCCATTGAGCCTTCCGCTCGCGATCATCATTAAGCCCTAAGCCCCTCAATCTACCACGAGGGGCATTAACTCAACGGCTCAAAACACCTGACCAGACTATCAATAAACGGTGATTTGTTGTGAGTCTGAGTATTGCTTGCCCGAAAGGAGTAATGGTCATTTTGCGGGTGATACGAATAAATAATCGCTCTCCCAGCTGCTGCTCCAATGCGGCAATACGCAGAGATAACGCGGAGGCCGGCACATCAAGCCTGTCAGCTTCTTTAGTAAAGCTCCCTTCTTCCGTGATACACGTAAACAGGTGTAGATCATTGGCATCGAAGCGTGTCTATTATCCCAATCTTAGAAGGTAAGAAAAACTTTTCACTAGGTGGCTTCTATCGCCATAATAGGGAGATAAGTACGAAGATTTTTTTTACCAGACTAACATTACGTCTAAAAGTAGACGCCAAAGCAAGTATTCCGCTAAAGGATTTGAAATTAAGCCTGCTTAACTTACCCAAGCTAAAAGACTTTCTAATGGTCGTAACACTTCCCCAAAGATAAATCGTGATTGAATAACATCTGGACAACTGATCAAAAATGAAAAAGTAGAGAGGTAAATTTTAGATATAGTCTACATTAATACCCACAAATTAAAACCTGTTACTTTTATAATACTCTATCCTTTTTTTATGATTTTTTATTAAGCAAATATTATAACTATCATTAAAACCAGTAGAATTCCTTTCGAATTTAGATGATTCAATAAAACACTCATCAGCAATGTATTTCTGCCAATTTAGTTTTGCTTTCTTAACCAATTGAACCATCTCTTTTTTATTGTAGGGCTTTACTCCTTCACTTCCAATTGAAAACTGGTATTCGACAAAGCTTTTATCGTATTCTTTTTTTATTTCCTCTACGCTTTCTATCAGACAAATAGATACATCATCACTATGTTTGATATCCTCACAGAGGATATCAAAATTTTCTACATGGCTGTGAGCAATAAAAGAGAATGTTATCAATAATAGCGCTATTGCTTTCGAAAAAATCATTGCATACTTCTCTCTATATATGAAATTCTTCCCCTAGACGCTTCGTATAACGTAGAGACCCGATCATTTTTCAATAACTCGATAACCTTATCCTTACTATTTAGGCCGAAGATAGGGACCATTACAAAACTCAATACCCCTTGGTATTTCATATCAACAAGTACATCCTTCAAAATCGGATTCAGTACCTCCCAGAGCGCAGAAGTAGCTATTTTATATTTATTATAAAATCTAATTGAGTCTTTTTCATATCGACTATAGGTTAGTGTAAATAAATTTAGCTGCTGGATTTCTGTGATATCAGTAATTTTGTTCCTATTTTCAATAACGAAATCTCTCGCAGAACAAGAGTGTTTTTTCGAACCTTTTGCAATGGCTCTCGCTTTTTCGTTAGGTATGCCAGCATAGGTTAAATCATTCACTATTTCATCTACCGTCCTGTATTTCATATCATATCCCCGTCCTAGCGTAACACCAGAACGGTAAATACTACATTTTGAGGATATACCCGGCCAATGCAGTTTCCTTGAATAATATTGACTCGTAGGGGTATTATTTCCTTCAGCCATAAAAGTAAGCAATCCTTTTTGCGGTTTCATTATTATTACAACCTTAAAGTAATAGTTATCTTTTAAAAATTTTGGTATCACTTGATATTAGCCTAAGAGAATATGAAATTTATTAGCCTATATGAATAAGAAAAAACAGTAACCAATAGTAATCATCTACATTATTCTCAATGTATTAGCCTACAAGATCATAGTTAGCTGAAGACATTTATAACGAAAGTTCAAATCTAAAAATAAAAGAACTCGTGCGCCGCTATTATTTAGCCATCACCTTCAGAATTTAGAGAAAAATTCATTCCACTATTTAACCTGATATATTTTCATAATCGATGCGAACCAAGTTAAATAATATGATACTTACAATATCATAAATACACCATAAGCCAGGAGCCTGTCGACGGAATAGCCGAGATACATTCCACTTTCATCATCCGTTATAGGCTTGGCATTATCAGACAAGATACCCGGACCAATCTCAAAATTCGCCGACGGATAAGTTCGATGGAATCACTACAGTATTTGCTCACTTAGTTTGGATAAAATGAGTTTAGGTGTAGGCCAATTATTCAATCTACCACGAGGGGCATCAACTTAACGGCTCAAAGCGCCTGACCAGACTATCAATAAAAAGACGAGTCCTTGACGGCATTAAGCGCGTCGCAGGGAACACTATCCAAACTGAGCGTTTTTTACTCCGCCACTCAGGTAGCACGCGAATCAACTCTCCTGATTCAACATAAGGTTGCACTGAATGGGCAGCAATTCGAGTGATGCCCGTACCGCGCAGCGCAAGATTAACCAACAGGTTGGGCGAGTTTGCCACGGTTTTAGTGATCAATTCTCCCTGCCATTGTTGCTGGCCTTTCATTAAGCTTAACGGTGAGGTATCGCTGTGAAGACGGAGCAAAGGATGAGCGAGTAAATCCTCAGGCTGGCGGATCGTTGCGGCATGATGTAAATAACTCGGTGCCGCATAGAGGCCTAATTCGAAATGCCCAATGAGTCGTGCGGCAAGCGAAGCATCGTCCGCTAAGGTCCCAATCCTTAGCGCCAGATCAAAGCCTTCAGCGATTAAATCGACCCGCCGCTGCGACACGTCAATATCAAGGGTGATCTGTGGGTATTCAGCAATAAAATCCGCCAAAAATTGGCTAATTATCGCTTGGGTGAAATCCCCTGGTAGGGAAATCCGCAATTTGCCACTCGGTACGATATTACGATGTTCGATTAAGGCATCGATTGCGCTAATCTCTACGGCGATTTGTTGTGTATGTCTGAGTATTGCTTGCCCGAAAGGAGTAATGGTCATTTTGCGGGTAGTACGAATAAATAATCGCTCTCCCAGCTGCTGCTCCAATGCGGCAATGCGCCGAGATAACGTGGAGGCCGGCACATCAAGCCTGTCAGCGGCTTTAGTAAAGCTCCCTTCTTCCGCGATACGCGTAAAGAAGAGTAGGTCATTAGCATCGACGCGCATCCATTATCCCAAATATGAAATTATCTTACTCATTTTAGCTATTTATCCCATCTATAGCTAGCGCTAGAGTTTGCTCCATCAATGACTGCGATATTAATAATGAGGAATTCCATGCAATATTTCACTTTAACTAAACAGCAGCCAAGTGTGCTCCTTATCGCCCGCTTTTTACTGATGTTATTATTTGTCATCTTCGGCTATGAAAAATTGATTCACTTCGGCGGCACCGTCGACTATATGAAAGCATTGGGGACTCCCTTGCCGACAGTGGCTGCGGTAATGGCAGTAGTACTCGAATTCTTCGCGGGATTGGTGATTATATTGGGATTCTTTACTCGACCTATTGCACTTATCCTGGCCCTCTATACCTTAGCCACGGCGATTATCGGCCACCCTTTCTGGTCAATGAGTGGTACGGCACAGATGGCCGCAGAAATTAATTTCTACAAAAATATCAGTATTATTGGTGGGCTATTACTGTTGTCGGTGACGGGTGCAGGGCCTTACTCTCTCGATAGAAAGTAGTTAATGGTTTATGCCCTTCCTTAGAGAAGGGCATTTTAACACACACCCCTTACGACTGATAAAACGCGCAGAGTTTATTTCCGGTAGGGTCGCGTAAGTAGGCCACGCATTTACCGTCTTCACGGATATGCGGTGCCGATTCTGCGCTGCTACCACCATGGTCTATACCCGCCTGATGCCACGCATACACTGCCTCACAGCTCTCTAACTCAAAACCGATGGTACCACCGTTGGCGGCAGTGGCAGGTTGGCCATTAATCGGTAGCGTAATAATAAAACGCTGCTTACCCTGCCGATAAAAAGGACGTTCCAATTTATCCAAGCCCTGCTCATCGAGTGGCATATGCGAAAAAATCGCGTCATAAAAACGCTGTGCTACGGCAATATCTTTAGCACCGACTACTACATGACTATACATGAACACCCCTTGCTAGGTTTAAGCCGCCGTAGCGGCCTGACTCGATAATAATTGATATGACAACGCACTGCTCGCTACGGGGCAATTTATTGACTATGCTATTTTTTGACGACTGACTTCTGGGTAACCCTTGGAAATATAACGCCGGATAGTCGATTACCCCAATCATTATCTGTTAACAAGGATTAACTTAATGCCCTGGTTTATTAACCTACTAATCGTCATCATAATGGTATTAGTGATGGAAGTCGTTGCCACCGCAATGCACAAATATGTGATGCATCGTTGGGGCTGGGGCTGGCATCAATCTCATCATGAAACTCGCCACGGGATCTTTGAGGTCAACGATCTCTATGCGGTAGTGTTCGCTGGGATCGCTATTGCCTTGATCTTTGCAGGGAGCCATGGGATCTGGCCATTACAGTGGATCGGTGCAGGGATGACGCTTTATGGGGTAATCTACTTTATTCTGCACGATGGATTAGTCCACCAGCGCTGGCCTTTTCGTTATGTTCCCCATAAAGGCTATCTACGCCGCCTTTATCTTGCTCACCATTTCCACCATGCGGTCAGAGGCAAAGAGGACTGTGTCTCCTTTGGCTTTATCTACGCCCCGCCGGTAGAAAAAATTCAGGCTCAGCTTAAAGACTATAAAAAGCGCCAACGCGCTAGGGCCGTTGCCATAAAGCGCCAGAACGCTGAGTCGTCGTCTGTAAACGACTGATAACGACATCCCCCGCGGCGGCGACAAGCATCAGGAGTTTTTCCCACTTAGAGGTCGACACTCGCTGTTGCCATGCCCCCGCCCCCGCCTGCTTTACCCGCCGGCCAATCGCACGGTAAACACGCCGTGCCGTGGCGACCGCCCAAGCTGAACGAAGCGGTAGTGCCGCCAGACCTTGATAAGCCGAGTGATAATAAGGTTCAGCATAATCGACAAGTCGTGCCGCGACACGACTCAAGGCTTGACGGTGATGAGGGTCGGCGAAATTATCGAGGCTTAAGCCTTCCTCGATTAACCACTGCTCGGGGAGATAGCAACGACCTGCCTCGGCATCCTCTACCACATCACGCGCGATATTCGTTAGCTGAAACGCTAACCCCAAATCGCAGGCACTGTCCAGCGTAGCAGATGACCGTGCCCCCATGATTTGCGCCATCATTAGTCCGACAACACCCGCGACGTGATAACAGTAGGTTAGGGTCTGTTGAATGGTGCCGTAATGGGTTTGATCGACATCCATTGCATAACCTTGTAAATGGTCGAACGCAAATTGTTGGCTTAAGCCATGTTCGTTGATCACCTGCTGCAGGGCGGCAAAAGCGGGGAGAGATTGAGGTTCCCCTGCGAAAGCACTCGCCGTCTGAGTCCGTAAATCGGCCAAGCGTGCTGCAACCGTAGTACTCGCTGGCTGAGTAGCACTAAAACCAAGGACTTGATCGTCGATAGTATCGTCGCAATAACGACACCACGCATAGAGCATCAGTACACTCCGTCGCGTCGCCGGATCGAATAGCGTAGAGGCGGCAGCGAAGCTTTTCGATCCCACTTCCATCGTCTGTTTAACATGTTTATCCAGATCACGATTGTCCATGGTTATCCTCAATCATTAAGCCAGCCGTTGCCTTAGCCGATCCAAGTACTCCAGGGACGCCAGCTCCAGGATGCGTGCCCGCGCCGACAAGATAAAGATTCTCTAAAGTTTTGTCGCGATTGTGTGGCCGGAACCACGCACTTTGCGTCAGGATCGGTTCGATCGAGAAGGCCGAACCCTGCCACGCTTGTAACTGATCCCGAAAATCGAACGGTGTAAACATTCTCTGCACCACTAATTGGCTACGCAGACCGGGCATGTAATGCTCTTCAAGGTAAGCAAAAATCTTATCCCGTAATTTTGGTCCCTCTACTTCCCAATCCAGCGCCGCGGTACCAAGGTGAGGAACCGGCGCTAAGACGTAGTAACTGCCACAGCCCTCTGGGGCAAGGGAAGGATCGGTAACACAAGGGGCATGCAAATAGAGTGAGAAGTCCTCTGCCAGCCCATCGTGGTTGAAGATTTCATCGATCAGCTCCCGATAACGGGGACCAAAACAAACAGTATGATGAGCGAGCTGATCATGGTGGTGGTTGAGTCCAAAGTAGAGCACAAATAACGAGTTACTCATGCGCTTTTTAACCAATTTTTCGGCATACTCCTCCGAGGGAGAATGTCCGCGTAGCAAATGTCGATAGGTATGTACGACATCGGCATTGGAGGCAATCGCCGCAACGCTAAACTCGCGACCATCTTCTAACGCGACTTGCGTAATACGTTGATCGGCACACTCGATCCGGTCCACTTTTGCATTCAGCAGCAGTTCCCCACCCAGATCCTGGAACAATTTCACCAAGCCTTGTACTAAGGCCCCTGTTCCCCCACGGGGAAACCAGACGCCCCACTCACGTTCTAAGGCATGTATTAAAGTGTAAATCGATGATGTGGCAAAGGGGTTTCCCCCGACCAGCAGCGAGTGGAAGGAGAAGGCTTGGCGTAAATGCTCATCTTGAATATAGCTCGCCACTTTACTGTACACGCTTCGCCATGCTTGTAGCCGCCCCAATTGTGGCGCCGCACGTAACATCTCTTTGAAAGAGAGGAAAGGGACAGTCCCTAATTTTAAATAGCCCTCTTTAAAGACGGCTTGTGAGTAGGCAAGAAACCGCTGATAGCCTTGTACATCGGCAGGATTAAAAGCCAAGATCTGACGGTTCAATTCAGCTTGGTCGTTGTCATAATCAAAGACTTTACCGTTCTCCCAGCAAAGACGATAAAACGGCTTTACTGGCAGGAGTTCGACATAGTCCTCTATCCTTTTCCCTGCCAAGTCAAACAGTTCAAACAATGCCGTAGGATCGGTGATGACCGTCGGTCCTGCATCAAAGGTAAATCCCTGTTCTTGATAGACGTATGCTCTACCACCCGGTTTATCCCGTTGCTCTAATAGTAGTGTGGCGATACCCGCAGCTTGAAGACGAATGGCTAACGCTAATCCACCAAATCCGGCACCGATAACAACAGTTTTTTTCATACTAGGACTCATTTAATAAGCGGTGTAATAATGGCTTTAACCGCAGCGATGACCGGCACGGGGGGTTTGCCACTGACTAGGCGAAGCTTATCCCAAGGGGTGAGCCTTCCCGCATAAAAGCGCGTAATCAGTGGAGCCTTGAGACGATAAAATCGCTGCATCACTTCCCAGCGTTGTGTCGCTGGACCGGCAAGAAAAAGCATACGGTTTAACAAGCGAAAGAAACGCTGCTTTCGCCATGAACGGTGTGAAAATTGGTAAGTGAGCGAGCGTAAACAAGGGCTGGTCACACAAGACATTTTCGCTATTTCATCGGCTAACGCTACGGCGTGTGGCAGTGAATAGCCAGTGGTAGCATGATAAAGATTTCCGCGTAAGCCACTGGCAGCGGTGGGTTGCCCCGCCCAAAATCGCTTAAACTTCCCCGCTAAAGTAATAGGTAAATTCCCGCGTTCTTCACGTAGTAGGGTTGCCAGCTGCCAGCCCTGCGCGTTGGCATAATCGCTGATATTGTCGCGACCACGCGCTAAAGAGAGATCAGCGTGATCGATATAATGGGTATCTTCGATCAACAACTGATCCTCTGTCAGAGGTAAGGTATAAACAAAGCGATAGCCATGCTGTTGATCGACCGTTGCGTCCATCAATATGGGGCGTGTAAGTCCATGAGGTGCAGCCAACTGCCAGACTTGACCGACAAATGCTTGGACACCAATCGCCATCGATAGGTCTTGCCGAAATCCTCGACCATCGATAACAGCGTGAGCAAAGATTTCTCGACCGTCCTCCAATTTGACCGACTCGTCGTTCAGCGTATTGACCCCTGTTCCGGTCAAGATGCTCTCGCCTAGTTGTTCGCTAAGGTGCGTGGTAAGTTGCTCGGACGTCAGGGTGTAATATCCACCAGAAAGGGTCCGATGCAGTTTGGGAAAACGAACATCGTACCCTGACCATTGGTAACTAATGTAAGGCGCTATCCACTCAAATTCGCTCTCGGTTAAATCATCTCGATGGAACGACCAGGTATGGTTTCCTAAGGGTTGCTCGTCGGCTTCTATAAGCAGTAACGAAAGATGCGGTTGGATGGCCTTAAGCCTGAGGGCGATGAGTGTATTGGCTAATCCTGCGCCCACTAAAATAAGATCGTAATCAGCCATGTTTACCTCTAGCGACAACCGGTTGCCCAAAGCGTAGCGCTTGACTCGCTAATGATGCGGCATGGCTACTACCACCCGCTTGGTCAATGGCCCGCTGTAGCCGTAAAAGGTTTGCCCTTATCCCTGGCTGCTCACCTAAGTGACTCAATTGTTCTCCCCACGATTTACTGCTCGCCAAACGGGATAACTTCTGCCCCACTCCATGATGCACGACACGCGCAGCGACACCGGGTTGGTCAAATGCCAGCGGCATGATCAATAACGGAGTTAAGTGCTGAATGCTGTCCAAAACGGTGTTCATCCCGCCATGGGTAATAGTGATATCTGCAGCAGCAATAGCTTGTGGCTGGTCAGTAAAGTCCACCACCTCGACATTATCCTTCTTAGCTAACGCCGCACTTTGCCCTGCCGTTAATCCCCCACAATGGGCGATCAACAACTCAGCCTCGGCGTGTTGGCAAGCGGAAACCAGCTTTTTAAATAGGGAATAGCGGTGCCCTTGCAGGGTCCCCAGCGAGGCATAAACCTTACAACGCTGATGCGTTGGGGCTGATGTAAAGCTTGTAGTGCGAGCACTCGCCCGCAGAGGGCCAACACAGTGAAAATGTTCAGGTAGCTGATGGCGCGGAAAATCGAGTTCTGGTACTAATTGGCTTAATTGCGCTAAGGGAGAGAAACAGTGATGTAACTGAGTAATCTCCCTTAGCCCAAAATCTTGGGCATAGTGCGCCACAACATCGTCGTGTTTACGCATCATCCAATCATAGATGCGCTCGCTGGTTTCATAGCGTTTATACGCTTGCGCCGATTGCTGGTAGCTAAATGGCATTACCGCCAGAGGTAAACCGGCTTCACGATTCAGTGGGAGTGCACAGGCGACAGAGACGTAGGGAAGATCCAGTTTTTTAGCCACCAATGCGCCCCCTGGCTCCATCTGGTCGACAATGATCCCATCGATCGATAGCGCTCGGCACGCTGCAGGTAATTCACGACAAAATAGCGCAGTACTTTTTGCCATATCATCAATGAGACCAAACATCGACGGTCCTAAGGGTTTCGCCGCCAAAGATAAGGTATGACGCAACGTTCCCGCCGGATGGGTCTTCGCCCCCAAGGTATAAAAACCGATGGCTGGTGAACGGATTAGGCTGCGAACATCGGCTTGCTGAAAAAAGGTAATACGGTGGCCTTGCTCGATTAATGCCAGCGAGAGCTGTTCAAGGGCATTAAGGTGACTGTAGAAGGGCGGTGCGATCACCGCATAATGACTCATCGACGTTTCCTAGCCCACCGCAGCAAGTTTTTGTGCAAACCACTGTTCAACGAATTGCTGAGTTTGGCAACTATGCTGACAAGCTTGTGAGAAATGCAGACTCACATTACCTAAATGATCTCGCAACTGCTTTTCACTTTTTTGTGCCCCGAATACATTGACCCATGTCGATTTGCCGAGATCTTGATGAGGATCTTTCCCCGTGAAGAGAGAACCGTCAGATAAATCATCCAACAGTTGAAAGGCCTGCCCGAGATTAAAGGAACAGTGACGCAGTTGCTCACGTGTCACCTCATTCGCCCCGACCGCAATCGCAGCCATCTGTAAGGCAGCACAGAACAGTGTGCTGGTTTTATAGTGGTTGGTCAGTGCAATCGCTTCTGGGCTACGAGCATTCTCGTCAGCACTTAAATCTTGGTATTGTCCCTCCACCAGCCCCTGAACACCAATGGCCTGGGAGAGTTCGGCAACCGCCAAGTTTTTCGCTAACTCGCTGATCCCTTCTGCTTGGCTAATAATTTGAAATGCTTTACTGATCAGAGCAACCACCGCCAATAACGCTACGGCTTCTCCAAATTTCCTATGCACCGTCGGCTGATTACGACGTACTAGCGCATTATCCATGCAAGGCATATCATCCATAATCAGCGATGCGGCATGGACGATTTCAACCGCACAGGCGAAATCGAGCAATCCCCGTGGCGAAGCTTGATATCCTAAATCCTGCGCCGTCATAAGGAGCAGCAGCGGACGAATACGCTTACCTGGCGTTAATGTCCCCTCACGCATCGCCAAGCTCACTTTTTCCCGTTCAGACGGGTTTGGAAGAAGTTCATCTAATCGCTGTTCAATAGCGCTAAGGGTAAGCGTTATCGGATCAGTCACCTTTCCTTCGCTTTTTTCCTTACCGATCGACATAGCCGCCCCTTATTACCAACAGGTTAAATGGAAAGTATTTCTCATTACTTTAAGCGTAGCTGACCCAGTCAAAAATGTTAGTGAAAAGATGAATTTAAATCATTTTTTGCCTTCTGTTGTAATAGGTTAAGCAGTCGCTGAATACTTACCGCAGAAAAAGGCGCTTGCTGGAAAAAAATAACTTTTCCCTGTCCCGTCGTCGCAATAATGGCGGCACTCTCGGCTTGAAGCTGCCAACGGTGGGCCACCACGCCACTACTGTCCAATACAAAATGGCTAATGGGAGAGTGCTTTTTGCTATTCAAGATACTGTGTTCAACAAAAGGCGCGCTTCCCCAGATACTGTCGTCGGTATTAATAATCGTCGTCATATCGACGCGTTGACTCACCCACTGAGTTCGGGAAAGCTGTGCAACCACTGGCTCCAGCTGTTGTTTGGCGGCCAAACGCCCCGCAACATGAATGATTAATTGTGGTCGTGATTGAGGCCAAGAAGGCTGCCAAGATTGGCGCACCTCTCCCCCTTGGTTGAGAATAATTTCTCCACCGCGTTGCACCTTCACGGCAGGTAACAATGCCCCAACTTGGGGAAGCTCAGCCTCTGCCTTATGAGATAAGAAAAGTAGCCCTATACACCAGGCTACCTTATGGCCTACTTTTTTCATCCATCAATACGCTTTGGCGAGGAATCGAATCTCAAGCATAGCCTATTCCTAGAGTTGGGGAGAGGTGACGGTGCTTGGCATCGCTGCCCTTCTTGCGCCCAGCCGCTTTTCCGGCTGCAGAAATGCCATCGCACACATGCTCACTAAGGCTAAACTCCCCGTTACCCAGAACATCGCGTTATAGCCATAATATTCCGCCAACGCCCCGCAGAGAATGGGCGAAATAATGGCGGAACTATTCGCAATCGCTAGGGTCATTCCACTATAAGTCCCGACCGAGGAGTTAGGCGTAACATCAATAACTACCGACCAATAGATATTATTGATTAATGCGTTGAACGCATTGCCAAGTGTCATCAAGGCGATGACCGCCGCCGCCGATCCGACTGAAGGAATGGCCAGAAAACAGCTTGCGGCCCCGGCCAAACTGACCACCGCGAACAGGTTGCGAGCAATACGTAAATGCTGGAAACGTTTCAAGAGAAAATCCGTTATTTTGCCACCACAAAGTACGGTTATTGCCGCGCCACTCCATGGAATCATCGCAACATACCAGAGGGCGTGAAGATCATAATGGAAGGTATCTTGCAAATATTTAGGCATCCAAGTGACTAATGTGAACGTAATGTAGAGAAAACTAAAGTAGCCTAAAGCGTTACAGACCAAAGTCCGGGAAGTAAAGAATTGCCACCAGGCCAATTTTTCCCCAGTGTCCCCTGCACTTTTTTGGTTTTCAGTAATGTAGCGTTGCTCAGCCGCGCTAATGGTAGGATGCTCCGAGGGACTATTGCGAAAGCCCTTAGCGAATAACAGCATCACCAACAACGAGCATCCTCCCAACACAATAAACATCGTTTGCCAGTGACCGGTGAGTAACATTAATCCTACCGCAATCGGCGCAGTGAGCATTGCCCCAATCTGAGTACTGAGTAAACCAATTGATAGTGCAGCCCCGCGCTCCTGATCAGGTGCCCAGTAAGCAATCGTTTTATTCATCAATGCATAAGCTGGCCCTTCACTCATTCCAAACAGGATCCGACATAGTGCGAATCCCATTAAGGCTGACCCGCCGAGCAACGAGATCCCGAGTTCCCCCGCCCATGCTGTCATCATCTCTAAACAAGACCAACTCACCCCAGCAATCAGCCAAATTCTACGAGTACCATAGCGATCGGCAAGAAAGCCCCCACACAGTGAACCCAACAAGTAACCTATGCCGAAATACCCGAGTAATGCGCCCAGGGCCACCTTGCTGAGATTGTAGTGCTGAGCAATAGCGGTCGCAGCGAAAGAGAGCGCACCACGGTCAATATAGTTAACGAGTGCCACTAAAAACAGTAATCCAAAGATACGGTAGCGATACGTCGACATAAGGAGAACTCCTACTAAACCAAAGGAGCTCTAAAGCAAGTGCCGTGCCAGACTCTACGCATTATTTTAGAAAGAGTCTTAGTATGCAGCACTCGACTTTATCGCAGGCTCATCGGCTGAGGCTTCCAATAGTGAGAGATCGAAGCGAATCCCTCTCTGTGCGTGGCTTTATGCCCTAAATCAATATATTCCAATAGCAAACTCCGTATAGTTTTTGAGTGGTTAATCTTTGCTCTCTTTCTTCAAGGAATGGACATGATGACGGATATACCCTCGTTTCTTTTAGCGGTAGCCCCTCTAGCCTTACTGATTATTCTCATTTTGATGATGAATGTTGCGGTGCATTACGCCGTACCTATCACACTACTTGTTACTTGGTGTATTGCGGGATGGCACTTTGGTCTCTCTCTACAGGCCTTAAGTATGGCCTCGCTCTATGGGGCGACGAAAGGATTGTGGCCCATCGTGCTGGTGATTTTTGCTGCTATCTATGGTTACAATCTGATGCTGGCAAACGGTAGTATGGCGATTATTAAGCAGGCTTTAGCGGCAATCAGCGACGATAAACGAATACAAGTCTTGATTATCGCTTGGGGCTTTGGCGGATTTCTTGAAGCCGTTGCAGGTTATGGAACCGCCGTCGCTATCCCGGTAGGCATTCTTATCGCCTTAGGCATTACGCCTCTCAAGGCTGCCGTGGTCTCGTTGATCGCCAACTCCGTCCCTACGGCCTTTGGCGCAGTAGGTATTCCTGTGATTATGCTTGCCGAGCAAACCGGCCTCGCTGTACAGACGTTAAGTACGCACATTATCGTGCAATTAGCCGCCTTTACGATTCTTCTGCCTTTCGTATTGGTGGCAATTATCGGTGGCGGTATTAAGGCTATCCGAGGGGTATTTTTAATCACACTCTGTTGCGGTATCGCATCACTGCTTCCACAATATATCGTAGCGCACTATTTAGGCGCAGAATTACCCGCCTTTGCCGGGAGTCTGGGTGGCTTAATCACGACCATTATTCTTGCCCGTTATCGAAAATCTGGCCACAACACGCAAAGCGTCGCACTCCCTGTACTGTTTAAAGCAAGCCTTATTTATCTGTTCACTTTTATCTTTATTGTACTATGTTCTCCCCTATTTCCAGCGATTAAACAAACGTTAGGGGAAGTCTCCAGTCAACTCCTTTTCTCCCTAACGCCGACGGAAACGCTACAATTAAAAATTGAGTGGCTTATTACTCCTGGCGTATTAATATTACTGGCCTCTTTGATTGGCGGAGCCATTCAAGGTAGCCAGCCGCAACAAATGCTGAGCCTTCTGATCACCACCTTCTTGCAACTGAAAAAATCTATCATCGCGATTTTAGCTATCGTCGCGATGGCTACGGTGATGGATAAAAGTGGCATGATTACCGTTATCGCCACAACGCTGGTCGCGACGACAGGAGTGGGTTATGTCTTTATCTCCCCAGTCATTGGGGCGTTAGGAACGTTCGTTACCGGTAGTGACACCAATGCCAATGTGCTATTCGGTAAGCTACAAGCCACCGCCGCGCATCAGCTGGGAATCGATCCTCACGCCCTCGCTGCGGCGAATACGGCTGGAGCCACTGGGGGTAAGATGATCTCTCCTCAAAGTATCGCCATTGCGGTATCGGCAAGTAAACTTGAACATCTTAGCGGTGAGATAATGTCTAACACTTTAAGATATTGTTTAGCTTATATTTTACTATTAGGGCTAGGGTTAGGTTTGTTTTACACCCTATAACAGTGCTAAAGCTGAGCCGCTAAAAATTCTAAGAGAAAACTATTATTGATTAGCCGGGGTTAACTGGCTAATCGATAATACCCCTCACGCCATCTTCAATTTATCAATATTTAATACTGCTTCGAAAAAAACGATGATCTTATTTTATCATCGCAATAAGAACCTTCGATTTAACTTAGCCTAGTTATGCTAGCAGTGCTGATCTAAGTAGTGTAAAACACCACATCTATACATTACTATAGCAAGGTATTCTCTATCACAACCTCCAAAACCTTAGATTATTCCTATCAATAAAAATGCGCTAGTTTTTTAACGAGTCCGATCATTTATATTCATATTGGGGAATTTTACTATTGGGATCATGATGTTGATTTGTATCGACGTTATATCAGTAAATTATAAAATAATTCGTCAAGAGAAAAAAAATTCATGCCTTTCTCTCTATCACAAAAAATGATATCACCTTTCTTTTTTTGTTAATGCGACAGTGGAATTTACTCAGTATGATCATTGAGTATAATTAATAAAGGTATCTCAATGACAAAAATCATTTCACTGGTTCCAAACGTAGAAATTATTATTAGCGTCCCTGCTGGAAAAATAATTGAAAATAAAAGTGTTATCTATTTGCTCGCTCAATATATTGGCGTAACGGTAAGCGTAGATAAAATAACGAGTGCTCAAAAATTTTCGCTAGCAGAAGAGATGGATAATTTAGTCATTATTATTAACCATAATGATTTTATTTTTCTTAGTGATCAAGAGTTTGAAGGACGATCCGTCGACGAATAGCAGCGCTAAATTTTTAACGAGTAAATATTTTTCAAGAGATATTACAATTTAAAAGACCTTGCTTGATTTAGACGAATACTAAATAGTGCATTTATTACAAAAATAGAAATCTGTGCTCAGCCTAAGTTTCCTCTCATAGTCATACTGAGAGAATGATTTGACCTTGTCCCAATGTGCTAGCCAGACCCGCTAAGGCAATAACTTGTCTAGTCACCAAATAAGGTCACTCCCTCTTTCTTTAGCAAAATCATCAGTACTGAGAATGATAATGCTAACCTCCTCGCTTTATCAGCGAACAGGTTAGCAATCAAAAACTTATTACAAGACGCTTGATAAAAACTCACGTAATCGAGGATGTTGTGGGTCATCAAGTAGTGACTGGGGAGTACCGGTCTCTACAATTTTCCCTTGATCCATAAAAACAATGTTGTCAGCGACTTCACGTGCAAAGCCAATCTCATGGGTGACTACCACCATCGTCATGCCTGATTGCGCAAGCTTTTTCATCACATGAAGAACATCACCGACTAATTCTGGATCTAAGGCTGACGTCGGCTCATCAAACAGCATCACTTCTGGTTGCATCGCTAAAGCTCTAGCGATCGCTACACGTTGTTGTTGCCCACCAGAGAGCTCTCGCGGCCAAGCATCGATACGATGTGCTAGCCCCACTTGCGTTAACAAATCAATAGCACGTGCTTTAGCCAAGTCAGCCTTAATGTTAAGGATACGCTGCGGTGCATCCATAACATTTTGCAAAACAGTTCGATGGGGAAATAGGTTAAACTGTTGAAACACCATGCCTATTCTTTGACGCTGCCGCGCGGCTTTCGCCTCTGGAAGCGCGACTAAATACTGCCCTTTCTGCCGATAGCCAATCAATTCTTGACCGACATATACTGTTCCTGAATCTACCTTTTCAAGGTGATTGATACAGCGCAATAAGGTTGATTTTCCTGAACCTGATGGGCCTAGTATCACGGTGACTGAACCGGCTGCCATATCTAAGTCAACATCATGCAGGATAGTTTTTCCGGAAAATTGCTTACGTATGCCCCGCAGCGTTATCGACTCGCTCATGATGTTGCCTCACTATTTTCTGATTTAGCACGAAACCATCTTCGCTTATCGGGTGCATTTCCACGACTATAGAAGGCTTCTATATAATGTTGGCCGATAGACAATACTGAGGTCATCAATAAATACCATGCTGTAGCCACCAGTAATAGCGGAACCACTTCATAGGTTCGTTGATAGATTATCTGTGCGGAATAGAGGACATCTTGCAGCGCGATGACCGAGACGACTGCAGTCGTTTTTAACTGACCAATCACTTCATTCCCGGCAGGTGGTAAAATTGCGCGCATGGCTTGAGGTAACACCGTTTGGCGAAAGATTTGTCCTGGACGATACCCGAGTGCTTTCGCCGCTTCCAATTGCCCAACGTTCACGCTTTGAATACCCGCTCGTATTATCTCTGCTGCGTAAGCGGATTGGTGCATCACTAACGCGATGACCGCCGCACTGAAGGGGCTAATCAATTGGTTAGTTTTTACCGTCCAAATCTCGCCGTAGAAAGGCAGAGTCAGGGAGAGTTTTGGATAGAGTGTAGCGATGTTGTACCACAGGAATAGCTGTACTAGCATCGGTACTGCACGAAAGAACCAAATATACGCCCAGCTCACCCAGGAGAGCACAGGGTTCGCCGATAAGCGCATAAAGGCCAGTAACGTCCCTCCCGCAAAGCCGCATAAAACCGAGATGCAGGTTAGCTTGATAGTCATCACTACCCCACTGAGGATCGAGTCCTCAGTGAGGTTTTGTAAGACAACATCCCACTCAAAATTAGGGTTACTCGCAATGGAAGAGGCGAAAAAACCCAAAATGAGTAACACGACTACTGCACTGAGCCAACGCCCATAATGTCGATGTTCAATAATTTTTAACGCTGGGTGCTGGGAAGAAGGCCGCACATTCATCGAGCAACCTCATCATTAATCCCGGCATGCTTGATTGCACCAAAACCTATTTGCCACTTATCGAGGATCTTTTGATAGGTACCATCAGCAATTAACGAATTTAGCGCAGCCTGAATCGGTTTTTCCAGCGCTGACCCCTTAGGGAGCGCAATAGAAACAATAGTATCCTCAATCGTCAGCTCCCCCGCGAGAGCGAGCGGTTTAACTTGGCTCACTTGATAGCGTAAACCTTCATAAGGACCAAAAAACATCGGTACACGCCCACTGATTACCGCCTGAACCCCTGCCGGGCGGTCAGGGAAAATAGGAATAGAAATAGCAGGTTTATTAGCCGCTTTACATTGGTCACTTGCTGCTTGAAGGCGAGTCACTTGCGAGGTTCCCGCACCGGCGCCGACGGTTTGACCACATAACGCCATAAATTGATTAAACGGGCCTAATGCTGAATCTTTGCGAGCAATAAGCGCGAGCTTGGAAGCGTTATAATATCCGACGAAATCCACCTGTTTTAAGCGTTGCTTTGTCGCATCGATATTGGCAGCCGCAACATCGTAACGGCCCGATTTCAGTCCGGGGATAATATTGTCGAACCCCCCCGTATCACGCCAATGCACAGCAATACCTAGTCGCTCGGCTACGGCACTCACAATGTCGATTTCTCGCCCCGCTAAAGTCTTATTATCGGCTTGATAAAACGTCGTCGGTGGCGTATTAGGGTTAGTTCCCGCGACGATAAAACCCTGTTTCTGAATATCTTGCGGTAAGCTTGCATGCAACGATGCATCTGCAGCGGTGTGAACACTACTCACATAGGCAACATTCTGGTCGGCAGCCAATAGGCTTTTGACAGGTAAGATTACAGCGAACAAAGAAAGAAGTAAGCGCTTTTTCATCTGTTATTCCTTATGAGTACTCAGTGGAGAAACGTTGCTGAAATTAATCTCTGGTGTCGGTAAGCCAAGATTTTGACGTAGGGTCGTAAATTGGTATTCAGTGCGGAATAAACCACGACGTTGTAATTCAGGGATAACTAATTCGACAAAGAGGGCCAATTGGTTAGGGAGCACTGCAGGCATAATGTTGAAGCCATCAGCGCCCTCTTGCTCTAACCATTGTTGAAAATCATCGGCTATATCTTGTGCAGTTCCTATGATAACGCGATGCCCTCGCGATCCTGCCGCGACTGCTGCCAGCTGCCTAAGGGTAAGATTGTCACGTTTAGCTAAGTCTAACAGTAGCTTTACTCGGCTTTGACCTGCTTCCGCCACCTCAATCTCTGGAAGGGGTTCATCCAGCGGATAGTGTGAAACATCGACACCAAAGCGAGTCGAAAGCTGTTCGATACCATTGTCGATATCGACCCACTCGTTCAACTGATGCCAGGTCGCCATTGCCTCTTCACGAGTGTGCCCAACGATAGGCATCACACCGGGTAAAATTAATAAATGATCGGCTTGGCGCCCAGCCTCTTGAACATAATGTTTTTGGCTTCGATAAAAAGCTTGCCCCTCATCTAGCGACGCTGCGGCAGTAAAGACTACTTCCGCAGTTTGTGCGGCGAGCTGTTGCCCGGCAGGAGAAGAGCCCGCTTCAATAATGACCGGACGTCCCTGTGGTGAACGCGCAATATTTAACGGACCCTGTACTTGGAAAAAGCGCCCTTTATGGTTAGCCGCCTGTATTTTCTCCTCATCTGAATACTGGCCCGTTGCTTTATTTTTAACGATAGCGCCTGGCTGCCATCCTTCCCACAGTTTAAAACTTACGTCGAGAAACTCTCGTGCCATCTCATAACGCTCAGCGTGGTTGGGTAAATCACTGCGGCTAAAATTTTTGGCCGCATCGCTTGAGAACGAAGTCACCACATTCCAAGCACAACGGCCATGACTAATGTGATCAACAGACGAAAGCGCACGTGCCAAATGAAAAGGTTGGTCAAAAGTGGTAGATGCCGTTGCGGCTAATCCAATATGCGTAGTTTGTACCGCTAACGCCGATAATAAGGTTAAAGGTTCAAGGCGTGACATGGTTGATGGTAAGCGGTGCACACTTGTTGCCAAGGCATCCCCGACAAAAAACATATCAAATAGCCCTTTTTCCGCCGTTTTTGCGATCCAAGTAAACCATTCAATATCGGTAGGCGACCCTTGAGCGTCGTCAGCACGCCACCCCCCAACATGGTGTCCCAGTGCTTGAACAAAAAGTCCCAAACGTAATTGACGTTTAGGCAATTGAGTAACAGCCATCATAAATCCTTAATTGTTATGAGCAGAGTAGTGACGCGAGCTGTTGTAGCTGCTTATCACTGTCTAATGTAAGCGTTGCTGAAAACTGTTCAGCAATGGAAGAGGGAAGTAACGCCAAACTGACTGCTAATTTTTTATCCACATCAGTGTAGGCCGCAGCGGTCTCCCGTCGCGTTACGCAGTGGCTAATTTGCCGGCCATCATCTAAAAAGAGGGTGACTCGATGGAAACGTCTATCGGGGTCAAGTTCGTCCGCCGGAGCCGAAAAGTCAGGGCAACGTTCAACCCGTGCCGCCAAGGCGCTCAACGATGGATTCACAGGCACTGCTGTGTAATGCTCAAGTGCGAGAGAACCATTCACTAGAGCATCGGCAATCACATATTCCAAGCTAAATCGAGCTTGGATCCCATCGACAGGATGGTAAATATTGGGTGCCGTATCTGCACCTGGCGGAAAACTGACTTCAATACGTTTTATTGCCGAATAAAAATCGCTAATGCCTAATTCGAAACATTTTTGGCGTAGCGTAAAAGCAGCCTCAGCGGCACTATGTGTCCCACCACAGGTTGGATAGCGCTTAAATTCTAAGCCTGGTTCAATGATACGCCATGGCGTAGCCCAGTCAGCTAGCAGCAGTTGAGGTTGTTCTGCTTGGTAACCAAATATACTCAGAAAGCTTTCCAAAACGCCACTCTCTTGCCCAGGAAAATTAGCCATCGTAAGTTGAACGCTGTTCACCGCACTGCGTGCAGCAAATCCTGAATGCAGCGGCTTAGTCGCCGAACCAAACTGTGCGCGCAACCCTGAAGACTGTGTCGCCGCTAAGCCTAGCGCGATTTGTGTCTGTTCGAGAGAGAGTGCAAGCCAGCGACAACATGCCGCGGTGGCAGCCAGTGGGCCTAGGGTCGCTGTACTATGAAGTCCCATACTGTAATGGCGTGTCCCTATAGCTAGCCCCAAACGTCCGGCCACCTCAACGCCAACGATATAAGCATCAAGAAAGTCTTGTATGGTGAAGCGGCCCAGAGCGTGGCTCAGGGCGAATAGGCTAGAAAGAATGACAGTAGAGGGATGCCCACGAAAAGCCGCATGATAATCATCATAATCCAATGCATGGCTGAGGTAGCCGAGCTTTAACGCAGTGTTTTCTGCTGATGCCGTTGTAAGGAAATTATCCAGCACTGCTTGCTTGCCCGCATCGGGGAGTGAACCGAGAGAAACTGGTAGCAAGCTGGCTAAAAAATCGCTAATCCCCCTACGTGCGGCGGTTCTTTCTTTATTGGTCGGCGTGTGAGTAAAAAGTATTTTCGCGAATTCAGCCGTCAGCGAAGTATCCACGCGCATGCCCTCTAACAATCATAAATAAAAATAATGATCTACCATTGTCGAGCTTTTAGCGATTTCCATCTAATAACAGAGAGTTATAACTCATAATAAAATAGGATATAGCATGTACTTGAGGGTTTGAATCGTCAAAGCGCCTCAAGTCAGATTTCACCAGAAGGGATTACCCATGTTGCTACCGATATTAGGCCGAGCTAGCCAAGAGGCGTAAAAAGCTTCCTAAGACTTTTTTATAATTTCTACGAGCTAAAAACCCTTACTGATACATTCATCAATGCGCCGCTAAATCAGTAATAAACCGTTGTGCTCTTGGATGTTGGGGAGCGCTAAAAAAATGTTGAGGCGTGGATTTCTCAAGAATTTTACCTTGATCCATAAACCAAATAGTATCCGCGACTTCGCGAGCAAAATTCATCTCGTGCGTCACACACATCATGGTCATCCCCTCTTGGGCTAATCCACGCATGACACTCAAGACTTCGCCTACCATTTCTGGATCGAGGGCCGACGTCGGTTCATCAAATAACATAACGGGAGGTTTCATCGCTAAAGCCCTAGCAATCGCGACGCGTTGCTGCTGACCTCCCGATAACTGTGCTGGAAAGGCGCCCGCACGATGAGACATCCCGACTCGCTCTAGTAGCTCACCAGCTAAGCGCTTAGCGTCTGATTTTTTTTCACCCAACACTTTAACCGGGGATAACATCACGTTATCGATCACTGAAAGATGCGGAAAAAGATTAAAACTCTGAAAAACAAAACCTATACGTCGCCGCAGGTGATTTAGTCGATAACTACTTCCATGAATATCCAAACCATCAAAAAAAATCTCCCCCCGCTCGATAGGCTCTAAGCGGTTCACCGTTCTGATAAGTGTTGACTTTCCTGAACCCGATGGGCCACAAACCACGACCACTTCACCACTTTTTATCTCCGCACTCACGTCAGTTAAGGCTTGATACTCGCCATACCATTTGTAGACTTGGTTAAAAATAATCATCGGCCGCATAAGTTGTCCTCAATGTGATTGGGTGTTGGTCAGGGGAAAGGGATGTGTCGTATGCTTTACTATCAATACTGCAGCCTGCCGTTTAGTCGTAATTCGCTTTTCCAAGGCTTCAGCAAGCCAAGTTAAACTAAAATTAATCAGGTAATAACCGAGCGCGACAATAGCGAAAACTTGTACCGGTTTAGTCAGTAATTGATTATTGACTTGGTTCGCCGCGTAGGTCAGTTCTGGCACATTGATGACATAGCCTAATGATGTATCTTTTACGATAGAGACCAGTTGGCTAATTAGGCTGGGTAAACTGTTATAAAGCGCTTGAGGTAATATGACTGATAAGAGCGTACGCAGGTAGCCCATCCCCAACGCTCTCGCCGCTTCAGTTTGCCCGCTGGGTAAAGCGAGAATCCCCCCCCTAACAATCTCTGCAACATAAGCACTTTCATACACTACCAAGGTGCACAGCATTGTCATGAATCCACTGACATCATGACCGGTGAGTAGAGGGACGCAAAAATAAGTCCAAAAGATGACCATCATTAGAGGAATTCCCCGTAACAGGTACACCCAGCAGGCAGCCGTATTTCGTAACCACCGCCACGGAGAGAGTCGTGCCACCCCTACTAAGATTCCGACAGGAAAAGAAAATATCAACGCCAAGAAAGAGAGCAACAAGGTACACAACACGCCACCCAGCGGCCCCATCGGATACTGCCCCATAAGGAGTAATGCGCCATTACTGTGCAAGATATTTAAGAAATCAGACATAACGATTACCTCTGGTAGACACGCTGAAAGCGACGGGCAAGTAAGGCACCTATCCCCATCAAGATGAGTGAGAAGGCTAAATAGCCACTACTCGCAACGAGGTAGGATTCAAAGGTACGAAACGTTTCGTTTTCAATATCTCGTGTAACATAGGTCAGCTCCGCAACGCCAATCACCATCGCCAAACTGGTATTTTTAAACAGTAGAACGGTATGGTTAATCAGCGAGGAAAGTGCATTACGCATTGCCTGCGGTAAGATGACCCAGCACATAGCTTGCAGATATCCCATCCCCATAGCACGCGCGGCTTCTGTCTGCCCAGCGGGAATTGCACGTAAACCACTGCGTATATCTTCAGAAAAATAAGCCCCTTGGCAACACCCAAGCGCGATCAGCGAGAAAATGAATTCCGTGTCATAACTGTTCAATGCGTCTTGCCAAGATGATGGTAGCAAGGTCGGGATCGCAAAGTACCAAATCATCAACTGAATTAAAGTGGGCACGTTGCGGTGATAGGAGACATATGCAGCAACCGTCGCATTGGCGAGTCGAGAATGGCTCAAACGGATAATTACTAACACTATTGCGATGCACATCGCCATTATCCAAGCACCCACCGCAAGCTCAAGACTGACCGTAATACCCTTGACGATTAGCGAGCCATGGTCGCCAGCCAACACTGCGTTAAAATCGAGTGCCATGATGAGTGCTCCCTAAGTCAGCGTTGGATGACTATCAGCAGGGCGCATGGTAGAGAGCCCGCCAGGTACTTGTAGGGTTGGCGTAATTTCGATATTACCGATATTAACGGCTACTGGGGCAGATAACGCAAAGGCGACACAGTCCGCGATATCTTTCGCCGTTGGTAATTCGAAACCATCGATAAACTGTTTACGAGCTTGTTCATGGTCTCCAGTCACATTCCCAAAAATGTCGGTCGCGACTCTGCCTGGGCAAATTTCAGTGACACGCACCCGCTTTCCGTAACAGTCGACACGTAATTGACGAGATAATGCGTGAACACCAGCTTTGGTCGCGTGGTAAATAGAATTACCGTTAAAGTTATAAATCGCCGCGATAGACGTTACATTGATAATATGACCACAGTCTCTTGCCATCATGCCTGGTACGACTAAACGGCACAAATGTAAGACCGCCCGTAGATTCACATCAACCTGTGTATCAATTGCCTCTTCATCTGCATTCAGGATTGATCCTGGGCGGGAAACCCCTGCATTGTTGACTAGGATATCCACCTGTAGGTCTTTACATAATTCAGTAAGTGAGACTAGGTCCGCTACATCTATAGCGTGAGGAATACAACCGGTTCGCTCTGCTAAAGCTTGTAACGAGTCATGCCGTCGAGCCACAGCATGAACGGTAATACCTTGCTGACACAAGCGTTCGACAATGGCTTCCCCCATTCCTGCAGAGGCTCCCGTGACTAACGCAACTTTATAATCTGAAAATGGCATACTTCGTTCCTCATTGGGGCCATAAGACGTTTAGTGTTAAGTTGACTGTATTCGCTTTCTTTCCCACCGCCTAAGAGGTAAACACTGTGAGCCAATAAGTACGGCTTATGCCCTCGCCTCTGTTGAACCGTCTTTTAGTACAATAACGGTTTGTCCGTACTCCACCTGACTTTCTGTTGCCATGACCTCGACTACCTCCCCATCAAGTGGGCTGTAAATAGGGAGATAAATTTGTCCCATTTTTACTACCCCTAACATATCGCCGGCTTTCACTATGGATCCTTGCGAGATGTATTCTTGATGATGGGTAGGATGGTGCCTTAAAAAGTAACCTGGACCTTGAGCGAGAACTGGCTGTCGAAGGTCCTGTTCGAGACTAGAGGGTGTCGTGAGGTGAGTCGTCTCTTGCGTGGGAACCTCGTTATTCGCGACGAAAGGCGATGACCTAAAACGCATACGTATCGACATCCCTTGCTGGGTAATCGCAAGCTCATCTAGGCGAGCCTTCGCCATATGTAGAGCAAGTTGTCGTAAATCGGTAATCTTAAATGTCTCTACCTTCATCGTCGTTTCTTACTCGCCATCTTTTCGAGGGGATTAGAATTAGCAATGTATCTTGAGCCAAGGATCCTTCGAAAAGAGGCTTTTGTTTTATCGCAATAAGAGAAGCTTATTAGCCGGCTAACATTAGCGGCGTATTATCCTGCGAGCGCGGAACCATCAGTTGTAGAAGAATTTCTTTTACCGCTTCGGCAGGTTGCGATAACGGTAAATGGTCAGACATACAGAACGATAATGACGTCCGCATCTCTGGCGAAGTAATTTTCGCCATCCACGACTTTGCGGGGTCCAACATCGCGCTAGCGGCAGATTCCGGCATAATGGTGCAACCTAATCCTTCCGCTAAAGCTGCGTTAAGGGTGGTTTGCGACTCGATCTCACAGCTAACGCGATAAGGTACCCCTTGTTGAATGAAGGCGTCATCGATAACTTTACGCATCAGGTTATAAATACGGGGGAGAAAGAGCGTGTATCCTGCCACTTCGGTTAAGCTAATAGTCTGTTTGGCGGAACCCAAGCTATGTGGGCAGACAAAATAGAGATTTTCTTTCATTAACGAGATAAAGCGTAAACCATGGATTTCGCGGTTATCATAGAGAACGGCCATATCCATACGTCCCGTCATAATGAGTTCACTCAGGGTGGTCCCGAAGTTTTCATTAAAATAGAGCACAATCCCTGGATGCTGGCGCTGTACGGCTTGCATTAACGGTAGTGCTAATTGTTGAGCTGCCGTACCGGGAGCAAGGCCAACCGAAACATGACCACTCAACGCTTTTCCCGCCCCATCGATAGCGCTTTGCGCATGATCACATTGCCGGAGAATGGCTTGGGCATGCGCATAAAGAATTTTACCAGCCTCCGTTGGCGTTACGCCGCGTTGCGTACGAATGACCAGCTGCTGTTTCACCTCGTTTTCGAGTGTCGCTAATTGCTGACTTAATGCGGGTTGCGCGATATGCAAAACATCGGCAGCCTGAGTCAAGCTACCGATATCGACGATTTTCACAAAATACTTCAGTCGGCGTAAGTTCATCATCTTCCCTCGCTAGGCGATATTTACTTAACTATAAGCAAAATTGATGCCAGCTCAGGAAGTGAGAGAAATAAGAGGTGATTGTAGAGAGATAAGGCTTTCTTTTGGATGGAACATACAGAACCCCATGCCGACGGGCGCCATAATGGTGCAACACGACAGTAACCCTAAGGCATTATCGATGGCATTTCATGACGTTACCGCACATTATTACTGACCCAGGTTTAGGATAAACTTCCCTAACCGCCATCAGCTTAGGTTATGACGCCACAACAAAGCACTATTATCAGCGTTAGCTGCCCGCACTTTATTCTGCTTCTATCGCGACGTTTCTACTTCGGTAAGACGTCCTCTACCTGCGTTGTGCACGGCACAAACTCCACCCTTATCCTCTGGAAACTATTTCTATGCCTGACATTGCTGAACGTTTATCAACAGTTTCTGTTTCTGCCTCAGTCACTATGACGCAAAAAGCCCGAGATCTTGCGGCACAGGGTATTGATGTTGTCGTGCTCTCCACCGGTGAACCGGATTTCCCTACCCCTCCACACGCTATTGATGCAGCATATAACGCTGCACTTGCCGGTGATACACGCTACCCCCCTACTGATGGTACCCCAGCATTACGTGACGCAATCCGCAATAAATTCAAAAGAGATAATCACTTGGATTATGCCATCAGCCAGATCCTGACTGCTGGTGGTGCTAAGCAGATTATTTTTAACGCCATGCTCGCGACTCTCAATCCTGGTGATGAGGTGGTAATTCCTAGCCCGGCATGGATTAGTTACGCTGATATTGTCCGTTTCGCTGGGGGTATTCCCGTGATGGTCAGCTGTCTGGAAGAGGATGGATTTATCCCTCAAGCCACCGCGATTGATTCAGCCATCTCGGCTAAGACAAAATGGGTATTCCTTAATTTCCCAAGTAATCCTACGGGCTCAGTCGCCACTAAAGATGAGCTAACCGCAATCGGCGAGTGCTTACTTAAGTACCCCGATATTTGGGTTCTCACTGATGATATTTATGAACACCTTATTTATGATAATCGTCAATTTTATACAGTGGCAGAAGTGGTGCCGGCTCTTTTTGATCGAGTATTAACGGTTAACGGAGTTTCCAAGGCTTATTCGATGACGGGGTGGCGTCTAGGTTATTGCGGTGGACCGCAACCATTAATCAATGCGATGAGTAATGTGAATACTCAGAACAGCAGTGGCGTTTGTACCCTTACCCAAGCCGCGGCCGTCGCAGTACTCAATGGCCCGCAAGATCTTCTACAAGAGAGAATCACGGTTTACAGCCAACGACGTGACTATGTCTTAGGCCGATTACAAGAGATAGCGGGATTACATTGCCATACACCAGGAGGCGCCTTTTATCTCTTTATCAATATTGCCGCATTTATGGGTAGAACGAGTGCCCATGGTAAGAAAATTGAGAACGATACCGATTTTGTTCTCGCCCTTTTGGAAGAACAGCAAGTCGTTACCGTTCAGGGTGCTGCTTACGGAATGAGTCCCTATCTTCGTATTTCTTATGCGACAAGCATGGAACGTCTGGAAACTGGCTGTGATCGGATCAAAGCATTTTGTGAAGGTTTTATAGATTGATAGCCATTATGGTGGAAAAAAACCGTGCAGCGTCAACTGCACGGTTTCCTTAATATCTAATAGTACTACACAAAACTTAAGCTTACTTTATCGGCCTCTTTACGTATCTTCGCCGCGAGATGTACTGCCCCCGGTGTGTCACTATGAATCAATAAGGCTTTAGCCGCGATAGTTAATGAGTTCCCTGCAAGGGTGGTAACCGTCCCCTGTTCAATGAATTGACGAACTCGAGCACAAATCATCACTTCGTCTGTAATCACCGCCCCTGGTCGACCACGTGGAACCAGTGTGCCGTCGTCTTGATAAGCGCGATCAACCAAAAAGAGCGCGCGTGTGGCTAGCCCCGCAGCCTGGGCTGCGGATTCAATTAACGATCCTGACATACAGAGCAACGTTAGCGCCGGATCAATTCGGTAAAGCATTTGCATCACTTGTGCGGCAAGTGGCTCATCCTCATTGATACGGTTTCCCATCGCTGCATGAAAACTGAGGTGGCCCACCGATGCCCCTTCCGCTTTCGCAATGGCTTGAAGTGCACCAAGCTGATAAGCGACCTGTTGGCAGATCTCATCCGCTGTATAAGGAAGCGCGCGGCGCCCAAACCCTTCTCTATCGGGATAACCAGGATGGGCGCCAATATTAACGTTACGGCTGAGGGCTAAGCGGACCAAATGAGTCATCGATGCTGGATCCCCTGCATGCCCACCACAGGCAATATTGACTGAGGAAACATACTGAATCAGCTTATCGTCGTCACATAATTGATAGACACCAAATCCTTCGCCCATATCGGAGTTAATATCAATAGTCATCTGTACCTGCCTTATTACCTTACTGAATTACCCCAAAGACGCATACAGTCTTTGAGGCCGAGGAGCCAACGTTCAATGGCAATAGCGATATCTCGAGCTTGCGCAACGGTACTCTCTACTAAACGGAGCGTTTTACCAGGGGGAAGCTGTGCGAGTCGCCACAGATCTTGCTCAATCACACAGGCTAATTTGGGATAACCCCCCGCGGTATTTGCATCACTCAACTGGATGATCGGCTCGCCGGCGGGTGGAACTTGAATGATCCCAGGGATCAATCCGTAAGACCTGAGTTCAATCGTTTCTGAAGCCCGCAATGGCTGTCCGGACAGCCGGTAACCAGTACGATTACTTTGCAATGATATTTTCCAACTCTGCTGCCAAATTCGCTGAGAGTCGGCCGTAAATAGAGTGAATTCACCTGAGGGGATAACACGAACTAACAGATCATTTTGATCAAGCTTAGGAAAATATTCAGCCATCGCCAGTTCTGGTGGGGCAATACTTAATCCCATATGCGGAAGCGTTGGCTGACGTGTAGCACCAAACTTTACCTTATCGCCACGCCGCAACGGCCTTCCGTGATATCCGCCAAACTCTCCGCGTAATGCAGTACTGCGCGATCCTAAAACTTCAGGAACATCGATCCCACCCGCCACGCACAGATATCCCCGCGCGCCCTGTGTCGGAAAACGCATTTCTACTATATCACCCGCCGCGATTGGTCGGACACACCAAGGGAGAAGAGGTTGGCCATTAAGTAAGGTTCTACAGTCTGCGCCCGTTATCGCGATCGTCGTCGGCTGATGGAATTTCACACGAAAAGGAAAAATCTGCACTTCAATAGCTGCCATATTCTCAGCATTACTCAGTAAAATATTTCCCGCCCGCAGCGCTAAGCTATCCATAGCACCACTGACTGAAACGCCACTATCACGCCAGTCGTAACGTCCTAAGTCTTGAATTGAATTTAATGCCGCACTTTGCTCGATCTCGATCACAGTTCAATTTTCTCCGGTACAAAGCGTAGCGTATCGCCTGGGGCAATTAACGCCGGGGGGGAGCGATGAGGATCAAAAAACTCAATGTCGGCAAACCCTATTGCATTCCAGCCATTCGGCCCAGTTAATACTGATACGCCGGTTTGCGGCCCCCCTATCGTGACGGTCCCTTTTAACATATTTAGCGAAGGAACCGTTTTTCTGGGGGTAGCCAATGCGGGATCTAAGCCATGTAAGTAACCAAAGCCCGGTGCACTCCCTACTGCGCAAACGGTATAGTGGCCTTGATAATGACGCCGTACCACTTCCCGAGCCGATAAACCAGTATGACGGCAGACAGCATCAAGATCCGTTGCCCATTCTCCACCGTAAGTCACGGGGATGACCACTTCTCGTCCAGCAATAGGTATCGCCAGTGCGGTATGCCACAATTGTTTTAGCCAGTCGGTGATAACCCTCTCATCTGATGGGATCTCTCGTAAAATGACCAACACATTGGTGACGCCAAGAATGGTCTTCTCAACTCGTGGATCACCCTTTAAGGTTGCCGCCAATGCCCAGATGCGGCGTTGGTTTCCTAAGTCAAAAGCACCTGGTGCTTGGGCAAGCCATGCTCGACACCCCATGGTTGATAATAAGAGAGGAGGTTCGTGCGTAATTTGACGGCTCACTTCTCTCATCACAGCATCCGACAACCGTTCCATTGCTTAATCCAACGGCTGGAAAGTGAGCGAAGATAATGGTTGAACATGTTCTTCGCGGGTCATTTTGTAGTCGGTGTTTGGGCCCAGCCATTGGTTCCAAATTTTATCGATAGTGCCTTGCTCATCCATGGCTTTCAGGCCACTATTCACGGCAGTAAGCAGCGCGGGCTCACCTTGCTTCATCCCAACCCCAATAGGTTCTAACGCCATGGGCTCTTTTACCATCGCCAAATCAATACCGGATGACTTAGCCTGACTAATCATTTTCGTCGCCGTCATCGTGTTGGTGACAAACCCCATCACTTTATTCTGTTCAAGCGCTAAAAACGCAGAAGCGGCATCTTGGAAGGTTACGGGCTTACCGCCTTTTAAGACGATGGATTGTTCAGACGTCGTCCCCTTATTAGCACTGATGCGCTTGCCTTTAAAAAAAGATAAGGGTTTATCCGCATTAGCGGCTTTCACCACCAGCATTTCTTTCGCAACATAATAGGGATCACTAAACTGAATCTGCTGGCTTCGTGTCTTGGTATAGGCTAGATTCGCGATCAACACATCCGCGCGGCCTGTCGCAATAACGGGGACGCGCGCCTCGACTGACGTCGGCACAAGTTGTGCTTTGACTCCCATCTGTTTAGAAAGCGCCTGACACAGGTCAATATCCATCCCAACCAACTGACGTGTTTTAGTGTCAGGGGCTGCAAAGGGGGGGACATCCGAATACACCGCACAGCGTAATACACCACTGCTTTTGATGCTGGCCAATAAATCTGCTTTAGCGGTAGACACTGTTGTTAATAAAGGTAGCGCCAATGCTAAATAAGAAAACGTCTTAACGTTCATACCCGGTTCTCCTCTGGATATAACAGCAATAATTAATTCACGGTCAGCAAAAGTCGTTATGTTGACAAGGATTCAGGACTGATTGTGACTATATCGAGACGCCCTACTCGATGCTAAGAGGTAAAGCCTGTTGGTCGATAGGGGATTTATATGGCTCATTGCTGATTAGCCTTGTCGAGATTCAGTCATCCTGGTTCCCCTAAGCGAATAGTTTGTAGTCGCTAGCTTGGCAATAAGTAATCTTTATCTCTCCACAATTAAATACTGTTAATCCCCCTCCTCTTATAGGTTTAAGGTAGAGACTAACGGCCAGACTTGATATTGATGTATAGGATAAAATGATGAACCTTAAGTTAGGGGTCCTATTGAAGATCGCAGCATGCCTCTGTTCTACGCTGATGCTAGCATGCGTAAAAGGATTACATGGGGCCGTACCAACGGGTGAGGTAATCTTCTTTCGTTCCTTTGTAGCCTTATTTCCGCTATTGGGTTGGCTAACACTGCAGGGTAATGTGATCGATAACTTAAAGACTAAAAACTTATTGGGTCATTTCATTCGTGGCTTTTCAGGAACTGGAGGGATGTATTTTAATTACTTGGCACTGGTCTATATTTCTCTTGCCGATGCCACGGCGTTAAGTTATGCCGCCCCCATGTTTACAGTAATAATGGCCGTTATCTTGTTAAAAGAGCATGTACGCATTTCACGCTGGTTAGCTGTGATTATCGGATTATGCGGTATCGTAATTATGCTTTCGGCCAGCTTACGCGCTGAGCACACTGCAATATCAGGAACCCTACACAGTGGCATGACGGTAGGCATCATTTTCGCGCTAGTTGCTGCCCTTTGTACCGCGACCTCCAATATCCAAATTCGATTCCTCACCGGAATAGAAAAACCCGGTGCCATCGTCTTTTACTTTTCTGTGATGACAACACTGATTGGCTTAGCCACTTATTATTGGGGCTGGGTCGTGCCAAGCCGACAACAACTCTTATTACTGATCGGCTGTGGTCTTTTTGGTGGAATGGCACAGATTTTAGTGACACTCAGCTTACGTTTTAGTGATGCCTCACTACTTGCTCCTTTCGATTACAGCACACTGGTGTGGTCGATGATGATTGGCTACCTTTTTCTCAATAGCCTACCCTTGCCTTCTACTCTTCTTGGCGCAGGTGTTGTTGCCAGCGCGGGGATCTTTACGCTTTGGTCCGAGCAGCGGCGTCGACGGTGGGTGAAGGGATAAACTAGGCTCTATCCCAATGTTAAGCCTTTAGAGCAAAAGAAAGGGTTGTGCCATCAGGTGAAAAACATTGATAGCAAGAATATTAAAATTATTTAATTCTGATACTCACAAGTAACGACCAATTCTTTCGTGTGCGGAAATTCCTTCTCCTTTAGGGAGAAATTATTAAATGCCCATACTAAAGAGGTTTATTGAATAACTGATTCACTACCCGACAAATCGTCTCGTTATCCTGGGGTTGATGTTGTTGCTTCTCGCTCCAGTCTCGCATTGGCCGCTGATACTGCTGTGTAAGGCGGGTACTTTGCTGACTCAGCGCTGTAAGTAAGGGGGCAGCCATCGCACCGCCACTAAAAACCGTCTTTCTAAAAACCAGTTGTTGGTTGGAGTAGGTCATTGGGCCGAGAGTGACTGGTATTGCTGAATAATGATTTGCAAAGCCTTGCCAAAAAATTGCGCCGTTATAACTTTGTGAATACCACGCTGTGCAGTCGACAGGGGCGGTCATAGCAATGCTAACCGGCTCCTGCGGTTTAAAAACGGTCTCCATCCACTTGGCCATTCCTTCCAGATACCACCGCTGTTTAAATAGTGCGTAACCGTATTGATAAAGGTGGAACAGCTCGTGCGCTGGCGTCGGATTATTAGTGGGGTCGAGACGATTAGAGAGCATGATTTTTAAGCCACAAGGCGTCGACTGACCATCGGCAAAGGTTTCATGGGCGACTTTATCGAAGGCTCGACCATTTCCTTTAAGGTCCAAAATAAACACACTAATTTGTTTGGCGCGCTGAAAAATAGGTTGGCTTAAGGGCGTACGTAACTGTAAATCTTTAACGTAAAATTGTTGGGCAGCTTGTAATTGCCGCGCAATATCCAAGACCCTTAAGGGCGGAGTATGAGAGCTTTGCCGTGTGGTATCCGATAACGCGTCATCGCCCACTGTCGTATAATAAAGCGTAAAAATACCTTGTTGATATTTATCGGGTAAAGTATGTGAAGCAAGCTGTGTCCCTGTGACGCAAGGCGAAGGCGCAAGAAAATCGCTGCTTTCTTGCGCCCAAGATACCGTAGAAACGACTAACGGTAGTACGGCGATTAACCTACGCATTCAGTATCCTCCACATTCTCTCCGGTGATAAGCGTATCGATTTTCGATATCAGCGTACTCAACTTCGTTAATCGTAGGCCCTGTTTTTCACAAAATAGCACCGTTTTTAATTGCGGCAACAACCATTGACCCTGACGATAAAGCTGTTGTTTACCCTCTTCGCCAAAAACAGACTGCTTGAGTCGCTGTTTAGCTTTTTTATTACGCGGCACTATAAAAATTTTATGATCGGCTTGGATATCGATCGCGTAGCGCCCCCACTCACTCTCAAGCTCAACCACCAAAATATAACTGCGGTAGAACCAATATCGGAGTAGCGTTGGAAAATTTTGCACGGGAAAATCCAGGCTAATATCTGAAAATTTTATCAGAGGTTGACCCTCGAAGGCCTGCGAGAGTAATTCGCTAAACCGCTGATCGTAATACTGATTTAGAACGGTTTCCGGTAAGTAGAGAAAGCAGGTATATAAGCGGTCTTGCAGTGAAGAAAATTGCTGTTGCTTGACTCGTGTAGCAATCTTTTGCCAGCAGCGCGTCGTATCGCACACGGGATGCATTACCTTCCCTTGAGTATGCTCTGCCGACAGCTCATCTAACAGAATAGGCCGAGTAAGGCTGAAATAAGGCTGAAAGAGTTCCGGTAAAACTTTTTTTAAGTCCGCACAACTTAGCCCCAGATGCATCAATATCGTACCGGTAAATGCCTCGTCGTTAGGATAATCGAGACGTCCCGCACCTTGTGGCTGCATCGTCATTCGATGCGCCTTCATCTGGTCAATGGCGGAGCCGGATAACCTCACTAAACAATACAACATACCGTAAACTGTATCGGGGTAAGCGTTTGCCATAGAGGCGTGCCACATCCACGACGCTTCACGCGGTGCAAACTCACATGCTAAGCACTCTTGCGTTAATGCCGATGTATGAGAAATAAACCGATCTACGGGCATATTAATCGCGATATCATCATCCATAATCCAGTAATAATCATATTCTGGTAGAAGATCCCGCGCGGCATAGGCCATATAATCACCACACTGCCAACCGGTATGCTTTACGGCATACAATTGATTAGCAGATAAGTAATCTCGCCCAACTCGCCAGTGGTCAGGGGCCAGTTGTTGCGTCAACGAGTGAGGATCGGCGAACCGCTCCTCAAAGACGTAATAATCCGCCGTCGTAGATTGTCTAAATTGCGGCAGTAATAATGCTAACCGTTCAGCTTGGCCTGCATGTCGGATAATAAAACAGTGCCGCGTCATACCACTCAACCCTATTCTTCATTTAACACAGGTAAACCATAACTCGCCTGTAACCATTGTTGCCAAGCTTGCGCGATACGCGAACTGGAATATCGCTGTGCACAGGCCTTAGCCCCACGCTGTAGCTGAGTTTGCAGTTCACTATCTTGGAGAAGTCGGATAAGGGCTGCAGCCAATGCGTCTTTATCTCCCGCATCCACTAACAATCCAGCAGGCTGACCAGCCAAAATATCACGCGGGCCATACTTTGTCGCAAAACTGACTAATGGGGTGCCAAAAGCCATAGCCTCAATCGCCGACAAGGGATGCCCTTCTTGATTTGAACACAAGACCGCACAGCACGCCTGCTGGTGTACCGAAGCAATATCCGATGTGTAACCGTTAATTTGTACTGATTTACTGAGTCCTTTTTTGATAACGAGATCAGCGATTACTTCGTGCAGTCCTCCGACCCCATAGGTATAGAGTTCTGCATCCGGTACAGCTTTAAGGACTTGCTCGAACACCTCTAGTAACAATGCATGCTGTTTTTCAGGAGAATAGCGGGCCAAATAAACCACCCGTTTTGAAGGTGTCTTCTTGATCGCAGAGTATAAAATCGCTCCGTCCAAATGGTTGGGGATAACCTGCATAGATTCGGCAGGGATCCCTAGCGCGCATAAGTCTTGGTACTGCTCCTGCGTCAAGATGATCAGTTTATTGACACAGTCTGGCGACTCGAGAAGATGCCGATATGTTGATTTTAGCTGCCCATTACCCAGCAGGTGTGAAGAGTGGATCACCGCCGAAAGATAGCAATCCATTCTTTCACTCGGTTTAGACAAGACAAAATCTCGCCACGCTCGATTCTTATCAATAACAAAGTGCCAACGTCCTGCTTGAGGTAATTGCTTCTCTAGGGCCCAGGTGGCGAATTGCTCTTCAGTCGTAAAAAGCCGTTGGCAGTGATCATTCACTTCAATATGGTTAAGTTGCCATGAGTCGTTATGGATATGCCAATGTCTACGCAGTAAAATGTTTCCTGCTTGGTCAACAAAATCATCAATTTTAATCGTCCCCTGCGCAAGCCGATAGCTTCTTTTACCTAAGGGGCACGCCTCGCTGGCAGCGACCTGTAGTGTAAACTGGCCATCAAAGGGACTTAGTGCCTCGATTTGCCCAGTCTGAAAACACTCAACCAACCCGAAATAAAGGTTTTTTACCGGGACTTCCACGGCCAGTCGTCCCCGCTCACGAAGTTGATTTAGTGTGGTAAGTAGCGATGCATTATATTGAAGCGTCACTATCCAAGGTGTTGTCTGGAGTTGCTCACGAAACAAGATGGCGCGACGCAGTGCCGCCACTTCAATACCATTTCCAACTTCACGTAAGTTTTCTAACAAAAAAACAGGAGTGCGGGAGCGGGGATCAGGTTTTTTTACGCTAACCAACGGTTGCTGTTGTTGGCTGTAATATTTGGCGTAAGCAACATAACCGGAGAGATAATGTTCGACATCATCGATGCGCACGCGATAGCTGTGGTGACGAATAAAGAAACTATTAACGATTCTGGCCGGATTTTTAAAAAACATCGCCAGTTCTGGCCAGAAAAAGCCATTGAGTAAATAGCGCGCACGATACTCTAATGCGTCAGTAAACTGCTGGAGTGGGAAATCACTCAATAAGTGCTGATGTATAGCAGAAGATTGAATACGATTAATCATCGCATTCGCCGCCATCATTAACTCAAGTAAGGTTGGGTAAGTCGTGACACGGTGACGAATGAAATCCAAGTGGTCACGGACATTATCTAAGCCAAACTTAAAATATTTTTCAAGTGGCCGATACAATGTTAGTTCATTAACACAATAGCTGAGCCAGTGGTCATGAAATTGCCAATGTTTATTCTCAATAAAATATTCGAATGCTCGCTCAACACTCTCAATCCACTTCGCCTGAGCTGATAATTTATAAAGACGCATTAAAGCGAAGGCCGCTTCCCCGTCGTAGTAAATAATTCGGAAAGGCTCCTTCACTGACAGATCGTGGTTTTCCAAGACATGGACGAACTTACCTTGTTCATCTTGCATCAGTAATATTCCTTCCGCTAAGGCTTCCATTAGCGGAACATAGGTCATATCGCCAGTGACTTCGGTATATTTGGCATAGGCTAAGATACTAACCGCATTACCACCTAGTTTTATCTCATCCCCTGTATCCACTAAAAATGCCACCTGCCGGCCATCCGCTAGGGTTTTATGTTGAATAAGCTCGTGGGTCAGATACGCCAAAGCACGCTCTATCGCTTGCCGTTGTTGGGGCTGTTGCGTGACTTCCCATCCCTCGATAAGGGCATAGGTCGAGCTGGCATGGCGTAGTGCGTTATAAGATTTGATCTTGCGGTCAAAACAGGGAAACCAACCATAATGGTACTCACCCGTCGATTTAATTTGCGATGCGAGATACTGTGCAGAGTGATTGATAAGGTTCGGCACATGCGCTTGCCAAGGTTCGGCTATTTTTCTAAATCCAGACGCTTTACCTTCGCGCTCAATCGTTTTTGTTCCTGAAGCATCGCAGAAAACAGCCTGGGTTTTAAACCGCCAGACCCTTTGTTGGGGCTCAGTTGGCCAGACTAGCGAACAGGAAAACCGGCGTCGAGCGTAGCTATCGAGATTGGTCGCATTAGGGGTAGCTACCCCCACCTTACCGTCATACAGTATAGCATTCGCCGCTAACTCTTGTTCGAGGATGGCATGAGTGAAGTCTGGGTCAAAGCTGAGTCCGAAACGGAAATAGTTACGCTTTGTTTTACCCAGCTTATCTTGTAACCCTGCCCAGCTCATCTCTTCGATATGATCGACCCGCTCGACTCGTAACCAACAGATTTGAAGATCGTGTTGTTGCCGATACCGCTGAATAAATTGCGAACCAGATGTCCAAGCGTGATTAAAATTTTTCCCCGTTGAAATGTGAGTGTATGCGCGCTGTTTCCCATCGCTAAGACTAAAGAAAAGTATGCAAGCAGGATGAGGAGCAGTATGCTCGGGCACATTTAGGCTCATCATTTCAAAATGCGCCTGTTGTAATAAATCACTTAATGCCATGTTTAGCGTTTCCTTTACATTGTGGCAAATCGATTAACGTTCGCGCAGGGCTTCTCTTGCTCGGTTGAAAGGTTTGATTAAATAATCCATCACCGTTCTCTCACCCGTTTTAATATCAACCGTGGCAATCATTCCTGGGCTAATCGCAAAATGCTTACCACGTTTATTGACCAGTGAATCATGGTCAGTGCGAATATAAACACGGTAATAATAGATTTCCGGCTTTTGCTCATCCTGAATAGTATCCGGTGAAATCGTCTCAACCACACCAGGAAGACCACCGTAAATGGCGTAATCGTAGGCGGTAATTTTTACCATCGCCTTTTGACCGGGATGAATAAACGCAATATCTCGCGGTGAGATACGGGCTTCAATTAATAAACGGTCATCGACGGGAACGATTTCCATTAATTCGCCATTCGGTGCGATGACCCCGCCAATGGTGGTCACTTTGATATTTTTGACAATCCCTTGTACCGGGGAGCGAATCGTTAACCGACTCACGCTATCGCTACGCCCTCGAACCACCTCCGCTAATGACGCTACGTCAGCATTGGCTTTAGAAAGTTGTTCGCGCGCGTCCACGTAGTAATGGGTTTTTAAATCAGTAATCTTTAACGCAATATCCGATTGCTGTTGCTGCAACCTCAGCACTTCCACACTACTGGCTGCACCGGTTTTCGCCAAGCGTTGAGTGATAGTGAGTTCACGATTAATCAGCGACATCGAGTCTTGTAGCTGTCTCATCGATTGGGTTAACTGATCACGGCGGCTTTGATAGAGGTGCGTCTCTGCGGCTAACAAATCAGGGTAAGACTGTAAGCTCGCTGGAAAGACGAGTGGACGATTATTCACTTCCGCATCCAAACGGATGCTCGCAGCTAACGAGGCCCGGTATTTCGCTTCGCTCTCTCCAACGTTAGACTCGCTACGCGTCGGATCCAATCGTGCAACCACCTGCCCCAACTTCACACGCTGACCTTCTTGTACCGGTAACTCTGTGAGTACCCCACCATCCAGTGACTGCAACACTTGCTCGCGTGAGCTGGGGATGACCTTTCCTGTACCGGTCGAGACTTCATCGACTTGGCCAAACCAGGCCCAAACGCCGAAGATAATCACTAACACCGCGAGAATCGCTATGAGATACGCTGACTTGACGATATGCGCTTCGTCCATTTCACCGCCACTCAAGATTTCAGTGGGATCGTAAGGTAAATAGCCCTTATTGGAGGTTGTTGATTGACTCATGACGTCGCTCCTTGAGGGCTAGCCTCTTTACCTTTCGTCTTGAATAACTCTTCGCGTGAAGTGTCCATGGCGATACGTCCCTCTTTTAAGACAATAACGCGTTCGGTGAGCGATAGGATAGCTGCACGATGGGTGGCGATAATTAAAGTACGATGACCAATCCATTTTTCAAGCCGCTCAATAAACTGCTTTTCGGATGGCTCATCGAATGATGCCGTGGGTTCATCCAATAGCACGATATTGGGATCGCGTAATAGCGTTCGCGACAATAATAACGATTGGCGCTGCCCTCCGGACAGCCCGGTTCCCCCCTCCATAATCGGATGCTCTAACCCTAAGGGAAGTTGTCGAACGAAATCGATAGCACCGGTAAGGGTTAAGACTTCTACGATCTCTTGGTCATCACTGGTGGGGCGACCCAGTAATAGATTGTCGCGAATGGTGCCATGGAATAGACGGGCCTCTTGCGTCAGTAAACCGATATTCCTGCGCATATCTGCCATGTCGATATGCTCTAAACTCAAGTCATCGAGTCGCACTTGGCCGGAGACCTTCTCCAAGTTACCACTCAAGGCTTGTAACAGCGTCGATTTTCCAGCCCCCATCCGCCCCAATAACGCAATTTTTTCACCTGCGGCAATCGAGAGTTTATTCACTTGCAGAGGGATCGATTCATGTTCTTGGTCGTAGCTAAAGGTGGCTTGCTGCAGCTCATAGTTTCCATGAAGAAGCGCCCGGTGAACCTTCATCTCATCGGGATGATCTTCGACAGGCAGTGCCATCAGTTGATCAAGACTATGTTTCGCCACCTTCACTTGCTGCCAACGAGCAAGCACCCCACAGAGGGCTGTCATCGGCGCGATCATTCGTGTCGAGAGCATCGAGGCTGCGACCATGGCTCCGGTAGTAATATCTCCACTAATCACCAGCGGCGCACCCACCACAACGACGGCCGCGTAGACCAAACTTTGGATCGTTGTGCCCCAGGCAACCAGGCCATGGGTTAATTGACGCGTTTTTACGCCAGACTCCGCGGTAATGCTGATATAGCTGTTCCATTGCTGAAGGAATCGGCTCTCGGCCTGCATTAATTTGATATCTTGGATGCCTTGTAAACTTTCCACCAAAATAGCGTTACGCAATGTCACTTCTTGTAGATTCTGCTGGGCTAAACGGGCCAGTTTCTTTTGATAAAGCAGTCCAGGCACCAACATAATAATTACCGCGATGGGCGCAATCCAACTCAACCATGGCGAAACGATCACCAATACCAGTTGAAACAGTAAGAAAAAAGGGAGATCCACCAGAACGGAAACGGTACGCGAGGTCACCATCTCACGAATTTGCTCGATCTCACGAACTTGGGCGATAAAGCTCCCCGTCGAACGAGGAATGGCAGAATTTTTTAAGCGTAGCGCATGACCAAATACGCGATCGGAAACCCGAATATCGGCTCGCTTAGCCAGTAGATCAGTTATATGTCCTCTGGCCAGTTTTAAGATAAACATAAAGATGACTGAGATCATCACCCCACCAAACAGGACATAAAGTGTGGGATAAGATTGTGCAGGAATCACCCTATCGTAGACCTGCATCGAGAATAAAATCCCCGATAGCGCGAGTAAGTTGATCACAAAAGAGGCGACCATTACATGTAAATAAGGCTTTAAGTCTTTGATAATTAGCTTTTTCAACCAGTCAGGCGTATAGGTCGAAAAATATTGAACAGTACGGCTATCTTTCACTGGTGCGATAGGACGAAAAGCAACGACCCACTCAGTTTGTTCGAGTAGATCGGTCACGCTGATTTGGCTAACTAGGCCGCCCTCTTCCATAAAACGTACGCCAGCACAATCTTGCCCATCGAAGCTTTCGATCACGACAACCGAACCGTTTTTTAAGGTGGCGACCAGCGGCAAACGTAGCCCAGAAATAATCTTTTCCGACTGATCCAATAAGGTAAATTTCAACCCAGCGAGTCGAGAAAGATGCTGTAACTTGGTTTGCAGACTTTGTTCAGATAACCATGGCACGGCGGCAGACAACGCCCCCGGTGAAAAGGATTGTCGATAATGTCTCGCAATCAATGTGATGGCATCGACCCATTCGTCGTGTTGAGTTTGAGTGTTGTAATTTATCATGGGCGAATATCGACTCCTTGAATTCGACGGTTATCAAGACGGAATACCGAACGCATCATGCCGGTACTGAACAGGCAATCGAGTTGTAAACTGTTAAGTTGTGCTAGTGTCTGGGCTTGGCTAAATTTAGCTTGGAAAATTTCTTGATCGACGTTCAACAAATCGAGTAGAGGGCGAGTCCCTAATTGCAAATATTGGTCTTGATAAAGCCCTAAGGTTTTTTCACCCAAGGCTTGTTGCCGCTGTTGAATGACCAAAGTTTGCCCCAAGTTTGTCGCTTCATCTTGTGAGGTCGCCAATTTTTGATAAGCCTCTAATTGTGCGGCTTTGATCGCCGCATTCGCAGCGGATAAGGCATGCTCTGCTGCCTCACGAGAGGCAGATAACCCTCCACCTTGATAGAGCGGCATTTGCACTCGGATCGAGGCGGTATACTGGGTTTTATCCAACTCGCTACTACCTGAATAATGATTATTCAAATAGTGGGTGACTTCAGGTTCCAAGGAGATCGTCGGCATCATCTGGGCATTAGCATGATCGACGTCGGCTTGTGCTTGATTCGCCCCCGCCCACGCCGCTAAGACCGATGGAATTAGCTGATAATCGGGATGCTGCACCGCACAAGCCCGCGTCAGTGTTTCGGGTACATCTTGCGTGACTCGGTTAACCCCTTGTACGCCAATATAGGTCGCAAGGGTCGCCTGCCAGCGCTGTAAGGAGGCTTGATATTGCATCAGGGTTGCTTGAGCGCCCTCGATACGAGTATCGGTTTGTACCACATCGGAGAGTGGACTGGCTCCCTCAGTATTACGCTGCCGGATCAAGTTACCAATTTGTTTTAAGGAGTCGAGCTGTTGAGTGGCCATAGTGACCAGCTGCTGATACCCCTGCACCTGAACCACTGCTGAAGCGGTATCGTGAGCAACTTGGTCGATGGTTAGCATCACTTCGGCCTGTTGCTGAGCGACCGCAGCATTGGCGGCACGTACAGAACTGGAGACCTTACCGAAGTCATATAACATCTGAGAAAGAGAGATATCGATTGAGGGCGAATAGCCTTTATTGATGTAAGTATTGCTGTAGCCATTATTCACTCCAGCATTTACTTGCGGATAATACTTTGCTTTGGCGACATCGACATTCGATGACTGCTCAAATAATTTACCCACCGCTTGTGTGATGGTGGGATGCCAATTTACCGCCATCGCAACGGCTGCTGACATATCCAGAGGCTGACCGTTTTGCACCGAGCCATTCGGTGCGACGCTATATAAGTCTGGCAGTTTCTCCTCACCAATCATCTGTTGTGCACTAATTATCGACTCATCAGCTAACGCCGAAATGCTAGTGATAATGCTGATCCCCAACACTCCCCGAATCACTAAATGACTTAAGGTGACCAAGCAAAATTTCTTCATAAAACAACTCTCTTGCGTCGATAGTAAAACTTTTTAATTTATTACAGACGTAAAAAAGCGGGAGTTACCTCCCGCTTAATCATTATGATGATGAATTGTGATCAATTAACTCATCGAGCGTGACATTCACCCCTTCAAGGGTGACCAGTGTGGTTGAGCTGTAAGCACTACCCGTTCCATCTCGGTCAATCGAAACAACGGTATTACCATCGGTATGACTGACAGAAACGTAGTTCCCTAAGGTACTCGACTCACCATCCCAACCGACAAGTAGCGCAGAGACATCAATGTGGTCGCCATCACTGACAGAGAAGTCAGTCCAAGTATCACTACCGTTGCCTCCGGTATTGTCATCGGCAAGTAATTTGTAAACCACGGTATCTGCTCCACTTTCTGTCGTGAAAGTATCGTCATACGCCGTACTAGTGATCGTATCGGCATTGGCGCTACCCGTAATGACTGGATGCAAATCGATGGTTAAATTGGCGGTCGATGAGGTACCATCGCTATCGTTCAATGAATAACTGAATGTCTCCTTGGAGGTAATGGTCGACGTATCGATACCCGCTTTTAAGGTATAGGTATAAGAACCGTCATCCGATAACACTAGGGTTCCGTACTTGCCGTACAACGTGACCGAGTCACCACTCACTGTGCTGCCACTCGAATCGGTAATCGATTTATCGCTCGCACTCACCGTATAAGAGACAGCCGTTCCTGAAGCGTTATTACCGGTAATAGTAAAGGACTGGTATTCACTGCCAAAGGTGTCGGCGACGCTATCAGAGTCCGTACCGTCCAGGATATTGCCGGTCGCGGTTTCGGATTCAGTGTAGTGATGAGTCGTATCGACCGAAGTTCCAGATAAGGAGCTGGTCACAGTAAGTGATGTCCCGCCAGATCCCCCTAAGAGTGCAGTATTAGACGCACTGTAAACAAAAGTGACCGTATAGTCCCCTTCGGTTAACTCGCTAAGCCCCAGAGAAGAAAGCGAAAGAGTTTGAGTGGAATTGTAAAGAGTCAACGCAGAAAGCGTGATATTTGACAGCGTTGTCGACTCAGAGTCTCCTGTCGTTTCATTTAGGATCGTCAATGTTCCAGAAACTGTCGTGGTGGAACTATTAGCAATCCCCAATATTGTATTATTCGATGCACTAAACTTTAATACCAAGCTTGCACTATCCAACGTAGTACCTGAGGCTACTGTGAAGGACTCTGTCGCTGTATTAGAAACTGTAGCGCTTTTTGCAATAGATAAGGCACTGATAAGCGTATTCGTAGTGTAAGTTAAGCTAGTACCCGCTGCTAATTCGGTGTCAGTGCTAACCGATACGGTATCTGCCACCGCCGTAGAATGCGTGCCTTCAATCGTCAGCGTTAAGGTCGCTGTTGCTGTATTACCGCTGGCATCAGTAATCGTGTAAGTAAAGACATCAGATTTACCGATATTGCTGGTAGCACTTGAAGGTTGGTAGGAGTAGCTACCATCCGCTGCGATAGTTAGTACGCCATACTCGCCTGTTATAGTTGTTTCACCGGTACTCGCAACTGCCACACTTGAACTATCATCAGTCGAACTCGCGACAACACTTGTGACATGAATGCTAGTCCCAGTATCGGCAACATCGCCTGCCGTATCGGTCGTTAATACGTTTCCTGATGTCGTTCCGTAGGTGTACTGAACAGAATCAGTGATTTCAACGTCTAACGATGTCGCTAAGTTTAAGTTAGCCAATGTATTGATTAACGTTTCAAGCAAGGTGCCATTTGATGACGATGAGATCGCGACCGTATAGGTACCCTTCGTTAGGCCTGATACATTCACGTCCCCGCTATACACCAAACTTAATCCACTTCCGGTAATGCTTATTGCATTAGAAATGGTTTGTACTACCTCACCGGTTGAAGTATCGATCACGGAGAGATCCGCGGTTAACGAACTCACACCTAGTAATGACAAGATAGTATTGAGAATTGCCGCACTCCCTACGGTGACCCCCCCCGAAACATCTAACGTGACATTCTCGGATGTATTGCTATCGACCGTAAACGTGAAGCTGTTTGACGATAACAGTGAGAGTAGTGCCGTGTTTCCTAATAAACTCAAGCCTGCTAACTCGGTAATAGACCCAGAAGTACCGTTAAGATTATCTTGCACAGCTGTCACGGTAGACTCGTGAGTATCATTATTGGCTTCAATACTAGTATCTGAGTCGGAATCGCTGTCAGAGTCCGAATCGCTATCAGAGTCGGAGTCGCTGTCTGAATCCGAGTCGCTGTCGGAATCAGAGTCACTGTCTGAATCCGAATCACTATCAGAGTCCGAATCGCTGTCTGAATCCGAGTCACTATCAGAGTCCGAGTCGCTGTCAGAATCGGAATCGCTGTCCGAGTCGCTGTCAGAGTCGGAATCGCTGTCGGAATCCGAGTCACTATCAGAATCCGAGTCACTATCAGAGTCAGAGTCGCTATCAGAATCGGAATCGCTATCAGAGTCAGAGTCGCTGTCAGAATCCGAATCGCTATCTGAATCCGAGTCACTATCTGAGTCAGAGTCGCTGTCGGAGTCCGAGTCACTATCAGAGTCAGAGTCGCTGTCGGAGTCAGAGTCGCTGTCGGAGTCAGAGTCGCTGTCGGAGTCAGAGTCAGAGTCACTGTCTGAGTCGGAATCGCTGTCTGAATCCGAGTCACTATCAGAATCGGAATCGCTGTCTGAATCCGAGTCACTGTCTGAATCCGAGTCACTGTCTGAATCGGAGTCGCTATCAGAGTCCGAATCGCTGTCTGAATCCGAGTCGCTGTCTGAATCGGAGTCACTATCAGAGTCCGAGTCGCTGTCTGAATCCGAGTCGCTATCAGAGTCCGAATCGCTGTCTGAGTCGGAATCGCTATCAGAATCGGAGTCGCTGTCTGAATCGGAATCGCTGTCTGAGTCAGAGTCACTATCAGAATCGGAATCGCTATCAGAGTCAGAGTCGCTGTCTGAATCCGAGTCGCTGTCTGAGTCGGAATCGCTGTCTGAATCGGAGTCACTATCGGAGTCAGAGTCGCTATCAGAATCGGAATCGCTATCAGAATCGGAATCGCTGTCTGAATCCGAGTCGCTATCTGAGTCAGAATCGCTGTCTGAGTCAGAGTCACTGTCTGAATCCGAGTCGCTGTCAGAATCCGAGTCACTATCAGAGTCAGAATCGCTGTCGGAGTCAGAGTCACTATCGGAGTCAGAGTCGCTGTCTGAATCCGAGTCGCTGTCTGAATCCGAGTCGCTGTCAGAATCCGAGTCACTATCAGAGTCAGAATCGCTGTCTGAGTCCGAGTCGCTATCAGAGTCCGAGTCGCTGTCTGAGTCCGAGTCACTATCAGAATCGGAGTCGCTGTCAGAATCGGAATCACTGTCAGAGTCCGAGTCGCTGTCTGAATCGGAGTCAGAGTCGCTGTCTGAGTCCGAGTCGCTATCAGAGTCCGAGTCGCTATCAGAGTCGCTATCAGAGTCAGAATCGCTGTCAGAATCCGAGTCGCTATCAGAATCGGAGTCACTGTCTGAATCCGAGTCACTATCAGAGTCAGAATCGCTGTCTGAGTCAGAGTCACTATCAGAATCGGAGTCGCTGTCTGAATCCGAGTCGCTATCAGAATCGGAGTCGCTGTCTGAGTCGGAATCGCTGTCTGAATCCGAGTCGCTATCAGAGTCCGAATCGCTGTCTGAGTCAGAGTCAGTATCGTCGAAGTAATAAATGGAACCTTTATCTGACTCATTATTTGAGGAGTCAGTTAAGGATACCGATAGGTCTTGGTTTGCTGATAGGCTGTCCGGTAATCTAATCTGGAAAATTCCATCTGCATCAACTAATCCAGTTATAACCACATCACCATTACTGTCATAAACCTTAACCGTAGTCCCTGCTTCCCCCTTACCTGATAAAGTTAAATCAGACTCATCGATCATAAGATCAGTCGGTAAACTAGGTGCAGTTGAATCTTTTGCTATAACAGTAGCTGGCGTAGAGCTATTTTTCGCACTATCGGTTGAAATGACGTCTAATGTTTGACCATTAGTTTGCGGTGTATCTAACGTAATTGAGAAAGTACCATCGGCGGCAACGGTTCCTAAGCCTAATTCTTTACCATTCTCATCAGTAATTGTGATAGTTGAACCTATCTCACCTTTACCTGTAACCGTCGTGCCCTCATCATCCAATTGAACATTACTTGGTTCTACTGGTGCAGTGGTATCTGGTGCCGTAGCGGTCGCTATTAAAGAGGTGTTGCCTGCAGTATCTGTTGCCGTAGCACTTAAGCTTTGGCCGTTGGTTTCTGCTGTATTTAAGGTAACGCTAAAAGAACCATCATTACCCACCGTAGCACTGCCAAGCGTACTACCCTCAGCATCTTTGATCGTAATGGTCGATCCGGCTTCCGCCTTACCCGTGACAGTCAGACCGTCATCGCTGACAGCGACATCAGTCGGTGTTGCTGGCGCAGTGGTATCTGCTGCGGTGATAGACGCTGCTGAAGAAACATTTCCCGCTGCATCAGTCGCCGTCACACTTAAGGTCTGACCATTGGTCTGTGCGGTAGGCAGGGTCACACTGAAAGTGCCATCGCTACTGACCGTGGCAGTACCGAGGGTATTACCCTCGGCATCTTTGATTGCTACTGTCGATCCGGCTTCCGCCTTACCCGTGACAGTCAGACCGTCATCGCTGACAGCGACATCAGTCGGTGTTGCTGGCGCAGTGGTATCTGCTGCGGTGATAGACGCTGCTGAAGAAACATTTCCCGCCGCATCGGTCGCCGTCACACTTAAGGTCTGACCATTGGTCTGTGCGGTAGGCAGGGTCACACTGAAAGTGCCATCACTACCGACCGTGGCAGTGCCGAGCGTATTACCGTCAGCATCTTTGATCGTAACAGTTGAGCCGGCTTCGCCTTTACCTGAAAGGATTGTGCCATCGTTACTTAATTGAATACCACTTGGTTCGGCTGGAGCCGTGGTATCCGTCGCGGTGATAGTTGCTGCTGAAGAAACATTTCCCGCCGCATCGGTCGCCGTCACACTTAAGGTCTGACCATTGGTCTGTGCGGTAGGCAGGGTCACACTGAAAGTGCCATCGCTACCGACCGTGGCAGTACCGAGCGTATTACCGTCAGCATCTTTGATCGTAACGGTTGAGCCAGCTTCCGCCTTACCCGTGACAGTTAAACCGTCATCGCTGACAGCAACATCAGTCGGTGTTGCTGGCGCAGTGGTATCCGTCGCGGTGATAGTTGCTGCTGAAGAAACATTTCCCGCTGCATCGGTCGCCGTCACACTTAAGGTCTGACCATTGGTCTGTGCGGTAGGCAGGGTCACACTGAAAGTGCCATCACTACCGACCGAGGCAGTACCAGCGTATTACCGTCAGCATCTTTGATCGTAACGGTTGAGCTGGCTTCCGCCTTACCCGTGACAGTTAAACCGTCATCGCTGACAGCAACATCAGTCGGTATTGCTGGCGCAGTGGTGTCTGCTGCGGTGATAGTTGCTGCTGAAGAAACATTTCCCGCCGCATCGGTCGCCGTCACACTTAAGGTCTGACCATTAGTCTGTGCGGTAGGCAGGGTCACACTGAAAGTGCCATCACTACCGACCGTGGCAGTACCGAGCGTATTACCGTCAGCATCTTTGATCGTAACGGTTGAGCTGGCTTCCGCCTTACCCGTGACAGTTAAACCGTCATCGCTGACAGCAACATCAGTCGGTGTTGCTGGCGCAGTGGTATCTACTGCGGTGATAGTTGCTGCTGAAGAAACATTTCCCGCCGCATCGGTCGCCGTCACACTCAAGGTCTGACCATTGGTCTGTGCGGTAGGCAGGGTCACACTGAAAGTGCCATCGCTACCGACCGTGGCAGTACCGAGCGTATTACCCTCGGCATCTTTGACTGTGATGGTAAACGCTTCGCCTTTACCTGAAAGGATTGTGCCATCGTCACTTATTTGAATACCACTTGGTTCAGTAGGCGCAGTGATATCTGCTGCGGTGATAGTTGCTGCTGAAGAAACATTTCCATCGCTGCACAGCCGTCACATCAGTCTGACCATTAAAGTCTGTGACAGCAACATCAGGGTGTTGCTGGCGCAGTGGTATCTACTGCGGTGATAGTTGCTACTGAAGAAACATTTCCCGCCGCAGGTCGCCGTCACACTCAAGGTCTGACCATTGGTCTGTGCGGTAGGCAGGGTCACACTGAAAGTGCCATCGCTACCGACCGTGGCAGTACCGAGCGTATTACCCTCGGCATCTTTGACTGTGATGGTAGATCCCGCTTCGCCTTTACCTGAAAGGATTGTGCCATCGTCACTTATTTGAATACCACTTGGTTCAGTAGGCGCAGTGATATCTGCTGCGGTGATAGTTGCTGCTGAAGAAACATTTCCCGCTGCATCAGTCGCCGTCACACTAAGGTCTGACCATTAGTCTGTGCGGTAGGCAGGGTCACACTGAAGGTGCCATCGCTACCGACCGTGGCAGTACCGAGCGTATTACCCTCGGCATCTTTGACTGTGATGGTAGATCCCGCTTCGCCTTTACCTGAAAGGATTGTGCCATCGTCACTTATTTGAATACCACTTGGTTCAGTAGGCGCAGTGATATCTGCTGCGGTGATAGTTGCTACTGAAGAAACATTTCCCGCCGCATCGGTCGCCGTCACACTTAAGGTCTGACCATTAGTCTGTGCGGTAGGCAGGGTCACACTGAAGGTGCCATCGCTACCGACCGTGGCAGTACCGAGCGTATTACCCTCGGCATCTTTGACTGTGATGGTAGATTCCGCTTCGCCTTTACCTGAAAGGATTGTGCCATCGTCACTTATTTGAATACCACTTGGTTCAGTAGGCGCAGTGATATCTGCTGCGGTGATGGTTGCTGCTGAAGAAACATTTCCCGCTGCATCGGTCGCCGTCACACTTAAGGTCTGACCATTAGTCTGTGCGGTAGGCAGGGTCACACTGAAAGTGCCATCACTACCGACCGTGGCAGTACCGAGCGTATTACCGTCAGCATCTTTGATCGTAACGGTTGAGCCAGCTTCCGCCTTACCCGTGACAGTTAAACCGTCATCGCTGACAGCAACATCAGTCGGTGTTGCTGGCGCAGTGATATCTGCTGCGGTGATGGTTGCTGCTGAAGAAACATTTCCCGCTGCATCGGTCGCCGTCACACTCAAGGTCTGACCATTGGTCTGTGCGGTAGGCAGGGTCACACTGAAGGTGCCATCGCTACTGACCGTGGCAGTACCGAGCGTATTACCCTCGGCATCTTTGACTGTGATGGTAGATCCCGCTTCGCCTTTACCTGAAAGGATTGTGCCATCGTTACTTAATTGAATACCACTTGGTTCGGCTGGAGCCGTGGTATCCGTCGCGGTGATGGTTGCTGCTGAAGAAACATTTCCCGCCGTATCGGTCGCCGTCACAATTAAGGTCTGACCATTAGTCTGTGCGGTAGGCAGGGTCACACTGAAAGTGCCATCACTACCGACCGTGGCAGTACCGAGCGTATTACCGTCGGCATCTTTGATCGTAACGGTTGAGCCGGCTTCCGCCTTACCCGTGACAGTTAAACCGTCATCGCTGACAGCAACATCAGTCGGTATTGCTGGCGCAGTAGTGTCTGCTGCGGTGATAGTTGCTGCTGAAGAAACATTTCCCGCCGCATCGGTCGCCGTCACACTTAAGGTCTGACCATTAGTCTGTGCGGTAGGCAGGGTCACACTGAAAGTGCCATCACTACCGACCGTGGCAGTACCGAGCGTATTACCGTCAGCATCTTTGATCGTAACGGTTGAGCCAGCTTCCGCCTTACCCGTGACAGTTAAACCGTCATCGCTGACAGCAACATCAGTCGGTGTTGCTGGCGCAGTGGTATCTACTGCGGTGATAGTTGCTACTGAAGAAACATTTCCCGCCGCATCGGTCGCCGTCACACTCAAGGTCTGACCATTGGTCTGTGCGGTAGGCAGGGTCACACTGAAAGTGCCATCACTACCGACCGTGGCAGTACCGAGCGTATTACCGTCAGCATCTTTGATCGTAACGGTTGAGCCAGCTTCCGCCTTACCCGTGACAGTTAAAACGTCATCGCTGACAGCAACATCAGTCGGTGTTGCTGGCGCAGTGATATCTGCTGCGGTGATGGTTGCTGCTGAAGAAACATTTCCCGCTGCATCGGTCGCCGTCACACTCAAGGTCTGACCATTGGTCTGTGCGGTAGGCAGGGTCACACTGAAGGTGCCATCGCTACTGACCGTGGCAGTACCGAGCGTATTACCCTCGGCATCTTTGACTGTGATGGTAGATCCCGCTTCGCCTTTACCTGAAAGGATTGTGCCATCGTTACTTAATTGAATACCACTTGGTTCGGCTGGAGCCGTGGTATCCGTCGCGGTGATGGTTGCTGCTGAAGAAACATTTCCCGCCGTATCGGTCGCCGTCACACTTAAGGTCTGACCATTAGTCTGTGCGGTAGGCAGGGTCACACTGAAAGTGCCATCACTACCGACCGTGGCAGTACCGAGCGTATTACCGTCGGCATCTTTTGATCGTAACGGTTGAGCCGGCTTCCGCCTTACCCGTGACAGTTAAACCGTCATCGCTGACAGCAACATCAGTCGGTATTGCTGGCGCAGTGGTGTCTGCTGCGGTGATAGTTGCTACTGAAGAAACATTTCCCGCTGCATCAGTCGCCGTCACACTCAAGGTCTGACCATTAGTCTGTGCGGTAGGCAGGGTCACACTGAAGGTGCCATCGCTACCGACCGTGGCAGTACCGAGCGTATTACCCTCGGCATCTTTGATCGTAACGGTTGAGCCAGCTTCCGCCTTACCCGTGACAGTTAAACCGTCATCGCTGACAGCAACATCAGTCGGTGCTGCCGGTGCCGTGGTATCTGCTGCGGTAATCGACGCTGCTGAAGAAACATTTCCCGCCGCATCGGTCGCCGTCACACTTAAAGTCTGACCATTAGTCTGTGCGGTAGGCAGGGTCACACTGAAGGTGCCGTCGCTACCAGCCGTGGCAGTGCCGAGCGTATTACCGTCAGCATCTTTAATCGTAACGGTTGAGCCGGCTTCCGCCTTACCCGTGATAGTCAAACCGTCATTACTTAGCTGAATCTCACTTGGTTCGGCGGGCGCTGTCGTGTCATCGCCTGAAGTACCAGGAGTAGAAGGAGAATCCCCCCCACTATTACTCGTACTAGCTTGCGAATCGCTGTGATGAGAATTCGAAGCACCTAAAATCATGGCACCGATACCAAGTAACGCCGCCCCAGCCATTACCCAAGCACCAATATGCTCATCTGCTGCTACAGCTGATGTGCCTACTTCAGACAAAGAACTGATTGACGTATATTTCGCAGCATCAGTGCCAGGATTTTCAAGCCACCATAATGCTCCATCATGTGGGTCAACTATTACCAAATCATTGTGCTGTCCATTAGGGCCAACAGTGAAGAAATCTTTAATAGTGATTTTTTGATGATCATTTAGTTCGATGACCAAATCATTATTGACGCGGGAGAAGCTTTTAATATCTTCCCGGCTAACAGAGATTTTTAATATCGAGGCAGAATCTAGCGTAACTTCCGAAGAATGTATTGTAGAGCTACTTCCATTTTCTTTCGATAAAGCGACGATATTAAACATAGAGTTAGCCTCAATAATATTTCTGGTGGTTAGATTTTTGGGACGTGCGCCCTTGATTTCCGTCAAATATCCGGATTTAAGTTAGTGAGATTATTCTTAATATATTTACTGCCTAGTGAAACTAGAGAAAAGAAAAAAACAATGCAATGACATGTTCGATAAATATTTTTTATCATTCCTTCGGAGATTAGGTGGTGGCTAGATCAAGACTATTGTGAAAGCTGAACGTCTTAACAGCCCAATTTTGATTAATTCAGGAGACAGAATAGAAATCATATTGAAAGTCTATACATTAAAACACAACCAGCTACTTAACCTAAAAAATCCAATTTAACAGCACATTAATTCAAGTTAATAAAAAAAACCAACTAATAATTACAATTCAGCCTGATTAGTGAAAAAATCTAAATAATCAAATTTTTCAATAAAAAACTATTTTTACCCGAATTTTAAGCAGAAAAAACCTCCAACTGTTGGTTTTCACCAGAACTAAAGTTTAACTTTCGAGTAAAAAAATTTCTGAAAAAATTGAGAAGTTACAGCTCTGATTATGTTCAGAGCGCTTTAGAAAGGCTTATTTCAAATAAGTCGTGCAAATAATTTTCTAGAAGAAGCATTTAAAAAAACAAAAACAATACAAAATTGTAGATAATTAATTTCACAAAATAATTTGATTTTATTTTAAATTGGTCACTTTTAATGAAAAGGTAAAATTAATAGAATAAAAATCACCTTTATATGGGGATTTAATAGTGATCAATTCCGTAAAGATCCAAGCAGGATCAAGTCTTTAGAGGGTTTTCTATATTGAACAGAACACGCTTCAAGATATCGGGTCATGTAAATATGAATACTTAGATAGCTCACAGTAGCGACAACAGATAATAGTTAGAAATATAGACTGCTTTTTATAACCACTCCGTCGTCCGCCATATGAGTGATCGCGTTGCGGTGATGTAATTTGGGCCAGATTGTTGAGGTAGGTGAAACACAACATGTTCTCGACAGTCCCCGCCATCCTTACACCCAACTCTTAATGGAATCTATACCACGAATAGGCATTGAGCTTGACAGTACCCCGGTAAATACTGAGCTGCCAGGAAACCGGAAACTCCCCGAGGGATGTTATTTCCGCGAACGCTGCCCCGTGGCTACTGAGGCTTGCCAACTCCCGCAATCTTTGCGGGCATTAGATCAAAAACAGTTAGTCAGATGCTGTAACGTTTAAAAGATAAAGTCGTCGTCAATAGAAAATAATGCGAAGCGAAGGAGAATAGCCCTCTTTAGGCCAACGAGTGATATGTCTGATAATGCTTGCACTCGATATAGATTTATCCGGGTTGGCTGCCCGGAATTTTTAGGGCGTTATGAGTGAGAATCGCGGCATCGAAATAAATACCCTGCTAAGGAATAATCGCTATAGTCGAATAATATCTCTTGTTTTCACTATATAGCGATGTATCCATCACTCATTAGCCTATAACTACCTCTGTAATGCCCTGTTGGGTCATATAATCGCATGCAGACTTAGGTAAATGGCTATCGGATATAACCTTATCGAAGGTAGATAAAGGTAAAGCCATAAATGTCGCCATCTGATTAAATTTAGAGCTATCACTTAAGAGAATTTTTTTAGCGCTAACTTGGCTTGCTGCCTGCTTAACGGGTATTTTACTTTCATCCGGCGTAAATATTCCTCTTAAATCCCAGCTACTCGTGGAAATGAAGGCAATATCAATGGCTAAATGTAAAAGTGTGCGTGCAGCAGACTCACCAGTCGAAGAGCGGTTTTCGCGACACAATGTCCCACCCGTATGGATTACGCGGCATTGGCTTGAATTGATTAATAGCTGGGTAATTTCAAAGTCATTAGTGACGATTTGCAGATCATCACGTAATAAAATTTCATTCGCCAGCGCCAAAGTCGTCGTTCCCGCATCAAGATATATACAGCTTCTCTCCGGGATATTTTCTGCCGCTAAGCGTCCAATAGCTCTTTTCTCATCACTGTATAAAGTACTTTTCACTAAGTGACTCGGCTCAATCGCGAGTCTATTGACTGATCGAACCCCTCCAGACACCGCGACCAATAACCCCTCTTGTTCAAGTTTCCCGACATCACGCCTAATGGTCATATGCGAAACACCAAGAATCTCGGTTAGCTCAGAAATACTGGCGGTGCCCTGTTGTTCAAGTAATGCCAAAATATGCTGATGTCGTTTGATAGGTATCACAGTGCTCTCCTTCCCATTTGTTCACATCCTTGAACTAAAAAAGTCATCATTATTTTCACAAGAAGCCGAAGATCTCGATATTAGGGTTATTTTACCCATCATAATGTGAATTATGCTGGGATCAGTTGTGATTATTTTATAAATATCTCAGCCACTCGTGAATCAAATCACATATTTTAACAATAACTCAAGGTAACCTACCAATAAGTAACACTATTTAACTAAATTTAACAGCATCGAGGTTATCTATGCCAGTACAGAATACAAATGTCTGCGTTATTGGGCTAGGTTCAATGGGAATGGGCGCTGCGCTGTCATGTATCAAATCAGGTCTCAATACCTGGGGTGTTGATATCAATTCAACGTCCTGCCAAAACTTAATCAATGCGGGTGCGAAAGATGCGGGCAATAGCGCTGTCCCCTTCGCCGCAGAACTCGATATTGTCCTATTACTGGTCGTCAACGCTGAGCAAGTTAACACTATTTTATTCGGCGCTGAGGGGTTAGCACCTCGCTTATCCCGTGGAACCATTGTTATGGTCTCCTCAACCTTGTCCGCTGCAGATGCTTGCGAGATCGAAAAAAATCTACACGCTTACGGCTTACTGATGCTGGATGCCCCTGTATCAGGGGGAGCAGTGAAGGCTGCTTGCGGCGAGATGACTATAATGGCCTCTGGCAGTGCAGAAGCATTTACCGGCTCAAAACCCGTTTTGGAGGCAATTGCCAGTAAAGTCTACTGCATTGGGGAAGCAATAGGCCTCGGTTCAACCGTAAAAATCATTCATCAATTATTAGCGGGCGTACATATTGCGGTAGGCGCAGAAGCGATGGCTTTAGCAGCCCGAGCCGGGATCCCACTCGATACTATGTATGATGTCGTTACCAATGCTGCCGGTAACTCTTGGATGTTTGAGAACCGCATGCAGCACGTGCTCGAAGGTGACTATACCCCTAAATCGGCAGTCGATATTTTTGTCAAAGACTTAGGCTTGGTCAATGACACCGCACGTTCACTCAAATTTCCGCTTCCACTGGCGACCACCGCTTTGAATATGTTCACTTCCGCCAGCAATGCAGGCTACGGCCGCGAAGACGATAGTGCGGTTATTAAGATTTTCAGTGGTATCACACTGCCAGAGAAAAAGGTTGAGGGGTAATACTATGCAACTCGGTGTCATTGCAGATGACTTTACTGGCGCAACCGATATTGCCAGTTTTCTCGTTAAGAACGGTATGTCAGCGATTCAACTCAATGGTGTCCCACAGAAGGCACTCACCATAGATAGTGATGCGGTAGTTATCAGTTTAAAGACGCGTTCTTGTGATCCTCAACTGGCGATAGAACAGTCGTTAGCTGCGCTTCACTGGCTACAAAAACAAGGCTGCCAACAGTTTTATTTCAAATACTGCTCAACCTTTGATAGCACTGCTAAAGGAAATATTGGTCCGGTACTCGATGCACTATTAGCTAAATTAAGTGAAGAAACTACGGTCATTTCACCCGCCCTCCCCGTTAACGGCAGAACCGTTTATCAAGGATATTTATTTGTTGGACATCAATTACTAAGTGAATCGGGAATGCGTCACCATCCGGTCACGCCGATGACAGAGGCAAATTTACAACATTTGATCGCCGCACAGGCTCAGGGTAAACCTGGCTTAATCGACTATTCAATCGTCGAGCAAGGCACAGAAGCCGTACGCCAACAGCTAGATGTACTAACGAAAACTGGCATTAACTATGTCGTACTCGATGCTCTCAATGAACAGCACCTATTAACTCAAGGCGAAGCGGTGCAGGGGCTTAAACTCGTTTCTGGTGGTTCGGGATTAGCCATCGGTATTGCACAAGCTTGGGCTAAGAAACAGGGCGAAATTAAAGAGAATTCTAGTGCTGGTGTACCTGTATCTGGCCCTGCAATCGTATTGTCCGGCTCCTGCTCCGAAATGACCAACACTCAGGTGAAAGCCTACCGACAACAAGCCCCAGCAAAAAGCCTCGATTTAGCCAAGTGTTTTGCGGATCTCGATCAATATGTTACGCAAATTTCTACTTGGGTTCGTGAGTACGCTAACGCTCCACTCGCCCCCTTGGTTTATGCCACAACCGAACCTGAAACGCTTAAACAGTCACAAGCAACCTATGGCAGTAAAGCCAGTAGCGAGATCGTCGAGCGTTTCTTTTCTTGTCTCGCTGCTGACCTACTCGAGCAAGGTTTCAAGCGCTTTATTGTCGCAGGGGGAGAAACCTCGAGTAGTGTCGCACAAACTCTTGGCGTCACCGCCTTCCATATTGGGCCAGTCATCTCGCCTGGTGTGCCTTGGGTTCGCGATACCGAACAAGCACTCTCCCTTGCCTTAAAATCAGGCAATTTTGGGGATGAAAATTTCTTTGCCCGCGCACAGCAGGAGTTTCCAGTATGACTGAACAAGAATTACGCCATGAAATGGTACAAATCGGCGCCTCACTCTTTTCTCGCGGTTATGCCACCGGTTCTGCTGGGAATCTTTCTTTATTACTTCCCGATGGCAACCTGTTAGCCACACCGACCGGTTCCTGCTTAGGTGAATTACAGGAAGATACCCTCTCCGTTGTCACCCCGCAGGGAGAATGGCTTTCAGGAAATAAACCCTCCAAAGAGGTGACCTTCCATCGGGCGGTTTACCAAAATAACCCTCAATGTAAAGCGATTGTGCATCTTCATTGTCACTACTTAACGGCCCTTTCATGTTTACAAGGACTGGATACGAAAAATTGTATCCGTCCTTTCACGCCCTATGTGGTGATGCGTATTGGTGATGTTCCTGTCGTCCCCTATTACCGGCCAGGTGATCAACGTATAGCTGACGATCTCGCCAAACTGGCCCCTCACTACAATGCATTCCTGCTAGCAAACCATGGCCCGGTAGTGACCGGTTCCTCACTTCGTGAGGCGACCTACAATACCGAAGAGTTAGAGGAAAGCGCGCGATTAATATTCACGTTAAATAACCGTGAGATTCGTTATTTAACCTCAGATGAAATTCACGAACTGAGATAACCGATTATGCCTAAATTTGCTGCTAACCTAACGACGATGTTCACCGAACTTCCCTTTATGGAACGATTTGCCGCTGCGGCGCAAGCCGGTTTTGAGGGCGTAGAATTTTTATTCCCTTACGACTATGCCGCAGCAGAAATTAAACAACAGCTAACTGAAAACCGTTTGCAACTCGTCTTATTCAATACCCAACCAGGTAATGTCACCAAAGGAGAGTGGGGAGTGAGTGCCCTGCCTGATCAAATCCCCTTAGCACGTCAGCACATTCAGCTGGCGCTTGATTATGCCTGTGCGCTTGATTGTGAACAGGTACATGTGATGGCGAGCGTAATTACCCCTGACATGTCGCGCGAACGTTGCGAAACAACCTTTATTGAAAACATGCGTTATGCCGCCGACCTCTTTGCGAAAAAAGGGAAATACCTCCTAATTGAAGCGTTGAACCCACAGACCAAACCAGATTATTTATATTCCAGCCAATATCAAACACTCGCGATGATCAAACGGATCGATCGCCCAAACGTCTTTACGCAACTCGATCTCTTTCATGCGCAAAAAGTGGATGGCAATTTAAGTCAGCTAATTACTCATTACGCCGGACAATATCGGCATATCCAAATTGCCTCATTACCGGACCGTCATGAACCCGATGAAGGTGAAATCAATTATGACTGGATATTTAAACTTTTAGATAGCATCGATTATCGAGGGTGGATTGGATGTGAGTACTTACCCAAAAAAGATACGTTATCTGGACTGCAGTGGTTTGCTAAATATAAAAAATAAGTTTTACCAAGAATAAATATAACTCTTAACCCTACTTATTCTGAGGTTTACTATGTCTACCACGGCGCTATTACTCATTGCGTTAGCAAGCGTAGTATTACTACTATTATTAGTTATCAAAGCCAAGGCTCATCCATTTGTAGCCTTATTGATTGTTAGCCTTTTAGTCGCCTTCACTACCGGTATTCCGGCTAGCGAAATTATCAAGACCATTGAAAAAGGGATGGGGGGGATTCTTGGGCACATTGCCAGCATCATCATTCTTGGTTCGATGCTCGGCGTACTGATTGAAATGTCAGGAGGTGCTGAATCTCTCGCCAAAAAACTGACTCACGTCCTGGGCCCCAAAAGAACGATTGCCGCATTGACCATCGTTGCCTTTATCCTCGGCACCCCAGTATTTTTTGAAGTGGGTTTTATCATTATCATCCCCTTAATTTATGGCTTTAGTAAGGTTTCTCATGTCTCGCCACTGAAATTTGGCTTACCGATGGCGGGTGTGATGTTGGCCGTACATGTAGCCCTCCCCACTCATCCAGGTGCGGCAGCAGCGGCAAGTATCCTGCATGCTGAGGTCGGCTGGTTGATGATAACCGGACTATTTGTGGCGATGGCTGTCGGTATTGTTGGGTATTTTTACGCTCGAATGCTCAATAAACGTAATTACCAATTATCTATTAATGTTTTTGAGCAACAACAGACCGCTGAATTGCCCGGTCATGCCAAGAAAAAAGCACAGCAAGTCCCACCCAGTGCGTGGGTTATTGGTGGCTTGATAGTGATACCTATCGCGTTAATTGTCTCTGGCACCTTATGCCAAGCTTTGTTAGCCGAGGGTAATTTACTGCGGCAAATCATGACCATTATCGGGACGCCGCCTGTTGCCCTATTGATTTCACTGGGGATAGCCAGTTGGGTACTGGGTCTTCGTCGAGGTATGAGCTTGAAAAAATTAGGCGACGTGACGGGCAGTGCAATCCCCTCTTCTGCTGACGTTATTCTCGTCGCGGGAGCTGGCGGGGCCTTTGGTGGCGTGTTAGTTGCCTCAGGTATCGGAAATGCTTTAGCTCAAGTCTTGGAGGCTATTCACCTACCATTAATACCTGCGGCCTTTCTGCTCTCTTTAGTACTACGCGCCTCACAAGGCTCAGCGACCGTGGCAATCTTGACAACCTCCGGTCTATTATCTCAAGCCTTGGTTGGCTTAGGCCCTGCGCAAACTGTATTAATTACCTTATCGACCTGTTTTGGTGCGTTAGGCTTATCACATGTCAACGATGCCGGATTTTGGGTGGTAACGCGTTATCTAGGATTATCAGTGCCCGATGGTCTAAAAACCTGGACTGTACTGACAACCGTGATGGGGATCAGTGGTTTTCTCGTAACCTGGGCGCTTTGGGTTGTGGTTTGAGTTTATAGAGCATTTAGTAACGGATGCCAGCAAATAAGATTCTTTTATAATTCTTTGTACGACTTGCTGACTTCATCGTCAGCCTGTCGTGGTAAATAGTGGTAATAGTTTGTACAAAACCTAAGTCATAACCAGCGGTAAATAGTGGATACTTTAAACCTTAATATGAGGCCTACTCAAACACCGTACAGCTAACGCCCCGCTTCAGCTGAAGCGATTAACATCTCTAGGGTTAATGCTTGCGCAACATGATGGTCGGTTTTGAGGAAATAGGGTAGTAATGCGTTGGGTAAAAACGAATTCCCTCATTAGGAAAGTATTTTTGAAAAGTAAAACCATTGGGTTCAATTTCAAGAAGATTGAAATACTCTTCAAAAAAATGGCAGCATCTTCAGGTAATTCTGGATTATTACCCGAGCTTAATGAGTTTTCTACCGCCATATCCCAACAGTGTTTCTTTATCAGCTTTTTCACTAATAATGTCTGGCTCATCATTTCAACTTTCTAAATTTATGATCAGGTCAGTCTTACTAATTGCTATGTTCTAATTAAAATCTACGGATTCCAACCCTGCCAATGGTTAATTGATCTGATAGGAAAGATGGGCGTTCACTTGTTGTCCATTTAATGAATAACTAATCGAGTCACTTAGTGAAGAGACTTTTCCACTATAGGTTATAGCGATATTATAATTATCACTTACCCTTACCTGACTTATTGTTCCACTTCCGGTAAGGAACGGTATTTGATACTTCAATTTATTGGCGATAAAATCCTCACCCCCACTTATTTTATCCGTTATATAGAACCGATTGGTAATCGGCACTGTTGCGTTACCCTCTCTATCTTCTGTGATATAAAGCCATAAATTATTCTTTATTTTATAACTATGCTGTAATTGGTAATTCTTATTACTATTTTGTGCATAAAATACAAAATAGCCACCGAGTAATAAAAGTAACGCTAAGACAAAACATACTGCCATCCAGTTAATAGCCGTTTTGTCGGGCATAGGCAATTCCTTCTTTAATGTAATATTGGTCATTCGGATCATCGCTATACGGCGAGTTTTGGTACCACTTTCCCCACTCTGGTTTTGAAGTCCCAGCGCGACTTTGCGCCCAACCGGCTCCCCTCAATAAAATATTTTCCGGTATTCCTGCAGCAGTTCCCGCTGCTCCGAAATTAAAATTACCGAAGTTAGAAAAATAGGGATCGAATTGCTTGTAATCCCATCGCCCCCTATTTCTAACCATCTGATAGAACCAGTAGTAAGTAGATAAACCCGCCATATTTCGCGGCATTCCATTACGGCGAGCTTCGAGCATATTACTTTTAACCACTTCTACACTAGGTCCTATTGGTATTCTTCCCATTTCTACACTCTCATCCTGATGAATGTTTAAAAATTAACCCTATTAAAGTTAGCTAAATTGAATTAGATAATTGATTGCTAAGGTTTTTATAAATTATAACTTAAGTAAACTTAATATAAATATGACGCAGATATTACCCTGTAAACAGTAAGCGAAGGTAGATGAAAAATCGTCAATAAGGCAATTAGATATGAGGAAATCTTAGGCTAAGAGGTGAACAGGGCTATGTGATTGACGTGCCAACGGCTCCTAAGGAAAAATTATGCCACGTCTAACAAAACAAAAAAGCCACTCAATCGAGTGGCTTTTTGTCCTGATTTAACAGGGTAAATTTGGTGGCCCCTCCCAGACTTGAACTGGGGACCAAACGATTATGAGTCGTCTGCTCTAACCGACTGAGCTAAGGGGCCTTAATGTGGCAAGGAGTATAAAGCATCCGATTAGTCTAATCCAGTGCTGTCGAGTTAGTTGCTGTTTTTTAAGGCAGATCATTCGCAAAGCTTAGGATTATTACAATATCAGTCATTTAAGCTGGAGAAGGTGGCTGAACTTGATAGACCCAGGCTTCAAACTGTTGCCCCTCCGCGGTGGTCGCGGTGGTGGTGATGCGGTCGTAGCCGGCCTCGAACTCATCCAATTCGGGCCAATGGTCGTCGAGTTGCGGGCTGATAAAAAGGTACCCTGGGACGTGGTCGGCCTGATCATCAAGAATAACGCCAGGAAAGTCGGCGGCCAGTCCCCATGCCTTGGGGTAATAAGTCCCACGAATGGTCGCGGCTATCCACTCGCCGCCGATACGGGTAAGTAGATGCTCGTTTTCACGGCCCTTCTGTAAGGTGCCATACACAAAGAGTGGAATCATGCTAACGCTCCGCATTATCCGTTTTTAGGCATCATGCCCTGAGCCGCGATGAGATTGCAATAATTCCCTTGGGGATGTGTGTAAAAGCCTCTACAGTGGTGAGTCATGTTCTCTCACTTGATCACTAGGAGCAGCAATGAATATCGCATTGGGTCAATGGTCAGTAAGTCGAGAATGGCAAGAAAATGCCAATACCATCATCCAGCTAATGCAAGATGCCGACCGGCAAGGTGCAAGGTTGTTGGTGCTGCCAGAGGCAGTGCTCGCGCGGGATAATCAAGACAGTCAATGGGTGATCGAGGCGGCGCAGCCGCTAGACGGCCCCTTTATCCGTCAACTATTAGCGGCCAGCCAAACACTCGCTATCACGACACTGTTTACACTGCATGTTCCCGCTGAGAATAATAAAGCGCGTAATGTCTTAGTGGCATTGCGTCAGGGTGAAATCTTATTAACCTACGATAAAATTCACCTCTATGATGCCTTTGCAGTGCGTGAATCAGATAAGGTGGTTGCTGGACAAACCTTACCCCCCTTATTACAAATCGATGACTTTACCGTCGGCGTCATGACTTGCTACGACCTACGTTTCCCTGAAATGGCGCGAGCCTTAGCCTTGCAAGGCGCAGAGTTACTGGTGCTACCTGCTGCCTGGTTAAAAGGGCCTAATAAGGAGCTACATTGGGAGCTGCTGACCCGCGCCCGTGCGCTAGAAAATACCTGTTATCTTGCGGCAAGCGGCGAATGTGGCGGGAAAAATATCGGCCATAGTCTTGTCGTCGATCCATTGGGCTTAGTGATCGCCCAAGCAGGAGAACGTCCGCAGCTTATCTTTGCTCAGCTGGATAAAGCACATCTCACTGCAGTGCGTCAGCAATTGCCGGTATTAGCAAATTGCCGGTTAGCCTCGGCATCACCCCGTGTATCATCACCTGATAGTTAGATTTTTTTGGCGAAGAACATAACAAAACGTTATTACTTAGCTAAGGTTAGTGATTTACAAGCTAACTAAGACTTCTTATAGTCAAAATGGCATAACTTCAGAAACTTCATATACTTTTGATAAGGCGTGAATCCATCTACGCGCGGTCAGTGGCGTAGTCACCACGTCAGCGTTGCCGTTTTTAGTACAGTCATACAAGGGAGAGTTAAGGGTGTCGGAAGCGGATCAACAAACTTATCAGTCTCAGCCCATCTTACAGGTGGAAAATTTGACCATCCGTTTCCCGCAACAGGGAAGGCTTCATTCCGTGGTCGATAACCTCAATCTTTCGGTTTATCGAGGTAAAACTCTCGCGTTAGTCGGAGAGTCAGGGTCAGGGAAATCGGTCAGTTCGCTAGCCTTAATGGGGCTGTTACCCAAAGAGGCCGAGGTCAGCGGTCAGCGGCTGTTACGTAATCGGGCCGGACAACAGATAGAGTTAGGGCAGCTTAGCGAATCTCAGTGGCAACGGGTGCGCGGCGCCGAAGTGGCGATGATCTTTCAAGAACCAATGACCTCCCTCAATCCGGTATTTACCGTGGGTCAACAGTTAGCGGAATCGGTACGCCAGCACCAGCCTCTTTCGCATGCTGAGGCACTTCAACAAAGTTTACAGCTGTTAGAGCGCGTGCGGATCCCTGCTGCAAAACAGATCCTTACCCGTTACCCGCATCAACTTTCTGGTGGAATGCGCCAGCGGGTGATGATTGCTATGGCGCTCAGTTGTCGGCCCTCGCTATTAATTGCCGATGAGCCGACCACCGCACTTGATGTGACGTTACAGGCCCAAATCTTAACGCTAATTCGAGAATTACAGCAGGAGTTGGATACCGGTGTACTCTTCATCACCCATGATATGGGCGTGGTCGCCGAGATGGCTGATGAGGTGACGGTGTTACGCCGAGGCCAGATGCTGGAAACCGCAGCAGTTGATACCCTATTCCATTCCCCGCAACATCCTTACACGCGACAATTACTCGCCGCGGTACCCCGTTTAGGGGATATGCAATCCTATAATACCCCGCAGAAGTTTTCGTTACCTGCCGAGGAGAAACCGTTAGCCGACACTTGGGATACTGTCGATCGGCACTCCGCGCCGCTACTACAAGTAAAGGATCTCGTTACCCGATTTCCGCTGCGTGGCGGCTTCCTGAACCGCGTAGTCAGTGAAGTGCATGCGGTTGAACATCTTAGCTTTGATTTACGGGCAGGTGAAACCTTAGCGTTAGTCGGCGAATCAGGCTGTGGAAAATCGACGACCGGTCGTGCACTGCTGCAATTGGTGAAAAGCCAACAGGGATCGATTACCTTTAATGGGCAACGTATTGACCAGTTAAGCGGACCCGCGCTAAATACTTTACGCCAACAGATTCAGTTTATTTTCCAAGATCCTTATGCTTCACTCGATCCCCGTAAAACCGTGGGTTACTCGATTATGGAGCCGCTTTTGATCCATAAGCTGGCCTCCCCAGCCGAAGCTCAACAACGGGTGCATCAGCTCTTGGAGAAAGTCGGTCTGTCAGCAGAACACGCGTTACGTTATCCACATCAATTCTCCGGTGGGCAGCGGCAACGTATCTGTATTGCCCGCGCATTGGCCTCTAATCCAAAGCTGATTGTCGCAGACGAATCGGTATCAGCATTAGATGTCTCGGTACAAGCTCAAATTATTAATCTGCTGCTCGACTTACAGCGTGAGCAGGGCTTGGCTTTCTTATTTATCTCCCATGATATGGCGGTGGTTGAACGAATTAGTCACCGTGTCGCCGTGATGTATCAAGGACAGATTGTCGAGATAGGCCCGCGTGCAGCAATCTTTGCCTCGCCGCAACACCCTTATACGCAAAAATTACTTCAGGCTGTACCGGTTGCCGACCCCAGAAGCCAGCGCCCCCTACTCTCTTCCGCCGTCGAAGAGATCCCGAGCGCCATTTATCCTTTAGGTGAAGGCCCTGAGCGCGTAACCTTTAATGAAGTTACCCCTGGACATTACGTTGCTACTCACGCATCAACCTCACCTTTATCGCCGACCCATGTGGCATCCCCTTTATTGCAGACAGGAGAGACTTTATGATCACCAAACGCCAGCTCCCTTGGCTCATGGCCGTAGGCATGGCCGCAAGCCTGACCAGTGTATCGAGCTTTGCCGCAAAAAATATTGTTGTTGCCGTGGGGTCGAATTTTACAACGCTTGATCCTTATGATGCCAATGACACACTTTCACAAAGCGTCGCCAAGTCCTTTTATCAAGGGCTTTATGGTTTCGATGAAAATATGAAGATCAAACCTGTCTTGGCGGAAAGCTATAACGTCAGTAACGATGGGCTAACCTATACGCTGACACTTCGCCCGAATGTGACCTTCCAAGATGGCACGCCGTTTGATGCACAAGCCGTTAAGGTCAACCTTGATCGCGCGAGCAATCCTGACAGCCATTTAAAACGCTATAACTTATTTAATGACATAGCCAAGACCGAAGCCGTCGATGCACATACGGTAAAAATTACGCTGAAAAAGCCGTTCTCCGCCTTTATCAATACCTTGGCTCACCCTTCTGCCGTGATGATTTCGCCAACCGCATTACAGAAATACGGTAAGCAGATTGGCTTTCACCCCGTCGGAACTGGCCCTTACCAATTCGTGAGCTGGAACCAGACCGATGCAATGACGGTAAAAAAATGGCCGAATTACTGGCAGAAAGGGTTACCTAAATTAGATGGCATCGTTTGGCGTCCGGTTGCCGATAACAATACCCGTGCGGCGATGTTACAAACCGGAGAAGCTGATTTTGCTTATCCAATCCCCTACGAGCAAGCCCCACGTTTAAAAGCGAATAGCAAGTTGGATGTGGTCAGCTGGCCATCCATTATGCAGCGCTATATCAGCCTTAATGTGACCCAAAAACCTTTCGATAATCCGAAAGTCCGTGAGGCCTTAAACTATGCAATCAACCGCGAAGCCCTCGCCAAAGTCGCCTTTGCCGGTTATGCCACCCCTGCTACGGGCATTGTTCCACCAGCGATCGCCGATGCCCAGCACTATCCGGCTATTCCTTATGATCCCGCAAAGGCACGCCAGCTACTAAAAGAAGCCGGTTACCCTCAAGGGTTCCAAACGACCTTATGGTCATCACATAACCACTCTACCGCGCAGAAAGTCTTACAATTTACCCAGCAACAGCTCGCCATGGTCGGAATTAAAGCCCAAGTCACGGCAATGGATGCAGGGCAACGCGCTGCTCAAGTTGAAGATAAGGGTCAAAAAGAGAGTGGTGTACGGATGTTCTATACCGGTTGGACGGCTTCTACCGGTGAAGCTAACTGGGCGTTAACGCCACTCTTTGCAACCAGCTCGTGGCCACCTGCAATCTTTAACACCGCTTTTTACAGTAATCCACAAGTGGATAAAGATTTGGCCGATGCCTTGAACGCGACGGATGCGGCGAAGAAAAATGCTTTCTATAAAGATGCACAGGATAAAATTTGGCATGACCAACCTTGGATCCCGTTAGTGGTCGAAAAGTTAGTCTCTGCCAATAATAAAGCCCTCACCCATTTCAACGTCATGCCAGATACTGGTTTTGATTTTGATAATGCCGACCTGAAGTAATTGAATTGGGCAGGCATGTCCTGCCCACAACTCGAGAATACGCATGCTCAATTATTTTCTTAAACGCTTGCTAGGGATGCTGCCGACGTTATTGATTGTCGCCATTCTCGTCTTCCTGTTTGTCCACTTACTCCCCGGCGATCCAGCGCGTCTGTTGGCAGGACCCAATGCCGACGCGACCGTCGTGGCGATGGTACGCCATCAATTGGGGGTAGACTTACCCCTACCGCAACAATTTTGGCATTATATCGTCCGCTTACTCCATGGCGACTTTGGCCAATCGATGTCCTCACAACGCCCAGTAAGCCAAGAGATTGCTAGCCGCTTTACGCCAACGTTACTGTTAACCCTTTGTAGTATGGCGTGGTCATGCCTGTTTGGCTTATTGATCGGCATAGCCTCTGCGGTGTGGCGCAATCGCTGGCCGGATAAACTCGGCATGTTGGTTGCCGTATCCGGGATCTCCTTTCCCGCCTTTGCATTAGGGATTCTGCTGATGCAAATATTCTCGGTTCAGCTTGGATGGCTGCCAACCGTCGGAGCTGATAGCTGGCGTAACTATATTCTGCCGTCATTAACCTTGGGTGCGTCAGTAGCCTCAGTGATGGCCCGTTTTACCCGAGCATCATTTATTGAAGTACTAGGTGAAGACTATATGCGCACAGCGCGTGCGAAAGGCTTAAGCCCACGTCAGGTGATCTTTAAACATGGCCTACGTAATGCCCTGATTCCGGTTATTACGATGATGGGACTGCAGTTCGGTCTGCTGTTAGGCGGGGCAATCGTGGTCGAAGTGGTATTTAACTGGCCAGGGCTTGGACGTCTGCTCATCGACTCGGTCGAAAACCGCGACTATCCCGTGATCCAAGCGTTGGTTCTACTTTTTTCCTGTGAGTTTATCGTGATCAATTTAGTCGTCGATATGCTTTATGCTGTGGTTAACCCCACTATTCGTTACCGCTGAGGAGAGGTCATGAAAAATTGGCGCCGCGAAGCGGCTTTAAAATCCCTACCGACCCTCGACCCGGCGACACCACAGCCGCCACTTCGCGAGTTTTGGCGACGTTTTCGTCAACAGCCCGTGGCGGTGATGGCTGCGTTATTTGTGATAGTTCTCTTTATCGTTGCTATTTTTGCGCCTTGGCTCACCCCATTCGATGCTGAAAACTACTTCGATTATGACCGTATCGATCAAGGCCCTAGCCTCATGCACTGGTTTGGTGTCGATGCGTTAGGACGCGATATCTTTAGCCGAGTTATCTTAGGAACGCGAATCTCGTTATTAGCAGGGGTCTTTTCCGTGGCGTTAGGTTCAGTAATTGGCACGGTATTAGGCTTAATTGCTGGCTATTACGAAGGATGGGCAGATAGAATTATTATGCGTGTCTGTGATGTACTCTTCGCCTTTCCAGGGATCCTGCTCGCCATCGCGGTCGTTGCCTTGATGGGGCCAGGTATGTCGAATGTGGTCATTGCGGTCGCTATTTTCAGTATCCCAGCCTTTGCCCGTCTGGTTCGTGGCAACACCTTGGTGTTGAAGCAGCTAACGTGGGTGGAGTCGGCCCGCAGTATTGGTGCCTCAACTATGCATATTCTACTCAAACATATCTTGCCCGGGACCTTCTCTTCAATTGTGGTATTTTTTACCTTACGTATTGGCGTGTCGATTATCTCTGCCGCTAGCCTGTCATTTATTGGCTTAGGGGCTCAACCGCCCACGCCAGAATGGGGTGCAATGCTTAACGAGGCACGTTCAGATATGGTGATGGCTCCGCATGTCGCTCTATTTCCTATTTTAGCCATTTTTCTCACTGTACTGGCGTTTAACTTATTAGGGGATGGCTTGCGCGATGCACTGGATCCCAAGCTAAGGAAATAACGAGGTTAAACTTACTTTGATTGAGGGCCGATTCAGGCCCTTTTTCTTGGGCTCGAATTACCTGAGCACAATGGCATCCCTAAGAACCCAATTGATGGGTAAGAAAAATAAAATTGCCAGCAAGACTAAAAGCGCCTCCCCATCGTGGATGCTTAGCCTCACGCTACTTTCTCGCCCTCCCCCTAAAACGAAAACCGTTTGAATAAGATTGAGTTTTTTTCTTAATAGATTCCGGTCGAAGAAAGAATCGCCTTCACAAGGCTTACCTCAACTTTCATACTATTGTTCCACTTAACGCAAGGAGCGATTATGTCTCACAGGAACCTCTCATCCCTTAGTCAATTCAAGTCCTTCTTTTTAGCTTTTATAAGCTTACTCTTTCTAAGCTTTTTCACTCAACTCAGTTATGCCGAATCTCGGCCACCAGTCGCCGACCGAGTAATTGGATATGTTGGCGATTTGGGGGTTAAAGTATGGACGTTAAGAATCGGCGATCGCAAAGCGCAAGAAGCATTAGTACAGATTGAGGATGCTGATCACGATTGGAATCTCGTTATTCAAAAAATGAAGATTACTCGAGTTAATGACGCCCTTCATTATTCGGTTAGCCAAGGGAATAAACGTTATGTCGTCTTGATTTTAAAGCAGAATGGCGGCCAGCTCTTTTTACCTAATGAACCTGAACCTATTACGCTTCATTACAGTGAAAGTCTTTCGCAGAGTGGCGATGCACAAATGTTCCTCAATCATTATTTAGCCAATAAAAAATAATTACTGCCTGTTAGGTTGTCGCCTAGCAGGCTAAGCGTAATCCTATTGGTTCGCTAGCTGTACGAGAAAATGTTGGTCCAGTCGATGATAGTTTACTTCTTCAACCACTTTGGCTCCTAACGAGGCATAAAATCCCTGCGCCGCACTATCTTCACGTACTGATAACCAATCTAATCGGCTGCAGGATTTCTCTTGTGCGCGTTGCGCAATAAAGCTCATCATTTTGTGGCCAAAACCTTTACGTCGATATGCCTCAGAAACAAATAACTCTTTAATAAACATTTGACCGCTATAACGTGGAACAGGATAGAGAATCGTGACGCAAGCAAAGGCAACAATACGTCCCTCACTCATCCCTTTATAAATTTCCGTTCCGGAATGTGCGGGAAAAACTCTTTCTTTTAGATACTTAGCCATCTGCTCTGCGGCAATAATTGCTTGCGGATGATGAAAGCGTTCCATCTCAGAGAAAATATCGACCAGATCGGCCCACTCATCCGGCCCACACTGTGTAATTTCCATGGTCATTCCAAGTCATTGATGATGAATTAACTATAGACGAGACCGTTAGCCTAAGCATAAAAAAAGCGCCTATAAAAGGCGCTTTACCGAGTTAAACGTAAAGTGAGACTTCACCCGGTGGCCGAGTTTTAAATCGGCGATGTAACCAGAGGTATTGTTCAGGAGCACGGAGTATTTCCGTCTCAATCACCTTATTCATATAGCTTGCTGCAGCCTGTGAATCTTCATAAGGATAATTTTGAAGCGGTGGTTGAATAATTAACTGATAACCACTTTTGTTAGCATTACGGATTAACACAATCGTCAGCATCGAAGGCTTAGCCAATCGCGATAAGACAAAGGTTCCGTTAGTGGTGGCCACTTTATCAACGGCAAATAATGGCGCGAAAACACTGCCTTTAGGACCGTAGTCTTGGTCTGGCGCAAACCATACGGCTTCGCCTTGTTTCAAGGCTTGAACCATTCCACGTAGGTCACGGCGATCAATCATCGCCTTGTTCGAACGCATACGCCCTTTAGTCTGCGCCCATTCCATCGCCTGGTTATTATGGGGCCGGTACATGGCCATCATCGGTTGGCAAAGGCCGGTAATACGCCCCCCCAATTCCAACGACATGAAGTGAACACCAATAACCATGACACCGCGCTGCTCTTGTTGAGCTTGCTGCAAGTTATTGAGTCCTGATACAGAGTAGAGTTTACGTACCCTTTTATCTGACCAAAACCACGCTATGCCAGTTTCGACTAAAGCCATGCCTAAGGATTCAAAATTCTTAGCAATTAGGGCTTCCAACTCCTGCTCCTGAATATTAGGAAAGCAGAGTTGTACGTTACGTCGTGTGATAGATTCGCGTCGCTTTAATACGCGACGAGAAATTTTACCCGCTTTGGCTCCCAACCGAATCAATATAGGATAAGGGAGTTGCACTAATAACCACAGTACACCTAGTCCAAACCAAGTGAACCAATACCGTGGATGTAAAATTTTAAGCTGAAATTGCCCAGTTTTTTTCATAAAGCCTTCAATAAAAGAAGCCTCTACGCCAGAAACTCCGCATTTCTTGGCAACGTATGGCCTCAGTAATGATTTTGACCGCGAAAAGTAGAAAATGTCACCGCAGTATTGCGTGAAATAATGAAAGAAAATGTATCTGAACTTAGGGGGTCGTTGCGACAAGGACAATATCAACTTGGATAGGGTCCGCAACCAACGCCGGATATTGCCCCATACCAAAGGCTTGACGCGATAGGGTTATAGTACCAGAAAGACGTAAATATCCGCCACTAGTCTGTAATCGTGAATCATCGCTACGTTTACCATAAAGCATCACAGGGCGAGTCATTGCTTTAATTTTTAGTGACCCTAGCACACGATAACGGCCTTGGCCCATGTCAATAATACGACTACTGGTAAAGGTGACATTGGGATATTGAGCTTGGTCAAAAAATTGATGACTTTTTAGCGCCCAAGTCAGCACACGGTGGTGTGCATCGAGATTCGCAATCGGCATATCGATACGTAACCGGTCTCCCACATCGTGCTGTGGGTCGACAACGATATCCCCTCGAAGACCAGTGATCCGCGCATGGTAATCCGATTTCCCGATCATATTCCACCGTAACAGCACATAACTGCTCTCGGCTAACTGAAAGGGAATAGGGGCGGCAAAGGCTGGAAAGATCGCCCCAACAAGACTAAGCAACAGTAATCCTACGCGCAACATGGTTCTCTCCGAGCTAAACGCTGAAGTTATAGCTTAGCGTTAAGTAGGCCACCAAGAGAAACTATTTATGGATAAGTAATCCCAGCAGGGTCAATCTGCGACTGAGTAATCCCTTCCTTCTCCTCACCCCAGCGCGCCATAATTTTTTGATAGTTGCCGTTATCAATCGCATCGTTCAATGCTTGATTCAAGGCGTTAACGAGGCCGTTGCCTTTACGGGTGGTGGTCGCAACCCAGGCTTTTTTGGGGCCATAACCTACGACTTTCGTACGCCCATTCAATGCTGCCTTCCATGCAGCGGCAGCCTGTGGCCCAAAATTAATGTCTGCCCTGCCTGACTGTAAAAATAGTGTCGTGGTCGCGTCATCCGTTAAGTAGATGGGGGTAGCTGGTGTCAGTTGTTGCTGGCGTAATTGTGTATTCCAGCCAAGCAAGATACGCTCTTGATTCGTTCCCGAGCCGACAATCACACGCTGGCCGGCAACATCCTTCGCGGAGGCGATATGAGTGATTGGGCTATCCTGTTTCACGCTAAACGCCAGCGAATCGGTTCGGTACGTCGCGAAATCGTATTTTTGCTTACGTTGCTCGGTGACGGCAATATTCACTAGCGCAACGTCGTAACGACCACTACTAATACCTAACGGCCAATCTTCCCAGGAGACCGGCACAATATTAAGTTTTAATCCCAAACTCTGCGCGAGTAAGCGGGCAATATCAATATCACTCCCTATTCGAGTGCGATTATCACTCGCCAGTAGCGATAAGGGGGGCGCGTTTTGCGCAGAGACAGCGACCGTCAGTTGCCCAGCATGCGCCCATCGATAGTCGGTCGGCAGTAAGGCTATCGCTTTAGGATCGGTAGGCACCATAAGCGGCTCTTCATTAGCCTTAAGGTCAACAGCCGCTTGTGCTTGTATCGCACAGAATAATAACAGCGACGTTAAGCGAGTAATACGCATTGAGCCTCCTAAAGCACATTTGCCAAGAAATTTCGCGTTCGGCTATGTTGTGGATTATCTAATACCTGCTCAACTGGTCCCTGTTCAATAATCTCTCCCTCCACCATAAAAACAATGTTATCGGCAATTTTACGTGCAAAGGCGATTTCATGCGTGACGATAACCAGCGTTTTCCCCGACCTTGCCAATTGTTCAATCACCGTCAACACCTCGCCGACTAGCTCTGGATCAAGCGCCGAGGTCGGCTCATCAAAGAGCAGTACTTTTGGACGAAGCGCCAGTGCTCGAGCTATCGCCACACGTTGCTGTTGCCCTCCAGAAAGCTGGCGCGACCACGCATTCGCTTTATGCGCCAAGCCGACTTGCTCTAGTAAGGCTAAAGCCTGTTCATTGGCAGCTTTACGGGATAATCGTTTATGTGCAATCGGGGCTTCGGCGACATTTTCTAATGCCGTCATATGCGGAAAGAGATTAAAACTTTGGAATACATAACCCACCTGTGTCCGCTGTTTTAAAATGGCTTTCTCTTTTAAAACGTAGAGTTTGTCGCCCTTTCGCCGATAACCGATATAGTCATCATCAATAGTAATCACGCCCTGATCGACACCCTCAAGATGATTGATGGTACGTAGTAACGTCGATTTCCCTGACCCAGAAGGACCGATGATCACCGTGACTGATCCCGCGGGGATATCAAGATTGATCTGCTTTAAGGCATGAAAACTTCCGTAGTGCTTACTGACATTTTGGATAGAGATTTTACCTGGGACGTTAGCGCGTGTGAGCATGAGCAGCCTCCGTTTTTTGACGGGTAACGAAGCGTAAGGGGAGATAGCGATTGACCAGACGTTTGACCGCGGCGGGTTGAGCCGCTCGTCGCTCGCTGCGCGTCACAGCTTGTTCAACCCCATATTGCAAAAGCGAAAGGCCAGTGGTGATCACCAAGTACCAGCCCGCACCGACCATCAATAATGGGATGACCTCTTGGTTGCGGTTATAAATCATTTGTACCGAGTAAAAAAGCTCAGGCATCGCCAGCACATACACCATTGAAGTCCCTTTCGCTAAGCTAATAATCTCATTGAATCCGGCGGGCAAAATCGCGCGGAGTGCCTGCGGTAAAATGATACGCCACGTCCGACGCCATGAAGAGAGCCCCAACGCTGCTGCTGCCTGATATTGCCCAGCGTCAACACTATTGAAGCCGCCACGAATGATTTCGGCGGTGTAAGCACTTTGGACTAAGGTCAACCCTATCACCGCCGAAGAGAACTGTCCTAACACATCAATGGTTTGAAAGTGGCCATAACTCAATGAAGTAAAAGGAATTCCTAAGCTGACCCTGTCATAGAGATAGGAAAAGTTGTACAGAATAATCAGAACGACCAGCAGCGGTAGCGAGCGGAAAATCCAAATATAACCCCATGCTAATCCGGCCATTAGCGCAGAATCTGACATTCTCGCTGAGGCTAAAAGCCCCCCCACCACAATACTCAGCAGTGCGCTTGAGATCATCAGCAGCAAGGTATTTTTCACCCCTTCAAGGATCACCGGGTTAAAGAACCATTCGCTAAATACCCCCCACTCCCAGCGGGGATTGAACGCGATAGACTGTACGAGGGTGGCAGCAATAAACAGCACGGCTATTCCCCCAACGATTCGCCACGGATACCGAGCAGGAACAACTTTTAATGAAGGCTGTAAAGACATAAAGCATCCTTAAGCGACGTCTTGCGTCGCACTAAAATTGAGTGCTTTGATAAAGCGTAAGCGACCATCGAAGGGAGGCTGGCTATACTCTTCAAAGTCTCTTGAGAGGTCAAACTGCGGCTGATAGCCTAAGGAACGATAGAGTGCTACGGCCTCGGGTTGGCGAAAACCCGTACTGAGATAGATACGTTGATAACCGGCCTCCCAAGCACTACGTTCCAATTGCTGCATAACTTTTGCGGCAATCCCCTGTCCCCGTAAGTCGCGACGGGTCCAGATACGTTTCACCTCAGCGGTCTTGTCGTCATAAGGTTTGAAGGCACCAGTAGCGATAATTTCACCTTGCTGTTCCAGCTGGAGAAATAGTCCCTGTGGGGGAAGGTACCACTCGGTCAATTCGACCTCATTATGCCGCGAAAAATAGTCACCATATCGGGCGCTGTATTCCGCAAACAAGCCAGTCAGAATAGGGACTAACTGTTTGTCGTCCGGTGATACCTGACGAAAACCTTCTGCTAACATACTGGCCTCCTAATCGCCCAAGCCTGCTGGATTCACTTCTGAGGTAGGGATCGCTTCGACGCCCTCTCCCCAACGATTGAGCACTCGCTGATAGCTACCATCTTTAATCGCACTGTCTATGGCTGCCGTAACGGCGGGGGCTAAGTCGTTACCTTTTTTCAGGGTAACGGCAATATGGGCGGCTTGAGGCCATCCCCCATCAACATTACCGACTAGATGCGTACGTCCGGTTTTTGCGGCTTGCCAAGCACCATTCACATTGGGCCCAAACCAGGCATCAGCGCGCCCGGACTGGAGAGCCAGAGCCTGTGCTGCGCTGCTGGTCATGTAGATAGGGGTCACGGAAGGTAATCCGGCTTGGATATTTTTTTGGTTCCACTCCAGTAAAATCGCTTCTTGATTCGTCCCCGATCCGACGATGATTCGCTTGCCAGCAATATCTTCTGCGCGGGTAATACTTTTAATCGTGCTATGGTTTGGCACATAAAAGCCGAGGAGATCTTTCCGATAGGTCGCAAAATCAAACTTCTCTTTACGCGCTTTGGTCACGGTAATATTACTAATTGCTGCATCATACTTACCGCTGGTGACACCTAACGGCCAATCTTCCCAAGAGGTCACGACGATACGGAGCTTTAAGCCCAGCGCTGACGCCACTAAACGCGCAATATCCGGTTCACTACCGATCAAGGTTTTGTTATCTTCCGCGAAAACCGTTAACGGTGCTGCGCCTTCCCCCGAAATTCCCACGGTAAATTCCCCAGGATGGGCCAACTTCAATCCTTTAGGAAGCTTGGCGATGGCTGCGGGATTCGCAACAGTGGTAATTGGCTGTTCGTTAGCCTTAAGGTTAATTTCAGTGCCATTAACCTCTGTCCCGGCCAAGGCAGAGAGGGGTAAGAGAAGTGCTGCGAGAGTAATAATCTTTTTCATGCTACATCCTGTCGCTGGGTCACTTGAGTAAAGGAATTCACGGGTGTCGGTAGCCCTAACGAATCACGTAACCTTTGTCCCGGATAATCCTGACGATAAATGCCACGTTGCTGCAATAGTGGAACCACCTCATTAACAACCTTTGCTAACACCTCTGGCGTCGCGCCTTGAATGATAAAACCGTCGGCGGCCTCATTCTCAAACCAGAGCTGTAGGCCATCGGCCACCTGCTCTGCCGTGCCATGGAAAAGCGGACGTGGGGTTGTGGTTTCAAGCGCAACTTGACGCAGCGTTAACTGCCGTTGACGAGCGATACGCTTGATCTCGTCAGTGGTGCTGCGAAAACTATTCGCCCCTAACGCTCCCAATTCAGGGAAAGGCTGATCAAGCGGATACTGGCTAAAGTCATGATGCTCGAAATATCGACCGAGGTAATTTAAAGCATCGTCGATGGAGACTAATGCCGCCATCTGTTGATATTGACGTTCAACGTCCTCAGCGTCGGTTCCGACTAAGACTGAAACGCCTTGAAAAATCAGTAACTCTTCGGGCCGACGGTGATAGCGGGGAAGTTGCTGTTTCACGTCACGGTAATAGTGTTGAGCCTCTTGCAGCGTATGTTGATGCGTAAAGATGGCCTCCGCATGACGGGCGGCAAGCTGCTTACCATCACTCGAAGCACCGGCTTGGAAAATCACTGGTCGACCTTGTGGGGTGCGCTCGATATTCAGGGGGCCGGCGACCTGAAAAAATTCACCACTATGGTTCAAGGTATGTAATTTGCTGGAGTCAAAAAACTGCCCCGACTCCTTGTTACGAACAAAGGCCCCCTCTTCCCAAGAGTCCCATAACCCTTTCACCACTTGCAGATACTCATCCGCAATACGATAGCGTAAGGCATGCTCTGGATGCTTAGCACGGGAGTAGTTACGTGCTGACCCCTCTAGCGGCGAGGTCACAACATTCCACCCGGCACGTCCACCGCTAAGATGATCGAGACTGGCGAATTGACGCGCAACCGTAAAAGGATCGCTATAGGAGGTCGAGACGGTTCCCACTAATCCAATGTGGGAGGTTAATGCTGCTAAGGTCGAGAGAACCGTTAAGGGTTCAAAGCGGTTTAAAAAATGGGGAATAGACTTCTCATTGATATACAGTCCATCGGCAACAAAAATAAAATCAAACTTACCTGCCTCGGCGAGCTGGGCCGTTTGCCTGACAAAATTGAGGTTAATACTGGCATCCGCCGTTACCGCCGGATGTCGCCACGCAGCCATGTTCCCTGAAGCGCCTTGGATCATGGTGCCCAAACGTAATTGTCGAGTTGTAGGCATAAAGAGGTCCTCCGCCAGTATTGCGGTGATGTAAAAGCTATAAAAAAGGGGACTAAAGCGAGTCGAGACCGAGGCAACAGGTCAACAGATAGGGCGTGGTGTTTTGCCAATGGCTCCATGCCTCATCGTAATCTTGAGAAAAATAGTGGTCGAGAAGGGTTAATAACTTATTCATGAACTGACTCCTGAAACCAACAGGTGATCAGCAACTCGATGAGCCGCTTGGCGCGCCGCGGCCAAACGTGTTAACGCTTGCTGGCGATGAGCCGGATCGGTAATTGGGAGGTCAATAATAAACTCGTCGATCTGGTAAGCATGATGAAGGTGAAGCAATTGTTCAAACACCTCTTCACCACTACCAATGATGAGCGTTGGATACTTTCTTTCAAGACTCACGATAGGACTCTGCGCCTGTAGTGCAAAGCTATTGGCTTGCTGCTGGGAGCCTAGATTCACCCGTTGCCCATTTTCTAACACCAGCTGCCAGGTTTCGAGTGTCGCGGCCAACGCTGTGGCCTGCGAATGATTGGCGGCTATGACCACCTGTACCGCAACAATGGTTGGTCGCTGGGTTTGCTTTTGCCAAAACGCGGTGATCTTCGCTAACTGTTGATCGTCGCCATTGAGGTGGGCGGCAAAAACGAAGTTCCACCCCTCTTTACTGGCAAGTTCCGCACTCTCCGCGCTCGCACCTAATAGAAAACGCGGCGGCGCAACCGCGGGTAAAGGGGTGGCCTGTAACCTATCATCGGCTTGCGTCAGATAACGCGTTACCGCTTTAAGCTGTTGAACAAAATCTCCATGCTGGCCGGGGACTTTACCTTGTAATGCCTGAGTCGAGGCGGGAAGGCCGCCCGGCGCTTTGCCAACCCCAAGATCAATACGCCCGGGGGCCATAGCGGCTAGCAGGTGGAAATTTTCCGCCACTTTAAAAGGACTATAGTGCTGTAACATCACGCCCCCCGCCCCTAAACGTAATATCTTGGTATGGGCTGCTAACCATGCCAAGACAATTTCTGGCGAAGGGCTAGCCAGCGTAGGGCTATTATGATGTTCGGCAATCCAGTAGCGATAATAACCTGCTTGTTCGGCTAAACGTGCGAGGGCTACGCTGTTGTGTAACGCTTGCTGGCTGGTTTCATCAGCTTGGCGCGGGCATTTATCCAGAATACTCAGACGAAAAGACATAGGGCTTCTCTAAAATTAATCACCATGCCCTAGTTTTATGAGAAAAAAGAAAACGTTGGAAATACTTAATTGGTAATTGAAAAGCTTCTTTTTTGCTAAAGGATACTTTTCAATTATTGAGTCGCTGATAATTATCAAGCTATATAGGTAAATCTTCTCTATCACCGCGCGTCGTGGGTTGGGAAATAACTAAAAACTCGACCACCTGTTCAGACTGATTACTGGCTTGATGCAGCGAGTGCGGCGGGATCTCAATCCCTTGTTGCGCACTGATTTGATGGACAATCCCGGCAACCTCCATGGTTAATTCGCCAGATAAGACGAAAAAAAACTGCCGAGCATGGTGATGGTAATGCCGTCGCTCAGCGGTTTGTGACGGCATTTTTTCATGGATAATTAATAGATCGTCACGTTTCAGTAAATACCATCCGTCACACTGTTCTCCCCACTGATAATGTTCAGCGGTCGTCTTATCAATCATTACCTTTTCCTATTATTGCGTTGTTATCATAAACCATGCTAACCATTGCTATTAATTTGCTAAAGGCTAATTAGATAATAATAGTGTTTTATGCTGATTTTTATTTGTTAACACCCTTTACTTCATAAAAGCGGGTTATTTCCCGAGTATTATCGCCTTTATACTTTTGTGATATATCGTTTTCATTTTAATTATTTATTTAATTTACAGCAATTCACTACTGTGGGAGTTATTCGACGCATATAGAGTCTGTCTTATGAATTTCCAGCAACTAAAAATTATTCGTGAAGCTGCCCGCTGCCAGTGCAACTTAACTGAGGTCGCCAAAACGCTATATACCTCTCAATCCGGGATCAGTCGCCATATTCGTGAGTTAGAAGATGAATTAGGCGTTGAATTATTTATTCGTCACGGTAAACGTATGCTTGGATTGACCGGCCCCGGTAAAGAGATGTTAGTGATTGCTCAACGGATATTGGACGAGTCAGCGAAAGCTAAGCGTCTAGGCCAATTATTCACCGCCCAAGAGGCGGGAGTGCTGACCATTGCCACGACACATACTCAAGCCCGTTACTCCTTACCCACGATACTCAAGCAGTTTCGTAGCCGCTACCCTCATATTCAAGTGGTCTTGAATCAAGCGACACCCGAAGAGATCCGCGATCAGGTCATTTCCGGTGAGGCCGATATCGGTATTGCGTCCGAAGGACTGGCACACAGTGGAAAACTAACCACCTTTCCTTGGTTTAAATGGAACCACCGTATTTTAGTCCCTACTGACCACCCTTTAGCGCAGGAAGATAAGCTGAGTTTAGAGCAGTTGGCTAATTGGCCGCTCGTGACTTACCGTGCCGGAATGACCGGACGTTCAGTCATTGATGAAGCATTCCAATCTGTCTCCCTGCTCCCTAATGTCGTACTGAGTGCGCAGGATTCCGATGTCGTCAAAACCTATGTTCGTTTAGGCATGGGGATCGGTATCATTGCGGAGACTGCCGCTGATAAAGATGATCCTGAATTAGTTTCGTTAGAGGCTCGCCACCTGTTTAATAGCAATACCGTTTGGCTAGGGGTGAAGCAGGGACAATTACAACGGGACTATCTGTGGCAATTTATGACGCTCTGTAACCCTAATCTTTCTGAAGATGAGCTGAAGCAGGTAGCAAGTGGTATCACTGAAAATGCGGAGTTCAGTGTCGATTTTCAAATCTAAGCGCACAGATCCCTCCTCCCTTATTTTATAGGCGACTAAGCTAAAAGGATTATCCCTCACGCTTAGGAGCTTATGAGATGTCTTTCCCCTGGCAAAAACCTGGCTTAACTGCCGATGAGCAAGCTGCGGCGGTCGTCGCTGAGATGACGACCGATGAAAAGTTTGCTTGGCTTTCTGGACCTATGGCTATCCCACTCAGTAAAGAGGATAAACTTCCGCCGGAGGCTATCGGATCAGCCGCTTATTATCCGGCTATCCCCCGCTTGGGGATCCCAGCGTTACAACAAAGTGATGCCAGTTTAGGGGTCAGTGCACTTGGGGGCGTGCGTCCGGGCGATCATTCGACTGCGCTGGCCAGCAGTTTGGCCTTGGGTGCATCTTTTGATCCTGAGTTAGCACAGGCTACCGGAGAGATGCTCGGGCGTGAGGCCTTTGGTAAAGGTTTTAACGTGCAACTCGCCGGAGGCGCTAACCTCATTCGTGAACCTCGGGGTGGCCGTAACTTCGAATATATTTCCGAAGACCCCCTTCTCACAGGCGTGATGGCTGGTTTTAGTGTTCGGGGTATTCAATCCCAGCACGTCGTCTCCACTGTGAAACATTTTGCGGTTAATGCCCAGGAAACCGGCAGAGTGCTGGCCGACTCACGGATTAGCGAGTCGGCATTACGTGAATCTGATTTACTTGCCTTTGAATTAGCTATCGAGATCGGTAAGCCCGGCGCAGTGATGCCTGGTTATAACCTAGTGAATGGCGATTGGGCTTCTGAAAACCATTTTCTTTTATCGCAGGTATTGAAAGGCGATTGGCAATATCCCGGCTGGGTGATGTCTGACTGGGGAGCCACCCACTCGGCGACCAAAGCGGTACGAGCTGGACTCGATGTGCAATCAGGCGCCAATCTGGATCAATGTGTTTGGTTTGATCAACCGCTACGCCACGCTATCGATCAAGGCGAGATCCCCGCCACGCAGATTGACAACATGATCCAGCGGATCTTGCGCAGCCTATTTGCCTGTGGGGCGATTCAACACCCAGCTCAGCGCGGTAATAATATTGACTACAGTTGGCACCAGTTGATTGCCCAACGTGAGGCGGAACAAGGTATTGTTCTACTAAAAAATGAAAATCAGACCTTACCCTTGCCCCCAGAGTTAGCCCGTATCGTGGTAGTCGGTGCTCATGCCGATAAAGGTGTATTGGCGGGGGGTGGCTCCTCAGCGGTAACACCGCAACAGAGCTTGCAATTAGAAGGGGTAGATTTTATGGGGATTCAAACCCCCAAAGTCTATCACCCCAGCTCGCCACTCGCTGCCATCCGCCGTAACTCACTGGCGAAACAGGTCGATTTTATCTCCGGAGAGTCAATTGAGGATGCACTCGAGGCCAGCCAAGGAAGTGATGCGGTCATTATTTTCGCGGAAGAGTGGCGTTCAGAAGCGCTCGATGCACAAGGGTTAGAGCTTGATGATCATCAAAATCAATTGATCGAACAACTTTCCGCCGTCCACCCTAAGGTAGTCGTAGTGCTGGAAACCGGCGGGGCGGTAGCCTTACCTTGGCTGGATAAAGTGCCCGCCTTACTTGAGGCCTGGTATCCAGGTTTGGGTGGCGCGGAAGCTATTGCCGGCATATTATTTGGTCGCGTCAATCCTGCTGGACGTCTGCCTATTACCTTCCCAGCGCACGCGCAACAACTGCCGCATCCCACGCAAATCGATCCGAGTACAACGACTTCTCTACCTGGCGTTGAGATAAAAGGCGATATCTTCCCGGTTGATTATGATGTCGAGGGAGCAGACGTTGGTTATCGTTGGTTCGAACGCCAGCAGCATACACCTTTGTTCCCCTTCGGTTACGGCCTGTCTTATACACAATTTCGCTACGAAGATTTACAGCTTTGCCAAACTGTTGATGACATCACGGCTAGCTTAACCATAACCAACTCCGGTGACAGGAGCGGGAGCGACGTTATACAGGTCTATCTACGCCCCTTATCGGGCCGCTACCCTGCACGACTCGTTGCCTTTCGTAAGGTGACGTTGGCAGCCGGTGAAACCCAACGTATCAGCCTCAGCCTCGAGCCCCGCGTTATTGCACAATGGGACAGTACGCAACAGCATTGGTCGATTACTGAAGAAGACTACATTATCTACCAAGCAACTGACGCCGCCACCCCCATCCTCAGTGGTAAGCTAAGGTTGGCGGCTAAAACCTTTGGCTACCCGCTTAATTAACCCGCTTAATCCGACCTATCTAGCGCTAAGTTAGATAGGTCGATGTCATGATTCTGTCATAGTTGTGCGGCAAGCTAGCAGAAGTCAACGGCATATCTAAGAGGTTTACTTATGAGTGATTATGATAATGATCTTTATGAAACGCTATTTGCCACCCGCCAACGCCCCTTTCCTGATGAGTCGAGCGCCTCTGTACGCCGACGCCCTACTCCTGATGAGGGGGATTATCATGAGTTACAATTTAATGACTAAGCGGTTACTTATTCAGTAATACAATCGGATGCGAAGATGAGGCAGGCTGGATAACGCTTAATTCAGCCTGATACCATGCCGTTAGCTGTGATTCGGTTAATACCTGTTGCACTGAGCCATCCGCTACTAACGATCCCTGCTTCATGACCAGGATTCTATCAGACCAGGTTGCCGCCAAATTGACATCATGCAGCACTGCGCAGACCATCAGCCTCCCATTTCGTGTTAAGTGATGGAGTAACCGAAGCAGGTGTTGTTGATGAAAAAGATCTAAGGCTGAGGTCGGCTCATCGAGAAATAACCAGCCCTCGGGTTCATCCTCTTTCCAAAGCTGCGCCAAGACTCTGGCTAACTGAATCTGCTGCTGCTCACCACCGGAGAGGGTTGCATAATTACGATCGCGGAGGGCTTGGCAACCGATTAATGCAACGACTTGCTCCAATATCGCGCGTTGTCGTCGCGTCGTATACTGGCTGATCCCTAAGAGGATCACCTCTTCAGCCGACATGGCAAAAGCTAACTGATTATGCTGGCGCATGACGGCTCGCTGCCCCGCAAGTTGCCGCCTATCCCACTGCGCATAGGATTTTCCGGCTAATAGACACTCCCCTTCTGTTGCACCGAGAAAACCCGTCAATAGGCGTAATAGGGTCGACTTCCCAGCACCATTTGGACCCATAATCGTAATAAACTCACCCAGATGACACTCAAGATTCAAGGGGTTAATTAAAGTGCGCGAACCGATCCGCAGCCCCAGCTGCTTGGCGACGAGAGTGCTAGACATAGCTGGCCTTTAAGCGTTTAAGAATCAAGATAAAAAACCATGGCGCACCCAATAGACTGGTCAGCAAGCCCACTGGCATTTCGGCAGGTTGCACGAGTGTGCGCGCCAACGTATCTGATACCAGTAATAGTAATCCGCCAACAATGATCGACCCCGGCAGTAACCAACGGTGATCGCTACCGAATACCATTCTGACTAAATGCGGGATCACTAAACCAATAAAACCAATAATACCGGTAAAAGAAACTGCGGTTCCCACCAGTAAGGCATTACCGATTAACAGATATTGCTGAGTCCGTAGCACATCTAAGCCACTGTAGAAGGCATCCTCTTCCCCTAACTGTAAGAGATTCAAGGCTCGAGCCGAACGTAACAGTAATAAGCTGGTGGGTATGATAATCACCGCACAAAGCCCCACCACAGACCATTGCGCTTGGGCTAAAGAGCCCATTCCCCAAAGCGAGAGTTGCCGCAACTGTTGATCGTTGCTCAGCCACGACAGTACGCCGATCAACGATCCTGACAGCGCATTGATGGCAATGCCTAGCAGCAGTAATCGGGAGAGCTGCCCTTGACTCACCTTATTTAATTGAAAAATTAATAAGGTGACCAGTAGACTACCGATAAAAGCAGCAATGACCGGTAGCCATAAACTGGCAAAGAGGGGTAATTGTAGCGGTAAGAGCAGTGCCAATGCGACTATAAGACCTGCACCGCTACTAATTCCTAGCAGCCCAGGATCCGCGAGAGGATTGCGAAACAACCCCTGCATAATCGTCCCTGATACCGCTAACGCGGCACCAATCAGCAAGGCGAGTAATACTCTCGGCACCCGGATGGTTAACCATACTTGCCATACAATGCTATCAAAAGGCTCCGACCATATTTCCCTTAGTGAGAGCTTCATCGCACCAAGCTGGGTTGCTCCTAGAGCACTGATCACTAGCAAGATAATAAAGAGTAGCAGCGCGGTTTGACGATTAAGGCTGACGCGCATAACTCTCTGCCACATCTTGACGAAGTTTAAGAATAGCCTGTGGCGTATCGATCCCAAAACCTAGCAGCGCCATTTGGTCGATGACGACAACACGGTGAGCCTTTCCGGCAGGCGTCAAGGCCAATCCAGGCAGCTTCCAAAGCTGACTTGCGCCACCCATTTGCTGAAGCGACTGTTGATCAATGATAACCACTTCAGGTGCGGCGGCAATGACGCCTTCTTGAGACATTTGCTGGTAGTGGGCGACTTGCCCCATCACGTTGGTTAACCCTGCACTGCGTAGAGCAACATCTGCAGCCGTCTCTTTCCCGGCGATTAAGCTTTGCATTCCGTGATTCGCCATAATATAGAGCGCTTTATGACGGATACCCGCAGTAGGATGTTGTAGCATGCTGAGTTGTTGATCTAAGCGCTGTAAAATCGGTTGAGCTTGCGTGGTTTTTCCTAGCGCTTGTGCAATAGTGTTGACCTTCACGGCAATGCCTGACAAGTCTGGCGTCGCAGGAACGGTCACGACTTTAACACCGACCTTTTCGATCTGTTGGAAGACCTGAGAAGGCTGAGCTTGAGCATTGGTCAACACTACCGTTGGTTTGAGGGCCAATATTCCTTCACTATTTAATTGGCGCATATACCCAACGTCGGGCAGCTTAAGGCTGGCTTCAGGACGTTGACTTGTGGTATCACGTCCCACCAATTGGTCACCGCTGCCCAGCGCATAAATAATCTCGGTCACATCACCGCCAATCGAGACTAGCCGTTGCGCTGCCGTGACCGGCAGCGTAAATAAACAGAGTAGCAATATGGCGAATTTCATTAGCAAAGTACTCCGGCTAATTCCTCAAGCTGTTGACGCCACATTTCCTGCTCTGGTTGACCTTCGGTCCTCTGTCCGTAAAGTTGAGCGATCTGCGTACCATCTTCAGCAAAAAGCTCCAGACTAGTGACATGTCCATCCTTGGTGGGCTTACGAGTGATCCAGGTTTCAGCGATTTTTTTATCTTGAAGATGAAGCGTAAACTGGTCGTTAAAGATATTTAACCAACCTTTCATTTCTACCACTTTGGCTAAACGGCCAGTGAATATCTGCGTACAACCGCGGTTCCCAACAAAAATCATGATCTCGTTTTGCTGCTGTTGAACACGCTCTAGCAATAACGCGAAGCTATCGTTACTGACTTGTCGCGCCAGATCATCGCTGACTAACTGGAAGGCATGTTGACGAGTCAGCTGATGGCGACGTAATAATTGGAAAAATTGATGTACATCGGTCATCGCTCGCCACTCTTGCTCTACGGTGTGCGAATCGATATCCGTTGGTTCAGTGACCGCGGGACGAGGTTGTAGGGCAAGGGTCGTAGGAGCTACCTGCTGCCACTGACTCACTAAGGCTTGCCAAGCCGCGGCATCCGTTTGCGGGATGGCATAAATTTTAACGACTGCATCACCCTGAGCATCGAAGATCTGCACACTTTGTCTTTCCCCTGTAGCGCTCAACTCTGTTAAAGCAAAGACACTCTGCCATTGTTGAGGGAAAAAGCGCTGATCGAGAGCACGGGGATTTAACACTAATCCCGCATGCGGGCCAAAATGTAGATTCTCGTACCGCCCAATTTGCTCATGGACGGCATAATCGTTACGTACCAAACTTTTGATTTCGCCAACCGCTGCCAAGCCTTTGAGCAGTGCTTCAAATTCAGGCTGTAGGGAGTGAGCATCGTGACCACAACGGATCAAGGTTAACTCAGCTTCACTTAGCCCCATCATCGCTGCGAGGTCACGGGCATATAAGTGTGGGTGTTCCGTTTTTAACGCTAAATAATCAAGATACTGTTTATTCATCGGTTACGTCCTCTATAACGCCCCAGTCACCTGGGGCAAAAAATTAGAAATCGACATTAAGACCGAGCTGGAAAGTACGCCCCGGCATGGTCGCCAGCGCAATATCCGCTTGGTGTTGAGCCGTATCAGTAGTTAAATCGCGGCTGCTTAAATAGTCCCAATATTTGCGATTAGTCAGGTTATAGACGCCACCGCTGAGTTTGACCGTAGGCGTGATACGCCAGTAAGCCGTCATATCCACCATACCGTAACCTGGGATACGCAGGTATTTACTGCTATCACTTTCTGTCGCACTACCTGTGGTAGTGGTATCACGCGTCGTCTGTTTTGCCTGTTTTCCTTTGACAAAAGTAGCAGTAACCGCTGCACCATAGCGTTGCGCAGGATCATCCCAAGCAACACCGACCACCGCTTTCATCGGCGCCACACTGTCTAGATCGACATATTTGTCGCCTTGTAACGAGGACTTAGACATCCCTTTGGTGTAGCCCAAGGCAAAACTTGTGCTTAGCCCATTTACCTCGGGGAACCACTCGCCATAATGAATTTTAGTGGTTAGCTCTCCACCGTAGATAAAGGCTTTATCGCGATTCTCTGCTTGATAAACGGTATAAATATTTGACGGAACATTGGTAAATTTGCTCGGCGAGCTGCTGCGGGTATAACGGTTATAAGCGATAAAGTTATCGTAATCGTTATAGAACATGGAACCGTGGATATCGATTCCCGGTACGGCTTGCCCCTTTATCCCCCACTCAAGATCATTACTGGTCTCGGTCTTAAGAGAATTATTACCGATTAAGGCATATTGTTGCGTACCAGCATAGCTGGAACCTAAGTTCCAAGACCCGTATAACTGGCTCGCTTCAGGGAATTGGGCGCCGCGCTGGTAACGGATATAGGTTAATAATTGTGGCGTCAGTGAGTATTCGAAACTCAACGATGGTAAAAACTGTGTGTCACTTTGGCTACTATAGAGGGTCGAGACGCTCTCTTCGGTTAAGACGCTACTTCCCGCTGCTAAGCTACTCAGGTTACGAGGCTTATTTTTCATATAAGCAACACGGATACCCGGGGTAAGTGCCACATGGTGTCCCTGCCAGTCACCATTAATTTTATCTTCGACAAAGCCGCCCAGCGTAGTGGTTTGGCTATCAGCCTGCGGTTGCATGACACGGTAATAAACGAGAGGGGTAGGCGATTGTGAAAAGGGTCGTTCTGTACGACCGATATCGCCATTTAACCCGGCACGAATATCGTGACGTCCAATGCTTTTTGCCAACTCTGACGAGAAGCCAAATTTATTGGTATTAAAATCCGATAATGTGCGAGTCGGGACCAGTGTATCACTCGGAGCGAAGGTATTATCATGCGCCTGGGTCTTCTGCCAGTAGATTTGGCTAGTCAGCTGATCGACCCACTGATTCAGTGGCGTGTATTCATCCTGTAAGGCAACGCCAAAACGACGGGTTTGGCTTGATTGTTGGCTCGTACCAATGACAGAGGAGCCACCCGAATTCCACGTGTCGAAATGAGTATGGCTGGTTTTTTGGTAGTAATTTCCACTCGCCGTCAGTTTATGTTCATCATTTGCCTGCCAGATGGTACTGGCCGCAAACGCATCAGAGTGCCAGTTCTCTGGCCATGCTTGATTTTGGCCTTGAGTTCGTGTCTCTTGCCCATCACGTCGGCTATAAACAAAAATCCCTCTTAGTTGATCATCCCCTGCGGCCGCAGTGATGCCATTATGCCAAGCACGATTTGACGAGTCGTAATCCGTTTGATAACCGAAGTAGTGCTGGCGAGTCGGCGATAAGTAGTCATCTGCTGATTTGGTATGGAAAGCGACCACTCCACCAATCGAAGTATTGGGTTGCGAGACGCCTGTCGCGCCAGCTTCAATATCCATCTGGCTGAAAAGATAGGGATCGATATAATCACGACCAATACCAAAGCTATTTACCCCGGTACGTCCGGCATAAGGCCGTCCCGTCGCTTGTGGCATTGATACCCCATCGACATTAATCCCGACACGGTTACTTTCTAAACCACGAATGTTGTAACCGGTATAGCCTCCTCGGTCGAAACCACTCTTTCCGCTGCCTGAACCACCGCTACTCCCGGTTGCGCTAACCAGCGGTTGGTAACGCATCAGTGTACCGAAATCGTTCGATCCATTTTTTTGCATCTGTAGCGCGCTCACAACGACCTTATTGTTGGCCTCAATCTTCGGCGTAACGCCCGTTACAACTAAAGTATCGCTCTGTTTAGTTTGTCCCGTTAGCGGAAGATTATCGGCGGTTGCGGTACAGCAATATAGGCTACTCAGGCTGAGAGCTAACAGAGATAAGCGCGGTTTACCCGCAGGCATGGAGGTTTTGAAGTGTTTACGCATAGAGGCTGTGTATTCCTAAAGGTGCGGCAAACCGCAAAAAATGACAAATGACTGCTAGTCGCAATCTTTATTTTTAGTGAATGCGAATCTATATCATTATGATAATGATTATCAATAGTGATCTATGTAAAAGTTCCATTTTTTTTATTATTTATACTTTGCTTACATTGGCTTGGTGCGATGATACAGTAAGTGAATCGATACCATTTCTCTGGAGGCTCTGTGTTTTCCTGGATAACCCTTTTACCTGCGCTCTATATTGGTGGGCGATTTATCTTGCCACTTCCGCTTCCTTTCATCCTTCGGTTACTTTTTTTTATTGCCGTAGTCTTGGTTGCCGAGTGTCACCTCGTTTATAAAATCGTATTCGGTAACCGCTTCGCACCAGAATTTCCTCACGGCCTAATGGTCGCGATTAACTTTCTGTTCGGTACGCTTATCGCTTTCACCCTGTTGCTAATCCTCTGTGACATTGTTAGCGTTGGCCAGTTTGCCTTACATGGCACATGGCCAGAACACCGTACCACTCACTATATCTTGCTGGTTATTGCGCTAGCCATTGCCGGCTATGCCACTTACCAAGCGGTTAAAGTGCCACGGGTCAAAACTGTTACGTTAACCATTCAAAATTTGCCTAAAGCTTTCGATGGCTACCGCGTCGTGCAATTAACCGATTTACATGCCAGTACCCTCTTTACAGGGCGTTGGATGAAAAAAGTTGTCGACCGGACGAATCAGCTGCACGCTGATATCGTTTTATTTACTGGCGATGTTGCCGACGGGAGTATCGAAAAGCGCTATGAAGATGTGGCTCCGCTTGCCGAGCTGAAAGCTAAACAAGGGCGTTTTGCGATTCCGGGCAACCACGAATACTATTCAGGCTACTTACCATGGATGGAACGGATGGAGCAGTTGGGATTCCATGAATTAATTAACAGCTCAGTGACGGTCGAAAAAGAGGGCAGTAAGCTCTCTATCGCTGGTGTTACCGATGAAGCGGCTTTACGTTATGACCAGGCTGGCCCTGACCTAAACTTGGCACTGACAGGGGTTGACCGTCAATCTCCGATTATTCTATTGGATCATCGCCCGGAAAATGCCCGGGAAAATCTTGCTCAGGGGGTAGACCTACAGCTCTCAGGTCATACCCATGGTGGGATGGTTTATGGTCTTGCGACTATTGTAAAGCGCGCTAATCAAGGGTTTTCATCTGGACTCTATCCCATCGGTCAGGGGTATCTTTACGTCAGTAATGGGACAGGTTTATGGAATGGATTTGCCTTACGTTTAGGCTACCCTTCTGAAATTACGTTATTTATCTTAAAAAGTGACAAGGCCTAGGCGCTATTTCTGTTAGGGATGACGGTGGGTAAGGATGCTACCTTACCCTGATCACTCCTGAATATCAGCTCACTGACTTATTTAACACCTGATGAGGTAATCAGATGTCCAATACAGCCCATATCACTGTTGCTGCCGCACTCATACTTGATGATCGTCAGAACATCTTACTGGTAAGAAAGGCCGGTTCGCCTTTTTTCATGCAGCCTGGGGGGAAAATTGATGCTGGCGAAACGCCTGAAGAGGCCTTAATAAGAGAGTTACATGAGGAACTGCAGATGGAAGTGACTCAAGATGAACTGGTCGCTATGGGGTGTTTCCATGATATAGCGGCGAATGAAGCACAACATCAGCTGACAGCACATCTGTTTGGTATACAGCGGAAATCATTTACGCCTATTCCGGCCGCCGAGATAGAGGAAGCACGCTGGTTGTCACAGGAAGCCAGTCGGGAGGTTAAGTTAGCGCCACTCACCGAACATCAGATCCTACCCCTAGCTTGGCCTAGCCGCTGAGTAATTGTTAATCATAGTGGTGACCGCCTACCCAGCGAAAAAAAGGGGGACATTCCCCCTTAATGATCGGGTTCTACGCGCTCAACGTGGCCATATCCACCACAAAGCGGTATTTCACATCACCCTTTTCCAGACGATCAAACGCCTCATTGATTTGGTCAGCGTTAACGACTTCAATCTCTGCCGTAATATCATGCTCGGCACAGAAATCGAGCATTTCTTGTGTTTCACGAATTCCACCGATATTCGATCCAGCGAAGCTTCGACGTCCTTTAACGACATTAAAGGCGCCTATCTCTAGAGGCTCTGGGGGAATACCGACTAATACCAAGGTACCATCGATAGCAAGAGTATTGAGGAATTGATTAACGTCGTGTTTTGCCGATACGGTATCAATCATAATATCTACACGCCCCGCTAACGCCGCCATCTGGTCTTTATCTGTGGATAACACGGCTTCGTGCGCTCCCAATCGTTTAGCATCCTCAACTTTCTGCTGTGACGTAGTGAAGACGACCACATGAGCGCCCATTGCACGGGCTATTTTAATTGCCACATGCCCCAAGCCCCCTATCCCCAAGATACCAACCACCTTACCGGCTCCCGCCTGCCAATGTTTTAGCGGCGAATAAACCGTAATGCCGGCACAGAGTAAGGGTGCAGCGGCTGCCATATCGGAGAAGTTGGGCATTTTTAAAGTATATTTCTCACGACAGACGTAGGTTTGTGAGAATCCCCCATAGGTCATCCCGCCTAAAATAGGATCAGGTGTGCCGAAAGAGAGAGTTGTCCCGACTTCACAGAACTGTTGTAAGTCTCTTGAACACGCTGGGCACTCCCCACAAGAGTCCACAATACAGCCGACCGCTGCATAATCGCCCACTTTGAAATTTTTCACCTCTGACCCGACCGCCGTAACGCGACCCACTATTTCATGTCCAGGTACTACCGGATACGTCGTGCCACCAAAATCGTTTTTGATCTGGTGAAGATCAGAGTGACAAATTCCACAATATAAAATATCCATCGCAACATCATCAGCCCGCAATGCTCGACGATGAATACCTAAAACTTTTAGGGGATGAGAAGCTGATTCAGTTCCCAATGCTTTAATTTCATTTTGCATAATACCGTTACCTATGTCGTTTTTTTAAAACTATAGGAGGTTTAGCGGCGAATAATAAGCGAGTGAAAATCATAGCCTTTATGATTTTTTTTCATCATTGGAAAGGGAAGACGCAATAGTTATTTTTTATCGATAAAAGCGAGAGAATTAATAATTATGGTGGTAGTAATAATATCGTATTTCTATTTTTATGAAATGGTTGAAGATAAACTATCAACAACTTCGCTCGATGATTCTTTTATTCGCTTCTATCTTTATTAATAACGATAAAATAAGGAGTCCTAAATGAAGAAGTCACTGAAAAGCGTAATGTTAGCTTCGTTATTTGTCCCACTACTGGGGAGCTTTGCTCATGCTGCCGATCCTAATTACCCCGTTGAATCTGGGAAAAAACAGGTCCTGGTGCAATCGGATCATTCATGGAATGGTGGGACCTACAAACCTTATCCACAAGGCACTCCGCAGCTAACCGTCATTAAATTGCATATTCAAAAAGGCCATGCTTTACCTTGGCACAAGCACATCGCCCCAAATGCCGGTTATGTTGAGCAAGGGCAATTAACCCTTGAAGACCAAAAAACCGGCGAAAAGAAAGTTTATAAACAAGGCGAGGCTTTTGCGGAATCAGTGGATCAATATCACAGAGGGATTGCGACCGATCCTAAGCAAGATACCGTGCTTATCCTAACCTATGCGGGCACCTCGAAAACCCCGCTCTCCGTCCCGGCTCCGGGTGAGAAAAACGAGTACTAATCCTTTCCTGAGAAGACCAAGTGTGTCCTCTGTGCTGATTTGATAGGGTAACCCAACCCCCCATCATGTTAAGCGCAGAGACATTAACGCGACTATTATTAAATTGAATTAATCAATAGGCCGTTTCATTCTGTAATGACACATTCTCACCGCTGAAGGATTCACACAATGAAAGATAATGAAAATAAAGCACCACAGATTGATCACGCTGAACGTAATGCTTACTTTCCCTCACCCTACTCTCTTTCCCAGTTTACTTCGTCGGTATCTGACCTCAGCGATGATGAATACAGTAATCCCTATCAGGGTAAGGCTAAAGTACTGGTGATTGCTGCCGATGAGCGCTACTTAACTACCGATAATGGGAAATTATTCTCCACCGGCAACCACCCTGTCGAAACACTTTTACCTATGTATCACCTGCATGCTGCCGGCTTCGATTTTGATATTGCCACACCGTCTGGAAGAATGACCAAGTTTGAATATTGGGCGATGCCGAACGAAGACAAAAAAGTGATCCCTTTCTTCGAGAAGTACCAGCAGAAATTTCTTACGCCCTTATCGCTTCATGATGTCGTCGCTCAGTTAGCCGATAATAACTATGCTGCGGTCTTTATTCCTGGCGGACATGGGGCATTGATTGGCTTACCGAATGATCCTAACGTCGCAAAAATTTTACGTTGGGCTGTAGAAAAAGATAAATTTATTCTATCAATCTGCCACGGCCCGGCAGCCTTCTTAGCGTTGCGCGACGGTGATAATCCACTAAGCGGCTATTCAATCTGCGCCTTCCCTGATAGTGCCGATAAGCAAACCCCCGATATCGGCTATATGCCAGGTGGACTCACGTGGTTCTTCGGAAAAGAGCTAAAAGAGATGGGGCTGACCTTAGTCAATGATGATATCAGCGGCAAGGTTCACTCCGACCGTAAAGTGATTACCGGTGATAGTCCTTTTGCTGCCAATGCGCTGGGTAAAGTGGCAGCGAAGACATTACTCGACCATTTCAACAAAGGATAAGGTATGAAATTTGTTGAAATCACTCAACCCGGCGGTCCCGAGGTACTAAAAATTGTCGAGGGTGATCGCCCAACCATTGCTCACCATGAAGTGTTAATCAAAGTTCATGCTGCCGGAGTCAATCGTCCTGATATTTTACAGCGCCAAGGGAAATACCCCATGCCTAAGGGGTTAACTCCGATTCCCGGCCTAGAAGTCTCAGGGATCGTTGAAGAGGTAGGGTCAGAGGTCACAAACTTTAAGGTGGGTGATGCGGTTTGTGCACTGACTAACGGTGGTGGCTACGCTGAATTCTGTGCAGTTCCCGCGGCGCAAACGCTACCTATTCCTAAGGGAATAAGTTTTGAAGAAGCCGCAGCAATACCTGAAACTTTCTTCACTGTCTGGGCTAACCTTTTCCAGCTTGGCAAGGCAAAGCCTAATGAAAGCGTACTGATTCATGGTGGGGCGAGTGGGATAGGCACCACTGCCATCGCTTTAGGTAAAGAATTTGGCCTAAAGGTTTTTGCGACGGTAGGAGATGATAAAAAAGTCGAAGAATTGCAATCTTCTGCGACGGTTATCAATTATAAAAAGGCAGATTTTGAAGAGCAGGTGAAGGCGCTAACTGAGGGTGAAGGAGTCGACGTCATCTTGGATATCGTGGGTGCATCCTATTTTAATAAGAATATGAATCTTATGAAAAAAGATGGCAGATTGGTGATTATAGGTTTTATGGGCGGCAATCTGGTCGATAATTTTGATATCACCCATATGATGGTCAAGCGTATCACCATCACTGGCTCTACAATGCGCGGACGTAATCTTGAAGAAAAAAGAGAGATTGCTGAACAGTTAAAAGAAAAAGTGTGGCCAGCCTTAGAGAAAGGTCATTGTAAACCCCTTATCTATGCTACCTATCCCATGGAAGAGATTGCTAAAGCCCATGAATGCTTAGATACCGGATCACACATCGGAAAAGTCGTCATTACCCTATCCTGATCAATGCTACCGTTCTCGCTCATAGCGGGATCGGTATATTGTACCCTCCCTACCACCCCATTTTTACACTCCATCAGGGTTACTTACTGCCTATGTTTACTGTTATCTCTTAGCCTCAGCAACCGTATACCGTTATTATTTGGGATGATGCCCCCTCTTATTGAAATTTTTTAATGAAAATTCGTTTTAGAGAATCCATTGATGAGTACTACTCCCACCACAATCAATGTTATTCCCACTACAGCGATGACGTCTGGAAGTTGCTTGAAGAAATAGATGCCAATGATTGTCGTCAATACAATACCCACACCAGCCCAGGAAGCATAAGCCACTCCTAATGGGATGACGCGTATCACTTGTGAAAGTACGTAAAATGATCCTGCATAAAATAATCCAGAAACCAGTGTGGGGATTAATTTAGTAAAACCTTCTGATTTCCCGAGAAATGTTGTAGCAGCGACTTCCAAAATAATAGCTAGTGCAAGAGCAAAATAGGCAGATATCACCGTCATTTTTATTCCTTTTTAATCAAACCGACACAAATTATTTATTCTTTATCTTATCGAGTCTTAAAGGAAGCTCATTGAGTAATATTTTTTGATGATAGGGGGAAAGTTTTTTCCATTGCTTAATTTCTTCTTTGCTGCGGCAACACCCCTCGCACCAGCGAGTTTTGCTATCCATAGCACATCTATCTATACAAGGAGACTTAATTGCCATCTCAATTTTTTATCCAATGATTGCAGTTAAGCCATGAATAGCCATATACACCCCTACTACAGCAATAAGGAGACTCGATAAGTAAGGGGCGACACGGGCAAAAGAGGAAAAACCATTCCAGCGTCGAGTTAAATGTCTAACGCCGAGGGCCGCCCCTACTCCCACAGTGAGTAGCGTAATGGCTAAACCAATACTAAAACAAAAGACTAAAGTGGCACCCAAGGTGACTTTTTTCATTTGAATACAGATTAATAAGACGGTTATCGCCGCAGGACATGGTATTAATCCGCCGGTTAAACCGAATAAAAGTATTTGGCTATTGCTTACATTCTTATTGTGAAAACGGTGCTTAATTTCGTTCGCATGGGCTTTTTCATGCGCGTCTTGGTATTCATCTGAAGCACTATCAAGTCCTTCCAATTCGGGATGGTCATGGTGACCTAGTGTGAAATCGAATCTGTGGAGATGATTTCGATGCCCTAATTCTAACTTGGCAGAAAAATGATCTGGCTCCGTTACTGCTCCCTCAGAAAAAATACCCCCTCCTTTTTGGATAAAGAAGTAGGTTTTCTTTTCTCCGTCCGAGCGAGTGGTATGAATAACGATATCCTCAGCATGCCAAGCGTGACCTGTTAGCGTCTTGAAGACGAGTCGGTGACATCCTTCAACCTCAGCCATAGCGATATTGATAATACCGTGGCCGGTATCGATATTTTTTCCGCTGTTCTCCTCATGGTGATGGATATGTCTTATGACTTTCCATTCCTTGTATTCGGCCCAGTTTCGCCAGAACATCCATATTGCAGTCAGTAGAATAATGCCCCCTGAAATGATCTGTAACCAAGGCTCCGACGCTTCAGCGGTAAACTGCTTACTGAGATACATCCCTCCCATTGCGATAAGCCAGACGATAGCGGTATGAGAGATAGTCGCGGCGACACCCAAGAGTATTGCCTGCTTTACCGTACCTTTAATCGCCACGATAAATGCAGCCATCATTGTTTTAGAGTGGCCAGGCTCTAAGCCATGGAGAGCACCAAGTAGAATTGCACTGGGTATGAACAGTAAAGCACTCGAGTTACCCTGCGAAAGTAGCGTCGAAAAATCGACCATAAAAATCCCCTAAAGGAATTGTAATCAGTAATAATGGACCATGAAATCGACAAATATACTATACCCCAGTATAGTAATGATCAACAGGAGAGTGAGAATGGGACACGTAATTAAAAATAAAAAAGCGATTATCACCCGTATAAGACGCATTAAGGGGCAGGCCTCGTCACTCGAAACCGCGGTTGAGACAGGTGAGGATTGTTTAAAGGTATTACAACAAGTCGCGGCAATAAGAGGGGCTGTGAATGGCCTAATGAGTGAGTTACTGGAGGATCATATACGAGAACACTTACTTGATGAGCATGCCGACAGCGACACACGAAAAAATGATTTAGACGAGGTGATTACCGTTATCCGGTCTTACTTAAAATGAGCGAGAATTCGCATTGATATTCAGCACCTTATAAATAGAGCTATTGGTAGGTTATTACTAGTATTAATACCTATTTCGGGTGTAAAGATAATTTGCTCTGCAGCGCATGATTCATCATCATCATGCGCTGACCGGCGCCTAAAGATAAAGAAATTGTTTTAATTTAAAACGGTTTATGCGGCTTCTTCACCCAAGGTGAGTATAAAAAAATAGATAAACAGTGGTGCTCAGTTAGCCAGTTATTGCATCCAACTCGTTACTCTTACTCCTTTACAATGAGTTGACTAATATCCTCTTCATTACTTCACTACACTTATTTTTTAACAAAAAAACAACATAATCCACTGAAAAATATAGTATTTTCAAAATGCATTAATATGTAAACTTATGTAAATAAAAGCTTACATTGTTATTGAATAGTAATGATAATGATTAACATTAATAAACTCATCTAAATTCAATAATGAAAAATAAAAATAACGTTTCGCCATCGCTAAAGGTATTAAGCCAAGTCACCTTATTTACGGGTTTGTCTGGCATGATCATGAATGCACAGGCTACTGAAAATACAGCCTCTTTGAAAAAAAACGACGATATTGTCGTTTCAGCTAATGCGCTTCCTTCACTGTATGCACCGGAAAAACTCTCCGGAACGAAATTCACGGCCCCCATTGCTGACACAACGCGCACAGTTCAAGTCGTCCCTCAGAAGGTGTTACATGAGCAGCAAGCCAATACCCTCAGCGATGCCTTAAAAAACTCTCCCGGAGTTGGAGCGTTCTTCTCTGGGGAAAATGGCTCAAGCAATATGGGCGATGCCATCATGATGCGGGGGATCGATACGTCAAACAGTATCTATGTCGATGGTGTGCGCGATATTGGAAGTATTACAAGAGATACCTTTAATACGAAAAATATCGAGATTATCAAAGGTCCTTCTGGCTCAGATTACGGTAGAACGGCGCCTTCAGGCTCGATCAATATGGAGAGTAAACAACCCGAACTGTACACAGGCGTTGACGCTTCGGTGGGTTATGGTAGCGCATCGGAACGTCGGGGTACCCTCGATTATAATCAGATGATTAACGACACCACCGCCTTCAGAGTGAATGTGATGGGCGATAAAGGTAATACGAAAGGACGTAACGACGTCGACCACGAAAAGTATGGTATTGCCCCCTCTATTGCCTTTGGACTTGGCACTTCAACACGCCTTTATCTCGATTATCTGCATGTCCAGCAAGACAGCACCCCAGACGGTGGTGTTTATACCGTTGGTTTACCGGGCTACAGCAGTACCAATGCCCTATTGAATAGCGCCTCGCCGGTTTCGCGCAAAACCTTCTATGGCACCGATTCAGATTATGAACACGATGTACAAGATACCTTTACCTCGCGTTTCGAACACGATTTCAATGATAACCTCACCCTGACTAACACCACGCGTTGGTCAGAGATCCGCCAATCCTATTTATTATCTGCGGTAATGGGACGAACCTTTAGCAACGTTAATGGTGAGGTGTACGGTACTCGGTTGATGAATGCCAGCGATACCGTGAATAAGATCCTCACCAACCAAACCAATTTGACAGCGAAATTCTCGACGTTGGGCGTCGCTCATACCGTGAGTACTGGAGTGGAGCTGACGCAGGAAAATTATAATAGTTATCCTTATGCTTTTGCCTCGAATAGTGTCAATCTTCTCAATCCCTCTTCAGACATTACCGTCTCCCCTACCACAGCCTATGCGACGCGTGGCCGGACCAATACCTTAGGCGTTTATGCCTTCGACACCTTGGCGTTGACCGATCGCTTATCGCTTAACGGTGGATTACGTGTCGACAGCTATCAAACGCACTACATTGCAGACAGTGCCACCGGCCATAGTAACCTGAAGCAGTCGGATAACCTGTTTAACTGGAAAATTGGTGCGCTGTATCACCTCACTGAGAACGGTAATCTGTATGCCAACTATGGGGTTTCCCAACAGCCACCAGGCGGCGTTGATTTTAAACTGACGAATGATTCGACCGACCGGACTTCTCGTGGCGGCGAAAATATCAACTTTAGTCCCGAAAAAGCAGAGACGACTGAGGTTGGAACAAAATGGTCATTATTTGATAAAAAACTCCTACTGAGTGCCGCTATTTTTAGAACCAACATTAAAAATGATGCAGAGCTTGATGCCACCACTAATGAATATGTTCAAAATGGTTCGAAGCGTGTAGAGGGGTATGAGCTGAGCGCTGCGGGTGATGTCACCGATACAATCCACCTGATGGCGGGTTACGCTCAACAAAATACTCGCACCGATAAAACGAGTAGTACCAATGACGGTTCAACGGCGATTCCTTTCACGCCTAAACACTCCTTTACTTCTTGGGCGACCTGGGATGTGCTGGATAATGTTACTGTCGGTGTTGGTGCTCGCTATGTCGGCACCATGCATAAGATCAAGGATGGCGCGACGGGAACCCCTTCTTCGGTCGGACATTACTGGGTTGCCGATTCGATGGCAGCATGGCGCATCAATCCTAATCTCGACCTTCAACTTAATGTCTATAACCTAACGAATAAGAAATATATCGCAGCGCTAAACCGCAGTGGTTATCGTTATACGCCTGGTGCACCTCGTACTTGGATGCTGACCGCTAACGTGCATTTCTAATCTAAAAAAATAAGGAGGATAAGCCTTTACTGTCGGGCTTCCTCCTTACTTCCTCTGTAGACTCTTCCCCCGTAACGGACGAGGCTTCCTTTCACCCTGGATGAACGTCAACGCATCCAGTTCGTGACGCTGACATCCTTCTAGTGAATATCGAACAGCTGATCGAGTCACTGTGCATAAACCTGTTTAGCTAGCGGTGGACCCGTTTGCGCAAAGCGGGATAAGCGTAACAAGTTTTATCGTTGGGTCTGGGGCCAACTGCCACGTAGTCTGTTGATAATGGAGCAGTCCCTGCTGCGGATGCTGGAAACAACGTTGTCCGCCTTCTCGGTGGATAACGTGGTGTTTTTGCCACCACTGGGCGAACTCTTCACTCTGCTGTAACAAACTCTCAATCGTGACGTTTAATGGCGCTATGGCTTGCAAATGAATGGATTCTGCCCGTAACTCAGCCACAATCCGTTGGGCTCGCTCAGGCCAATCCACCACCAATTGACGAGCAAAAGGATTGGTAAAGATGAACTCAAGCATATTCGGCGTTTCGCCAGTCGTTAACCAACCGCTGAAGAGTGTTGCCGCTGGTTCATTCCATGCGATCACTTGCCAGGCTGCATTCATGATATAGCACGGTGTTGTCATCATTTGCACTATCGAGTGCATGTCGAATTCAGAAGAGAGCGTGACGAGATTAAGCGGATCCATTAATTCCGCTAAGCTAAATAAGTACTCTCGCTCGGCCGAGGAGAGCTGTAAGGCCGTCGCAATATTACTCAAACTACGAGCGGACACCGCAATACTCCTACCTTGCTCTAGCCAGGTATACCACGTAGTGCTGACATAACTGAGTTGAGCGACCTCTTCTCGACGTAACCCTGGTGTACGCCGACGGGGTCCTTTAATCAACCCAGCGCGTTCTGGGCTGAGTTGTTCTCGTCTAAGACGTAAAAACTCACCCAATTGTTTTGTAGCGTGTTGAGGTTTCTCCACCATAACCTATTACCTTTTATACTAGGATAAATACAGGTATTGTACCGGTATAATAGAGTGAGTAGCCTGTCGTCAACAACCAGATAAACATTAGGGGTACTCCATGAGCAATACCGCCCATGCGCAACGCATTTCCGACCAATTTAGCCCGCAAGCCAGCGCCTACTTAACCAGTTCTGTCCATGCCGCTGGCGAAGATTTACAGCGTTTACAACAGTGGCTATCCCCTTTTGGGGCAGGACATATCTTAGACATCGGATGTGGGGCTGGGCACGCTAGCTTCACCGCCTCGCCATTCGTCAGACAGGTCACCGCTTATGACTTATCGAGCGAAATGCTAAAAGTGGTTAAAGAAACGGCCGAGTGTCGTAAGCTGACAAACATCGACTGTCAACAAGGGGTCGCCGAGTCGTTACCTTTTGCAGATCATCAGTTTGATTGTGTTATCAGTCGTTACTCAGCTCACCATTGGCAGGATGTTCCACAAGCATTACGCGAGGTTTTTCGCGTCTTAAAACCCGGTGGAACACTTATCATGATGGATATCGCCTCTCCAGGCTCCCCACTTTACGACGTATGGTTACAGAGTATTGAGGTGCTTCGCGACCCTTCTCATGTACGAGATTACTCACCTGGGGAATGGCTACAAATGGCGACAGAAAGTGGCTTTCGTATTGAACAATTGATTACAGGACAGCTGAGCTTGGATTTCCAACAGTGGGTGACGCGGATGAAAACACCCCCCTCTACGGTTGACACTATCCGTTCTTTACAACGAGCAGTAGCGAGCCAAGTACACGCCTATTTCCAATTACAGGACGACGGGTCGTTCACAACGGATACGGTGATGTTTTGCGCGCAGCGTCATCACTAAAAGGTGAGTAGCCGTCACCAGACGGCTACTTTAGAGTTGCTGTAATTGCTGGGTGATCGTCGCGACGACTTCCTGAATATTCTTATCGTTTCGCCGATAATAGGTCCATTTTCCCACTTTTTCTGCTTCAATCACGCCTAATTCCTGGAGCGATTTTAAACAGAGGGAAATGGCAGGTTGTGAAAGCCCTGCTTTGTCCTGAATAAGGCTCGCACAGACACCATATTGTTCATAGGGATACAATTGGCTATAGGCGGCAAACGCGACGTCAGGTTGCTTCAACCAGGTTAAAATGGCCACCCTCAATGGGTTGGTTAAGAGTTTCATCGCATTTTCAGCAAGCATCGGCTTTCATCATTTATCCATCAATGGTTGGATAATCAGTATACCCTTTCGCCGTCCCACCATACAAAGAACTTAACTCAACTGGATTTAAGGCTAGCCCACGCTCCAAACGTTCAGGGAGGTCGGGGTTCGCAATAAACGTCCTTCCAAATCCAACTAAATCAGCCCATCCTTGCGATAAAACATGCTGAGCTTTAGCCTGGTCATAGCGGCCCGCCACCATAATGACTGAGGTAAATGCCTGACGTAGCGCAAAACGGAAACTCTCCGGTAACGCCGGACTATTGTCCCAATCCGCTTCGGCAATGGAGAGATAACCAATGTTCATTTCATTCAACATTTTTGCCGCAGTGAGATAGGTTTCTGCGGGGTCCGGCTCGACCAAACCTAAATAGACACGGTCTTCTTCTGTCGTCGAAAATAGTGGTGAGAAACGTACCCCAACTTGGCGACTATCAAACACGGTAGAAACCGCTTCGACGACCTCTTTCAGAAAACGTAGCCGATTTGTCAAACTTCCCCCATAGTGATCAGACCGATGGTTGGTGTGAACCGAGAGAAATTGGTTAATGAGATAGCCATTGGCAGCGTGCAGCTCGATACCATCGAATCCCGCTTGCTTAGCATTGACCGCAGCGCGGCGATACATTTCGACTAATTGGGAAATTTCTTCAGTCTCTAAAGCCCGCGGTTCACTCGGTGCGACCAGCTCGCCCTCACCTGGCGCCGTTTCGATAAAGACTCTTACATTCGTCGCCGCTATCGCTGAAGGGGCGATGGGAGCCTGCTGCTGAGGTTGCAATGCGCGATGCGATACCCGCCCGACATGCCACAACTGACAAAATAGTGTGCCGCCTTGCGCCTTCACGGCTTGGGTGACCTGGCGCCATCCTGCAATCTGTTCAGCGGTATGGATGCCAGGGGTCCATGCATATCCTTGCCCTCTAGGCTCTATTTGTGTCCCTTCTGTGACCATAAATCCTGCGCTAGCACGCTGTTGGTAGTAGTCACGCATCATTTCATTAGGCACGTTGCCTGGCTGCGCACTACGACAGCGAGTTAATGGCGGAAGTGCAATCCGATTAGGTAAAGTTAACTCCCCCAATGCGAGGGGAGTAAAGAGTGTTGGCTGCATAGCGTACTCAAGAGTCAGTGAATGTAGGCTTATTATATTTATACATTTAAATATGTAAATACGTAATGGCGTTTAACTTAATGTTGACGCACTGTCACCTAGAGCGCCATTTTAGAGCAAAACCCGCACTGAACACGAGGATATTATTTCAAAATAGTAACTAATGTTAATTAAAATAGCTGATTATATGAATAGGATTCTTAATATATTTCCAAGTGTAAAACAGCCTTGTTTCGTCAAATAAGATTGCTATGCTCAAAGGGTAAAGACTTTTGGGTACTGGAGGGAATTATGACTAAACGCCATTTTACGCTCGCATTTGAAATCGGTTCCATTGCAATTTTTGCTATAGTTTTAGCTTTTTTTGGTTATTGCGCAGTCCACGCTTACTTAGGTCTTGGGGATCAGTTCCCTCATCTAGACGTTTAATATCGTGGCACAGCGATGAAAAATTGCTGTGCCATGTGTTCATCAAATCGCCGCTCTATGATTAATTTTTTTTATCCTTAAATTGTTCAAAGACTTTGCTCACCGCGTAGGCTCCTGGATCCATATGCCCCTTCAAGCTTTCTGCATTCAAATAAGATGAACGCCCAGCCTTGGCCTTTTCCATTTTTTTCGTCGACTCAGCGCCCGAGGTTGCCGCTTTACTGACTGCTGCGCCACTCTTGCCCGCTTCCATCGCCTCGAAAGCGGGCTGAAGAGCATCGATCATCGTGCGATCGCCTTGATCCGCTCCGCCGTAATCTTTCATTTTCTGTAACCCGGCAGACAAACTCGCCCCTAAATTTTTTGTATCCGGGTACGCAGCCGCGGCGGCACTAAAGAGTAATGAAAGTAACACGCCTCCCGATCCGCCCATTGGCGTCGTGATCTTCTCTCCTAACCAATGCAACAGTGCTTGGGGGTCGTTTAAAGGAAGTTTTTTCTGTTTAAGGGCTTTTAATACAAAGCTTGCGCCAGTTGCCAAGGTTGATCCGGTATCCCCGTCACCTACTTGGCTATCGAGTTTGTTTAACTCGTCCTCGCTATCAATCAATACTTGGCAAACCGTTTTCACCACTTGTGCAACGTGCGCATTCTGCGAGGGTTTGGCTAGTTCAACTTGAGGAAGCGCATCGGCCTCTTGCCACTGCATTGTCTGACAGGCCGTGATAGGTAACCATCCGGCTACAGTAACTGGTGCCTCAAGTGCTGTCAGGAGTTTGCTGTTAAGGGGCACGACAGTCAGAGAAAGCCCTTTCATATCTAGCGCACTCACTAGCGTGCCGGGTCCTTGAATGTGACTAACTCGATCGGCTAAAGGCGTTTGTAAAACTTCCTGCGTGGCAAGTGCCATCTCCAGCACTGAAAGACCGCCAAGGTTATTGATGAGTAGGAGTAAGTTATCTTCCTCACCAATATGTTTGAGTAAGGTTTTGGCGAGTTGTTTAGCGATTTTATTACTGTTTTGCGTCTCGAGCGTGGCAACACCATGTTCACCATGGATCCCCATACCGAGTTCACTTTTTCCTTTCGGGATCCCGTCCGGCTCATCACTACCGGGCAGATGGCAAGAAGAGAGCGCAACACCGAGCGTGGTGACGTTATCGAGTAGCTGTTGGGTTTGCTCAACAATGTATTTGAGTGATTTCCCCTTCTCGGCATGATAGCCCGCCACTTTATGCGCGAGTATTGTCCCGGCCAGCCCACGCGGCTGAGGATTTTTAGGTAAGGAGATATCGTCTTTGACCAAAACCATCTCGACCTTAAACCCCAGCGCCCGTGCTTTTTCGGCGGCTAGACCGAAATTAAGCCGATCGCCCGTATAATTTTTTACTACCAGTAGACACCCTGATTTTCCTGTTACGGTAACGATGGTGTGCAAGATCGCGTCAACGCCAGGCGAAGCAAATAAATCACCGCACACTGCTGCAGTTAACATCCCTTTCCCCACAAAACCGACGTGCATTGGTTCATGCCCAGAACCACCACCGGAAATAATAGCCACTTTCGACTTGTCCCAATCTTGACGTACAACACTACGCAGACCGTCGTCCGTTTTCAGTCGCGCTAAATTTTGATGGGGAGAAGTACGGATAAGGCCTTCTATAGCTTGATCGACGATTGTTGCTTTTTTATTGAATAAAAAGTGGCTCACCGGTGGCTCCTTGAAAGTATTTGTCAGCCCATTAAGTGTGGCTAAAGATCGTCATTTCGGTGTTTTTCTCCCTGCCATCAGTGATCAAGATCACAAAAAATTTCGTTAACTTTGCCACACAGCCGCGTAATTAAGTCTACCCTTAACGGAGGTTTCTCATTTTTCACACCAAGGGAGTCAATGATGTCAACTGAAAAAACACGTTTTCCACGTCCGCCTTTTGACAAACAGCCTCAGCAATTTCCTGGCTTAGCGTCCGCGATGCATCCCTTACCAGACCATGGTGAAAAAAGTTATCAAGGACATAATCGATTAGCCGGTAAAAAAGCACTCATTACTGGCGGGGACTCGGGAATTGGCCGTGCAGTCGCCATCGCCTATGCGCGGGAAGGGGCTGATGTGGCAATCAACTATTTGCCGGCAGAAGAGAGTGACGCCAAAGAGGTGATTGAGCTGATCAAAGCTGAAGGGCGCAACGCTGTTGCTATCCCCGGAGACATTACCGACGAAGCCTTTTGTAAAACTTTAGTCGACAAAGCAGTTCAGGAGCTGGGCGGTTTAAATATTTTGGTCAACAATGCAGGCCGTCAACAGTTCTGTGAGAGCATCAGCGAATTGACTACTGAATCATTCGATGCCACGTTCAAAACTAACGTTTATGCGCCATTTTGGATTACTCGTGCAGCCGTCGCACATTTAGGCGAAGGCGCGGCAATCATCAATACATCATCCGTTCAAGCCTTTAAACCGAGTGATATCCTTCTCGATTACGCTCAGACCAAAGCCTGTAACGTTGCTTTCACTAAAGCCTTAGCGAAACAGCTCGGACCCAAGGGGATTCGTGTCAATGCAGTCGCCCCTGGCCCTTATTGGACAGCGCTACAAGTTTGTGGTGGGCAGCCGCAAGAAAAAGTGGCCCATTTTGGGGAAGAGGCTCCGCTTGCCCGTCCTGGCCAACCGGTAGAGATTGCTCCTCTGTATGTCACCTTAGCGTCTGACGAAAACTCTTTCGCCTCAGGGCAAGTATGGTGTTCTGATGGCGGAACGGGCACCGCATAGTTTCGGTTAACCGACACATAAAAAAAGGGTGAACCCCCTAGTTGGGATTCACCCTCTTCTATTTCGTTATGCGCTTTTGCGTGTTTTAAACCAACCAATGATGAAGATCAGCAGCGCACACACTCCCCCTGCACAATGTTCATAAAAGGCGAGGTCTTTACCTGCCACATACGGATGTAACAGTGGATCCGTCAGTAGCATACTACCCGCTATCCAGCCAATTAACGCGCCACCCGCCAGAATAATGACTGGCCAACGATCCAGCAGATGTAGGACTAAGCGACTCCCCGCGACAATAATCGGGATACTTAACAATACGCCCACCGCCACAATGATTAAGTGCCCCCGACCCGCGGCGGCTACCGCTAACACATTATCTAAGGACATGATGACATCCGCGATAGTGATGGTTAGCGCGGTTTTCCAAAGACTCGAGGACGTTTTTCCTTGTTCATCACCCTCTTCTTCACCAGAAACTAACTTATAGCCAATCCACAACAGTAATAAGCCACCGACTAATTTCAGTCCTGGTAATGTTAATAGGTAAACGGCAACGACCAACAACACAATCCGTGCCACGATCGCGCCCAACGTACCAATAACAATCGCTTTGCGACGTAAATTTTCGGGTAACCCGCGACATGCCATAGCAATGACGACGGCGTTGTCCCCGCCCAACAGTAAATCGATTAATAAGATCTGCGCTAAGATAGCGACCCAATCCCAATGCTGGAAAATTTCACCCATATTGCCCTCGAAGCCGTCTAAACCTGTCTATAATTAAGTTAGGCTACTGTTTATCAAACTTTGTTACAAAGTAAAGCCTTAGTTACCTCTCATTCCGTAATTCATCACTTATTTCGGCCTAAAACTTTGCATTTTGACTAATTGTGCTATGGTTACCAGTAACATTCTAACGTAACAATTGTCGATTGCGACTAAGGATGCCCTTTGCAAACTTCATCACACAGTACACCTTCACACCAATCAACATGGCTACATTTAGGCGCGGGCGCTTTTCATCGTGCGCACCAAAGCTGGTATCTTAACGAACTTCATAAACTGGGTGATACCCGCTGGTCACTCGCTCTAGGTAATATTCGTAACAGCTCAAGCCAAGCCACGCTTGATCAGCTTGGTCGTCAACAAGGTGTTTATACCCTTGAAGTCATTAGCCCTGATGGCGATATCGATTATCAAACCATCACCGCAATAAAAAAAGTGATCCGTTGGGATGAAAATTTATCGCAACTCATCGAAGTGGGTGCGGATCCTGAAACAAAACTTATCTCTTTCACCGTAACCGAAGGCGGTTATTTCTTGAAAGATGATGGGCATCTTGACCTAAATCATCCCGTCATCGTTCAAGAGTTAGCGGAATCCAATGCTATTTCTACGGTCTACGGTGTACTTGTGGCGATTTTACGGCAACGTTTAGCGACACAAGCTGGTCCCATTACCTTACTCAATTGCGATAACCTGCGTCACAATGGCGATTGCCTGCGTACCGGGCTCAATGAGTATATCGCGGCATTAGGTGATAAGGCGTTAGCCGCATGGTGCGAAAGCTCGATCAGTACACCAAATAGCATGGTCGACCGTATCACCCCTCAAACTGACGAGACACTGCTTGAGCGGTTGGCCGAGCAAGGCATCGATAACGACCAAGTCCCGGTTGCATGCGAAGCGTTCTCACAATGGGTAATCGAAGATGATTTCATCGCCGGTCGTCCAGAGCTTGAGCGGGTGGGCGTTGAATTTGTCGAAGATGTCCTGCCCTTTGAAGAAGCTAAGATCCGTGTGCTCAATGCGAGTCATAGCGGGATTGCTTGGGCTGGGGCGTTGCTGGGAGCGCAATCTATTGACGAAAGTCTGACGCCGCAGGTTCAAGAGTGGATCCGTCACTATATCGCGCAAGACGTTACCGCAGCCCTACCGAAAGGACAGATCGACCTCGATGAATACTGTAAAACGACGCTCCATCGTTTCAGTAACGCTAAGGTACGCGATACCAACCAGCGCGTGTCGTCTGATAGCATTGCCAAGTTACAGCAATTTATTTTGCCTACCCTTAAAACACGCTATCAACAAGGAGAAGTCCCCAAGGCGACGCTAGTATTAGTCGCATTGTGGTATCTCTTTATGCAACGCCGCGCGGCGGGAACGCTTCCTTTTGAATACCAAGATAGGGCGATTGAGAGTGTTCCTTTCGACAGCATCTTTGCTGAAGAGGATAGCCTCAAAGCGTTTGCTCAATCCTCCGCCTTGATGGGCAGCTTAGCCGAACATCCGACCTTCACAGAGGATTTACGTGGGGCGGTGAAGCAGGTTGAAAGCACTTTAGGGGAATCCCTATAACATCATGAAAAATATTTTTATTGTTGCGATAACTATTGCTCTAGCGTTGATATCGATAGCGGTTCTTACTCCCTGGCCTGTATGGCTGGGGACATTAGCAGCTTGGGTGACTACCGGGTCGTTTTGCCTTCAAGTACTTCATATCGTTAAAAATAAAGAAACTAAAGCCCTTTCTTTAGGCATGTGGTCTGCACTGTTCTTCGGCGTCGCCTGCTGGACGGGGTATGGCTTACGCGTCCACGATATCCCTGTCATGATGGCAAACGGCATTACCGCTCTGCTCGCTATCACGGTGATCGGCTTAAAATTATGGTTAGAACGACCACGCTTAATTAAACGAGGTCGCCGGATTCGTCGAATGCACCGTGTTGTATTAAAACCACGAATATATAGCTTGCGTCCTTTACAACGAACGCTTAACGCTCGCGCGGCTAAGAAAAGTAAGAAAAGTCAGTCTGCTACTGAACTTACTGATTAATTAGGTGCCTTCCTTATAAGAAAATCGGTCTTTGTAAAGCTCCTACTCTGGTAGGGAGGGTAAAATTATGCTTATAGATAAAAAATCTGGCCGTACCGGTAACGAAGACCGCCAGCTTGCCGTAGCGTTAGCGGGATGCGCAGGAATGCTGAATGTATTGGCATTGGGGGCGTTTGGTCTGTTCCCCTCGAATATGACGGGCAATGCGACACAGCTTTCTCAAGAGTTATTACAGTGGGATAAATTAGAGATGATCCCACTCATTTTACTGCTTACCTGTTTTCTAGCAGGCGCCTTTACTTCACGGGTTGCGGTATCCTTTGCGAAAAAATTGAATGTTCGGACTATTTACGCACATATCTTGTTAATCGAAGGCATACTGCTTATTGCCCCAGTCGTCGTTGGCTTCTGGTATCCCCAAGACTTACAGCACGGCTACTATCTATTTGGCTTAAGCTTTCTGCTCGGTGCGCATAACGCGACTTCCACCCAGCTTTCGCAAGGGAAAGTACGCACCACGCATGTGACAGGTACTTTAACCGATGCAGGGATTGTATTGGCTAACCTGCTGTTGCACCCGATCATGCGCCATCCTCCGGCACAAATGAAGCAGTTCCGTTATCTCCTGAGCGTCTATGTGACCTCATTCATTTCCTTCTTTATAGGGGGATTGATCGGTATTTTAGGTTACGAATGGTTTGGGATGAATGCCTTTATTCTTGCAGGATCCATCTTACTTGCCGTCTCCTTACTGACCTTGATCCGCGTGCTGTGCCGTAAACGGACAAAAGCTTTTCAAGGATGCTCTGCAGAGCGTTAAGCAAAATACTCCTTTCTCTACTGCCCGCTATATATTAATATCTGTTCATATGTTCATTTATTAATTATAGCGAGGCAGCAATGTCATCTCACTCTCACCACCATGACCACGATCATCACCATGATCATGATCACTCTCATGTGCCAAAAGTAAATCAAGCCAATCAGAAGAAAGTGCTCCTTTCGTTTGTGCTGATTTTTACCTTTATGATTGTCGAATTTGTGGGAGGGGTGTATGCCGGCTCGCTTGCATTGATGGCGGATGCGGGGCATATGTTGACCGATGCTTTCGCCCTTGCACTCGCATGGGCCGCCTTCTATTTCGGGCAACGTCAGCCGAATAACAGACTCACTTTCGGGTATATTCGCTTTGAAGTACTGGCAAGTTTATTTAATGCCATGACACTGTTCTTAATCGCGATATTCATTATCTATGAAGCATGGCAACGCCTTACTACACCTGCCACGGTCATGCCTTGGCCTATGTTTATCGTCGCCTGTGCCGGGCTGGTAATTAATCTGGTAGTGCTGTGGATTATGACGCGTGGCGAAACCGAAAACGTGAATATTAAAGGGGTTATTTTACATGTGATTGGCGATTTGCTGGGTTCATTCGCGGCGATCGTTGCGGCAGTGGTCATTGGTCTGACCGGCTGGGCGCCAATCGATCCAATACTCTCGGTACTGGTTGCAGTGTTAATTTTACGCGGGGCTTGGAAACTGATCAAAAAGACCTCGCATATCCTACTAGAGGGGGCGCCAGATGAGGCTGCACCAAGCTTAATCAGTGCTCATCTGTTAGCGAAAATTCCTGGGCTGGGCGAAGTGTCACATATCCATGTCTGGCAGATCAGTACCGGTTATACACTGGCCACCCTACATATTCGGGCAGTGGACGATGCCCAGGCCAAGCAGGTTGTGCGGGCGGTAGAAATAGCTTTGCAGGAAAAATTCTCTATCGGCCATAGTACCATTGCGATTGATTGGGCAGACGAGCCCTCTTCAACCCAGTGTCTGTTGAATGAGACGAACGCGCATCATGACTGTACTGAAACGTCTCATTCACATTAATCTTGCGTCGTTTCTTCTGTCAGGTGGATAGCCATATCCCGCAGTACATGACTGACATGATTGTCGGCGACACGGTAATAGACATGGCGAGCACTGCGTTCGCCAATCACCAATCGAGCAGCTTTCAACAGACGCAAGTGATGACTGACCAACGATTGTGACAGCTGTAATGCCTCTGCGATGTCGTTCACTGCAGCGGGCTGCGTCAGGCATTGTAGCAAAATGCGTAAACGTGAGGGATCACCTAATAATTTAAATGTGTCTGCCAGTAAAGCAATGTCTTGGCTACTGAGTACGGGTAACGCTGGCAGATCGGCAGTGTGCGGTTCAGTACATGGATCAGTACGCATAGTCTGTTCCCTAATAGGTGCTCTCTTCATGTCTATTATTACAACGTAGTTAATAAAGTGCGTCCAGCTTTTCCTCTCTTGACCTTTCCCTTGCAGGAAGCTGTAGGCTAGGCTTAATTGAACAAGAGGAGTTCATTATGTCCAGTCAATTATCAGCCACTCGCCGTTCATCTCCACCCACCCTACAACTCACGGTTGAAGGGATGTCTTGTGCAAGCTGTGTCGGACGCGTGGAGCGTGTATTAGCCGCTCAACCCGGCGTAGAGCAAGCGAGTGTCAATTTGGCGACTGAGCGCGCCACTATTGTCGGTAATGTGACAGCGGAAAGTATCGCGCAGGCAGTCACTGCCGCTGGGTATCCAGCCAAAGTCTTTGTCGATGCAGCGAAGACTCGCGCCTTACAACAGCAAAAAAAACAACGCCATATTAAGGCATTACAACGCAATGTCTGGATTGCTGTCGTACTCACGCTGCCTATTTTCATTGTAGAGATGGCGATGCACCTGAGCCATACACTACAGATTTTGGTTGATGACTACCTTCCCGCACCAGGACGATGGGTCGCAGAGGCGGTGCTATCAACCCTTGTGTTAGTGGGTCCTGGCCGACAATTTTACCGTTTAGGCTTACCTGCGCTGTGGCATCGAGCACCGGATATGAACGCCCTCGTCGCCATAGGAACCCTTGCCGCATGGGGCTATTCGCTCTTTGCAACCTTTGCCCCGCAGTGGCTCCCAGCACAGAGTATTCACGTTTATTACGAAGCGGCCGCGATGATCGTCTGCTTAGTGCTTATTGGCCGCTTACTCGAGGCTCGTGCAAAAGGCAAAACGTCACAAGCGATGCAGCGATTACTGCAACTGCAACCTAATGTTGCCCATCGCTGGCACAATGAACAAAGCGAAGAGGTGGCTACCGAGAGTCTGGTGCTGGGTGATATCGTTGAAGTCAGACCGGGAGAGAAGATCCCAATTGATGGCGAAGTCGTTACGGGAGAGAGCCACGTAGAGGAATCAATGGTGACTGGTGAACCGCTCGCCGTGCGTAAAGGTCCCGGTGACACTTTGACGGGTGGTACCCTAAATCAACAAGGCTATTTACGCTTCAAGGTGACGGCGACGGGAGAGCAGACCGTCTTGGCACAGATCGTTCAGGCTGTCGAACAAGCTCAAGCTGCGAAACTGCCCATCCAAGGCGTCGTTGATAAAGTTACCCTGTGGTTTGTACCGGTGGTCTTTGTTGCAGCCTTGCTAACCTTAATTGGCTGGCTCTACTTTGCGCCACAAGGCGGCATCAGTCTTGCTATCGTCAATGCTGTCGCCGTCCTCATTATAGCCTGCCCTTGTGCCATGGGCTTAGCCACTCCGACTTCCATCATGGTCGCCACCGGCCGCGCCGCAGAAAAAGGGATCTTATTCCGCCAAGGCAGGGCCTTGCAGCAGCTTCGTGAAACGACGCTGATCGCTTTCGATAAGACAGGCACCTTAACCGAAGGACAGCCAGCGCTCACCGATATCCAACCGGCTGATGGTTACCGCACAGAACAGCTACTGGCCTATGCTGCCGCGGTTGAGCGTTACTCTGAACACCCACTGGCCAGTGCAATAGTGAAGGCCGCAGAGGCCCAGCAGCTTGAACGACTGTCCGCAACAGATTTCACCACCCACAGCGGAATGGGGGTGAGTGCTTGGGTGCAGGGTAAGCGGGTCGATATCGGTGCTCAACGTTATCTACACAGCCTGTCTATCGTATCCAGCGATCTCGACGCCCTTGCGACACATTACGCTGAACAGGGTAAAAGTCCGTTTTATATCGCGATTGGCGAACAGCTGGCTGGGATTATCGCCGTTGCCGACCCGATTAAAGCGACGAGCCGAGAGGTGGTAAGTCGGTTACAAACTCAGGGGATTACGGTGGCGATGGTCACCGGCGATAACCGTCTTACTGCACAAGCGGTGGCGAAGCAGCTCGGTATCAGCGAAGTGGTTGCCGAGGTCAAACCCCAAGGGAAGGTCGAGGCGATTCAAAATTGGCAGCAACGCTTTACCGGTGTCAGTTTTGTGGGTGATGGAATAAATGATGCTCCCGCTCTCGCGGCAGCGGATGTAGGGATCGCCTTAGGTAGCGGTACAGATATCGCAATGGAATCTGCCGATGTGGTGCTGATGTCTGATTCATTGACGAATGTGCTGAACGCGCAGCATGTGTCGCAAATGACAATGGCCAATATTCATCAGAATTTGTTTTGGGCTTTTATTTACAACTTAGTACTTATCCCCGTTGCCGCGGGAGCACTCTATCCTACCTTTGGGATACAACTTTCGCCTATCCTTGCCGCTGGGGCAATGGCACTGTCTAGTGTGTTTGTATTAGGTAATGCCTTACGCTTGAAACGTATGACTTTTGTTCATTAACGAAAAAGGCCCTGAAATCATTCAGGGCCTAGGGACTTAACGTTGATGATGCCCGTTTTTAATGGACAAACCTATCATCGGTGTTAAGGGGAGGCGAGAAATTTGAGTGAGCTGCCACGCGTGATACAAGTCAGGTTTTCCTGACCATATCTCAGTGGAAGGATGCTGCTGCGGATCCAACTCTTGCCACCAGCTGCCATTCTGGGTATCGATCAGGTAGCAACCGATGTAGTCCCACAGACGCCGATACCACTCTTCGTAAACCTGCTCTCCGGTACGTTTAAGTAGACTGGCCGCAGTACCACAGCTTTCAGCTAAGGTCCAGTGGACTCGGCTATGGGCGACCGGCTTGCCTTCCCAGTCGTGGGTATAGACGATGCCAGGTGTCCCGTCGACATGCCAGCCATGATCCATTCCTGCGTGAAATAACCCCTTAGCATCCGTAAGCAACCACTCTGGAACCGGTTCCCCTGCAGCTTGCAATGCGGCCTCAAGATGTAACAGAAGCCTCGCCCATTCACTCGCATGGCCTGGCGTAACCCCATAAGGATGGAAACTATCGGTTGGTTTATCCTTATTGTAATCATGCCACTCTTGCCAATCTTCGTGAAAGTGTTCGGCCAAGAAATAGTTGTTGGCCGGAGCATGCTGATGGATTACTTTATCGACAATCGCGAGAGCACGAGCCCGCCAAATTGGATTTTCGGTAAAGTCCGCCAACTGTAAGAACAGTTCGGTACAGTGCATGTTGCTGTTACCACCGCGATAAGCTTCACGATCTTGCCAGTCGCGGGTATAACTTTCACATAAGGCTTTTTCGTCTGCCATCCAGAAATAGGTTTCTAGCGTCTCGACCGCTTGCTGATAGAGTTCATCAGCCCGTGGAATCCCTGCGAGACTGGCACTGCATCCGGCCAATGTCACGAAAACATGCAGATAGGATGCTTTACGTTCATCCGCAACCTTTTCGGGCAAGGTACTCAACCAACCACCGTGCTGAGAATCTTTTAATACGCCGAGTAGCGAATCCACTCCCCACTGTGCCAACTCCGCGGCCCCAGGCTCTCCCTGTAATGAAGCCAAGGCAAAGCAGTGCGTCATACGCGCAGTTTGCATGGTGTCCGGTTGGCTATCTTTCGCCTGATAGCCTTTATCGTCGAGCGCCGTAAAGCCGCCGCGTTCGCATCTGGCGCGCTTATAGAATGCCAGTAATTGTCGGCCTTGATCTTCTAACCAGTGATGATGATATTCCTGGCTTAGCCAACTGTGACTAAATTGCGTAAATAGCATAACAACACCTCACAAAGAACCCAGGAATCAGCCACCTACCATGGTGCCGCCGTTGGGGTGAATCACCTGACCACTGATGTAAGAAGAGTCTAGGCTGGCGAGGAAAACATAAATAGGGCCAAGTTCAGACGGTTGTCCTGCACGTCCCATTGGCGTTTCGTGACCAAAGTTTTCCAGCAGTTCAGGATTGTAATCGCCCAGGGTTGCAGGCTGTAACGGTGTCCAGACTGGACCAGGAGCTACCGCATTAACACGAATGCCTTTTCCAGCAATCTGGTTAGATAGCGCACGAGTAAAGCTAACAATTGCCCCTTTGGTCGCAGTGTAATCGATCAACATTTGCGGACCGATGTAGGCGTTGACTGAAGTCGTGTTAATAATGCTGTCATCTTCCTTCAAGTGTGGCAGGGCCGCTTTGGTCAGGAAGAAGATGCTATGGATATTCGTATCAAAGGTATTGAGCCACTGCTCGTCGCTTAATGTGGTAAGGTCTTCGTTCGGGTATTGCGTACCGGCGTTGTTAACGAGGATATTTAATTTACCAAAAGCTTCCACGACGTCGGCGATAAGCTTACGGCAATTTTCGGCTTTACGAAGATCGACAGGATAGATTGCGCATTGTTGGCCTTCCTGTTCAATCAAGGCTTTGATTGAACGTGCATCAGCGGCTTCATCATCGTTGTTCGGTAGATAAGTGATAGCTACATCAGCGCCTTCGCGAGCGAAATGTAAGGCAGCAGAACGACCAATGCCACTATCGCCACCGGTGACTAAGGCAACTTTTCCTGTGAGCTTGCCGCTACCACGGTAATCTTCGCGGATCATTTCCGCTTTAGGAGACAATTTTGCTTCAGAACCGGGTAATTTTTGTGATTGCGCGTGAATTTCAACTTTCTTGACCATTGTTAGCTCCGTTGTCAAATAAAATAGGCTTAGGTTAATAACTATAGTTGACGAAGATCACACTGGCCGGATGAATTGATGAAAACTTTTTATCAATATGTAAACGGCCCCGAAGGGCCGTAACATTTAGTGGTTATCAGGAAGGGTGTAGGCAATAACGTAATCGCCCACATTAGTCCGCATGAAGTGGTGACCTCCGGCCATGATGACCAGATATTGCTTACCGCCTGCGGAATAGGTCATTGGAGTGGCTTGTCCACCCGCCGGTAAGGTATCGCTCCATACTTCTTTGCCTGTACGGTTATCGAAAGCACGAATTTTATTATCCGTCGTTGCGGCAACAAAGGTCAGTCCCCCTGCTGTAATGATCGGTCCTCCGTTGTTCGGGGTCCCCACATTAATCGGCATATGAGTAGGCAGGCCAAATGGTCCATTCTTCTCGCCACTTCCTAACGGATGTTGCCATAACACCTTACGGGTATGCATATCGATCGCGGTAATCATGCCGTAAGGCGGTTCATTACAAAGCATCTGCGTGCTATCTAAATAGAACGGAGAGACTTGAATCGCATAAGGTGTATCAGCCATCGCACCATTACCTTCTGCGCCACCGCCGCCAGGCTTATACTTCGGTGAATCGATAGATTGCAGACCCAATTTATCGGCTTTATTACGGGTAATTAACTGGTCATACATCGGCGTATTATTCCAGTTAGCGATCAGTACCCCATTTTGTGGGTTGTAGGCCACACTGCCCCAGTCGCTGCCGCCGTTGTACCCAGGGTACTCAATCCATGGCTTATCTAAGCTCGGAGGCGTAAATTCACCTTCGTAACGCGCTTGGCGGAACTTAATGCGACAGGCTAGCTGATCAAACATCGTTAAGCCCCACATTTTTTTCTCACTCAAATCAGGTAGCCCCAAACGTGGCATACCGACTGACCAAGGCTGCGTAGGTGCTCGAGGATCCTCTTTAACCACTGCAGCAGGGGCCGGTCTTTCTTCTACTGGTGTCAGGGGTTTGCCCGTTTCACGATTCAGTACGAATGTTTGGCCACGTTTAGTCGGCACTATTATCGCAGGGATCGTCGATCCATTAGGACCAGGGAAGTCGAATAAGGTAGGTTGTGAACCAATATCGTAATCCCACACATCTTTATGCACGGTTTGGAAGACCCAACGCACGTCACCGGTTTTCACATCGATCGCGACGATGGATGAGGAGACCTTATTCTCATTCGCCGAGCGCAGTTTGCTGTAGTAATCCGCAGCAGAGTTACCGGTTGGAACATAGACTAGCCCCAGACGATTATCCCCGACCATTGTTGCCCAAGAGTTCGGGGTACCACGGCTATATTCTTTCCCTGCGGCAGGCTCTTTATGATCCGTCGGATTATTGACATCCCACGCCCATTTAAATTGGCCGGTTTCCGCATCATAACCACGGATCACACCAGAAGGGGCCCAACGGCGTTGTCCGTCCAGGACTTCGTGGTTAACCACGATAGTGCCATTGATGATGGGCACTGGTGCGGTCACGGCAACGAAACCAGGTACGGTATAACCTAGACCTTTCAGTAAATTAGTCTGTCCTTTATCACCAAAATTCTGACAAGATTGACCCGTTTCACTATCGACGGCCACGAGGCGTTCATCCAAGGTCCCGACGATTAAACGCGTGTGGCAAGCTTGGCCAACGGGTGTTTGCGTTGAGGTGTAATAGCTTAACCCCTTACATGCCGCAGTGTAAGGAATGCTCTCGTACTTCACCCCAGTATCATGTTCCCAGATTTTTTTACCGGTTTTCGCATCCAACTTAATGATATTGTTACGAGCAGAACAGACGTAAACCGCATCCCCTACCTTAATGGGCGTATTTTCAGCTGCCCATTTATTCACTTGCCCTGGAGCGGGTAAATCTCCAGTCCGATACGTCCAAGCACGTTTCAGTTGCCCGACATTTTCTGGCGTAATTTGGCTTAAAGGAGAGAAGCGCGACGCATCAGCATCCCGACCATAATAAGTCCAATCGCTATCTGGCTGTTCAGCTTGTGAAGGAGTCGGCGTCTTCACCAAAGGTTGTTGTGGTAGAGCTTCACCCGAGTTGAATACATGGGTCGGCACAAACGCCATGCCAAAGGCAACGGCGAAAATCACCACAAAAATCCCTGCTAAGCCAAAACTCAGCTTGTTTGAGGGTTGGCGCTGCAATGTGGGCAGGCTTAGTGCTAATAAGAAACCGTAAACGGTCAATAGAGATAAGCGCGGTACCCATCCCCAATAATCGGCACCACTCTCATGAATAGTCCAAAGGATGGTGGCAATGTAGACGACAAAGAACAGTATTGCGCCGGAAGATTTGCGGCGGAAAAGCTGAATGGCACTGATGAGCAGGAAGATCCCTGCAATTAAGTAATATGAAGATCCTGATAAAGAGAGTAAATACCCCCCACCCGCTATCATGATGATACTGGTGAGCAGCAACAAGACAGACACGATCCTTAGCAATATCAATTTACCTTTCATGGCGATGACCTGTGCAAAAAAGTGAGTGGAAAAGTTGACGTGCGAGCAAAGTTAAACAAATGTAAAGTTAGCTATGGAATTGTGAATAATAGAACTGACACGCCAGTTTTTCCGCTCAAAAAATGCCATTTCGGGTAAAAATTGATTAATAACCCTGATGTAAATCGATCGCTCCCTCTACTTCGCCCTGTGCAAACCAGCGGTTAATTTGTGGTACGACCTGGGCTAATACGTGGTCAACCTGCGTTTTACCTGCAATATGGGGAGTGATACGAATTTGCGGCACTTGCCACAGGGGATCATCATCACTTAAAGGTTCATGTTGGGTAACATCTAAAGTTGCTCCACGAATTTTTCCCTCTTTGATTAACGTAATGAGATCTTCCTCAACAAGGTGTCCTCCCCGCGCAACGTTAATCAAATAGCCATCTTTCTTTAACAAAGAGAGATGCTGGAGATTAAGAATCCCTCGTGTTTTACCGGTTAGAGGTAGTACACAAATTAAAATACGTGAAGCGCGTAAGAATTCAGTGAGCTCTTGGCCGTCATAGCAAGTGACACCTGAAATTGTTTTACGCTGCTGACTCCACCCCATTACCGGGTAATCAAATTGGCGCAGGGAGTGCGCTATTTTTTCCCCCAGCACCCCAAGTCCCATGATTCCAACGGGGAAATCGTTACGATCTTGAAGTAAGTTGTTTTGCCACGTATGTTGCTGACGTTGCTGTTCATATAGCGGGAATTCGCGATAAAAACGAATAACAGCTTCACAGCAGTATTCAGCGAGTTGTACCGCCATCCCACCATCTTTCACACGTATGATGGCCACGTCTTTAGGCAATGTCAGAGATAAAAGTGCATCGACCCCAGCCCCCATATTAAAAATTACTTTAAGATTGGGATGTGCATCGATAAAGCTTTGATCCGGTGCCCAAGTCAGGGCAACCGTCGCGCGTTCATCGTGGGCGGGCCATACATTTAAGGTAGCTTTAGGTAAAGCGGCTTTTAAAGGCGCTAACCACAGATCAGTTTCAGCATGACGACTATAAAATGCAATGGGCTGCATGGCGAAGACCTTCTTATCGACTTAAATTCACCTAATGTTATAACAATTAATTAATTGTTAAAAAACCCTTAGCAACTTGATGTCAATCAATTCTCACTGTGCATCAGATATTGCTGCATTAACGAGCTATCTCTATAATTCTCTGCTGAGTCCTTATCGTTTAAAAAAATTATTGCACAAGAAACCCAAAATACTCGCTAACGTATTTTGGGGTATCCGCCTCACCAGGGTAAGAAGACTGTTATCTTCTGATGCAACAACTAACCTAGATAAGACTCAGGGAATGTCGCTCCGTTTCCCTCTTCCCGTTGGCAAAACGATGGGGAAGCGGAGCCGACTTTTTCTAAAAATATTTATGGGAAAGAACATAATTAAGTTCCCTAATAAAATCACGCTCAACCCTATTACTGCATGCAAATGCCACTGGTAACCTTCAAAATGGGTTGATATCGCGAGCGCGACTAATGGAAACAGTACTGTCGTATAGGCTGCTTGTCCGGCACCAATCCGTCCCACTAAAAGATAATAAGCCCCAAACCCGATGACTGAACCAAACAGAGCAAGGTAGAACAGCGCACTGAGATAAACAGGCTTCATCGGTAAAACAAAAGAGTCGCCAAAGAAATAAGCGATTCCCCCTGCTACCGCGGCTCCGTAGCACATCGCCAAGCTATTAGTCGTCAATATTGCTAAGCCTTTTCGCTGATGCCGAATACTCAACATATTGCCTAAAGAGAAACCATAAGTTCCGACTAGACTCAGTGCAACCCCTAAGCCAAGTGAGGCAGAGAAGTGTTTAGCTCCCCACTGGTCGCTAAACAAGATCATAATACCCAATATCCCCATGGCCGCAGCCGGCCAAAAACGTTTTACGGGGGTAATGCGATAAAAGATCGCTTGGTTTATCGCATTGAAAAGTATTGCCATCGAAAAAATAACCGACTCTATCCCTGTCGTGATGTGAGAGGCAGCAAGATAAAAACAGTAAAAATTAAGACTGAAGGCACAAAGCCCTTGCAGCAAGCAAAAGCCATGGTCACGCCAAGATAAACGCATTTTCCCTAATCGCCAGCGACTAATAATAAGTAGCAAGCCACCCGCTATCGCAAATCGCCAGAAAATGGAGATCAGGATAGGCGCTTCTCCTTGTTGTAACGCGATGGCAAACCAGGTTGTGCCCCAAATAACCACAACACACAAATACAATAGTCCGTTCATCAGCATCCTCACTCTGTTTACTTTCCCTACTGTGACGTAAAGGGTAAAAGATGGCTGTCATCTCTCGAGGATCGATTTATATATTCTTGCGGTTTTTATGAGTCGATGATGTGAAAGGCTAGTAATTCCCTTTAGCGATTCATACACTGGCTTATCCCCTGTTTACCTGGAGCGTTGCATGACTTACCAAACGTTCGATACCTTGAGCCAGCAACGAGCGACCTTACATCAGAAAATTGCGCTTAATTCCGGTATTCAGTTAGCCTCTTGGTCAAATCAATGCGATCAAATTAAGGTATTGAGTGACCACCATACTCTCAGTCTTTACACGCATGGCGGCTACCAGAGTTTTCAAAAATGTCGTGGTGGATGGCATAACGGTGGCGGCCCGGATAAGCTGTGTATCATGCCCAAAGACATTGAGAGCCATTGGGATATCCGTGGGCCATTGTCTTTTGTTCATCTCTATTGTACCCAACAGCACCTTCGACATATTGGTGAACAAATTTGGGATCGTAGCCCAGCGGAATTGACTTTAGTTGAAACCAGTTTCCAACGTGATGACAAAGTCACCGCATTGTATCGGCATTTTCTCCTCAGCTACGACTGGCAGGATAATGCCAATCAGCTGGCGTTAAGTTCGGCTAGCTCACTGTTACTGACCCACCTTATTCAACATTACAGCCAAGTAAAGTGGCGTCTACCAACGGTCACAGGTGGCTTATCCCCTTATGTTTTACGCACCGTTTGTGACTACATCGATGCCCATCTCGCCGAGTCATTGACTATCACCACACTGGCACAGCAGGCGGCGTTAAGTGAATACCATTTTGCTCGGATGTTCAGCGTATCAATGTCGATACCTCCCCACCACTATGTGATGAAACGTCGCTTGCAGCGGGCCATACAACTACTGGCTACAAGTGATCTCAGCGTGACAGATATTGCTTACCATTGCGGTTTTAGCTCAACCAGCCATTTAAGCCAACGTATCAAACAGGCTACCGGGGTAACGCCGACCGTCATCCGCCAACAGCGGTGAAAATATCTGACGTAGATCAACACCCCTTGTGATTGAACTCACAAAACCTTCACGAAAAATGCTAATTTTATCTTGTTTACTGTAAGTGTTGTTTAATTATAAAGGACCATCACTTTTCGCTATAAGCGATTAGCGATGCATTGATGCTAGCCTATGTTTCTCTACCTAGAGGAAGGAAAAATGAAAATAACACGTTCCATGATTTTTGCAGGTCTATTTGGTTTAACCTGCTTCGCTTCTGCACAAGCTGCCCAAAATATTTCAAAAGAAGAAGTTAAACATTTTAAATTAACCAAAGTCGGTTCAATCTCTGTTGCCGAGACGGGAGGGGGTATCTCTTCCCCTTCTGATTTACATGAAGAGATCTCGAAACGAGCGGATGATAAAGGTGCTAAATATTACGTGATCATTGCTGCTCGGGAACATGGTCCAAACTTCGATGCAGTGGTTGACCTGTATAAATAATACTAAGTGGGGGCCCCCCCCCACTTTTACCCTACTAAGCGTACTCCTCCGCGTCGACATCATATCCAGCGGGTTCCCACCCGATAACCTTCAACGCGATAAACCCTAAAGCTGGCGCACACGCAATCACCCAAAAAAGTTGAGTGCCAAGGTGAAGAGTTAATAGCGGAAAAATAAATAATGCTATCGTTGAACTGATACGAGCCACTGTCTGATTAAGACCGACGCCTACCCCACGTAATGAGGCCGGATAACTCAAGGAAGCATAGACCATCGATTGTGCCCCCGGCCCGATACCTTGCCCAAAAAGAAATAACGCTAACAGTCCGAAACAGTAAATCGCGTCAAGGGAGTGTTGCGGTTTTCCCAACCACGCTAACCCTAGTAACGCGACAATTTGTAAACCATAACCAACGGTTGCTAGGGGCCTAGCACCAGTTATTGCCACCCAACGTACCGCTAACATACCGCCCGTTAACGCGAAAAAAAAGTTGAGCGCCAGAGAGACCAAAATGGTGGTTAAAAGTGATTGCTCAAAAAGCGTGGAAATAATAATAGGTAAGCCAAACGCAATCGCTGCATAAGCAAATGGCGAGACAAAAGAGAGCACACAATTTAAAAGCGTGCGTTTCGTATAGTGCCCACGAAATAAAGCGCGGTAGGCCGCCCAAGGTGGCGGAGTCGGGATTGATGAGGATTGGCTTGCCGCGCCTTCTCCAATCTGTGCCGGTATACGGTAAGTGGTATTGAGGATCGACACTGCGGTGGTCAGATCGCCTTGTTGGGCAGCCCACAGGGGCGATTCAGTCATATATTTTTTACGGATAATTAGGATCACCAACGCAGGGACGGCACCAAATCCCACAATATAGCGCCATAAATGGGGTGACTGACTTTCAGGAAGAAAGCTGTAGAGGGCTAACACCAATAAATACGCAAACGAGATAGCGGCGTACCAAGTTGGGCACCACATCGCGACTTTTGCCGCTTTATTACCTCGACCTTTTAAGCGTGAAAATTCAGCCAAGAAAGCCATGGCTACCGGTAAATCAATCCCGATCCCCAATCCCATAATGAAACGGCTAAGTGTGAGGATTTCTGCATTAGGGGCCAGCGCGCCAAGAATAGCGGCGAAGACAAAGAAAAACATATCAGCCATAAAAACACGATAACGACCAATTTTATCCGTCAAATAGCCACCTAGTAGCGCACCAATAATCGCGCCAAAGGTTATCGCGGATACCACAAAACCGACTTGCGTCGCATCCAACGCAAACTGCTGCGTGATATCTTTCACCCCAAAGGCCAAGGCTCCGAGATCGTAGGCATCAAGAAAAATTCCCCCCAGTGCAATGGTAACGATCATTCGAGCATTAACACTTTTGCCTGAGGAGGTATTAATCAGTCGGTTAACATCGGCGGCATTGCGCACGATATACGAAGGCTGCTGAGCACTATCCGTCATAAAAATCATTACCCCACATAGATGTTTAGACGTCTAGACTCCTTTATTCTGCCATAAATAACAAGTTTTTTATCTGCCTTAGGCTACTTTGATGATCGCCATTCCCAGCAGTAATAAAACAATCCCGAGTCCACCGATCCAATTAAGCCGTTGGCCAAATAAAACCCAACCAAAGCCGATGGTTGCGAGTAGACCTAAGCCTCCCCACAGGGCATAAGCCACCGCTAAGTCGATGCCTTTGACCGCCTGCCCTAAGGCACTAAAGGCCACGAGCACGGCAATCAGCGATAATAACCCGTAACCTTTCTTTTTAAATCCGTCAGACAGCTTCAGCAAAACGTTAGCCATAATTTCGACGATAACGGCCAATAACAGCCATAGGCTATGCTGCCATTCAAGTAGAAGAGTGATCATTGCATCACCTCTTTTTCTTTCGGTTCGTCTGAACGGGTCCCTATTTTGATCAAGGTGATCCCAAGGATCAGTAACGCTAAACCGCACAGTTTGCCCACTGACAATATTTCGTCAAATAACCATAAACTGCATAACGAAATAAGGATAATGCCCACCCCTTCCCACATCGCATACGCGACGCCTAAGGCAATTTTTTTGATCGCTACGGATAGTGCAAGATAGGAACTGCCGATCATCAGCAACATAATATAAAACCCACTGGCTGACCCACTGACTGTGGACCATTTCATCGATAATGTGCCAGTCACTTCAAAAATTATCGCGAGTACTAATAGCATCCAATAAAACATAGTGATTCTTCCAAATCATGACATAAGGGCTCTGCACCACGAGTGGGTGAGAGAAAAAGGAAAAATAATCAGGAAGAATGAAGCTAAAGCGCTGAGCGCCAGTGTTGATCACTTGCAGAATAAGAGAATGGAGATAAAACGGTCGAACAAAAGAATCCTTCTTTTTGGATCGGCATACGCATAAAAATTACAATTTATCCGCGGGGTTGCTTCTCATCGTTGCGGAAAAAAGTTGTCCTCAGTAGTTGTGTTGTGAGGATTCTTACATAGCCACAGCGTTAAATCCCGTAGCTTTGCGAATCTTTACCCACTATTTTAGCGTGTTGAAGAGGTCATTACACTGAACCGGCTTTTTCTATCACTAAAATTCTCGCTTCCCCGAGTGGATGAGCGACATGCTCAGTGCCAACACTGGCATAGAAGATATCACCGACCTGTAAAATTACCGATTTCTCTTCTGCTGCAACGCGGTAGAACATTTCAACACAACCCTGTAGTACCGCGAACACCTCTTGGCCATCATTGATATGCCATTTATAGGGTTTATCTGTCCAATGCAACCGGACAGAGGTACCATCAAAATCAGCAATATCCAGTGCTTGCCAAGCATGGGCACCGATAAATTGACGACTCGAGACGATTTTCATTTATTCTTTTCCAGGACTGACGCTAAGCGGTCTAGGGCTGCAAAATCCGCCGCAAGCAGGGCAAGTGTCGACTTCCATAATAATTCAGCGTTATAGGGAGTGCCAGTTAGGGCAAAACTTAACACTGCATCCTCAATAAGGGTAACCCTTAACCCCAAATCACTTGCTGCACGTACGGTCGAATTCACACAAAATCCGGCCACAGCCCCAATTACCGTGAGATGCGAGAGACCTTGCGCCACTAAATACTCGTAAAGCCCTGTATGACTGAATGCAGAAGAGCCATGTTTAATAAAAAACGTTTCGTTGGGAAGTGGCTGGAATCCCTCAAGCGGTAAGGCTGCCGCCTGGTCGGGGTGTAAGGCGCCGTTATTATCAAGATCGTGATGATAGATGTGAATAATGGGTTGCTTACGCTGCCGGTAAGCGTTGAGTAGCGTTAGACCATTTTCCAACGCTTGCAGTGGGAAAGTATCTACACCCTGATCGATACGTTGCTGTACGAACTGTTGCATGTCAATAATGAGAAGCGCATCTGCCATGTTCTAGCCCTCGCTAAGGGTGTAATCTCGCACGATACCGACAGTCTTACGACCCCATAGTGAATCGGCCACACGTTGCTGATGCGACGCGAAGGCTTCCCTGTCGGTAAATGATTCCTCTACCCGCCAGACTAACGGGTCAGCGGTTTGGGTGACAGTAAAGGATAAGCAACCTGCTTCAGCTCGCGACAGCTGCTGGTGTTCAGGAAGATAATGACTGACCGTTTGTGACTCTTCGAGAGTGCGACAGCGTAAAAAACCTTGCAAGATAATCATCTGTTTTACTTTACCTAGTGCCCTGAAACTTCTACGTTAAGAGAAATCCCGTAAAAAGGCTATAGCTCTGGAGGCGAAATATGTTGCAGGTGTGGGGAAGAGAAACCTCTTCAAATGTCCAAGCCGTCATGTGGTGTATTGGAGAATTGGGGCTTGATTATCAACGTTACGATTATGGGCACCATTTTGGCGGATTGGATAGTGACGCATTCTATCGACTGAATCCCAATCGAACCATCCCGGTATTACAGGATGATAACCATCCTCCGCTATGGGAAAGTGGGGCAATCCTCCGCTACTTAGCATGCCGCTATGCTCCTGATACGTTTTGGCCTAAGGATATTTATGCTCGCTGTGAAGTCGATCGATGGGCAGAGTGGGCAAAAGTGAGTGTCACATCACTCTTCACTCAACCCATTTTTTGGCAATTGGTGCGCACTCCAGCTGAGGATCGCGATCTTACCGCGATCCAACAGGCGATTGCTCGATTTGAAGATAAGTTAGCCATTGCTGAGCAACAACTTAGTCAATTGCCATTCTTAGCCGGTGAGCACTTCAGCCTGGCCGATATTCAGTTTGGCCACCTACTCTATCGTTACTATCAGTTAGGTATTGGCCAACAAGATTTTCCAAGCCTCGAAGCATACTACCATCGACTCACCCAACGCCCAGCTTATCAACGACATGTGATGGTGAGTTATCAATCCCTACAAGTCTAACACTTTACGTAAGTAGTGACGTTGCATGCCGACTTTAGGGAAGTCTTCCAATGTCATGACCGTCTGATAACCAAGTTTTGTGTAGAACAGGGGCGCTTGAAAGCTAAAGGTATCGACTAAGCTTAAGTTACACCCCTGTTGCTGAGCGTGGTTTTCTGCCTGCTGTATCAGCTTACCGCCCACACCTTTCCCCCGTATCGATTCGTCTACCCATAGATAATCGATGCATAACCATTGACCTTTAATCGAGCCATTTAAACCGCCGAGCATCGCTCCCTGATCATCACGGCAGTACACCCCGAAGTGCCCCACTTCATGGGCCGGTAAAAAAGTGTGATTATAGCGGCGTAATCCAACAAATAACTCTTGTTGGTCAGTCGTATTAAGTGTCGGGGTAAGAATATATTGCATCGATAATCCTCACTTTATGGCTACAGTAATAAAAAATTACAGTTAAAGTCTCTAATACAAGTTATTCACAACGTTTTTTATCCTATTGACAGTTGTTACGATAGTTAAAAACTGGCAATTTCCCTTATCAGCTTTTTGGTTATAACGAAATGAGCATAAAGGGGTTAGGTTGGACGTTACACTTCAAAAACAGAATAAAATCGCTGGAGCGAACATTCTTTGCTTCGTACAGATCTTTTCCACTATGGGGTTTGCCGTACTCTATTCTTCGTTGGTGCTTTATGCCACCAAGAAATTAGGTTTTAGTGAGCACTCTGCCAACGCCATTATGGGGATTTTTGGTGCATTTAATTACGGTTTACACCTTTTTGGTGGTTACCTTGGCGGACGTTTTTTAAGTAATCGTAATTTGTTTGTCATCGGTATGGTGTTACAGGTGATAGGGTGTTATCTGCTATCGAGCGCCAATATGGATGGTCTATATTGGGGGCTAGCTCTGTTTTTAACTGGTAGTGGTCTCAATGTTACCTGCATCAATATGATGTTGACTCAACGTTTTACCCCAAATGATCCCCGCCGAGAGTCAGCTTTCCTATGGAATTATGCTGGCATGAATTTGGGCTTTTTTATGGGCTTTACCGCTGCCGGATATTTCCAGTTAAGCTTGGATTATCATCATCTTTTTTTATTCGCGACCTTAGGTAACCTGCTTGCTATTGCCTTGACCGCTATTTTCTGGCGCCATTTAGCCGACCTCAACACTCCGCTTAGCCAATCATCTAAATCCGCCATGCTACAACGACTGGGCATCGGCTGTGTGATTCTCTTACTACTACTTCCTATCGTTAAAGTCATGCTAACCCATTCTGAAGTAAGTAGTTACTTCGTTTTAGGATTAGGTACTTTAGTATTTATCGCGCTTTGTGTCATTACGGGGCGGCACAAAGTCCTAGCAGAACGTTCTAGAATGATTGCCTATTTAATCTTGACCCTAGGATCATTAGTATTTTGGTCGCTTTACCAACTGGCTCCGATGGGATTAATGTTATTCGCAGAAAATAATCTTAATTTACAACTATTTGGCTGGCATATCGCGCCACAGTGGATACAAGATATCAATACCATTGTGATTGTTTTAGGCGGCCCGCTTATTGCGTTATTGTTCAAACGACTCCGAGCGCGTGGATTAACAGTCGATATTCCGAGTCAATTCGCCGCCTCGTTACTCTTTATGGGTGGAGGTATGTTAGTACTTCCTATCGGTATTAGTCTTGCTGGTAGCGATGGGCTAGTCGGTTTCCAATGGATATTTTGGAGTTACTTGCTACAGAGTATCGGAGAATTACTTATCTCTCCTATCGGTTATGCAATGATTGGTCGCCTCGCTCCGCAACAATATCAAGGTTTGTTGATGGGCTCGTGGATGATGATCTCTGGTATTGCCTCAATCCTTGCGGGCTATTTGTCACAAGCAATGCCTACTGCACAGGGTTCCACTGCCGTCTTAACAAATCCAGGCTACAGCCACCTGTTTATTATACTGGCAGTCGCTTCAGGGCTGACAGCAGTAGTCCTCACTCTTTTAATCCCATTACTACGCCGCTTGATTGGTCCGGTACAGGCGGGTTAATCGGCATGACGTCCCTTGGCGACCTTAGGTTAGCTAAGGGACGACTAAGGCTTGCTCCCCATACCTAAAATAGCGGGTTGTTCAGCACGATACCCACCCCCTAATGCCTTGATTAATAGTAGGTCACAGCTTAGCTGCTGAGCATTCAGGTCAACCAATAGCAGCTGCTGGGTGAGTGTGGCTCGCTTGGCTTCCTGTGCCATATAAAGACTCGTCAATCCGCGTTGATAATGCGCTTGTACACTGTCGGTGGTGAGCTGCGCGGCAGCGACTTTCTGCTGCTGTAACAAGACTTGTTGGTTGAGATCATTCAATTGTTGTGAGGTGATCGCGACATCCCTTACCGCATCTAATACCGCTTGGTTATACTGTTTGATGAGGATATTACTCGCGGTGCGCGTTGAGCGGAGTGCTGCATTTAACCTCCCCCCATCAAATAGCGGTAAATAGAGCCCAGGTAGGATATTAAATTGTTGAAAAGAGCTTTTAAATAAATCACCAATACTCAGCGCGTTATAGCCCCAAAAGGCTTTAATATCCAAATGAGGATAAAACGCTGCTTTTGCAGCCTCTACACGGCTTAATGAAGCCTGAACAGTATGGCTCATCGCTTGCAAATCCGGTCTGCAGGCGAGCAAATCGAAAGAGAGCGACGCTGGTAGGCTTTGTTGTAATTGCGGCCAAGGTTGCGGTGCTATCACTAACGCTTGCTGAGCATTCATTCCTGTCAGTGCACGCAAATTTTCACGATCACGCATAATAGCGGTCTGCACGGCGATATGTTGCTGCTGGGCGCTGTACCATTCCGATTGTGCGGCAGCAATATTCACTTGGTCTTCAATACCACGCGCAGCACGCTGCTGATGGGCTTTAAGAGAGAATTCAGCAATCGCTTGCTGCTGAACTAATAATGCCTCGCGCCGGTAATTCGCCTGCAGCGAAAAATAGAGTTGCGCAATACTGGACGCTAAATCTAGCTGTATCGCTGCTGTCTGTGCTAATTGCGCGTTTTGTTCCCCCATCGCAGCCGCTACTCCCGCACGATTGGCGCCCCACAAATCGATATTCAGATCAGCCCCCACCCCAACGGTACTAAGGGTGTACCATGGCCCACGCTTATCCGTGGGCAGAGAGATCGAATAAGGCCACGTCGTCTGTCGATCTGTGACTCTCATAGTGTTCTGAGCGGCTATACCCGTTGCCTGAATACCCAATGTCGATTGGGCGACCTCAACTGAAGATTGCGATTGCTGTATCCGCAGTTTAGCCGCTTGAAACGTTGGCGAATTCGCCAAGCCTAAGACAATGAGGCTTGAGAGCTGTTGATCGTGATAAGCCTCCCACCAGCGGGCTTGCGGCCATCCACTATTCGCGAGATGAATAACCTGAGACAATTGCGCCTGCTGCGCCGGTAACTGGTCTACCTGCGGCGGTTCATCATGAATTAAGGCGCAACCGTTGAGCAGTAGCATGATGCAGGCTAATGAAAATCTTTTTTTAAGCGCCATGTCTCACTTCCTGGGATAGCTGAAAAGCGGTTAGCCGATGTAAAGCTTGACTGAGTTCGGTGGCATAAGGGTTATGGCGAGTGGGAGCAGGAAGCGCTATAACAGGCAAATCTCCCCCTTGCATAAGATGGTCCGCATAAGCGTCTAACCAGCGGGATGCCTGAGCCAGAAAAGGGTCCTCACACTCAGCATAATGGCCATAACCCGTGGCGAGAATGGTGAGCTGTTGGGCAAGGTAAAGACTTTGGTCGACAGGCCATCGTGCCGCATCCCGATAGGGGTGAGTAATACTCCCCAATGGCTCAGCCTGCAGTCGTGTCGCCAGCACACTGACCTGTTCAATCGATTGGTAAACCGGTAAGGGCGTAGCCTGCTGTGCGGGGGCGGCAAAATAACCCGCAACTTGATGGTAGAGCGTCGCCATCCCTCTTCTTACCCTCGGGGCATCGCTGTCCGGCCACAAATAGAGGTAGACAATGGAGGCGATTATGACCCCCAGGACAATGCCAATCATTCGGTCGCGTAACTCAGTTAGATTACTCATCGGGCCAAACCCTGACAGGAATAGTAGCGCAAAGGTAAAGCCTAATTGAATTCCAGCATAAGCGATGCGTTCGCTACCTGCAGCTAACCAAGCCGACAGTGCGAAGACCGGTAAACACATGATTATCAGTCCAACAACCGTATCAAGATGAGGTTGGATAAAGACCATGCAGAATACGGCCGCTGCCGCCGCGGCAAACGCGCCAACAATACGCAAACCTGCCTTTTGATAGGTTGCGCCCAATCCCGGTTGAGCGACAATGACACAACTCAACATGATGGTATGTACGCCCTGCCAGGCGGTCGCTGTATAGAACAAGTAACAGAAAAGACTAGCCAATAATGTCTTCAGTGCAAATTGTAAATAAACCGGATTACGCCATGCATCGGGAGCCATTAAGGGTGGCTTTTGACTCTCACCAGGCGGTGCCGAGATTAACTTTCCGTCAGTCAGACGATGACATAGCCTAGTCATTTCGGCGAGTAAGGGATCCTCTGCGGCCACTACCCCTAAGCTACTGGGGACCGACACTTGTCGCTGACGCGTACGCTCTGCCAGTTGACGCAGGTAATGGGCGAGCACGATAGCGTTTTCTGAATCATTCTTATCAGGATTTAGTCGGTAACTCTCTGCCAACTCCAAACACTTCAAAGCCATATTTGATAGTGAGCACCAACTTTCTTTATTTTGTTGGAAACCGCTGTTGGTTAAGCAAGCAAGTTTATAGAGCGTTTGAATGTCGCTAAGATGCTGAGTAATAATCAAGCCTGCCTGCCCGGTCAGTACTTGAGTAGGCGCGAGTCTCTCGGCTGCCTGTTCATAAAGTTCTGCCACCTGTTGAGCAAACTGGTAGTGCGGATAGGCTTGAATAAAGCAAGCATTCACTAACACCGTAACCCCTATGGCAAGGACCATGGACATCCATAGCCATAAAATAAGCCGAACGATAATTTCACTTTCACCAGTCATAGAGGGGAAAGTTTGCGCATAGATCAGGACTAAGGCGACGACAAAGAAGGCTAAGCCTAACTTCCCCAGTACTCGCATAAAAAACATCGCCCAAAAAAAGAGAAATAGCGACGCCACTAGGCGAATTAACGGAAAATCGTAAGTGTACTTGATGATGAGCAACATCCCCCCCAAAGCCAACAGCGCGACCACAATAAAACCCAGCCCAATACCAGCGGTGAGGACGACATTTTTTTGTGTGACATAAAAAACCACGATGATCGCGACAGCGAGAAACGGTATCTGAAAGCTCAGGAAGAGTAATGTCATGAGTAGGCAGGAGAGCGTCAGCCGTAGTGCAGCGTGACAACGTTCGGTGGAAACCTGACGGGCTTCTGCTAACCATGACCGCACACTCATTGATGAGATCCCTTAATTTCCAAGGTCGCCGTCGCCGAAGCACCTAGGCGAAATAAGCGAGGATCGGCATCGGTTACGGTGATTTTCACCGGAAAACGTTGAGAAACATGCACCCAATTAATACTTTTCTGAATAACCGGCAAGCCTTCAATCACGCTATCACCACTGGCAAGCACGCCTGCGCCGACTGAGTCGACATGTCCCGAAAAGACGCGGTGGTGGTCAGTCATTACGCGAAGCGTTGCCGCCGTGCCGGGATGGATATCATTGAGATCGGTTTCCCTGAAATTCGCCACCACATACCAGTGTTCACTATCAATCAATGTAAAGATAGGTTTTATCGCCGAGGCAAATTGACCGACCGTCGTTTTTAATGCCACCACCGTACCCGAGAACGGCGCTTTGACTTCAGTACGCTCAAGGTTAATGGTCGCTAAGGCTATCTGGGCAAGCGCCCCTTCGCGTTGTGCCACCAGCGCATCCACGCCCGAAACCGCAGCTGTCGCTTGCTTAGCTTGGAGTAAGGTTGCATTCAGCTCTGCTCGCGCAGCTTTTTCAGCGGTACGTGCTTGGTCGAGTTCCTCCTGTGAAGCAAAACCTTGTGGGACCAGCGGTTCAAGCCGCTGACGGGACGAGGTCGTTTGCTGGACTAAGGCTTGTGCCCTTGCAACCGCCGCATTTACAGACTGCGCATTGTACTCTTGAGCTTTGACCGTTCGCCCAGTGAGGCGAATTTGGGCATCTAAGGCCGCTAGCCGCGACTGCGCATCCAGTAGCATTGCCCGATATTGTCGGTCATCGATTTTGAACAGAAGATCGCCTTTTTTTACTCGCTGATTATCCCGAATAGGCATCTCAACGATTTGACCACTCACCTCCGGCACCACATCGATGGTATCCGCATAGACATAGGCATCATTGGTCTGTGGGGAGGTTTGTAGATAGGCAATCACGCCAATCAACGCCACAATCGCCACACAGACCACCACTAATAGTGGCCATTTTCGTCGAATAAAAGCGGTGTTCGATGTTGCCATGATGACTCAACCTATAAAGAAAAGTAGCCATACAATGACGGCATAGATAAACATTAAGGCCAGATAACTGATGACCAGCGGTGAGAATAGGCGTAGCCACCCTCGGCGTACGAACAGAAAATGAGTGGGAATTAAGAGTAATGCACCGGTAAGACTACAAAACAACCAGGCAGGAAACGTCGCCCCCAACACTGGAATTGCAGGCGAAAGTGTGCAGCCAGTCAGTAACCCAGCGAACATTAAAAGCAGAGGCATTTTCCATTGAGCGCGCAGCCACACAATCGTTACTCCCTTAACCATTAGGAAGATTGATTGTTAACTTTTTTTGGTGAGATTGGAAGTAAAAGCACGGCAGAATAAGCTGAGAATAGTGCTTAACCGAATATAAAACGACTAAGCAAAACTGGGGGAGAAGGACAACGACGATAAGGGTATTACCTATTTAGTAGAATATAAAAAAATCATCACATAAAAATAAAGTAGTCAATGATACCACGACGTAATACTTTATTTTTATTAATGCTCCTTCACATATTGAGAATAAGGAATAAAAAATATCCTCTCCATATCACTACAATCTCTTTATTAATCATCGGGGTGATCACTGAAATAATAGTCGAATTCATCCTGATTAACACTAAGCCTTAAATAGCGATATTGTTTATTATCGCGGCGCGCAATTAATAACGTCTGGCTAATTTGAGGTAATAAGGTATTAGAGAGAATCGCATCAACCATTCTTCCCCCCGATTCCACTTCCGTACAACGTTTAACGATCTGTGTGACCACGCTGTCGTCGATATCGGTAACAATATGGTGATTATCATATAAACGCTGTTGAATACGCGCTAATTGTAGACGGGCAATTTCGCCGAGCATTTGATCAGTCAAAGGATAATAGGGAACGACCAAGAGCCGCCCTAATAACGCGGGGGGAAAATAGTGTAATAGTGGACCACGTAAAGCGGCGGTTAGCACCTGCGTATCAGGTTGCAAGTCGGGATCGACGCACATTGTAGTGATCTGGTCCGTTCCCACATTAGAGGTCAAAATAATCAACGTATTCCGAAAATCGATAGTTCTCCCTTCACCATCTTCCATCCAACCTTTATCAAATACTTGAAAAAAGATTTCGTGAATATCTGGATGTGCTTTTTCGATCTCGTCGAGCAACACTACGCTATACGGACGACGACGAACGGCTTCGGTTAAGACCCCGCCTTCACCATAGCCGACATAACCCGGCGGTGCCCCCTTTAAGGTTGATACACTGTGAGCCTCTTGGAACTCACTCATATTAATGGTAATGACATTTTGATCACCACCATATAGCGATTCGGCTAATGCCAACGCAGTTTCCGTTTTCCCTACACCGGATGGCCCACACAGCATAAAAACCCCCACTGGCTTACAGGGATCATCAAGGCTCGCACGTGAAGTTAGGATACGCTTGGCGATAAGATCTACTCCATGGCGTTGGCCAATTACTCGTTGATTGAGGGTATCCGCGAGATTTAATACCGCATCGATTTCATTTTTAACCATGCGCCCTAAGGGAATACCGGTCCACTCTGCTACCACTGTCGCAACAATATTTTTATCGACGGCGGTGAACAATAGAGGGGCTTCCCCCTGTAAGGTGCTAAGTTGCTGCTGGATCGCCAAAAGTTGCTGATGTGTGACGGTTTCACTCTCTGAGTTTTCTTGATTACGCTGCGCTCGCAATGCAATGATCTGACTCACTAAGGTTTTCTCTTGCTGCCAGCGTGACGTTAGCTCCTCACGCTCGATCAGCTGTGCCTTTAATCGTTTTTCTAATTCTTCAATACGCTGAGTTTCCCCTAGCCTAAGCCGTGCTTCCCGTTTAGCTATCGCTATTTCAATTTCCAGAGCGGTTATCTGCTGACGACAACTATCGAGTTGTGCAGGAGAAGCACTTTGACTGACCGCGACTCGAGCGCAGGCAGTATCCAATAGGGCAACCGCTTTATCGGGCAGTTGCTGCGCAGGAATATAGCGACTTGCAAGGTTAACCGCTGCTGAAACCGCTTCATCAACGATTAGAACTTGGTGATGGGTTTCTAACGCCGATACCGTGCTGCGTAGCATCAGTACCGCTTTACTTTCATCCGGTTCAAGAACCTGAATCGGTTGAAAACGACGGGTCAGAGCAGGGTCTTTTTCAATATATTTTTTATACTCTACCCAAGTCGTTGCACCAATCGTCCGCAGTTGGCCTCTTGCTAATGCAGGCTTTAGTAAATTAGCCGCATCCCCCGTTCCTTGCTGTCCCCCCGCACCCACTAAGGTATGGATTTCATCGATAAATAAAATAATAGGCGTGGGACTAGATTGCACTGCGTGGATCAAAGAGTGCAAACGTGCTTCGAACACCCCTTTCGTCCCTGCGCCAGCTTGTAATTGACCGATATCGATCAACCATAACTGAACGTTTTGTAAGGGTTCAGGTACATCACCCACGACAATACGGAATGCGAAGCCTTCTACGACTGCCGTCTTTCCTACACCAGCCTCACCGGTGAGTAAGGGATTATTTTGTCGGCGCCGCATTAAAATATCGATCAGTTGGCGGATCTCCTCATCGCGCCCGACAACCGGATCCATTTTTCCATCGCGCGCACGCTGCGTCAGATCTTCTCCATATTGAGTCAAGATTTGCGATGCTGCGGGAATACTGACTTGGGATACTGGCTCGATCGCGCCCCACATTGCTTCGTTGCTCTGTGATACGATCGCGTCGAATTGTTCAATTAAACGTTCTACATTAATACACGCGAATTGCGCTGAGATCCCTTTTAAAACAGTAGCCAGATTCCAGGTTTTTAGGATCCCGATCAGTAAATGCCCAGAACGTAATCGATCCACGCCAAATATTAGCGATCCCACTCCCCAAGCACGTTCTACCGCACTATCGATATGCTCCGATAAGTCACAGACTGAACTCGCACCATGGGGTAAAGCATCTAACGCAGTAATAATATCGCGCGCTAATCCGGCCTCATCGATAGAGAAGTAATGAATAATCTGTTGTAGATCGCCTCCTTGCTGTTGCATCAGTTGATGCAACCAATGCACTAGCTCTACGTAGGGATTGCCGCGCTGCTGGCAAAAAGCCGTTGCGCGCTCTAGCGAGGAAAAAAGTAAGGGTTCCAGTTTGCCGAAAAGAACGGCTCGACTAATTTCTGACATATTCAGTTCCGTTGATAGTTGTCGTTTAGAAGTGACAGTGACGTATTCTCTCTATGAGATTTTGGAACGGTAATACAAGACGCATAGCGACTGCTTTTCGCCGTCCGTTTTGTATATTAAGAAAAATTCTTATTGTTCTACCATCTATTATTTTTTAATACGTATCGAATATTATTAATAATTTATATCGAGTTACTCACTTTAAATGGAAATTAATACTCTATTCAATTTATTAATATAATCTAATGATTAATAATGTATAAAAATATTGGGTAAACTGACATGGTTATAAAAATAAGACAATCAGAATGGATTGATGAAAAAATAACTTACTCGAAATTAGTAAATTAATTGAATAGTGCATTTCTAAATAATAGTAAACTAATTCAGTGACTCGCCTACTTCATTTAAGCGTAGTGAATACTGGTATAAAATAATAAAAAAAACCCTCGTATGATGAGGGTTAGTTAGGCAATCAATGGAATTTTTAGAACGGAATATCGTCATCAAAATCCATGGGTGGCTCGTTGCCGCCAGCAGGCGCTTTAGGCGACTGTGGAGCTTGTCCACCACCACTAAATTGCGCGCCAGAAGATTGTGGCTGTTGTGGCTGCCCCCAACCATTATTATTGTTTGGTGCACCGCCGCCTTGAGGAGCGTTGTTACCTTGACGGCCACCTAACATTTGCATGGTGCCACCGACATTAACAACGACTTCAGTGGTGTAGCGATCTTGACCACCTTGGTCTTGCCATTTGCGGGTACGCAGCTGCCCTTCGATATAAACTTGAGAGCCTTTACGCAGGTATTCCCCTGCAACTTCCGCTAATTTTCCGAACAGCACAACACGGTGCCATTCAGTAATTTCTTTATTTTCACCGGTTTGCTTATCACGCCAGCTTTCAGAGGTTGCCAGCGTAATGTTTGTCACAGCTCCTCCATTTGGCATATACCGGACTTCTGGATCTTGACCCAAATTACCGACAAGAATCACTTTGTTTACGCCGCGACTGGCCATTGCACTCTCTCCTGATGAAAAATTACACAGATACTATCTAACGGATGATAGCACGTCACGCCTTAAGTTGGGTAGTTTAGAGCAACTGCACAAAGGTAATCACTATAGCAAAAAGTACTGGATATTTATTCAGGTTATTTTTTGTGCCATACTATAGAGTCTGCTTGAAATCGATGCAGAGCGATGTCATCTCAGCGTATAGGCAATCAAATTGGGAAATGTGAATGGATAAGATCGAAGTACGGGGTGCACGAACCCATAATTTAAAAAACATCAACCTCACCATCCCCCGTGACAAGCTAGTGGTCGTCACTGGTCTTTCTGGATCAGGTAAATCCTCGCTGGCTTTTGATACCCTTTACGCCGAAGGGCAGCGACGCTATGTCGAATCTTTATCGGCTTACGCACGGCAGTTTCTTTCGTTGATGGAAAAACCAGATGTCGATCACATTGAGGGACTTTCACCTGCTATTTCAATTGAGCAGAAATCGACTTCCCATAACCCACGCTCAACCGTGGGGACCATCACAGAAATCCATGACTACTTGCGTCTTTTATTTGCGCGAGTCGGTGAGCCGCGCTGTCCTACCCACCACCAGCCGCTGGCCGCACAAACCGTCAGTCAGATGGTTGATCAGGTGTTGAAACAACCCGAAGGGCAGCGATTGATGCTACTTGCTCCGATTGTTAAAGATCGTAAGGGCGAGCATGTTAAAACCTTAGAAAGCTTGGCTGCACAGGGCTATATCCGCGCACGGATCGATGGAGAAGTCTGTGATCTGTCTGATCCGCCAAAGCTTGAGCTACAGAAAAAACATAGTATTGAAGTCGTGGTGGATCGTTTTAAAGTCCGCGACGACATTGGTACTCGCTTAGCGGAATCATTCGAAACGACCCTCGCCCTATCGGGGGGTACGGCAATCGTTGCCGATATGGATGATGACAAGGCGGAAGAGTTACTGTTCTCCGCTAACTTCGCGTGTCCGGTATGTGGTTACAGTATGCGCGAACTGGAGCCGCGCCTGTTTTCATTCAACAATCCAGCTGGAGCTTGCCAGACCTGTGATGGACTTGGCGTACAACAATATTTTGATCCAGAACGTGTGATTCAAAACCGCGAGATTTCTTTAGCGAATGGCGCTATCCGCGGTTGGGACCGTCGAAACTTCTATTATTATCAGATGTTACGTTCGCTCAGCGACCATTATAAATTCGATATTGAAGCGCCTTTTGAATCGCTCAGTGCAGAGACACAGAAGATCATCCTTTATGGTTCGGGCAAGACGAATATCGAATTCAAATATGTGAATGATCGAGGCGATACCTCAGTACGACGTCACCCCTTTGAAGGGGTACTCCATAATATGGAGCGTCGCTATAAAGAAACGGAATCAAACGCCGTCCGCGAAGAACTAGCGAAATTTATCAGTAATTGTGCTTGCAGCAGTTGCCACGGTACGCGCTTAAGAGAAGAGGCTCGTAACGTTTTCGTGGCAGAAAATACGCTACCCGAAATTTCAGAGATGAGCATTGGCCATGCCAGTGAGTTTTTCGAGCATCTCGCCCTCAGCGGTCAGAAAGCGCAAATAGCGGAAAAAATCTTGAAAGAGATCCGTGAACGACTTGGCTTTTTAGTGAATGTAGGACTGAATTATTTATCCTTATCGCGTTCAGCTGAAACCCTTTCTGGGGGTGAAGCACAACGTATCCGTCTAGCCAGCCAAATTGGTGCAGGGCTAGTCGGGGTGATGTATGTCTTAGATGAACCCTCTATCGGACTACATCAACGCGATAACGAACGGCTTCTCAGTACCTTGATTCATCTGCGCGATCTGGGTAATACCGTGATTGTGGTTGAGCATGATGAAGATGCAATCCGTGCGGCCGATCATGTGATCGATATTGGTCCCGGCGCAGGTGTGCATGGTGGCTCGGTAGTGGCAGAAGGGAATGTTGATCAGATTATGGCCAACGAAGACTCCCTTACAGGCCAATACCTGAGTGGTAAAAAAGCCATCGAGGTACCGAAAGAACGTGCGAAAGCCGACCCGGAGAAAATGCTACGTATTGCAGGTGCTCGCGGTAATAACTTAAAAAATGTGACTCTTTCGTTACCGGTCGGTCTATTCACTTGCGTAACAGGTGTATCCGGCTCAGGTAAATCGACGTTAATTAACGATACGCTGTTTCCTATTGCGCAACGCCAACTGAACGGAGCAACGATCGCGGAACCAGCTCCTTACCATGAGGTTAAGGGTCTCGAACATTTCGATAAAGTTATCGATATTGACCAGAGCCCTATTGGTCGCACCCCACGTTCAAACCCAGCGACCTATACGGGTATTTTCACGCCAGTACGAGAGTTATTTGCCGGCGTCCCTGAGGCTCGTTCACGAGGCTACACCCCTGGCCGCTTTAGTTTTAACGTGAAAGGGGGACGCTGTGAAGCTTGCCAAGGTGATGGCGTCATTAAAGTTGAGATGCACTTTCTCCCTGATGTGTATGTTCCCTGTGATCAGTGCCAAGGAAAACGTTATAACCGCGAGACCTTGGAGATTAAATATAAAGGGAAAAATATCCACGAAGTGCTGGAGATGACCATCGAAGAAGCGAAAGACTTTTTTGAGGCAGTCCCTGCACTGGCACGTAAGTTGCAAACGCTCATTAGCGTCGGTCTTTCCTATATTCGCTTAGGGCAATCTGCAACAACCCTATCGGGCGGGGAAGCACAGCGGGTCAAGCTCTCACGCGAGTTGTCTAAACGCGGGACCGGACAAACGCTCTATATTTTGGATGAGCCGACAACGGGCTTACACTTTGAGGATATTCAACAATTACTGGTGGTATTACACCAGCTACGCGACCAAGGGAATACCATCGTGGTTATCGAACATAACTTGGACGTTGTTAAGACGGCGGACTGGATTGTCGACCTAGGTCCGGAGGGAGGCAGTGGCGGTGGTGAGATCCTTATTGCCGGATCGCCAGAGACGGTTGCGGAATGCGAGAAATCGCACACGGCTCGCTTCCTTAAACCGCTATTGACTAAGTAAGACTACCTGCCCAGAGATGCTGGGCAGATTTTCATTTCACTATGAGGAGTTATCATGGCAGAGATTCATGCTTATGCAGCACAGGATGAAAAATCCCCCCTTACCCCATTTGATTATTCATCTAGGGAAGTGCGCGATAACGACGTCAAAATTGAGATTTTATATTGCGGAGTTTGCCATTCAGACCTACATATGGCGCGTAATGAGTGGAAAAATACTCAATATCCGATCGTTCCAGGGCATGAAATCGTAGGCCGGATCGTCGAAGCGGGTCCATCAGCCAAAAAATTTAAGAAAGGTGATTTAGTGGGCGTCGGATGTATGGTCGACTCTTGTCGCACCTGCTCCAGCTGTGAAGAGGGTGAGGAAAACTATTGCGAGAATGGTTTCGTCGCCACTTACAACAGTCAGGACCGTCATTCAAAAGCCATTACTTATGGCGGCTATGCAACCGATATTGTTGTCGACCAAGATTTCGTGTTGAAAGTCCCTGAAAACTTAGATCCTGCCGGGGTCGCGCCACTACTTTGTGCAGGGGTAACCACCTACGCGCCGTTACGTCATTGGAAAGTGGGACCGGGCCAGAAAGTCGGAATTGTAGGCTTGGGTGGTCTGGGGCATATGGGCGTTAAACTCGCGCATGCAATGGGTGCTAAGGTTGTGCTCTTTACGACTTCGGCTTCGAAAATAGAAGATGGTAAGCGTCTAGGCGCTGATGAAGTCGTTATTTCTAAAGATGCCGAACAAATGGAGGCTCAGGTTAATAGCTTCGATTTAATCCTCAATACCGTAGCGGCTCAACACGACTTAACGCAATTTATCCGCTTGCTGAAACGTGATGGGCACTTAGCGCTAGTAGGCGTTCCCGAACACGACCATCCAGCTCCGAGCGTCGCGGAATTAGTCTTTAAACGCCGTACCGTCGGCGGCTCACTTATTGGTAGTATTGCGGAAACGCAAGAGATGCTCGATTTTTGTGGTGAACACAATATCACCGCGGATATTGAACTAATCAATATCGACCAAATTAATGATGCTTACGAGCGGATGTTGAAAAGCGATGTGAAGTATCGTTTTGTGATCGATAATAACTCATTAAGAAAGTAAGTCTTCACTTACCGTTCCCTGAACAGGGAACGGTATTCTTACATCGACTCACCTTGAATTGTCGCGATAATTCTACGCCCACCACCCTGAAATCGATGCTCGCCCAACCAAATACCTTGCCACGTTCCTAGCATCACTTTTCCACCTGAGATGGGTAACAGCAGTGACACACCAATAATTGATGATTTTATGTGAGCAGGCATATCATCCGCTCCTTCGTAATCATGCTGATAAGTCGCATTATCGGGTACCGTACGCAGGAAATGTTGTTCCATATCAGCCCTCACCGTTTGGTCGCAGTTTTCATTCAGCGTTAGGGAGGCGGAAGTGTGCTGAAGCAGTAAGTGTAATTGCCCTACTTTAACAGTAGTGATGTCAGGAATAGCCGATAATACCTCATCCGTCACCAGATGAAATCCACGTTGTTTCGCTTTCAACTGAATGGCTTTTTGTACCCACATAAACTTCTCCTTAATCTCTTTCACTTAAGTGTAGCAATCTCCCAAGGCCTAAGGTTAGCAAAGTTCGAATTCCCCTAGACCGTAACTATTTTTTTTCTTAACAAAAAAAATAATCAATCCTGTGAATAGCTTAGCAGTTACGTTCCCATACAAAATAATTTGAACTTAATTCAAGTATTGATAATGAAAATAATTATCACTATGATTCGCCATCGCTTGGTTATTAAGCGGTGCCACACAGCAGAAGTTCTTAACTGCCATTATAATTACAATTAGGTAAGACACATGACATCGCACTTTACACCATTAGGGAACAAGCGCTCTGCACTCTCTTTGCTTAGCGTAGCAATTGGGTTAGCCCTTACTTCGGGTTTAGCCTTCGCTGCAGATTCATCGACACAGACACTTACCGTCACCGGACAAGATCAAAACTCAACTGAGGGTTCAACCAGTCAAGAAGCTCATCGCTATACCGTGCCAATTACGCGTAGCGGTACAAAGATGAATCTGACTAACCGTGATATTCCGCAATCCGTAAGCGTGATCACCGAACAACGGATGAAAGACCAAGATTTGCGGACGCTTAATGATGTGTTAAAACAAAGCCCAGGTATCTCCTCGAATCAAAGCGATAGCGAGCGCTATTCTTATTTTGCTCGCGGCTTTTACATCAACAATTACAGCTACGACGATATTCCCGTCACCCAAACTGCGCCATGGAACTTCGGAGAAACCGATGACGATATGGCGAAATATCAACGGGTTGATATTATTCGTGGTGCAAGTGGATTGATGTCTGGTACAGGTAACCCGTCCGCAACCATCAACTTAATTCGTAAGAAAGCAGAAAGTAAAACCTTTACTGGGGATCTTAGCGCGAGCTACGGTAGCTGGAATAACCAACGTTATGTCGCCGATCTACAAGGGCCGCTGAATGAAAGTGGTACTTTACGGGGTCGATTTGTCAGTGGTTACCAAGACCAAGATAGCAATCTGGATCGCTATCATAAATCCTCTAAGTTCTTCTATGCCGATATCGCCGCAGACCTTACGGATAACACGACCTTAGACATTGGTTATGATTACCAAGAAAGAAATACGGGTAATCCGACCTGGGGTGGTTTACCAACGTGGTATACGAATGGCGATAAAACGCATTACAGCCGCAGTACCAACGCGGCGGCAGATTGGACCCACTACAATACGCTGGCACGTAGGCAGTTTGCGAATTTAGTTACCCGCTTCGACAATGGCTGGGAAACGCACATCAATGCGATGCATGGTGAGACACAGATGGATAGCCGCTTATTTTATTTAAGTGGTTTCCCGGATCAGAGCACTGGTATCGTACAATCTACCGGCTACGGCTATGCGGGGTGGTATAAGGGAATTCGTACGCAGACTGCCGTCGATGCTTTCGCTACCGGTCCGTTTAAGCTCTTTGGTCGTCAGCATCAACTTGTGGCGGGTGTTGATTATAGTCGTCAACGTAACCGCTACGATTATTCTAGTGCGATGTATACCCCTGAGCAGCTCGGAAATTACAACCAGTGGGACGGTAATATCCCACAACCGGATTGGCCAGCTTGGGCGCTTTCATCTAATGATACCATTCGTCAAAAATCCGGTTATGTTGCGGCACGTTTCTCATTAGCCGATCCTCTTTCGTTAGTCACGGGTATGCGCTATACGGAATACACCACCAACGGCAGCAGTGCCAACATGCAGAAAAATAATATTACCCCTTATGGTGGGTTGGTTTACGATATCACTGACTCACTGTCAGCTTACGCAAGTTATACCTCCATTTTCCAACCACAGACCTATCGTGACCGTACAGGACACTATCTGAAACCGGTGACGGGTAAGAATTACGAAACAGGGTTGAAAGCTGATTGGTTAGATAGCCGATTAACCTCTAGCTTATCGGTGTTCCGTATCGAGCAAACTAACCTCGGCCAAGAAATAGCAGGCCAATATGTAAATAACAGTAGCGAAACGGCTTACCGAACCGCAAGTGGGGTTGTCAGTCGTGGCATAGAGTTTGAGGTTAACGGCGCGGTAACTGATAATTTGAATATGACTTTCAGTGCATCACGCTACGTTGCGCAAGATAGCAGCAAAGATCGTATCAATCCTCAGCTGCCACAAACCCAGTTTAAATTATTCTCCAGCTATTTGGTGCCGGCTATGCCTGACCTAACTATCGGCGGTGGTATTACCTGGCAAAATGCGACCTACCAAGATGCGACCGGCCCTAATGGTAATACGGTACGCGTCGTTCGAGGCAGCTATCCGCTGGCAGATCTCTTTGCTCGCTATCAGCTAACACGTCAACTGTCAGTCCAAGCTAACGTGAAAAACCTCTTTAACCGCGATTACGACAGTAATTTAAGCGATTACGTGGTGTACGGTGAATCACGGAACTACTCCGTTAACCTTAACTACCATTTCTAACTTTTCAGAGGGGGCTAATGCCCCCTCTTTGCCCTTATCACTCGCTTGAAAGCGAGTAAATCAGGAGTAAAAATGTTTACAACCAGACGCTCGTCTTCCCCCTTTTTAATCAGTGCATTAACTATCGCGACCGTATTGATCAGTGGCTGCCAATCACACGCCCCTGCAAAAACGTCATTACAGCCTGCACCAAAACCGCCAACTGTGGCGACTTCTTCGGCAGTTCAGGAAAAAGCGATCGGTGAAGGGTTGTATGAGATGGCACTTTTTGGCCCTTCATCAACATTGTATGTCGCTAGTGCACAAAGCTTTAAGAATGATAACGGTGGCGTGCTTTATAAAGTCGACCCTACGACGCTTGAGATCACCGGAATGACCCACACCGATTTGAAAAATTTTGGAATGGTCAGTCAACCAGGTAACGACTATTTCTATACCACCAATTCATTGGATGGCACGGTCTCGAAAGTAGAAGTGAAGAGTGGCAAGGTGGTAAAACGCTTGGCACTGAGTAAGAAGAATAGTAAGGGTGAGACAGATGGTGCTCGCGAGCTACTCTGGGTAGGTAACGAGCTCTATGTGGGTGCTGTCGCTAACCCGGGTTACATTAGTGTTATTGACACACGTACCTTCACTGTAAAAACCCGTATTACCCATGCTGGAAAATGGGTTACTGGCTTACTTTACTCTCCTACCACTCAACGTATTTATGCCGGTAATGGAAGTGGCGAAATCTTAGTTATCAATCCTAAAAGCCACAAGATCGAAAAGCGTTGGACAACGGGTGAGAGCAAAACAAACCTGTTCCTCAACTTTGCTGAGGATCCCGCTACTCATAGACTTTTCGTGACGGATAATTCGCAAGGTAAAGCAACATATGTATTCGATGAGCTTACGGGTAAAGTGATCAAAAAAATCCCAGGAGATAGCTTAGGCATTAAGTTCAATGCACAGCGTAACGAGCTTTATATCACTCAGCGAGAATCTAAGCAGGTTCTGCGTGTCGATGCCACGAGCTACGCGGTGAAACAACAATGGCGCTTTGCCGGTGCGCCTAACAGTCTGCTGCTCTCCGATGATGGTAAAACGCTATTTGTTACAGTGAAGCAAGAATTAAATAAGGACTATTCCGCTAAAGGTCCAGATAGCTTGGTAAGCGTCGACCTCTCGGCCCAATGACCGCCATAAAAAAGGGCGCCTCAGGCGCCCTACTCTTTAGATCACTGCGGCCATGGCCGAGGCGACTTTCTCAATATTTTTTTGGTTTAATCCAGCCATACACATTCTTCCACTACCGATCAGATACACACCGAATTCTTCACGTAAGCGAACAACTTGTTCAGGGCTCAAACCTGTGTAGCTAAACATACCGCGTTGACGGGTTAAGAAGCTAAAATCTTTGCCAGGAATTTTTTGTTGTAATGCGCTGACTAGGGCTTCACGCATCGTCAAGATACGCAGGCGCATTGCCTCGAGTTCTGCTTTCCAATCTGCGAACAGCGCCGCATCTGTCAGAATAGTGGCAACTACTTTCGCACCAAACGCTGGCGGGCTGGAGTAGTTGCGGCGTACTGCTGCTTTCAATTGACCCAACACGCGATCAGCTTCTTCACTGCTGTCGCAAGCGACTGACAAGCCGCCAACCCGCTCTCCATAGAGTGAGAAAATTTTCGAGAATGAGTTACTGACAATAACCGGTAATCCTTGCTGAGCCGCTTGACGGATCGCATAACAATCCGCTTCCAGACCGGCACCAAAGCCTTGGTAAGCGATATCCATAAAAGGAATCAACTTACGAGCTTTAAGTAGAGCAATGGTTTCGTCCCATTGTGCCTCAGTCAGATCCGCACCCGTTGGATTGTGGCAACATGGATGCAATAAGATAATGCTCTGTTCTGGAAGACTTTTTAGCTTTTCAATAAAACCGTTAAAGTTAACACCTTGAGTCGCAGTATCGTACCAAGGGTAGGTATGAACTGGGAAACCTGCGCCATTAAAAATGGCAATATGGTTTTCCCAAGTGGGATCACTCACCCATACTTCGGATTCTGGAAAATAACGTTTCAGGAAATCAGCGCCGACTTTCAGTGCACCTGAGCCCCCTAAGGTTTGAATCGTCGCAATCTTTTCGGCATCGACTTCTGTACCGAAAAGCAATTGGCCTACCGCTTTACGGTAATTCGCCAAACCTTCCATCGGTAAATAGACCGAAGCTTCGTTAATGGACGATTGTAAACGCGTCTCAGCCTCAGCAACGGCGTTGAGCTGCGGGATAATACCTTGCTCGGTGTAGTACAGACCAATACTTAGGTTAACTTTTTCGTCGCGCGGATCTTGTTTGAATTTTTCCATTAGCGATAGGATTGGATCGCCAGCGTAAGCATCAACATTCTGAAACACAGTAGAAATCTCCATCAGGGGGCTAAATACGATAAGCGCCTTGGTTAGCGTTACCCTACCTTATTATCATTTGCACCAAGAAAGAAGATGTAATCTCGCAAAAGTCAATTTTAGTCTGCGCTATCACTATTCTTCGTCGTAATCCGGTCCCGCATAGTTGTCAAAACGTGACCATTGCCCATTGAAGGTCAGTCGAACCGTGCCGATGGGACCATTACGTTGCTTACCGATGATAATTTCGGCGATACCTTTTAAATCGCTATTTTCGTGATAGACCTCGTCACGATAAATAAACATGATCAAGTCGGCATCTTGCTCGATCGACCCCGACTCACGCAGGTCTGAGTTGACTGGGCGTTTATCAGCTCGTTGCTCCAAAGAACGGTTCAACTGTGATAACGCAACGACTGGCACATTGAGTTCTTTCGCGAGGGCTTTCAAGGATCGTGAGATTTCAGCAATCTCTAAGGTTCGGTTTTCAGTCAGGGCAGGAACACGCATCAATTGCAGGTAATCGATCATGATCATGCTTAACCCATTATTTTCACGATAGATTCTTCGCGCACGCGAACGCACTTCTGTCGGTGTTAGGCCAGAAGCATCATCGATAAAGATATTTTTTTTCTCTAGCAAAATCCCCATCGTTGCGGAGATACGCGCCCAATCCTCATCGTCGAGTTGGCCTGTCCTAATTTTAGTCTGATCGACACGTGATAATGAAGCCAGCATACGCATCATCAATTGTTCACTAGGCATCTCTAAGCTAAAAATTAATACTGGCTTATCTTGCAACATCGCCGCATTTTCACAGAGGTTCATCGCGAAAGTCGTTTTACCCATCGATGGACGAGCTGCGACAATAATCAGGTCCGATCCTTGTAACCCTGCAGTTTTCTTGTTCAGGTCCTGATAACCCGTATCCACCCCGGTAACACCATCATGTGGGGTTGAAACCAAGGCCTCGATACGATTGATCGTGGCCTCTAGAATTTGTTCAATATTTTGCGGGCCTTCATTTTTATTGGCCCGTTTCTCAGCGATCTTAAAGACACTCGACTCAGCGAGATCGAGAAGATCTTCACTAGAGCGACCCTGCGGATCAAAACCTGCATCGGCGATCTCATTAGCTACTGAGATCATCTCACGTACAACCGCTCGTTCTCGAACTATATCCGCATAGGCTCCAATGTTCGCGGCACTGGGGGTATTTTTGGCGAGTTCAGCGAGATAAGCAAACCCGCCAGAGAGCTCTAATTCACCACGTAGTTCTAGGGATTCGGATAGCGTGATCAGATCGATCGGCTGCCCTTGTTCCAGTAGACGATGCATCTCTGAAAAAATAAGACGATGGGGACGGCTATAGAAATCTTCAGCAACAACGCGCTCCGAGACATTATCCCAGCGCTCGTTATCGAGCATTAGCCCGCCTAATACCGATTGTTCAGCCTCCACAGAGTGTGGCGGCATTTTTATCCCCTCAAGTTGTTTATCTTGAGGCGTCGGTTTGTTAGAGGGTTTATTTCCTGCCATAGTATTGATACCAGTCGTCAGTAAGGGGCGAGCCCATTATACGGTTTTCGCGCTAATTGTCGCCCCAAGTCTTGGGGAAAACGCCCCTATCGCTTTGGAGAATCTATGGCAAATCGTATTGAATTTCACCAACATGGCGGGCCAGAAGTGTTACGTTGGGCCCCCTACGATGTCGAGCAACCGAAGGAAACCGAGATTATCGTTCGCCATCATGCTATCGGTCTAAACTATATTGATACCTATGTTCGTAGTGGCTTATACCCAGTGAACCAGTTCCCTTCGGGATTAGGCACGGAGGCTGCGGGTGAGGTCGTTGCGGTAGGGAGTCAAGTTACGCGGTTTCAAGTTGGGGACCGTATTGTCTACTGCCAGTCAGGTTTAGGGGCCTACAGCGACTATCACCATGTCGATCAGTCTAAAGCCGTCATCTTGCCGGATTCAATCAGCTACCAAAGTGCTGCCGCGTCATTTCTAAAAGGGTTAACTGTCTATTATTTATTCCATATGACGCATAAAGTGCAGTCGGGAGAAACAGTATTACTTCATGCTGCAGCCGGCGGCGTGGGGCTTATTGCTTGCCAGTGGGCTAAAGCCTTAGGAGCTAATCTAATAGGTTGCGTGAGTTCGGAAAATAAAGCACAACGGGCGCGAGAAGCCGGTGCCTGGGCCACCATCAACACCTCGCAAGATGATATCGTGAAACGCGTCCATGAACTCACCTCTGGGCAGAAAGTACCAGTGGTTTACGATTCGGTAGGTAAAGCGACGTGGCAAACATCGTTAGATTGCCTGCAACCCCGTGGTTTATTAGTTAGTTTTGGTAATGCATCTGGGCCGGTCACCGGCGTTGATCTGGCGATACTTAATCAGAAAGGGTCATTATTTGTAACTAGGCCCTCACTCAATGGCTATCTCACGACGCCCGAATTACTTGATCAGGCTAGTGCTACCCTGTTCAGCTTAATCAGCGATGGAAAAATTGATGTTAGTGTGCCTGAGAGTCAACAATTTCCGTTACGCGACGCTGCCAAAGCACACCGTAGTCTAGAGAGCCGCACCACCAGTGGGGCATGCCTACTCATTCCATAAAAAAAAGCCTCCCAACAGGGAGGCAATTTTAATGTAAAAATGTAGGGTACAGGGCACATGAATACTCAAGCGCTTGATAGCTATCATCGCAGAACATGATTAAGAAAAACTTAACTTAACTCACACTTTCTCGGTATTGCTGCGAAACTTTTGCCAAGGCTTGCTCCAACACGGTAACGTCCGCCCCTGCTTTATGTGCATTCTCGCTAAGATGGCGTCGCCATTGACGTGAGCCAGGTATGCCTTGGAATAAACCTAACATATGACGAGTGATGTGCCCTAAGTAAGTACCCTGAGCTAACTCTTTTTCGATGTAAGGATACATGGCTTCAACCGCTGCCACACAATCTACTGTTGGCGTCGTTGCACCGAATAATTGGCGATCAATATCCACCAACATACCTGGATTCTGGTAGGCTTCTCGACCGATCATCACACCATCAAGATGAGTTAGATGCTCTTTTGCTTCTTCGATAGTTTTGATCCCGCCGTTGATCGCCAGCGTCAACTGTGGAAAGTCCTGCTTTAGCTGGTACACCCTTGGATAATCCAATGGCGGTATTTCCCGATTTTGCTTCGGGCTCAATCCTGATAGCCAAGCCTTTCGGGCATGAATAATAAAGGTATCGCACTGACCGCGGTCTGCGACGGTACTAATAAAGTCACACAGAAAAGCGTAACTATCCTGCTCATCAATCCCAATCCGGGTTTTAACAGTTACAGGGATTGACACCGCATCTTTCATTGCCTTGATGCCATCAGCGACTAATCCAGCATCAGCCATCAAACAGGCGCCGAAGCGACCATTTTGTACACGATCAGAAGGACAACCAACATTAAGGTTAATTTCATCATAACCTCGAGCCTCAGCCAGACGAGCCGCATGGGCAAGATCATGTGGATCACTTCCCCCGAGCTGTAGACAAACAGGGTGTTCTTCCTCACTGTAAGCTAAGTAGTCGCCTTTACCATGAATAATCGCACCAGTCGTCACCATTTCGGTGTACAACAGAGTGTGTTGTGTAAGTTGCCGTAAGAAATAACGACAGTGACGATCCGTCCAATCGAGCATGGGAGCAACGGAAAAACGATTACTGGTATAAGGGGCTTGGCGATGAGGGACCGGTAATTCTTCAGGGCTGTTTTTATCTAACATTTTTTAGTCTTTTTAAATCATCGTATTGCGGGTAATTTTCCCCAGCAATGCCGATGCTTGATGAGGCGTGTAACATCTCCTTAGGAGACTTTTTACTATACCACATAAACAAAGATGGCGAGACGCCATCCAAACCATGAGATTGATATTGTTAGTACGTAGTAAGGGAAAGTTAGCCTAAAGCCGGCAAGAGAGTCACTCCGGCGTTAAGCTAAAATATTTTTTTCAGGATGGTTAATACTTCAATGACACGATTATCTTTAATGGAGTAATGCGTTTCTTTACCTGTTTTTTTTCTTTCTAAGATCCCGATATCGATCATTTTTACCAGGTACTGAGAGGTTGAGGAGACGCTCAATCCGCATAACGTAGCGATTTCACTATTACTTAAACCAGGTGTTTTCATCAATGCACAAAGAATTAATAAACGGCTCGGATTGCTAATCGATTTTAAGAAGAATTGTGCTTCATTTGCACGTTCAAATTCATCGCTAAGGTCATGCATGGTCGGTAATATCCTTGCCAAAGTCAGATATCATACTATACGCTGCTGAAACTTACCCTACAATAACTTATCAATGAATAACCTATGAGCCCCTCTTACTGCTAAGCCATGCTCTGCGCTTCGGTAAAGATATGTGCTAGAATCGAGTCAATGAATTTAACGATTGAGGCGTTTTATGCAGCCATCTCCTGCTAAGAAGATAATCGCTGAGGCTGAGAAACTCTGTATTCAGCGTGGTGTTCGATTAACGGCACAACGCGCAGAAGTTTTACGTTTGATGATTGAGCACCCCCACGCGATCAGTGCTTACGATCTTCTGGATAAATTACGCCTCAGTGAACCTCAAGCCAAGCCGCCTACCGTTTACCGAGCGTTAGATTTTTTGCTCGAACAGGCATTTATTCATCGTGTCGAATCAAACAATAGTTATGTGGTGTGTCCACATTTCGATCACCCTTCTCATACCTCGATGCTATTGGTGTGTGACCAATGTGCTTCGGTTACGGAAAAACCTGCGGAAGGAGTAGAAAAATGGATTATGGAACAATCTATTGAGGCTGGCTTTACGCTTCGTCATAGTATTATCGAAGCCCACGGGTTATGTCAGCAATGCAGTGCTATTTTACAGTGTGAAGATCCAGAACATTGCCACCACGACCATCAGAACGTGGTAGAACCTAAGCGTAAAGCGGGACGCGCTTAATTTAGCGGCTAAGATCGAACCAACTATTTCGCTGCTGGTGTTGGCGCCATACATAGCCTAGCGTCATCCCACGTAGCGCCAAAAACACCATGAGTGCTAACCAAAGACCATGATTACCTATCCATGGCACAGATAATAGCGTTAGCGCAAAACCTATGGCTGCGATCAGCATACTATTCCGCATTTCTCGACCACGCGTTGCTCCCACAAATAAGCCATCGAGTAGGTAACAGCCCACTCCCACTAGCGGACAAATTGCCTGCCAGAACAGATAATGGTTAGCACCTTGCTGCAGTGAAGGGATGGAGGTAAGCAATTGAACAATGTTTTGGCCGAAGAGCGCATAAACACCACTAAAGAGTAATGCTACGGTAATAGCTTGCTTACAGGCTGAATGCCAAATAGCGGATAAGGCGTCGGCATTTCGCTCGCCAAAGGCCTCTCCTGCCACGGATTCAACAGCATACGCAAATCCATCCAGTGCATAGGAGGTAAAGGTCAAAAACATCAGTAATATCGCATTGACTGCAACGATATTCGTTCCCAATCGCGCGCCAATAATGGTAAAGCTGATCAGACAAAGTTGTAGGAGTAATGATCGTAATAAGATATCGCGATTTAAGCGGAAAAGCCGAGCTAGCCCATGACCTAATTGCGATATTCGGGGAATAAGCGATAGGTTGCGTTGTTGTGCTGCCCGCCAGACTAAATAGAGGCCCAATAGCAGGCTAGCATATTCTGCAATAACGGTCGCCGCGGCGGCACCACTCACCGCATAATGCCAATGTAAGACAAAGAGAAGTTCCAAAATAATATTTACCGCATTCCCCCCAATCAAGAGAATAAGCGGTGCTTTTGCATACTGCACGCCTAATAACCAGCCAAGAATCACCATATTTACCAAGGTGGCCGGAGCGCTAAGCCAACGAATAGAAAGAAATAAGCTCGCTTGATGATGGGTTGCTTGCTGAGGACCCATTACACTTAGAATTAGTTCAGTAATCGGCTGACGGAACAGCGCGAAGATAAATCCAACAAACAGGGCGAGGATTAGAGGCTGAAAAAGTGCTTGGACTAATTTCTGCTGATTTTTTTCTCCCCAAGCCTGCGCTGTCATTCCTGTCGTCCCCATTCTTAAAAACAGAAATAACATGAAGACAAAACTTGTCGCACTGCTGCCAATCGCCACACCGGCTAAGTAGACTTCACTACTCAAGTGTCCAATCACCATGGTGTCGACAAGCCCCAGTAAAGGGACCGAAATATTGGAAAGGATCATCGGTACGGCGAGTTGCCAGAGCTTTTTATCCGTTACCGTAAATCCTTTCAGCATCAACGTTTTCCTATAGCCATTCGCCATTACGAATAATACCGACCGCCAATCCTTCAATCATTAAACTTTGTTGGCGGGTATCAACAACTATTGGACTAAACTCACTATTTTCAGGGAGAAGATGAACGGTACTTCCCTCTTTTTTCCAACGCTTCACCGTCACTTCATCATCAATACGCGCGACAACAACTTGTCCGTTACGAACTTCTTGTGTTTTATGAACAGCGAGAAGGTCACCATCCATTATGCCGATATCTTTCATCGACATCCCACTTACGCGAAGTAAAAAATCCGCATTGGGTTTGAATAATGCGGGGTCGACATGGTAGTGGCTTTCAATATGTTCTTGCGCAAGGATCGGTTCCCCTGCTGCGACGCGTCCAATCAGGGGGAGGCCTTCAGCTTCTGGCTCTTCCAGTAACAAGCGAATTCCCCGTGAAGCCCCTGAGACAATCTCAATAACACCTTTGCGCGCAAGGGCTTTTAAATGTTCTTCCGCCGCATTAGGCGAGCGAAAACCGAGTTGCGAAGCAATCTCCGCACGGGTCGGAGGCATACCAGTTTGATTTATGTGATCACGAATCAGGTCATAAACCTGCTGTTGCCTTGCTGTTAACGCTTTCATCCGACCCCCTGGTTGTTTATACAGTCTCTGTGAGTATATACAGGTATTTTATAAATAGAAACCAGCATCACGGATAAATTGGACTGGGCTAATGGAAATAATAGTGCCAACTCTCAACGAGTAATGCTATCCAGACCACTAATGACCAAAGTAATGCGAGCAACACTGCTGCAGATCCCATATCTTTAGCACGACCACAGAGTGTATGCCACTCATCACCAAACCGGTCGACTACCGCTTCAATCGCACTGTTTATTATTTCAACGATAATCACTAACACCATTGAACCAATCAAAACCAGCTTGGCAAGCACCGATACGGGGAGTAACAAGGCAATAAATGTACCAATAATGCCAAGTACGACTTCTTGTCGAAAAGCAGCCTCATACTTCCAAGCAGCTTTGTAACCTTTCCATGAATAACCAGCTGCGTTAATAATTCGACGTAGCCCGGTAACTTGGTTAGTCATTAACGGTATTCTCCTTCTAGAGCTGTGATAGAGCCCGATATTACATTTTTAGTGGACAGATCTTCGCGAAGCTTTCTGTTATCATGGCAGCGCTTTGCTCATTTAAGAGGCTATGAATTCAACTATGTCAGGTTGGCGTGAATTACTTTATAAATTACTAAACTTACCCCTCTCTTTTATCGTTAAAAGTCGGGTAATTCCTGGTGATCCAGTCATTGAGCTGGGTCTCGATTCGACGCGTCCTATTATGTACGTTTTCCCGTACGATTCCAAAACGGATTTACTCGCCTTACGGACGCAGTGCTTAAAACATGATCTGCCCGATCCCTTACATCCTGTCGAGATAGATGGCGTACTCTTACCACGCTATGTTTTTATGCATGATGGCCCCCGAGTTTTCCCTTCTTTTACGCCTAATCAAGAGTCGGTTAAAATTTTCCATGACTATTTGGATCTTCACAAAAATAACCCTCTATTAGACGTACAGCTGGTCCCCGTTTCCGTGATGTTTGGCCGAGCGCCTGCCCGTGAAATTAATGGCGAACCTGGCCCATCCTTACGTGAACTGAATGGATTACAAAAGCTTTTTGCCGTGTTGTGGTTGGGTCGTGATAGCTTTGTACGCTTCTCCGCTAAAGTCTCGATGCGCCAGATGGCTGACGAGCACGGCACCGATAAGTCGATTGCGCAAAAATTAGCGCGCGTTGCCCACATCCATTTCGCCCGTCAACGACTGGCTGCCGTGGGTCCAAGTTTACCCGCTCGCCAACAGCTGTTTACTAAGCTTCTACAATCGCCTGCTATCGCAAAAGCCGTCGAAGACGAAGCACGGTCTAAAAAAATCTCACTGGATGAAGCTCAGAAGAACGCCGTTGAAATGATGGAAGAGATTGCGGCCGATTTCACCTATGAAGCGATCCGTATTACTGACCGTGTAATGAGCTGGTTATGGAGCCGATTATATAAAGGGATTACCGTCAATGGCGGAGAACGCATTCGCCAATTGGCACAGGATGGCCATGAGCTGGTCTATGTCCCTTGCCATCGTAGTCATATGGATTATCTCTTATTATCCTATGTGCTTTATCACCAAGGACTTGTGCCCCCTCATATTGCGGCCGGTATTAACCTAAACTTCTGGCCAGCTGGCCCTATTTTCCGTCACTTGGGCGCATTCTTCATTCGCCGAACCTTTAAGGGTAACAAACTCTATTCTACGGTTTTCCGTGAATATCTCGGAGAATTATTCAGCCGCGGCTACTCCGTAGAATATTTTGTTGAAGGTGGGCGTTCGCGAACAGGTCGTCTGTTAGACCCTAAGACGGGTACGTTGACCATGACCTTACAAGCAATGCTACGGGGTACCAATCGCCCTATCACCTTAGTACCTATTTATATTGGCTATGAGCATGTGATGGAAGTCGCGACTTATGCCAAAGAATTACGCGGCGCAGCGAAAGAAAAGGAAGGCTTTGTACAGATGATTCGCGGGTTAAGAAAACTGCGTAATCTTGGCGAAGGCTTTGTTAACTTCGGTGAACCTTTACCGCTTAACGCCTATCTTAATCAGCATGTTCCAAACTGGCGTGATGATATTGACCCGATTGAAGTACAGCGTCCAACGTGGCTGACCCCTGCCGTAAACGATATTGCGGAACAGGTCATGACTCGTATTAATAACGCTGGAGCGGCAAATGCGATGAACCTCTGCGTTACCGCGTTATTAGCTTCTCGTCAGCGCTCACTAACGCGTGAGCAGTTACTCGATCAACTTAGTTGCTACAGTGAGTTGTTAAGGAATGTTCCGTACTCACCAGAGTCGACATTACCAGAAATGACTCCCCAACAGCTTCTTGATCACGCTCTGGAAATGAATAAATTTTCGATTGAGCAAGATACTTTAGGCGAAATCATTGTTCTACCTCGTGAGCAAGCAGTGTTGATGACTTATTATCGCAATAATATTCATCACCTACTTGTCCTACCTTCGTTATTAGCTAGCATTATTTTACAACATAAGTCATTGACCTATGTTGAGTTACTGCAGCAAGTGAGACTGATTTATCCAATGCTTAAGCGCGAGCTTTTCTTGCACTGGAGTGATGAGCAGCTTGAACCAGAGATTCAGCGCTTACTGGCTGAATTGTGTCGCCAATCATTGATTACCGAGTCAGAAGGGGTGATTGCCGCGACCTCAACCCAGAGATATCGTACTTTACAGCTTCTTGCAGCGGGTGTGCGTGAAACGCTACAACGTTATGCCATCACCTTCACGATCCTCAGTGCGAAACCGAGTATTAACCGTGGTACTTTGGAAAAAGAGAGTCGGACACTTGCTCAGCGCTTATCCGTTTTACATGGTATCAATGCGCCAGAATTTTTCGATAAAGCAGTATTTACCGGCTTAGTTCTCACGCTACGTGATGAGGGTTATATCAGCGACCGTGATGATGCAGATGTTGATAAGTCTATTGTGATGCGCAATCTACTTCTTGATTTAATGAATCGAGATGTTAGGCAGACGATTGAAAATTCAGATAATCTTCTCCCTGAAAGTCAGTAGAAAGCAATCAAAAAAGGCGACCTATAGGTCGCCTTTTTATTACTCATCGCTCTACATCAAATTAATAAAGGGCAGAGTATTCAAAATAATCCCTGCAAAAATCACCAATCCAACATAATTATTATTCAAGAACGCTTGGAAACAGGCGCCACGCTCCCGACGATAGATAAGCTTTTGCTGCCAAACGAAAAGTATCCCGGCGATGACTAAACCACCGTAGTAGAAGCTATTTAGGTGAAGAGAACGCCCCACTATGGCCAGCAAAAGTAAAGTACCCACTTGGAGTATCCCAATAATTGTTCGGTCATGCTTCCCAAAGAGAATAGCCGTCGATTTCACCCCTATTTTAAGATCATCATTACGGTCAACCATCGCATATTGCGTATCGTAAGCGACGGTCCAGCAAATATTGGCAAAAAACAGTAACCAACATACGCTGGGTAACGTTTCGGTTACCGCTGCCCAAGACATTGGAATTGCCCAACCAAAAGCCGCGCCCAAAACCACTTGTGGCAGATGGGTATAGCGTTTCATAAAAGGATAAATCGACGCTAAGACCACACCGCCGACAGAAAGCAGGATCGTCATACGATTCATGGTGAGCACAAGTAGAAATGAGCACAGGACTAAGAAAATAAATAAACCTTTTGCCTGCTTAGCCGTAACTCGACCACTGGCCAGAGGACGGTTCTTCGTTCTTTCCACATGGCCATCAATATTTCGATCGGCATAGTCATTTACTACACATCCCGCTGCACGCATGAAAATAACGCCTAAGGTGAATACGACGAGCACAGGCAATGGCGGGAAAGACATCCCTGATAGCCATAAGGCCCAAAACGTTGGCCAAAGTAAAAGTAAGGTACCAATGGGCTTATCTAACCGCATTAACTGTAGGTAAGCGTTTATTTTTAATGAGGTTCCTGAATGCACGGTAAAGATCCTTTGGCCAATGGCGGATAAAGTGGTGAAGCGGGTAAAAATATTTCCGTTAGTAAAAGTGGTTTTCCTGCAAGGCGTAACAAGGAACGTCTCGCCCATAATCCACATAACCTTCCTGGCGTTAAAAAGTCCCGATCTAAGGATGACGAGGTAAATAGATAGTGACCAAGCGGCCGAGTCCCCAAGAACATCAACGAAGCCTCAGGGCCTTGTAAAGTACTTTCAGGTATCACCGTTCTACCTGCGAGCCAAGGTTCTCCATCCGCAACAAGTTGTACTTCTCGTAACCAAAATCGCTCAGCTTTAGAATGCTCAACGACTAGGCCATGTTCTTCAGGCGTAAGCTCACTATCAGGAATAAATCCCTCTTTAACGATATTAACCTCGAGTTTCTGACAATACGCTTCCAATCGTGCCGTCATAGAAGCTTCATCCACCAGCCACGAATAAATATCGCTGGAACATTCAGTTTCATTGAGTGCACAGAATTGATGGGTCAGTAACTGCTGCACTGAGAGGTTTTGCATGGAACGCTGCCAAATTTTACTAGGAAATGTCGCTAATCATAACAGAGTATTTATTTATGTTCTGCAAACTCGCAAGGTCATCTCACTACTCTCTTTTTAGTCGGCGGCTATTTGCTAACCAAAGTGTCACGACTAAAACGAGAATGGCGGCTGAATAGATCAGCGTATCTATTGGGTTTTTATGGTCAACGATGATTAACCTAACAATCGCGGTGATGCCGATATAAATAAAATAGCGTAAGGGAAAGTGATAACCTGATAAGAAATATTTGATGATTAACGCAATAAACTCGAAATAGAGGAAGTAGATAACAATCCCTTCAATCAATAGATATGCCGATTGTTCCTCGCCTCGATGGAACAGCACGCTGACTAAATTGATGGTCTCTTTCCCCAGAAACACCGCTAAAATGGCGGCTAAAACGATTAGACCGATGTTCAATATCCACTGTAAAAGATTGGCAATAGCTCGTGGTGTTTTTGGTGTAACAATTTGATCATTCATTATTTTTACTCATTTTTTATTATAGGAGAGCTAAAATAATAATGCTTTAATGTGACAGATATCTCAATAAATTCCGCTTTTTCTTAAAAAAATAAAAAAAGCGGCATCATCGCCGCTTTTACTACTACATTCGCTTAGCTTAACGCCAAGATTTATATTGGTTGATCAGTCCATTTGTGGAGCTATCATGCGACTCAATGTTATCGTCGACTTTTAATTCCGGCAGGATACGATTCGCAAGTTGTTTTCCTAACTCAACCCCCCACTGATCAAAGGTGAAGATATTCAGTATTGCGCCTTGAGTAAAGATTTTATGCTCATACATCGCAATCAGCGCACCGAGGCTATAAGGCGTGATCTCTTTAAGTAGAATAGAGTTAGTCGGACGGTTACCTTCAAACACTTTGAATGGGACGATATGTGCGACTTCTTGCGCGGATTTACCTGCTTCAGCAAACTCTTTCTCGACCGCCTCTTTCGATTTCCCAAAAGCAAGCGCTTCGGTTTGTGCAAAGAAGTTAGAAAGCAGCTTATCATGATGGTCGCTAAGTGGATTATGCGTCACAGCAGGGGCTATAAAGTCGCAAGGGATCATTTTAGTCCCTTGGTGAATCAACTGATAGAAAGCATGTTGACCATTAGTGCCCGGCTCTCCCCAAATGATTGGACCTGTTTGGTAGTCCACTGGATTGCCTTCGCGATCAACATATTTACCGTTCGATTCCATATTACCTTGTTGGAAGTAAGCGGCAAAACGGTGAAGATACTGATCATAAGGTAGGATAGCTTCGGTTTCGGCACCAAAGAAGTTGTTATACCACAGGCCAATTAATGCCAGCGTCACCGGCAAGTTCTTCTCAGCCGGTGTTTGGGCGAAGTAATTATCCATCGCGTGGGCGCCAGATAATAACTGCTCGAAATGTTCAAAACCAATCGAGAGCGCGATGGACAGACCAATTGCAGACCAGAGCGAATAGCGTCCTCCGACCCAATCCCAAAATTCGAACATATTATCGGTATCAATCCCGAACTCACTGACCGCTGAACTATTGGTGGAGAGCGCGGCAAAGTGTTTGGCAACGTGCTGCTCGTCACCCGCTTTCGCCAAGAACCAATCACGCGCACTGTGGGCGTTAGTCATGGTTTCTTGTGTGGTGAAGGTTTTTGAGGCAACGAGGAAAAGCGTCGTTTCTGGATTAAGGGGTTTTAGCGTTTCAGCAATGTGCGTTCCATCCACATTCGAGACAAAATGCATTGATAGGTGGTTTTTGTAAGGTTTTAACGCTTCGGTGACCATATAAGGACCTAAATCAGATCCGCCGATACCGATATTAACGACGTCGGTGATGGCTTTACCGGAATACCCTTTCCATTCGCCACTGATGATACGCGCTGAAAAGTGTTTCATCTTTTCTAATACCGCGTTCACTTCCGGCATGACGTCTTTGCCGTCTACCAAAATTGGCGTATTACTACGGTTACGCAGAGCAATATGTAGCACAGCACGGTCTTCGGTGCGGTTGATTTTCTCACCCGCAAACATTGATTTGATTGCGCCAGATAAATCGCACTCTTTAGCTAAGGCCAATAACTTATCTAGTGTTTCCTGGGTGATGCGGTTTTTGGAGTAGTCGACGAGTATTTTATCTTCGAAGGTTGTCGAAAAATGAGTAAAACGTTGTGCATCTTGAGCAAATAGTGAAGCGATATCGGTTTCGTTAATCGTTTGAAAATGCTGTTCTAAGGCTTTCCATGCTGCTGTTTGTGTAGGGTTAATATTTTTCATAACAACACTCTTAGTTAGTTAATAAACTGTCGACTTAAACACACTCTACGTACTGTTAACCAGTCACGCGTCAATGTTTGGGTTGAAATTTAATACTCCAGTGCAACCGTTCCCATCTTGAACGAAAATGAGTGAGATAACCATAGCCTTACCACTCGGATGCTTCCTGATTACCTCTTACTCTAGAACGTCCGACTTCAAGAGATTTGCTAGGAGATGCTATTTGGTTATAGACAGGATAACGAGTCACTGACTCATACTGAAACTTTACTAATTAATTACTGCGATAGACGATTTAGCGTTGACAGCATCGGGATTAAACGATATTTGTACTTAGCGGCGTTCTTTCGTTGCATCAGAAGAGGCGCGTCACCCAGGCAGTATGTCAGAGAATCCGTATTCCGTGACGACATATCAGGGGGAGTGACGCCGAGACAGTAAACATACGGAATGTTTGCTCGTCGGCTACAGGGGCTGAATCCCTTGAGTTGTCACCAATACATCAATTGATGTAAATGACGTTAGGTGGGGGGCTTCTGAGTAGAGAGCAGTTAGACTGTGTCTTCACCCCCTCACCTAAAATGTCATGTTTATTTATTTTTTAGAATCGAGGGTGTTAAGCATGTCCCAATCCACATTCGTTGTGGCAAAATTCGGTGGCACTAGTGTTGCTGATTTCGAAGCAATGTCCCGCAGTGCCGATATCGTACTCAGTCATCCAGAAGTAAAACTCGTTGCTCTCTCTGCATCTGCCGGTATCACCAATATTTTGGTAGAGCTAGCCTCAGGCCAAGAGACGACTCGCCGCGCTTTTCTACTCGATGAGGTTCGCCGTATTCAGTATGCGATTGTCGATAATCTGCGTAGCGCCGATGTTGTCCGCGACGAAATTGATCGCATCCTCGAAAGTATTACCACATTATCCGAAGCTGCCTCACTTGCAACATCTTTAGCACTTACCGATGAACTCGTCAGCCATGGTGAGCTGATGTCGACACTGTTGTTCACCGAACTTATTCGTGAGCGAGACGTCGCCGTGCAATGGTTTGATGTCCGTAAAGTGATGCGTACCAATGATCGTTTTGGCAGTGCAGAACCCGATCTTAAGTGCGTCGGTGAGCTGGCCACTCAATACTTAGCCCCACTCCTTAACAATAATCTTGTTATTACTCAGGGTTTTATCGGTAGTGAAGAAAAAGGTCGTACCACAACATTGGGGCGCGGAGGGAGTGATTACACTGCGGCATTACTCGGTGAAGCGCTACACGCAAGTCGTATTGATATTTGGACCGATGTAACCGGTATTTTTTCAACTGATCCGCGAGTCGTGCCTACCGCTAAGCGTATTGCCGAGATCTCGTTCGAAGAAGCCGCTGAAATGGCGACCTTTGGCGCAAAAGTTCTTCATCCCGCTACGCTTCTGCCTGCCGTACGTAACAATATCCCAGTATTCGTTGGCTCGAGCAAAGCTCCGAACGATGGCGGGACTTTTGTTTACCCCGAAACGAATCAGAAACCTCTATTTAGAGCTTTAACATTACGTCGCCGCCAAACGCTTTTAACCTTACACAGTTTGAAGATGCTGCACGCTCGTGGATTCTTAGCGGAAGTTTTCGCAGTCCTGGCTCGCCACCATATTTCGGTCGATTTAATTACGACTTCCGAAGTGAGTATCGCACTGACTTTAGATACTACCGATACCAGTGGCCAAGCTCGTGGATTGCTTACGCAAGCATTACTTACTGAGTTATCGGCCCTATGCCGCGTAGAAGTGGAAGAAGATTTATCGTTAGTTGCGCTGATAGGTAATCAGCTCTCGCAATCTCCGGGAGTCGGAAAAGAGGTCTTTGGCGTTTTATCCGACTTTAATCTGCGTTTAATCTGTTATGGTGCAAGCGAACATAATCTTTGCTTCTTGCTACCGAGTAAAGATGCGGAAGCTGCAGTCCAAACACTGCACCGTCATCTTTTTGAATAAGGAATATCAGTGATGTTAGCCATGGTGACACGGTTGTTTCCATTGTGGGCAGTCGCACTCTCGGCGGTCGCCTACTGGCGCCCGTCAAGCTTTACGGCCATAGGTCCTTGGGTCAGTGAGCTACTGATGCTGATTATGTTTGGAATGGGGGTGACGTTAAGTTTTGACGATTTTCGTCGAATATTAAACCGGCCCGCCCCCGTTTTGGCAGGAACCTTTCTCCATTATCTCGTTATGCCTGCAGCCGCGTATGGACTAGCTAAAGTTATGCATATGCCTGCAGATCTTGCGGCAGGAATGATATTAGTGGGGAGTGTCGCCAGCGGTACGGCGTCGAATGTGATGATTTATTTGGCCAAAGGAGACGTCGCCTTGTCCGTGACAATCTCCTCTGTTTCGGCGTTAGTCGGCGTAGTAGCCACGCCATTATTGACGCGATTCTATGTCGATACTCATATTCAGGTCGATATTGCCGCTATGTTATGGAGTATTGTTAAGATCGTGCTGATCCCTATCAGTCTGGGCCTGATTGTGCATCATAGTTGCAAAAAATGGGTGACCAACGTCGAACCTTATCTCCCCACTCTCTCAATGATCGCCATTTTACTTATCATTTCTGCAGTGGTCGCAGGAAGTCAGAGTTACATTAGCAGTGTAGGGTTAACCGTAATAATCGCCGTGATACTACACAATGCGATAGGTCTAATGGCAGGCTATTGGGGCGGAAAGCTGTTCGGCTTTGATGAGTCTGTCTGTCGTACGCTCGCTCTTGAAGTGGGAATGCAAAACTCAGGACTCGCCGCAACGTTGGGTAAGCTCTATTTCTCTCCGTTAGCAGCCTTACCCGGAGCGCTTTTCTCCGTTTGGCACAATATTTCCGGGTCATTATTATCCGGTTATTGGTCTGGTAAGAAAACCTCTTAGCTTCTTCTGGCTCGGCAACCTTTATTGTCGAGCCTTTTTTTATTCCTCTTCTGATTCTCGCTGGTCAAGCACGCCATAAGCTACTGAGCAAAACAGCGAATTTAATCTTTTCATCTCTCCCAATAATCCTAAATGCAGAGAGCTCGTCTCTAGGCTCTGTTTATTTTGTAGCGACAATCGCTCAACATGGGTTAACGAATAGCGTTGCGTTAACCGACGAAAACGATGTTTAGCACGACGCAACCGCCGTGCCGCATCCACATCACGAGCGATGAAGACAGAGAGGCTTAGCTGGAGATTTTCCAATAGATTGTCATACAAGGTCTTTAGCTCTTCTAGCCCTTCCGTGGAAAAAGGCTTTTGCTTAGCCAAAGATTTCGCTGCAATATCTACCGTCATTGTCTCAAGAATATCTCCTGCTTGTTCCAAATTGACGGCGGTATTGAAGATTTCCGCCCACCGTTCCGACTCTAGCTCTTGAAGCTCCTCTCTCGGGATCTGTGCTAGATAGAGTTTGATACCTGTGTATAAGGCATCTACTTGGTCATCGTAACGGGTAACGACCTTCTCTTCGCCTTGTTGCCCTTGAAAGGCTCGCTTAAGGCTTATCATCATCTTTTCAATGATATCCCCCATGCGCAGGGTTTCTCTCGCTGCATTAACCAGTGCTAAAGAGGGCGTATCCAGCGCCGCACGCTCTAAGTATCTCGTGGTAAATTTTTCAGGTTCGCTATTGTTCGCCGGGATCCAACGTTCACATAAGTGCGCCATTTTCTCGGTGAGGGGGAGTAATAGTAGGCATCGTACAAGATTATAAAATACATGGAATAAGATGACTAAGTCGGCGCTTGAGACAGTTAATCTATCAAGTTGATGAGCAAATATACCGATAAAAGGTAATACGACTACCGCACCCATAAGTTTAAAGAGCAAGCTACCCAACGCAACTTGTTTGCTTTCCACGCTGGATTTGCCGCTATTTAGCAGCGCTAGAATCCCACTACCAATATTTGCACCAACCACCAAGCAAAGCGCAACTTTTAACGCAATAACATCTGTCGCAGTAAGCGTCGCGGTAATGAGGACTGCCGCTAGGCTTGAGTAACTGACCATCGCAAAGAATGCCCCAACCAGTGCATCCAATAATATGTCACCGGTCAGCGATGAGAATAAGACCTGAACGCCTGCAGCATGGGTAATGGGACGAGAAGCTTCGACAATTAATTGTAACGCTAAGAGGATTAGGCCAAGACCGATGAGTGTATGGCCAATCTGCCCCACTCGAGTCTGTTTACGGCTAATGAACAACATAACACCGATAAAGATAAATAATGGTGATAGCCAAGAAAGGTCGTAAGTTAATACACGCGCCATCAGCGCGGTACCGACATCGGCGCCCAAGATTACTGTTAACGCGGGGGTTAAGGTCATTAAATTCTGAGCGACGAAAGAGGTCACTAATAATGTGGTCGCATTACTGCTCTGCACCAGAGCCGTCACCCCAATTCCTGCGAAAAAAGCGATAGGTTTTTTTTCGACACTTCGGCTAAGCACCCGTCGCAAGTCCGTGCCGAATACGCGCATTATTCCCGAACGTACGATCTGAGTGCCCCACACTAATAGGGCTATCGCCGCCAATAGATTAAGTAATATAAGCATTTCGCCCCGCTTTCTCTTTCCTATTATGCGTAAAAGCGTAGACGAAAATTATGATCAAACAACCTTGAGAATGGCGTGCCTCACACTGTTATTCCAAAGTGGGATTCATCTCTCGTAAGTCGAATGGCGTAATTTGATAGACGTAGTAATTGAGCCAATTTGCGAAGAGTAAGTGGCCATGACTTCGCCAAGTCGCTTTGGGCTTATTCGTCGGATTATTATCTGGGAAATAGTTATCAGGCAATATCGGAGATAATCCCGCTTCGGTATCACGATTAAATTCTGCCGCCAGGGTGTGTGCGTCGTACTCTGGATGCCCCGTTACTAATACTAATCTTTTATCTCGAGAGGCCATGAGATAAGCTCCTGCTTGCTCAGAGCTAGCCAAGATATCTAAATCAGTATATTTTTCAATCATCTCGACTGGGAAGGCGGCATAGCGGGAATGTGGGGCCAGGAAGGTTTCATCGAAACCGCGGGTGAGTAACGCATGTGGCTCTAAATTCAGATGCTCGTAAACCCCAGATATCTTCTCTTCTAATGTTTGTTTAGGAACGCCATAAAGAATATTTAATGCAGCTTGTACCGCCCAACAGACACAAAGTGTTGAGGTGACATGCTTTTTTGCCCAAGTTAATACTTCACTGATCTGCGGCCAATAGGCGACATCGTCAAAATCGACTAACCCCAATGGAGCGCCTGTCACGATGAGACCATCATAATTCTCATCTTTAATATCTTCGAAGTTACGATAAAAGGTATTAAGGTGTTCGGCAGGAGTATTACGAGATTCTCTATTATCAATACGCAGCAGCTGGATATCCAGTTGCAAAGGTGAGTTAGAGAGTAAGCGTAAAAACTGATTTTCAGTTTCAATTTTTTTCGGCATCAAGTTTAGGATTAGTACCTTCAATGGGCGAATATTTTGGAGATGCGCACGTGTATCCGTCATAACAAACACGTTTTCATTACGCAAAAAATTCACTGCAGGAAGCTCATCAGGTACTTTAATCGGCATAACCTTAATTCCTCAAACTCTATTTAGACGTCCAGATAGCCAATATAACGTGGTCGAAATAGTCTGTCGAGTTATGTAAGAGGTAGGTGAAATAATTTCAGCTTAACTTTGAACAAAAATTGAAAAGCAAAAAGGCCACCTGTAAAGGTGGCCTTTTTTAAAAGGATCCTGGCAGTTCCCTACTCTCGCATGGGGAGACCCCACACTACCATCGGCGCTACGGCGTTTCACTTCTGAGTTCGGCATGGGGTCAGGTGGGACCACCGCGCTAGTGCCGCCAGGAAAATTCTGTATTTTTCCGAACTCATGCTATTTGTATCTGGTGCTGATACCCAGAGTCGAACTGGGGACCTCACCCTTACCAAGGGTGCGCTCTACCAACTGAGCCATATCAGCACACAAAATTGGATGCCTGGCAGTTCCCTACTCTCGCATGGGGAGACCCCACACTACCATCGGCGCTACGGCGTTTCACTTCTGAGTTCGGCATGGGGTCAGGTGGGACCACCGCGCTAGTGCCGCCAGGCAAATTCTTGGTGCTAAAAACGTGTCTTTTTAACGTACTCGGCGTTAACTTCCCTCGCGCTAGTCAGTCACATACCGGTGTATGCTCCTTCTTATCGCTCGGTTGTCGCCTTGATTACGATAAAAATCCATCGTTTCTACAAATTCGTTTCTTAAAATCTGTCAACGCGCTGATAAATCTCTCAATCCAAAACGCCTCTGGCGTTGTAAGGTTAAGCCTCACGGGTCATTAGTACTGGTTAGCTCAATGCATCGCTGCACTTACACACCCAGCCTATCAACGTCGTAGTCTTCAACGTCCCTTCAGGACTCTCAAGGAGTCAGGGAGAACTCATCTTGGGGCAAGTTTCGTGCTTAGATGCTTTCAGCACTTATCTTTTCCGCACTTAGCTACCGGGCAATGCCATTGGCATGACAACCCGAACACCAGTGGTGCGTTCACTCCGGTCCTCTCGTACTAGGAGCAACCCCCCTCAATTCTCCAACGCCCACGGCAGATAGGGACCGAACTGTCTCACGACGTTCTAAACCCAGCTCGCGTACCACTTTAAACGGCGAACAGCCGTACCCTTGGGACCTACTTCAGCCCCAGGATGTGATGAGCCGACATCGAGGTGCCAAACACCGCCGTCGATATGAACTCTTGGGCGGTATCAGCCTGTTATCCCCGGAGTACCTTTTATCCGTTGAGCGATGGCCCTTCCATTCAGAACCACCGGATCACTAAGACCTGCTTTCGCACCTGCTCGAACTGTCACTCTCGCAGTCAAGCTAGCTTATGCCTTTGCACTAACCTCACGATGTCCGACCGTGATTAGCTAACCTTCGTGCTCCTCCGTTACTCTTTGGGAGGAGACCGCCCCAGTCAAACTACCCACCAGACACTGTCCGCAACCCGGATCACGGGTCTACGTTAGAACATCAAACATTAAAGGGTGGTATTTCAAGGTTGGCTCCATGCAGACTGGCGTCCACACTTCAAAGCCTCCCACCTATCCTACACATCAAGGCTCAATGTTCAGTGTCAAGCTATAGTAAAGGTTCACGGGGTCTTTCCGTCTTGCCGCGGGTACACTGCATCTTCACAGCGATTTCAATTTCACTGAGTCTCGGGTGGAGACAGCCTGGCCATCATTACGCCATTCGTGCAGGTCGGAACTTACCCGACAAGGAATTTCGCTACCTTAGGACCGTTATAGTTACGGCCGCCGTTTACTGGGGCTTCGATCAAGAGCTTCTCCTTACGGATAACCCCATCAATTAACCTTCCAGCACCGGGCAGGCGTCACACCGTATACGTCCACTTTCGTGTTTGCACAGTGCTGTGTTTTTAATAAACAGTTGCAGCCAGCTGGTATCTTCGACTGGCTTCAGCTCCAGGAGCAAGTCCCTTCACCTACGCGCCAGCGTGCCTTCTCCCGAAGTTACGGCACCATTTTGCCTAGTTCCTTCACCCGAGTTCTCTCAAGCGCCTTGGTATTCTCTACCTGATCACCTGTGTCGGTTTGGGGTACGATTCAATGTTACCTAGAGCTTAGAGGCTTTTCCTGGAAGCATGGCATCAATTACTTCAGTTCCGTAGAACCTCGTCATCACGTCTCAGCCTTAAGATAGTCCGGATTTACCAAAACTATCAGCCTACTCGCTTAAACCGGGACAACCGTCGCCCGGATAACCTAGCCTTCTCCGTCCCCCCTTCGCAGTAACACCAAGTACAGGAATATTAACCTGTTTCCCATCGACTACGCTTTTCAGCCTCGCCTTAGGGGTCGACTCACCCTGCCCCGATTAACGTTGGACAGGAACCCTTGATCTTCCGGCGAGCGGGTTTTTCACCCGCTTTATCGTTACTTATGTCAGCATTCGCACTTCTGATACCTCCAGCAAACCTCACAGTTCACCTTCAACGGCTTACAGAACGCTCCCCTACCCAACAACACATAGTGTCGCTGCCGCAGCTTCGGTGCATAGTTTAGCCCCGTTACATCTTCCGCGCAGGCCGACTCGACCAGTGAGCTATTACGCTTTCTTTAAATGATGGCTGCTTCTAAGCCAACATCCTGGCTGTCTGGGCCTTCCCACATCGTTTCCCACTTAACTATGACTTTGGGACCTTAGCTGGCGGTCTGGGTTGTTTCCCTCTTCACGACGGACGTTAGCACCCGCCGTGTGTCTCCCGTGATAACATTCTTCGGTATTCGTAGTTTGCATCGGGTTGGTAAGCCGGGATGGCCCCCTAGCCGAAACAGTGCTCTACCCCCGAAGATGAGTTCACGAGGCGCTACCTAAATAGCTTTCGGGGAGAACCAGCTATCTCCCGGTTTGATTGGCCTTTCACCCCCAGCCACAAGTCATCCGCTAATTTTTCAACATTAGTCGGTTCGGTCCTCCAGTTAGTGTTACCCAACCTTCAACCTGCCCATGGCTAGATCACCGGGTTTCGGGTCTATACCTTGCAACTTAACGCCCAGTTAAGACTCGGTTTCCCTGCGGCTCCCCTATTCGGTTAACCTTGCTACAAAATATAAGTCGCTGACCCATTATACAAAAGGTACGCAGTCACACGCTCAAGGCGTGCTCCCACTGCTTGTACGTACACGGTTTCAGGTTCTATTTCACTCCCCTCGCCGGGGTTCTTTTCGCCTTTCCCTCACGGTACTGGTTCACTATCGGTCAGTCAGGAGTATTTAGCCTTGGAGGATGGTCCCCCCATATTCAGACAGGATACCACGTGTCCCGCCCTACTCTTCGAGCTCACAATCAGTGCATTTTCATGTACGGGGCTATCACCCTGTATCGCCGGACTTTCCAGACCGTTCCATTAACACACTGACTGATGCAGACTCTGGGCTCCTCCCCGTTCGCTCGCCGCTACTAGGGGAATCTCGGTTGATTTCTTTTCCTCGAGGTACTTAGATGTTTCAGTTCCCTCGGTTCGCCTCGTTAACCTATGTATTCAGTTAACGATAGTGTGTCGAAACACACTGGGTTTCCCCATTCGGATATCGTCGGCTATAACGGTTCATATCACCTTACCGACGCTTTTCGCAGATTAGCACGTCCTTCATCGCCTCTGACTGCCAGGGCATCCACCGTGTACGCTTATTCGCTTAACCTCACAACCCACAGACGTCTTAGACGTTGTAGACTGTAAAAGTCTTTGAGAGACTCCGAATAATTATTCATTATTCAGTGTTTTCAATTTATCAGCTTGTTTCCAGATTTTTAAAGAGCAATATCTTAAAGACGACTCGTAAGTCAGCTTTAAGATAATAGTGTCGGCGACTTTCACTCACAGACCAGCAAGTGGCGTCCCCTAGGGGATTCGAACCCCTGTTACCGCCGTGAAAGGGCGGTGTCCTGGGCCTCTAGACGAAGGGGACATAAGTCTGCTTCGCAAGACGCCTTGCTTCTTTACATTTTTATCAGACAATCTGTGTGAGCACTTCGCAGCAATGTATCTTACAGGTAAGGAGGTGATCCAACCGCAGGTTCCCCTACGGTTACCTTGTTACGACTTCACCCCAGTCATGAATCACAAAGTGGTAAACGCCCTCCCGAAGGTTAAGCTATCTACTTCTTTTGCAACCCACTCCCATGGTGTGACGGGCGGTGTGTACAAGGCCCGGGAACGTATTCACCGTAACATTCTGATTTACGATTACTAGCGATTCCGACTTCATGGAGTCGAGTTGCAGACTCCAATCCGGACTACGACGCACTTTATGAGGTCCGCTTGCTCTCGCGAGGTCGCTTCTCTTTGTATGCGCCATTGTAGCACGTGTGTAGCCCTACTCGTAAGGGCCATGATGACTTGACGTCATCCCCACCTTCCTCCGGTTTATCACCGGCAGTCTCCTTTGAGTTCCCACCATTACGTGCTGGCAACAAAGGATAAGGGTTGCGCTCGTTGCGGGACTTAACCCAACATTTCACAACACGAGCTGACGACAGCCATGCAGCACCTGTCTCAGAGTTCCCGAAGGCACTAAAGCATCTCTGCTAAATTCTCTGGATGTCAAGAGTAGGTAAGGTTCTTCGCGTTGCATCGAATTAAACCACATGCTCCACCGCTTGTGCGGGCCCCCGTCAATTCATTTGAGTTTTAACCTTGCGGCCGTACTCCCCAGGCGGTCGACTTAACGCGTTAGCTCCGGAAGCCACTCCTCAAGGGAACAGCCTCCAAGTCGACATCGTTTACGGCGTGGACTACCAGGGTATCTAATCCTGTTTGCTCCCCACGCTTTCGCACCTGAGCGTCAGTCTTTGTCCAGGGGGCCGCCTTCGCCACCGGTATTCCTCCAGATCTCTACGCATTTCACCGCTACACCTGGAATTCTACCCCCCTCTACAAGACTCAAGCTTGCCAGTTTCAAATGCAGTTCCCAGGTTGAGCCCGGGGATTTCACATCTGACTTAACAAACCGCCTGCGTGCGCTTTACGCCCAGTAATTCCGATTAACGCTTGCACCCTCCGTATTACCGCGGCTGCTGGCACGGAGTTAGCCGGTGCTTCTTCTGTCAGTAACGTCAATGCATGAAAGTATTAGTTTCACACCCTTCCTCCTGACTGAAAGTACTTTACAACCCGAAGGCCTTCTTCATACACGCGGCATGGCTGCATCAGGCTTGCGCCCATTGTGCAATATTCCCCACTGCTGCCTCCCGTAGGAGTCTGGACCGTGTCTCAGTTCCAGTGTGGCTGGTCATCCTCTCAGACCAGCTAGGGATCGTCGCCTAGGTAAGCCATTACCCTACCTACTAGCTAATCCCATCTGGGTTCATCCGATGGTGCGAGGCCCGAAAGTCCCCCGCTTTGGTCTTGCGACATTATGCGGTATTAGCTACCGTTTCCAGTAGTTATCCCCCTCCATCAGGCAGATCCCCAGACATTACTCACCCGTCCGCCACTCGTCAGCAAAGTAGCAAGCTACTCTCTGTTACCGTTCGACTTGCATGTGTTAGGCCTGCCGCCAGCGTTCAATCTGAGCCATGATCAAACTCTTCAATTTAAAGTTTGATGCTCAAAGAAATTATTCTGTTATTCGTAAATGAATTTTCAGTGTCACTCTTCAAGACTTGATACTACAAAGTTTTTTTGTGATATCAATCCTGCGAGTGCCCACACAGATTGTCTGATAAATTGTTAAAGAGCATTGCGAATCAACGTTTTAACTCGTTGTCGCGAGGTGGCGTATATTACTCGCTTCACCTCAGGAGTCAATCATTATTTTGATTTTTTCTCCTGGACCGAATCGCTTCAGTCCCTGTCACCGCGCTGCGTATCTCGCTTTGCCGTGTCAGTGGATGCGCATTATAGGGAGTTCCGCTCAGAGCGCAAGGGATTATTTAAAAAAATTTCTCGTTCGTTTCTTTTCTAACCTAACCACTCAATTTGCCACCGATTTGCTCTTTTTCTCAGCAATTTTTAGGGCAAATTCTCGAACTTTCTCCCACTGCGTGTATTCAACTTCTTTAGTCTTATCGGTTTCTCCCCCGGTCATCTTCATAATTAATCCGATCATAAAGCGATCGAACCATCGATAACGGGGATAACGTAATGCGCCAGCAAAAACCGCGACCTCATCAGGTACCCAGGCCGACCCGCTCAAAAACTTATGTGTGTAGACATTCGTCTGTGGGGACGACTTGTCAGGTTTACGCGCCGTAAGGTTTACCGAATAGAACGCACTATAGCGCTGCCCTAATTCCTCGAGGTGAGCGTCGACAAATTCTGCCAGCTGTGGCGCAAAGCGCCCGTAGCGAATCGATGCACCAATGATCACTTTATCGTATAGCGACCAATCAATATTAGGTAATGCCGTTAAATCATAAAGATCGACCTGTTGCGGGACCATATCCAGTTGAATAGCTTGCGCAATTTTATGCGTTTGGCCATCACGTGTGGAATAAAGAAGAAGAGTTTTCATTGATACACCTTATTGACGCCAGAAGGTTGGCGTGAAAAGAACTAATAGCGTAAAAACTTCTAAACGCCCAAAAAGCATAGTTGAAATAAGTATCCACTTCGCAGTGTCATTCATCGATGCAAAGTTATCTGCTACCACGCCAAGACCTGGACCCAAGTTATTGAGCGTAGCAGCGACCGCGGCAAATGCTGAAAAGTTATCCACGCCCGTTGCGATGATCGCCATCATGCTCACTAAAAAGACCAAAGCATAAGCCGAGAAGAATCCCCATACCGCTTCAATAATTCGCTCAGGTAAAGGGCGATCCCCCAGTTTGATAGTGTAGACGGCGTTAGGATGCACTAAACGCTTTAACTCACGGTTACCTTGTTTGAAGAGTAAAAGGATACGGATAACCTTAAGCCCACCCCCTGTCGAACCGGCACATCCGCCGATAAACGCGGTACATAATAGTAATACAGGCAAGAACAATGGCCAGTGCGCGATACTATCCGTAGTGAATCCAGCTGTCGTTGCCATCGAGACGACTTGAAAAAAGGCTTGATCAAGGGTGGCCCAAAATCCGTGATAGACGTTATGCGTCATTAAAATTAGGGTAGCCACCACAACTAAACTCAACTGTACACCAATAAAGACGCGAAACTCAGGGTCACGCCAATAGACTTTAAGGCTTCTTCCAGAAAGCAGGGAAAAATGGAGGCCATAATTACAGCCAGAGATTAATAGGAAAATTGCAATAATACTGTTGATTAATGGGCTATTGAAATAACCGACACTTGAGTCATGTGTTGAAAAGCCGCCGATGGAAATCGTCGAGAAGCTATGGCCAATCGCATCAAATAAAGGCATCCCGGCGAACCATAAGGCTAGTGCGCAGGCTATAGTGAGTAAAACATAAATTAACCATAACGTTTTAGCTGTTTCTGCAATCCTCGGGCGCATCTTATTATCTTTCAAAGGACCCGGCATCTCTGCACGGTAAAGCTGCATGCCCCCTACCCCTAATATCGGTAAGATTGCTACGGCTAAAACGATAATCCCCATCCCGCCTAACCACTGCAACATTTGCCGATAAAAGAGAATTGCCTTGGGTAAGGTATCTAGACCGATAAGGGTTGTCGCACCAGTGGTAGTCAGGCCTGAAAACGATTCAAAAAAGGCATCAGTGACTGAAAGATGCGGTCGTTCAGCGAACATAAAGGGTAAGGCCCCTACGCTACCCAGTACTATCCAAAATAGTACTACAATAAAAAAACCTTCGCGGGGTTTGAGTTCACGGCGATGCTTACGGTTGGGCCACCAAAGTAGAGAGCCAAGCACTAACGCGGTGAGAAAGGTTTGGCTAAACGCCCTCCCCGCCCCATCTCGGTAGATCAACGCCACTAGCCCCGGCAACATCATGGTGCCAGAGAAGATAATAATTAAAAGACCTACAATACGGGTAAGGGCTCGGAATTGCATGCTGCCTGTCCTATTCGACCTGATTCAGGATTATTTATTGCTGCTGTAAGTGTAATTCACCACGACTAAATTGACTCAGTGCCTCATTACACTCTGCTAGAAGGGCTTCTGGCAGGGCAATATTAACTGTGACGTGTTCGGTGAAATGTGTATCGCGTAGTTCACCTTGGTAACGCTGCACAATACGTTCGATCTCTGTTAACTGGCTATACTGGCACTGTAGCCGGTAGACTTTCTTGGGAATTTTAATGTGTCGCTCAACTTGCTGAAGAGCTTGCTGTACCCCGCCGCCATAGGCTTTCACTAATCCCCCCGTTCCGAGCATGATTCCACCGTAGTAGCGCACCACGACGGCGGTAACTTCACCCAGTCCACTCCCCATTAATTGCGCTAACATTGGTTTACCTGCTGTGCCCGAAGGCTCGCCATCATCCGAGAAGCCCAATTGTTGCGAGTCATTAGGGGCTCCTGCAACAAAGGCCCAGCAATGATGGCGAGCCGCAGGGTGATGTTCTTTGATCATTTGAACAACACTTTTTGCTGCGTCTACGCCAACGGTGTGCACAATGTAGGTGATGAAACGACTTTTCTTTATCGTCTCTTCTACTATTGTTTCTGCCTGAACAGGAATCGGATAGCTTTGCATTAAGGTAGCTGTAAATCACGCGTCATATTTTCGACTCGCTCAGGCCACATAATCACATTATCTTCAATACGGATCCCGCCATAGCCTTTCAATTCATCTATTACATTCCAATTGAAGTGTCGACTGTAAGCACTGTTACGCCAAGGTGCGAGCAGTGACTCAATAAAATACAGACCAGGTTCAATCGTTAATACCATACGGGGTTCGATCACACGTGTACAACGTAACCATGGGTATTCCGCTGGGGCGGCAAGATGAGTCCCTTGATCGTCTTGCATAAAACCGGCCACATCGTGAACTTGTAATCCGAGTGAGTGACCTATGCCATGCGGCATAAAGGTAGAAGTGATATTTTCACTCACTAGAATTTCTTCGCTCAGACCTTTCATAATACCGGCTTCGCAGAGAATAGAGGCAATACGCTGATTCATTTGCAAGTGATAATCGCTGTAACGCTGCCCCACTTTTAACGTATCAATGAGTGCCAGTTCATGTTGATTCACTGCAGACACAAGCTCGGCATATAAGGTTGTTGGCGATGCTGCATAGGAGCGCGTTAAATCCGCTGCATAACCGTTGAACTCACTCCCCGCATCTAAGAGAAAACTGCGGGGTGATGTTGGTCGCTGATGATCGAGATGCGTGTAGTGTAAGACAGAAGCATGTTCATTGATCGCCACAATGTTTCCATAAGGCACATTGGTATCACGTTGTCCTGTCGCCGCAAGATAGACATTATTGATTTCAAATTCGCTCGCGCCAGAGAAGAAACTTTCACGTGCAGCCAGATGTCCTTTAACCGCAGTTTGCTGTGCTTCACGCATGCAATACAGCTCATAATCAGTTTTAAAACTGCGATAATAATGAAGATAGTCAATGATCGGTTGCGGGTTATGCTGCGAGGCAGGAATACCAAGCTCAGTTGCGCGATGCGTCGCCGAACCAAGGTAAGCAACATTACTGCGATCAGCCGGTAATAACCTCGCAATATCATTGGCCTGCTTTACTGCCACAATCGTAAATTCTTGGCTCCAGTAAGTGTCAGGCAATGGATCGACTTTGTGCCAATAGTCTGTTGGAGAATAGAAATAGAGTGTTGGCCGCGTCTTACCATCAATCCATAACCAACAATTAGCGGTTTCAGTGATCGGCAACCAGGCTTTGAACAAGGGATTCACTTTAAAGGGGTAAGCATGATCATCTTGGAAAGCAGTGATCAGTTCTCCAGAATGAATTAATAGTGCATCGCGCTGTGACCGCGCCAGAATAATGCGTGCGTGAGCGATCAAACTTTCAAGATGAGCACGGTAGAGTGCGGGTAACGAATTCATTCTGCCTTCTCCAAAGGGTTCAAAATCAGCGCATATGGTAGCACAGCTTTTTACTAGAATGCGCACTGGGTCCTTAGCGACAAGAGGTAAAGGGTATTCATGATATTAAGGCTAGCTAACCAATAAAAAAGACCGATAACGATGAGTTGATCGGTCTTGAACAAAGAAGTCTACAGGGATAAAAGTGGCTTATAAGAAAGCGAAAGCATCCCCATAAATATTTTCAGCTTGCGCACCTGCTTCGGTACAAAAACGCTCGCGGGCAATTTTGGCCATTTCGAAGCGACCTGCAATATAAATGTCATGTGCAGCAAGCGAGACGTGATCATTAAGTACCGCAGGGAGAACGGTTCCTGTACGTCCTTGCCACTGCGCGTCAGGCTGTTCAACCACCGGGATAATCTTAAGCGAAGGATGACGGACGGCTAGGGCTTCAAGCTCCGTTAAATCATAAAGGTGCTGAGGCTCACGCCCTCCCCAATAGAGTTCAATCTCCCGCTGTGGATTTTCCGCTAAGGCGGTTAATAAGATTGAGCGGGCATAAGAGAATCCCGTTCCCCCCGCAATCAGGATGATAGGCCGTTCACCACCTTCACGTAACCAAGCATTACCATGGGGCATATCCACTTGAATCGTTTTCTGCTGACGAATTTTATCCATCACTGCCATAGCGTAAAGATTCATGTCCGAAGCCCCGATGTGTAATTCAATAATATCTTTTTCCATCGGCGTTGAGGCAACAGAGAAGGGACGTTTATCTTGCTCGTCCATAACAACCATTAGATATTGGCCAGCGCGAAAAGTGAATTCGGTTTCAGGGACAATCCTCACCCGATAAACGGTCTCAGTGATAGTTTCTACAGAAATTACGTTACAGCTCAAAATAGTCATTCGTTACCTCTGTCAGGTACTGACAAGTTTATAGTAAGGTTGGCCTTAATTTTTCTGGAAAATTGCTAGTTCATCCCAAAGGGCATCCACGCGGGCGGTGACGTCAGGATCTTTGACGATAGGCCGTCCCCATTCCCGGTCTGTTTCACCTGGCCATTTATTGGTAGCATCCATCCCCATTTTAGAACCTAAGCCTGAAACGGGTGAAGCGAAGTCGAGATAATCGATGGGAGTATTCTCGACAAGTACCGTGTCACGTGCGGGGTCCATTCGCGTAGTGATCGCCCAAATTACGTCATTCCAATCTCGGGCATTAACGTCATCGTCACAGACTATCACGAATTTGGTATACATAAACTGACGTAAGAAAGACCACACGCCAAACATAACGCGCTTAGCATGCCCTGCATACTGTTTCTTAATCGTTACCACCGCTAAACGGTACGAACAGCCTTCCGGCGGTAAGTAAAAATCCACGATTTCCGGAAACTGTTTGATCAGTATAGGGACTAACACCTCATTTAAGGCAACGCCCAGTACGGCAGGTTCATCCGGTGGCCGTCCAGTATAGGTCGAATGATAAATAGGTTTATCGCGATGGGTAACATGCGTAACAGTGAAGACGGGGAAGTCATCCACTTCGTTGTAATATCCGGTATGGTCACCATAAGGCCCCTCCGGTGCTAAATCACCGGGTTCGATATAGCCTTCGAGCACGATTTCAGCGCTAGCTGGAACCTCCAAATCAGAGGAGAGGCATTTCACCACTTCTGTTTTGGTACCTCTTAATAACCCGGCAAAAGCATATTCGGACAAGCCATCCGGTACTGGCGTCACTGCACCAAGAATTGTCGCAGGATCGGCACCTAGGGCGACACTCACAGGGAAACGTTCTCCAGGATGTTCCTTACACCACTCCTGAAAATCGAGGGCGCCACCACGATGGGACAACCAACGCATAATTAATCTATTTTTTCCGATTACTTGTAATCGATAGATACCGAGATTTTGACGCTCTTTATGAGGCCCGCGGGTCACGACTAATCCCCATGTGATTAAGGGGGCGGCATCTTCAGGCCAACAACGCATGACTGGAATTTTATGTAAATCAACATCGTCACCTTGCTGGATATGGTCTTGGCAAGGTGCTGAACGTAGCCTTTTAGTTGGCATATTCAGAACGTTTTTGAAACGTGGAAGTTTATCAAAAAGATCACGGAATCCACGAGGGGGTTCCGGCTCCTTAAGAAAGGCCAATAGCTCGCCCACTTCGCGAAGCGCACTCACATCGTCTCTCCCCATACCTAGGGCCACTCGTCGTGGAGTACCGAAGAGGTTACATAATACCGGCATCTCATAACCTTTCGGGTTTTCGAATAATAATGCCGGGCCCCCTGCTCTTAAGGTTCGGTCAGCAATTTCAGTCATTTCAAGATTGGGATCGATCGGTAAGGTGATCCTTTTCAGTTCACCGATGGCTTCCAACTGCTGAATAAAGTCTCTTAAGTCCTGATATTTCATAACGGGTAATATCTGCGATTATGATGGGCAATACTGCCATTATATGTATGAATAGCGATAGACGCTGCGATTTATTTAGCTAAAATCCAGAATTTACTGAGATCTCTGAGGCTTATCTTATAAGTAAACTATACCAATAAATATCTCTTTGTTATCATTTACCGTTACCCTTGGAGAGATTATGGCTAGTTGGTATTTATTGTATTGTAAACGTGGGCAGATGGCTCGCGCGCAAGAACATCTCGAAAGACAGCACGTTACCTGTTTTGTCCCGATGATCGAGACAGAAAAGTTGGTTCGGGCAAAAGTGAAAAAGGTCTGTGAGCCACTTTTTCCAAACTACCTTTTTTTACAGTTTGATCCAGAGATCATTCATACCACTACAATCAGTGCCACACGTGGCGTCAGCCATTTTGTTCGCTTTGGTCGAACACTCGCTCTGGTTCCCGAGCAAGTCATCGCTAGCTTACAAGCCTGTCCTCCAGATAATCATTTCTCCCCCGCCCTGCCGCAAGCCGGCGAGAGCGTTATCATTACTGAAGGTATTTTTGAGGGGATGAGCGCTATTTACCAAGAAACCGATGGCGAAACACGCTCAATCTTATTGCTCAATCTATTAAATAAAACCGTCACGCGTAGCGTCGAGAACGACGCCTTTACCAAAAAATAGTTATAAACCGCTTAGCCCAAATAAACGACGTGCATTACTGTCGGTTTGTACTGCTAAACTTTGTGGATCCTCGCCTCGCCACGTTGCAACCTGGTGGACGATGTGGGGAAGATAACAAGGTTCATTGCGCCTAGAGGGTGGACGCGGCCGCATATCTCGCGGGAGTAGATAGGGAGCATCCGTCTCCAGTAATAATCGGTCAGCTGGGATTAAAGGCAATAGCTCTCTAACTTCCATCCCACGCCGTTCATCGCATACCCACCCAGTGATACCGACCATCATCCCCTGTGCAAGATACTCTTCGAGTTCATTTTTCGAGCCGGTGAAACAGTGCACCACGACGGCAGGAAGCTTACCTAGCCATGGTGTAAGGATCGCCATGAAACGGTCATGTGCTTCACGACAATGCAGAAAAACAGGCATGGATAATTCAGCCGCTAACTCAAGTTGAGCATTGAATGCATACTCTTGTTGCTCTGGGTTAGAGAGATTACGGTTGTAATCTAGGCCACATTCACCGATGGCAACGACTTGAGATTGGCTCGCTAGGCGACGAAGTGTTCCGGCGGTTTCTTGCGACCACTCACTAGCATGATGAGGATGAACGCCAGCAGTAGACCAACAGTAACCGGGATGTTGTGTGGCGAGAAATTGTGCTTGCTGGCTTTCCAGAGCATTTGTTCCGGTAATTAAAATCCCAGTGATGCCTGCTTGCTGAGCACGGGTGACGATTTGTTTTCTATCTTTTGCAAACTGCGTACTTGTAAGGTTAACACCAATATCAAACATCTTATTTTCCAACGCGAGGCCACTTTACGTGGCCTGGTTCAACGTTGTTCCGCAGCTAATTCCGCAGAACCTGAGAGTGGGACCTCAGGATTCGCTATCCTGTTCCTTATCCCAACGTCCTTTTCCTACATAATAACGTGAGAAGAATACGCCGACTTCAAATAGGCAGTACATCGGAATAGCGAGTAAAGTTTGAGAAAAAACGTCAGGAGGTGTTAACAGCATGCCCACAACAAACGCACCCACTAAGATATAAGGACGTTTTTTTCGTAAATCATCAGGTGTGGTTAAGCCAGTCCAGCACAGTAGAACTATTGCAATGGGAACTTCAAATGCGACACCGAAGGCTAAGAATATAGCCATGACAAAGTCGAGGTAGTTACTGATATCCGTAGCAATCTGTACGCCTTGAGGCGCAGTCTTGGCAAAAAAACCGAAGGCCAGTGGGAAAACAATAAAATAGGCAAAGGCTACTCCAACATAGAACAGTAGAGAGCTTGAGAAGAGTAACGGCATTACCAGTTTACGTTCATGGCGATACAAAGCTGGTGCGATAAATGCCCAGACTTGGTATAGGATCACTGGCACCGCCAGAAACACTGAAACGATGATAGTTAGCTTAATCGGGGTAAAAAAAGGTGAAGCAACGTCCGTTGCAATCATACTCGCCCCTACCGGCATTTGACGGATAAGTGGCGCAGCAATCAGTTGGTAAATATCGTTAGCAAAATAGATTAAAGCTAAAAAAATAACTAATACGGCAATAATACAGTTAAGCAGCCGCTTACGGAGTTCTATTAAGTGGCTGATTAGCGGTTGAGTATCTTCGACATCCATTAACTTTTATCTTCGCTTGTAGAGGAGGTTGCTTCTTTTGCGGCACCTTGAGCGGTGTCAGCGACAGGCGTTGACTTCACTGCGGCGGCCGCTTTTTCGTCTTCAGGAGTCACTAGACGTGAGCTAGTCGCGGTCGGCTGAACCGCTTGTGCCTGCGCTTGAGCCTTTGGCTGGCTGGGAGCAGGGGGTGTAGCGTTGTCTACTGAATCCGAGTGAGAGGCTAAATCTTCACTTCGCTCCGTTTCAATCGATTCGTGATAGGTTTGCTTCACTGAATCCGCGGTTTTGCGCAATTCTTCAATAGACTCTTTCAGTTCAGGGGAAAGCATTCCCTTACCGGCCTCTTCCACCTTTTTAACGCTGTCCTGTAGCTCTTGCAGCTTTAGCTCTTGAGCCAGTTCATGCTGAACGTTCGCCGCCAAGGAACGAATCGCACGGATCCAGCCGACGACCGTTTTAACTGCTACCGGAAGCCGTTCTGGGCCTAACACAACCAGCCCAATCACGAAAACCAGTAGTAACTCGCTAAATCCTATATCGAACACGGGTTATACCTGATCTTTGTCTTTGTGCTTAACATCAGAGTGCGAAACGCTTTCAGAATCAGAGAGAGATTTTGTTGAGAAATCGGCGTCCTGATCTTTTTTTGTCTCGTCGTCGCTCATTGCTTTTTTGAAGCCTTTAATGGAAGAACCTAAGTCAGACCCTAGATTACGAAGCTTTTTGGTTCCAAAAAATAGGATAACAATAACGGCAATGATGAGGAGTTTGGTAATACTGATCCCAGCCATGATGACCTCAAAATGATAATATCTTGTTAATTAAAATTAATCATACCAGATGTTCAACGCCAATACTGTGCTCTGGCATAACTCTTTACGTAGTTTTTCGCCAACCCACTAGCCAGCTGATTAAGGCGCCTGCCAGTAATCCACCAGACATCCATTTCGACTCTGGATGAACCAACATGACTGCTGTGCTACTGAGCAAACAGATCGCGCCCATTCCCCATAAGTATCGAACTTGAGTATGACGGTTATGCTGTTGGTTGAGTTGATTGGCAAGCTGATCAACGCTGTGTTTTAACAACTTGTGATGATGAAGTGTATCAAAAACAAGTTCCGGTAATTCAGGTAGACGCTCCGCCCACATAGGCGCCTTAGTTTTCACCGTACGCCACAGCGCAGGCAGTCCTACCTGATCCTTAATCCAGTCTTCGAGGAAGGGTTTTGCTGTCTTCCATAAGTCCAATTGCGGATAAAGTTGGCGACCAATACCTTCGATATAAAGTAAGGTTTTCTGCAACAACACAAGCTGTGGCTGAACTTCCATATTGAAGCGACGTGCGGTATTGAAGAGATTGAGCAGTACATGACCAAAAGAGATTTCAGCCAAGGGCTTTTCAAAAATCGGTTCGCACACTGTCCTAATGGAAAACTCAAAATCTTCGACATTGGTATCGGGAGGAACCCATCCAGAATCCACGTGTAATTCAGCGACGCGTCGATAATCACGATTAAAAAAGGCGATAAAGTTTTCTGCGAGATAGCGCTTATCGTTTTTATTTAACGAGCCAACAATTCCACAGTCGATGGCGATATATTGAGGGTCATCAGGATGGTCATGACTAACAAAAATATTGCCTGGGTGCATATCCGCATGGAAAAAACTGTCGCGAAAGACTTGGGTAAAGAAGACCTGCACGCCACGCTCAGCAAGGAGCTGCATATTAATGCCTCGCTCTACCAGTGTTTGCGTGTCAGAGATCGGGATACCGTAGATACGCTCCATCACTAACATCGTTTCACTGCCATAGTCGGAGTAAACCTCCGGCACATACAGCAGATTGTTACCTTCAAAATTACGGCGTAGCTGAATGGCGTTTGCACCTTCGCGAAGAAGATTCAGCTCATCGATCAGCGTTTTCTCGTAATCTTTGACCACTTCAATCGGGCGAAGACGACGACCGTCCGGTAAAATCCTCGGTAACCAACTCGCTAGCCGATAAATGAGTCGCATATCGGCTTTAATCACTGGCAGGATATCGGGCCGGATCACCTTGATCACAACATGCTTTTGGTTCTCTTTGAGAATTGCCGTATGAACCTGTGCAATCGATGCCGACGCTAGCGGATTGATATCAAAATCATCGAAGTAGGTTTCCACTGGGCCACCTAAGGATTTTTCAATCTGTGCTTTCGCGCGAACGCCGTCGAAAGGGGGAACGCGATCTTGCAGCGACGCTAATTGATCAGCAATTTCAGGAGGAAAGAGATCGCGGCGAGTCGATAGCATTTGTCCCAGTTTGATCCAGACAGGACCCAACTGCTCCAAGGCAAGACGTAAACGTAATCCGATCGCTTTATCTTGATGTCTGTTAGGTATCCAGAAAACGCCCCTGCGCCAAAGCCTAAGTGGTAAGGCTAAACGTGTTCGAGGAATTAACTCATCTAATCCATAAGTTAAAAAAATGCGGATAATAAAATAGAGCCTACGCAACTCGCCAAACGTCATAGCGTCTCCAATTTCGATAAACGTTCTTCTAACGCATCACATTGTCGTGCGACAGCCTGCGCTTCTTCACAAAACCAGGCTTGTTCAAGTGCCCCAGGCACGACGCGCCACTCTTCAATCAGCGTATCACTGACTTGTGACTGGCGTCGAAGGAAGGTTCGCTGGACAAAAGTGGCGATATTCTTACCCTTTTGGGTCACTGATTGTGCCAATAAGTCTCCGACCCAGGGTGCAAGGTACTCTGCGGGATCGAATTCGGCTAAATCTATCAGGGTCGAAAAAAGCTGTATAACTTGCAGATCACCTTCTACTTCAACTTGGCTCGACTTAATCAACGATGTTAGATTTTTGCGGTCTTGTAATTGAGGCAATACCCTGATGCTCAGCGTGACAGTACAATCACTGTCTGGCGTCGCGGTACTCAATACATCGATCTGTTGATCGCTAAAATAGAGGACTAGCGGTTGCCCTAGCTCGCGAATATTGAGGGTAAGTATTTTCCCTTTTAAGCGCTGCCGAGTGCTTTTCGCCCCACGATCCTGCCAGAGCGTCCGATTAAGCCCTTGCTCAAGTAGCGCCGTGATCATTGGCATGGTTGGCATTAAAATTTATACCCGCGATGCAGTGCCACGATCCCGCCAGTGAGATTGTAATAGGTACTGTTTTCAAACCCGACATCTTCCATCATCTGTTTTAACGTCTCTTGATCTGGATGCATACGAATTGATTCGGCAAGATAGCGATAACTTTCGGCATCATTCGCCACCAACTGCCCAATACGCGGCAGGATATGGAAGGAGTACGCATCATAAACTTTACTAAGGGGTTCAAGTAACGGTTTAGAGAACTCGAGCACTAATAGGCGCCCGCCCGGCTTTAAGACCCGGAACATTGAAGCAAGCGCTTTATCTTTATCTGTTACGTTACGCAGGCCAAAAGAGATGGTAATACAGTCAAAATAGTTATCTGGGAAAGGTAACGCTTCGGCATTGGCTTGTACGTAGCTGACATTTCCAGCAATACCCAAATTGCGTAGTTTTTCGCGTCCCATTTTGAGCATTGAGCTATTAATATCTGCGAGAACGACTTCGCCTGTTTCTCCCACTAAGCGAGAAAATTTTGCAGTTAAATCACCGGTTCCGCCCGCCAAGTCGAGCACTCGTTGCCCACGACGAACACCACTACAATCGATAGTGAAGCGTTTCCAAACCCGGTGAATACCCATCGACATTAAGTCGTTCATCAGGTCGTATTTCGCCGCAACGGAATGGAATACATCGGCTACTTTGCCGGCCTTTTCATCTTTGGCTACGGTTTGAAAGCCAAAGTGGGTGGTGTCCTTGGAATTATCTGCCATCTGTATTTACCTGCTTAGTCAATGCGTCTGTATCAAGTGTATCAGAGTCCGGCTCATCTGACATGGCTTGTTCGGTTAATTGCTTGTCTATAGGACGTTTTACCTCAACGCCCAATTGTCTAAATGCTTCGGTTTGTGCCAGCATATTTCCCCGTCCATGGGTCAGTTTTTTCATCGCCTGATGATAACTGAATTGCGCCTTATCCAAGGTCCCACCAAGCATGGTCATATCCTCTACAAACAAGCGCATTTTGTCGTAAAGTTTTGCCGCACGTTCAGCAATTTTTTGCGCGTTTTGGCTTTGATGCTCATAACGCCACAAATTATTAATGGTCCGTAATGCCACCAGCAGCGTGGTAGGGCTCACCAGCATAATATTATGTGATAACGCCTCATTGATCAGCTCGGGTTCTCGGTCCAGCGCCAGAAGAAACGCAGGCTCAAGAGGGATAAACATCAACACATAGTCAAGGCTGCGCAATCCCGGTAAACCTTGATAATCTTTACGACCTAACCCACGGATGTGCTGGCGTACGGCCATAATATGTTCTTGAGCGGCTTGCTGACGCACTGTGTCATCCGTAGCATTGAAATAGCGTTCATAAGCGACCAAAGTCATTTTAGCATCGATCACCACATCTTTCTCTTGAGGTAATCGAACAATAATATCGGGTTGATAACGCTTTTGTTCGTTCTGGATACTGACTTGGGTCTGGTATTCATACCCCTCGCGCAGCCCCGAGGCCTCTAGCACCCGTGCTAAAACAACCTCTCCCCAATTCCCCTGAATTTTATTATCACCTTTCAAAGCATTCGTTAGGTTAAGCGCTTCCTGTGCCATTTGGCTATTTAGTTGTTGTAACTGTTTTATTTCATGCGTAAGCGTATGTCTTTCCCGAGCTTCTTGGCTAAAGCTTTCACTCACGTGACGACGAAATCCATCCAACTGATCGCGTAAAGGAGATAATAGGCCGGTTAAACTTTGACGGTTCTGCTCGTCCACTCGCCGGTGTGTCTGTTCGAAAATCCGGCTAGCGAGGTTTTCAAACTGCGTAGTGAGCCGCTTTTCACTGTCGGTTAACAGCTGATGTTTTTCTTCCATCGCGCGTTGTGACTCTTGCCAGCGGGTGGTGATTTCCCTCAACTCTGCCTCTTGTGCGCGATTAAGATCAAATTGATGGCGTAATTCTTGATTAAGCTGTTCGGTCTGCTGCTGCCAATACTCCAATTGTTGCAGTTTTTCCTGGGCAGCGGCGGCTTTCGCATGCCACTCACTTTGCCGTTGCTGTAACGCCTGCAGCTGCTGTTGCTGCGCTTGTTCACGCTGTTCGCTAAGCTGTAGGTTCTGTGAAAGATGGGCGAATTCCGCCTCCCTTACCGCCGTGCTCTGCCCTGTGCGTAAGATAGCAATTAGCCACCCCACAACAATACCGCACAATACCAAGGCCAGATAAATTACATTCTGAAAATCCAAGATCGCCCTCTTACTGTATTGGTGAATTATCGCGAACTGAACGCGAGTTTTGCAGCAAACAACACAAATACTCCTGCCGTAACGCGGTTCATCCACTGAATAATATTGGGTTGTCGTAAATAACCCGATGCTTTCGCCGCGACATTAATTAATACGGTTGACCATAAGGTCCCGATAACCACATGAATAGAAACTAATAAGAAGGTCCAGATCATTGGAGATTGCCCTACTGGGATAAATTGCGGCAAAAAGCTGACGTAGAAAATACCTATTTTGGGATTTAACACATTTCCTAAACACCCCCGCAAAAACCAATTCGTCGTTGTAGATTTAGATTGGGAGTTGGTCGAGTCGATAGCTAAGGGTTGTGGGCGAGCCAAAACAAGTTTAATGGCTAACCAGAGTAGATAAGCGGCACCGATCCACTTTAAACAATCGTAAGCAACTTGCGAGGCTGCAAGCAGTGCACCCAGCCCTAGTGCCACAATGGCCCCCCAAATATAACACCCTGTATTGATCCCTAATGCAGCCTTAAACCCATTTTTACGGCCTTCTGCAATGGAGGTTCTTAATATCAGAGCGGTATCGAGTCCAGGAGTCAAGGTTAGGAGCATTGCTGCAAAGCTAAACGTTAACAGTGTCGCTATCATTTCAATTCACCTATTACGCTAATTGATCTTATAGCAACACTATACGTTTTCTACCTAATAAAGCGAGAGGGGTTTACAGTAAGCGACGAGCGGCTTCGACGACAATCCGTACCGCCATACTTTCGGTATTTTGCATGGTACTTTCGTCCGGTATCTCTTGCTGAGTACGGTTGACAATCACACCCGCGATCATCCCTGCACGCAGCCCTTGGCTTGCGCACTGAGTAAATAGCGTAGCCGACTCCATCTCATAGTTAAGTACGCCCATCAGCTGCCATTCTTGCAAACTTCCTTGAAAAGCACTGACTACTCGACCGGAATAGGTGTCGTAGCGCTCTTGGCCGGAATAGAAGGTATCAGAAGATGCCGTAATACCGATATGGGTCGAGGCTCCTAAGGCTTTAGCCGCGTCGACTAAAGCCGTGGTACAGCTAAAGTCTGCCACTGCCGGAAACTCTATGGGTGCAAAATGTCGGCTCGCCCCATCAAGTCGTACAGCACCTGTAGTCACCAATACATCACCTACTTGAATATCCGGTTGAATAGCCCCCGTGGTGCCGATACGTAAAAACGTCCGGACCCCTAATTGTGCTAACTCTTCCACCGCAATTGAGGTAGAAGGTCCCCCGATACCTGTCGAGCAGACAATAACGGATTGCCCGTCGATTTCTGCCCGCCATGAGGTGAACTCACGATGCGAGGCGAGGGGGTGAGGGTTATCCATGAGTTCGGCAATTTTTCTAACCCTTTCTGGTGCCCCGGGAACAATGGCTAATGTCGCGCCTTGTAAATCGGCTTTTGTTAAACCAAGATGAAAAACTTCTGCTTTCGACATACGACCCTCACTTATGCTGGAAATTATTAGCGTTAATCTTATGACACCCTAACGGAAGGCCAACTATTGTGACTAGAAAAATCGATAACGTTCTCAAAATTAATATTTTATTCACTCCCTTTGCCGATAAAGCGGTCACGTATTGTCCATTCCGTTAATACGCGGCGAGCCCCCGCAAAGTGCTGTTGCCAAAAGGGTGCATCAAGTTGGCTGATACGGATGGCTAGGCCGGTACGCGGCGCTTCGATAAATTGACGATTACCTAAATAGACACCAACGTGATCGGGAGCGGATTGTCGATGAATCGTGAAAAAAAGCAGATCCCCTCGACGTAATCGTCCTAGATTAACTACACTCATCCGCTTATCGCTAAATAAGGTACTTGCGGTCCGAGGAAGCGGCCAATTGACGTGATGTCGAAAAGCAAACCAGACGAGTCCACTGCAATCAAATCCTTGATTAGGCGTCTGGCCTCCCCAACGATAAGGTAGCCCTATCTGCGCTTGTAGCGTATCGATTACCTGTTCAAGCGTCGCCAACAATCTCGGCGACCCTGTTTCCCGCAGTAACTCCTCAGGAGGCAATAACGCCCACCCCAAGCCACTTCCCCCAGGAATTATTCCTCGATTTAACAGGTAAAGAGAGTGTTGCCGCCGCTGTTTCTTCTCTTCTGCTAAAGTCGGCGCACTCGTGGTGGTCATATTCGACTGTCGATGCGTAGCCTGTTGCCATAACCGCAGTCGGTTTCGTTCACGTTGTTGCTTATCGGCAACATATTGAGGCGAGCTCGTTATCGTTGCAGCATAAACCTGCGGTGCCGCCATCATCAGCGCGAGCACTAAAAAACCTATTCCTGCTCTCACTCGTTGTTCACTGACGAGACCGGTATCGAATGTGTGGCGGGCATGGTAAAGGATTTCTCCCAGGCTGATAGCCCCTCCGCGGAGAGAATGATGAATTCTATACGCCGATTGATCGCGTTGGTCGGCTGTTGCGGGTCCAGCAGTTTCTGATCAGCCACTCCAGAAATTTGAATAATTTTATCACTCTCGATTCCGGCACGGAGTAACACCTGTCGCGCAGACTGTGCACGATTAACCGATAAACTCCAGTTATCATAAAACGGATTTTGTTGATAAGGGGTCGCATCGGTGTGACCAATAATCATCAGATGTGAGCCACTCTGTTTCAAGGCTGGCACTAGGCTCGCTAACAATTGTTGGAAATAGGTCGTCACCTTGGCACTCCCCCGCTCAAACATCATTCGGTGCTGATCATCATTCACTACAACTCGAATACCTTGAGCTAACCGTTCGATCCGCATATTACTCTGTGCTTTTTTGCCTATCATCAAGCTTTCTAATGCTTGCTGTAATCCTCTTTGCTCAGTATCGGTCAGTTCAGCATTGGCTTCTTTCGTCTGACCGCTAGGTAGCTTGGCGGTAGGTGATGACGACGCAGTGGCGTTTCCCACGGCGCTGGGCGTTACTTCTGGCGCATTGGCCGGAGCAGGATCGTGGGCAGAAAAAGAAATGGGACTGTAAGAGTGGCTATCGAAGATCGACTGATTATTTAAGGTATACATAATCGCCTTACGATCTTTTTCCGAGACCTGCCCCATAATCCACATCACCATAAAAAGAGACATCAATGCCAGCATAAAATCGGCAAACGCAACTTTCCACGCCCCGCCATGCCCGCCACTATGGGCACGACGGGAGCTACGCTTGATGATCGTTGTGTGGCCTTTCTGACGCCCACTCATGCCGCTTGTGCATCCTGACGGGTATCAACCCAGGTTTCCAACTGCGTGAAAGAGGGTTTACTTTCCACCGGTAACATTTTTCGTCCTGCATCGACAGCAAGTAGCGGCGGTTTTCCTGCCACTTGATTAACCATGATGGTGCGTAAACATTCGAACGAGGTCATTTTCTTTTTCACTAATTGCTCCATTGCGTTGGCAAGCGGATCAATCAGGCAATAACAGATAAATACCCCGAGGAACGTACCAATCAGCGCAGCTGCCACTTTCACGCCGATTACCGCAATTGTTCCATCGATCGATTGCATGGTAATAACAATCCCAAGTACCGCGGCACAGATCCCAAATCCAGGCATAGCTTCCCCCATTCGCTGTAAGGAACGTGATGCTTGCAGAAGGTTCTCCTCGACCGAATTAAGCTCTTGCTCTAATAGCCCTTCCAGCTCATGTTCATTGATTTTTCCCATCGCCATCATGCGAAAATTGTCCGCAATAAAAGTGCAGAGCTCGGGGTCGCTGGCAATAAGGGGATAGCGTTGAAAGAGTTCGCTATCAGAGGGGTTTTCGATATGGTTATCTAGGCTTCTTAGCCCACCATTTTGCACGCTATCCAATAACTCATACATCAGCATCAAGAGTTGTTGCGAATAGACCTCGTTATAGCGACTTTTACGCATAACCTCTTTTAGTTGCGCGAGGATCTGTTTAAGTACTGAGCCAGAATTAGCCAACACTAGAGTGCCAATTCCACAGCCCATGATGATCACGATCTCTCCCGGCTGCCAAAAGGCCACAAGGCGCCCTCCCGAGTGGAGATATCCCCAAATTAAACAGATAAATACAATAAGTATTCCGCCTATCTTTAACATACCGACTCACTTTGCTTTATGTGGGCGACTAACTTATCGTTTAATCGCTTATTCAATTGACAGACACGTGCTTCGCTCACTTCTAATACCAAGGCGATCTCTTTTAAATTCATTTCATGATGGTAATAGAGCGTAAGAATTAACTGTTCCCGTGGATCCAAAATCGCTATCGCCTGCGAGAGCTGTTGTTGTCTGGTATAAAATCGCTCAGGATTATCGCGATGGGTACCGAACTGCCCATCGCCCTCCTCGTCCATGACAGCATCAAGACTCTCTACACTGGCCAAATATTCGCTTTGTAGATAGTCATGATAGGTTTGTGCGTCGATCGCGAGGGCTTGTTGCAGATCGCTAAAATCGGGTTCTCGCCCCAATTTTTGGCCAATTTGTTGAATCTGATGCGACAGTTGATGGGTTTTTTGCCTAACCGTTCTGGGTCGCCAGTCGGCCTGACGCAATTCATCGAGGATAGCCCCACGAATGCGGTATTTGGCATAACCTGGAAATTCCGCATCGGGAATGCCATAGCGACGTAAAGCCGTTAATAGTCCAACTAAAGCAATTTGCTGCAAATCATTGCTATCGATGACCGCATTCGCGTGATAACTCAGCTGCCGTAAAATTTTGTTCACCAACGGCAGATACTGCTGAATATAACCGGCCTCCTGCTCTGCAGTGAGGGCATCGGTTTGCGCATAGTCATTGACTGGCATGCTATTCACTTATTGGAAAACCATTTTACTGATCATGATGTCGTCGAACGGCAGCACCTGGAAGCCAAGGTGTTTAGCCTCGTCTTGATAGCGCTTAAGCAATTGATCGTGTAATTCAGGCAGCGTACGCGATCTGACTTGATCGAATGGCTGATTATTCAACAGAGCCACCGTCGCGCTGCGTATCGCCGGCTCAAAGGCCTGAGCTTGAGTCGACTGTTCTTCGCCTCGTACCACTAACACGATATCTAACAATACATAACGTGGCCGATTCTCTTCTGCCTGTAAGGTAATGACTAAATCTTTAATTTCTATGAAACTCGCTTGAGGCGGTTTACTTTTAAACCAACTTCCCATCCCCTGCGTCTCGTTATTTTCGGTTTTATGATCGGCCATTAACCACCAACCGCCCACACCAATGATGGCGAGGAGAATAACGATTAATACTAGGAGGAGTGATTTCTTCATAGCGGACTCTTATAGCGTAATTAAAATAGAGTGATCGGTTGCCGACGTCTGAGTGTCGGTAACACTAGGGTTGTTAGCGGTAATGACCTTCGAACTTTGCGGCTGGGGCGCCTGACGACGTTGCTGATGGCCTTGTGACGACACATCGACTTCTACTTGTCCCCCTTGATTGAGCGTTAAGTTCTCTTTTAATTCATTCGCCGTTTGCTGCACCAATTGCTGAATTTCCGGTAGCTCAGCATGAATATGCAGTTGCAGTCCGCCGGCATTCATATGCAACGTAATGGTCATTGCCCCAAGTTCCGCGGGGTGCAATTGCAGCTCAACACTCTGCTGATGTTGAGAAATCTGCCAGGTTATGTGGTCACTGAGAGCGGTGACTAAGGGTTGCGCGTAACCCGTTTGATCGCGGCTTAAGGTCAGAGGCAATGTCAACACGTCCTGTCCGGCGGTTTTCGGTAAGAGGCTATGTGTGGTGAACAGCGTTCCCGAGGATGAAGCCGTTAAGATATCGGTTGGCGTTTGCTCCACGAGCATAGGGGAGGTCATCCCCTCTGCGCTAAGTAATGGGTGTGAGTTGAGGTCACTCTGGCCAGTTTCTGGACGTTCATCCGGCGGTGGAAAGAAGAAAAAGTGTGGCACAACGGTCTGGTCTACCTGCTCTGACGCAAGGGGAACCTCAGACGTCGTAGGACTATCACTTTCAACCCGTTCATCATTCACTCGTCGTTTCACTGTATTTAAGGGAAGGCCTAATACTGGACTCTCAGCAAAGGGTTGAGAGTCTGTGTGGGTCGCTAAGCCGACCTCACTCTGCCCCTGCCCGTTCGCCTCGCGGTAGGAGAATTGAGCCTGTAAATTATCCAGCAAAGGTTGTGCTTCTTCCGTACTCAGCGCGCTTTCCGTAACAGGCGCAGCCTCACTGAAAGAGAGTGAATCTGCCACGACGGGAGCTAATAAAAAAGATGCCGTTGAGGAGTCGGCTTGTGCCGACACCTCAGGTATCGACGCTACCGGAGTGTAGGACGACATCAAGGTCACTGAAGTTAGTGAAGTTAGCTCCATTCATCTACCCCGAGAAACTCTCGTTATCACCGAAACAGGCATATGCCGCCATCACTTCGCGGTCATCCAGCGTTTTTTGAATTTTCAGCCACAAGGTTTCCGCGTGACGTTGGCAGTCGGCCAAACCTACCCGGTAGAAATGCTGGAGTTGCTGACGCTGCTGATCCGTAATTCCTTCCGTTTGTAGGCTTAAGGCCAGTTGTTGGTTCGCACGGGACAAAGCATCCCAGTCCTGCAGACGGATAGCGTCTTTCATCGCGATCATTAACTGCTGCAAGCGCCGCTCATCCATATGTTATACCGCCATCTCGCGCCAACCGGCCTCAATTTCAGTTAATAAGGCTTCAACCTCCGTAATTTTATCGACGGAAAGTTGGTGGCTCGCTTCGTACAGACAACGGACAGCATAATCGTAAAGGCTGGCTAAGGATCGGGCTAAGTCCCCCCCTTGTTCAAGGTCCAGCGCGCTACTTAAGGCATTAAGGATATCGATGCAACGATTAATACTGTGCGCTTTTTGTTCATAGCGTTTCGCATGAATATGGCTTTTCGCTCTGACCAACTCATCCATGAGTCCGCTAAACATAATTAGCACCAGCTGATGAGGCGTTGCGGTCGCCACTTGGCGTTCCAAATCGGCAGAAAGATAGTCGTAGCCATCAAGGTTGTCATTACTGTACATAGTCTGTCTCGTTAACCTAATAAGCTGCTCAGGGTATTATTCATATCCTGCATCGCACTTTTTAATTTCGTAAACTGCGTTAAGTAGCGGTTATAGGCGTCGTTATAGCGGGTGGTTATTTTAGTTTGCCGATCGGTGATATCACTTTGTTGTCGATCGAGAACCTCTTGGCGGCTTTGTAAGACACCATGACTGGTGCTGAGGTAGTTATTCATCGATTTATCAATCGTCGAGAGCAGCCCTTGGCTATTAAAAAATTGGTTGATCGATTGTGGATTTTTACTCAGTTGTGTTTTCAGCGTATCGCTATTTAACGTCAGCTTACCGTCTTTATCAGAAGTCACGCCAAAGCGGGTCATATCAAAGCCATTAGCGGTTCCACGAATCACGCTGTTTAACTCAGTATTCAGTGAGGAGACTAAGCCATCGTTACCGCCAGTCGCCGAGCCTTGCGTATCCAACACCGAACGTAAGCTGTTATAGGCGTCGATAAAGGTCTGCAGATTTTTTTGAGTACCGCTCGTATCGGTACCGACTGTCAAGGTTAAGGGGGTGTCTGCCGCCGTGACAGTCTGTAAGTTGATGGTGACCCCTTCAATCAGCGAGTCCAATTTATTAGAACTACTACTGAAGGCTAGAGAGCCAATACTGACTTTCGCATCTTTTGCCGCAGAGATCTCTACGCCTTGATTGAGCGCTGCGGCAGTTTGACTGTCCAATTGGCTGGTAGTGAGGGTTAACGCATTGGCTATGCCGCTTTCGTCACTACTCAACATCAATTGCACTTTGCCGTCGGTTTTAATCAATGAGGCGGTGACCCCGGGATTATCGGTCGCTTGATTGACGGCATCGGCGAAGTCAGCCAATGACGTTAGCTTACCCATATCAATCGAAATACTTTTATCTTGCACCGCGAGCGTCAATGAACCACTCGCCTGCTTAACCATCTCATCAGTTAAACCGGTGTACGCGGTTTGCTGGGCCGAAGCAAGTTGACTGACACTGAGTGAATAGGTCCCGCGATTCGCTTGCGAAGTGGTCGTCACTGTCGCCACGGTTGATTGACTTGTGGTCGCGGAATTGACCAACATCCCTTGTGTCGTGCTGTTTAAACTGGCCAGACTACTACGAAAAGTGGTCAGTGCCGTTTTTAACTTGCTGAGATTATTACTCTGCGTGGTGAGCGAGCTTTGCTGTTTAGTCGCGGCACTTTGCGCCGCTTGAATATCGTATCCGGCCATTTGCGTCGCGAGGGTTTGCGGATCAAGAGAACTGATATCGGTCATGGTGGTTATACCCGCTTGAAAAACTCATCAACTGGCTAGGGGATCGGCGTTATATTAGGTTTAAGCAATAATCATGCCAGCTTGTCAAATCCCGTCCAGCGGTGAATAAGAAACGACAAAGCGGAAGAAGATCTTCCGCTTTATTGACGAAGAGGAAAGCAGAGGGTCACTCCCTCTCGCTAAGAGTCTTAGCCTAAGATACTCATCACTAAGCTGGACATGCTGTTTGATTGCTTAAGCATTGAGGTACTGGTTTGTGCCAGCATTTGGCTGCGAGTCATTTTCGAGGCTTCCGACGCGAAATCCGCATCTTGGATGTTACCCAGTGCTTGGTCGGTGTTGTCTTTCATATTGGTTAAGTTAGCGGAAGCATGGCTAAGACCATTGATTGACGCACCGAATGAAGAACGTAAGCTTGAGACATTATCGAGTGCCGTATTTAAGGTATCGATCAGGGCATTGGCATTAGCAGTGCCAGATACAGCATCTTTCGCGGCAACAGCGGGAGTGGTGACGTTGCCGTTTGCATCTTTAACTTCAGCCGTTCCTGCTACTGCTGCAGTATCCTGCACCGATGCAGTAGATAATGAGCTAATGCTGCTAAATACACTCGCAAGCTGCGATGAAACATCAACTTTAGTCGTTTCACCACTTTCTGATCCCGTTTGGAAAGTCATTGCTGACCCCATTTTCGCTTTACTGGTTACTGCTCCTGATGAATCTTTCGTATCGCTAAACAACTTATTACCCGCATAAGAGGTGTTGCCCATGATGCTGTTAAGCTCTGTTTTCAGGCTATCCATCTCTGTATCGATCGCTTTACGGCTATCGGCAGTATTGGTATCAGTAGCGCCTTGCGTCGCCAGATCTTTCATGCGGTACATGATATTACTGACTTCATCCATCGCTCCTTCACCGGTTTGCAGCATCGTCGACGCATCGGCGATATTACGCTGAGCAACCGCCATGCCATTGGTTTGACCTTGTAGACGGGTCGCGACTTGCAGACCTGCCGCATCATCAGACGCTTTGTTAATACGTTTACCGGTACCTAAATGCTCCATCGCGCTCGACAGGGTTGAGTTCGCTTTTTGTAATGCGTTGCTGGCAGACATTGCGGATGAGTTAGTAAAAAGTGTAATAGCCATCTGACGGCTCCTTCAAAAGTGGACGATGTGTAGTAACTAAAGTTAATAACGACTGGCGTCTCACAAAAATAAAGGGCTAGCGTAAATTTTTTCTATTCACCGATAATTAACTGGTAGACCGCGGCAATCGGTAGGTTCGCTTGGCATTGTAAGGCTTGATTTAAACTTCGGAATCCACCATGGCACGCCGAAAGTTGCTGGCGGACAAGCCTTGCCATACGTAAGGCTTGTTGGCCCTCTACAGGAAGGTCGCGTTGCGCCAGCTGGTGGTCAACTTGTTGTCGATGCCTTAATAATTTTTGCTGTGCTTGCTGTAAATATCGCACCGCTTGTTCCGCACTCAGTCCGACAGCAGTGGTATCGCCGGTTAGCAGCTGTTGTAACTGTTGTTCGAAACAAGTGATGGGCTGAGGACGTAATAGAGTTAAGCTATCGGCCGCAAAACAGATCCCCCCTCCTCGTACTGTCCAGGTCGCCAGGCTTAACCACTGGCTTTCCGCTAACGTAAACAACAAACGCTGACTTGGCAGATCGTAATAACACCAGATCCCAAACTGACCCAACGCACGATTAAGCGCAAAAAGTCGCTGTCCTAACGACATTTCAGGCAACATTATTAAAGAGGCCCAGCGACGAAAAGTCCCTTCGCCCAAAGCAAAAGTAATGATTTCTCGTTGCTCCGTCGCCAATAAGGTGTCTAAGGCTTCACACTGAAAAATAATCTGTGCGGGGCGATCTAAGCAGGCAGTAAAATTACGATCTACCGTTCCCCCAGATTGCTGAAGCCGCCGGTCAACCAGTTGACGAGTTCGACGTAGCTGAAGCTGTCGCTTCTCTCGACTCATCGTCTGTGCTAACCCTCTCAGCGATAACTCTGCTTCGCTCAAATAGTCGCTGGCCCGCTGTACAGCGGTAATTTGTAGATTTAATTGCGTATTAAAGCGCTGAGGGTCGCGACTGATCAGCAATTCGTCCGGAAACCTTGTCCCTTGCCGTGATGAGGAGACCCGCTCAAGCACCTCGTGGGTCGTCGGAACGGCGGAGGGTTGGGCACGCATCGCCCCATCACTACTAAGGGGGCGGTTAAAAGAACCGGAAGAGAGTGGTGATAACATGATTAGATTACATCAAAGAGGGAAAACTGATTCATTAAACCATACGCCTTGCTGCTGTATTCCACCGTCTTCATCCAAGATTGCAATTGCAGCGTCGTTTCGGCAGTATCCGCGCTTTGTAAGTGGCTTAATACTTCACTGTTGGCAGCGGTCAGATCGGTATACATATCTGAGAGCTGGGTAAGCTGGTTTTGACGGCTACCGATGGACGCTCTAGCACTACTGACTTTATCCGACGCATCGCTACTCTGTTGGATCAATGCTGAAAGCGTCGTGCTATCTGCTACAGATTGGCTCGAAGACTGGGTGAGCTCACCGATCTGATTCAAGAAACTCAGTGAATCACTCCCTGCCGCGAACAGCGAACTGACCGAAGTTCCAGCGCTAATGCGTTGCTGTTGTCCGACCTGCACGTTGGCCGTTTCATCGTTCCCCTGCCATTGGTATTTACCCTCGACCTTAACCACCGGCGGTTGCGTGTTATTGGTGCCACCAAAAATATAGTGCCCCTGCGCATCTTGGCTGTTAAGAAGATTAACGATCCCTTCACTCAGGCTGGAAAGTTGAGCCTTATCGCCTGCCGAGGTGCTCGCCGTGTGCGTAGCATTATTCATACTGCGTAGCTGGTCTTGTAAGGACAACACAAGATCACTCATGCTACTGAGTAACGTATCTTGGCGCGTTAAGGCATCATTCGCCGAGGTAATATTCTGCTGATACTGCGCAGTCATCGCCTGTTGTTGGGTCACGGCTGCGGTACGCGCAGCATTGAGCGGATCCTCAGAGGGTAAGTCCTGCTTCTGCTGCGTCGCTAACTGATCTTGAAGCTTCTGTATTTGAGTATTACTGGTTTCTAAGGTCGCCAACATTCGTTGCGGCTGACTGAGGCTACTGATACGCATGATAATTTCCTCCGTTAGCTAAATAGCGTGAGTAGTTCACTAAATAGCTGATTACCGACTGACATCACTTTCATATTGGCTTGATAAGATTGTAAGTAAGTCTGCAAATTAACAGCTTCTTCATCTTTGTTTACCGCGCTTAAGTTGTCACGTTGTTGCTGCCACTGCTGAGTCACGGCATTGGCCACCGCGAGCTGATTACTGCTCTGGCTATTGGCCAAGGCCAAGTGACTGGTAATCGCTGTGGCTTGATCGGTAATATCACTTGCCGTTTGTAATCCGCTCAACGCGTTAAGATTATCGCCGTTTGCAGGCGTTTTTTGCTCGAGTGATAAGCCGAGCTGAGCGGGGGTTAAGTCAGTGGTCGCTAATCGAGTGATGCCGGCGCTATCCTTTGTGACAGTAAATAACGCTTTACCCTGCTCATCTTGCAAATCATAGCCATTGGCCAGGGTACTATTGACCTTATCACTTACTGACTGCATCAGATCGGTGACTTGCGTTTGTAACGGTGAAAGCACTTGCTGTTGATAGTCATGCAAGGCGCCCAGCTGCCCGCCGGTGGCCGCTGATAACGTTGATGACTCTTGCCCCATACGACGCTGTAGCTGCCAATTACCTTGCGCATCAGTAGTCGAGGAAAGCACTGCGGCTTGCTTTCCCTCAACCAGCGTAGCCCCTTGAGTGGTTAAGGTATAACTGCCGCTATCGGTTTTCTCGACCGATACCTCGATTAATCCACTCAGTGTTTTGACTTGTTGATCACGCTGGTCTTGCAAACTATTACTTTCCGCGCCTCCACCTAAGCGTTCAATCTGCTGATTGAGATCCGCAATTTGTGAGGAAAGCTGGTTAACTTGTTGAAGGGTAGACTGCTGTTGCTGACCAATACTGGTCTGTTGGTCGGCGAGAGTCTGGCTGGTTTGCGACAAACCATTGGCTAAGCTGGTCGCTGAGCTGATCAATTGCTGCCGGTACGCCGTAGAGTCAGGCTGGCTAGTTAATGCACTGACCGAGTTAAAAAAACTAGTTAATAGCGTGGAGGGCTGTGTGGTGCTGGAGGAGATAACCTTTTCTAATGATGTCCCCCAGCTATTTAACGACTGATAATACCCGACCGAACTCTGCGTGCGCCAAAGTGCTTGATTAAGGGTTTGATCCGTAATGCGGCTAGCATCGCTAGTTTTTACCCCGTTGCCAAGATTCCCCACCACCGATGCGGTTTGAGTGATCGATTGACGGGAATAGCCCGACGTTTGCTGATTGGCAATATTTCCCGCACTGACGGAAATCTGGTTCTGAGCCGCTTGTGCACCTTGGGCGGCAATAGTAAAAAGGTTCATCATCAGCTTTGATCCCTAAATGTCTGTTCTACCGATTCAGAACGACCGCTCGGGTCGATTTCTGAAGGGCTTGCCTTAGGAGAAAGCTGTTTGACGATCATTTCCGCTAAGCCGGTAGAGTGGGTTGCCGCCAAATTGGCACTCAATTGGTCATCATAAAAGTCACGCCAGAGGGCTTGCTGCTTACTGTCCACTGGCGAGTCTTTGACTAATGCGTCCGTTGCATGGCGCATCTCTTTAATCATCTGTCTGAGAAATTGGTTCTCAAACTGTTCAGCGGCTTGCGATAAGCTGTGTGGTTTCTGCTGGTTCCCAATATCCCCGGGAACCAGTGCCTCACCTAACCCAACTGAGCCGGTTAATGAAACGGTCATATCACCACCAATTCCGCATCTAATGCACCGGCTTCATGCAAAGCTTGTAGGATCGACATAATATCGTCCGGTGTAGCACCCAAACCATTTAAGGCATTCACAATACTGCGTAGCGTGGTCGCAGTTGGAATCACGACGCTATGGCCGTTGCCTTGGTTAACCCTGAGTTCACTTTGCGGTGTAACGGCTGTGCGGCCGTTGCTTAATGGTCCCGGTTGGCTGACGGCGTTTGACTCGCGGATGGTCACCGTTAAGCTGCCATGGGAGACCGCGGCAGCGTGGACCACGACATTATCGCCAATCACGACGGTTCCGGTACGCGAATTGAAGACGACACGCGGTGACATTTTCCCTGGAGTTACCTCAACATCCTCCAAGGCAGACATAAAGGCGACTCGACTGCCAGGACTAAGCGGAGCCTTGACAGCGATCCGCGTTGCACTCTCTGCCGTTGCGGTGCCGTAACCGAAATTTTGATTTAAGGCGTTGGCGATATTATTCGCGGTCTTAAACTCAGGGCGATGCAGGTTAAGATAGACCAGATTATTACTCTGAAAATCGGTCGCGATTTCCCGCTCGACCGTCGCCCCATTAGGAATCAGTCCGGCGGTCGGTGTATTGATGGTAATGCTTGAACCACTATTCCCCTGTGCTTGCATTCCGCCAACCACCACGCTACCTTGGGCAAGCGCATAGATTTCACCATCGGCACCTCGTAATTGCGCTAAGAGTAGCGTGCCACCGCGTAAGCTTTTTGCATCACCGATGGATGAAACAGTGACATCAATCGCTTGACCACGACTGTAACCAGGCGGCAACACCGCACTGACCGCCACTGCCGCGACATTCTTAACCTTAGGGTCAATTTTGGCGGGGAGTTGTACCCCAAATTGGCGCAGCATATTGGTGACGGATTGGTTGGTAAAACGGACCTGATTTTTATCTCCCGTTCCGTCCAGTCCAACCACTAAACTGTAACCAATCAGCTGATTTCCCCGAATCCCTTCAACATCGACTAAATCGCCTAATCGCGCGGCAAAGACGTAGGTAGGGAGGAGTAACGCTAGCCAGAGCCAGTGTGGAAGTCGATAACGCACTGAATGCCCCTTACATTGGGAAAAGTGGATGATTAAAGAAACGGGTGAGCCAGCCAGCGCTATTAGCATCGCTCAATGCCCCTCGTCCGGCATAAGAGATCCGCGCATTAGCAATACGTTGCGAATTGACCGAGTTATCTCGATCAATATCATCTGCGCGAACTAATCCGGTGATGCGGATATATTCGTCCCCTTGGTTAAGGGTCAACCACTTCTCCCCGCGTATCACCAGTACGCCGTTGGCCAATACGCGGTAAACGGCTACCGAAATAAAGCCCTTCAAACTGTTTTGTTGCTGCGAGCTGCCATTACCATTGAAGGTCCGATCGCCATCGACCGAGGCAGAAAGGCTATTTACCGAATGACCGAAAACATTCGGGATACCGAAAGTGGTGTCGTTCTTTTTATCAAAACCAGTTTTTGCCTGCTTGCTGGCCTGTGTCGCTTCATCCAACCTTACCGTTAAGATATCGCCGACCCGATAAGCGCGTCGGTCTTGTGTCAACGACCAATTGAATCCAGAGGTAAATACGCCTCCCCCATGATTAGTGGGCGTTGGCGCCAAAATTTCATCCGGTGGCGCATAAGCTTCATCGTCTTTTTTAACCAAATAAGGCGAGCTTTCGCATCCTGACAACAGAAAAGCCATGGCGATCATCACAAACAACGGGTAGCGCATTGTCTTTCCTATAGCGTTTGGGTCACAAATTTCATCATATCGTCCGCAGCGGAGACCATTTTGGCATTCATCTCATAGGCACGCTGTACCGTGATCATATCGACCATCTCTTCCACGACCTGTACGTTAGACCCTTCCAGTGCGCCTTGCTCCAACTGTCCCAGCCCATCTTCACCCGGTGTTCCTTCTGTTGGCTCACCACTCGCCGCCGTTTCTTGATAAAGGTTATCGCCTTGTGCGGCTAGTCCCGCCGGGTTCATAAAATTCACCAAGGTGAGCTGCCCAAGGTCTTCCGGGTCGCTTTGACCGGCAACGGTTGCACGCACCGTTCCGTCTTTACCAATCTGGATATCCGTGGTGTTGGCAGGAATATCAATTTGCGGTTGTAAGGGTAGGCCTTGTGCCGTAGTGAGGACACCGTCTTGATTTCGCTGGAAATTTCCGGCGCGAGTATAAGCGATATCGCCGTTAGCCATTTGCACTTGGAAAAAGCCGTCGCCGGTAATGGCGACATCTAATTTTTGCCCCGTATTTTGTATGTTACCCACACTAAACTCTTTTTGGGTTCCCACAATTTTTACGCCTGTCCCATATTGGGTACCGATAGGGGTATTATCTTGTTGATCCAGAGGGCTACCCGGCGCACGTTGATTTTGGTAAAACAGATCCGCAAATAAGGTACGATCCTTCTTAAAAGCGGTGGTATTCACGTTGGCTAGGTTATTGGAAATAGAGGTCAGGCGCGCATCTTGAGCGCTTAAACCTGTTTTACTTATCCATAAAGCTGGATTCATGTTTTACGCTCGCTTAACTATTTCTCAGTAACTGATTCCCCGCTGACGCTAAATCGTCGGCGGTTTTCATCATTTTGATCTGTGCTTCGAATTGACGGTTGATCGACATGCTCGCCAGCATTTCACCGATCGCTGAGACATTCGACCCTTCAAGGTGCCCTGAAGATAAACTGATCGTTTCATCCACTGGCGTCGTTCGGTTACTGCTGACCAGTAGACCTTGCTCATTTTTTGATAAGCTCGCCGCAGGGGGGCTGGCTAACTTGATCCGATCAACCTCGATCGGTGTGGTATTACCACTCTCTTGCGGCACGATGGAAATAATCCCGTCTACACCGATACTGACCGAAGAAAATGGCGGTAAAACAATCGGGCCGTTATCTCCGGCGACCGGATAGCCCTGCACCAGCATTTGCCCTTGCTGATCGATCATCAGTGCGCCATTTCGGGTGTAGGCTTCACCGTTCGGCGTGACGAGAGTGAGGTAGCCATGGCCTTGAATGGCAACATCCAAATTACGGCCTGTCGACTGGATAGCGCCGGTAGACAGATCGACCCCAGAAGGTTGTTCTGCACTCAGCACCCGTGTTTCATTCGGACGCTGCGACAACGCTTGTTGTTGTGCGAAGGCAAGGTCGGCACGAAACCCTTCTGTATTAACGTTCGCCAAGTTGTTGGCATGAACTTGCTGTTGAAGCTGTGCCACATTTGCCCCGCTCAGCGCGGTGTAAAGTAATCTGTCCATTAGATAGCTTGGAACAGCGCAGTAAACATGCTGCTATCGGTACTAATCACTTTGGTATTAGCTTGATAGTTACGCTGTGCACTCATCAGGTTAACCAATTCGCTGGTTAAATCGACGTTCGATGACTCAAGAGAGCCATTATGCAAGCTGCCTAAAACCCCCGTCTGCGCCACCCCAAATTGCGGCGTACCTGAGCCTTCAGTCGCTCGCCATAGGGTTCCATCTTCGGGTACTAACTGGTCCATATTGGCAAAGCTTGCCAGCACTACTTGCCCGACAGTTGTCGTCTCACCATTGCTATAGGTCGCCTGAACGTTGCCTTTCTCATCGAGATTTACCCCGCTTAACGTGGCGCCCTGACTTGTTTGAGGTATCTTAATTGACGAGACGGCCCCCGTAGTCGTACCTACTGGGTAGCCCTGGTATTGCAGCCCAGCGTTATTGACTAAATACCCATCCTTATCGACTTGTACATATCCCGCACGGGTAAATTTTTGGCTACCATTGGTGTCTTTTAAGGCGAAAAAGCCTTTACCACTGATGGCGAGATCCAAACTACTGGAGCCATTAATCACTGAGCCATTAGTACTTAGACTTTGCTGAACACCCTGATCCAGTACGCCGTTTCCTTTGCCATTAACGTATAAGGCCGAAAAATTTTCGCGACCTGATTTATAGCCCACCGTATCGGCATTGGCGATGTTGTTCGAGATGGTATCTAACTGTGCGCTGACCGCATCCAGTCCACGAATCGCAATATTAAAACTCATCGTTAGTATCCTTTTAGGAGTAGAGGGCTATGCCATCGTAAATTGAGTGATCGTGCTGTAATTTACATCGCCAATACCTTGCAGACTTAAGACCGGATCGCTGCCAGATAACGGAAAACGTACCGCTTTAACCGTGCCGAGTAGCTCAGTGGAGAGGTTACTTTGATTATTATCCGTCGTGACGCTCATACTATAAGTCCCGACTGGTAACCCTAACGCTTGTGGATCGACAGTAAAATTCACATCGCCAGCAGATGCCGCGCCTAGCGAAACGGGATAGCTCTTACCTGCAGAATCTTTCAGCGTTAAGGTAACCTGGGACGCGGCATGGGCCAGTGTAATACGCCCCGATACAGCGGTTGTGCCATCCGTCGATAACTGGTCCGTCGCCACCATCACTTTCTGGCCCGTTAACGCGCCAATACTCTGTTTTTGTAAGGAGCTAACTTGCCGAGAAGTACTGGTCATTAAACTCGTGATGCTATCCATAGACTGTACTTGGCTCAGCTGTGCCAATTGGCTGACATACTCTTTACCGTCGGTCGGGTTGGTCGGATCTTGGTTTTTTATCTGTGCAACCAGAAGCTGTAAGAACATATCGCTAATTTGGCTATTACCACTGGTTGACGCCGTGGTACCGCTCGTAGTGGTGGTAGTAGCGGTTGTCGAGCTGTTACTAATATTCATCAGGTGACCTCGCCAAGGCGCAGTAGGCTTTGCTGCATACTTTTCACATTTGACAGCACCTCAACATTGGTTTCAAAGCTACGACTGGCTGACATCATATCCGCCATCTGATCGACCGTATTAATGGCTGGGTAATAGACAAAGCCTTGCTCATTCGCTAAAGGGTTATTCGGCTCAAAGCGCGCCACTGAACCAGGTTGTTCACTAATCGCGGTGACGGCGACGCTTGCCCCCGCAGCAGGATCCGTCGAGGACGTTTGGTTCATGATGGCACTGAATACGGGAACCCTAGCTTGATAGACACCGTCCGCAGTTGAGGAGGCGGTGTCAGCATTGGCGAGGTTACTGGCTACTGTATTTAAGCGAATCATTTGTGCATTCATCGCCGAGCCAGCAATTTGATAAATCGCATTAAATCCCATCATCACTCCTGTTCATTAACTTTTTCCCTCGATCGCCTTTTGCATACTGGCCAATTGCATAGAGAGAAAGGATAAACTTACCTGAAAACTCTGACTGTTATTGGCAAAAGCCGCTTGCTCGGTATGCAATTCAACAGTGTTGCCGTCCGCGCCAATTTGTTGAGGAACGCGAAAAAGTACCTGTGCCGGCTGTGATGTCATCTCGGTATGCTGGCGTTGCATTTCAGTTGAAAAATCAATATCTTTGGCCTGAAAATACGGTGTATCGGCATTCGCCAAATTACTGCTTAATATCTCAGCCCGTTGTAATCGTAAGTCGATAGCCTGTACGCTATTGCCTAACGCACGGCTGAAAGATATGCTCATTAATAGATGCCTTATTCTGAGTCCCTGAAATCTTTAAGCAATTTCCATGCCAATAAATAAATTTTATTTTTAGCTTATTTTTCAGTGGATTATATTTATGAGACCTATTAAGAGGAAAGACAACTTCCGCTTTATCCTTACCCTGTACTCTGCATTGATGAGCGGTATTCTCATCGTGTCGGTGAGTCCAGCTTGGGCTGCATCACCTATAGAGAAGCAAGCGACACTGTGGGTCGAACAACAGATACACTCAATGGGGCAACAGCAAGGTTGGCAGTCATTACAGAGCGAAGCGACCATACAGCTTTTTACTCCCGCCAATCGCCTCTCATCTTGTCATATTCCCTTGGTCTTTTCGGCGCCCTTATTACCTCAGTCACCTACCCATTTCCCACTGCTGATAAGCTGTCCCTCATCAAGTGGAGAGTGGAAAATACGGGCTCAGGCTAACGTGACCTTACGTCTCGAGGCTGTCGTGGCGGTAACTGCTCTGCCGGCCGGTACCCTGTTAAATGCGGAGAATATTCAGCTCAGGCCTGTGACGCTAAAACCTGGGACGCGCCCTCGTGTGATGACGCAAATAGAGGATGCATTGCAACTGACCCTTAAGCGTGCCGTCAGTGCTGGAGAACCTTTGTCCCCACTTCTTTTAGCCACGCCAAAGCTGATTTCGCGTAACCAACTTGTCACGCTAGTGGTTCGGCAAGATGGACTTGAATTAACGACAGCAGGGATCGCGCTACAGAATGGCGGTAAAGGTGCCAGGATCCGCGTAAAAAATAGCGGTAGTGGCCGAATCGTCAGTGGAACCGTACTTGATGCTCAGCAAGTATTAATACCGGTAATTGAATAAAATTATGTGAAATGACTTAATTTCTCTCCTCACTGAGTCGTTGTAAGTCATAAATGGAGATTTTTTATGATAAAACTAACCCCAACTTTACCTAATGACCGAGTCAGTACCTCGATGGCTCAATCGGTAAAAACCGAACAGAGTGAGAAAGTCACCGCGCCGACAATTTCTACGCCGTCGACAGAGCAAACCCTCACACAAGCTCGCGACCAGTTGGGGCAATTGCCTGAAGTGGACCTTGATAAGGTTGCTGAAATTAAAGCAGCATTGGGCCGTGGTGAAATTGGGCTAGATAGCGATTCCCTCGCCCACTCTATGCTCGCTTTTTTCCAGAGGTCTGAATGAATAGGATTGAGATTGTTCGTCAGTTAGTGGCGGACTTACTGGATGATCAGCAACATTTTCAGCGGATCGAAAGTCTACTGTCTGCCCAGCGCCAAGCAATTATTAGCTTTACGCCGACGCAACTGGATAGTCATACCCAGCAGCTGATGCAACATTACCGACAGATTCATCAACATGCTCAACGACGTATTCGCGGTCTACAGCAATTATCGCTGAGTGCCGATACCCAAGGAATGAATCAGTTACTTGAAGGTCTAGCCCCTGCCGCGCAACAGCATTTAGTGAAGATATGGCAAGAACTCCCAGCACAACTGCAGCGTTGCCAACAAGCGAATAACGCCAATCAACAGCTACTCGAAATGCAATACAGTCTTTTCGCAGAGTGCATGCCAGAATTAGATCCTAGCGCCTGGCTTTATCATCCCGATAGCTTGGGCTAAATTTTTCGACCAAAGCGGTTCGCCGCCAGTTCATCATTCAACTTTTGAGCCTGTTGCTGTTGTTGCCGCTCATTCGTCTCAGTGACTGTTTGGCTATATATCTCAAGTTGTTTTTCTTGACGATGGCTAATGAGTAACTGCGTCGTGCGTTGGCCTAACTCCAACTCAGCAGACTGACACTGTTGCTGCTGCCACTGATACAACCGCCGCAGTTCTTGCACATAATTTTCATGATTTTTGAGTGCTAAGCCATTACTCACTGCAGGTATCGGTGAGTCGATAAATTGCTGCAACGTGTTCAATTTATTATGCATCTGCTCAACTTGACGTTGCTGCGCGATCACGCGTTGTTGACACTGTTCTCGGCGTTGTTGCCTCAGACGTTCTAGCCTTTTTAGCTGGGATGAGAGCGGGGAACTCATTGTTCATCCTGCATTAAAGAAGAGAGTTGCACCAGACTCTGGTCAAGCGTACTCAATTGCTGGTCGGCTTGCTGTAAAAATTGGCTCATCGCCGGTGCGAGATGCATCGCCCGATCAACCTCGGGGTCGGCTCCCGAGACATATCCCCCTAGGGCGATCATCGGCTTAATCTCTTGATAACGACTATAATAGCGCTTGAAGACTCGCGCCTGATGACGATGCTCTGCCGTCGTCACTAATCCCATGCAACGACTAACGGATTGACTAATATCGATGGCCGGAAAATGCCCCATTTCCGCTAACGCTCGTGATAACACAATATGACCATCCAACACAGCCCGGGCGGCATCGACAATAGGGTCTTGCTGATCGTCACCTTCCGCTAGCACAGTGTAAATGGCCGTTAAGCTCCCCTCACTACTGCTATTACCTGCCGTTTCCACTAGACGAGGGATCAATGAGAAGACCGAGGCTGGATACCCTTTAGTTGCCGGTGCTTCGCCAAGTGATAACGCAATTTCTCGCTGTGCCATGGCATAGCGAGTGAGGGAGTCGATCATCAATAATACGTGATAACCTTGATCGCGAAAAAAGGCAGCGATGGCATGGCAGAGTTCCGTCGCTTTCAACCGCATTAACGGGCTTTCATCAGCAGGGGCTACCACCACCACGGCCTTTTTTAGTCCTTCCTCCCCCAGTGTATGAAGGAGAAATTCGTTAACTTCCCGTCCGCGTTCGCCTATTAAGCCGACCACGACGATCTGCGCATCGGTGGCACGCGCCATCATTCCAAGTAATACACTTTTTCCAACACCACTCCCGGCCATAAGGCCTACTCGCTGGCCGCGTCCAAGGGTTAATAAACCGTTGATGGCACGAATTCCCACATCAAGCGGCGCTGAGATTGGACGACGTTGTAGCGCTGCGAGTGGCGGCAATTGGTGCGCTAGCGTCGCCCCCCCAGTCACCGGGCCTTTTTCATCAATGGGTATCCCCACGCCATTCACGACACGTCCTAGCCACTCAGGGCCAATGGCGAGCCTAGGATGCTGGGTAGCAGGGAGCACTCTTGCACCACTTCTTAACCCTGTCAGACTGTGGAGGGGCATTAGATAAGTCAGTTCACGGTTAAAACCTACCACTTCAGCGATAATTCTTTTTTTATCGACAGTTTCTACTTCACAGCGCTCACCAATCGCGAGTGGACAGCCACTGACCTCCATCAATAGCCCAGTCACCCGACATAACTTCCCGAAATCTTGGCTAAAGGGAATTTCCCCTAAGGAAGATAATGCTTGCTCTAGCCCTTTCATCGATCTTCACCCGGAGTTGTCAGGCTCTGTTCCAGTGTCGCTAAGCAGCTATCCAACCGTTGCTGGCAGCCCAGGTCAAAATGCTGTTCAGCCGTATCAATGACACACTCTCCACGAGAGAGATCCGGTTGCGGCTGTAATTTCCACTGTTCAATTTTTTCAGGTGCTATACGCTGTATCGCTTGATAATCTTCCTCAGCAATTCTCACTGAAAAGCTTGATCCGACTAACTGCTCATTAGCGATTTTTTCCTCAATCCAAGTGAGTAATAGCTCAGGTTGCGTCGCCATTTCATGTTGGATGACCAGTCCGGTAATCCGCTTAACCAAGGCTAACGTTGCCGCTTTTTGCTGTTGTTCAGCCTGTGTATAAAAGGTATTGAGCGTCTCAACCAAGGTACTTAGCGGTGAGCTCGCTTGTTCGAATAAGGCTTTACTTGCGGCCATCCCGGCGGAGTAGCCCTGGTCGTAACCTTGCTGTTTGCCTTCCTCCATCCCTTGAGCAATACCCTGTGCGTTACCCTCCGCTAAGCCTTGCTGAAAGCCCGCCTTAATGGCTTCATCAATGAGTGAATGATCCTCAACTGGAAGGCGCTGTTCAAGAACCTCCTCGACAGCATCAGCCGGGTCAGGATGCAGGGGGGGGAAGCGATAGGTAGTCACCGTTTTGCTCATGGTTTTTCCACTATTCGACCGTACGCTCGGCGTACATTTGCAGGGTAATCTCCCCCTCTTCCGCTAACTGGCGGAGCGTTGTCATGATATCCCGCCGTACTTGTTCGATACGACTGATTGGCATCGGGCCTAAACGCGTAGAGGTTTGCTCTAATTGTCCTACCTGGCGCTTAGGCATGATGCTGAACAATGCATCGCGCAACACAGGTTCTGCACCTTTTAAGGCAATAGCCCACTCTTCGAGTGAAACCTCGTCGAAAAGGCGCTGTAGCGTTTCTTCACTTTGACGGCTTAGAATGAAGAATTCGTACATTTGATCTTCAAGTGCTTTAAATAGGCCAGCGTCTTGCTGTTTCATCTGTGCCAGCAACTCGTTCTGCTGCTCCGGCAGACGATTGATAATATTCGCCGCATGCTTTGCCCCTGTGATACGAGAGCCATGCTCGGAGATAGTGGTGATCCCACGTTCGATGAGACGATCCAGTTCAGCTATCACGTCACGATTAATATCATCGAGTCGCGCAATCTTGAATAAAATTTTATCTTGTAGCGCCAGCGGTTGCATCGCTAAGACTTCAGCCGCGACATCTGGCGGAAGAAAAGCGAGAAAGATGGCTTGCAATTGAACATGCTCTTGGCTGATTAATGCCGAGAGTTGCGAAGTGTCGACCCACTGCAACCGTGCCATGCGGTAGCGAATCGCATCTCCGTAGATATGATTCATCACGCTAGTCGCGATCTCCTGCCCGAGCGATTTTTGTAAAATAGTCTGTAAATACGCGCGCGATCCGCCATGGATGCCACTCTGTTGACGATAATCATCGAAAAAATGATTAAAGGCTTGGTGAGCTTGCGAAACCTTAACCCCTTGTAATCTCGCCATGGTCTCGCTGAGAACAATCACTTCTTCTCGAGATAATTTTTGCATCACTTGTGACGCGGCATCTTCGCCAATACTGAGCAGAAGAATTGCCGCTTGTTCGACACTGTTACGTTGCCGGGTGAGCAACGAAACGTTAGACGTTGTCGCGGGATCGGTCATTACTGTTTATCCACTGTTTGATCACTTCAGCGACGCGGTCAGTTTCATTCGCCGCGAGCTGTTGTAAATAACTGACTTTATCTTCAATACCCGAGGCTCGTGGTGGCAGATCGGCTTCACTTTCAAATTGATGTGTTGCGCTGCCTTGCACCACATCTTGCTCGGCATTAACGGAGTTATCCTTGGCCAACTCCCCTGTACGGCGGCGAATCAGCGTATTCATGACAGGACGCAAAATGAATAGCATCATCAAAATAACGATCACGCCAACACCGGCCCATATCGCCCAGAACTGAATATCCGGCTGTTGCCACCAGCTGAGAATCGGCACGGAGAGAGGAGCAGGTATAACAAAGGCTAGCTTATCGAGCGTTAAGGTATCGCCCCGCTTTGCGTCCACGCCTGCTGCATTTTCTAACAAACTTTTGAGTTGGGCGAGTTGGGTTTCCGACATTTTCGCAACGGTGTCGGTGCCATTATTTAATGCTACCGCAATCTGTAGACGCGCTAACTGTTGCACGGGATAGTTAATATGTTTGATCTGATGGTCATAGGCATATTTACGTTGCGTTTGGCTAACGGATCGCTGAGATTTCTGCGGCTCTGCGCTGTTCGATGTCTCAGTCGCTGGACGGTTACTCAGGGTCCCTGGAATACCGGAAGCGGGAGCTTGATCACTACTATCATTATTGACCTGCTCTTCGAGTACTTTCGGATCACCCTGGTAGGTCTCTTGGGTTTCTTCAGTTCGACGAAAATCAATCTCTGGCATCACCGTGACACGGTAATTCTTTTGCCCGACAGCAGAATCCAGAATTTGCGTCAAATTCTGAGTAATGGGTTGGCTAATACTTTGGAGCACGTCCGATGAGACACTGGTCGTTTCTTGAGTCGAATCATTGAGTAGTGCCCCCGTTTGGTCGACAATATGAATATTACTTGCCGTTAATCCTGGCACACTTCCGGCCACAAGCTGACTAATCGCCCTCACTTGTTGAGTCGCTAAGCGAACTCCCGGCGCCAAGGTCACCAACACCGATGCGCTGCTTGCCGGTTGAGTCGACAGGACAAACCCGTTATCAGCTTGAATACCGAGATGTACGCGCGCGTCTTCAACACCCTGTAGTGACATGATACTCCGTGCCAGTTCGCCTTCTAAACCACGTTGATAGCGGATATTTTGAATGTATTGACTGGCGCCTAATACTTCATCTTTATCCATTATCTCAAAGCCTGGGGCAACAATTGGCTGAATATTCTTGCCTGCCAAGACCATCCGCGCGCGGGGTAATAGCTTGTCGGCAACCAACACTTGTCCATTTTCTGGATTTATTCGAAACTCGATCTGCTCTGCCGCTAATGCACTCGCGACGGCATCATTAGGGACTCGCTGATGAGCACCGTACAACGGAACATAATCCACCTGCCCGCGCCACAATATGGCAACGATAATGAGGGAGACAATTCCCCCTGCGACTGCCAAGACCCAGGGCTTTTTTACTAACTCTAGTGAACCATTACGCTTAGCGAACCAAGCAGTGAGTGAATCAAACATTATGGCTCCACATTAGAGAGGGGTGTTCAACACATCGTCTAGCGCGCTCGTCAGCTTATTACGCACTTGCAGCAATGCACTAAAGCTGATGTTCGCTTGTTGACTGGCCACCATTGCCCCCGCCAGATCGTCGCTTTGTCCAGCGTTGATCGCTTGCTGTTGCTCACTCGCCTTGAGCTGAAGTTGATTTACTTGCCCAATGGCGTCAGCCAGCACCGACTGAAAACTTTCTGTTGGGCGATTGATCGGTAGCGCAGGAGTGGGCAGCGGTGTCCCACCCTCCCCACCTTGTATTCCGGCTGAAAAAAGTGAAAAAGTCGGGTCAATACTCATTTATTCCTTCCTTCAAGGACATTAACGACATAAGCCAGCTTGGCGCATCGAACTCAGGCGGTAGCGTAACGCTCGCGGCGTGATACCAAGCTTTTCAGCCGTTAACGTTTTATTGCCGTTAAACTGTTTAAGGACATCTAACACGTATTGTTGCTCTACCTGTTTCCCTAAATCCCTGATAGCCGGGATACTGTCAACTTCACTATGCGATATCTTTTGTGTCGCACAATGAATTGCAGGTAATCCAAGATCGTCAACGGTTAAATTTTCACCTTGGCAAAGGATTAAGCCACGCTGCACCTTATTTTCGAGTTCCCGAACATTGCCAGGCCAGTCATAGCTGACTAAGGCCTGCTTAACGGAGGTAGAAAGCGTGATATCTGATGAGGTGAAAGCCCGGTACTTCTGCATAAAATGGCTGACTAGCGGCAGAATATCTTCTGGCCGCTCACGTAATGGGGCGATAGTGATGGGTAATACGGCTAAACGATAAAAAAGATCTTGTCGAAACCGCCCCTCTTTCACGGCTAGCGGAATATCTTGATGTGTCGCGGCAATAATCCTGACGTTAAGCTTTATTCGGCGCGTGCTGCCCAGTCGCTCAACCTCTTGCTCCTGTAACACTCTCAGTAACTTAACTTGCAGTGATAATGGCATATCGCCAATTTCATCAAGGAGTAAGGTGCCACCGTTCGCTTGCTCAAATTTACCCGGCATAGATTGAACAGCCCCGGTAAAAGCACCCTTCTCATAACCAAAGAGCGTAGCCTCTAACAAACTTTCGGGGATTGCCGCACAATTGACGCCGATGTAGGGAGCGGAGCCCATAGTGCCAAATTGTTGTCGATGGATATGACGAGCAATGCACTCTTTGCCTGTCCCTGATTCACCGTAAATCAGAACAGGCACACTCACCTTGGCTATTTTTTCAGCTAGGCGTAAGGTGTCGAGGCTCTTTGCAGCGCATGAAATTAGATCAGCATCAGCAGTATTTATCCCAGAAGAATAAGTACTCATTGATATTTCCCAAGTGTAAAGTAAGCGTTTTGCTAATTTTTATTAATATTTAAAATTAACAATGATAATTTTTTTGTTCAATTTATGAACGCCCTCAGAGAGAGTACGATTTTAGCGTTATAATTTTTATTTTAATTGGCGATAACTTGTACAAATAAGGGGCAGATGGCCCAATACTGCCTACTTTTTAGGCAAAAAGTGTCGGTTTTTAGATCAAATTTACGGAATCTTCTGATACAAATCTAAACAAAACCCTTGCAAGCCGCAACTAATATCTCATAATATTCTTAATAATTCCTTACCAAATGCTTAGTATTGCTTAACAGATACAGCATCAGAACGCCGGACAGACCATGGTTTGCGCTAAAGATACACTGAAAAAACTAAACATTGATAAGGATGACAATGTGCTGTCCCTCGCGGTCAGTCAGCTAGGTAAGCCTTGGCACAAGCTCGCAGAACACATTAATAAAAATTATGACAATTTCGATGTTAGTTTGAGCCGCTATTTTTTAAATAAATTTAGAATAAATACTTCGCTAGCTAATATTATTTTTTCTATCGAAGAAAATAAAAAATGCCATCAACTCTATTCCTGTGCTGCTGGAAAAATAGCCTTCGAAATAGATCGGCCTTTATTATTAAGATTATTAAATGACTTTTATGGCGTCACTGATAACACTGAATTGAACGAGACGCCTGAAATCACTCAGACTGAGTTACGGTTACAAGAGCGGCTTGGGGATGAGATCAGTCGAATCTTTTTAACGCCGGAGGTAGTTGGGTTACCGCTCACCTTACAGTCACAGCCAAATCAGCAACATAGTCATTGGGCTTGGTCTCTCTCTTTTCAGCTGCGCGGCTACCCGCAAGGGGTTATCACTTTACACTTTGATCATTCATTAATTGACCAAATTTTGAGTGGCTTACTTCAAGAAACGGAACCAACACCTCACACATCGTTAACCAAAGATCAGTTAGAACGGCAACTGAGGCGGGTTCCCTTTAGCTTAACAGCCCAGTTAGCCAGCGTTGAGATGACGTTAGAACAGCTGTTGGCGTTAAAGGTTGAGGATGTATTGCCTGTTTTTCTTAATGAGTCTGTGCCCATTGTATTAGGTGATGAAACCCTGTTTCAGGCAAAAGTCTCTGAGCATCAAGGTCAGCTCGTATTGTCAGATTTTATTGATCATTACACCAGGTAACACAGTATGAATTACGATAATAATCCCCCTTCGTCTGCTTTTTCGTTGGACGATATTCACTTGGACGATCTTAGCCCCCAAGTCTCAGACTCGACGGCGAAAAAGGATTTCGCACAACATGAAGCGGATGAACGTAAACGACAGCTTTTTAATCGAATTCCCTTAACCTTGACACTTGAGGTCGCCTCGGTGAACGTCTCCCTCGCCGAATTGTTAGCGATCGATAATAGCTCTGTTATTGAATTGAATAAGATGGCAGGTGAGCCGCTTGATTTAAAAGTAAATGGCGTACTTTTCGGTAAGGCCGAAGTTGTGGTCGTCAATGATAAGTATGGCTTACGTATTATCGAGTTCACTGGACAATCGCTAAGTGACCTGACGCCATGAGTCTGAGGGCTAAAGCGGGTTATTTACTCGCGTCGATGGGGCTAATAGCTTCTGCCCCCCTGTTCGCTGCCCAACCGGGGTTACCGCTCTTCAGCACCCAAGCTGCGAATGGCGCACAGCAATTTAGCGTGAATATTGAAATTCTGGTGTTAATGACCCTACTCGGTTTGCTGCCGATTATGGTCTTAATGATGACCAGCTTTACTCGCTTTATTATCGTGTTAGCAATCTTGCGCCAAGCATTGGGTTTACAGCAAACGCCCCCGAATAAAGTGCTAACCGGTATCGCGCTATGCCTAACTTTGCTGGTGATGCGTCCCGTCTGGACCACCATCAACCAACAAGCCTTCCAGCCTTACCAAGCGCAACAAATTTCATTGACTGATGCACTGCAACGAGCCAGTGAGCCTTTGAAAAGATTTATGCTCGCGCAAACCAGTAAACCGGCGCTGGCACAGATAATGAGTATCGCTAAAGCGAGCGGTAAACCTGAAGATCAGGATCTCACGATCATTACTCCAGCGTATCTACTTAGTGAGTTGAAAACGGCTTTTCAGATTGGCTTTATGATCTATCTGCCTTTTCTGGTCATCGACCTCATTGTCTCCAGTATCCTGATGGCCATGGGAATGATGATGTTGTCGCCAATGGTCGTCTCTTTGCCTTTCAAACTATTACTGTTTGTTTTATGTGACGGCTGGACACTGATTACCGGTACCCTTACCCATAGTATTCAGGGATTTTAAGATGTTTACGCTGGATAGTATTAGCGATCAGATGGGAAGTGCTATTCAATTGGTATTACTCATTTCAGCTGTCATTATTTTGCCCGGTCTATTGGTCGGGCTATGTGTCAGTATTTTCCAAGCGGCAACGCAAATTAATGAACAAACGCTAAGCTTTCTACCTCGGTTAGTGGTGACACTGCTTGTCTTAATCGTCGCTGGGAAATGGATATTAATAAAATTAATCGATTTTACCGAGCTATTGTTCCATCAAGCGGGCTCGCTAGCTGGGTAGCGGAATGCTGGACTTAACAGGCTTCTACAGTCACCTTCTTACCCTATTGTTACCTTGGGTACGCATACTCGCTTTCTTACAGTTCAGCCCCCTAGCGGAAAGCACTCTGATCTCGCGAAAAATTAGGCTGCTGCTTTCTGTGGTACTCACCGCACTTATCGGACCACTGCTTCCCCTGCCCCCTTCACCCGCTCTCCTCTCCGGTACTATGTTGGTATTAGTCGTGGAACAAATTGGCTGGGGGGCGATTTTCGGTCAGCTGCTTCAGTTCGCTTTCTCGTCGTTACAAACGGCAGGACAAATTATTGCGATGAATATGGGCTTATCCATGGCGGTTCAGAACGATCCGGTAAATGGAACGAGTAACACGCTGGTTGCACAGCTTTTCAACTTAACCGCGATGTTAATTTTCTTTGCGGCTAACGGGCACCTACTCCTCGTGACCGTGTTATATAAAGGCTTCATCTATTGGCCTATCGGTGCGGCATTAAGCTGGCCGAGCTTACAGGTGATTATCAGTAGCTTTGGCTGGATTATCTCCGCAGCCGTTATTATCGCGCTCCCGTCGACGATTATTATGTTACTGATCCAAGGCGTTTTTGGATTACTGAATAAGGTTTCACCTAGTCTTAATTTATTCTCACTCGGCTTTCCCCTCGCGACCTTGGCCGGTATCCTAAGTATTGCGCTGCTGGTCCCATCCTTATCTGAGCATTATTTATCGTTAACTAATCAGATTATTCACCAGTTTGATCTATTGCGAGGTAGCAATGTCTCAAGCCAGTGATAAAACGGAAAAAGCGACCCCCGGTAAACTTAAAAAGGCTCGCGAAAAAGGGGATACCAGTCGTGCGAAAGAGCTATCCTCTGCGGCATCGTTGGCTGTTGCCTTCGCCACCTTACTACTGCTTGCCCCTTGGTATTGGCACTTGGTTGCGGAGTTATTTCAACGTCTCCCTCAGTACCGGATCGGCGCCAATTCAAACGATGACTTATTTGCTCTGGTGGCAAGTGCGCTGCATTGTGTACTACTCATCGTGCTCAGCTTTTGTATGGTGCCTGTAGCCGGAAGCTTAGTCACTCTTTTTAGTGGTGGCTGGATCTTTAGCCTGTCTAAACTCTTACCCGATTGGAAGCGGCTCAATCCATTGACAGGTATCGCCCGCCTCTTTGCCATGGATAACCTCATTGAGTTGAGCAAGGTGATGGTGAAAAGCATACTTATTTTAGTGATGCTGGTAAGCGTACTACGTCATGCCTTACCGGAGATCATGTTACTCTCTCGCCTGAGCTGGCCGAGTGGACTTGCGATTGGCTTGTCACTCGCGGCAAAACTTTTCGCGTACTTCGTCGTATTAATGGTTGTCTTTGCCTTAGTGGAATGGCCGCTAAGCCGCTATCAATTCCAGCGTAAAATGCGTATGAGCCGTCAAGAAGTGAAAGACGAGTTTAAAAATACCGAGGGGAATCCGCAGATTAAAGGCCGTTTGCGTCAACTTCAGCGACAGATAGCTCAAGGTCAACTGCGTCAAAGCGTTCCACAAGCCAATGTGATCATTACCAATCCCACCCATTACGCCGTGGCATTGAAATATGATCCTCAAGCCGCCGCAGCGCCCTATGTGGTCGCGAAAGGGATTGACGATCTGGCGCTGTTTATCCGTCAACTGGGCCAAGAGCATGCGATTGAGGTCGTGGAATTCCCCCCCTTAGCCCGTGCGGTGTATGCCTCGACTCGAGTCAATCAACAGATCCCCCACCAGCTCTATCAGGCCATCGCACATGTATTAACTTATGTCATGCAGCTACGCCGGTGGCGGGAAGATCAATCGTTACAGAAACCACGTATTAATAAAACGTTAGTATTGCCAGACGAAGGACAATTTAGTGAATAAATTTCAACTCACACCATGGGTTAACTCTGTCAAAAAATTCCCATTAGGGCTGCCGATTCTGCTCTTATCGGTATTGTCCATGGTGATTTTACCGTTAAACCCTTTGGTCCTCGATTGCCTATTCACTTTCAATATCGTATTGGCCATCCTCATATTGCTCGTTTCGGTCAATGCCCAACGTCCGCTCGATTTTAGTATCTTCCCAACCTTACTGCTGATCACTACTTTGCTACGGCTCTCATTGAATGTCGCCTCAACTCGGGTGGTACTGCTTCATGGGCATGAGGGCGAAGGCGCAGCAGGGAAAGTCATTGAAGCTTTTGGCCAAGTCGTGATCGGCGGCGATTTTGTTGTAGGGTTAGTGGTTTTCATCATACTGATGATTGTCAATTTCGTGGTCATTACCAAGGGGGCGGAACGGATTTCTGAAGTCTCTGCTCGGTTTACCCTCGATGCGATGCCCGGTAAACAGATGGCCATCGATGCCGAATTAAATGCTGGCGCCATTACTCAAACACAAGCTCGTGAGAGACGAGCGGAAGTGACCCGAGAGGCCGACTTTTACGGTTCGATGGACGGTGCGTCGAAGTTTGTTCGAGGTGACGCTATCGCCGGAATGCTGATTCTGGTGATTAACATGGTCGGCGGGATAAGCATTGGTATGGTGAAATATCATCTCGATGCCAGCCAAGCCTTCCAGCAGTACGTTTTATTAACTATTGGTGATGGACTCGTTGCTCAACTTCCTTCCTTACTGCTCTCCACGGCTGCGGCAATTATCGTTACCCGTGTCAGCGACGGGCAAGATATCCGCCATGAGGTCCGCGAGCAGTTACTGGCCCAACCGGCCGTTCTTTATACGGTAGCGGGCATTATGTTTGTTATGGCTCTTGTGCCAGGCATGCCGCATATCGCATTTCTCAGCTTCACCCTTTTATTAGCTTTTACCGCATGGCGTCAGTCTAAGCGTATTACGGCAGCGAAAGTCATGCCAAGTACCGAGATTACCCCTCATCTTGACGTACAAACTCCGCCGTTAGAGTGGGAGAGTCTCACCCAGACAGAAGCCCTCGGTCTAAACCTAGGGTATAAGTTGGTGACACTTATTGATCCAGCCCAAGGCAGCTTACTCTCTCAACGTATCACCGGTGTTCGGCAAATCCTGTCAGAAAATAGCGGTATGCTACTGCCTGAAATCCAAGTCAGAGAAAATTTCCGCCTAAAACCGACCCAATACAGCATCATGGTTCAGGGGATCCAAGCCGCTATGGGGGAGGTCCACGCCGATAAATTAATGGCGTTAGCGAGTAATGAGATTTATGGTGAGCTCGACGGGATTCTGGGAACAGATCCGGCCTATGGAATGTCTGCGATCTGGATAGAGCCGAGCCAAAAAAGCCAAGCCTTACGTTTTGGCTATCAAGTCGTTGACTGTGCCAGTGTCATTGCAACCCATGTCAATAAAGTGGCCAAACTCCATCTGCCAGATCTTTTTCAATACGACGATATCACTCAACTTCACAAACGCCTCGCGGCTCAAGCACCACGATTGAGCGAGGATCTCCAACAGGCTCTGACCTATGCACAACAATTACGTATTTACCGTGCCTTACTGCTTGATGGCGTGAGTTTAAAAGACATTGTGACCATCGCCACGGCACTATTGATGGGCCATCAGGTCACTAAAGATCCGTTATTACTTGCCGCCGACGTACGTTATGCGTTACGTCGACAAATTGTGCAGGGTATTAATAAAAATCGCTCTCAATTCGCGGTATTTACCTTGAGCGATGAACTCGAGAACTTACTGTTAAGAGCCCAGCAAGCAGCAGGGAATAAAGAGTTGGATAATGTTCCTCTCGATCCCCACTTGTTATCACAACTGCAGACCAATATGCCGTTGATCACCCAACAAATGAAGGCCGAGAATTTACCGCCTGTATTGATCGTCCCTCCGACGTTACGCCCTCTACTTGCCCGCTATGCGCGTTCCTTCTCCAGCGAACTGTATGTTCTTTCCTATAATGAAGTGCCTGAAGACCGAGAAGTTACGATACGCGGGCACTTAACCTAAAAGTGTGCTTTTACGCGATTGCCCTCTCTTTCGGAGTTCGGCGCAAAGCCCCGCAGCAAATATCAGCGTACACTCTTCTCACTCACCCATAGGGAACCTCTCCCTGTGGGTCCTTCATTAAAAAGAGAGGGCCTATGAAATTTCTATTCCCTGCCAGTGTGGCAGCATTGGCGCTAACCCTTTCGGGCTGTAGCACTTACCACCGATTTGTTGATTATTTTTCCTCTTCTTCCCCAACCCCGACTTATGCTCAGCAAGCAGAACTCGACCAACATATTAAGGGCTGTGAAAAGCAACAGGGTGAAGAGTGCCTGGCTGCAGGGACAATGTATGAACTACGCGGTAGCGATTATTATTCGCAAGCTCTGCGCTATTATCAGTTAGGAACTGGGTTGAAGCAGCCTGCGGCCTATAGTGCATTGGGGCATATGTTTGAAAACGGTTATTCTGTCCCGCAAGATTTAACACGTGCTCGTGAACTCTATCAACAAGGGGCTGAACTGGGCGACGCAACCTCTTACCTCTATTTATCGAACCTTTATCGTTACGGACGAGGCGTTGATAAAAATCAGCTGAAAGCGAGACAGTACGCCAGCCTCGCTTGTAAGAAGGGAAATGTGATGGCGTGTAGTGCCCGCCGTCAGAGTCAATAATTGAGATTTTCGACATGCCCCGCGATACGCTCAAGCGGGGTATCAGGATACCTTATCGAGACGTTCTGTCATCCAGTCAATATCGGACAAACATGCCCCATGGATGTCATAAACGCTTGGGCCTATCTCATTCGGGTACTCGTACTCTTCGAAAGCTTCGAGGTGTTCGAGATCAGCATGCGGGGATAACAATGGAATCAGCCGAGTGAGTGCTTGTCCTTCCAACTGGGTCGCGCCATGATTCAATTTAAAACTATCAGCCGCCCACATTAGATAAGTCTCCCACTCCAAATGGTGAGATCGTGTGGCCTGAGCAATCAAGGTATCATTCTTTTTCATCGTGCTGTCACTGCTCCTTTGTCATATCAACTCTGCTGAAGGACGACTACCTCTTGTCCTCAGCGTCCTTATTTATCCACTCATTAAAATCTATGTAATCCAGGACGGAACGTCAAGGTAAGTAGGGCCACTTGTTAACGCATTAGTGAACCTAAGATGAAAAGTTCATTCGATAAAAGAGTGATGAAAAAATTGCGTAATCAAAGTGAAGAAAAATAACGTAGATGTTTAGACATCCAGATGTTTACACACCCAGCAATAATCAGTACATTGGTTTATTAAGATAATGACAAGCTATAATTCCCACCGTTAAGGCGTACCATGATTGAGATTAAGCATCTGAAAACACTGCAGGCATTAAAGCATACGGGGTCGTTGGCCGCCGCAGCCGCACATCTGCACCAAACTCAGTCAGCACTCTCCCATCAGTTTAGTGACATTGAGCAGCGTTTAGGCTTTAAGCTCTTTATACGTAAAAGTCAGCCACTACGCTTTACTCGGCAGGGTGAAGTATTGTTACAACTCGCGGACAGCGTGCTACCCCAAGTTCATCAAGCGTTGCAGGCCTGCCAAGCCCCTCAACAGACCACTTTACGTATTGCGATAGAGTGCCACAGCTGTATTCAATGGATGACGCCAGCATTAAATAGCTTTCGCGAGCAGTGGCCACAGGTCTCAGTCGAATTCGCATCGGGAGTCACTTTCGACCCTCAACCTGCCTTACAGCAAGGTGAATTAGATCTAGTACTCACCTCCGATATTTTGCCAAAGAGCGGACTGCACTACACACCGTTATTCGATTTTGAAGTCAGACTGGTGGTGGCGGTCGGCCATCCTCTCGCCACCAAAGCAGTCATCTTACCGTCAGATCTGACCGACGAAACACTACTTATCTACCCAGTGCAACGTCAACGTATGGACATCTGGCGTCATTTCCTACAACCTGCTGGCGTAAACCCATCCTTAAAAGCGGTCGATAACACCCTATTACTGATCCAGATGGTCTCTGCCAATATGGGGATTGCCGCATTACCGCACTGGGTTGTTGAAAACGTTGAGCGGCAAAAACTGGTGGTCACTCGCACATTAGATAATGGCATTTGGAGCCGTCTATACGCGGCGACTCGAGAAGGTGAAAATCGTCAACCAGTGTTAGATGCCTTTATTACCCATGCTCAACAACACGCACGTCAATTGCCTTTTGTCAGGGATGCTTCCGGGGCCTTGATCACGGCTTAGTCCATGAGAACAATATTTTAAATATTTTGTAACATTTGTGTGATAGGTCAAAGTTACCGGGCACAATAATCGTTACCCTTGCCGCATGACCACACGAAAGCTTTACTTTCGTGCCCATCCGATTAGGGAGAAGACGATGTTCAATCTTTTTAAACCGGCTGCACATGCCGCGCCACTTGACGATAAGCTTATCGACCCCACCTACCGACGACTGCGTTGGCAGATTTTTATCGGGATATTTTTTGGCTACGCAGCTTACTATTTAGTCAGAAAAAATTTCGCTTTAGCGATTCCTTCGCTGGTTGAACAGGGCTTTAGCCGGGGTGATTTAGGCTTCGCCTTATCAGGGATTTCAATCGCTTACGGTTTCTCGAAATTTATTATGGGCTCGGTCTCTGACCGTTCCAACCCCCGCTATTTTCTCCCCGCAGGATTGATTTTAGCCGCGCTGGTGATGCTGATGATGGGCTTTATTCCATGGGCTACCTCAAGCATTATGGTGATGTTTTTCCTGTTATTTTTATGTGGTTGGTTCCAAGGCATGGGATGGCCGCCTTGTGGTAGGACGATGGTTCACTGGTGGTCACAAAAGGAGCGCGGTGGAATCGTTTCGGTATGGAACTGTGCTCATAACGTAGGCGGCGGCATCCCTCCACTGCTATTTTTACTAGGAATGATGTGGTTTGGTGATTGGAAAGCGGCTTTTTACATGCCTGCATTCTTAGCGATCATCATCGCCTTAATCGCCTTCGCACTGATGCGAGACACCCCGCAGTCCTGTGGATTACCCCCTATCGAAGCCTATAAAAATGATTATCCCCCTAACTACAGTGCTGAGAGTGAAACTGAGCTAACGACTAAGCAAATCTTTAGCCAATATATTCTGCCCAATAAACTCTTGTGGTATATCGCCTTAGCTAACGTGTTCGTCTATTTACTGCGTTATGGGATTCTCGATTGGTCGCCAACTTACTTAAAAGAAGTTAAACATTTCACGTTGGATAAATCGTCCTGGGCCTACTTCTTTTATGAGTATGCAGGGATCCCCGGCACCCTACTTTGCGGATGGGTTTCCGATAAGGTCTTTAAAGGAAACCGTGGGATCACTGGCGTTGTCTTTATGACGCTAGTGACTATTGCCACCATCGTTTACTGGCTAAATCCCGCGGGTAATCCAGCTATCGATATGGCCTGCATGACGGTGATTGGCTTCCTTATTTATGGGCCAGTCATGTTAATCGGCTTACACGCATTAGAGTTAGCCCCGAAAAAAGCGGCAGGAACGGCGGCAGGATTTACCGGCCTCTTCGGCTACTTGGGCGGTTCCGTTGCGGCCAGTGCTATTGTTGGTTACACCGTTGATTTCTTTGGTTGGGACGGTGGCTTCTTGGTGATGATTGCCGGTTCAGTGTTAGCGGTACTTCTGCTACTGCTCACCACGGTGAGTGAGAAGAAACATAAACAAGCCTTGCTGCAAAATGACTAGGGGAAGAGAATGAAATATATATTGACGGGGCTTGCCTTATTCTCCTGCACTATTTTCGCCCAAGCTAACGCGGATAAGCTCGTTATTGCCCATCGCGGGGCCAGTGGCTATCTGCCCGAGCACACTTTACCTGCTAAAGCGATGGCTTACGCACAAGGTGCTGATTATCTCGAACAAGATGTTGTCATGACGCGCGATGATCAACTTGTCGTCCTTCACGACCACTTCTTAGATCGGGTTACCGACGTCGCTAAGCAGTTCCCTAACCGCCATCGTGCAGATGGCCGTTATTATGCGATTGACTTCACTCTAGCGGAAATCAGGCAACTTCACTTCACTGAGGGCTTTCATCTCGAAGGTAAAAAGCAGGTCCAGAATTACCCTGGTCGTTTCCCGATGAGTAGTTCAACCTTCCACGTTCATACCCTTGCGGAAGAACTAGAATTTATTCAGGGGCTTAACCACTCAACAGGAAAAAATATTGGTATTTATACCGAGATAAAATCGCCGTGGTTCCATCGTAAAGAAGGTAAAGATATCAGCAAAGCCGTACTGATGACCTTGAAACAGTATGGCTACACTAAGCGATCTGACAAAGTGTGGTTGCAGTGTTTTGATTACGATGAGCTTCAGCGAATAAAACAGACCCTAGAGCCAGAACTCGGGATGGACTTAAAGCGGGTGCAGTTAATTGCTTATACCAAGGATAATGAGACACAGACACTGCAAGATGGGCAATGGCGTAATTATCATTACGATTGGATGATGACCCCTGCGGGTATCGAGAAATTATCGAAGACAGTAGACGGTATTGGTCCTGATTATCATATGCTCATCGATTCAACATCCACCCCAGGTCATATCCGTTTAACCCCGATGGTCGCTGCGGCCCATCGTTACAAGCTACCTATCCATCCCTATACGGTCCGCGCGGATCAACTGCCTAATTATGTCAGTAATGTTGACGAGTTATACCAGATACTTTACCAACAAGCCGATGTTGCAGGACTGTTTACCGATTTTCCGGATAAGGCTGTCTCCTGGCTAGCCACGCATCCCCTCTCTAACTAACCCTACAAGTAGGCTGCTGAGTACTCAGCAGCCTTTTACTCATCACTCCGCTACGGCAAACAGCTTACGGAGATAATGTGGCACCGCATCTTGTCCATTAGGGCCGATAACAGCGAGTTCCGGTAAAAGGTCTTTCAATCGTTGTTGGCCATTTTCCATAATGCAGCCTTTGCCTGCCATACTCAGCATCTCTTTATCATTCATCCCGTCACCAAAAGCGATACAGTCTTCCAAGCTATATCCTAAGCGGCGAGAAACGCTATCAAGCGCATGACCTTTAGACACCCCACCCGCCATCACTTCTAAGCATATTGGTAATGAGAAACTGACGTTAACCCGATCGCCAAAGCGGGAGACAAGTGCCTCTTCAAGCTGGACCAGACGCTGGTGATCGTTACAGGTGAAGAATACTTTGCTTACGCCCTCAACCGAGAAATCGGCTGGGTTGTAAAGCTGATAACGGAAATCTGATTCCATAAAAAATGAAGCCTCATCACGGCTTTCCCGAGCAATAAACCACTCATCGTCTCGATAGATCTGGGTGAGTATTTCAGGATCGTTATAGCTAAGTGTGATCAACTCTTCCGCTATCGAGCGTTCAAGATTGTGTGCAAACACTAAGTTCCCTTCAGTATCATGCACTCGCGCACCATTCGACGTGATCATATAAGCCTCTATCCCGAGTTTCTCCCGGATCTGTCCCACGTCCACATGGTGGCGACCGGTTGCAAAGACAAAAGAAACGCCTTTTTCGGTGACACGTTGTAATGTTTCCGCAGCAAAGTCAGTCAAGGAGTGCTCTGGTGAGAGCAGCGTCCCATCGAGATCCGAAGCAACAATTTGGTACATGACTACCTCTCAACAATACAGGCTCAAAACCATTTCAAACCTGAAAAATTAACGACTAAAGGTTGAAAAATATTCCGTGATCTTCTGCAAGGCATCTGCACGGATTTCATCTTTTTCAAACAGAATTTCATGGCGAGCACCTTCCATCACCTGTGGATGATCGCCATAACAAGGAAAGCCCGCTAAATTTCTCGCCAACGAGAAACGATCTTGGGCGTGGTTATCGACTACCTGATCCTCACTGGCTTGCAGTAGCAAGATTGGGTGGTGTAATTCTGAAGCGATGCTCTCGATATATCGACCGGTCAGAATCGCCTCACGTACCCAGTGTGTAGTTGGCCCACCAAGTTGTAATTCAGGCTGGTCAGCGTAACAGCGTAAGCTACGTTGATAACGAACCCGACTATGGGTCAGATTATTGATCCCAAAGGGCGTGGCATGCCAGCGGCCTGTCCCAAACGCAAAACCTTCTCGTAAATGCGGGCGTGAGGCCGTCCAATTCAGAATACGCTCTACCACCCATTCTGGCATCGGAAGAATAATGCCGAACATCGGCGCCACTAGCGCAGTTGCCGTGAATAGCGAAGGGTGGCGCTGAGATAAAAGGGTTGCGATAGCCCCCCCCATTGAATGGGCGAGAACAAAGGACTGCTGATAACGACCACCTGATAATTCTAATTCACATAACCGTTCTAAATCATCGACATAATCAGAAAACTGCGCCACGTGTCCTAACTGTGGGTCATCCAGTAGCCGATCTGATAGACCTTGGCCTCGATGATCGATAACAAAAATATCGTAACCACAATTAAACAGGTCCCATACCACCTCAGGGTATTTGCTATAGCTTTCTGAGCGACCTGGCACAATAAAAATGGCTTTCTTGTGCGAGCCCGCAGTCATGCACATATAACGTACTACGATGCCATCTTTACCGACGAATTGACGCTCTTGCCGCTGCCGCCAAAACGATAGCAAAGGACCGGTGACAAACGCAGAAAACGATTTTTCTCGATGCGTCCATTGTGACTGGTGTTTTTTCATTCTTACCGCGAAAAGATCAAATGTAAGCCAAAGGCGACGAATAGCGTTCCAGCGATGCCATCAATCCACTTCGCCAACTTCTGGTATCTAACTTTCACCCAAGGGAGTGAGAAGAGTGTGGCGACCAAACTAAACCAAATCAATGTTTCTGCCACGATTAGCATAAAGATTGCGGTACGTGTCGCACTACTCACATCATCCCCAACAATTAATGAAAAGATACTTCCAAAATAGACGATGGCTTTAGGATTAGAGAGATTCGTTAATAAGCCACGTAAAAAGATATTTTTCTTACGCGAGGTTTTAATTGGGGTGTCTTCTGCGCGGGGCAATTGTGGCTGACGTGCAGACCTGATCATTTGAATCCCCATCCATATCAAGTAAGCTCCCCCCGCCCACAGAATGAGTTGATGTAACCAAGCCATCTGTTTAAGAAGCAGATTCAGGCCGAGCAGGGCAACCGCCGACCAAATAGCGACCGCAAGCGTGATGCCGATTACGCCTTTAAATGCATCACGTCGGGATTGGCTCGCCGCCGTCTGTGAAATAAAGAAAAAATCAGGACCTGGGCTGGCTAAGGCTACGATTTGGACGATAGCAACAGTAATAAAAAGGGATAGCATCAAAGCTCCTTGTTAAGGCGTAGAGGGAGTTATTCATCGTCCAAGTGTTGTTTAATCAATTGCATAAAGGGTCGTCCAAAACGTTCTAATTTACGTTGTCCAATCCCATTTATGCCTAACATTTCTGAGGGTGATATGGGTTGAATCTCAGAAAGTTCAATCAGTGTTGCATCGTTAAATACTACGTAGGGAGGAATATTTTCCTCATCCGCAATCGCCTTACGTAATTTCCGTAATTTAGCAAAGAGCTTTTTATCGTAATGGCTTCCTGACAAACGGCTCATCACCGGACGGGACTTAGTCACAATGATGCGAGGAACCGCCAATTGCAGAGGAGATTCGCTACGTAAGACAGGACGCGCACTTTCTGTCAGTTGTAGTGCAGAGTGCTGACTAATGTTTTGGGTAACCAATCCGAGGTGAATGAGTTGGCGTAATACGCTAACCCAATGTTCGTGACTCTGGTCACGACCAATCGCATAAACCGGTAACTTATCGTGACCGAACTCTTTAATACGCTGATTGGCGGCTCCCCTAAGGACTTCGACGATATACCCCATACCAAATCGTTGGCCGACGCGATAAATGGTCGAAAGCGCTTTTTGTGCATCGACTAAGCCGTCGTAACGACGTGGCGGGTCCAAACAAATATCACAGTTACCACAGGCGGCTTGACGATTTTCACCAAAGTAGTTGAGCAGTACTAGACGGCGGCAAGTTTGCGCCTCGGCAAATGCGCCCATAGCATTGAGCTTATGCCGTTCAATGTCTTGGCTTAACCCAGGGGTTTTCTCATCAAGACAGCGGCGTAACCATCCCATATCGGCAGGATCGTACAACATCATCGCCTCGGCGGGTAAACCGTCACGTCCCGCTCTCCCTGTCTCCTGATAATAGGACTCGATATTACGCGGAATATCTAAATGGAAAACAAAGCGGACATTGGGTTTATTAATTCCCATCCCAAATGCGACGGTCGCGACAACGATTTGTAAGTCATCGCGCTGAAAAGCTTCTTGTACCCGAGCTCGCTCATCAGTGTCGAGCCCTGCATGATAGGCACCGACACTCCATCCCCGACTTTGCAACCGAGCAGTAATATCTTCAACTTTGGCCCGACTGTTACAGTAAATAATCCCGCACTTACCCCGCTGGTCACGGAGATAGGTGAGTAATTGATCTGTTGGTTTATATTTATCGACCAGCGTGTAGCGAATATTAGGGCGGTCGAAACTACTTATTTGAATAAAAGGCTCATGGAGCTGCAAGCGTTGTAAGATATCTTGACGAGTCGTACTGTCTGCAGTGGCCGTTAACGCCATGATGGGTAATGTAGGGAAGCGTTCCCGTAGACGACCAATAGCACCATATTCAGGACGAAAATCATGTCCCCATTGCGAAATACAGTGCGCCTCGTCTACCGCAATCAAGGCAGGATTCCAACTGCTCAAGGTGTCGAGAAAACTCTCCATCATGAGTCGTTCTGGCGCCACATATAACAGCTTAACTTTACCTTCCCGACAGTCTTGATAAATCTGCTGCTGGATCTCTCTAGGTTGGCTTGAATTGAGGCTCTCCGCGCTCACACCGTTGGCACGCAGCTGGTCGACCTGATCTTTCATCAGTGAAATGAGGGGGGAAACCACCAGCGTTAGCCCATTACGGACTAACGCGGGTATTTGGTAACACAGTGACTTACCACCGCCAGTAGGCATTACGACAAGACAATCTTGTCCAGAGATTGCCGCTTGAATAATACTATCTTGACCGGGACGGAACTGCTGATAACCAAAGGTTTCCTGCAGTACTTGGATGGCATCAGCCTCCCGGTCCGTTTCTAGCAATGTTGCCACGCGCTACCTGTTTTAATCAGAGAACATCATTAAGAGTTAGACCAATACCAACCCGTGTTTGACGGTGATTATAGTCGATCAACGACTCGCCATAACCACTGTAGACTTGGGTATAAAATCTGACGTTGTGGGTGATTGGATAGCTCCAGCCAAGTTGAGCACCGCCATAACCAGAATTCCAGTTATATTGCCCCTCGACACTGAAGACGCTTTCACCCCATTTGTAGCCCAATTTAGCACGATAATGTCCCATATATTTGATGATATCTGGGTTATCGTCGTCACCCCCGCCCGTATCAAGGCGTACCCAAGGCTTAATTTCAGCCGTCATGTTACCATTTTCCGCCATCAAACGCAGGTAACCCCGGTTCCAGCTTCGAGAGGTCGGGTCGCTGCGTCCGTTCGATTCATGGTTAAGGCCGGTTTCGACATCACGTAGCGTCCAATCACCTAATGAGTAATCTGTTGCCCAGCCAACGAAGAGTTGCGGTTCGTAATTGGTTTCACGGAAAGGGGAAGATTCTTTGCTATTGGAAATTTGCCACCAAGAACGCTGGGTGTAAGAAGCCGCTAACACTGAGTTATCGCCGAGAATACCGCGCCAAATTGGGAAAGCTAAGCTTAATTGGAATTTCAGCTCGTCTTTACGCGCATTATGGCCCCAGTTATAGCTTTCAATGGCGCCTTTATTCATATTACTGGTGTAGGTATACAACACATAGTTACTTTCATAAGGATAGAGAACGAAAGCGCTATCATGTTTTTGTAATAGATTTGAGATAATGCTGCCATGAACAGGCGCGTTATTTTGTACCCCTACATCATAGCCATTACTTTCTGCGTTAGCGCCCAGAGGTAACGCTAGCGCTGCCGCTAATACCAAACACTTTCGTTGCATAGTTGTCCCTATCACCCGTAATTGATCAAATTCGTCAAATGTGACTAAAAAATTCTGACTAAGGGCGTAATTTTGACCTGAAATGGCTTTTTATGACAGCAGAATATGATGATAAAAGAGAACTTCTCTGTACTACTTGAAATTGGTACGTATTTAGGTGGGGGTCAGAGGGCAGCGGGAAAGACTTAAGGGTAGGAGAGATGATTTTTATAGGAGGATGAAAACCACGCACCACCCTCCAAAACAACTGATTAATTCTTACGACCTAACCCTGATACATCTTGAATATTGTGCAGTACTGCCGTCATTCGGACGAAGTTACCTGAACTAGCGCCCGTTATGGTGTACTCTGCATCGTGGTTATCGGCAATCTTCATAATTTTATTTTCAGCGCCTTGTAACGAGATATCCGTTACAGAGATACTTTTTGCAAAAGAAACGGCCGGTAGTGCAAGTAAAGCAAGCATAGCGATAGTTGTTTTTTTCATAATTAAGACTCCCTTGGTGTGAGCCCTAAAGGTACATTTTTGGTCGTAATTAAGCGTTTCCTTTTGTAAAAAACTGAATTAAATATTCATATTATTTAATATATTTTTTGACAAAATGCGCCATTCATCACATAAAATCTGATTCGATTTCATATAAAAATGATAGATATCAAAAACTAACGGTATTTACATTTAATGATATTTATCATTATCCCAGAGCTATTCATCCTCCACTGCTCTTAAGCCTTCGCTCTCAGTTAAGGCCCATAAAAAACGGCGCTAAAAGCGCCGAAAAAGAGGTTATAACCAGTTTTTACGTTTAAAATAGAGATAGGGGGCTAAACCTGCCAATATCATTAGTAAAATAGCGCCTGGGTACCCAAAACTCCACTTTAGCTCCGGCATAAATTCAAAGTTCATCCCGTAACTTGATGCGACTAAGGTCGGTGGTAAAAAGACCACTGACACCACTGAGAAGATCTTGATAATACGGTTTTGCTCGATACTGATAAAACCCATCGCCGCTTGCATCAAGAAGTTTACTTTTTGGAAGAGTGACTCATTGTGGGGCAGTAACGAGTCAATATCTCGTAGTACTTCTCGCGCTTGCTCCAATTGATTGGCTGGGAGGCGAGCTTTACGAATCAAGAAGTTTAACGCGCGTTGGGTATCCATTAGACATAGACGAACTTTCCATCCAATATCTTCTAACTCTGCCAGCCGAGAGAGTGCTGCGTCGTACTCCTCCCCCTGTTGCCCTTCCATGATTACCCGACTTAATTTTTCTAAGGCGCTATAAATATTTTCGATCTCGTCAGCAAGCTGCTCGATTTTCGTCTCGAAAAGATCTAATAGGACTTCAAAGACATTACCATCGACTAACGTTTGGCTGCGCGCACGCATCCGATATAAACGGAAAGCAGGAAGTTCACGCTCACGTAACGTGAAAAGACGTCCGTCACGGATAGTAAATGCTACCGTAGCGTTGCCAGCGTGGTCGTCGGCATCTTCATAAAAGAAGAATGAGTGGATATGTAAGCCGTCTTCATCCTCAAAAAAACGTGCTGACGCTTCAATATCTTCCAGTTCTGGCCGAGTTGCCAAACCTTGGCCTAATGTTTGTTGCACCAGATCACGTTCATCTTCTTCTGGCTCAATTAAATCTACCCAAACGGCGTTAGAGAGCGCGACATTACTCTCTTCAGGTTCCATCCGGCTTAAGCGATTTTCTTCGAGTTTGAAAGCACTCAACATAGCAGTATGACTCCCCTTGCTTATCGGCAGGGACAAGACAAAGCCATTCCTCACTTATCTCAATGAGTAAAGTAGCGTTACTTGAACACGGGGCTCACAGATTGTGAAAATATCAGTGCTGACGATCTTGATGACGGGAAATAATCACCGGTAAACAGCTAAGTTCACCGGTCAGAGAACGGTAACCTTAGCAGTTTTTCCTAATCAGTAGGAAATTGATCCAGCATCGACTGGGTGTGTCCAAGGTCATTGTCCTCTAAGAATTATAGTGCGCGCATGTTACGCCGAGACGAAAATATCGTCAAGAACCCTCACGATTAAACTGTTTCTAAACGTGCATAAGCTGCAACAAGCCATTTCACTCCTTGGCCTTGAAAGGCGATTTGTAGGCGACAATGTTCGCCACTCCCCTCAAGGTTGATAATAGTGCCTTCCCCGAACTTGCTATGACGGACTCGCTGACCCAATGACCAGCCACTATCATTGGCTACTACCGGCGCGCCCATTCGTTTGGTGTCGACCGGACGCGTAATATTCGCACGCGATCGAACCTCTTCGACACACTCTTCTGGTAACTCGCCAATAAACCGTGATGGACGATGGCTAACTTCCTTACCATATAAACGTCTGCTTTCTGCAAAGGTGAGCGTCAGTTTTTTCATCGCTCGAGTGACCCCAACATAGGCAAGTCTTCGCTCTTCCTCCAAACGACCACTCTCTTCAATGGACATTTGACTCGGGAACATTCCTTCCTCCATGCCAACAATAAAGACTTGGCTGAATTCAAGGCCCTTCGCCGAGTGCAGGGTCATCAGTTGTACCGCGTCTTGCCACTTGTCTGCTTGCCCTTCGCCCGCTTCCAGAGCGGCATGGGAAAGAAAAGCTTGTAGTGGCATTAAGTCTTCATTTTCATCTTGATAGCTAAATTGACGGGTTGCGGTGACCAACTCTTCCAAGTTTTCTATACGGGCTTGGCCTTTTTCCCCTTTCTCTTGCTCATACATTATCCACAAACCAGAATCTTTAATCACCCGATCGGTTTGGACATGGAGCGGCATTTCTCCCGTTTCGTACACTAAGGATTCGATTAATTCGATAAAGCGCTGTAAGGCCGATGCGGCACGCCCAGCCAGGACTTTCTCTTGTAAAAGTTCACGAGCACTTTGCCAGAGTGTCATTTGTCGGTCGCGAGCAAACTGACGAACCACATCCAGCGTCCGGTCGCCAATCCCCCGCGTAGGAGTGTTGACCACCCTTTCAAACGCCGCATCGTCGTTACGGTTCGCCATTAAGCGTAAATAAGCCAAAGCATCTTTAATTTCTTGCCGTTCGAAGAAGCGCATCCCGCCATAAATACGGTAGGGCAAAGTACTTTGTAGTAAGGCTTCTTCGAGTACCCGTGACTGGGCATTACTGCGATAGAGTATTGCACAGTCGGCTAATGCCCCCCCCTGTTCATGCCATTGCCGAATACGGTTAACGACAAAACGTGCCTCATCCAACTCATTGAATGCACAATACAGAGAGATAGGTTCGCCGGAATCATCTTCCGTCCAAAGCTCTTTACCGAGCCGTCCCGAGTTATTAGCAATCAGAATGTTTGCGGCTTGAAGAATGTTTCGTGTGGAGCGATAGTTTTGCTCCAGGCGAATAGTCTGTGCGCCAGGAAAATCAGTAAGGAAGCGTTGAATATTTTCAACTTGCGCGCCACGCCATCCATAAATTGATTGGTCATCATCGCCAACAATCATCACTTTACTGCTATCCCCCGCTAACATCCTGATCCAAGCATATTGAATGTTATTAGTGTCTTGGAATTCGTCGACTAACAGATTAGTGAAGCGTTCACGATAATGATTCAGTAGATGGGGTTTGTTAAGCCATAATTCGTGGGCGCGCAGTAGTAGCTCAGCAAAATCAACCAGCCCGGCACGGTCACAGGCTTCCTGATAAGCTTGATAGATAGATAACCAGGTTTTCTCAACGGGGTTACCATAACTATCGATATGTTTAGGCCTTAATCCTTCGTCTTTTTTCCCATTGATGTACCACATGGCTTGACGGGCTGGCCACTGTTTATCATCCAGATTTAGCGCTTTAATTAATCGTTTAAGAAGACGTAATTGGTCTTCACTATCAAGGATTTGGAAATCAGCAGGCAAGCCTGCATCCAGTGGATGCGCGCGTAATAAGCGATGTGCCAAACCGTGGAACGTACCAATCCACATCCCCCCTTGGCTCGTCCCGACCACTTCTTCAATACGATGGCGCATTTCGGCCGCGGCTTTGTTAGTAAAAGTCACCGCCATAATCGAATAAGGTGAACAGCGCTCGACGGTTAATAACCAAGCGATTCGATGCACTAAAACACGCGTTTTACCACTGCCTGCGCCAGCTAGAACCAATAAGTTACTCCGCGGAGCGGCTACCGCCTCGCGCTGTTTATCATTTAAGCCGTCGAGCAGTTCAGAAACGTCCATAAGCACCGTTGCATTTGTAAGGGGAGGCTGTATATATCTACAGCCATTATAGCAAGCTGGTCAGTGAATCCAACCGTGAAATTTCGAGATGGGGGATCACTCGCGCTGAGCTAGCGGTGAGAAGATTCTGTTGGCGGTCATTGATCCAGCACGCTTGAAAGCCTGCCACAACTGCCCCCTTTACATCGGTAATCAAGTCATCGCCAACATGTAGAATAGTGTTAGGCGCTAGGCGTAAGTGCTGTGCGGCAATCTGATAGAGGTCACCAGAAGGCTTCGCTTTACCATCCGGCCCAGCACGTAACACTAGTGAGAAGTATTGAGCAATTCCCAACTGTTCAGCATCGGCATTCCCATTAGTAATGGCGACTAATGGGATGTTAGTTGCTAATTCAGCGAGTACCTTATGGGTTATTTCAGGAATATGGGCTGCACTCCGCCATTGATGGAAGACAGTCATCACCTCTTCGGCCCCTGCTTGCGCTTGTGCAAGACTCATCCCTGCTTTTTTGATTAAGCTCACCAAGGTTGCCTGACGCCAGGCCGTGACATCATGAACGATTTCAGGCTGTTGCTGCTCAATCCATAGCCGTTCACAATCGTAGTCCTGCGGGGTGAGGGTCGCTAAACTCGGATGCCACGCTTGTAGTGCTTGATGCGTTTTTTCCACCGTAGTGAGAATAACTTGCCGATTATCATAAAGCGTATCATCCAAGTCGAAAGTCATTGCCTGCGGGCGATTAATGGGGCGATAAAAGCGCATTAGTTTTTACCTCGTTTAGCACGGGGATGGGCGGCATCGTAGACTGAAGCGAGATGCTGAAAGTCTAAATGAGTATAGATCTGCGTTGTGGACAGATTCGCATGACCTAAAAGCTCCTGCACTGCGCGCAAATCTCCGCTTGATTCTAACATATGCGTGGCAAAAGAGTGGCGCAGCTTGTGGGGATGCACATGAGTATTAAGGCCTTGCAGAACGCCCCACTGTGCAAAACGCTTTTGCACGTTACGCGTGGATATACGCTTTCCTTGTTGCGAGATAAAAACCGCCTCATCTTCTGGCAGAAATAATTCTCGCATCTCTAGCCAACGAACCAACCATTCGACGGCTGTACGACCGATAGGTAAACGCCGCTCTTTACTCCCTTTCCCGACAACCCACACTTCACCCGACTCAAGTTCAAGGTGCTGATAATCTAAATTCACAAGTTCCGAGAGACGTAGGCCACCGCCATACATCACTTCAAGCATAGTACGATCACGTACCGATAGCGGATCGTTCAGATCAATTGAGAGTAATTGACCAACCGAATCGACATCGATATTTTTGGGTAGGGGCCGACCCGCCCGGGGAGTGGCAATACCTTTAGCGGGATTAGCCGCTAAGAATCCTTGGGAGACTTGCCAATCGAGAAAGCTGCGTAGTGCCGATATCCGTAAAGCCAGACTTGACGCTTTTAACCCTTCTCGACGCGATGCCGCCGCCATGGAGCGAATCAACACAGGAGTAAGTTGTGACCATGCGCTAAGCGATGCGGCCGTGAAAAAGGCACAGATGAACTGTAGTTGCCTTTGATAGTTAGAAATCGTTAAAGGGCTAAGCTGACGCTCTACTCGTAGATAGCGTAAATACTCTTCACAGCGCAGAAATAGCCCATCGCTTTTCTCCGTCATACACGGCTTATCCATCGCGTCAATAAATGAGGCAAGAATCCGGCTATACAATCCAAAAGCTCAGTCCCCATCCCGGGATGATAATGGTCTTTATTACGACTACTGAAGATAAGAACTCCCACGTCTTGTCCTGACTCTGTCAATAACGATAACGCCACAGAACCAATGGCTTTCGCTTCCGGCATCAACAACAGCAGTTCTGGACCTTGAAGAGGGCCAAGATAATGACTGTCATGGGTAAATCGTTGTAGCTGAAGCGGCGTGAAACTGTATCGATCCAAACCTAAGTGGTGAAATCCGGATGGTGCAGCCAACTGCCAGCTATCATTAAATAAACGAAACGTGGCGCCCGCTAAGCCAAGCCCTCTTGCCCAGTGATGTAATCGGCTTTGTAGGTCGGCGAGATCATTGGCTGTCGCGAGATGTGATTGCAGATGGAGAAGCTGCCCAACCAAATGCTGGTTAGCTTGCGCTTGCTCCATTAATAACGTGATTTCTTGCTCTAAATTAGCAATATGTTGGCGCTGACGGGTGAGCTGCCATTCGACCAAAGAGACACTGCCTTTTACCGGATGAGGGATGATCATCTGTTCAATTTGCCGGGCATTTTGAATAAAAAAATCTGGGTGCTCGCGCAAATACTCGCTCACACGCTCATCATCGAGTGGTTGACTCAGTAAAGGTGCCTGTTCTTGGTGAGTGGTCATAAGTGAATAAATCCATCATAAACGTGAGTGGCAGGTCCGGTCATAAATAAAGGCGTTCCCGGACCCTGCCAAGCAATATGCAGTGTCCCCCCTGGGAGATCAACCCGAACATTCTGACTCAGCAGACCTTGTTGGATACCACTCGCTACCGCCGCACATGCACCACTACCACAGGCTTGGGTTTCTCCTGCGCCACGTTCATAGACACGCAAACGGATATGTTCACGATTAATGACTTCCATAAAACCAACATTCACTCGCTCAGGAAATCGCTCGTGACTTTCTAAAATAGGCCCCAAGACTTCAACCTCTGCCGTCGCAGTCGCTTGTACTTGGATAACACAATGGGGATTTCCCATTGAGACCGCACCAAACATGACGGTTCTCTCCTCAACCCTTAAGAGGTAGAGGCTTTCAGCTTTATTGGCTCTAAAGGGAACCTCAGCCGGCTCAAATTTGGGTTCCCCCATATTGACCTGTACCAGCTCATCACGATTAACCGTTAATACCATCTGTCCAGCTTGTGTGCTGACCCGAATACTGTTTTTATTCGTTAGCCCTTTTAAACGAACGAAACGAGCAAAACAGCGTGCCCCATTGCCACACTGTGCAACTTCACTGCCATCAGCATTATAAATGCGATAGTGAAAATCGAGGTCTGGATCATAGGGGGGTTCTACGACCAATAATTGGTCGAAACCAATCCCTAAATGGCGATCGGCTAAGCGTCGGATCAGTTCTGGAGAAAAAAACACATTCTGAGTAACGGCATCAACCACCATGAAATCGTTACCTAGGCCATGCATTTTAGAAAACTGCATGCTTCACCCCGTTGCCATGTCGGCTGACTATAAGTTATCGGATTTTTTATTCGATTTTTTGAAAACACCTTGGTCGTAACCGGTATTTTGGCCCTGCTGCTTACCCGAACTGTCTTTTGGGAAATAGAGTGGACCTTTTAAACCACAACCGGTTAACGCAATAACGGCAATAAACAGCGTATATTTAGCCACAGCATTCTTCATTGTTATTTACTCACTTAACTTTCTATTCTACGTATCATCGCAGTTGAAACGGGAAAAGCAACAGAAAATAGTGGAATAGGTCGATGATAAGCCTCACTAACTAAATCCCAGATGACCCACTGTTAAGCAATCGTTATACTAGTCAAAAAGAGGAGTGAGCATGAACGACAGCGAATTTCATCAACACGCAGACCAATTGTTGCTAACTATTGAAGAACGTTTAGACGAGCACGATGGCGATACGGATATTGACTACGAGACCCATGGCAATGTGATGACCCTGAGTTTCGAGAATGGAACCAAAATCATCATTAATCGCCAAGAACCCTTACACCAAGTTTGGCTCGCCACAAAAGCGGGCGGCTACCATTTTTCACTAAAAGGTGGCCATTGGATCTGTGATAGGACCGGAAGTGAATTTTGGGCGTTACTCGCTGAAGCCTGTACGGTACAAGCAGGTGAACCCGTTTCTTTCTAAAATCACGGGCGATAAGGCGATTGTGGTAGACTATTCAATCCAAGTTGCGGAGAGACCCTCTCCGTGACTTCATCTTGGCTAGGCGAGTGGAAATTGATAATGGTCGCCCGTCCATGTTGCTCAACCACTTGGTAAAATTGCGGCAGGTTGAAGTTGATCGAGGAGGTTCCAAAGGTCAATCGATCGTGGGAAGCTGAATAAAACCGGCAAACATCACGCATCAGCTCGTCTTTACTCCCTTCACAGTGCTGATAGACCTCAGCATGGTTTTGCTCATCGAGCACATAGATGCTGAAACTTTCCGCTGGGGGATGATCTTCAAAGAAAAACTGGATGATCCCTTCACTCGCGTAATTTTTAACAACGGTCGGCAGATTTGCTTGCTTCGAGTCCATCTGTATCGATAGTCCCTGTAACTTGTTATTAGAAATCGCACCATAAAACTCGACGGCATTTTTGAGTTTTTGGACCGAGACACCCATACGTTCGAAGAATAATCCCCAAGTATCGCTGGCTAATTTCAGTGCTTTGAATCGCCCGGTTTCTTGTCGATTACTAGAAAGACGTAGATCAATACATTCCGAAACAAGCTGCAAGACGCGAGTCCGGATCAATGCACGTAAATGCGGGCTATAGCAGAAGACGTCGACAGCCTCAGGTGGAAGTGCTTCTTGATGCATTTTTCCTAAGATGGTCTTTAGCGCTTCAATCATCGCCGATTCACCTTCGAAATGCAGTGTTCTTACCTCATTCCACGAATTACGGTAAAGCAGGTCTATGCTTCCTATCAAACACTGCTGCTGCTGACCAAAACTAAAAACATCCATTTTACGAAAGTCGAACAGTACAACTTGATCTCGTAATGCCTGAGTAGGATCAGACTCTATATTTACCATCAATGCTAAATGACGGATTTCGCAAGGGCTATAAAGCGCTTTGGGTGTTGGCGCCGCTAAGCGGATAGGAAAATGCGTTGCAATATCGTGAACCAGTTCTTGTAAGCGAGGCAGATCGCATAGGCTCGTCCCCTTAATATGGAGATGCGTCTTTTCCGTCAATAAGCCATTAAACCACGCCCACGCCACCAGCTTGTTTAAATAACGGTTATATTCGAGAGGCTGATGGCTAATGATCGCATTCATCTCTGGCGCCTGATTATACAGATACCATCCTCGCCGATTTGCACGGCCTTCGGCCACGTAAATGAAGGTGAGATGATCTTCAGAGAGATCCGGTGAAATTTGTGGATTAAGCAGTGCCACCTTACCCGGTAAAGCTTCAAATGCGGCGTACAATTTACGCGTCAGCACACCGATATCTTGAGGGCTGGCACTGACACTAAGGTTGTTACGACGCGCAAAGCGGATCAGATTTCGATAGCTTTGCATCATCGCATCAAGTAACTCATTATGAGCAATACGGACTTGTTCAATCTTCCAGTGCATTCGCCCATCAAGTTGAGCGAGGAGCTCACTCCCCCATCCCCAGCGCATCACTAACTGCGCCAAGATTTCTTTACGCCAAGGTGAGAGCTCACCCTGGCTGCCCAATGTCATTTTTTCAGAAACTTTTAAATAAAAACAGCGGCGGACTAAATCTAATCTCGCGGTATCATTGATCGCTTCTAAATAGGCAGTAACTCGCTCAAGCATCATACAGTAGGGATCTAAACCAAAATGGACGATCTCCCCATCATGTAAGCACTGTTTTATTTCTGTCGCGAGTAAGCGTGTATTCGGATATTCCCAGCTATACGCTTCTAATAGAATCGTCTTCAACACGGCCTTATAAGGAGAATCGATACTTTTATACAGTTGCCATAGGCTTGCACCAAAATACTCTTCTGCAGATAGCGTTCCCAATCCCCCCAGATCAATCCATTCGTTGGGTGCGAGTGCCCCCTTGGCGTAAAGCTCCATCACGTATTCATCGTAATGTGACTCATGCTCGCTGGGGACCAAATTCCAGAGAATACGTTTACCCGCCAAGCGCACCGCACTCCGATAAAACTCATCAAGCAGTAAAATATGTTGTGTACTGCCACAATCTTCTTTCCCTAATGCCCCGCTCTCATTCATCCGAAAGCGGTTTTCATCGATCAAAAAGAAGCTGATCTCAACCCCTTGCTTTTTACACCACAGCTGAAGTTGATGACATTTGTTCTGTAACGCTTGACGTTCAGCGCTATCCAACCAAGATTGGTGGCAGACCCAGATATCCAGATCAGAGTCACTGCTCTGACCGATAGAAGACGTACTGCCCATTGAGTAAAGCCCGAGAATAGGCGCATTTTCAGGCGGCGGGGGCAGCGTATGAGTCCTGTTAGGAAGAAGCGTCTCAAGCAGCGACTGTTGGGTCTCATCTGGCGTAAAAAAGCTAATACCATGCGGGGTATTATTGGAGAGGTAACCCGGCATGTCAGGATGATGGTAATGTAAGAGTACGGGAAGCAAACTATAGATGTGACGAAACGCCGCGCTCATCGCTGCGGTTGCACGATCAGTACGCAACTGGTTGATTGCATCTAATCGTTGTTTCAGTGTTTCTATATAGAGATACAAGGCATCACACCCGAACTTATCACAAGAGATTGATAAAATTTTTACCGCGTGATCTGTGCTGCATTTTTTACCGCGGTCGGTCAATCTAACACTGCCACCCCCTCCGGTAAAGCGTGTTAGCCTGCTCACCCTAGCATGGTTACTCAGCCAGCATTGAACAATCTATGTGTTATGGTCAAAAAAACATCGGCTTGCGTTTTCATGGGGTGGAAAGTGCCACATTCTAGGTTTAAATGTTAGGATAATAGGTAAATATAAAAGTATGGTTACCAGTATGACTGATAAAACAATCCGAATTGCCACCCGCAAAAGCCCACTTGCCCTTTGGCAAGCGGAATATGTGAAGCAACAACTCATGGCTCATCATCCAGACCTACAGGTTGAATTGGTCACTATGGTGACCAAAGGCGACATATTGCTTGATAGCCCGCTGTCTAAAGTGGGCGGGAAAGGATTGTTTGTAAAGGAGCTGGAATCTGCGATGCTGGAAGGTCGTGCCGATCTTGCCGTTCACTCAATGAAAGATGTTCCGGTGGCATTCCCTGAAGGGTTGGGACTGGTCGCCATCTGTCCACGCGAGAATCCTTTAGATGCTTTTGTCTCTAACCATTACGACAGTATTGATGCCTTGCCACAAGGTGCAATAGTCGGCACCTCCAGTTTGCGACGCCAATGCCAGTTAAGCGCACTACGACCCGACTTGGTTATTCGCTCGTTACGTGGCAACGTAGGCACTCGGTTATCAAAACTGGATGCAGGTGAATACGATGCCATTATTCTCGCCTCAGCAGGGCTTATTCGCTTAGGATTAACCTCGAGGATCCGTTATTCGCTGCCCCCTGAAGTATCGCTTCCTGCAGTCGGGCAAGGTGCGGTAGGTATTGAATGTCGGATTGATGATACCGAGCTACACCAATTATTAGCACCACTTAATGATGAGGCGACAGCAATTCGCGTCAAGGCGGAGCGTGCAATGAATACGCGCTTAGAGGGGGGATGCCAAGTCCCTATTGCCAGTTATGCATTACTCAACGACGGTAAATTATGGCTTCGCGGGTTAGTCGGGACGCCTGAAGGTGACGTGATTATTGCAGGCGAACGTCAAGGGTTACCTGAAGACGCCGAAGCTTTAGGAATCTCACTGGCCGATGAGCTGTTAGCACGGGGCGCCGGGGACATCCTCAAAAAAATCTACCAAGGGCAGTAATACCATGACTATTCTGGTCACTCGGCCCTCTCCAGAAGGACAGCAGTTGGTGGAACGGTTACGCTTGACGGGACGTCAAGCCTGGCATCTGCCGCTCATCGACTTCCTTCCAGGACGCCAGTTATCAGAATGTTGTTCGTTCTTGTCCACGCTAAATAGTGGTGATCTGGTCATCTCAGTATCGGCCCGAGCCCTCAATTATATAGGCCCTTTTCTGCAGGCCGCGAATAAGACTTGGCCAACCACTGTGCACTACTTGGCAATCGGTAAAAGTAGTGCCTTAGCGCTACACCACTACTGCCAACAAGTTGTTGAATTTCCCGAAATATCACTCAGTGAACACTTACTCGACCACCCCTTACTGGACAATATTACCGGTAAAAACTGTGTGATCCTGCGGGGGAATAATGGACGTGAACACCTCGGCGAAACATTACATTCACGCGGTGCCAACGTCACCTATTTCGAATGTTATCAACGAGTCACCCTAAATTATCATGGCGCAGAACAGGCTTTTCGCTGGCGACAAAAGGGGATCTCAACCATAATTGTGACAAGTGGTGAGATGTTAAACCTACTCTATGAATTAATTCCTGCTTTAGATCGGAACGAATGGTTACTCCACTGTCGGCTAGTTGTCGTCAGTAAACGTTTAGCAACGCTTGCCACCGAGTTTGGTTGGCGAGATATTATTGTTGCTGATGGTGCGGATAACGATGCGTTATTGCGCGCATTACGCTGAAATTAAACTTATGGGATAAGCCTCTATGACGGAACACAAAGCCCCCTCCGCCATGCCGGAAGAAGTGAAAGAAGATAACACGACAACACCTTCTCCGAAGCCTGCTAACGCAGCAGGTAATGGTAAAGCGCTGGCGAGCCTAGCCATTGTTATTGCGTTGGCGTCAGGCCTAGGTAGTGCCTGGTACATCACGCACAGCAATCATGCACAATTGAGTTCAAATCAAGCGTTACGCGACCAACTTGCCCAAGCGCAACAACAAAATAGCACAAGTCAGCAGCAGTTGACTCAACAGCTCTCCTCCACGGCACAAGCACTAAAAGAATCGCAGTCTCAGCTACAAGAGACCGAAAAAGATCTGCAGGGCCTGCGCGATAAAGTGAATTCTCTCACCGGCAATGATGCCAGTGTCTGGTTGGTCTCCCAAGCGGATTACTTAGTGAAGCTTGCAGGAAGGAAATTATGGAGCGACCAAGACGTTACCACGGCGCTGGCCTTACTGAAAAGCGCGGACCGTAGTCTCGCACAAATGGACGACCCGAGTATTATCAATGTACGCCGTGCCCTAAACCAAGATATCTCTACGTTAGCCACTATTAATCAGGTAGATTACGACGGTATTATTCTGCAGGTGAGTCAGTTAGCGAATAATGTTGATAATCTGCGTCTGGCTGATGATAGCGATAATGATGCCCCTATGGATAAAGATAGCCACGATATTTCAGGCTCTTTAGCTGAATGGCGCCATAACTTAATGGCTAGCTGGCATGATTTTATGGATAACTTTATTACGGTCCGTCGCCGCGACAATAGCGCGCAACCGCTCTTGGCCCCAAATCAAGATATCTATCTACGTGAAAATATTCGTTCGCGATTACTGATCGCCTCGCAAGCCATTCCTCGCCATCAAGAAGATATTTATAAACAATCCCTTGAAGCCGTCTCAACCTGGGTAAGGGCTTGGTATAATACTGACGATCCGACGACTAAAGCTTTCTTAGCGCAGATCGATCAACTGTCACAAACGCCTATCGCGATGGATCTCCCTGAGACACTCTCCAGCCAAGAACTGATCGACAAGTTAATGCAAAATCGCGTCAGAGGTTTAATGAGTAGCCCAAGTACTAACGATCCACAGCCGGCTCCTACTCCGGCCACCGCGCCGCAACAAGGAGGTTAAGATGATTAAAGTCTTAACGCTCTTTGTTTTACTGATTGCCGGGATCGTATTAGGCCCCGTATTCGCCGGCAAGCAAGGCTACGTGCTGATCCAAACCTCTCAATGGAATATCGAAACCTCTGTAACAGGGTTAGTGATCATTCTTTTGGTAGCATTGATTGTTATTCTGCTGATTGAATGGGTGATACGTCGTCTGTTTAGAACCGGCTCACGCGCTCGCCGCTGGTTTACGGGTAGAAAACACCGCTTGGCGCAAAAACACACCAACACTGCTTTGATTAAATTAGCCGAGGGCGACTATCAGCAAGTTGAAAAGCTGATGACAAAAAATGCTGATCACTCTGATACGCCTGTCGCCAACTATCTACTCGCGGCGGAAGCTGCCCAACAACGAGGCGACGAGATCCGCGCAAACCAACATCTTGAGCGGGCCTCCGAGCTCTGTACAGACAATCAGATTCCTGTAGAAATTGCGCGTGCACGCATCCTCTTAGCGCGTGAAGAGAACCATGCAGCACGTCATACCATCGACCGTTTATTGGATGTCGCACCTCGTCATCCTGAAGTGCTGCGTTTGGCACAGACGGCATACCTGCGTACGGGAGCATGGTCAGCCTTACTGGATATCTTACCTTCACTTGAAAAAGACCAATTAGTGACAAAAGAAGAATCAGAAACGCTTACCCATCAAGCCTGGTTAGGTCTTATGGAGCAAGCAATGGCGTCCGGTGGCAGTGAAGGCTTGAAACAGTGGTGGGGTCATCAGGCTCGTAAAACACGCCAAGATTCGCGCTTACAGGCGGCGATGGTGACACATCTCATTGAGTGTGATGATCATGAGATGGCACAGGTGATCGCAATGGATGGGCTTAAACGTCACTATAATGAAAATTTAGTGCTTTCCATTCCTAAGATTAAAACTGCCAACAGCGATGATTCTGAGAAATTAGTCCGCCAACTCATCAAACAGCAGGGTTCAACGCCATTGTTAGAAAGTACGTTGGGGCAATTACTGATGCGTCGGGGCGAATGGCAGCAGGCTGTAGATGCCTTTAAGGCAGCCTTAGCGCAACGTCCAGATAGTTTTGATTACGCTTGGTTAGCTGATGTCTACGACAAAATGCGTCGTCCGGAAGAAGCTGCAAAAATGCGCCGAGAAGGTCTCCATCTCACTCTAAAGAAGTATCCTGACCAGTAATCTCTCCCTTAGGCGGCTGTTCACAGCCGCCCTCTCCTAACGCCTATTGCGATAATCGCCAGACGGTGGTGTTATTAAGCCCCCCTTTCTGCTAGGTGTTACTGTTATGAAATCGCGTTTTGAGCAAATCAATGTCTTTGCTACCCATCCTTTGAAAGGTAATCCTTTGGCCGTTGTCCATTGCCTAGAGGAGGAGTATTCCACAGCGACCATGCAAGCGTTAGCACGGTGGACCCAGCTTAGTGAAACTGTCTTTATTTCCCCCGCGACAGAAGCTAATGCGGACTATAAGGTGCGTATTTTTACCCCTGTCGAAGAACTTCCTTTTGCTGGACACCCCACATTAGGGGCCTGCCACAGTTGGTTGAATGGGCGCGAACAAGCCGTGGTCCATCAGCAATCCGCGATAGGTATTGTTGAGATACGGCAAGAAGACGGCCGGTTATTTTTCCAAGCGCCACCCTTAGTGATACAACGCCCATTTTCCGCGCATGAACATCAGCAGCTTATCGCGTCTACTGGACTGCCTGAAGAAGCCATCACCGCCACTAAAGTCTTAAGTAATGGCCCGGTATGGCATTGTGTAAGGGTGGATTCAGTAGAAACACTCCTTAATATCACCCCTAATTACTCAGCGATGGGCGAGCTTAAGTTAGGACTTTGTTGCCTGAACCCGCAGGGTGAAGGCTTGATAGTCCGCGCTCTGATAGGCTCAGAAGCCACTGAAGATCCGGTAACGGGAAGCTTACAAGCCGTGTTAGCGCAATGGCTGATTGAAACAGGAGAGTTACCTGAGCAGTATCGTGCGCAACAGGGTATTTGTGTTGGCGCTGAAGGGGATGTAACGATTAAAAAAATAGCGGGGAAAATCTTTATCGGTGGACACTCAACCACTGTGATCAGTGGTGACATCACACTGCCGACAGAGTGAATAGGACAAAAACAAAAAACCCCGCCAAAGCGGGGTTTCTTTAAATTTGGTCGGCGAGAGAGGATTCGAACCTCCGACCCACTGGTCCCAAACCAGTTGCGCTACCAAGCTGCGCTACTCGCCGAAATACTGCGGTACTACTTTCTCTTTTTATCTGGTGCGAGGGGGGGGACTTGAACCCCCACGTCCGTTAAGACACTAACACCTGAAGCTAGCGCGTCTACCAATTCCGCCACCGTCGCTCATCAGATAAAAATTGGGGTGGCTAATGGGACTCGAACCCACGACAACTGGAATCACAATCCAGGGCTCTACCAACTGAGCTATAGCCACCACCCCTAACTTCTTACTACCACTGATGTTATCACATCAGCCTAACGCGGTAAAACACCACCGCAGCTCGACACCTAAAAAACTGGTGCGCCCGACAGGATTCGAACCTGAGACCTCTGCCTCCGGAGGGCAGCGCTCTATCCAGCTGAGCTACGGGCGCTTAGCGCCGTTGCGGATGCGGATATTACGGTAGTGTTGCCTAGCTGTCTAGTGGTTTTTTAAATTAAATTATCGTTTGCTTATGCTTTGTTCACTTTGCATGAAGTTTCGGCAATTTAGTGCCTTTTTGGCCTCAAAGCTCTCCGCGCCAGTGATAGCCTTGATATTTTAATAACTTTAACTGACGCTTCAATCGAGAAGGTTGCTTAATCAGTCGGTACATCCATTCAAGCCCTAATTTCTGCCAAATCAGGGGGGCACGCTTCACTTTCCCGATAAAGACATCGTAGGTGCCGCCTACCCCCATATACAGCGCATCGGGATATTGCTCATAACAACGCTGAATAAAAAGTTCTTGCCGTGGCGACCCCATTGCGACAGTAACGACTTTAGCTTGGCTCACTTTAATACGTTGGATGAGTTGATCGGTCTCTGCTTCGGTAAAATAGCCATCTTGCTGGCCAACAATCGGCACCTGCCATTGTTGCTTGAGTTTATTACTCGTTTGCTCCAACACATCGGGTTGGCTACCGACCAAATAGACTGGAATTGATAAGGTACCGGCACGCTGCATTAATGCTTGCCATAAATCTGCCCCCGCAATACGCGTGACCTGGCTACTGGGATACTTTTTACGAATAGAACGGACAATACTGATGCCGTCGGGGTAATTTATCCCCCCACTAGTCAGAATTTGGTGCAAGAGTGAGTTATGTTCTGCCGTTAAAATTTTTTCAGCATTCAATGCAATCAGTCGCCCAGCCTGTACTTGTAACGCATCAGGCAGCAGGAAGTCAGTAAAGGCCTGCATAGAAGGAAAGCCATAGACCGGAATATGACGAATTATAAAACTTGGCAACGTTATCGGACGATTACTCACAGATATCCTTATGTTTTGAGTAGAAGGGAGTGATGGAGGCTACTGACGTTGCCCCTACCCGCTCTTTGACAAGGCCTACACGTTGTAAGAACCAAAATAAGAGTTTAGTGACTAGCAGACAGAGCAGAAAAATAATCGCGAAGAAAACCACTCGTGAACCGAATGCATCGAGTCCTTCGCGGGCCAAAACGATCATATTAAAGACAGCCCCAAAACAGAAGCTATTGATCAAGGCTGCGGTATAACGATTAGGCTCTTGGCGAGCGCGATAATAGAGGCTGTCGAAGCCTTTAATAATTAGGCCAACTAACAATGCCCCTGGCACCAGTGCCCCGACTCCCCCCATCACGAGTAGCGAACCTATCAGCGTCGGCGAAATAGCTAAACCTGAGTGATTATCCAGAATTTGCCACGTAAAATAATTTGCGCTATTTAAGATGGAGGAAGGACGATCTGGCCATAACCAACTTGGGATAAAGACATAAAAGTCTCGCCACATCGGGGCAGGACCTTGGAAGTCAAGCTGCGAATAATGGCTAAAGATCAACCCAAGGTTTTCCCAAGGCGAAAACGTATCACGCGTCAGATAGAGAAAGGTATACCAAGCCTCTGGGCCCGTGACATTAAGATTATAACGGCGTAATGCTAACCAAAACATTCCTACAATCGATAATGCGCCAGCGCCCAATAACATGGGTAGCGTAATCCATCCACGGCTAATACCAATAAATAAGAATAGTGCAAAGGCTATGATGATATTGGCACGGGTTCCCCCCACCACCATGTAGGTAATCAAACCGAAAGTTACGGTTACAACAAGAAATACGCACCACTGCCGTAAGGTAGGTTTAAGAAAATAGACCACCAGCATGCCGGGGATAAAAAAGTAAAAGAAACGTTTTAGGGCTACACCTGAAACCTGGCTAGAGAAAATTTGACTATAAGAGGTTAGTCGAAACAGTAATAAGCCATTGTGCGCAAAAAAGATACCAAGACTGACTAAGGCGACCAACATTAATAATCCTGTGAACAGGTGCGTCTCTAAGCGGGTCATCGTAAAAAATCCGGTTATTGGCGTTACCGGCTTACGTGTTAATCGGACCTTATAAGTCAGGTAATAGAGAGCATAAAATCCTGTTGCCGATAAAAGTGCTTGTAACAGATAAAGGGGATCAACGACGGGCTCTTGAAAATCGAAAACTAATATTGAGGTAAGCGGAAATCCAAAATAGAACGTCAGCACAAAGAGCAACGAAAAGAATAAATGAAAATTAAAACGCTCACGGCGAAACTCTTTCACCATTACCGTTAAGATAAAGCAAAGCGAAAGCACATAAACCAAGGCTAAGCCTGTAAACTGCCCACCCGTCATGATAACTCCATTCCTTCTAATCGCTGTAACGTCTCACGCCAGCCTTGTAGATAACCTGGCGAAAAAAACTCAATGGTTGTTTTATCGTGATGCACTAATTGTTGACGGGCACGCTGAATAATTTCTCGATCAAGTGAATCTTCATCAAATAATACCGGTAGTTGCTGCGCAGCCAGATCACGCCAAAACGGATTTTTTCGGCTAATAACGAACGGAATATTTTTATCAATCAATAGACTGAGCGTTCCTACCCCTTGTTGACGAGCAAAAATGAAATAGCCTAACTGACAACGATCGACAACCTTCAAATAGGCTTCGAAGGTTAACTTCTCAGTTATTATCTCAACCTGTCCTGCTACAAAGAGCTGTGAGGCATGTGAGCTGACTTTAGCAATATACTCTTGATTATTTTCAGGATAACCCATAGGAATAATCACGGTAACCTCATCGCCAAAACGCTGCGCGATTTGCGTCAGGGCCTGACAGTGCCTGTTAGCCGGGTCACCCGAATTTCCTAATAACAGGGTCAAAGGTCGGTTAGTATCCTCACTACCGCCCTTTTGCTGTGTTGTCGCCATCTTGGTCGGGAAATAGAGCTTATGGCCAGCTACCTTCGGGTTTTTCTGCTTATAGACACTGAGGTCGCCTAGGGTGGCATAAACCGCGGCAACACGTCTCTGTGCCCGGCGTCTTAAAAGATAAAAAAGCTTAAATTTAAGTGACTGTGATGCTTCGTAAAGATCCGCACCCCAGATATGCCAATGTAACTGATGCCTTCTTATCCTGCCACTGAGCAATGCTAGCCATAAGTAAGGATTGAATTGGCCGTGACAAAAAAATACGGTCTGTCGATTTTTCGCCAAATCGAGAATCACTTGCGCCACGTGCTTTTTTGACGTCACACAGTGGATTGATAGGTTCGGAAACTGCTCAGCGAACCCGATATCCTGAGTGACCACAATAAACTTCCTCGCTTGTGTGCTGGGAACTTCGGTGGCTAATACCTCATTAAAAAAGGTCAATAACGTCTTATTGTGGTGAGGGATATCGGCCCCCAGTACATGAAAAATCGCCATTATTTTCGATACCAATAAAAAAATGCTGCAATGACTAACAGTAAATAACAGCCATAGGTCACGCAATACGCTTGTACTGCCCCCAAAACGCCGTGTTCAGCAATCAGCCAATGGCTGGTAACCAGTAATAAACAGAATTGTGTGATTTCTGTCAGAATGTAAGCACGTAAACTTCCGCGGGCGATAACCAGATAACCAAATACATATGCGGCCACTTTGCAGATATCTCCAGGTAGCTGCCAAGCAAAGAGATCTCGCATCGCCATGAATTGGTTGGAAAAGAGCAGCGCAATCACTTGATCCCGTAATAACCAAACCCCAAAACTTAATACGGTGACAGCAGGGATAACGCGTAAGAGTGTGCGTTGGATCTCTACCGCAATCGCCTTCTTTTCTTGCAAGCGACTCAGGGCAGGAAGCAACCACACACTAAAAGTGGCCGTGATAAACTGTAGATAGGCATCGGAAACGCTCGCCACGCCTTGCCAGAGGCCTACGGCTTGCCAATCATTAGCGTCCGCCAATTGATGACGCATAATGACCCATGCAAGAGGGAGTGTAACGGCGGTTATCCCCGTCATTAAGGTATATTTTAGTAAGCGACCAGCTATCTCACTATTCCAGCCTAAACGAAGCGATCCCAATCGATCAGTGGTCGAACGGTGATAGAAATACGCTGCAGGTAACAATGCAATCGCAGGGACTACCGCTAATCCCACCAATGCTCCTAGGTATCCACCTATCGACCAGCAAGCTAAGTAACCCGGCACTGCCAGAAGACAGCCCGTAATAATAATTAAGGCGTTACTGCGTGCATCTTTAATCCCTTTCAATTTTGCTTGTAAGAGGTTAGCCCAGCCTATCCCACACTGTAAGAAAGCCAGGTAACGAATGACTTGCGCATAATCAGAGTGTCCAAAGAGCCCTTGGCTGATGGGGCCTGCAAACAGTAAAAATAGAAGAGCAATCAGTGTGCCCGCGCCTAATACTAGGGTCGACGCGGTAGCAGAAAGCTGGCGTAGCTGATGGGAAGAGTCTTGGTATTCGGCCACGTAACGTGTTACACCGTTAAAGATCCCTGCGCCTGCCATCACACTGAGCACAGTAATCAATTGCCGGTAGTTACTTGCCAGCCCAATCCCTTCTGGCCCATAAGTAACCGCCAGTAATTTGATAATCACCAAGCCGCAAAGGATCTTGGTGAGAGTTGAACTTGCCGTCCAGATAGAGGCTCGAGCAAAAGACATTAGGAGAAGAAACTCAGCAGCGAGCCTATAACAATTTTTTGCTGGTTGTCCGTTAAGTTGTAATACATCGGTAATCGGACTAATCGCTCACTCTCGAGAGTTGTGTAGCGATCCTCCCCCTTGAACTCACCAAATTGTAAGCCTGCAGGTGAGCTGTGCAGAGGGATATAGTGAAAAACACTGAGGATCTCTGCTTCTTTTAACCAAGTAATGAGGCGGTCACGGTCATCTCGATCACGCAGTTTAAGATAGAACATATGGGCATTATGCTGACAGTCTGTCGGCAGCGTAGGAAGGGTGATCCGCCCCTGATCAGCGATAGGACGTAACGCCTCATAGTAACGTTGCCATAAGGCTAAGCGCCGCTGATTTATAAGGTCTGCATTTTCTAATTGCGCCCAGAGATAGGCAGCCTGGAGATCTGACATCAGGTAACTGGATCCCAAATCGCGCCACGTATACTTATCAACTTGTCCACGAAAGAATTGGCTACGATTAGTCCCTTTCTCGCGAATAATCTCTGCTCGCTCGATCAAGCTAGGGTCGTTAATTAAGGTCGCCCCCCCTTCCCCACCTGCCGTGTAATTTTTAGTTTCGTGGAAACTGAAGCAGCCGATATGTCCAATCGATCCCAGTGCTTTTCCCTTCCAGCGACTCATTACACCTTGCGCAGCATCTTCGATCACATAGAGTTTATATTTATCCGCTAACGCCATAATGGTGTCCATCTCACAGGCAACTCCCGCGTAATGAACCGGCACAATAGCGCGTGTTTTGTTGGTAATCGCTGCTTCGATTAAGGTCTCATCCATATTCATGGTGTCTGGGCGGACATCAACAAATATTATCTTTGCCCCACGCAAGACGAACGCATTAGCGGTGGAAACAAAGGTATAACTTGGCATGATCACTTCATCACCCGGCTGAATATTGATCAGCAAGGCAGCCATTTCTAGAGAGGCGGTACAGGAAGGCGTCAATAAAACCTTAGGTACCTGACAGTGTTGCTCAAACCATTGTTGTACACGGCGGGTAAATCCCCCATCACCACATAATTTGCCACTCGCCATCGCTGAGTGCATGTAATCGGCTTCACTGCCGGTGACCGGAGGAGCATTAAACGGAATCATCTCTTTTCCTATAGAGCCAATAACTCGTCGAGGTTAAACGCGCACCGTGACGCAGGTAAAGACGCATCGCGGACAGATTACTGAGTTGGGTGGTGATATGCAGTTCTGATAAGCCTCTACTACGCGCCCAATCAGTGGCGGCGAGCATTAGCTGCTGACCTAGCCCTCGCTCTTGGTGAGTGCTAGCCACCCCTAATAGCCCAATCCTAGCAATTTGATCTGAATGTCGTAAGCTCACAAAACCAGACACCGCATTCTGCTCATCGAGGGTAATCAAGCATTGATCATCAAAAGCCCCTTGTACTGCATTCTCAATCCACTGAGCATAAAACTGTTGAGTGAGAGAATGCTCAAACCAAGGCGCGCGAAAACGACTTCCGGTAAACAAGCCCCCTGCCAGATGACGTAATGCATCAATATGAGCTGGGCGAGCAATACGGATACCTGGTTGCCGTGTTGTTTCACTGATAGGGATAACAAGTTCAGCTTCTCCCTCCACTAAAGCAAAGCCGATGCCTGTCAATCTATCTAGTGATTGATAGTCTGTACTGGATACTTTGGCCTGAACCAGATCCCAGTCAGCACACTCCTCTACCGTCAGCTGTTCGAGTTCAGTAAGGTCGACCTTACCCACTCGCTGAGAGAAGAAAGCACTTTCCCATGCTAAGAGATTAATACGCATTTCAGTTACGCCACGCCCCACGAGTATCGATCACAAAGTCAGTGGTTATTAATGCCTTATCGAGTGCTTTAAAAACCTTATGATCCGTAAGGAGCACGACAATATCGGCACGCTGTAAGGCTTCATCCATACTTATTAGGGAAGCTTTATCCGTAAACGTCTGAGGTAACTGACGAATATGCGGTTCAACGAGTAGCGTCTCTCCTTGATGCCAGTCACAAATCAGCTTCGCCACCTGCATTGCTGGGCTTTCCCGTAAATCATCGATATCCGGTTTAAAGGCTAGGCCAAAGCAGGCAATTTTTATCGTCGCGGCTGTCTTACCGTTCGCCATCAAGCAATCTGCGACCGCTTTTTTCACCTGATCGAGAACCCAGAATGGTTTACTGTCGTTCACCTCACGAGCGGTACGGATCAACTTAGCCAACTCAGGCGTCTGCGACACGATAAACCACGGATCGACCGCAATACAGTGTCCGCCTACACCAGGGCCAGGTTGTAATATGTTCACACGAGGGTGGTGGTTGGCCAGTTGAATCAGCTCCCACACATCGATATCCAGTGCATGACAGATTAAAGAGAGCTCATTGGCAAAGGCTATATTCACATCACGAAAGCTATTTTCGGTGAGCTTACACATTTCTGCGGTGCGTGCGTTGGTGGTGACGCACTCACCTTGCAAAAATAGTTGATACAACTGACTCGCCCGTTTCGAACAATGGGGGGTAATCCCCCCGACGACTCGGTCATTACTGACTAATTCAGTCATGACTTTGCCAGGCAGTACTCGCTCAGGACAATAAGCGATAGAGATATTAGGTTGTTCACTGTGTCCAGGTACCTGCAACTCAGGACGTCGTTCAGCGATCCAGGCAGCTACTTGTTCAGTCGCGCCAACGGGGGAAGTGGACTCTAAGATAACCAAGTCCCCCGCTTTCAGTTGCGAGGCAATCGCCAAGGTCGCATTCTTAACGTAGCTAAGATCAGGTTGATGATCTGCTGCAAAGGGAGTTGGGACAGTAATTAAAAAAGCATCCGCAGGCTCTGGGGTTAACGTCGCTCTCAAACGCCCTGCCGCGACATTCCGTGCGACTACCTCGGCAAGTTCGGGCTCTACAATATGGATTTCACCACGGTTAATTGTCTCTACCGCCGCGGAATTAACATCAACACCGATGACTTGGCACCCCGCCTCGGCCAAAATCGCGGCTGTAGGTAATCCAATATATCCAAGACCAAAAATAGAGACTGTTTTAATGTGCATGCTCAACCCATGAGTATTTAATAAATTCAATAATTTTCTGACAACTTTGACCAGTACCGTAAGGGTTCTTCACCTGACTCATTGCTTGCCATGCCTGCTCATCATCCAGTAGTCGTGCCGCTTCATTAACAATAGTTTCGGTCTCGGTTCCGACTAGGCGTACACTTCCTGCTTCAACCGCTTCTGGGCGTTCGGTGGTCTCACGCATCACTAATACGGGTTTGCCGAGTGAGGGAGCCTCTTCTTGAATCCCCCCCGAATCAGTGAGCACTAGATAAGCTCTATTCATGAGCCAGACAAAAGGTAAATATTCTTTTGGCTCGATCAGATGGATATTTTCAACCCCCTGTAACAAACGTTCTACAGGTTCACGGACGTTGGGATTCATATGCACGGGATACAGGATATCTACCTGCGGATAACGCTTAGCTAATACAACTAATGCCTGACAAATACGCTCAAAGCCACCACCAAAACTTTCACGTCGATGTCCGGTAACCAATATCATCCGCCGTCCAGACGTCAAATTCGGAAACTCTGCCGCAAGACGCTGTTCCAACGCTTTATCGCTGAGGATTTTATCGCGTACCCATAATAGCGCATCAATGACGGTGTTTCCGGTCACGGTAATCGCGCTTTCACGAATATTCTCTGCAATCAGGTTACGCTTGGCGTGGTCGGTTGGCGCGAAATGCCAATGCGCTAAATGCGTCGCGACTTTACGGTTCCCCTCCTCAGGCCACGGAGAAAAAAGATTCCCCGTACGTAAACCTGCTTCAATATGCCCAACTTTGATTTGATGATAATAAGCCGCTAGGCTCACCGCTAATGTTGTAGTGGTATCACCATGAACCAGGACTAAGTCAGGTTGATACTCCTGAAAAATAGTCGCCATCCCCGCCAAAATACGGTTAGTGATATCGGTGAGCGACTGACCTGGTTGCATAATATTCAAATCGAAATCAGGCACCAGCTGGAAGACATGCAGCACTTGATCCAGCATTTCACGATGTTGTGCGGTCACACAGAGTCGAGACTCAATTCCCGTCGTGTTTTGTAATGCTTGCACTAAGGGGGCCATCTTGATTGCTTCAGGTCGAGTACCAAAAACTGTTAATACCTTCACGCTGTCCTATTCCTTCTTCTTTACACGCTGAGTCAGGGCAAACCCTGCACCAATAAAGACACCAACAAGGCCCCACATCACCATCAATAAGGGTAACCGCGGGCTTTGTCGGCTTATCGGCGGTTCCGGGGATTGTAGCATTGTCCAGCTCGTAAAAGGCTTAAGGGAAGTAGGTCCGCTCTGCAGTACCGCTAGTTTAGCTTGGTCATGCAGTAAACTGTCTGAGGCTATCGGTCCCGTTTGCTCGATAATATTCAACGCCGCTCTAGTTTGCTTATCGTCAGCTTGCGCTGCTTCACTTTTCAGTTGTGAAGTTTGTTGATCATAAGCCGCTTGTGCGACTGACTTCTCGAACGTGATCTGTTGTTCGATTTTGGCGATTTCAGATTGCCAAGCTGCTGATAATTGCTGTTGGATTTGCTCCATCACCTGCTGGTTAGTGAACGCCAGATAGCGGTTGAGTAGTTGGCTACTGATCGCCGCACTTTCTGCAGTCAGACTTAGGGTATCGACGGTACCGTGTAACTTATCCCCTGCGGTAAATTGAATACTTGCCACTTTTCGGTCCAAAAGCGTTGGCGTCAAGGCATTAGCGTGGTCGGCTTTTACCTGCTCGTCCCAAAATCGGCGGCGATTATCAACCGAGACCAGTTGCTGTAAAAAGGTTTGGTATACCGCATCCGTTACTGTTTCTACCTCGGCAACATCAGTGGTTGTCGCAGGATCAGAATAGGTACTGAGCTGGTTTAATTTTGAAAGCTCTTGGTAATAGCGCGTGATTTTCGATAAATCGGGTCGACTAAATTGCGCCACGGCCACCCATTTTTGTGTAGCGAATAACGTATAAGTCCATGCGAGCAGAATCCCTAAGATCAGACCTAATCCAATCCATTTTTTACCGCGCCAAAGACGCTGCACACAGCTTTCCACATCGAGTTCGTTATCAATAGAAGAATGCATGATCTAATCCTGTGTTTGTCCATTGCGTGCTTTATGGCGTGACTGCCATGCGCGTTTATTACGACGAATACGGCGAGCGACACGCCAAGCGTGTTTCAAACAGTATCCATAAACGAAGAAAGCCATGAGGAACAATACCATCATGACCCACTCGGGAATGACGCTGAAAAACTCTCCCAACATCCCAATTCCGGCCAAAATTGCTGCAGCGAGAGTAATTAATACAAAGGCTTGGCGAGAAGTGAAGCCGGCTCGCATGATGAGGTGATGTATATGCTGACGGTCAGCTGTAAAGGGACTTTGCCCCTTACGTAAGCGTCGGTACATGATCGCTACCATGTCCATCAAAGGTATAGCTATCAGCCATAATGCTGTCACTGGGCGTAATGGACGGTATTCTCCTTGGCTCGCATCTAAGAGTATCCAGATAACGGTAAAGCCGATCATGGTACTGCCGGCATCGCCCATAAAGACTTTGTAGCGTCGACCAAACACACCGAGGTTAAGAAGTATGTAAGGGACAATCGCTGCAATCATAGCGAAACACCAAAAAGCCAGACTAGGCTGACTTTGGTAATAAAGAATTAAACCTAAAGCGCCAAAGGTGACGCAGGAGAGGCCACCCAACAAGCCATCGATACCATCAACCATATTGAAGGCATTAATGGCAGCCCATACCGCGAAGAGGGTAATGACATAACCGAAGGGGCCGACACGCAGTTCGATAGGACCAATAACAAATCCCAATGAGTGCAGATAGAGGTTAGCAACAGCCATCATTACTACGGCAATAGCCGCCTGCACTGCTGCTCTAATTTTTACACTGATATCAAATCTATCGTCAATGGCGCCGACCAGCACCAAGATCCCCGCACAGCTGAGGTATAGCGTGTCATTCGGTAGATAGTAATTGGTGATTAAAAAAGCGAAGCAGACCCCCGCGAACACGGAGATCCCTCCCACGAGTGGCACCGTTCCCTGATGGCGTTTTCGAAAATTAGGCTTATCAACTAATCCCACTTTTTTAGCCACTTTACGAGCCAAGAAAATAAAGGTCAGGGAAAAGAGAAATGTCAGTCCTAATTCAACACTCATATTGAGCATATTCACATTCAAACTCTCTATTGCAACACTCGGAGTAAGTCCATTTCAGATTGTTAATGCTATATGCATTAAAAAAAAAACGCCACGTAAACACGTGACGTTTCTTAACTTTACAATAATTCTGAGCTTAACGCGCGGTTATGCTTCTCAGAATTAGGAACGTTTCATCATATCGAAGAATTCGTCGTTGGTTTTGGTCATCGCCAACTTATTAATGAGGAATTCCATCGCATCAATTTCACCCATTGGATGAATAATTTTACGCAGGATCCACATTTTTTGCAGTTCTTCAGAAGAGGTCAGTAACTCTTCTTTACGTGTACCTGAACGATTATAATCGATCGCAGGGAATACGCGCTTCTCAGCGATTTTACGTGAGAGATGCAATTCCATGTTGCCGGTACCTTTGAACTCTTCGTAGATCACTTCATCCATTTTCGAGCCTGTATCGACTAAGGCAGTAGCGATAATGGTTAAGCTACCGCCTTCTTCGACATTACGTGCAGCACCAAAGAAGCGCTTAGGACGGTGTAATGCATTGGCATCAACCCCGCCTGTCAGAACTTTACCTGAGGCCGGAACAACGGTGTTGTAAGCACGTGCTAAACGGGTGATGGAATCAAGCAAGATGATGACGTCTTTTTTATGCTCGACTAAACGTTTAGCTTTCTCAATCACCATTTCAGCAACCTGAACGTGGCGAGAGGCTGGTTCATCAAAGGTCGAAGCGATCACTTCACCTTTAACCAAACGTTGCATTTCGGTGACTTCTTCAGGACGCTCATCGATGAGCAGCACCATTAAGACACAGTCAGGATGGTTATAGGCAATACTTTGCGCGATGTTTTGTAACAGCATCGTTTTACCCGCTTTAGGCGGTGCAACGATTAGTCCGCGTTGCCCACGCCCAATGGGTGAAGCAAGGTCTAAAACACGTGCAGTTAAGTCTTCAGTCGAACCATTTCCCCGCTCCATGCGTAAACGGTTATTAGCATGCAGTGGCGTAAGGTTTTCAAATAAGATTTTATTACGGGCGTTCTCAGGCTTGTCGAAGTTAACTTCGTTGACTTTTAACAGGGCAAAATAGCGCTCACCTTCTTTTGGTGGACGGATTTTACCGGCGATGGTGTCACCTGTTCTTAAGTTGAAGCGTCGAATTTGGCTTGGAGAAACGTAGATATCATCGGGACCGGCGAGGTAGGAACTGTCTGCAGAGCGGAGGAAACCAAATCCATCCTGCAGTATCTCCAGCACACCATCACCGAAGATGTCTTCGCCACTTTTCGCATGCTGTTTCAAGATTGCGAAAATAATATCTTGTTTGCGCATGCGCGCGAGGTTTTCTAACCCCATATTTTCACCCAGTGAAATTAATTCAGACACTGGAGTATTTTTTAATTCGGTAAGATTCATAGTGATGGGTTCTTGACTTGGGGTACTTCTTGGAATGTTAGTCATGAGTGGTCGGAAACGTCCCACGCCTGTTATAGATAATATCGTTTAGGTATCAGCCCTAATCATTCATAGGAAGAAATGAGGCTGCGTAATTTATTAATTAAAGTGGAGATTCCACTGATGTTACCAAACCTGTTAATTCATCGGTGATGGACAACAAATTTGATGAGAAATCTAGATTCTGACTACAGGTAAGATCGTAATGCAGTGGTTATAACTTAGCATGCCACTCAAGAGACGTCCAGTGATAGCGCAAAAATAAACCATCACTGGCATCTCGAAGAGTATTAAGCGAGATTAGCGTTTAAAAACTCTTTTAATTGGCCTTTAGAGAGTGCGCCAACTTTCGTCGCCACGACTTCACCCGCTTTGAAAAGCAGTAAAGTAGGGATACCACGAATACCATATTTCGGTGCTGTCTCTGGGTTATCGTCAATGTTAAGTTTGGCGATAGTCAGTTTGCCTTCGTATTCTTCCGCGATTTCATCAAGGATCGGGGCAATCATTTTACAAGGGCCACACCACTCTGCCCAGAAATCGACCAGAGTAACGCCTTCAGCTTTAAGTACATCAGTATCAAAGCTACTGTCGGTCAGGTGAACAATTTTTTCGCTGCTCATAGTTGGCTCCACAAATTTATGCCTGGTGATTCGGCTTCTGTTAAATCAATATAGTTAACTTTATTTCAACTTATACGCTTTCGTAAAGCGCCAATAAGCTGATATTCTACCACACTATGAGCAAAACACACTTAACAGAAAAGAAGTTTTCCGACTTCGCCCTGCACCCTACGGTGATTAAAGCCCTTGATACCAAAGGCTTTACGCAATGTACGCCTATTCAGGCCTTAACATTGCCTTATGCTCTTGCTGGGCATGACATCGCAGGTCAGGCGCAAACCGGTACTGGGAAAACGATGGCGTTCTTAACGTCAACGTTTCATTATCTCTTATCTCGACCTGCTGCCGAAGGGCGTCAAGTCAACCAACCTCGCGCCTTGATCATGGCCCCTACGCGTGAATTAGCGGTACAAATTCACGCTGACGCAGAGCCATTAGCGCAGGAAACAGGCTTAAAAATCGGTCTCGCTTATGGTGGCGATGGCTACGATAAACAATTGAAAGTACTTGCCCAAGGCGTAGATATCCTTATCGGTACCACGGGTCGTATCATCGATTATGTTAAGCAAAACCACGTCGATCTCGGCGCGTTACAAGTTCTAGTCTTAGATGAAGCGGATCGGATGTTTGACCTAGGCTTTATCAAAGATATTCGTTGGCTGATTCGTAAAATGCCGCCCGCAACTGAACGCTTAAGTATGCTGTTCTCTGCGACACTGTCTTACCGCGTTCGCGAATTAGCCTTCGAACATATGAATAATGCGGAATATGTGGAAGTTGAGCCGGAACAAAAAACAGGACATCGCATAAAAGAAGAGCTGTTCTACCCTTCTAACGAAGAAAAAATGCGTCTATTACAGACTCTGATTGAAGAAGAGTGGCCTGATCGTACGGTAATCTTTGCTAACACTAAATATCGCTGCGAAGATATTTGGGGTCATTTGGTCGCTGATGGTCACCGCGTTGGATTACTCACTGGCGATGTTCCACAGAAGAAACGTCTGCGTATTTTAGAAGACTTTACTCAGGGAAATATCGATATTCTGGTGGCGACCGATGTTGCCGCACGGGGTTTACATATTCCAGAAGTAACCCACGTCTTTAACTACGACTTACCGGATGACCGTGAAGATTATGTGCATCGTATTGGCCGTACTGGGCGTGCGGGGGCAAGTGGACACTCTATCAGCTTAGCGTGTGAAGAGTACTCACTTAATCTGCCGGGTATCGAAGAGTACATCGACCACAGTATCCCTGTAAGCAAATATAATAGTGATGCATTACTCACCGACTTACCGGCGCCAAAACGTTTCCCACGTCCACGTTCGCAAAATAACCAGCGTCGTGGAAATAATAATAATCGTCGTGGTAATCAGCCACGTAACAATAACCGTAACAAACGTACAGGTTAATCACCATGCGAAGCGCATCATCACTCCATGCTGCCATTGATTTGGGTTCAAACAGTTTCCATCTGTTGGTGGTGCGCGAGATTTCAGGGTCGTTACAGACAGTAGCTCGGATAAAACGTAAGGTTCGGTTAGCAGCAGGGTTAAATGCGGATAATCAGCTCTCTGAAGAGGCAATGCAACGAGGCCTCAACTGCTTAGCACTTTTCGCTGAGCAACTGGAGCATATTCCCTTAACGCAAATTCGTGCGGTGGCAACCGCGACACTGCGTATTGCCACCAATGCCGAGACTTTTCTGAACCGAGCTCACGAAGTGTTAGGGCTCCCTATCGACGTGATTTCGGGTGAAGAAGAGGCCAAACTGATTTATCAAGGTGTTGCACAAACCACCAGTGGTTCAGATCAACGTTTGGTTGTGGATATTGGTGGAGGTAGCACAGAGCTAGTCACCGGTTTAGGTACCGAGGCGACCGCACTGTTCAGCTTATCCATGGGCTGCGTGACCTGGTTAGAACGTTATTTTACCGATCGCTATCTTACACGGGAAAACTTTGATCGAGCAGAAGCTGCCGCACGGGCTGAAATCAGTAAAGTAAAACAGACTCTACTGGCAAAAGGCTGGCAGATTTGCGTAGGAGCTTCCGGCACGGTACAAGCCTTACAAGAGATTATGGTTGCCCAGGGGATGGATGAGCAAATCACGCTCGCTAAACTCGAACAACTCAAGCAGCGTGCCATCCAATGCGGCAAACTCGAAGAGTTAGAAATTCAAGGGTTAACCCTTGAACGTGCGCTCGTTTTTCCTAGCGGATTATCGATTTTACTCGCTATTTTCCACGAACTCTCCATCACACGCATGAGCCTAGCGGGGGGAGCATTACGCGAAGGGCTTATCTACGGCATGATCACTCTTCCAGTGGATAAGGATATTCGTAAACGGACATTGGAATCAACTCAACAACGTTTTGCTGTCGATCTTGAGCAAGCTGAACGGGTCAAAGCAGTCTGCTCGCTACTCGTCAAACAAGTCCATGAAAGTTGGGCCTTGAGTGATTATTGCCAACAATTGTTACTTAGCGCAGCAGCCTTACATGAATTAGGGCTTGCGATTAATTATCGCCATGGTGCTGAAAATAGCGCCTATCTGATTAGACAACTTGAATTGCCAGGATTCACCCCAGCACAAAAACAGTTGGTCGCCGCGATTGTATTAAACCAGAAAGGTAATATCGATCTGCCGAGCTTAAGCCAACAGAGCGCACTTCCTTTAAAACAAGCCGAACAACTCTGCAGGCTACTGCGTGTGGCCGTTATTCTTTGTAGCACGCGGTCGCCAAGTGAAGCTGCCTGCTTCCGCCTATCCGCGATAGGAGAGCGCTTAGCGTTACAGATTGATAAGCACTGGGCTAGCCATCATCCTTATCGTTTAGAGTTGCTTGAGCAGGAAGAACATTTACAAAGTTATGTCCACTGGGAATTTATTCTGACTCACTAAGACGATTTGGACCGATTTAGCATATCTCTGAGCCCTGCGACGCGGCTTTGACTGTTCACCATCCTTTGCTCGCTAGTCATCACTTTTTTCTGCTCCTCATACTGCAAATCATCTTGGGGCAGTTCCAATAAAAAACGGCTCGGTTCAGGGCGATTAATCTCACCATACTGCCGACGTTCGCGGCAGAGGGTAAAGGTGAGCTCTTTCTGAGCACGGGTGATCCCCACATAAGCTAACCGGCGCTCTTCTTCGATATTATTCTCATCAATACTACTTTGGTGTGGTAGTAATCCTTCTTCCATCCCTACCAAATAGACATAAGGGAACTCTAAGCCTTTAGAGGCATGCAATGTCATTAACTGAACTTGGTCAAGCTCTTCCTCACTTTCGCCTCGTTCCATCATGTCACGTAGCGTGAAACGCGTAACAACTTGGGTCAACGTCATAGGTTCGTCTAATTCAGAACCTGAAAGCATCTCCGTCATCCACTGAAAGAGAGTATTCACGTTCTTCATTCGCATTTCAGCCGCTTTGGTGCTGGCTGAGCTTTCGTATAACCAACTCTCGTAATCGATACCCCGAATTAAATCCCGGACCGCATCGATGGGTTCACGCTCGCTTAGGGTAATCAGCGAGGCAAACCATTCGGTGAAGCCTTGTAGGCTTTTCAGCCCTCGTCCAGAAAGCGTCTCCGCTAACCCGAGATCAAAACTGGCTCGGAACAAACTCTTATTACGTAGATTCGCCCATTCGCCTAATTTCTGTAACGTCGCTGAGCCAATTTCACGGCGTGGCGTATTTACAATACGTAAGAAGGCACTATCGTCATCGACGTTAGTCATGAGCCGTAAGTAAGATAGGATATCTTTGATTTCTGGTCGCGAGAAAAAGGAGTTACCCCCCGAAATCCGATAAGGAATACGGTTCTGCATCAATAGCTTTTCGAAAACACGCGATTGATGGTTGCCACGATATAAGATCGCATAGTCTCGGTAAGCCGTCTTATTGATAAAATGATGCGCGATTAATTCTCCAGCAACACGCTCGGCTTCGTGATCCTCATTATTAGTGTGGATCACTTTTAAACTATCACCCTCTCCTAACTGAGAGAAAAGCCGTTTTTCGAAGACGTGAGGATTGTTAGCAATCAGTATGTTTGCGGCACGTAAAATGCGTTGCGACGAACGATAATTTTGCTCAAGTTTAATCACTTCTAATTGCGGGAAGTCTTCTTTAAGTAAAACGAGGTTTTGCGGTCTCGCTCCCCGCCAAGAATAGATAGATTGGTCGTCATCACCGACCACGGTGAAGCGCGCTCTCGCACCGACTAATAATTTTACCAATTGATATTGGCTGGTATTCGTATCTTGATATTCATCGACGAGCAAATAACGTATGCGCTGCTGCCAGCGTTCACGGACTTCAGCGTTATCTCGCAGCAGAAGTGTAGGTTTTAAAATAAGGTCATCAAAATCCAGTACGTTACAGGCACGTAGATGTTGCTCATACAACTGATAACATTTAGCGAAGATTTGGTCACGCTCGGATCTTGCTAATCCCATCGCTTGCTCTGGACCTATCAGGTCATTTTTCCAATTTGAGATGGTCGAGGTTAATTGTTGTAACAGGTCTTTGTCTTCCTGTAACCAAGGCTGAGTCAGCTCTTTCAATAAGGCGAGCTGGTCCTGATCATCAAACAGTGAAAAGTTAGCCTTCATCCCTAATGCCGCGACTTCACGCTTAATTATCTCTAATCCCAAGGTATGGAAGGTCGAAATTTGTAGCCCACGCGCCTCTTTACGGCCTAAGGTCTGCGCAACACGCTCTTTCATCTCACGTGCGGCTTTATTGGTAAAAGTCACTGCCGCAATATGCCGCGCTTGGTAACCACTTTGTCTAATCAACCAAGCAATTTTATTAGTGATCACGCGTGTTTTACCGGAGCCTGCACCGGCTAGAACTAAACAAGGGCCGGTGACCGCTTCTACCGCGTGCTGCTGGCTAGGATTAAGACGCATAAAAAAATCGCTCAGTGAACTGTGAAGAAAGTGATATATAAGGCAGCAAGTATACACTCACGACGCTTAGGAAAAAATGTTATGGCGAAAACAGCAGCGGCCTTGCACATCTTAGTTAAACAGAAAGCTCAAGCCGAAAAGTTATTAGCGGACTTACAACAAGGCGCTCATTTTCAAACCTTGGCAAAGAAATACTCTACCTGCCCTTCAGGCAAACAGGGCGGCGATCTTGGCGAGTTTAGACGCGGGCAGATGGTACCAGCCTTTGATAAGGCAGCCTTTAGCTGTCCGCTGTTAACGCCTTACGGACCCGTAAAGACTGCCTTTGGGTATCACATCATTAAGGTATTATGGCGCAATTAATGGCCCTCTGAAGAGGCTGCATCAGCAGTCTCGCTTGCGCCCTCTTCACCTTCGGTAACCAAATCATTATATTGCGCTTGTAACTGCTCAACGCTCGGGCCTGAAGTGTTTTCCGGATGCAGTAAAACAAAGCTTGCAGGTTGAGAAAGCTGCTGGCGCAATTCATGGTTTACCGCGTCAAGCGTCAGATTTGCTAAAAACTCTTGGCGAAGCTTTTGATATTGTTCAGGCGCTATATCAACCATGCCATTTTGCTGAGAACGTAATCGTTGCATCATTAACATATCGGTAGGAGTACGCGCATAGGTGGCAAATAAACCACTTAGCTCAGTTGTTTGTTTCGTCAGTAATTGATCAAATTCACTTTGCGTTAATCCTTGATCTCGTAATCGAACAATCTCATTACCCACTACCGCCAACTGTTTGGTTAATGCTTCACCTTCCGCATCGATTTTCAAACCACATTGCGCACGGGAAAATAGCACTTGGCATTGTAGGTCAACTGGCTCCAGCGCAGTTTGCTTTGATTCGGTTACTGATTGCAGATGCCAATACAGCGCTTCTCTGGTTAAATCTGAAAGCCAGTAGTGCTCTAGACTTTGCGAATCCTGAATCGGTAGCCACATCGTATCCCAATTCATTACCAGCCGTGGAGTATGTAAAGAATTATCAACCATACTCGTCGGTTGGGTTGATAACGGGGAAAGTACCGGTACGGGTGTCGGTAATTTACGCTTCCCTTTTAATGCACTAAAGGTTTTAGTGATCTGCTCAACAATCGCGCGGTTCTCTAGGTTACCCACAACATATAAAGTCATAGCATCTGGGGTATACCATTGGTGATAGTACTGTGCGAGAGGCTGTGAATTAGTGATGGCACTAGGTTGCTCACTGGGATCGTGGGTCAAGAGAGCCGAATTCTGTAAACGATAACGCCACAGTTGATCTTGAGTATTATCTGGCCAGGTTGCAGTGGGGTCAGTTGCGGCTAATGCTGTCGCAACCGTTGTCGGCGTAACTTGCATAGTGCCAGCCGTAGCCGCTAGCCACTCTAAGGCTGACTTGATCAGGTCTGGGCGATTAACGGGTAAGCTAAGATTATATTGAGTGTAGTCATAAGACGTAATGACCGGCGGTAAGGCACCAGACTTTGACATATCAGCATGCCAAAGCGTCCGTTGCTGCTCAGGGGTTAAGGCAAGATTATGTACCATCGCTAAGCGGGCGATAAGGTGGCTAAAACCTTTCTGATTCGGGCCTTCATTTAACGAACCTGTCTTAATAACAAGTCGTAATTCAACACGATCGGAAGGACGCTGAGGGGTAGTCAGTACTTGCCAACCAAAACCATTACTCAACTGACCTTGTTGCCAAGCCGGATCAGGATGTAAAGATTCTGCTTTGACCGTTAGGCTGAATGCTGATAAAAGCACTCCGCTAACCCAAAGCAGTGATTTAATGCCCGGCATGAGGACCTCTGAGAGTAGTAGTAAATTAGGAAAAGTTAATCTTAAGACCACAATAGTCGCCAAATATTCGATGGCGAATAGAGAATAATGTGGTTCTTTTGCCATTATCCTAATCTCAGCTCTCAGGGCAAGTCTCAGGCACCGCTATAAACATCTTTTAACGAAAAAACTGGGTAAGCGGATAAAAAAACGTCTAAAACGAAAAACCACCTATCAAGATAGCCAACGCTCAATAAACTCATCCTCAGGAATTGCCGGTGAATAAAGATATCCTTGGGCAATACGAATGCCTCGCTCAAGCAACCAATCCCGCTGAACTTCCGTTTCCACACCTTCAGCAACCACGTCAACATTGATAATGTTCGATATTGCCGCAATAACCCGCACCATTTTATCGTCAACCGGAAGTTCTGAGACAAAACTGCGATCAAGCTTAATTCTGCGTACCGGTAAGGAACGGAACTGATGCAGATAATGAAGATTTGAGTACCCCATCCCAAAGTCATCGAGCACCATCGAGACGCCCGCTTGCTCAATAGGACGAAGTACCTTCATTACCCAGGCAGTGTTGGTAATTTGTGCCGTTTCGGTGAGTTCCAGCACCAAAGTACCTGGTCGGATATGGTAATCGGTCAGCAACTGCTTTAAAAACTCAACCGTTGAGCTATCGCGTAACTGTGCAGCAGACAGGTTGACACTCAGCGGAAGATTAATCCCTTTCTCTTGCCAACTCGCCAACATGCGACAAGCTTCTTCGAAAACCCAGCGCCCGATCTCCGGCATCACCCCTATCTCTTCGGCTGTGGTAATAAAATTCTCGGGTAGCGAATAACGACCATCATCGCGACAAACCCGTAGTAACGCTTCAGCACCGCTTATTTTACCTGTCTTCATATCAATTTGCGGTTGGAGAAACAGGGCGTATTGTTTCTGCTGGATCCCTTTTAGGATTTCTTTAATTTGAACCAAACGTCGATGGGATATCTCAGTCATTTCTTGATCGAAAAAGAGTGCTTGATTCGAACCTTTCGCTACCGCACTTTGCATCGCTGCTAACCCAGATTCCAGAAGGGATTCAGCACTCATCTTATCTGGGGATGAGTAGGCAATGCCGATATGTACTTGTGCTTGTAAATAGAGGTTATCGATATGAAAAGGCTCGACTAAGGCTGCAATATAAGCCTCCGCATATCCCATCAATGCTAAGGGTGCAGGCGCATACTTGAAAAAGAGAATGAATTGATTATCCGCGAGTTGCCCGACCACAATATCCTCATTGACCAGTTCGCTGATTTTCTTTGCGAAAAGTCGCTTTACTTCACGCTGATTTTCGGAGTTAAGAAGACCATCTAGCGGGGCAACTTTGACAGCCATTAACGCTACGTGGCTCGATTGGGAAACCATATGTTGTTGCATCAACCCCAGCAGCAGCGCCTGAGTGGGTAACTGGGTTAATGCATCATGTGTTTTCGCTTGTTCAAGTTGCTCATAAATAGTTCCGCTCATTCGCTGCCGGTGATTAATACCCCGGACTAACACACCAATTTCGTCTCCTCGATGCCCTGCTGGAAGGGGCACTTCCACATCTACCCCGCAATAAGGCAGACTCTGCAAAGAACGTGCAACATGGCGTAGCGGATAGACCACTAAACGATTAATAAACCAACTGATTGCTATGGAGAGCACTAATGCCAACAATAGATAGGTGACAACCATCGTTCCTATCGTAGAGCGTATAAATTGATAAACGCGGGTTGAGTCAGCTTCCAGCACTAAATAGGCTAAAGGCTTAGGTATACTGGTATGTTCTGGCGAGTAGAGTGGTAAGGATATAATAACGGGTAAATTAAATAACCGTGCGATGACGACCGGTACGCTATCGTAATCCGTAAAATCGACTTGTAACGCTTGAAAACCATCTGGCAGCGTAATTTCTGCTTTACCCAACACCCCGGCCGGTTTAAGTGAATTCAATAAACGCTGGGCATCCTCGATATTTCCACGTAAGACCGCATCCGACAAAGGTTGGCGAATGGTATGTGCAATATTTTCCATTTGTTGTGCATATTCAATACGACGCTGGCCAACGAAATGAAATAGCTGAATGATAATAAATATACAGACAACCACCACAACCACAGAAGAAACTGTCGCCATTTGTTTGATTGTTAGTGAGCGGTGCACGCGCAATGGAGAGCCATCCTTTTCAAATTGCAGAAACTTTTCAATAACCAGTATATCTCAGCCTTTTACCTTAATTATCAGGAATTATCCATTAATCTGGCTATTTTGCTTAAATATTTTTAAATTATTAATAGTCACTCAGCATCCTTGCTTTATGACACATCCTTATATGATAGTTTCACCTTGCTCCACGTAAAAACATGCCACTTGTTGACCGTCGTAGGACTTGAGGGGCGGCGATTTTTCCTCGCATTGCTGCATTCTATGGCGACAGCGCGCAGCAAAAGCACAGCCAGCAGGGGGGTTCAAGGGACTGGGTAACTCACCCGTTAACTTAATGCGCTCTCGTTGACTCTCTCTGTTTAAACGTGGCGTAGCTGAAAGTAAGGCCTGGGTGTAGGGATGCTTCGGCTGAGTAAAAATTGACTGTTTCGTCCCTTTTTCAACACAACGCCCCAAGTACATTACCATGACCTCATCCGCAATATGTTCAACAACAGAGAGATCGTGAGAGATAAATATATAAGATAATCCCAGTTCCTGTTGGAGCTCCATCATTAGGTTAAGCACTTGGGCTCTAACCGAAACATCTAATGCGGAGACAGGTTCATCGGCAATAAGGACTTCAGGATTCAACATCAAACCACGAGCAATCGCAATACGTTGCCGTTGCCCACCCGAAAACATATGCGGATAACGATCATAATGTTCCGCTTTAAGTCCGACCTTACTCATGATTGCCAGAACTTTTTCACGTCGCTGTGCTTTGTTCAGATCGGTATTGATCAGTAAAGGTTCTTCCAGAATTTGACTTATTTTCTTACGCGGATTGAGCGAGGCATAAGGGTTCTGGAAAATGATCTGAATTTTTTTTCGGCGCAAGGCTTCTGCCTGTCGGTCCGCTTCAAGGAGATTCTGGCCATTCCAGTAAAGCTCGCCTGATGTCGGCGTCTCGATCATTGTCAGTAAACGTCCTAGCGTGGACTTACCACAGCCTGACTCACCTACCACTGCTAATGTTTGGCCACGAGCAAGTGTGAAGGTTATACCATCCAATGCTTTTACCTTTGCAGGTTTGCCCCATAGGCTTTTTTTAACCGAATAATGTTTTTTTAGACCTCTCGCATCAATTAGCCAGGGCTGTTCAACGTTATGCGTCATAGCTTGGTCTCCCTGACGTATTCAATGGGTAATAGCATTTGACTTGCCGACCTTCGAACTCATCTATCTCTGGCTCTTTAGCTCGACACGTGTCGGTGACATAGGGGCAGCGTGGACTTAATAAACAGCCCTCCGGCCGATCATATTTTCCGGGTACAACCCCCGGTAATGATGCCAGCTTCGCTTTATCCGTTGAGAATTCAGGTAAAGCGTTAAGAAGAGCTTGAGTATAAGGGTGGCGCGGGGTCGTGAATATTTCTGCGGCACGGCCTACTTCTACAACTTGGCCAGCATACATAACAATGATCTGATCGGCCGATTGCGCGACCAATGCTAAATCATGAGTAATGAGAATTAACGCCATATTCTCTTGCTGTTGCAGCGCAAGCAGCAGTTCAATAATTTGCGCTTGTATGGTGACATCGAGTGCTGTGGTGGGTTCATCGGCAATCAGTAGTTTGGGCTTACACGCGATAGCCATTGCTATCATGATTCGCTGGCTCATCCCTCCAGAAAGCTGATGGGGGTAAACATTCAGCCGTGAAGCAGGATCAGGAATCCCTACCCTTTCAAGGAGAGTTATAGCTTGCTGTCGCCTTGCACGACGACTACCACCTTGGTGGGCTTTAATCGCTTCCATGATTTGATAGCCGACGGTGAAACAGGGGTTTAAGCTGGTCATCGGATCTTGAAAGATCATTGCAATATCAGACCCAACAATTTTACGGCGCTGCTTTGCTGAGATTTTTAGCAAATCATTGTCGCTAAAATGGAGATCTTCAGCGATAACGTTACCTGGAAAATCAATCAACCCCATGATGGCCAGAGAACTTACCGATTTACCGGATCCCGACTCCCCAACAATTCCAACGACCTGTCCTGCGTCGATTTTATAACTAATACCGTCTACGGCTTTGAAAGGTGAAGCAGGATCGCCAAACTGCACCGATAGCTTATTTACGTTTAATAATGCCATGTCGATGCCTCTTATTGTTTAAGTTTTGGATCAAGCGCGTCGCGCAAACCATCACCGACCAAGTTAAAGGCAAGGACGGTAAGCAGGATGACAAGACCTGGGAAAGTCACAACCCACCAAGCGCTGGCAGCGTATTGCAAGACATCGGAAAGCATCGTCCCCCACTCTGGGGTAGGCGGTTGAGCCCCCATCCCTAAGAAACCTAATGCAGCCATGTCTAAAATCGCATTAGAGAATCCTAGTGAAGCTTGAACTATTAGTGGGGCTAAACAGTTGGGGAGAATATTAATAAACATTTGCCGACTAGCACTTGCGCCTGCGACACCTGAAGCAATAACGTAATCCCTCTGTACTTCAACGAGCACCGCTGAACGAGTCAATCGAATGTAGTGTGGTAAGGCTACGAAGGTTAAGGCTAATGAGGCATTCCAAATCGATGGGCCAAAAATGGCTACCAGCACTAATGCCAGTAATAAACTCGGTAACGCCAACATAATATCAACGATACGCATTATTGCCGCATCAATCGCCCCGCCAAAATAACCTGCAATGAGGCCAAATACGACGCCGAAAAAGAGAGAGAGGATAACGACAAGGCAACCGACTAATAGAGATAAACGTGCTCCATACATAAGCCGACTAAGAATGTCACGCCCAACATCATCGGTACCTAGGATAAACTTCCAACTACCTCCTGCTTGCCAAACCGGTGGATGCAAAAGCGCATCACGAAACTGTTCAGCTGGACCATGTGGCGCAAGAATATTGGCAAATATAGCCACCAGAAGCATAATGCCGATAAAAATAGCCCCTACTAGCGCGCCGCGATTTTGGCAAAAATAGAGGCGGAACTCTTGAAGAGGGGTCAGAGGCTGAGTAGGTAAATTCTTATTGTGAGTCTTTTGAATAGACATAGACGCCCCCTATTTCTTATGTCTAATACGGGGATTGATCACCCCATACAAAATATCGACAATAAAATTTACTGCGATAATTAGAATAGCGACCAACAATACTCCCCCTTGCACAACGGGGTAATCTCGACGTTGTAGCGCCTCTATGAGCCAACGGCCCAATCCCGGCCATGAGAAAATGGTCTCAGTGAGAATGGCCCCTGCCAATAACGAGCCAACCTGTAATCCAATGATAGTGATAACGGGTAATAGGGCATTGCGTAAGGCATGGATTAAAATCACGCGTAATGGGGTAAGTCCTTTCGCTCTCGCCGTCCGAATATAATCTTCACCTAATACCTCCAGCATCGCACTACGAGTCATGCGTACAATTACCGCCAGAGGGATGGTCCCTAGTACAATGGCAGGTAGGATGATGTGTTGGATAGCATCTTTAAAATCACCTGGCTCGCCCCACAGTAAGGTATCAATCAACATAAATCCGGTGAGAGGTTTACTGTCATCTAAAAACACCACATCGCTAATACGACCGGAAACGGGGAGAAGATTGAGCTTTACGGAAACAAACATAATTAACATTATTCCCCACCAAAAAATTGGCATGGAATAACCGGCCAAGGAAATACTTACAGCAGTGTGGTCAAAAATGGATCCGCGTTTTACCGCTGCGATGATCCCCACAGGAATACCAACGATTATCGCGAATAACATCGCACAGATGCCTAGCTCTAGCGTTGCTTGAAAACGCGGCACGAACTCATTCCATACTGGCGTACGGCTGCTTAGCGAAATCCCTAAATCACCGTGCACTACCCCCTGAATGTAGTTGAAATATTGTTTCCATATCGGGAGGTCTAGACCAAGTTGATGCATTAATAACGCGTGCCGTTCAGGGGAGATTCCCCTCTCTCCCGCCATGATCATGATCGGATCACCGGGAATAAGGTGTACGAAAGCAAACGTGAGTAAGGTAATACCGATAAAGGTGGGAATTAGCAGACCCAATCGTCGAAATAAAAATTGCAGCATATAAAATCTCGTTCAAATCCCAATCGTAACGTTGGGTTATCGCTCATCTTGCAAAAATAGCCTGTCGTAAAGTCATGCACCTGGTATGAAGTAACCAGGTGCATCATCATAATTATTCTTTTAAATCGACATTTTCGAAGTGATGTTTACCAAGAGGATCAACAAGATAACCAATCACTTTATTACTTACTGGCTCATAAACCGTTGAGTGGGCAATAATCAGTGCGGGAGCTTGGTCATGCATGATGACTTGCGCTTGTTGATAGTAAGCAATACGCTTTTGATGGTCACTTTCTGAGCGAGCCGGCTGAATTTGATCTTCAAAAGGCTTATAACACCAGCGAGAGTAGTTAGACCCATCCTTCGCCGCCGCACAGCTAAATAATGTAGCAAAGAAATTATCTGGGTCACCATTGTCGCCGGTCCAGCCCATCATGACAGTTTGATGCTCGCCGGCCTTGGCTCTCTTAAGGTATTCACCCCATTCATAGGTCACGATATTGGCTTTAACCCCAACTTTAGCCCAGTCGGCTTGGATCATCTCCGCCATACGTCTTGCATTAGGGTTGTAAGGGCGTTGTACTGGCATTGCCCAGAGGTCGATGGTGAATCCTTTTTCCATCCCCGCCGCTTTTAGAAGCGCCTTGGCTTTTTCGGGATCATACCCATAATCTTTGATGGCAGAATTATATCCCCACATCGTTGGCGGGATTAGGTTCTTAGCCGCCTCGCCTGCACCTTGATAAACCGCTTTGATAATTGCTTCTTTGTTGACGGCATAATTCAATGCTTGGCGAACTTGAACATTATCTAGCGGTTTTTTCTCAGTATTAAAGGATAAATATCCAACATTCAATCCAGGCTGCTGTAATAAATTTATCGATTTATTTTGTTTCATACTGGCGAGATCAGCCGGATTAGGGAAAGCCATTACTTGGCACTCGCCCTTTTGTAATTTTGCATAACGTACTGATGCATCAGGTGTGATTGAAAACACTAAGCGATCAATTTTAGGATGAGGTCCCCAATAATTTGGATTCGCTTTATAAAGGATACGAGAGTCTTTTTGATACTGCTGTAAAATAAAAGGCCCAGTACCGACCGGATTGAGGTCTACTTTCTGCGGCGTTCCAGCCTTCAACATCGCATCTGCGTATTCTTTAGATAGAACGGAGGCAAAATCCATTCCTAAATCGGCTAAGAAAGGGGCTTCTGGACGAGTTAATGTGATTTTAACGGTAAGGTCGTCTACCTTCTCGACACTTTTAATTAACTTAGGCATATCCATGCCTTCGAAGTATTCGTAACTTCCCCCCGAAACATTATGGTAGGGATTGTTTTTATCCAGCTGGCGTTCAAACGAAAACACCACATCATCAGCGGTCAGCGTGCGGCTCGGAGTAAAATCCTTCGTCGTTTGCCACTTAACTCCTGGGCGAAGATGGAAGGTATAGGTTTTACCATCTGCACTGACCTCCCAGCGTTCAGCCAATGATGGTTGGATGTCGGTAGTACCGACTTTGAAATCCACTAAACGGTTATAAATGGGAACAGAACTCGCATCATAGGTTGTTCCGCTGGTAAATAATTGGGGGTTAAAGCCTTCAGGTGAAGCTTCTGAGCAGTACACTAAGGTTTTTGCACTGACCCCCCCACTTATTAGTAAAGCACCTGTCAAAATACCTAGTGAGGAAAACTTACGAAGATGAGACTGAGTCTTAATCATTGTCACTCCATGAATTACAAATGTTGTGTGCACAAGTCAGCAAAAGAGTCTGCTTGATGAATTATTTTTATTATTACGCATCGCCAACGAGTGAGATGCTATTCAGCCATGTTGCGGCTGGATAGCCCAATGTGATGAAAGAGAGGGGATAAAGTCAATATTTCTTGTACGGTTAAGCCTAAAGCTTTTGGAAGATGAGAAGTGGATTACGCTTCTAAAGAAAATTGTATAAGTCGTATCAACCTAAACGTTTCTATTTTCCAGATTGCTTATCTAAAAGAAGGGATATTTTCTGGTGTTAAGTTTTTATAACAAAAAATTCTATCGAAGTGATGGGTGTGTGTAGAGATTAGTCTGATATTTTGCCAGCAGGTTAGTATGACGTCTCGAATTTTACGCAAAAAAAAACCTGAACATATTGTTCAGGTTTCTTAAATTTGGTCGGCGAGAGAGGATTCGAACCTCCGACCCACTGGTCCCAAACCAGTTGCGCTACCAAGCTGCGCTACTCGCCGATGGGGGCGCATATTACTGCGCTACCCGCTTAGCGTCAACCGCTTTTTACGTCCCTCGATGGCGAGTGCCTAAAAACTCATCAAGCCTTAATGCTGCGCAGTAGCAGCCTTGATTGCAGCTTCAGAGGTTGCGTGGTCACACCAGTTGTTTGTTGCTTTTATACCGCCATCATCAGAACTATAGCCTAAGCACCCCATTAACGAATCGAAAATCTCGGTGTGTTTATGCATAACACCGGCCTTCGCTTGCTGTTGTAACAAGCTAAAACGCTGCTTATTATCATTATCCTCTAGGAAAGGATTCGAGGCCCAAACAATCATTGGTACGCGGAATTGCTCCGGTGGTGCCATTTCTCGTGGCGTGCCATGAAAATGCATGTTATCACTGATCGATTCACCATGATCCGCCACATAAAATACTATGGCTTTCTTATCGCGAAGCTGATCATAAATCGCTGCTAGAGTATGGTCGACATATCGCACCGAGTTATCATAAGCGTTAATCAACTGATCTTTAGTGCAGAAATCGTTACTGCCAATACATTCTGGTGTGTACTTGGCAAAACTTCTCGGATAACGCTGCGAATATAAGTAATGGGAACCTTTAGTGTGTAAAATGATTAAATGTTTCCCTTTTTGGAAGCGATTAACTGATTGCGCGACTTTAGGCACCAACAGCATATCATCAACCGTTTTCCCTCGGTTCTGAGGTTCTGAGCCAATTTGCTCGCGAAACTCAATGTTGTTCGCATCGGTTTTACTGTAGAACCATACCTCACCCTGCATCGCATAGAGCTCGGAGGTGAACCCTAGCTCTCTGAGCACTGAGAAAACATTTTCCTCTTTAAGTGTACGTCCCGCATCATCGGCTGCACCGCCTTCTCGCACGAACATGCACCGTAAAGAGAGTTTAGTTGCGGTATCACAAGATACCCCTCTAAACGCGGCTAAATTAGGCTCTTTGGCTAAGTTTGGCGTGGTATCACGAGCGTATCCAAAAATCCCCATATGGTCCCAACGTGTCGTCTCACCGATGACGAAAACAACGTAGGTGTCATCGAGGCTTTTCGGTGCCGTGTAGTGAAAACGCTCAGCGGGGTCGACGAGATCTTCAGAAAAGATATCTTCATTTAATCGTGACCAGGTAAAAATACCCAGTGAAGATAACCAGTTTGCGGGCAAATAGGTATGCGCAACAGTCCCACCATAACTTGGCATATCACGATTAGTTTGATGTTCTTGCTTTTTATAGACCTTATCGAGACTGCGGATAGGTACCCAGGCTAAGGCCACCGCTAAGCATAACGTTCCCCAACTCAGTAGAGCCGACTTAGCTTGGCGTGTTTGTGCTGCTAAACTTGCGCGGCACTCATTTAGCCAAATCAAGAAAAGTGGCGGCGCCCCAAGAATAATCAGCCAAAGATAGAACCATATTCCTACTACTTCAGTCGTGAGGTCCGTATCGGTAGTCGTTAGCACTGAAGCAATGATTCCATAACCGATAATGACGTTGAACATGAACATATAATAAGCACTGGCCACTGAGACCAGCACGATGACGGAGGAAAGGATTTTGAAACACCACCTTCCCCCGAGGGACGTCAACCGTAGGACTAAAAAAGTCGCGAAAAAAGTCGCGAAAACCTCTGCGAGAATCGTACACCACGCCAGCAAAGTGGGCTGCTGAACGGCTAATTTGATATGTCTGTAAAAGATTACACTGTTTAAAAACCATCCCACATACATCGCGAGAAAGAGAGATACTTGAGTTTGACTCAATGTACGAACTTTAATCATTACACCCAACTTAAAAAAATAGACTATCTATCAGGACAAGACTGAGAGTATTAGAATGAAAATGAGTTCGAAAAAAAAGAAAAAAGCACAAAAAATTAAGAAAAACATCAAAAATAAGATTATGGGAATATAAATTTCTTAAGTTATACCGGTGATAGCGGAATTAATTCTTGCTCGCGTTCATCTACTTGCTGGCAATATTCCTGTAATTTTCATATTGCCCCGTTGGCGTTGAGCGCGGTTTGCTCTATTCTACTGATCACGCGCTTGAGATCTCTCATAGGCTGCAAACCGATTTAATACAGGAGTTGTAATCAATGGCATCAGGACTTTCACAAATGATGAAAAAAGTAGGTGGGTTAATTGCGTTACTGATGGTGGTGTGTCAACTCACTGCGTGTGGCGATAAAGATGCGGATCAACGTAAAGCATTTGGTGACTTCTTACAAAACACGGTTATGCGCAGCGGAACGCAACTCCCGGCACTTAGCGAGAATCAAAAGAAATCGTTCGGTAACTATGTAGGAGACTATGCCATTCTGTACGGTTTCTCCCAACAACTTACTCGTGCATTGAACGACGGAATCCGTCCCGTCACGGATCAACTTTCTGCGATTCATACGCCTCAGGATTACTTAGCTCAGCGTGATGCATTACGTCAGGCAGGTGGCGCGCTCAACGTGGTTTCTCAACAAGTTCAAAATGCGCGTAATTTAGCGGATAGCAGCAAAAGTTCATTGAAATTACCTGAAGATCTTCAAAAAGTGTATGAAGACGCTTATAAAAAGGCGGTTACTACGCCAGCAGACAATTTACAGCCTATTTTACCTGAGCTACAAGCACTCACGCAGGCTGTGTTGGATACCGCTGACTTTTTACAAGCACAGGATTCTCGTCTGAGCTTCAATAACAATGCAGTGCAATTCCCTACCCAAGATCAAGTCAACCAATACAACACCTTAGTCGGTAACATTAGCAGTCATGCTAACTCTTTAAGCCAAGCAAAAGGTTTACTTCAGTAATAAAGCGTCCCCCGTAGGTGGATTCTGCTCCACCTACGCTGCCCCCACCTGATTTTTCGTGTATCCTATCTCTACGCAGAAAGGAGCCCAATTATGAAAGACCCCATTAAAGCTGAAATTAAACGTCTCAGCGATCAACTCGACAGTATTAACCATAAATCACAGCCTCTATTAGAAAGCGGTAATGTGGAAAAGCTTGGCGAGTTAATGAAAGAAAAATTAACCATCGAAGAAGAACTGCAACGTCTGCGTGAAGCTCACACGGCAAGCTTGAGTAAAGAAGCGCAAAAACTACAGAAAATGGCTTTTCAGCGCCCGATTACTAAAAAAGAGCAAGCCGATATGGGTGCCTTGAAGAAACGCGTTCGTGGCATTATCGTTGTCCATCCAATGACGGCATTGGGGCGTGAGATGGGTTTAGAAGCCGTCACCGGCTTTGCCCGCGATAAGTTTTAAACGTTACGCAAGGAGAAAGTCGCTAGCCGACTTCTCCTCATTTTTAATTATGCTGATTTTTGATCGATCTGCTGCTGTAAATCATCCAACAATTGATATCGTCTGCGGTATTCGGCACGTTTCTTACTGGCTATATCCTCAAGGTTTTTCCTTGGCTGGGTCAAAGGCAATGAAAACAGTTTATTAGGTTGTTCAATCCCCCCCAAAGTCGCCCAAAACTCGTTATAACGCGCATGAATCAGTTCACGTTTACTGAAGCGATAACGTAATTCCTTAACGAAGATATGAGTATCGTCACCCACCGTATAAATTTGCGACAGATTACAGGCCTTCGCGATGAGCATCAGTGTTTCAATGAGTAGACGTTTTGGAAATATTCCCTCACACGCTTTGGTCGCATCACGAATAATATGTTGATCAAGATGACGACCCGGGCCTTGAAGTCCAGCAATGATAATACTTGGCTTGTTCTGATAATCGGCTAACGAAAAGCTTAGGCTAGTAATTGCTTCATTACGAAATTGGAATATGAGCGTGAGTTCACCTTCACGATCAAAAATAGCGGGTACGCAATAGATAGCGATAGGTTCGTCATTCTTACCAACCCAACTTAAGAGCGGTATATTATGCCGTTGTCCTGATAAAAATGCGCTCAGCTCACTGGGTTTGAGTTGTTCAAGGCGTTGATAATGAGAAATAATTTTTTCTGCGCGTTGCGAAGCACTCAATCCACCAATTAAGTAGGGTCGATGAATTTTTGCCGGTAAAATCCCGTGAGTCTCTAAAATAAGGGGTAAATTTTTCAATCGCGATAACGCGGAAAAATAGCGGTAGCTGGTCACTGGGGCACACGCGCTACGGAAAATAAACTTATTATAAAAGCGCCCACGCTTCCAAGCACGATGTGGCTTGTATTTGCGCTTCAGCAAATCAACGAGTAATTGCTTATGAGTAAGGGACTTATTCGAAGAGATCGAAGTCGACATAGATATCTCTGGGCTATAGGGTGTGTATTGAGTGGATTTTATGTCTAATTAAATAAACTTGTACTCAATAAAATGCGAAAAATAATAAAAAAGAAAACCTCATGCAGATATTTCAATCTGCATGAGGTTAATTTCAGTACAGCACTTATTTTGCGTTAGCAAAACGGGTGGCAGCTTCATCCCAGTTCACAACATTCCAGAACGCTTTAATATAGTCAGGACGTTTGTTCTGATACTTCAGGTAGTAAGCGTGCTCCCACACGTCCAGGCCCACAATTGGATAGCCTGAAGCACCAGAGATTGCTTCACCCATTAATGGGCTGTCTTGGTTAGCTGTAGATACTACCGCCAATTTATCGCCTTTTTTAACCAGCCATGCCCAGCCCGAACCAAAGCGCGTTGCCGCTGCTTTCTCAAACTCTTCTTGGAATTTTTCAACGCTACCAAAATCTTTTTCGATCGCGGCTTTCAATTCACCTTGCAGGGTGGTGCCGGTTTTCAGTCCTTTCCAGAAGAAGCTGTGGTTAGCGTGACCACCCGCGTTGTTGCGTAATACAACTTTCTTATCGGCAGGGACTTTATCTAATTGAGTGATCAGCTCTTCGACCGGTAGGTCAGCAAATGGCGTCCCTTCTAGGGCAGCATTAGCATTGTTTACATAAGTCTGGTGATGTTTAGTATGATGGATTTCCATTGTTTCTTTGTCGAAATGTGGCTCTAACGCATCATAAGCATACGGCAGGGATGGCAGTGAATAACTCATGTTCAACCTCTCCAATTAGGTGTTTATCATACAGCGTCAATAAAATGAAACTGCTCAGACTGTCCCTTCATTATAGTTAAATAATTGATCTGGAAAAGAAGAAACAATGCCCTATTAAGCGTATGGTTTTTTCGGTATTTTAGTAATTTCCTTACAATTAGCCGCTAATGGGGCCATATCACCGAAAATCGCAGCATCATAACGCTATTATCTCGTTTTTTGACTAAGCATATCGGTAAACTCGCTGATAACTCTCTGAGCATGGGTATAAACTATCGCCCGAGATCCGCGACTAAAGCCTACTAAAGTTAATCCCTGTGCCTGAGCGAGATCGACCGCGCGTTGTGTTGCCGCCGATGCCGCACACAGGATCTCAACGCCACAGCTAATGGCTTTCTGGACGATTTCGTAACTGGCACGACTAGAGATCAACACGCATCCCGCTTTGCCCCACTCGGCTTTGGACCGAGCCCCCAACAATTTATCTAGTGCGACGTGACGGCCAATATCTTCATAGCCCGCGCAAACCTGGCCTTGGCCGTCAACCCAAGCAGCAATATGGGTGCAAGCGGTCTGCTGGCCAATAGGTTGCAGTGACTTTATTTGGTTTAATGCAGAGGAGAGATAGGATAGCCTGAACTGCTGTGTAAAAGGTAAAGGTTGCAGCGAATGTTCGACCATCGCTAATTGCTCAGTTCCGCACAAACCACATCCCGTTCGTCCCGCTAAAGAACGACGACGCTGTTTTAGCGCAACGAAACAGCGACTCGCTAACTCAATATGGACTTCAATCCCTAACGCTTGCGGCGAGACTGCGATACCATAAATCTGTTCCGGTCCTTCGATTATCCCCTCTGACAAAGAGAACCCTAGCGCAAACTCTGCTAAATGCTCGGGAGTACACATCATGACGACATGAGAAATACCGTTGTAAACTAAGGCTACTGCGACTTCTTCAGCAAGAATGTCGTCCTGATACCTCACCCCATCTGGGGACCATTCGATGATAGAAAAGCTTTTCGCTGTCATGATGGATTCCTAGTAAAAAAAAAAGCCCGAAGAGTTCCTCCGGGCTTTATCGTTATCCGCCTAATGGCTATTGCAGCAGTGAAATATCCGCGACTTGTAAGAATAATTCCCGTAATTTCACTAATAAAGTGAGACGGTTAACTCGTACCGCTTGATCTTCAGCATTCACCATAACTTGTTCAAAGAAGTTATCCACCGCCTCGCGCAATTGTGCGAGTTCAATTAAGGCTTCTTGATAACGACCTTGCTCAAAGTAAGGCTGTAATTTGCTATTCAGCGCGCTAACGTAGGTAGCCAGTTTAATTTCAGCATTCTCTTTTAATAGAGACGCTTGAACAGCAGTATCCACTTCAACATCCGATTTAGCCAGGATATTAGAAACACGCTTGTTTGCCGCAGCAAGACTTTCCGCTTCAGGTAAGGTACGGAAGTGAGAAACGGCCTTCATTCGTGCATCGAAATCGGCAGGACGTGTAGGTCGACGCGCTAATACCGCCTGAATCGTATCGACGCTGTGACCTTCTTCCAGATACCAGCTTCTAAAACGTCCCAACATAAAATCAACCACATCGGTAGTAACGTCGGTATTCGTCAGCTTGTCGCCATATAATTTTACGGCTTCTTCGGTCAGAGACTGAAGATCAAGATTCAAATCCTTCTCGACGATAATCCGTAATACACCCAGCGCTGCACGACGCAATGCGAAAGGATCTTTATCACCTTTTGGATGCTGACCAATGCCAAAGATTCCGGCTAAGGTATCCATTTTATCAGCGATAGCCAACGCACAGGCAACTAAGCTTGAGGGTAAGGCATCGCCAGCAAAACGCGGTTGGTATTGTTCATTTAAGGCGACAGCGACGTCTTCAGCTTCACCATCGTGACGGGCATAGTGCATGCCCATAATGCCTTGCGTATCAGTAAATTCGCAAACCATATTCGTCATTAAATCGCACTTAGAGAGTAACCCTGCCCGTGTCGCGTGGTTGACATCTGCACCAATTTGTCCGGCAATCCAACCCGCAAGGGCTTGTATACGATCCGTTTTATCCCGTAACGTTCCTAATTGCTTTTGGAAGAGGACAGTTTCGAGACGCGGCAATTGATCTTCTAAACGCAGCTTACGATCGGCATTAAAGAAGAATTCGGCATCGGCCAAGCGAGGACGCACAACTTTCTCATTACCAGAGATAATTTGCTGTGGATCGCTAGATTCGATATTGGTGACGAAAATAAAGTGCGACAACAGCTCTCCCTGTGCTGAATAGACAGGGAAGTATTTCTGATCGCCTTTCATCGTGTAAACCAAGGCTTCTTTCGGAACTGTGAGGAATTTCTGCTCAAATTGCGCCGTCAGCACGATTGGCCATTCCACCAGCGAGGTCACTTCTTCCAGCAGACTATCGCTCAGGTCAGCAATACCACCGACCTGTAAGGCAGCGGCTTTAGCATCGACCTCAATCTTTGCTTTACGTGCATCGTAATCGGCCATCACTTTGCCGCGTTCAGCAAGAATGGTTGGATACTCATCAGCATGGGCAATATCAAAAGCACTTTCCCCCATAAAGCGATGTCCACGAAGTGTACGTCCGGATGCCACGCCAAGAATGGTCGCAGGCAAGACTTCTGCCCCGAGTAATAGGGTTACCGTATGGACTGGACGAACAAATTGCTCGCTGCTAGCCCCCCAGCGCATCAATTTCGGTACGGGTAGTTTCGCTAAGACTTTAGCAACCATCTCCGGTAATAGCGCTGCAGCAGATTCACCCGGTACTTGCGCACGATAAACCAGCCACTCACCTTTATCAGTCGCTAAGCGCTCGGCTTGCTCAACGGTGATCCCGTTACCACGCGCCCAACCTTCTGCTGCTTTCGTTGGCTTACCTTCACTGTCATAAGCCGCGCTGATCGCCGGTCCACGCTTTTCAACGACACGATCCTCTTGCTTGTCACTGAGGCTAAGCACTTTGACGGCTAAACGACGAGGGGTCGCGTACCACTCTACCGCTTGGTGTGAAAGGCCTGCTTGGTCAATTTCTTGCGTTAATTGATCGGCAAAGGCTTGCGCAAGTTGACGCAGCGCTTTAGGTGGTAACTCTTCAGTTCCGATTTCCACCAGAAAAGTATTTTCGCTCATCCCCGTCCCTTATTTGGTTTTATTACACATTGGGAAGCCTAAGGCTTCACGAGAAGCGTAATACGCTTCAGCTACTGCTTTTGTCAGGGTACGAATGCGCAGAATGTAACGTTGACGCTCTGTCACCGAAATCGCCTTACGGGCATCTAACAAGTTAAAGCAGTGTGCGGCTTTCAAAATCCGCTCATAGGCAGGGAGAGGTAACGGTGTTTCAAGTGCCAAAAGCTGCTGTGCTTCTTTCTCGTGTTGCTCAAAGCAGCTGAACAAGAAGTCAACATCGGCATACTCGAAATTGTAGGTCGACTGCTCCACCTCATTTTGATGGAATACGTCACCATAGGTGGTTTTACCGAAAGGACCATCGCTCCAAACCAGGTCGTAAACGCTGTCAACGCCTTGAATATACATGGCCAGACGCTCTAAACCATAAGTAATTTCACCCGTAACAGGCTTACATTCGAGTCCACCTACTTGTTGGAAATAGGTAAACTGTGTGACTTCCATTCCGTTTAACCAGATTTCCCAGCCTAATCCCCACGCACCAAGCGTTGGGTTTTCCCAGTTATCTTCAACAAAGCGGATATCATGAACGGTAGGGTCCAGACCAAGTGCTTTCAACGATCCTAAATAGAGTTCTTGGATGTTTTCAGGAGACGGTTTGATAACCACTTGAAATTGATAATAGTGTTGCAAACGGTTGGGGTTTTCACCATAGCGGCCGTCAGTCGGGCGACGTGAGGGTTGCACATAGGCCGACGCCATAGGTTCTGGCCCTAACGCGCGCAGACAAGTCATTGGATGAGAGGTGCCCGCACCGACTTCCATATCCAAAGGTTGGATAATAGTACAGCCCTGGTTTGCCCAGTAATCCTGTAATGTCAGGATCAGTCCTTGAAAGGTTTTGGTATCAAACTTTTGCATTATGAGTTCCGCACGCGATACGCTAAAAAAAGTGAAGGCTAGTATACCCTCTGGCTGTCAGATATGCAGCCGTAAATCCTTAGCAAATACGTACGAAACTCAACAATAGGGCAACCTTGGGTCAGTTATTATGCCTTACTGTACAATGCGCAAAGTTTATTACCGAACGGATCGCGTAGATACGCAAGGTAAAGCTCACGGTTCCCCACGGTTCTCACTCCAGGAGGGTTTTCGATGGCGGTTCCCCCCGCTTGCTCTCCAGCTTGGTGCCACTGATTAACCGCTTCTTCACTAGGAAGCGCCCAACCGATTGTCCCACCGTTAGCACCGCTCGCGGCCTCACCATTGATAGGACGCGTTACCAAGAACATTTGCTGTCCTTTTATGTAATAGAGGCGCCCCTTATCATCGGTACCCTGCGCGTCAGCACCAATGACGGTGAATAACGCATCATAAAATTTTTGAGATACGGCAATATCATCAGAACCCAGCATAACGTGACTGAACATTTTATCCTCTCACTCTACAATTAAGGCGTATCGATATACGCCTTTTGATATTAACCTTTCATCGCACATCCTTGGCATTTACCGTTCTGGATGTTTTGGAAGAAATCATTGCCTTTATCGTCAACCAAAATAAAGGCCGGGAAATCGGTGACCTCAATTTTCCAGATCGCTTCCATGCCTAATTCAGGATAAGCGACACACTCTAATTTAGTAATACTTTGTTGGGCAAGTACGGCGGCAGGACCGCCAATACTCCCTAAGTAGAACCCACCGTATTGATGGCATGCATCCGTTACTTGTTGGCTGCGGTTACCCTTCGCCAGCATAATCATACTGCCGCCATTCGCTTGCAGCTGGTCGACATACGAATCCATGCGGCCGGCGGTGGTCGGGCCCAAGGAGCCTGAAGCATAGCCTTCAGGAGTTTTGGCCGGTCCTGCATAGTAGATAGGATGGTCTTTCACGTATTGCGGCAGCGGTTCCCCACTGTCCATTAACTCTTTTAATTTTGCGTGGGCAATGTCACGCGCCACGATAATGGTGCCTGATAAGGAGAGGCGCGTGGAAACCGGATACTGTGAAAGCTGCGCTAAAATATCGGTCATCGGACGGTTCAGATCGATGCTCACCACGTCCCCTTCACCTTGTTGGCGCATCGCTTCCGGGATATAGCGGCCTGGATTGGCTTCAAGTTTCTCGATCCAAATCCCTTTACGGTTGATTTTCGCTTTGATATTTCGGTCAGCGGAGCAGGAAACGCCCATGCCGACAGGGCAAGATGCGCCGTGACGGGGTAAGCGAATAACGCGAATATCGTGCGCAAAATATTTCCCGCCAAATTGCGCACCGATCCCTAAATTCTGTGCCGCTTCTAACAGCTCCTGCTCTAATTGATGATCGCGGAAGGCTTGCCCATGTTCATTACCCGTTGCCGGCAGATTGTCATAATAGTGCGCGGAGGCGAGTTTTACCGTTTTAAGTGTCGCTTCTGCTGAGGTTCCCCCAATAACAAAAGCAATATGGTAAGGCGGGCAGGCGGAGGTGCCTAAACTGCGCATCTTCTCGACTAAGTAATCTTTAAGTTTTCCCGGCGATAATAAGGCTTTAGTTTCTTGAAAAAGATACGTTTTGTTAGCTGAACCACCGCCTTTCGCCATACAAAGGAATTTATATTCATCGCCCTCAACACTGTATAAATCAATCTGAGCCGGAAGGTTGGTTCCCGTATTGACCTCTTTATACATATCCAATGGTGCGTTCTGCGAATAACGTAAATTATCTTCGGTATAGGTGTTGTAAACCCCCTGCGCAAGTGCTGCCTCATCGCCACCACCAGTCCACACTGCTTGGCCTTTTTTACCAACAATAATCGCAGTACCTGTATCTTGGCAGGTCGGTAAGATACCGCGTGCTGCAATTTCAGAATTACGTAGGAATTGTAAGGCTACATAGCGGTCGTTCTCGCTGGCCTCAGGGTCATCAAGGATGGCAGCCACTTGTCGTTGATGTGAGGCACGTAATAAAAATGAGGCATCGTGAAATGCATGTTGGGCGAGTAGTGTTAGTGCAGCAGGAGCGACCTTAAGCACCGGTTGCCCTTCGAATTCGGAGACAGAAACATGGTCAGTGCTTAGTAAGTAATATTCAGTTTTATCTTCAGACAGGGGAAACGGTTCTTGGAAAAAAAACGGTTTATTCGACATTCTTCAGCTCACTTGACTTATTATCAGGACACCCTGCTGCGCTTCTTATCGTTGAAGCGTTAGGGCAAACTTATCGGGAAAACATTTATGGCGTGATTATTAACATATTTATTACAAATGTCATCCCTGCACTCGTCTCACTTAACCATACTCCGTTACCTTAAATAGTGATCTTCGTCGACAAAAACAGCGATTCACTCTCCATCGCAATCGCTTAAATTACTCGACAAATCGATAGCCAATACCATTTTCGGTAATAAAATATTGAGGCCGCCGTGGATCGGGTTCCAATTTTTTACGCAGATGACCAATATATACCCGAAGATATTGGCTATCCTCAGCATTAGGGCCCCATAACGACGATAGGATAAAATGCTGTGTCAGGACTTTTCCAGCATGGCGAATCAGTAATTCTAATAATTTATATTCCATCGCCGTTAAGTGAACGATCTCTCCTGATCGCTTCACGGTATGCGCCTCAAAGTCGATTTCAATTTCCCCAAAGCGTTTCACCCTGTGCGGAGCCGATTCACGACGTCGTAGTGCAACCCTGACTCTTGCTTGAAGCTCTCCCATACCAAAAGGCTTAGTTAAGTAATCATCCGCACCTCGGTCCAAGGCCGTAACTTTTACTGATTCCTCATGGCGTGCCGACAAAACAATAATCGGTTTATCGCTCCAAGAACGAAACTGCTGAATAAAGTCCAGCCCCTCTCCATCAGGGAGCCCCAAATCGAGCAGTACTAAGTCAGGCGGGCGTGCTGCGGCTAAGGCAAGTCCTTGATGTAAGCTTTCGGCGTGCAGAATTTTGACATGTTCTGCCGCCAAGATCCGTTTTAGATAACGACTAATCTGTACTTCATCTTCAATAATTAAATAAGTGGTCATGATGTTCCGTCACCCTGTAGGGTTGTGGCGGGTAGACGTAGTGTAAAGCATGCCCCACCTGGTGGGCTATTTTCAGCATAGATTTGGCCACCATGTAATTCGACAATAGTTTTACAGATTGCCAGCCCCATTCCCACGCCGGGGATAGTCGACTCAGTCTTACCGCGACTAAATTTTGCAAACAATGACGCTGTGTCCTCTGTGCTTAGCCCCGCGCCTTGATCACAGACGCTGATCTCAACCTGTTCTAAAAGGAGGTTAACTTCTACCCTAATAGGCTTCACACGGCCTTGCCCATACTTGACCGCATTCTCGAAGAGATTAACAAACACCCGCTCGAGTAAAGGGCCTTCGCCGCGAATCAATATCACTTGCTCTGGACATTGGAAATCGATTTGTACTTCTGGGAAGAGACGTTCTATGGCTTCGCGCGCACTTTGTAGAATTTCTTCCACGCTCAACCAATCGGTATTCAGATGAAAACCTTCCGCTTCTATTCTCGCCATATCTAGAATATTACTTACTAAGCGGATCATCCCTAAGGTTTGTTCTCGTAGCGCAGAAAGCTGTTCGATGATTGGCTGGTCTTGGGAGTCTACTTCGAGTGTTAGCATTTCTACTTGAGCAAAGAGTACCGTCAGGGGGGTCCTTAAATCATGAGATAGTGCGGAGAGTAGCGTATTGCGTAAAGCTTCACGTTCAAGGGTAACTTGAGACAGCTGTTCACGTTGCGTCAATGTTACGCGTTGCTGTGCGCCGGCGAGCAGTAATACGAAAGTATCCAACAATCTTTGTTGCTCTGGACTGATTAGCGTATGGGCATCGTTAATCGTTAATATCGCCACACCATAACACTGGTCACCACTTAAGAGCGGGATCATCTTATAGGGAACCCCCGGTAAGGTATCTGTCCCCGCACCAGCCACCTGACCTTTTTCAAAACACCATCTCAAGATGGCACGGTCGGGTAGAAATTGACGTGTTTCGACTGAGATAGGTTGCAGTATGTTCTGTTCATCCGGTAGCCAAATTTCACAGTGCGCCGAGAAGGCTCGACTCACCGCTTTCTCACCAGCGAGCGCAATATCACCCATCGCACTCTGCTGACTGAGTTCACTGGCCAACTCGTAAAGTTGAGTACTCCGTTTTTCTCGTGAACGAGCGACCCGAGCTTGGTACCGTAGACTCGCGGTAAGATTTCCAATTAATAATCCTACCCCTAACATGATGCCAAAGGTCACGGCATACTGTGCGTCGGAGATCCCTAATTGTCCGGTCGGCGCCACAAAGAACCAATCGAACATCACAATATTAATTATGGAGGCAAAGACAGCGGGTAGGCGACCAAATTTTAGTGCGGTGAGTACCACTCCCAAGAGGTAAACCATCACCAAATTGATCGGAGAAAACTGTGGAAGAAAAAAATTGAAAAATGCAGTGATCACTGCACAAAATAATGCCGCAGCAAAACACCCTTTCCAAGGTGCCGATGCCCAATCCAGCGAGGGAATCAGTGTGGACTGCTGCTGAGTTTCCCCACAGGCCGTAATCAGTAGATCGAGATCTGGAGCGGCTCTTGCCAGTTGTCGAGCTAACCCTGGAAACCCTATTTCTAGGAAGGCGCGCGGAGTAGAGGGACGCCCAATGATTATTTTTCCTAAGTTATGCTCTCGAGCATAGCGAATGACCGCCGAACAGCGATCCGTATCGGAAAGCGTCGCGGTAAGTGCGCCCAATTTTTCGGCTAGACGTAAATGTTGTAAGGCGCGATGACGTTGCTCGCGAGAACGTCGCCGGTAGCCAATGGTATCGATGCTTATCGCATGCCATTCACAGCCTAAACGCTTAGCGAGTCTCGCCGCAACGCGGATGAGTTTTTCACTACCTTGATCACTCTTCAAGCAGACCAGTAACGCATCGTTCGTGTGCCAAACACGATCGGCTAAACGCCTCCCTTCGCGCCAAGCTCTTATCTGCCCATCGACCCGTTCAGCCGTTCGGCGTAAAGCGAGTTCACGCAAGGCAAAAAGGTTCCCTTTCCGAAAAAAATTCTCGATGGCTCTCTCCACTTGCGCGCCCACATAGATATTCCCTTCTTTTAAGCGCTCAAGTAAGTCATCTGGAGAGATATCGACTAAAACCACTTCATTGGCTTGATCGAAAAAAGGGTCTGGCAGGGTCTCTTGAACTTGAATGCCAGTGATTCCACGGACGACGTCGTTGAGACTCTCTAAATGCTGAATATTCAGCGTCGTGAAGACATCAATTCCGCTATCCAATAGCTCTTCAACATCTTGCCAACGCTTAGGGTGACGACTCCCTGGTGCATTAGTATGCGCCAGTTCATCAACTAAAATAATTTCCGGATGACGCTGTAACGCGCTATCCAAATCAAATTCATCATAGAGTTCCCCGCGCCCTTTTTGACGAGGAAGAAGCGGGAGTCCTTCCAATTGCGCTTGTGTGCCCACACGCCCATGACTTTCAGCAACCCCTACCAGTATATCGACACCCTGCTCTTGTAATCGGTGCGCCTCTTGTAGCATTGCCCAGGTTTTCCCAACCCCTGCACAGGCACCAAGATAGATTTTGAGCTTCCCGCGGGTTGCCTTCTGGTTTTCTAACAGCAAGTGTTCTGGCGTGGGTCGGCGAACGTCATCGGCGGTCATGCATTACTTTCCTTGCGAATAGTGGTCAAGCGCTACATTTACTGACACTACATTTACCACAGTGGGCCCCATGAAAGACAGCAGAGGCTTTATGGTAAAGCGATCGACTATTTTTTCGATCTCACTTATCGGTAGTTTGCGTGCGCGTGCAACGCGCGGGATTTGCCATGCCATTGCGCTAACCGATAACATCGGATCGAGGCCACTGGCTGAGGTGGTAATTAGCTCAGTCGGAACCCTTTTGCTCGCCTCAGGGTTCTGGCTGTGTAGCAACGCTATCTGTTGTTCGATCCGTTGGACCAATTGTGGATTACTGACAGACAGGTTACTGCCGCCAGAGGCCATAGGATTATCGGCATGTTCAGCGGTCGCTGAAGGGCGTCCTTGGAAATAGCCTGGCTGGTTAAAATCTTGGCCGATCAGTTGTGATCCTCTGACCTGTCCCTGTTGAACAATCAGTGACCCCTGAGTTTTCTGTGGGAATAGCTGGTTACCTACAACGGTAGTGATTAAGGGATAAACACCCCCCGTTATCACCGTTAACAGGATAAATAACAACAACGCAGGTCGTAACATATTCATCATTAATCCCCTACACAACGCCCATAAAGGTCAGTAATAGATCGATAGCCTTGATACCAGGAAAAGGTAAGATCAACCCGCCCAAACCGTAGATCCATAAATTACGCCGTAACAATGCCGAGGCCGAAACCGCTTTGTAAGGAACACCCTTCAAGGCTAATGGAATTAACGCAATAATAATTAAGGCGTTGAAAATGACCGCCGATAAAATAGCAGAGGCGGGTGAGTGCAGGTGCATAACATTCAACCCCGCTAGCTGTGGATAGACCACGGTAAAAGCAGCAGGAATAATCGCGAAGTATTTCGCTACGTCGTTTGCAATACTAAAAGTGGTCAGTGATCCGCGAGTCATTAGCATCTGTTTACCGATGTGGACCACTTCCAATAGCTTGGTCGGGTTGGAATCTAGATCAACCATATTCCCCGCCTCTTTCGCCGCTTGCGTACCTGAGTTCATCGCTACCGCAACGTCTGCTTGCGCTAAGGCGGGTGCATCGTTAGTGCCATCCCCCGTCATCGCCACCATACGGCCTTCTGATTGGTATTGACGAATCAACGCGAGCTTCGCTTCTGGCGTTGCTTGTGACAAGAAATCATCCACTCCCGCTTCGGCGGCAATCGCTGCCGCGGTCAATGGATTGTCGCCAGTCACCATTACCGTTTTAATCCCCATTTTCCTTAATTGACTAAAACGTTCCTTAATTCCGCCTTTCACTATATCTTTCAGTGCAACGACACCCATTACCCTCTTATTCTCAACCACCACCAGCGGCGTTTCTCCCTTACGAGAAATCTCATCAGCGAGCTGTGCAACACTATCAGGGAAAATGGCATCGAGTGAGTGGATATACTGACGTACTGCTTCCATCGCGCCTTTCATAATTCGTGTCTGAGCAAACTCAATCCCGCTCATTCGTGTTTGCGCGGTAAAAGGGATAAAGGTCGCCTGTAAGCTGCTTAACTCCCGTTCACGTAAATTGAAGCGATGTTTTGCCAGCACAACAATGCTGCGTCCTTCCGGTGTTTCATCCGCCAACGAGGCTAATTGTGCCGCATTCGCCAGCGCTTCCTCCGTCACCCCTTCTGCAGGATAAAAGGCTGCAGCCTGGCGATTACCGAAAGTAATGGTGCCGGTTTTGTCCATTAATAGGACATCAACGTCACCGGCGGCTTCAACCGCTCGTCCACTGGTTGCGATAACATTGGCGTTCAGCATACGACTCATTCCCGCAATGCCAATGGCGGATAGCAATGCGCCAATAGTGGTCGGAATTAAACAAACGAGTAATGCCACCAGAACAACGATATCGATCGATTTCCCGCCCCAAAGTGAGAATGGATATAAGGTTGCCGTCGCGATAACAAAAATGATGGTCAATGAGATCAATAGAATCGATAACGCTATTTCGTTCGGTGTTTTACGGCGTTTAGCGCCCTCTACCATGGTGATCATCCGGTCAATAAAGGTTTCACCTGGATTAACACTGCATTGAATGACTAACCAGTCAGAGAGGATACGTGTTCCGCCCGTTACCGAGGCAAAATCTCCCCCCGCTTCGCGGATCACCGGTGCAGATTCGCCGGTGATGGCACTTTCATCAACAGAAGCACCACCGATTAAGATTTCACCATCGCAAGGGATGATATCCCCGGCCTCCACACGAACCCAATCGCCCTTACGAAGGGTATCGGCCTGAACTCTGGAGTAGGTCGCTGTTTCGATAGGCTGAGTAATTTTTTTCGCCCAACTAGTCTGCTTTAATCCTTTTAAACTCTCGGCTTGTGCTTTACTCCTTCCCTCGGCTAAAGCCTCCGCGAAATTGGCAAAGAGTACGGTAAACCATAACCAAATACTGATTGCCCCAGTAAATGAAGCATTCATCCACTGATGTTGAAAGACCGCTTGAAGCGCCATAATGCTAGTAAGTGCGCTGCCTAACCACACCACAAACATCACAGGGTTTCTTAACTGGGTAATAGGCGACAATTTTTTAAATGAAGCGCCACATGCCTGTAAAAGAGCATGACGATTAATTGTTGAAGTACGCATATTAGCGGCTCCCAATAAATTGCATATGTTCGGCCACCGGTCCTAATGCTAAGGATGGGATAAAGGTTAAGGCTCCGGTAAGTAATACGGTTCCAATTAATAGTCCGACAAATAAGCCACCATAAGTCGGGAGTGTTCCTGCACCCCTTGGCTGGGTAGTACGTTGTGCCATCCGTCCGGCAATAATCAGTAAGGGAATAAAGGGTAAGAAGCGTCCAAGTAGCATGACAACACCTAGCAGAAGGTTCCAAAAGGGAGTATTCGCTGACAACCCTGCAAAAGCACTACCGTTGTTGTTGGCAGCAGAAGAGAGGGCATACAATACCTCGGTAAAACCATGTGGACCGGGATTCATGATTCCCGCACGTCCTGCCTCCGTCATTAATGCAAGGGCTGTCCCGGTTAACACTAATAGTGGTGTGATGAGAATATAAAGCGCCACCATCTTCATTTCGGTTGGACCAATTTTTTTACCCAGATATTCAGGGGTTCGTCCTATCATTAGACCGGCAATAAAGACCGCGAGCATAACGTTAATTAACATGCCATATAGCCCGGACCCTACTCCGCCAAAAACCACTTCACCGATTTGCATCAGCCAAAGTGGAATTAATCCGCCTAATGCTGTCAATGAGTCGTGCATTGCTACCACAGCACCACAAGAGGCTGCGGTGGTGACGACGGTATAGAGTGACGAGGCAAGGATGCCGAATCGGCTCTCTTTTCCTTCCCAGTTCATCGCACTCTCTGCTCCGCTCAGGATGAAATGAGGATTACCTTTCATTTCAGCCATCATTACCCCGATCACTGCACAGACAAAAATAACCCCCATTGCCCATAACACCGCATTCGCATGTCGACGATGAGTAGATACTTCACCGTAGGCAAAACACAGTGACGCAGGAATCAGAAAAATGAGTACCATTTGTACGAAGTTAGTGAGCGCAGTGGGATTTTCGAAGGGGTGAGCGGAGTTAGCATTAAAAAAACCGCCACCATTGGTTCCTAATAATTTGATCGATTCCATTGAGGCAACGGGGCCTAGGGGGAGTTTCTGTGGAACACCTTCCAACGACGTATAATTCACGTAGCTGTGTAAAGTCTGAACCACTCCTTGTCCCATAAAAAAGATGGCGAAAAGGAGAGCGAGCGGAAGTAAAATAAACAGCGTGATACGTAATATATCTCGCCATGCATTCCCTAAGTGCGTTTGATTACGGCAAACTAAACCACGTATCAGGGCGAATAGTACTGCCATGCCGGTTGCCGCAGAAAGGAAGTTTTGTACGGTGAGGCCCACTAAGCTACTAAAATAACTAATAGTGGTCTCTCCCGCATAAGCTTGCCAATTGGTATTGGTCACGAAGCTTATTGCAGTATTGAAGGCCAGATCCCAAGATAGCCCTGGTAAATGCTGCGGGTTCAGCGGTAACCATTGCTGACAAAGCAGTATTCCCATGAGTAGGATCAGCCCGAGCAGGTTGAAGAGACCGATAGCTAATAAATAGTGCGTCATCGTCATCCCATGACGGCGTATCCCACAGAGAGAAAACAAACTTTTCTCTATCATTCGGCAACCCGGTAAAGGATCATCCCTAATAATAATGGCGAGCGCTTTCCCGAGGGGTTTGGCGCATAACAGCACGACGAGTAGGAAGCTTGCGACGAGCAGTACAGCTTGGGTAGGCATTAGAATTCCTCCGCGTAACATAGCGCATAAAAGAGGTACACTAATAAGGCGAGAATAAGTAACGTCCCAACTATAAACAATAGCGACATAGCGTTCGCTCCAGTTATTTTAACTAACTGAATAATAAGATTTTTAAGATAAAAAATTCGTAGAAAAAATCCGGTAAATATAAAAAAAATATAAAATTTTTCCGGTTTTTTAGATTCACGGTTCGCTGAATTTTGCATTCTAAAAAAATTCAACGTATAAAGTGCTGATAGCTATTTAGATGTCTAAACGTTTAGAAGGTCGCATGCAACCAGAAGTAGAACAGAGCGGAACATTACACCGCACAATGAAAGCCCGTCATTTAGTGATGCTGTCATTAGGTGGAGTAATCGGGACAGGGTTATTTTTTAATACGGGGTATATTATCTCCACCACAGGGGCGGCGGGAACGCTACTCGCCTACCTGATAGGAGCGTTGGTGGTATGGTTGGTGATGCAAAGCTTAGGCGAGCTTTCTGTCGCCATGCCTGAAACAGGGGCCTTCCACGTCTATGCCACCCGCTATTTAGGCCCTGCTACTGGCTATACCGTTGCTTGGCTATACTGGTTGACCTGGACAGTCGCCTTGGGTTCAAGCTTTACTGCTGCGGGATTTTGTATGCAGTATTGGTTTCCCCAAGTTCCGATTTGGCAGTGGTGTCTACTTTTCTGTGTGGTAATTTTTGGGTTAAATATTATTTCGACCCGTTTTTTCGCAGAGGGTGAGTTTTGGTTTTCACTCGTAAAAGTTATCACTATTCTGGTGTTTATTATCTTAGGTGCTGCCGCCATCTTTGGCATCATTCCTATGCACGACGGGACTCCCGCCCCTTTCTTACATAATCTCACCGCTCAAGGGTGGTTTCCCCATGGGACGTTGCCCATCTTGATGACCATGGTGGCTGTTAACTTCGCCTTTTCAGGTACCGAATTGATTGGGATTGCAGCCGGCGAAACAGAAAACCCTGAAAAGGTTATTCCTGTTGCTATTCGTACCACTATTGCCCGTTTAATCATCTTTTTCCTAGGCACTGTCTTTGTACTCGCTGCCTTGATTCCGATGCAGCAAGCGGGAGTAGAAAAGAGTCCTTTTGTACTCGTCTTTGAAAAAATAGGGATTCCGTATGCAGCCGATATCTTTAATTTCGTTATTTTAACGGCAATACTTTCAGCGGCCAATTCTGGGCTATATGCTTCTGGTCGTATGCTGTGGTCGCTGGCAAATCAGCGTACCCTACCCCAAGCTTTTGCAAAGGTTAATCGAAGAGGAATACCTGTTTTTGCCATTAGCATTAGTATGTTGGGAGGGATCTTAGCCCTCTTTTCGAGCATCATCGCACCCGATACCGTCTTTGTGGCTCTCTCTGCTATATCAGGATTTGCAGTGGTTGCCGTATGGCTAAGTATTTGTGCTTCCCACTTTAGCTTTCGCCGGCGTTATGTGGCCTCGGGTCAAAAGGTCGAAGCGCTAGCGTATCGTGCCCCTTGGTTCCCAGTTTTACCCGTTCTGGGTTTTGTTCTGTGTCTCATTGCCTGTTTAGGTCTCGCTTTTGACCCTAGCCAAAGAATAGCGTTATGGTGTGGTATTCCCTTTGTTGCGTGTTGTTATGCGGCCTACTATTTAACTTCTGCAAAAAAATCTAAGGACGTGAAGCATGTCTCTGACTAATCCACTGAGTTCGTTACTGGAACAGTCTCCTTTTATCGTGCTGGACGGGGCATTGGCGACCGAGCTTGAAACACGAGGCTGCCAGATTACCGATAGCCTTTGGTCAGCCAATGTCTTAATTAATCAACCTGATATTATTCGACAAGTTCATCTCGACTATTTCCGGGCCGGAGCGCAATGTGCCATTACCGCGAGTTATCAAGCTTCTCTGGCAGGGTTTGCGCAACGTGGATTGGATCGTAATGATGCAGAAGCGCTTATTGCGCGCAGTGTGACCCTAGCGGTTGAGGCTCGTACGCAATTTCTTGCTGAATCGCCGAGCTCACCTCGCCCCATCATTGCAGGTTCCGTTGGTCCATATGGTGCTTACTTGGCCGATGGTTCGGAATATCGTGGTGATTATTCGCTAAGCCGCGAAGATTTTATGGATTTTCATCGCCCACGGATGACACAGCTTTTGGCCGCGGGCGCCGATATCTTGGCATGCGAAACTCAGCCATCCTTTGCTGAGATCCAAGCCTTGTGCGAGTTGATCCAAACCTTCCCTGAGGCAAGTGCATGGTTTAGCATGACGCTTAAGGATGCGCACCACCTAAGTGACGGAACACCTTTAACGACAGTAGTGAGTTACTTAACGACTCAACCACAGGTCGTTGCCTTAGGCATTAACTGTATTGCCTTGACGGAGACGACGGCGGCATTAAAACACCTGCACTCCCTAACCCCATTGCCCTTGGTGGTGTACCCTAATTCCGGTGAAACCTACGATGCGCAGAGCAAAACCTGGCATCAAGGTGGCCCTCACTGCCAACAACTTAGCGATTATCTTTCTGACTGGCTGGCTGCTGGAGCAAAACTCATAGGTGGTTGTTGTCGAACTTCTCCCAAAGATATCCAAGCATTGGCCACGCAGCAGCATGCACTCACTAACCGCTGATAAAGCGTTGACGCCAAGGTTTTAAGACCGCTATTGCTAATAATGCGGTCAGAATATCGAGACCTATCGCTAAACTAAATACTGGGACCCAACCGTGGCTGGCTTGATAAAGCAATGCCGCGAGGGGGCCTCCCAGTATTGAACCCACCCCTTGTGACATATATAACCACCCATAGTTACTGGCGGCATGTTGGCTACCGAAAGTATCGGTCAACGTGGCCGGAAAAAGAGAGAAGATCTCGCCCCATCCTAAGAAAACGACACCTGAAAGCAGAATAAATAACAAGGGATCATGACGAAACGTTAGCCATAGGCTCATCGCTAATGCTTCGAGAATAAAGGCGACAAACATCGTATTTTCACGACCAATCCGATCAGAAACCCAGCCAAATAACGGCCGGGTTAATCCATTCGTTAAGCGGTCAATACTCATTGCCAAAGGCAGTGCGGCCATTCCCCAAACCAGGACTTGTCCCACACCAATATCCGCGGCAAAGCTTGCCAATTGAGAAGTGACCATCAGGCCCGAAGTAGACATACAAGCCATCATAAAAAATAGTAGCCAGAAGAGCGGCTGTTTTAGCATCTGAGAAGATGAGTAGTGACGTTGAAGGCTGAGATGATGATTCACGGTCACAGTAACATTAGGTGCATCACGTAAGCCTCGACTCGCTAACCAACCTAATGTGGCAAAACCTACCCCGAAGATGAGTAGTGTGGAGGTCAATCCATAACGACTGAGCGATAGAGAAATCGGCAACGTCGTCACAATTGCCCCCATACCGTATCCTGCCGCAACCATACCGGCTGCGAAGCCTCGCTGTTCAGGGAACCAGCGAACCACCTGCCCGACAATCCCAATATAAACAATACCGGTGCCAAGCCCGCCGACAACGCCATACAGTAGGTAAAGCATCCATAAAGAGTGGCTGTATGCTGCACCTACCCAGCTAGCCCCTGTCATTAGCGTCCCCACACCAATTAATCGGCGTGCACCAAAGCGGTCAATAAGCTTGCCCTGTAATGGTGATAAAAAGGTTTGAAAGATGATCAATAAGGAGAAAGTGACTTGCAGCACAGGTAAGTGAACATCAAGGCGCTCAAGAAATGGCTTAGTTAATAACGTCCAGACATACTGCGGGCTAGAAATCGACGCCATACAGAGCAGACCGATGACCAGTTGTTGCCACTTTTGCGTGGTCCGGATTGCTATCGGGTTAATACTGACTTCAGTTTGTACACTCATCGGCTATCCTCCCTTGGTTCAATACGTTAACCGGAGCAAGCTTTGTGCCAAGGTTTATAGATAAAAATATCTTAACCATGATGAGGGGGAGACATATCTTTTTGACGTCACTCACGGCATAATAAGCGACCAATCACTCAATACGTAATCTATGAAAAAACAACGTATTACCTTAAATGACATCGCAGTGCTAGCGGGTGTAACCAAAATGACAGTCAGTCGTTTTTTGCGCACCCCTGAAAAAGTGAAAGCCGATACGGCCAAACGCATTGCCAATGTTATTGAGGAGGTTGGTTTTGAGCCGGACTCAGATAATCCACAAATCACGAGTCAGTCCATCCCACGGATTGGCGTACTTATCCCTTCCTTTAATAATCAGATATTTAGCGAGTTATTAGCAGGAATTGAGACCGTTACTGAGGCACAGGGCTATCAAACCCTAGTCGTCAGCTACGACTACTCCCTTCAAAAAGAAGAGGAACAGATTGCGGCATTACTCGCTTTCAATATCAAGGCATTGATCCTTACCGATACCGCGCACTCTTTGAGAGCCGAAAAATATCTCCAGGCCGCGAAAATCCCGATTGCGGAAGTGATGGGGATTGCTCATCAACCAGAGCGTATTAATGTTGGCTTTGATAACTTACAGGCTGGTTTTAAAGCGACTCAAGCCCTGATTGAGGCGGGACGCAAGCATATCGCTTATTTTGGTTCGATGTCTGATTTACGCGACCAACAACGCTATCAAGGCTACTGTGATGCCATGAATGCCGCGGGGCTGACCACCACTCATATCAGCCCAGAGAAAGTCTCCTCCATTGAAACGGGGGCAATGATGATGCGAGAAGCCTTGGATAGCGTGCCTAATCTTGATGCTATCTTCTGTACTAACGATGATTTAGCAATAGGCGTATTACGGGCGTGCCAATCTGCCGGTATTGATATTCCGCGACGTATTGCGATTGTCGGCTTTCATGGTTTAGAAATAGGGCAAATTACAACGCCTCGTCTCACCAGCATCAAGACCCCTCGTTATCAGGTCGGTCAACAGGCAACTGAACTGCTACTGCAACGCGTTCAAGGGAACAAGACTGTCAACCAAGTCATCCTTGAGACGCATTTTCTCCTTGGCGATACTTTCCCGCTCTCCTAATGATGGTTAGGAAAACACCCGCCGGATCACGTTATCCGTAACATGATTTCTTAACACGATTCAGCGTGATACAACTCGCAAAAACATTTGTAAAAACATTGTTTCATAGTCACTACAAAATATCCGCTCTTTTGCTCAATATAATGACTATGCTTATAAATTCAGACCGCAAAAGAAGACGATAATGGATAATTTTTCACGGAAGATAAGCGAAGATTTATTTCAGAAAACCATTTTCTGGAGGGAGGAGTACTATGAGTCATAATGTTCCAAGGACACGTTGGTATCGGATAATCGTACCGATACTGATTGCTTGTATCATCTCATTTATGGATCGGGTAAACATTAGTTTTGCTTTACCAGGAGGGATGGATCAAGAGTTAGGGATCACCAGCCAGATGGCGGGTGTGGTGAGCGGAATCTTTTTCATTGGCTATCTCTTCCTCCAAATTCCTGGCGGCCGCATTGCCGTTCACGGTAGCGGTAAGAAATTTATAGCGGCTTCGTTAACCGCTTGGGCCGTGATTTCGATTGCGACCGGTTTTGTGACCCATGAATATCAACTTCTAGTTCTACGCTTCTTACTCGGTATTGCCGAGGGGGGAATGCTACCGGTTGTACTAACCATGGTGAGCAACTGGTTCCCTGAAAAAGAGCTGGGTCGTGCAAATGCCATTGTCATGATGTTTGCACCACTAGGCGGTATTTTCACCGCACCGGTCTCTGGAGCAATCATCTCTGCTCTTGATTGGCGCTGGTTATTCTTTATCGAAGGTATCCTCTCTGCCATCGTGATGATGATGTGGTGGGCGCTCATCAGTGACCGTCCAGATGAGGCGCGTTGGTTGCCTGAAAAAGAACGTGAATACTTACTAACACAACTTAAAGCAGAACGTGAAGCACGTGAAGAAAAAGTCAAAGTCAGTAATGCACCGTTAAGAGATGTCTTCAAAAACCGTGGTTTAGTTACGCTTATTTTCCTCAACTTTTTTTACCAAACTGGCGACTATGGTTACACCCTATGGCTGCCTGCGATTCTAAAAAATCTGACGGGTGGGAACATGGCTGATGTCGGCGGACTCGCGATTCTTCCCTTTGTCGCCATGGCTGCGGGTATCTATGTTATCTCGTTATTCAGCGACCGGTCAGGTAAGCGTCGCTTATGGGTTTGCGTATCACTGCTCTGCTTTGCGGCCTCGTTGGTTGCCTCCGTTGTATTACGTCATCATGTGGTGGCGGCCTATATCGCCTTAGTAGTTTGCGGATTCTTCTTGAAAGCTGCCACCAGCCCGTTCTGGAGTATTCCAGGGCGAATTGCTTCGGCTGAAGCCGCAGGGGCTGCGCGGGGAGTGATTAACGGATTAGGTAATCTGGGCGGGTTTTGTGGGCCATACTTAGTGGGCGTAATGATTAACTTCTATGGTCATAACGTTGCTATCTATGCGCTTTCCGTCTCACTGCTTATCGCAGCGGTCTTATCTGTAACGCTACCTAAACAGTGTGATATCCAGCCTGAGGATGAGGCGGTCAACCACCCGGGAAAGGGGGTCGCCGCGTCTAATCGTTAAGTGTTTTGCGGTAAGCAGGACTTACCGCTCTTCAACCGATAGCGACTCCCTGCTATCGGTTCTTTTTAACGAATAATGTGTGATAAGCGGCCAATCTGACTAATCTCGACAGCAACATCGTCGCCTGGGAACATAAACAGTTGTGGAGTCCGAGATTTACCGACACCGCCTGGTGATCCGGTAATAATGACATCACCCGGCGACAGCGGTGTGAAATGCGTCACATAGGCGATGATCGCCGCAACACTGTGAACCATATTTTTAGTTGAGTCTTTTTGAACCTGTACGCCGTTTAAGAATGTTTTTAACTCGAGTTGTTGCGGATCAGGGATTTCATCGTGAGTCGTCATCCAAGGTCCGAATCCCCCGGTGGCTGGCCAGTTTTTACCCGCGGTAAACCATGTAAACTGCATATCACGCACCGTGGCGTCCATAAAGCAGCTGTAGCCCGCCACATAATCTAAGGCTTCATCTTCCGTCACTTGGTGAGCCGATTTACCAATGATTACTGCCAACTCGCCTTCATAGTCGAATTGCTCACTGCTTACCGGTTTTTGGATAGGTTGGAGATGCGCGGTGAGGCTATCCGCAAAACGTATAAATAACGTTGGCGCAGGGTTGGTTTCACCAAATTCGATGCGCTTCTCTGAATAATTCATCCCTACACACAAAATTTTATTAGGGGTCTTAATCACTGGCAGAAAACTAATCTCATGAAACGCGTAGTCTGCTGAGCGCGTAGCGAGCGGCTGCAATGCGGCAAGGCCATCATCTTCCAGTAGGTGTTTCAAATCGCGGTAGTCGAGCAGTTTTCCTGCATCAATTACCCCTTGTTCACAGACCAGACCAAAGGTTTCATGGCCACTACTATTAATAATAAAGCTACATACCTGCATAAAATTCGGCTTTCGTTGATGTCTATGAGAAAATCGTCATCTCCCTGCAAGCGAATTCTAGATGTAATTGAGCATTGCGGTGGTGACGCCGTGAGCGGCTGATTCTAACAGCCTGACGATCCCGCAGCTAATCTTTTCACCACCCTTTTACTAAAAATACCCGCTTTATTGACGCGACTTAGCGAATTTCAAGTGGCTCAGCTGTCTGAGGGGCAGGATAATAGCGCGTGAGTTGTGCACAATCTTGCTCACTGATCTCGAGTTGTAAGGCTCGCGCATTGTCTTCAACATGCTGAATATTACCGGATTCAGGTATCGCCAATATCTTATTCTGTCGGATCACCCAAGCGAGTAGTAAGGCTGCAGGCGTTACCTGATATTTGGCAGCAAGCGTGTTCACGTCATCTAATTCGAGTAAGTGCGACCCTGCGCCACCGAGCGGGCAATACGCCATCATGGCAATGTCCTGATCAGCACACCAAGGAGCGAGATCGTATTCGATACCTCGTCCGGCAAGGTTATAAAAGACTTGGTTCACCGCGCAACGTTCCCCACCTTCAACCTCTACCAGAGATTGCATTGCAGATAAGTCGAAATTAGATACGCCCCAAGCATTAATCTTTCCTTTCTGCTTCATCGTTTCCATTAGCGTGACCACTTCTTGTAGATCATTACCCGATTGCCAATGCAAAAGGTATAAATCAAGATGGTCAGTGCGTAACCGATTGAGCGATGAATCTAAGCTGGTTTCAAGTTGGCTTTGCGTCGCATTCCAAGGATAAACTTTCGAAACGAGGTAAGTCTGTTCACGGCGATCCTCGATCGCTTTGCCAATCAACGTCTCAGATTTCCCATCTCCATACATTTCCGCAGTATCGATGACGCGTAATCCAAGCTCTAGACCACGGTGTAGCGCCGAAATCTCTTGCTGTTCACTATAACGGCCTTGTCCCAACCGCCAACTGCCCATTCCCAGAGAAGGAAGTGGTTGGCCGGCTATCTGTAGCCCTGCATGATGTGCCATGGGTCGCTCCTAAGTCGTGACGGGAAATACTAAGCGTAGTCCATCATTACTGCTGGTGCAGAGGTATTCTGGCGGATAGAGGGGAGAATCGTTAACTTAGCAAAACGATTAGATTGCCTATATCGAGGTGAGCGTCTGGGGGTTAAGGAGGAGGAAAGTAGCTGCCTCTAGATGACTGATTGACTGGTTGCCATCGGTATGAAATAAAGCGCCCCACGACTGGGGGCGCTTCTCGTACAAAGATAGCTGTTAATTTAATGCGTAGGCAATAACATAATCACCCCGATCAGGTGACTGACGCGCTCCACCTGCTGAGATCAAGATATACTGCTTACCGGTTTTCGGTGAGACATAGCTGATTGGGCCACCTTGACTACCAACTGGTAGTCGAGCTTTCCAAACTTCCTTACCCGTTGAACTATCAAATGCCCGTAAGTAGTAGTCTTGAGTTCCCGCAATAAAGACCAAACCACCTTGTGTGGCGAGACTACCACCTAAGGAAGGCATGCCGATTGGCATTTTCATGCCCATCTTGATCCCCATTGGTCCAGTATCCTGAACGGTACCCAGTGGAACCTGCCACAAAATTTTCTGTGTGGTCATATCGATAGCAGAGAGGGTACCAAATGGCGGTGCTTGGCAAGGGATACCCAATGGCGACATAAAGCGATTTTTATTCACCGAATAGGGCGCGCCTTTCATCGGTACCGCACCCATTCCGGTATTAACCGCCTCGCCGCCGGTATTTGCTGCCGTCGATGCGTTAGGATCCGCCTTGATCAGCTGCTGCCATAAGCCTAAGCGCATATCATTAACGAAGATCAGATGGTTATTCGGATCCGTTGAGAGGCTACCCCAGTTCATCCCACCGAGAGAGCCGGGAAAACTTAATGACTTATCCGTACCTGGAGCGGTGTAAAGCCCCTCGTAACGCATCGATTTAAAGTTAACGCGACAAATCAGCTGGTCGAACGGCGTGGCGCCCCACATGTCAGATTCTTTCAGCGTCTGGGCACCAATCTGCGGCATACCCACTGAACGTGGTTGGGTATCACTATACTGTTCGCCTGGAATGTTGCCGCGTTTCACTTTCACATTTTCGACTTTAGTTAATGGTTGACCCGTCAGGCGGTCTAATACATAAATCTGCCCGGCTTTCGTACCGACTACCACCGCAGGACGATTTTCACCCTTTGGTGTTTTGAAATCGATTAAGCTTGGTTGCATAGGGATATCAAAGTCCCAAAGATCGTTATGGACCGTTTGATATACCCACTTCTCTTTACCGGTATTGGCATCGACCGCCAGTATTGAGGCACCGTATTTATGGTCTAACGGCGTACGATTAGCACCCCAAATATCGACAGAAGAACTTCCCATCGGCATGAACACGGTATTGGACTGCGGATCATAGGACATTGGCGCCCAAGAGTTCGGGGTACTGCGAACATAGTGCTGTCCCGGTTGCAGTGTTGCATTAGGATTTGGGTTACCAGGGTCGAAAGCCCAGCGTAATGCACCCGTCAACACATCAAAGCCACGTAGCACACCGCCAGGCATATCAGTACTGACATTATCAGAAATACGCCCGCCGACGACCACAGTCGTCCCAGCAAGGGTCGGCGCGGAGGTCAGTACATATTGTGGATCAGGGGCATTGCCCATACCGGTTAATAAATTAACCGTTCCGTGATCGCCAAAACCTTCACAAAACTGACCATTGTCAGCGTTCAAGGCAATTAAACGTCCGTCAATGGTATTCATCAGAATACGACGGGGACAGTTTGCAATATCAGCGGTGTTTACAGCCAGGGGCTGGCTGCTACCTGGAAGCTCAGGGTGTGGGAGGGATTTTGTCGCATCAAAATAGGCTAACCCACGACAGCGCATCCAAACCGAAGATTTTGCATTGATTTCAGCTTTCCATAGCGCCTTACCACTGTCAGCATCCACCGCGATAACGTTATTATGTGGAGTACACAGAAATATCTTGTCGCCAACTTGCAACGGTGTTTGTTGGTCTTCAGCACCATTACCGTCTGGGCTAAGAGGAATATCGCCCGTATGGAAGGTCCAAACCGGTTTTAAGTGTTGGACATTATCACGAGTTATCTGGTCTGCCGCGACGAATCGGCTTCCGCCCGGCGTGTTACCATAATTATCCCAATTGGTTAACGGCGCTTGTTTTGAGACTGGCACTAATGGCTTAGGCTCGCCTTGGAACGCAACAGGATCGTGAGGTTGAAACATAGCGGCAAACGCCGCCACGAAACCGACTGTTGTCACTAAGGCTAACACGTAACTACCGATACTGACGCCGCGTGTTGTTTGGGGGCGACGCAGTGAAGGTAACAACAAAAAGGCAACAATTGCCAAGCCAGCAGGGAACATCAGGCGTGAGATCAATGGCCAGAACACGAGGCCCACTTCCATCAGTGCCCACACTAACGTACCCAATGCGAACAGAAGGTAAAGCACCGCACCTGACGCTTTCAAACGAAAGAGTTGAAAGCTACTCACTAACAAGACGATGCCTGAAATTAAGAAGTACCCACTACCGCCTAAACTCAATAATTTCCCGCCCTCGATGATAAAGAAGAGAGCGGTTAATAACAGTATTAGGCCAAATAAGCGGGCAGTAATCTTTAGCCATAACGGCTTTAAAGAAGTATTTCCCATGGAATTTTCCTGCCAAAAAGATATAAAGAGCCGTTATAATACTGTTACGTGCAATAACATCAATGCTTCATTAAAATAACTTTCCTTCAGTTTCCTTATTAAAGGTTTTACTTTCCTGTAAACAAGGTGCGAAGAAAAGTTTCCCGCTCCACGCTCCTCGTAACGTTAGAGCCATGACCAATATCCATATTCCGCTTAAAAGGATAAGTAGTACTATCGCTAGGGCTGAAAAAAATAGAAATGTGGTTAACTGAGCGAGCTTGAAGGTTGCTAAGGTAAATACCCCCAATGGAAAAGTGTAACCCCACCAACCTAAATTAAAGGGAATTCCCTGCCTCAGGTAATGGCAAGTGACACCCAGAGCTAACAGCAACCACCATGCCCCAAATCCCCATAAAAGAATTCCCATTATCCAGCCAAACCCTGTCATAACGTGGCTAAAAGGCTCAAAAATTGGATTACTGGCGAGTAACCTGCTCTGCTGGCTCAGTAAAAACATCCCCAATGACCCCGTTCCTATAGGTCCTAGGGCTAGCCAAGTAGTGGCTGATAAGGCAACTGGAGGAAGTTTATGGAGCGCCATACGTAAAAGTAAAATAGCGAGTAGGGATAAGGCGACTGGCACAGAAAACGCCCACAACACCATACTGAAAATAACCATCATCTGTTGTTGTGCCGGGTCGGTTACATAGGGAGCAATAATCCAGCCACTGGCTGCGGCAACTTCTGCCGCAACGACGGGGAGTAACCATAAACCTGTCATCGACGAAAGTTGATGGGATTGTCGTGTGAACATAAACAGAGGTAATCCAACACCGCAGGCTATGGCGAGAAACGCATCGACGCGCCATAACTGATAAGCAATATCGACCGCGGCGTTCCCTAAGATGGGAAGACCGAAACTGATAAAGCCATTAATAATGGTTGCTAGTCCCATAGGAATGGTGCCGAGAAACATCGACATTTGAGGATGACTAAATATTTTAGTCGCTTCTTGCGGAAAGAGTATCCAACGACTCACATACAGCAGCGTAAATAGGGTAAAGAAGCCAATATTAATTACCCAGAGTGTGCGAGCGAGAGTCAATATAAGGCTATCCGGTGAGGCAACTTGTGCAAGGATTAAGCCGAGTACACCGGTCCCCATGGTCACTGCAAACCAATTTGGCGTAAAAAAGCGCACCACCTCTTGAAACGAAGTCAAATGGGTTAACGGCTTGTTCAAATTTTTTATTATCTGCGACATAAGCTCCTCCTGTAGAGAGGAACTGTAAATCATCTATTAAAACTTTTAAAACGGGTAAATATTGATATACCTACCCAATAAAGTGGTAAGTGGAGTGAACGCCAACATTATTTGAGAGGTTGAAGAAAGCTTACTCCTTTAGCGGGGCCAACGTTTTTGCCAGTTCCAACCAAGCTATCGCCGCGGGAGGAAGTTGCGTACCCTTACGCCAAGCTAGGGCTATACGCCAGTCAGTATGCGGTTCATTGAGAGGTACTAATGAGATACCGGGATGACGGTGCTTAGTAGCCAGCATCCTCGGTAAAAATGCAACCCCCAATCCCGCTGTCACCAGATCGACGATAAAATCGATTTGCCCACTTCGAGCCGTTATCCGAGGACTCACCTTTCGCCGTTCACAAGCGGCCAATATTAATTGGTTCAGGGTGAACCCCTCTTCAAACAGAATAAAGGGCTCAGCGTGTAAATCCTTAAAATTGAGTTGGTGATAGCCTGCTAAGGGGTGATCTGCCTGTAAGACCACAACGAGAGGCTCATTTCGCACGTCTTGATAGGCAATGGCATCGTTTTTCGATACCAGCAATGCGGCGATATCTATCGCTCCGGCCTCTAGAAACTCACGTAATCTATTGCCGCCATGTTCAATTAATTCAATATCCACTTGCGGGTAACGACGTCGATACTCTGTAAACATCTTAGCAAATAACACCCCACAGCCCACTGGCGGCAAGCCTATACGGAGCGTGCCCCCCTTAAGTTCCTGTAACGCATCGATCTCTGCGAGGAGGTGATTTTTCTCGGTAAGGAGGACGAGCGCGCGTCGATAAACGATTTCTCCTGCAGCCGTTAATTCCGTTTTATGGCCAATACGGTTCAGCAAAGGAACACCCACTTCAACTTCTAGCGCTTTCACCGCTTTGCTGACCGACGATTGGGTCAACGACACGACATCTGCGGCTTGGGTAAAGCCTCCTTGACGGACAACTTCGACAAAAACGCGTAACGTTCTAAGGTTCATAGCTATTCTTTTTTTGACTTATTTTCAGTTGAAAAAGTTGTTTTTATCATAATCAAAAATACCTTATTTTAGCTTATACGCAAGCCGGCCCTTATAGGGTTGAGTTGAATAGAGCCAATATAGGAATGATAACTATGATTATCTCATCCGCATCAGATTACCGGGAAGCCGCACGACGTAAGTTGCCTAGATTCTTGTTTGATTACATCGATGGCGGCGCCTATACCGAGCATACTTTGCGTGCCAACAGCGCGGATTTAGCGACGATTAGTTTACGCCAACGTATTTTACGAAATGTTGAAAACCTTAGCCTTCAAACGACACTCTTCGGCCAGCAACTCGACCTTCCCGTCATTCTTAGCCCTGTCGGGTTAACGGGCATGTATGCGCGTCGAGGTGAGGTGCAAGCTGCAAACGCCGCGGCAGCCAAAGGGATTCCTTTCTGTTTATCAACCGTCTCAGTGTGCTCAATTGAAGAGGTCGCTGCCCAAAGCGCACAACCGCTCTGGTTTCAACTGTATGTACTCAAAGATCGTGGATTTATGCGCAACGCGCTGGAGCGAGCACAGGCTGCGGGGATTACCACACTTGTTTTCACCGTTGATATGCCAACGCCAGGCGCTCGCTATCGAGATGCGCATTCAGGCATGTCTGGCCCCTTTGCAGCTTCGCGCCGAATTTTACAAGCCTGTACGCGGCCGGACTGGGCATTGAATGTGGGCCTGCGGGGACGCCCTCACGACTTGGGTAACATATCAAGATACTTAGGTAAAGCCACGACACTGGAAGATTACGTTGGCTGGCTAGGGAATAATTTCGATCCATCAATTAGTTGGAAAGATCTCGAATGGATTCGGGAGTTTTGGAAAGGGCCGATGATTATCAAAGGCATACTCGACCCGCAAGATGCTCAAGATGCCGTTAACTTTGGGGCGGATGGCATCGTGGTATCGAACCATGGGGGTCGGCAACTCGATGGTGTTTTATCGACGGCGAAAGCGTTACCGACCATTGCCGATAAAATCGGTGATGACCTCACTGTGTTAGTCGATTCAGGCATTCGTTCCGGACTGGATGTTGTGCGTATGCTGGCATTAGGGGCTAAGGCCTGCCTAATAGGACGCCCAATGGCCTATGCCCTCGCGGCAGACGGCCAACGCGGTGTTAAAAATTTATTGGAGATATTCTCCCAGGAGATGCGCGTTGCGATGACCCTTACGGGTGTGACGTCGATCGATCAGATTGATCGCAGCGCCTTAGTGCTACCTGAGTAAGTGATGCCTATCATGGTACAGTGAAGATAATGAATCGCTAATCAGCGGCTTCGACCTGATTATTATCGTCTGTACCATGACAACTTCAGTTTCTGGGCCAGGGGGATAAACAGCTCCACGTAAGCGTTGGACTGCTGTTAGCGACCTGCACTCTTCGCTAACGCCTGTGCGCAGGCCCACGCTGAACTCCACGCCCATTGGAAGTTATAGCCTCCCAGCCAGCCGGTGACGTCTACCACTTCACCAATAAAATAAAGGCCCGGCACATCTCGAGCTTCGAAGGTTTGCGAGGATAAATGCTGCGTATCAACGCCACCTAAAGTCACCTCGGCGGTACGGTAGCCTTCGGTACCATTAGGGTAAACCGTCCAGGCTGTAAGGTGTTCGACCACTTGCTGTTGTTGACGAGCATTCAGTTGCTTTAGTGTCACTTCAGGTAACAGAGAAAGTTCGACTAAACTGTCCACTAATCGCTTCGGTAATAAACGGGCTAAACTGTTCTTCAATAAAAGGTTTGGATGTTCTCTGCGCTGAGCCTCAATAAAATGGTTAACATCAGTATCAGGCACAAGATTGATAGTAACCGCTTGCCCCGGGCGCCAGTAACTGGAAATTTGAAGCACTGCAGGTCCCGATAGTCCACGATGGGTAAATAACATCGATTCTTTAAAGCGAGTACCGTCCGCCGCATCAACGGTAATAGGGACAGCAACACCCGAAATTTGTTGTAACGTATCCAGTATTGGCTTGTGCAAGGTAAAAGGTACTAATGCGGCACTGACGGGTCGAACCGCTAAGCCGAACTGCTCCGCCACTTTATAGCCAAAGGGCGTTGCGCCTAAACCTGGCATCGAAAGCCCGCCTGAAGCAATAACAAGTTTGCGAGTGCTTACATTAGATCCATTCAGTGTTAAGTGGTATTCACCTGAGTCATCTCTCTGCAGGTCGAGAATTTCGCTGCGAAGACGCAGAGTGACCTTGCCTAACTCGCATTCAGCCAGCAATAACTCCACAATCTGCTGGGCTGAGTCGTCACAAAATAATTGGCCTAAGGTTTTTTCGTGCCAATTAATATTGTATTTACCGACTAGGTCAATGAAATCCCATTGTGTATAGCGAGCAAGTGCTGACTTACAAAAGTGAGGATTAGCGGAAAGATAGGCTGCGGGCTCAATGTATAAGTTAGTAAAGTTGCAGCGTCCGCCACCGGACATCAATATCTTGCGGCCGACTTTCTTACCGTTATCCACCACCAAGACCTTTAGCCCTAATTGCCCCGCTTGCGCGGCACAGAATAACCCTGCAGCCCCTGCACCAATCACTACTACATCAAATTTATCCACACTACCCCCCTCTAAAAGGCCAGATTGTAGTGACCAGACAGGCTGGTGGCTAGTCAGAAAAAAAAAACTTAAACAATTATTAAATAACCTACTCTTTTTTATAAGAAAATTGATAGATCGTTAAATGAAAATAGCGGGTTAAGGTAAAAAAGTGTGATATTTTGCTTTCCTGCAAGGACCTAACTCGCCGATAATGCCTAGGGTATGTCCCTTAAAATGGCGTAACATTATGTTCCATCTGTTTACCGGTCTTGATTTAAGTACCAGTCTATTCTTAGTTCTGGCACTTCTGTTTGTTCTGTTTTACGAAGCAATCAATGGCTTCCATGATACGGCGAATGCGGTTGCTACCGTTATTTACACCCGTGCCATGCGTGCGCAACTAGCTGTAATGATGGCTGGTTTATTCAATTTCCTCGGCGTTTTACTCGGCGGGTTAAGTGTTGCCTATGCAATAGTGCACATACTGCCAACCGATCTGCTGCTGAACGTTGGCTCCTCCCATGGGCTAGCAATGATATTCTCGATATTGCTTGCGGCAATAATCTGGAATTTAGGGACTTGGTATTTTGGTTTACCTGCATCAAGCTCGCATACGTTAATCGGTGCCATTATTGGTATTGCGGTAACGAACGCCTTGGTGACGGGTGGTTCGCTAGTCGAAGCGCTCAACCTACCGAAAGTAATCAATATTTTTCTCTCATTGATTCTATCGCCAATCGTCGGGATGGTGATTGCAGGCTTTCTTATCTTCCTACTTCGTAAGTATTGGAGTGGTACTAAGAAGCGCCGCCGTAACCATATGACACCCGCTCAACGCGAGAAAAAAGATGGTAAGAAAAAACCACCTTTTTGGACACGTATAGCCTTAATCGTTTCCGCAATTGGCGTGAGCTATTCACACGGTGCGAACGACGGCCAGAAAGGTATCGGGCTAGTGATGTTAGTACTGATTGGTGTCGCGCCTGCGGGATTTGTAGTGAATATGAATGCCTCAGGGTATGACATCACACGAACCCGTGATGCGGTGAACCACCTTGAGCAATACTATCAGCAACATAACCCACAAGTTTCCACGCTGATTGCTCCACCGACTACTAAAAGTACGGCGATTGATCCTAATGAGCCCTTCCACTGTAGTAGTGAGAATGGTTTAGCGACTGTCCATCATGCACAAGATTTACTAAACAATCTGTCAAGCTACGACCAGTTGAGCGTCGAAAACCGCTCTCAAGTCCGCCGCTTATTGTTATGTATGTCTGATACGGCCGATAAGATTGCTAAATTACCGGAAACCTCTTCTGACGATAAGCGTTTCTTAGGTAACTTGAAAAGCGACCTCAACGGTACCATCGAGTATGCTCCCATTTGGATTATTTTAGCGGTAGCACTGGCTCTGTCCTTAGGGACGATGGTCGGTTGGCGTCGTGTCGCCACAACTATCGGTGAGAAAATTGGTAAGAATGGTATGACCTACGCGCAAGGTATGTCAGCCCAGATTACTGCTGCCGTATCGATTGGTATTGCGAGTTACACAGGCATGCCCGTGTCGACCACACATATCCTCTCGTCTTCCGTAGCGGGGACCATGATTGTTGATGGCGGCGGCGTACAGTCGAAAACGATTCGTAGTATCGCGTTAGCCTGGGTATTGACCCTGCCGGTCTCCATCCTACTTTCGGGTGCACTGTACTGGATAGCCCTGCAACTGCTTTAAGACAATTAAGACACAGGTCATTGATCTGTGTCTTACTTTTCCCTCTGATCCACTGCTCTCCTCGCCAAGTCAGGCTATACTTCTCTTAAGTTTATTCAATGGTTTCGTCATGACAGTTCTTGCGCTTAACGCTATGATTGTCTCTTCACAGAAACATCAATATGAGCGAACCGCTGTGTCGTGACTATTGCGCCAATAAGGAGTTTATCATGTCATATCATCATGTTTTGGTGGCCGTCGATCTCTCACCAGAAAGCGAAGAATTAGTCCAGAAAGCGGTTTCGTTAGCGAAACCTTATAACGCCAAAGTCTCGATAATTCATGTAGATGTCAACTATTCCGATCTTTATACCGGTCTGATTGATGTGAACTTAGGCGATATGCAAAAACGTATTTCTCAGGAGACTTCGCAAGCCTTGACGACCCTTGCTAACCAAGCGGGTTATCCTTTCAGCGAGATTCTGAGTGGTACAGGCGAGTTAGCGCAAGTCTTGATCGACGCCATTAATAAATACGATATCGATTTAGTCATTTGTGGCCATCACCAAGACTTCTGGAGTAAATTGATGTCTTCAGCCCGACAACTGATTAATAACGTTCATGTCGACATGTTGATCGTACCATTCCGTGACGAAGAATAATCGGTAATGGTCTCCCGATCGTATTGCTCAAGATCGGGAGCGTTTCTTAAGGGGTTTCTGGATTAAGCGAAGGGTAAATATCAAAGCGATGACTTTTCGTGACAACGGCGGAACTGGTCGCTACGCCATTAAGCGGTGGCGCGTAATCTGGACGCTTCACCACAATTCGGCGCTTAGCTAATACCCTAGCGGGCTCTAATAGACTGTCAGCATCTTCATCTGGACCAACCAAAGATTGAAAGATTCTCATCTCTTTTTTGACTAAAGCACTCTTCTGACGATGGGGATACATCGGGTCAAGGTAGACGACGTCTGGACGCGGACATAAGGTACTGAGTTGCTGTACGCTTGGACCATAGATGAGGGTCAATCGTTGCTGCAACCATTCGCCAATTTCAGGGTCTTTATATCCCCGTTGTAATCCATCTTCAAGTAGTGCCGCCACCACAGGATGTCTTTCAATCATACGTACTCGGCAACCTAAGGATGCTAATACGAAAGCATCCCTGCCTAGGCCAGCCGTCGCATCAACAACATCGGGGAGATAGGTACCTTTAATACCTACTGCTTTTGCTACCGCTTCACCACGTCCCCCGCCAAATTTACGGCGATGTGCCATTGCTCCAGAGACAAAGTCAACGAAAATGCCACCGAGCTTAGGCTCATCGCGTTTACGCAGTTCTAATTGCTGATCGGTTAATACCAGCGCGAGTGGCGCATTTTCATCGTGAACTAGGCGCCATCGATCGGCGATAACAGTTAAGGCACCCGATTGGGTGCCTGTTTCATCAAGTAAGTAAATATTCACTTACTAGCCTTCGATACCGTATTGCTTAAGCATGGCGTCGATTTGCGGCTCACGTCCACGGAATCGCTTAAACAATGCCATGGGTGCCTCAGAGCCGCCACGGCTTAAGACGTTATCCAAGAAGGATTGTCCGGTTTCGCGGTTAAAAATCCCTTCTTCTTCAAAACGTGACCAAGCATCGGCAGCCAGTACATCAGCCCAGAGGTAGCTGTAGTAGCCCGCCGCATAACCGCCAGCGAAAATATGACTGAAGGCGTGTGGGAAGCGTCCCCATGCTGGAGAAGGCATTACCGCAACTTTCTGCTTCACATCATGCAGGATATCAAGGACTCGCGCCCCTTTCTCCGGTTGATATTCGGCATGTAAACGGAAGTCGAAGAGACCGAACTCAAGCTGACGGAGAATAAACATCGCGGCATTATAATTTTTTGCTGCCAACATTTTTTCCAGTAAAGCCTGAGGTAGAGGCTCACCTGTCTCGTAGTGACCGGAGATAAAGGCAAGCGCCTCCGGCTCCCAGCACCAGTTTTCCATAAATTGACTCGGGAGTTCGACAGCATCCCATGGCACGCCATTGATCCCCGAAACGCCAGCCGTATCGATCTGCGTTAACATGTGGTGAAGGCCATGACCGAACTCATGGAACAGCGTCACCACTTCGTCATGCGTGAAGAGTGCTGGCTTATTGCCAACAGGACGGTTGAAGTTACAAGTGAGGTAAGCCACCGGTTTTTGTAGTGAGCCATCGGCTTTTTTCATACGCCCAACACAGTCATCCATCCAAGCCCCACCACGCTTATGTTCACGTGCGTAAAGATCAAGATAGAAGCTCCCCACCAGCTGATCGTCACCATCAAACAGATCAAAGAAGCGTACTTCAGGATGCCATACATCGACATCGTGACGTTCTGCTGCACGTAGACCATAGACTCGACGGATAACCTCGAACAGGCCGCTTAACGCGCGCTGCTCAGGGAAGTAAGGACGTAATTGCTCATCACTGATGGTATAAAGATGTTGTTTCTGCTTTTCGGCATACCACGTGATATCCCAAGGCTGTAAGTCGCTCACCCCGTAATGCTGTTGAGCAAACTCGCGTAATTGAGCTAGCTCGCGCTGGCCTTGTGGTTGAGCGCGATCAGCAAGGTCATTAAGGAATCCAATGACTTGCTCCGTTGATTCTGCCATTTTGGTGGCTAAGGATTTTTCTGCGAAGGAACCAAAACCCAGTAACTGAGCAATTTCATGACGTAATGCCAGTTCTTCTTCAATAAGTGGGCCATTATCCCATTTCCCGGCATTTGGTCCCTGGTCAGAGGCACGGGTGCTATAGGCACGATACATTTCTTCACGTAATGCTTGGTTGTCGCAGTAAGTCATTACCGGTAAGTAGCTTGGAATATCCAAGGTTAATAACCAGCCTTGCTGCTGTTTGGCTTCAGCTTGCGCCTGCGCAGCGGCGAGAGCGCTTTCTGGCATACCGGCCAGTTCGCTCTCCTCTGTAATCAGTTTGCTCCAGCCCATCGTCGCGTCTAACACGTTATTGCTGTATGCCGCACCAATTTCGGACAGACGCGCAGAGATTTCACCATAACGTTTCTGTTTATCGCTCGGTAAACCAATCCCTGATAGCTCAAAGTCGCGTAGAGCGTTGTCTACCGCTTTCTGCTCCGCTAAGGATAACGCAGTAAACTCAGGGCTGTCCTTTAAGCTACGGTAGGCTTGATATAACCCAGCATGTTGCCCAACCCAAGTACCATACTCTGATAAGAGGGGGAGTACACCTTCATAGGCTTCACGTAACTCGGGGCTGTTTTTGACCGAATTAAGATGGCTAACAGGTGAAAAAATACGTCCCAAGCGGTCATCGGCTTCCGCTAAAGGCTGACAAAGATTTTGCCATGTGTAGGGTCCAGGCTGGCCGACCACTCGTTCGACGGTTGTACGGCATTCGTCTAGCGCCGCCGTGACTGCTGGCACAACATGCTCGGGTTTGATCGCTGAGAAAGGTGGCAAGCTGAAAGGGGTGAGTAGTGGATTTGTCATAGCACCGTCCTATAAAGGGTTAAGTTGAACGCTGAGCGTATTTTTAAGATATGGGGATGAATAGAAAAATATCAATTACCCCACCATCGATCCGGCGTAATGCTACTGCCACGGGGCGCAATTTGTTATACTCATCCTTCATAGACAGCTGTATCTGTCTCGTTTTTGTCGTGTTCTGTTATAAAGGAAATCACATGCTGAGCTATCGCCACAGCTTCCACGCGGGTAACCATGCCGACGTTTTAAAGCACACCGTGCAGAGCCTTATTATTTCGGCATTAAAAGAGAAGGATAAGCCTTTTCTTTATTTGGATACCCATGCAGGGGCCGGCCGTTATCTTCTTAATAGCGAACAAGCTGAGCGGACAGGCGAATATATGGAAGGTATCGCCCGTATTTGGCAACAAAGTAATCCCCCTGCTGAACTCGCCCCCTATCTGCAAGCAGTACGTGATCTAAATCCTTCCGGACAACTCAAATATTATCCAGGATCGCCGTTGATCGCTCGTCACTTATTACGTGAGCAGGATCAATTACAACTGACAGAGCTGCACCCGAGTGACTATCCGTTGCTGCGTGGTGAGTTCCAAAAAGATCTTCGTGCCGTTGTCGCTCGAGGCGATGGATATCAACAATTAAAAGCCAAGCTGCCGCCTCCCTCTCGTCGTGGTCTGATCCTTATCGATCCCCCTTACGAGATCAAAACAGACTATCAGGCAGTAGTACAAGGGATCGCAGAAGGCTATAAGCGTTTCTCCACCGGTGTTTATGCTTTGTGGTATCCGGTTGTATTACGCCAGCAGATCAAACGAATGATTACCGACCTGAAAGATACCGGCATCCGTCGGATCCTGCAGATTGAACTTGCGGTCAAGCCAGATAGTGACCAACGCGGCATGACAGCCTCCGGTATGATAGTGATCAATCCACCCTGGAAGTTGGAACAACAAATGCGTTCAGTGCTGCCATGGTTACATGAGCAACTTGTCCCGCAAGGAACTGGGCATACTTTAGTCGAGTGGATTGTTCCAGAATAATGATCAGCGAGCGCTATGTTATATATAGCGCTCTTATATTCCTGATCGGCCTTAACCAAGAGTATTTTCCCTTCGGATAGTAAAATACTCTGAAAACAATCCTTACTCTGTTCAAGAAATAACAATTCATCACGTCTTTATTTACTTTCCAGCGTTCAAGAAATAAGTAGCGAAATTTTTATCAGTTGTGCCCAAAATCTTTTTACTGATTTTTATCATAGAAAGAACCCTTGCCTATTTCCTTTTTTAAAAATTGGTGATGGGTGGGATTAACGTTCTAAGAGTGATTAAGATTTGTTATTATAGGATTTACTTACGCATTCAATTATTTTCAAATGCAGCATTATGTGAAATAAAGTAAGCATGCTAATAATTCATCGTAATAGTAAATTTATAAATTACTCAATTTTTGAGAGTTACAGTGAAAGTTAAAGTTATTTCTTTAAGAGAAAAAAACGAAAAAAGAAGAGAGAATATCAAGCAGCAGATGAGCCGCATTGAAGTAGATTTCTCTTTTTTTGATGCCATAACCCCCTCCGAAAACGATACTACTAGTAGGGAGTTAGGGATTCATTTTGGCGAGAGTAGAATGAATGATTTGGAAAAATCGTGCATGCTTAGTCATTTAAAAATCATCGCCGATTTTGCCAACAGTGATTCTGGATCTGACCAGATTGCTATTTTTGAAGATGATGTTCACATAAGTGATAACCTATCCATTTTTATAAAAAATACTAGCTGGATACCGGTAGATGCAGGCATAGTAAAGTTAGAAAAATTTAAAAAATACTATTACGATTTTTTATTCACAAACAAAAAATATTTTAAATCACATATAATATTCCCTTTAAAAACTATAAATCCAGGTGCTGCTGGCTATATAATAACCAAGAATTGTGCTATATCTTTAATGAATAGCATAAAAAATAGAGCCGATCTTGTGCCTGTTGATCATGAGCTATTTAGACTTTATCTAAATTCATTTGGTGTCACTTATCAAATAGAACCGGCATTATGTATACAAGATACGGTACTTAACGCTAAAGATTCAATTTCGTATCCAAGTGTGGTTAATTCACAAAAATATACTAAAAACTACAAAGTGAAAAAAACCATTGCAGAAAAAATAAAGTCTTCTTTAAAAAGAATATCACCAAGCTATTTATATAAAAAAATCCCAATAAACCGAAAAAAATCGACGATGTCGAAGTAAATCTTTTGCCACTACAACAGCCATATCCAGTAAGAAGAGTGTACTTCTCCGTGATGAGTATATAAGTCACGGGGAACGCCGTAAGGATTGTAACAGTTGAAAAGAATGATAATTTAGCGTTCCCATAGAGTACATCTCTAATATGGCAACCGAATTTCCATCAAAAGCTCATATCACCCAATATTGCTATCAATATTGATACGATACGAGCTAACCGTCTGTTAAAGATTAACGACCATAAAGTCGTAAGCGAGTTCGGTATTCGCAAATGTTGCTCGGCATTCTGCCAGTAGCCGCGGCATATCTTGCTGGCGATAACGAGAGCTAAAATGTGTTGCGATCAATTTACTTACTCGTGCCTGCTCCGCAATCGATGCCGCTTGCGCCGTCGTGGAATGTCCCCTGCTATTCGCTTTTTCTGCCATCGATGCTTCAAGTGTGGCTTCGTGCACTAAAATATCCGCGTGTTGAGCCAAAATAATTGCATTATCACAGGGTGCCGTATCACCGAGAATAGTCACGACCTTCCCTTTTTTACTCGGCCCAAGATAATGTTCTGCGATAATTTCACGCCCATCGGCTAGACAAATATTCTTTCCTTTTTTCAATTGCTGCAACCAAGCCCCCGCAGGAATCTCATCGTCCTTTAGCCGCTGCTGATCCAACTTCCCGGGGCGATCTCGCTGCTCGACACGGTAGCCAAAACAGGGAATAACATGGTTCAACGGCTGGGCAATAACCCGTAACTCGTCGCTCTCTACAACGATACCTGGCTCCACTTCAATAATCTCTAAAGGAAAATCCACCCACGACCCACTAATCATCAGTGCCGTATCAATAAAGGTTTTCAAACCTTTCGGACCATAGATAGTGAGAGGTGTGGCGATGCTGCTCATCGAGCGACTGGTCAAGATACCGGGAAGACCGAAAATATGATCACCATGAAGGTGAGTAATAAAAATTTTTTCTAATCGGCCCGGCTTTAGGTCGGTCCGCATAAACTGGTGCTGTGTCGCTTCACCGCAATCAAATAACCAAGTCTCCCCCTTAGGCGAGAAGCTGAGTGCTATACTGGTGACATTACGTTGTAGACTGGGTGCGCCGGCACAGGTACCAAGAAAAGTTAAATACATCGCTGCATCCCATTAGGTTTAATTGCATGATCTAAGCCTATCACAGCTATAGAAGCAAACTTTGCATAGTTTTTCTGCCGCAGGTTACACTGTACTGAGAAATTTATTCATATATCGACCTCAACTAAGATGGAAGGAACGATGACGAAACATTATGACTATCTCGCAATTGGTGGCGGGAGCGGCGGTATCGCCTCGATCAATCGCGCAGCGATGCACGGTAAAAAATGTGCCTTGGTAGAAGCTAAAGCGTTAGGCGGCACCTGTGTTAACGTAGGCTGTGTCCCTAAAAAAGTCATGTGGCATGCCGCACAAATCGCCGAAGCGATTCATATGTACGGCCCAGATTACGGCTTCGATACCACAGTGAATAAGTTTGATTGGAAAACGTTGATCAAAAATCGCTCAGCGTATATCGATCGTATTCACACCTCTTACGATAACGTGTTGGGGAAAAATAATGTCGACGTCATCCGTGGGTTTGCAACCTTTGTCGACGCCCATACTGTGGAAGTGAATGGTGAAACCTACACGGCTGACCATATTTTGATTGCCACAGGAGGTCATCCTGTCCTACCAAGCATCCCAGGGGCTGAATACGGGATTGATTCCGATGGTTTCTTTGAGTTAGATGAGCTACCTGCCCGTGTTGCGGTGATAGGGGCAGGTTATATCGCTGTAGAGGTGGCTGGCGTACTGAACTCATTGGGTGCAGAAACTGACCTCTTCTTACGTAAAGATAAGCCGTTACGAGGCTTTGACCCACTACTTTCCGATACCCTGGTTGAGGTGATGGAAAAAGAGGGGCCACACTTGCATAAAGAGTGTGAAGCCGAGCGTATTGAGAAGAACAGCGATGGCAGCTTAACCATCCATTTCACCAACGGTAAAGAACATAATACCGATTGCCTGATTTGGGCTATTGGCCGTGCGCCATCTACCGATAGCATTAATCTTTCAGTGACGGGTGTTGAACTGAACGATAAAGGTTACATTACTGTCGATAAGTTCCAGAACACCTCTGTTCCGGGCATTTATGCAGTCGGTGATAACACTGGTGCAGTGGAATTAACGCCTGTCGCAGTGGCTGCTGGACGCCGCCTCTCTGAACGTTTATTCAACAATAAGCCCGACGAGCATCTAGACTACTCTAATATCGCGACCGTCGTGTTTAGCCATCCACCGATTGGTACTGTTGGACTTAGCGAGCCAGATGCGCGTAAACAATTCGGCGATGAGCAAGTGAAGGTTTATACCTCTTCATTTACCGCGATGTACACGGCAGTCACGCAATACCGCCAACCTTGCCGGATGAAGTTAGTCTGCGTCGGTAAAGAAGAAAAAATCGTCGGTATCCACGGGATCGGCTACGGCATGGATGAGATGCTACAGGGCTTCGCTGTGGCATTGAAGATGGGTGCTACTAAGTGTGACTTCGATAATACGGTGGCGATTCACCCGACTTCTGCGGAAGAATTTGTGACCATGCGTTAAGTCACTTGAACGAAAAAAACCACCTTAGGGTGGTTTTTTTATCGCTATGACGCCAAGGTTCATGACTCAGCGTCGAACTTATCATTTCCCTTGGGGATCGCTTTCACCGAGGAAAAAGTACCAGAGCGGGATCGACATCAACCCAGTAAAGACACTGGTATAGATGATGATCATCATTCCTTGCATGGCATACATCCCCCCTGACCACTCGTTAAAGGAAAGGTGATATTCGTCAATCACGCCACCAATGATGGCCCGCGACATCACTATACAGGTCAGTAACCAAATAACGATAACCCCACGGATGAAATTACGCTTCTTTTTACGCTGTTGAGACTGCTCTGCCGTCCGTTGAGACGACTCACTTATCGGTGTATGTTGCATGATTAACGCCCTCTTCCAGCGATAAATATCGATCAAAATAAAGCAAACAAGGCTTACCCCAAGTACAGGTAAGGCATAACTGATTAACGCAGCGAAGACGAGCACGAGACTGCGCGTGATAATCGGACAGTTTCGCCACGCTTCGCTCAGTGTCTGTGCCGGTGAGTGCTTGGCCGGTTGAGGCCGGCGTCGCCACCATTGACGGTAACCCATAATTATCAACGCGCAGAGTCCAAGTGCGAACAGGGCAAGTATCAGCTGATTTACCCAGCCAAAAAGAAGCCCCATGTGTGCATCAACTCCCCAACGGGTTAATTTTGCCAGAAGTGGGTAATCGCTAAACTCGACGTGGTCAATAACGCTAAGGGTTTTCGGATCCAACGCGACGGCATCGACCTGAACTGGCCAACGATGGTCGATTTCGGTGACCGTCCAAGTATGGTCGCTATCCTTAGGTGGACGAATTTCAATTTTCGCGGCATGTATCCCACTTTGCCTTGCCTCGACTAATGCCCGGTCCCAGTCGCTATCCGCCACATTATAGGCAGGTGCGGGCGTTGGCATAGGTTGGCTCATATCCATTCCAGGCATACTGCCCATATCCATAGCCTGATGTTCAGCATGCGCATTTTTCGGTGCAGGATCCGTGACGCCTCCCACAACGGCGGTAACTTGCGGGGTTAACCATCCAAAGGCATGTCGCAATTGATTAACATTGTTCCCCGCCCACTGTGACCAGGTTATCCCTGTTGCGGAAAGAAATAACATTCCTAACAATAATATCCCCCCCAACCGACGGTGCCAGCGCTGGCTGAAACTTTTCTTGCCTGTGCTTTGGGTAGACTGTCGACGTGCCCCAATCCATAGGATGATGCCTCCCACTGCAGCAATCCACATCCATGAGGCGGCAAGTTCACTGTAAGCACGTCCGACATTCCCTAATAACAGGCTTTGATGGAGATGATCCAATGTGGTTCTAAACGGCAATATCCCTGATGTCCCGTAGACAATATAGTCGCCTGTTACGGTAAGGCGGTAAGGATCAATGAAGATCGCTCGGGTTTCCGAAGGACCCAGACCAGCTTGAGAAAATTGAACGCGAGTAGTATCCGTCTTGCTCGGCGCAGGACGCACCGCTGCAAGCGTGGCGGGTTGATGAAGCGCACGCTTCGCCGCGGCAACTTGTGCGGAGAGAGGCTGAACCGCCCCTTGAGGAACCACGTTAAGTGTCGAGGCATATAACTGACTCTCCACACTTGGGGTCACGACATAAAGCATCCCCGTCAGGGATGCAATAAAAATAAAAGGTCCAATAAATAGACCAACATAAAAATGTAGACGACGTAGCAGTAACATTAATGCGTTATTGCTGTTCGACGTCGCTTTAACAGACTGAGTCATAGCGCTCTCACGGTTCAAGAAAAAAGTCAACGCACTGTATTCAGTGCACTAATGATTTAATTCAGGACCCGCGGCGGCCCCCTCGACAACTGAGGTGGATAACAAGGCGTTAAGACAATGGTGCGATAAGGTAGCTGAGGCGGCGTTAGCGCTAGAGCGCTTAGCAGCCAAAGGATAGCCGCAGCAATCCAGGCGAAGAAGGGGAAATGGACCAGTAATTCACAATAACCACAGACCATGCCTGACGCGGGTAGAGAGGTGTGATCGCTTTTATCCGCTGACATGTTGTGTGACATCATCGCGTCCGACATCTGCGACATATCCCCCATTCCCGTCATATCCTCACTGCAGCGTGGTTCTGTGTGCATGGTGTGGGAAGCATGATAGAGATAAAGTGATTGCGAGATTAATGGCGCGATGAACAACAGTAAAATCGACAGCACGGCAAGTACTGCTGCAAGTCGATATTTTACGGGTGTCAGGAACATATGCGCGGTCTATTTTATTAAGCCTTGGGGCGAGAGTATAAACTGCCCCAAGGTATAGGCGTTAATGATTAGTGTGCTGCTTTGTCATAACGAGAGAGTTTATCTAAATAACCCATCACAAATGCAGAGAAAACAAAAGTGACATGTAGCACGACATACCAAAGAATCTTCGTATTATCGATAGTGCGGACTTCCATAAAAACCCGCAGAAGATGAATGGACGAGATAGCGACGATTGATGCAGCGACCTTATTTTTCAACGAGCCCGCATCCATTTTACCTAACCAACTCAGTTTTTCTTTACTCTCATCAATATCAAGCCGGGAGATGAAGTTTTCATACCCAGACAACATCACCATGATGAGTAGCCCGCCCACCAGCGACATATCAATCAGGGAAAGTAATAATAAAATGAGGTCATTTTCACTTACCGTAAATAGCTCAGGGAGAACGTGAATGACTTCTTGGAAAAATTTCACCGTCAGGGCCAGTAGCCCAAGGGATAGGCCGAAATAGACAGGCGCTAAAATCCAGCGGGTGGCATACATTAAATTTTCTACAAAGCGTTCCATAATATTCCGAGGATGAAAAGACGTGTGGGCCATTATAGCAAAGCACGCGTTCAAACTGACCCACTAATCTTTATCAATTACTCATCAACCCCCACAAATCCGCCGGTCTGGCGTTGCCATAAACGGGCATAGATGCCTTGCTGCGCCAATAATTGTTGATGAGTGCCCTGTTCGGCAATTTTTCCTTGGTGTAATACGATAAGACGATCCATACGCGCGATAGTGGAGAGGCGGTGTGCAATAGCGATAACAGTTTTACCGCTCATTAGCGATTCTAAGCTTTCCTGTATTGCTGCTTCGACCTCAGAATCTAACGCTGAGGTCGCTTCGTCCATAATCAAGATCGGCGCATTTTTTAATAGCACGCGGGCAATTGCAATCCGCTGACGCTGTCCACCGGATAATTTAACGCCTCGCTCTCCGACTTGCGCATTCAGACCGACGCGCCCTTCGTTATCGGAAAGCTGGGGGATAAATTCGTCGGCGCGCGCGCCAATAATTGCCGTGGCAAGCTCTTCCTCAGTCGCTTCAGGACGACCATATAACAGGTTATCCCGGATAGAGCGATGAAGCAGCGACGTATCTTGGGTGATCATCCCAATTTGACTGCGTAAACTATCTTGAGTGACCTGCGCAATATCTTGATGGTCAATACTGATTTTGCCCTGATCAACGTCGTACATTCGCAATAATAGGTTCACCAAGGTCGACTTACCGGCTCCTGACGAACCGATTAAGCCAATTTTTTCGCCCGGGTGGATGGTTAACCTAAGGTCATCGATAATGGTCCGTTCTTTCGAGTAACCAAAACGCACATGATCGAAGACGATTTCGCCTTGTGTGACATGCAGCTGCTTCGCCTGCGGTATATCTTGCACGCTAAGGGGTTGAGAGACGGTTTTCATTCCATCTTGAACAGTGCCGATATTATCGAAAATACCATTCACCACCCACATGATCCATCCAGACATGTTAACCAAGCGGATGACTAGCCCTGTCGCTAAAGCAATAGCTCCGACGGAGATCAATGATTGACTCCATAGCCACAACGCCAGACCAGTCGTTGTCACAATCAAGGCGCCATTCATAGTAGAAAGCGTAACGTCCATCGCCGTAATCATTCTGCCGGCTAACTGCGTTTTTTCTGTTTGATCTTGGAGAGTCTCTTTGGCGTTTTGCTCTTCCAGTGCGCTGTGTGCGAAAAGTTTTAAGGTAGCAATATTGGTATAACCATCAACAATGAACCCCATTAATTTGGAACGTGCCTCCGAAGAGACCACTGAACGTTGTTTGACGCGTGGAACGAAATAACGCAATGCTGCGACGTACACCACCATCCAAACAATTAATGGGATCATTAATTTCCAATCGGTTTCGGCAAAGAGCACCAGAGAAGTCACTGCATAGATTAAGACATGCCAAATAGCGTCGACCAGCTGTACCGCAGAATCCCGGACGGAGTTACCCGTTTGCATAATACGCTGTGCAATACGTCCAGCAAAATCGCCTTGGAAAAAGGATAAACTTTGGCGTAAGACATAGCGATGATTTTGCCAGCGGATCATGCTGGTCATACGTGGGTTAATGGTTTGATGAATAAGCAAATCATGCAACCAAATCATTACCGGGCGGATCACTAATGCGACCGCCCCCATCCACAAGAGAATCGGCCAATGCTCGCGGAAGATCGTTGCTGGCTGGCTATGATTCACAAGGTCGATGATGGTGCTTAAGTAGCTGAAGAGTGCGACTTCAATCAGTGCACCCAGAAAACCGACCACAAGTAACCCAGCAAAACAGGGCCATACTTGCCGTAAATAGAAAAGGTAGAAGGCGCCAATCGTTCTAGGCGGCTCGGCCTTTGGGGCCTCGCGGAAAATATCAATCAATCGTTCAAAACGCTCAGAAATCATAACTATATCGACTCTATGCAGTGCATGAATGGATAAGTCTACTGTAAAATCTGCTGAACTTCCGCTTTCTGCAACGATTATCCGGCTAATTTGCTACACAGAAAGCAGTGAGCGTAAAAGAGAAGACCCCGTAGAATCGGTCACAACGGTATAGCCCGATAGGGTGAAATTCAGTTAATGATCACCGGTACCGTTATTTCTTGCCAAGAGGTTTTATCAAAAGTTCGACCATAGATTAGCGTTAAATTAGCGGTACCCGCTTGTTGAGCTAGGAAGGTGAAGGTTTGCTTACCTGGGCAACCTACCGCACCTTTAGGGCAGTCCTTATTTTGCTGATAATCGCTCGATACAAACATTAATTCCTGAGGAAGCCTGCTAATCATCCACTGGTAACCTGTCGTCGGGTTACTCTCAACGGAAAATTGAATAAGTTTGCCCTTAGCGCCTTCAATTTTAGGGTGGGTCTGTGCGGCAAATAGGGGTAATGATAAAAGCATCATGGCACCGGTAAACAGACTAGTCATTACTTTCATATTGATATATATCCTTGAGCCCGAGCCGCTTTAGTTAAGTAAACCGAGGTGTTCAACCAAAATCGAAGTACCAATGCCGATGAGCACAATACCGCCTAAAATTTCTGCCCATTTACCCAAGACTGGCCCAATAAATCGCCCGATTAACATACCGGTAGTTGCCATAACGGTTGTACTAATCCCAATGGTCAACGCAGTCAGCACAATATTTACTTGCAGAAAAGCGAGCCCAACGCCAACAGCGAGTGCATCTAAACTTGTCGCTACGGCTGTTAAGGCGAGTACCATAAATCCGTGACGTTCTGGGGCACTGATATTTTCGTCATTACGATGGCGCAATCCACCTATAACCATACGACCACCGAGAACGGTGAGTAATACAAAGGCGATCCAGTGGTCCCAAGCCATCACATATTTACTTGCAGCAATACCGAGGGCCCACCCCAGTAAGGGCGTCAATGTTTCAATCACACCGAAAATCAGTCCTGTACGGAGGGCTTCTCTAAAGGTCACCTGTTTAAGTACAGCGCCTTTACCTAAGGCTGCGGCAAAAGCGTCCATCGACATGCCTAAGGCAAGAATAAGTGTGGTCAGTATATTCATAGTAATCTGAGTAGCTTTACAAAGTAACAGTCATTTTCCCTAATCGGGAAATCATTATGCAGAGGAGTCTACCATGCAAAGGGGGAAATAAAAAAGCAATAAAATCATAGAGTTAAGTATAGCAAAGGCTATAACTTTTACCCTAATACATAAACGAGGCGCAAGCTGTGGATATTCTTGGTAAAATTAGTTTCGACTTTATGATTAGCTAGAATCACGCTCAGCGTGAAGAAAACATGAGTGCCTTATGAAAAACCCACTTGAAACCCTCTTCATCCCTGCAGGAATTTTACTACTCGGCTTTTTGTCGGCACTGTTGCTGCCCGCGCCGACGTTTGGCATTGGTTTGGCCAAATCAATGATGCAATGGTTCCATCTCATGGACCTGAATCAGCTTTATACTATCGTTTTCGCTCTATGGTTTCTCTTTCTAGGAACGTTGGAATATTTACTTATCCGATTTATCTGGCGGCGTTTTATCTCCAACGCTTCTTGATCAATTAGTGGTAATTTTAACACTTAATTAACCACTATGTGACATAAATCACATTATCGATTGCTGTATGATTATGTTGATGATTATCATTAGCTTATAGAATAAAAATTTGAATATTAGCAATATAGTTAATAGTCACCTTAAACTCGCTAATAATAGTAGAATTAAATAATAATCTATTGATTTTTTTATTAAAAAAATAGACCCAATTATGATTTTTAAGCTATTTGAATTGTATTTTTTTTTCAAAAAATACTTTAAATCCGATGTTTAAATTAAAGCGGGAAATGTTATATTTATCGGTATCTTACCGAGAGCTTCATTTACTGTCACCACGCTGTAAGCGGATCGGCGTCTTACAGAAGAGGATATTGCCTCATGTCGAAATCACCACTACATCTACCACTCTCTATGAGTGCGAGCCACGCTATGACTGCTAATGTACCCGAATCTTCTCCCCTCGATATGTTATTGATCGGTGCGGGAATTATGAGCGCAACCTTAGGTACTTTATTGCAAGAAGTTGAACCGACTTGGCGTCTTGAGATGGTTGAACGCCTACCTGGCGTTGCAGAAGAGTCTTCAAATGGTTGGAATAATGCTGGGACCGGCCACTCGGCGCTCGCGGAGTTGAATTATACGCCGCAACGTGCAGATGGTTCGATTGATATCTCTAAGGCGATTTCGATTAACGAGGCCTTTATGGTTTCTCGTCAGTTTTGGGCTTCATTGGTAGAGCAGGGTCGGTTGGGTAAACCGAGCAGTTTTATCAATACTACGCCACATATGAGCTTTGTGTGGGGAGATGATAACGTCAATTTCCTAAGAAAGCGCGCCGAGAGTTTACGTAACAGTTGCTTATTCCGCGGAATGACCTTTTCTGACAAAGCGGAAACGATCCAACAGTGGGCACCCCTGATTATGAAAGGGCGTCGACCAGGAGAGAAAGTGGCTGCGACCCACTCCCCTTTCGGGACTGATGTGAATTTCGGTGAACTTACTAAACAGCTCATTGAGAGCTTAAGCCAACGCGATAATTTCACCTTATCACTTCGTCAAGAAGTGCGGACGATTACGCGTCTAGAGAATGGCTTGTGGCAAGTCACGTTGCATAACCTGATGAATAACACCTCGCGTACCCTGACCGCAAAACATATCTTCATTGGCGCCGGCGGTGGCGCACTTCCCCTTCTCCAAAAAACTGGGATTGAAGAAGCGAAAAAGTTTGCGGGTTTCCCCGTAGGGGGCTCCTTCTTAGTGACTGAAAACCAAGAATTAGTCCAACAGCACTTAGCTAAAGTTTACGGTAAGGCCAGTGTTGGAGCGCCGCCAATGTCGGTTCCTCATGTCGACACACGCGTCCTCGATGGTAAACAAGTGCTCCTGTTTGGGCCATTTGCTACCTTTTCGACTAAATTCCTTAAACAGGGCTCTTTACTCGATATGTTTGGCTCGATGACGCCAAATAATATCATTCCAATGATGCAAGTCGGGGCGCGTAATTTCAGCTTAGTGAAATATCTTATCGGGCAAGTCTTACTCACCGATAAAGATCGCCTCGATGCACTACGTGAATATGTCCCTCACGCTAAAGCGGAAGATTGGCGATTAGTTGTTGCCGGTCAGCGTGTACAAGTGATTGAAAATGATGGAAGCAAAGGTGGTACCTTAAAACTGGGCACCGAAATTATTACCTCTCAGGATGGAACGATTTCAGCACTCTTGGGGGCGTCGCCGGGTGCGTCAACCGCTGCACAAGCAATGCTCGAGGTGATGGGTAGGATCTTTAAGGATGAAATTGCTTCAGAAAGCTGGCAACAGAAGATTAAGCAATTAATCCCCTATTGGAAAACCGCGCTTAACGATGATGAACAAGCGACTGAGCAGGTATTAAAACATACTAGTGAAGTCTTAGAACTCGATTATCCAACGCCAGAGAGTGAGCAAACCGCGTTAACACTTAGCCCACTCCCTGTTACTGAGAGTGAACCTCTCTCCGTATAATAGTAAACGGCCTGCTTTAAGCAGGCCGTTTACACTATGCCATGATCACTTCGACTAGCATCCAACTTGCTGTCATCACCAATGTTAGCGCCATTACGCTATTAAACACCCAACGTTTACTCGCGTCTTGTAATAGTCCACTCATCTTATCACCGAGCATCGCCCAAATAATGACGCAAGGTAATGTCATTAAGCCATAGCTCAGCAGCATCCAACTCAATGGGATATCGGCAGCATAAACCAGTGCAACGTTCAAACACATCAGCCATGCTTTAGGATTTACCGCTTGAAATATGACGGCTCCAAAAAAACTCATGGGTGTTGAAGCTTGCGTGAGTTCAGGTGCTGCTGAACGAAAAATTTTCCACGCTAACCAGAATAGGTATCCGCTGCCCACTAGCGTTAGCGGGATGCGGATCATTGCCATCCAGTGTAACAGCTGTTCAAAGGCGAGGATGGAGAAGAGTAATTGCACTAAACACCCCGCGATAATCCCTAATACCATGGGCAAGGTCTTTCTCAGACCATAGTTAACCCCAGAGGTCGCCAACATGACATTATTTGGCCCAGGTGTGACCGACATAACGACGACATAACTAATATAAGAGGGATCGAGCATGATGGGTGTCCTGCAAACAAAGAATGTGGCTATGCTACCTCAGCAACAAAAATGGTAACAGAGACAAAAAATGTTTATTGTAATGAGTACAATTTTAATTATAGTAAATTGTACTCATCGAACTTACGACCAGGTGTATCCATGACAGCAGCTACCACTCGTTATCAGCAACTTGCCGACGAATTTGCAACCTTAATCCATCAAGGCAAAATCAAGGCAGGTCAGAGGCTACCGGCTATCAGGCGTGTTGCTGAAACTCATCAGGTAAGTGTCAACACAGTACTCTCGGCATGGCAACGCTTAGAAAATCGAGGATTGGTTGAGGCAAGACCTCAATCTGGATTCTACGTACGCAGCGTATTAGCGGAGGTCGCTAGTTCGGCACCTAGGCAGTTAAAGCCCCGCGAGCTAGGTCGAGAAAAAATGGCGTTAATTGAAGCCGCTTTCGCAGCCCAACGGAATCCGGCGTACACAAATATTTCCCTCGCCTGCCCTCAGCATGAAGATTTTTTCCCCACGGCTAAACTAACAAAAATTGCTGCCTCATTATTACGTCGAAAGCCTGAAATTATCTCCAAATATGCTCTCCCAAATAATGGTGAAGCATTACGCGAACAAATTGCGAAACGCGCCCTCTATTCAGGATTATCCCTCTCTGCCGAAGAGATCATCATCACCCATGGTTGTTCAGAGGCAATTCAGTTAGCCTTGCGGGTTATCACTTCTCCCGGGGATTGTATTGGGGTGGAAAGTCCGACCTACTTTTTCCTATTTCCTTTACTAGCAGAGTTAGGATTGAAAGCCGTCGAGATCCCCACGGATCCTCGGCAAGGGATCAAGATGGACGTTCTTGAATTGATGCTGAAAGAGAAGCGGATCTCCGCACTCATTACCATCCCGACAGTCCACAATCCATTAGGGTTTACTTCCTCTATCGCAGATAAAAAGCGGCTGGCGCAGTTAGCACAACACTACCAATTACCGGTGATTGAAGATGGTATTTATAGCGAACTGCAATTCCACAACCCAGAATCTCCCGCGGTAAAAAGCTTCGATAAAGAAGGTTGGGTAATCTACTGCACCAGTTTTACCAAAACCTTAGCTCCTGACTTTCGTATTGGCTGGATGATGGCAGGCCGTTTTCATGATGCAATCTCTCGCCTAAAAGGGCTAAGCACCTTGGGTGAGTCGGCGCTTTTAACTTCTACCTTGGCTGAATTTATCGCTAATGGCGGTTACGACCACCATCTACGTTCACTGCGTAGACGCTATGCTAGCAATATGGATAAAGTGCGGGATATGATTTCGCGCTATTTTCCAGAAGGTACACAAGCCACTCGGCCAATGGGCGGTTTCGTTTTCTGGGCTGAGCTGCCGGGGAAAATTAATACCGTTGATTTATTCGAACAGTTATTGAATGAACGTATTTGCGTTACACCTGGCTCTCTCTATTCACTCAGTGAGCACTACCATCATGCATTACGCTTATCCTGCTGCTATCCTTTTGATGAACGCTACCGTTATGCATTGCGCCGTACCGGTGAACTAGCCTGTGAGATGACGGGGATCCCCCCTCAAGACTTCCAGATAACGGGGACAATCCCTCTCGATGAAGGATACAGCGAACCATAAGCTATACTGTAGTAATCAAGACTTTTATCGCCCAAACCACAATGATGGAATTTTTATGGTTGAGACAAAAAATAATTCGAAAAAGGATAATGACGATCACGAAGCGTCGGTCATTCCAATTAAAACGGGGAATGCCTCAGTCGATCATTCTATTAAGCAGGCTTCGCGCTTTTATATTTGGTTTACCTCTCTGAAACCTGTAGCTCATTTTTTACGGGCTATTGAACGCTTTAACGATCGATTGGGTAGTCAATTCGGTGCTGCTATCACCTATTTCTCATTCCTTTCATTAATCCCTATTCTAATGGTGTCCTTTGCCGCATTAGGATTTGTATTGGCTTCCAACCAAGCACTCCTTGCAGAGTTGATTGATAAAATCGTTAATAGTATTAGCGATCCAACTTTGACATCGACCTTAAAAAATACGGTCAATACGGCGATTCAACAACGTACTACAGTCGGAATAACGGGATTATTATTAGCCTTATATTCGGGGATCAGCTGGGTCGGTAATCTACGCGAAGCTATTCGCGCTCAATCCCGAGACGTGTGGGAGCGCGCACCGAAAGATCAGGAGAAAATGTGGCATAAGTATTTGCGCGATTTTATCTCGCTAACTGGCTTAGTCATCGCATTAGTGATTTCTATTTCCCTCAACTCAATTGCGGGTTCGGCGCAATCAACGATCATTAGTGCATTAGGATTAGATCATATTAGTTGGCTGCGACCGTTGATTACCGTCAGCGCGCTGTGTATTTCTATAGGCTGTAACTACCTTATCTTCTTGTGGATTTTCTGGATACTTCCACGTCATAAACCTCATAAGAAAGCCCTATTCCGGGGGACTTTACTTGCGGCGATTGGCTTTGAGCTGATTAAGTTTATTATGACCTTTACCCTCCCAAAATTAGCTTCTTCACCTTCAGGTGCGGCATTTGGTTCAGTATTAGGGTTAATGGCCTTCTTCTATTTCTTTGCTCGCTTAACGTTGTTCTGCGCAGCATGGATAGCCACAGCTAATCCTCCCGCTACTGATAAAGAAAATAAGGCTTCAGTAACTGAATAACTGCTTGGTAGGCTAAATTAAATAAACCATTTTTTTTAGCCTATTTTCAGCGTATCCCACCAGCTTATTCTCAATTATCCTCTAACATTGTTTGTTTAACGCCATATTACTGCGATTATTTGCTATTTATCTTATTTGGCTGACTGGAGGTGAATTGAACCATCGGTCAGGGCTGCGTAATATGATTTTCCGATGTAACAAAAATAAGAAAATAGAATTATGCAAACTTCAGAAACTCTGGCTGAACATTCTCAGCAAGCGCCCCCCATCAACTCACGTAATAAAGTGATCGTCGCATCCTTAGTCGGTACAGCAATTGAATTTTTCGATTTTTATATCTACGCCACCGCCGCGGTAATTGTTTTTCCCCATATATTCTTCCCGCAAGGCGATCCGACGGTTGCAACATTACAATCGTTAGCGACTTTCGCAATTGCCTTCGTCGCTCGTCCAATTGGTTCTGCACTCTTTGGACATTTTGGCGATAAAGTTGGCCGCAAAGCAACCTTGGTTGCTTCATTAATGACGATGGGTGTTTCTACGGTCATAATCGGCTTATTACCGAGTTACCAAACAATCGGTGTGGCTGCACCACTTCTTCTCGCTCTTGCCCGTTTCGGTCAAGGTTTAGGTCTAGGTGGCGAATGGGGCGGAGCGGCGTTGCTCGCCACGGAGAACGCACCTGCAAAGAAAAGAGCGTTATACGGCTCCTTCCCACAACTGGGCGCACCAATCGGGTTTTTCTTTGCTAACGGAACCTTTTTACTGCTTTCATGGCTGCTGACTGACCAGCAATTTATGCAGTGGGGATGGCGTGTACCCTTTATCCTATCCGCAGTTCTTGTCATTATCGGGCTGTATGTCAGGGTATCTTTGCATGAAAGCCCTGTCTTTACCCGAGCTCAACAAGCACAGCAACACGTCAGTCTACCTATCAGTACCTTGTTCAAGAAGCACTTCAGCGCAATGGTGCTCGGTACTTTCATTATGCTAGCCACCTATACCCTATTTTATATTATGACTGTTTATTCCATGAGTTATGGAACCGCTCCTGTACCGCAAGGATTAGGTTTTTCACGGAATAGTTTTTTATGGATGTTGATGGTGGCAGTGATCGGATTTGGTATCGCGATCCCGATAGCCGGGATCTTGGCGGATCGCTTCGGTCGTCGTCCTACAATGATCACTATTACCTTATTGATCATCGTATTCGCCTTAGTATTCCCCACTATTTTGGCCAGCGGATCGCAGTGGTTGGTAATGCTCTTTTTAACGCTAGGATTAACCATCATGGGCTTAACCTTTGGCCCTATGGGTGCTTTGTTACCCGAACTCTTTCCGACTGAGGTTCGCTATACCGGAGCATCCTTCTCCTATAATTTAGCATCAATATTAGGTGCTTCTGTCGCGCCCTATATTGCGACCTGGTTAAATGCTAAATGGGGACTCTTTGCTGTGGGCCTTTATCTTGCTTCGATGGCAGTACTCACACTCATCGCGCTAATACTAAGTAAAGAAACACGTCACACTATGCTCTCTTCATATCGTTCTTGATAGGTTGCCTCCTACCTAGGTAAAGGATTTCAATCGATAAAGCCACCTTCTCAAAAGGTGGCTATTGAGTGCCTTATCAATCTACAATTTACCTTAAACATTCTTTTATTATTTATGAAATAACACACCCAACTAAAAGGTTAATTTTTATGAGGAACCCTCATAAATCCTGCAGAGCCTTTTAAGCATTCTACGAGACACTTAACTTTTGGTTGTCTTACCGCGTTAGAGCTTGTCGACAAATATCCTTCGCCACGGGGGTTCCCTGATGAAACACGAGTACCCACTGTTGTATTTCGGTGAGTAACCAATGAGAAGTGCGTAGTGCTTGGTGGCTACCGTCCGCATAGGACGATCTATAGTGAAGAATAGCGGAGTATTCGCCTAATTGGGTGAGCCTGAAATCACTACTTGAGATTGGTGGGGGATTTTTTTCGCCGAGTAGCGATGAGATCGTTTGCGAGCGGTTAACTATCAAGCCTGATCGAGTAATTTCTTGAAAATTTGGATGTAGAATCTGCTCCAGCCATGCTCGGTCATAACGTCTCTCACCGTGTAGAGTGCACTCTAGTAATATCAGCTGTTCTTCCAGCATGCCGTATCCTCTACTAACTCTGTTAAACACTACCTTTAAGTATTGACGCTGATACGTAAGCATTATTACGAAGACAGCATGCTTGAGTAGATCTATCGATCTCAAGGCAGAGCTCGACATCCTCCTCAAACCCTCGCTGTATAAGTTCTCCCCCAGATGAACAGTCTCGGAGTAATGCCAAGTTTTGCGCGTGGTAATGACGCCAAACAGCGACAGCAGCTTGGGCCTCTGGTGAACAATTCTCACGATTGAGCGCATCAATAATTCCACCAGCGGCCACGTAATCTTCAATACTAGGACGAAGGCTGCCATCTGCCCAACGCTCCCCACAAGGAATAAGTAAAATACGCTTAAATGCACGACAAGCATCTGCAGTGGCAGTCATATTTCTAAAGCAACCACTAAAAACGGTAATACCAGCCTCACTTGCCTTAAACGATACCGCTGATCCGTTAGGAGATGGAAGGACTAGCTTTACACCTTTGCTTATATTCTTAATCGATGCAGGTGACAGGCTGTATCCCTCTCTACTAAACCGTCTATCTATATTCGCTGTACTCGCTCCGAGTGCCTTACCATATTCAATCGCTGATGCGTCCTTCCATGGATAGGGGTAAATAGAAGCCCCCTTATCAATCGCAAGACTTACGCAGGTTGAAAAAGACATAACGTCAACAATAATCGCACAGTCGACTTCACTGCCAAGGTTCTCTACAGCGGAGAGGCCCCACTCAAGACGGATCTCAAATTTTCCCTGACTGAACCAGTGCATCACTATTCCTCAATGATAAGCTCGGGCGAATGAATTAACACTACAGTGACTAACTCCGTAACACGCTGTTCATTACTCTAATAAAAAAACCCCTACATTGTTAAACAATATAGGGGCTTGAAAGAGATGTCTGGTGCTACAAGCTATTAGCCTGCTACGGCGATACTCTTCATATCAGTCATGTACCCACGCAGTTTACGGCCCACTTCTTCGATTGGGTGATGACGAACGGCTTCGTTCACTTCACGTAATTGCGCATTATCGACGTTATTATCTGTTGTCGCAGGCTTCCCTAAATCACCAGGCTTCAAGTTAGCCATAAAGTCTTTCAATAGTGGGACAGCTGCGAAACTAAATAGGTAGTTACCGTATTCTGCGGTATCTGAAATAACCACGTTCATTTCATACAGACGCTTACGCGCGATGGTGTTAGCAATCAGTGGTAACTCATGAAGAGATTCGTAATACGCTGACTCTTCAATAATGCCCGCATCAACCATAGTTTCGAAGGCCAATTCAACGCCCGCTTTAACCATCGCGACCATCACAACGCCTTGATCGTAGTATTCTTGCTCAGCAATCTTACCTTCAAACTGTGCCGCGTTCTCGAAAGCCGTTTTACCCGTCTCTTCACGCCAAGTCAGAAGATCTTTGTCATCGTTAGCCCAATCGGCCATCATGCCAGATGAAAACTCACCCGAGATGATATCGTCCATATGTTTTTGGAAAAGTGGTGCCATTAACGTTTTCAATTGCTCTGACAGCGCGTAAGCACGTAGTTTCGCTGGGTTAGATAAACGGTCCATCATCAGAGTGATGCCCCCGAACTTCAGGGATTCTGTGATGGTTTCCCAACCAAACTGGATTAATTTCTCAGCGTAAGCGGCATCAGTCCCTTCGGCGACTAATTTATCGAAACATAAGATTGAACCGGCTTGTAGCATACCGCAAAGAATAGTTTGCTCGCCCATCAAATCGGATTTTACTTCAGCGACGAAAGAGGATTCTAAAACACCGGCACGGTGGCCGCCAGTTGCTGCCGCCCAAGCTTTAGCAATCGCCAAACCTTCTTTTTGCGGGTCATTCTCTGGGTGTACTGCTAACAGTGTCGGTACACCGAAACCACGTTTGTACTCTTCACGTACTTCGGTACCTGGGCATTTCGGTGCAACCATAACGACAGTAATATCTTTACGAATCGTTTCGCCTACTTCAACAATGTTGAAACCGTGAGAATAGCCTAACGCTGCACCTTCTTTCATCAGCGGTTGAACCGCTTGAACCACTGCTGAGTGTTGTTTGTCTGGCGTCAGGTTAATGACTAAATCCGCTTCAGGGATTAATTCTTCGTAGGTGCCAACTTTGAATCCATTATCTGAAGCTTTACGCCATGATGCGCGTTTCTCATCGATAGCTTCTTGACGTAGTGCATAGGCAACATTTAGGCCGGAATCGCGCATATTCAACCCTTGGTTCAGACCTTGCGCACCGCAACCGACGATGACGACTTTCTTACCTTTCAGGTAGTTAGCTTCGTCAGCAAACTCTTCGCGAGACATAAAACGACATTTACCTAATTGCGCCAGCTGATTACGTAAATTCAGCGTATTGAAATAGTTAGCCATGAATACTCCAGATAATGTTGTGCATATTTTGTGTAATTATTGAAACGTCTGTCGTTTCATTATGACCCCATCATATGACAGGAAATGCATTGCTTAAATTGATATATTAACAATATTACATTGCAGTTAACGCAACATTAAAAGGCATGGTGATGATGGATTTACGCGATTTAAAATTGTTTCTCCATTTGGCTGAATCTTGCCATTTCGGGCAGACATCCCGGGCAATGCATGTCAGCCCCTCTACACTTTCTCGACAGATCCAACGCTTAGAAGATGAGCTAGGCTACCCATTATTTCTACGGGACAACCGCTCGGTGTCTCTTACCGAAGCAGGCGAGCAATTAAAGCTATTTGCGCAGCAAACGTTATTGCAATATCAACAGTTGAAACACGCGATGGCAGTAGATAGTCCTTCTCTGAATGGAGAGTTAAAAATATTCTGTTCAGTCACTGCGGCTTATAGCCATTTACCCCCCATATTAGATCGATTTAGAATCGTCCACCCGCAAGTCGAAATTAAATTATTCACGGGTGACCCTGCTGATGCAGTCGAAATTGTCAGTTCAGGCCATGCCGATGTGTCAATTGCCGGTAAACCTCTCTCGCTCCCAAGCGGGATAGATTTTACCCCTCTTGCGACATTGCCTCTCGTGATGATCGCCCCTGCACTCCCTTGCCCTGTACGTCAGTTAGCGATGAACCACGAAGCACGCAATTGGCAAGAGATCCCTTTTATCATTCCAGAACAGGGACCTGTTAGACGCAGTATCGACCTGTGGTTTCGCCGTCAACGTTTACCAAACCCAATGATCTACGCAACTGTGGCGGGGCATGAGGCTATTGTTTCCATGGTTGCACTTGGCTGCGGAGTCGCACTACTTCCGGCGGTAGTGATTGAAAATAGCCCTGAGATGGTCCGTAACCGGATCATGATGCTAGAGGGAGAAGATTTAGGCGCACCATTAGAATTGGGGATCTGTGTACAAAAACAGCGGCTACGAGAGCCGCTGATTGAGGCTTTTTGGAATCTTCTCTAGCTATTTTCCTGCTAAGAAGAATTTAAACGCTGGATTTTCTGTTTCGTCGTGATAGGCATAGCCTAAAGCATCGAGGTGAGGTTCAAAATCCGTTTCGCGCGGGTTTTGCTCGAATCCTGCTAAGACTCGCCCATAATCGGTGCCATGGCTGCGATAGTGAAACAACGAGATATTCCAATGTGTCCCAAGAGTCTCCAAAAATTTGAGTAATGCACCAGGCGACTCAGGGAATTCAAAACTGAAGAGACGTTCTTCTAAAGCTTTACTTGGACGCCCACCAACCATGTAACGCAAATGCAACTTAGCCATTTCATCATCAGAGAGATCAACAACTTGATAGCCATGGTTTTGAAGCTGAGTCACTATCTCTTTTCGCTCGTCATCGCCTCGCGTCAATCTGACGCCGACAAAAATACAGGCTTTCCCTTCATCAGCGTAACGGTAGTTAAACTCAGTAATTGAGCGCCCACCTAATGTTTGGCAAAAGGTAAGGAAACTTCCTTGCTGTTCTGGGATAGTTACTGCTAAGAGAGCCTCACGTTGCTCACCTAACTCGCAGCGTTCAGATACATAGCGTAAGCCATGAAAATTAACATTCGCACCAGAGAGAACGTGCGCGAGCCGTTCCCCCTCAATACTATGCTGTTGAATGTATTTCTTCATTCCAGCCAAGGCTAACGCGCCAGAAGGCTCAGCAACCGCCCGTACATCTTCAAATAGATCTTTCATCGCGGCGCAAATAGCATCACTATCAACCGTCACAATATCATCAATGTATTGCTGACATAAACGAAAGGTTTCGCTACCAATACGTTTGACTGCCACCCCTTCAGCAAAGAGGCCTACACGTGGTAGTTCAACAGGCTGTCCGGCTTCCAGTGCAGCAGCTAAGCAAGCCGAGTCACTGGCTTCGACAGCAATCACCTTAATCTCAGGCATCAGCTGTTTGATTAAGACGGCTACCCCTGCAGCTAAGCCTCCACCACCCACCGGCACAAAAATACGGTCTAAGTGTGCATCCTGCTGAAGGAGTTCCATGCCCAGAGTACCTTGCCCCGCAATCACTGAAGGGTGGTCGAAGGGAGGTATAAAGGTCAGGCCGTGATCTGCCGCCAGCTCAATCGCTTTAGCTTTCGCTTCATCGAAGTTAGCACCGTGTAACAGTGCTTCTCCACCAAAAGCTCGCACCGCATCAACTTTGATATCCGCTGTCGCCAGCGGCATTACAATTTTCGACTTGATACCTAATTTTGCCGCGGAAAGTGCAACACCCTGTGCGTGGTTTCCTGCCGAAGCCGTCACGACTCCCCGGGCTTTTTGCTCTTCACTTAGCCCCGCAATCATGGCATAAGCGCCGCGCAGTTTAAAACTATGCACGGGCTGACGATCTTCACGCTTAACCAGTATGGTGTTACCCAAACGATCTGAAAGCTTATTCATCACTTGCAACGGCGTGACCTGCGCAACATCGTACACCGGAGAGCGCAGGATGGCGTGAAGATATTCGCCTGCTGATGGCTCAGCAGGCAAGGGTTTTACTGTCGCCATCGACTTATCCCCCAAGTTTACTCTTATCACGCACCGCACCTTGGTCAGCGCTGGTTGCTAAGGACGCGTAGGCACGCAACGCAAAGGAAACTTCACGCTCACGGTTATTTGGCGTATAGGCTTGCTCGCCACGCTGAACTTGTGCAGCTTGGCGCTCGGCAAGTTCCGCGTCGCTAATATCCAATGTGATACCACGTTGTGGGATATTGATCGATATCATATCCCCTTCCTCCACCAGCGCGATAATGCCGCCACTCGCTGCCTCAGGAGAGACGTGCCCAATTGAGAGTCCAGAGGTGCCACCAGAGAAACGACCGTCAGTGATTAAGGCACATTGTTTGCCTAATCCCATTGATTTCAAGTAGGTCGTTGGATAGAGCATTTCTTGCATACCCGGACCGCCTTTCGGTCCTTCATAGCGGATAACAACCACATCGCCCGCCACAACTTTACCGCCGAGTATTGCCTCGACAGCATCATCTTGGCTTTCGTAAACTTTAGCCGGGCCACGGAAGGTCAGAATTTCTTCATCTACCCCTGCGGTTTTAACGATACAGCCCTTTTCTGCCAAGTTTCCGTAGAGTACCGCGAGTCCGCCATCTTGTGAAAAGGCATATTGGCGCTCACGGATACAGCCGTTTTGGCGATCATCATCCAGCGTATCCCAACGACAAGATTGTGAAAACGCTTTGGTTGTACGAATCCCCGCAGGCCCTGCACGGTACATGGTTTTGATCGCTTCGTCTTGAGTCAACATGATGTCGTACTGCGCTAAGGTCTCTTTTAGCGTCGAACCCAATACATTCGGCACATCGGTTTTTAATAACCCGGCACGGTCAAGCTCGCCAAGAATACCGATAACCCCTCCTGCACGGTGCACATCTTCCATATGATATTTTTGGGTACTTGGCGCGACTTTACATAGGTGCGGAACTTGACGGGATAGACGATCAATATCGGAAATATCGAAATCTATATCCCCTTCCTGTGCCGCAGCCAGTAAGTGTAATACGGTATTTGTTGATCCACCCATCGCGATATCTAAGGTCATCGCATTTTCAAATGCCGCTTTTGAAGCGATATTACGAGGTAAAGCGCTGGCATCGTCTTGTTCATAATAACGCTTAGTCAGACTAACAATACGTTTACCCGCATTGATAAATAATTGCTCACGATCAGCGTGTGTTGCCAAGAGTGACCCGTTACCTGGTTGCGAAAGACCTAGGGCCTCAGTCAAACAGTTCATCGAGTTAGCGGTGAACATGCCTGAACAAGAACCACAAGTAGGGCAAGCTGAGCGCTCAATCTGTTCACTGTCGGCATCACTCACGTTAGGGTTAGCGCCTTGGATCATCGCATCGACCAAATCGAGTTTGATGATTTGATCAGAAAGCTTAGTTTTACCGGCTTCCATCGGTCCACCCGAGACAAAAATGACGGGGATGTTTAAGCGCATTGACGCCATTAACATTCCTGGCGTGATTTTATCGCAGTTTGAAATGCAGACCATGGCATCAGCACAGTGAGCATTAACCATATACTCCACAGAATCAGCGATGAGTTCGCGTGAAGGTAAGGAATAAAGCATTCCGCCATGTCCCATGGCGATACCATCATCGACCGCGATAGTATTAAATTCTTTTGCTACGCCGCCCGCCGCTTCAATTTGTTCCGCGACCAGTTTACCGAGATCCCGTAAATGGACATGGCCCGGGACGAATTGGGTGAAGGAGTTGACAACAGCGATGATAGGCTTACCAAAGTCATCATCGGTCATTCCAGTTGCGCGCCATAAGGCACGAGCGCCAGCCATATTTCGGCCATGGGTGGTGGTTGCAGAACGGTACTTAGGCATGCTCAATCTACTCCAAATAACAGCAAAAACGGGCTCATCATGCCCGTTATAAAATGAATAATATTACGCGTTGACCGGATCTAACCAGCCCCATTTATCTTCCGTCTCACCGGTGAATAAACCGAAGAAGGCTTGTTGGATACGCTCAGTCACAGGTCCTCGTCTGCCTGCGCCAACAGTAATACCATCTACGCTTCTTACCGGAGTAATTTCTGCCGCCGTACCCGACATAAAGACTTCATCAGCTAAGTAAAGTGACTCACGAGACAACACCTGCTCACGTACTTCAATACCCAGTGATTTTGCTAGCGTGATGATGGCGTCGCGAGTGATACCGGGTAGCGCCGAAGAGGTGAAAGGTGGCGTAAATAAAACACCATCTTTAACTTCGAATAAGTTTTCCCCTGCCCCTTCAGAAATATAACCCTGAGTATCTAAGGCGATACCTTCTTGATAACCATGGCGACGTGCTTCGCTCCCTACTAATAATGAGGATAGGTAGTTACCACCTGCTTTGGCTGCGGTAGGAAGCGTATTCGGTGCCACGCGATTCCAAGAAGAAACCATCGCATCAATACCTTGTTCTAAGGCCTCTGCACCTAAGTAAGCGCCCCATGGAAAGGCTGCGATAATTACATCCATACTAAAACCGTCTGGAGGGTTTACACCCAGTCCCACATCACCAACAAATGCTAGAGGACGGATGTAAGCACTTTTTAGATTATTTTTACGTAATACTTCACGGCATGCTGTCATTAATTCGTCGACAGATTGGGTAATCGGGAAGCGATAGATTTTGGCTGAATCGTGTAGACGTTGCATATGTTCACGGTGGCGGAAAACCACAGGGCCTTTGTGCGAATCGTAGCAACGAACGCCTTCAAAGACTGAAGTGCCGTAATGCAGGGCGTGAGACATAACGCTAACTTTTGCCTCTTCCCATTTTACCATTTCGCCATTAAACCAAATGAATTCTGCTTTTTTTGTACTCATTGTCTGTCCCTTACGATTATGCACGTATTTGTTGTGTTTTATTTTGAGTAACGTTAACGCTGTCAACGTCGATTAATTTAGTCAACTGTGTCGAAAGTAACTCAATAGCACGGTGGCTGGCGACTGTCATTTCGATGTTAATTTGCTCAAGACCCAAAGTTTGTGCCATTTGCATCGTTTTTATTTCAAATCCACGATGACGTACCACCCTTAAGATGCGCTCTAATACTTCAGGACGATGACTTGCGGCGATAGTAAGTTGATGCTGATTCATGCGCTTTTCTCCATCATATTAGTGTTGCTCGCACCCGGTGGAACGAGAGGCCAAACATTTTCGTTTTCATCAATTTGAATATGTAAAAAATAAGCCGTCGGCGCTTTTAAGAATTCGTCTAGTGCCGCATCGATCTCATCTTTTCTACTAATGCTTTTACCAGGGATATCAAAAGCGCAAGCAAGCATTAAGAAATCAGGGTTATCTGTCAGTAATGTTTCGCTATAACGTTCTTCAAAGAACAGTTCCTGCCACTGACGTACCATACCCAGCCGCTGATTATCCAATAGTAGAATTTTTACCGGTAACTGCTTGCGCTTTATGGTTCCCAGTTCTTGGATATTCATCATGATCGACCCATCACCCGATACGCAGATCACTGTGTCTTGGGGACGCGCCACTTGGGCTCCAATCGCTGCAGGTAAACCAAACCCCATTGTGCCGAGCCCACTTGATGTGATGAAGTTTTCCGGCTGGTTAAAAAACATATGTTGTGCTGCCCACATTTGGTGTTGGCCAACATCCGTGGTCACAACAGCACTGTGAGGCATTTTTTCAGCTAGTTTTTTTAGCAATGCAGGAGCGAAAATGGGCGCACCGGGGTGATCATAATCAGGAGCGGTCTCCGTTTTCAGGTCTACAACATGTTTTAACCAAGGGGCGATTGATAATGTCGTCGCCAGCTCAGGTAATATCGCTGCAATGCTTCCCTGTAATCCAACGTGCGCCCGACGTAATTTGTTTAACTCTGCAGGATCGATATCGATATGAATCACTGCGGCATTGGGGGCAAAAGTATCAAGCTTTCCGGTAACACGGTCGTCAAAACGTGCACCCACAGCAATCAGTAAGTCACTTTCCTGAACGGCTAGGTTTGCCGCCTTACTGCCGTGCATTCCCAGCATCCCTAGATAGGTGGGCTCAGCATGGGGAACCGCTCCCAGCCCCTTTAAGGTGCATACAGAAGGCAGAGAGGTAGCCGATAAAAAGGTTCTTAGCTCAGAAACCGCGCCAGCCATCCCGACTCCACCACCGATATAAACAATGGGTTTCTTTGCCTTCAGCAATAAATCCTTCGCTTCGTCGAGTGAGCCTTGAAAAGAAGCATCGTCTTCTGATACTGCGCTAAGAACAGGTTGAAAATCTGCAGCGCCCATTTGTATATCCTTAGGGATATCGACTAACACAGGGCCGGGACGACCTGATTGAGCAATTGCAAAGGCGTCCGCTAAAACTTGTGGTAACTCCTCAGCACTTTGAACCATAAAGCTATGCTTAGTACAAGCCAAGGAAAGGCCGAGTACATCGATTTCTTGGAAGGCGTCAGTACCAATCACCGCCGAAGAGACTTGGCCTGTGATGGCGACAATTGGGACTGAATCCATCATGGCATCAGCCAGACCGGTAATCAGATTAGTTGCTCCCGGTCCCGACGTCGCAATACAGACGCCCGTTTTTCCCGTCGCACGCGCATAACCGATTGCCGCGATCACCGCACCTTGCTCATGTCGGCATAATAAATGTTCAACACCGCCGTCATACAATGCGTCATACACTGGCATGATCGCTCCACCGGGGTACCCAAATACCGTCTTTATTCCTTGCCCTTTCAGAGCATGAACTACCCACTGCGCTCCAGTCATCACTAAACCTCTGCATTTTTTGGGTTATACAGAATTTTATGCTGAAAACTCTGTCACCTCAGATTTTATTATTTTGTTGTGTTTGGACCAAAAAAAAACCCCCGGACTATTAAGTGCGGGGGTTTTCTTAAGATTACGACTTGATTTTTAAGCCTTTTCTCTTCCGAACGTAGCCCCGCAGGATGGGAGAATCACCACCACCACGCTAATGAGAATAAGGCTAATCACTCGTAAAAGGGCTTTCATAATCAGTTCAGATATTCATCTTAATCGAATCAATACCTACAGAGTTATCATAGTTTTTGGCTATGATGCAATGTTTTTTTACCTAGCAATAAGACTCAATCTTCATCATAGGCAGATAACCCCATGATTACTCTGAATTAAAAGATAAATATCATAAAAAATAAAATATCCTGAAATTGTTACTTAATTTATCGACGAGTCTCGTAACGTGAAATCTGATTGATAGCAAAATCTTTTATTTCTTAGCATGCTTCTATGAGGGGGAGACGTTCATGTCACTAGCAGAAGTTTATACTCGTTATGTCGTTGGCATAAATACCACACGAATCAAGATTGAGATTGATATTAACCAAGGTTTACCTGGATTTATTTTGGTCGGACTCTCTGATAGCACTTCACGTGGTATTAGAGCACGAGTGCGTAGTGCCATGCTAAATAGTGGCTATCACTTCCCCGCGAGAAAAATAACATTAAGCCTAACACCCAGCCCTCAACTCAGTGACACTAATGGCTATGACTTGCCCATAGCCCTAGCAATACTTATCGCCTCAGGACAGGTTCAGTTGAAACGTCAAGGTCATGTTGAGTTTTATGCAGGCTTGTCGCTCAATGGCTCACTGACCGGCTGTAAGGGGGCTATTTCCGCTATGCTTGCGGCATCTGATGCGAAACATCAAATTGTCGTCGCTCAACAACTCCTTTCACCCGAATTAATTTTCGCTGACGATAGTGTTTATTATGCCGAGAATCTTCGACAAGTTTGCCGCTATCTTCAAAACGAAGTGAGCCTCATCAAAAAAAAACCTAAAAACCTAACCGATGATATTGAATACCCTACTATTGATTTGCAAAGCATCGTTGGACACCATCATGCTAAACGTGCCTTAGAAATCGCTGCAGCGGGTGGACATAGTTTATTAATGGTTGGCCCTCCTGGTACTGGGAAAACAACGTTAGCTCGTTGTCTACCCGGTCTGCTACCCGAGCTAACACATGAAGAAAAGATCGCTATAGCCCAAGTAGAAAATTTTTCTAAAAACACTTTGTCTCAGCCACTATCACGCCCTTTCCGAAGTCCGCACCACAGCGTTACGGCGGCTGGACTAATTGGAAGTACTCATCCCGATTCACCTGGTGAAATTACACTCGCTCATCGTGGGATACTTTTTCTAGATGAATTACTGGAGTTCGACAAGAAAACATTAGATGCGTTGAGGACACCATGGGAACAAGGTTATGTTCTCCTATCACGTGCTAGAACACAGGTTACCTATCCGGCCATCTTTCAATTAATCGCAGCAACCAACCTACCCTATTACTATGCTCTGCCGGAATTGAAGGCTAAGAATACTCGACGCACCTTAGGGAAAAGCGTAGAGGTACTCTCAACGGCGTTAATTGACCGCTTTCAACTGTCTATAGAGGTTTCAGCTCCGTCAGAGAGTTCGACATTACTCGACAATGAATCCAGCCTAACAGTTAAGGCGCGAGTTTTGTCAGCAAGAGCCTGTCAGATTGAACGACAAAAGAAAGAAAATGCGCGTCTCGACGCGAGTGAAATAAATCAATATTGTCAGCTGTCGTCAGAAGATTGGGATTGGTTGAAGGATTGCCTGCATCAACTATTACTATCACAAAGGGCTCTTAGTCATCTCTTAAAAGTGGCACGAACCATTTCTGACCTCAACCGTGAGCCTAAGGTAACTCGATCAGCGTTACAGGAGGCATTAAGTTATCGGTACACTGACCGTATTGTTCAATACCTAGCGCAACTATACCAATAAAAAAAGGGCCCACCTCAGTGAGCCCTTTTATCAGTCATCGCTATCACTGTAATCTTCGACCGTATCCATTTGCGGTTTACCGCCGGATAAGGTGTGAAAGCGCTTAGGACGTTTGATACGAGCCATATACTTAGACCAAACTTTCTCTGCTTCAGTCTCTGCGGGACGTTGTCCGCGACAAACTTCAACAAATTGTTTTTCTTCTTCGTTGGCTGGCTCACGCTTAGCGAGGTCGAGCTCATTCATCGCGAAACCGAAACGTTCTAAAAACTGAGCTTCTTTAATCGTAAAATCTCCATGACGGGAGAATCCACGCGGGTAATGCTTATTATCAAAAAAACGGTGGGTAGTTACAAAGCTTTCCGCCATATAACACGCTCCTGCTTCTATTAATAGCTGTGTGGTTCATGCCGCGGAGTATTAGTTAGGCTTGACAAAGTGTAAAACAAAAGATTTAAATTGATACGATAAATTTTTTTGGAGATATGCTTTGGACACTGAATTACTGAAAACTTTCTTAGAAGTGAGTCGTACACGACACTTCGGTCGCGCTGCCGAAGCTTTATATCTCACACAATCGGCAGTAAGTTTTCGAATTAGGCAGCTTGAGAATCAGCTAGGAGTCAGTTTATTTACTCGACACCGCAATAATATCAGATTAACCACTGCGGGAGAAAAGCTAAGACCCTATGCTGATGCGCTGATGTCGACTTGGGCTCAGGCAAAGAAAGACGTCGCATTAGCCTTACAACACCATGAGCTGTCTGTAGGGGCGAGTACGGCATTATGGGAGGGGTACTTAACCAATTGGCTGAGATCACTCTACAAAGAGTATGACGAGCTACATATTGAAGCAAGAGTTGCACAACGACACCTGCTGGTTAAACAAATACATGAACGTCAACTCGACTTACTCATCACCACTGAAGCACCAAAAATGGATGAGTTAGCCAGCCAGCCTATTGGTTCATTAAATTTGGCGTTATTCCGTTCTAAAAATAGTCATCAAGATGAAAAAAGCCGTTATATAAAAGTCGAATGGGGAGCGGATTTTCAATACCATGATGAGTATCTTGCAGAAATCGATGACTCGTATCTGTTAACCACGACCTCAGCTAATATCGCTCGTGAGTTACTTGGCTCGACGAATAGCTGCGCTTTCCTACCTGACTACTGGGACGAACTTTACCCCGATCTTATCAAAGTTGAAAATTCGCCATTAATACCCAGAACACTGTACGCTGTATGGCTACAAAATAGTGACCATCTTCAAGAATTAAAGCAATTGATTGATATACCGGTCAGTATTGGCTAAGAAATCGGTGTTAGACGTCAAAAGACGGATAGCACCTTTTTAAATAAGAATTGAAAAAACATAAATTTTAGGCAAAAAAAAATCCTTTACTTGTGTAAAGGATTTTACTTTCTGGCAGGGGCGGAGGGACTCGAACCCCCAACACCCGGTTTTGGAGACCGGTGCTCTACCAATTGAACTACGCCCCTAAAAAGGTGGCGGAACGGACGGGGCTCGAACCCGCGACCCCCTGCGTGACAGGCAGGTATTCTAACCAACTGAACTACCGCTCCACCGATTCTGTCTCAAAGCAGCATTGCTACCTTGCTTGTTTCTCCCGCACCGTGTCAAGGGTGTGGTCATGACCTATTGGTCTTAATTGGATGCCTGGCAGTTCCCTACTCTCGCATGGGGAGACCCCACACTACCATCGGCGCTACGGCGTTTCACTTCTGAGTTCGGCATGGGGTCAGGTGGGACCACCGCGCTAGTGCCGCCAGGCAAATTCTTTGTGCTAAAAACGTGTCTTTTTAACGTACTCGGCGTTAACTTCCCTCGCGCTATTCAGTCACATACCGGTGTATGCTCCTTCTTATCGCTCGGTTGTCGCCTTGATTACGATAAAAATCCATCGTTTCTACAAATTCGTTTCTTAAAATCTGTCAACGCGCTGATAAATCTCTCAATCCAAAACGCCTCTGGCGTTGTAAGGTTAAGCCTCACGGGTCATTAGTACTGGTTAGCTCAATGCATCGCTGCACTTACACACCCAGCCTATCAACGTCGTAGTCTTCAACGTCCCTTCAGGACTCTCAAGGAGTCAGGGAGAACTCATCTTGGGGCAAGTTTCGTGCTTAGATGCTTTCAGCACTTATCTTTTCCGCACTTAGCTACCGGGCAATGCCATTGGCATGACAACCCGAACACCAGTGGTGCGTTCACTCCGGTCCTCTCGTACTAGGAGCAACCCCCCTCAATTCTCCAACGCCCACGGCAGATAGGGACCGAACTGTCTCACGACGTTCTAAACCCAGCTCGCGTACCACTTTAAACGGCGAACAGCCGTACCCTTGGGACCTACTTCAGCCCCAGGATGTGATGAGCCGACATCGAGGTGCCAAACACCGCCGTCGATATGAACTCTTGGGCGGTATCAGCCTGTTATCCCCGGAGTACCTTTTATCCGTTGAGCGATGGCCCTTCCATTCAGAACCACCGGATCACTAAGACCTGCTTTCGCACCTGCTCGAACTGTCACTCTCGCAGTCAAGCTAGCTTATGCCTTTGCACTAACCTCACGATGTCCGACCGTGATTAGCTAACCTTCGTGCTCCTCCGTTACTCTTTGGGAGGAGACCGCCCCAGTCAAACTACCCACCAGACACTGTCCGCAACCCGGATCACGGGTCTACGTTAGAACATCAAACATTAAAGGGTGGTATTTCAAGGTTGGCTCCATGCAGACTGGCGTCCACACTTCAAAGCCTCCCACCTATCCTACACATCAAGGCTCAATGTTCAGTGTCAAGCTATAGTAAAGGTTCACGGGGTCTTTCCGTCTTGCCGCGGGTACACTGCATCTTCACAGCGATTTCAATTTCACTGAGTCTCGGGTGGAGACAGCCTGGCCATCATTACGCCATTCGTGCAGGTCGGAACTTACCCGACAAGGAATTTCGCTACCTTAGGACCGTTATAGTTACGGCCGCCGTTTACTGGGGCTTCGATCAAGAGCTTCTCCTTACGGATAACCCCATCAATTAACCTTCCAGCACCGGGCAGGCGTCACACCGTATACGTCCACTTTCGTGTTTGCACAGTGCTGTGTTTTTAATAAACAGTTGCAGCCAGCTGGTATCTTCGACTGGCTTCAGCTCCAGGAGCAAGTCCCTTCACCTACGCGCCAGCGTGCCTTCTCCCGAAGTTACGGCACCATTTTGCCTAGTTCCTTCACCCGAGTTCTCTCAAGCGCCTTGGTATTCTCTACCTGATCACCTGTGTCGGTTTGGGGTACGATTCAATGTTACCTAGAGCTTAGAGGCTTTTCCTGGAAGCATGGCATCAATTACTTCAGTTCCGTAGAACCTCGTCATCACGTCTCAGCCTTAAGATAGTCCGGATTTACCAAAACTATCAGCCTACTCGCTTAAACCGGGACAACCGTCGCCCGGATAACCTAGCCTTCTCCGTCCCCCCTTCGCAGTAACACCAAGTACAGGAATATTAACCTGTTTCCCATCGACTACGCTTTTCAGCCTCGCCTTAGGGGTCGACTCACCCTGCCCCGATTAACGTTGGACAGGAACCCTTGATCTTCCGGCGAGCGGGTTTTTCACCCGCTTTATCGTTACTTATGTCAGCATTCGCACTTCTGATACCTCCAGCAAACCTCACAGTTCACCTTCAACGGCTTACAGAACGCTCCCCTACCCAACAACACATAGTGTCGCTGCCGCAGCTTCGGTGCATAGTTTAGCCCCGTTACATCTTCCGCGCAGGCCGACTCGACCAGTGAGCTATTACGCTTTCTTTAAATGATGGCTGCTTCTAAGCCAACATCCTGGCTGTCTGGGCCTTCCCACATCGTTTCCCACTTAACTATGACTTTGGGACCTTAGCTGGCGGTCTGGGTTGTTTCCCTCTTCACGACGGACGTTAGCACCCGCCGTGTGTCTCCCGTGATAACATTCTTCGGTATTCGTAGTTTGCATCGGGTTGGTAAGCCGGGATGGCCCCCTAGCCGAAACAGTGCTCTACCCCCGAAGATGAGTTCACGAGGCGCTACCTAAATAGCTTTCGGGGAGAACCAGCTATCTCCCGGTTTGATTGGCCTTTCACCCCCAGCCACAAGTCATCCGCTAATTTTTCAACATTAGTCGGTTCGGTCCTCCAGTTAGTGTTACCCAACCTTCAACCTGCCCATGGCTAGATCACCGGGTTTCGGGTCTATACCTTGCAACTTAACGCCCAGTTAAGACTCGGTTTCCCTGCGGCTCCCCTATTCGGTTAACCTTGCTACAAAATATAAGTCGCTGACCCATTATACAAAAGGTACGCAGTCACACGCTCAAGGCGTGCTCCCACTGCTTGTACGTACACGGTTTCAGGTTCTATTTCACTCCCCTCGCCGGGGTTCTTTTCGCCTTTCCCTCACGGTACTGGTTCACTATCGGTCAGTCAGGAGTATTTAGCCTTGGAGGATGGTCCCCCCATATTCAGACAGGATACCACGTGTCCCGCCCTACTCTTCGAGCTCACAATCAGTGCATTTTCATGTACGGGGCTATCACCCTGTATCGCCGGACTTTCCAGACCGTTCCATTAACACACTGACTGATGCAGACTCTGGGCTCCTCCCCGTTCGCTCGCCGCTACTAGGGGAATCTCGGTTGATTTCTTTTCCTCGAGGTACTTAGATGTTTCAGTTCCCTCGGTTCGCCTCGTTAACCTATGTATTCAGTTAACGATAGTGTGTCGAAACACACTGGGTTTCCCCATTCGGATATCGTCGGCTATAACGGTTCATATCACCTTACCGACGCTTTTCGCAGATTAGCACGTCCTTCATCGCCTCTGACTGCCAGGGCATCCACCGTGTACGCTTATTCGCTTAACCTCACAACCCACAGACGTCTTAGACGTTGTAGACTGTAAAAGTCTTTGAGAGACTCCGAATAATTTTCATTATTCAGTGTTTTCAATTTATCAGCTTGTTTCCAGATTTTTAAAGAGCAATATCTTAAAGACGACTCGTAAGTCAGCTTTAAGATAATAGTGTCGGCGACTTTCACTCACAGACCAGCAAGTGGCGTCCCCTAGGGGATTCGAACCCCTGTTACCGCCGTGAAAGGGCGGTGTCCTGGGCCTCTAGACGAAGGGGACATAAGTCTGCTTCGCAAGACGCCTTGCTTCTTTACATTTTCATCAGACAATCTGTGTGAGCACTACGCAGCAATGTATCTTACAGGTAAGGAGGTGATCCAACCGCAGGTTCCCCTACGGTTACCTTGTTACGACTTCACCCCAGTCATGAATCACAAAGTGGTAAACGCCCTCCCGAAGGTTAAGCTATCTACTTCTTTTGCAACCCACTCCCATGGTGTGACGGGCGGTGTGTACAAGGCCCGGGAACGTATTCACCGTAACATTCTGATTTACGATTACTAGCGATTCCGACTTCATGGAGTCGAGTTGCAGACTCCAATCCGGACTACGACGCACTTTATGAGGTCCGCTTGCTCTCGCGAGGTCGCTTCTCTTTGTATGCGCCATTGTAGCACGTGTGTAGCCCTACTCGTAAGGGCCATGATGACTTGACGTCATCCCCACCTTCCTCCGGTTTATCACCGGCAGTCTCCTTTGAGTTCCCACCATTACGTGCTGGCAACAAAGGATAAGGGTTGCGCTCGTTGCGGGACTTAACCCAACATTTCACAACACGAGCTGACGACAGCCATGCAGCACCTGTCTCAGAGTTCCCGAAGGCACTAAAGCATCTCTGCTAAATTCTCTGGATGTCAAGAGTAGGTAAGGTTCTTCGCGTTGCATCGAATTAAACCACATGCTCCACCGCTTGTGCGGGCCCCCGTCAATTCATTTGAGTTTTAACCTTGCGGCCGTACTCCCCAGGCGGTCGACTTAACGCGTTAGCTCCGGAAGCCACTCCTCAAGGGAACAGCCTCCAAGTCGACATCGTTTACGGCGTGGACTACCAGGGTATCTAATCCTGTTTGCTCCCCACGCTTTCGCACCTGAGCGTCAGTCTTTGTCCAGGGGGCCGCCTTCGCCACCGGTATTCCTCCAGATCTCTACGCATTTCACCGCTACACCTGGAATTCTACCCCCCTCTACAAGACTCAAGCTTGCCAGTTTCAAATGCAGTTCCCAGGTTGAGCCCGGGGATTTCACATCTGACTTAACAAACCGCCTGCGTGCGCTTTACGCCCAGTAATTCCGATTAACGCTTGCACCCTCCGTATTACCGCGGCTGCTGGCACGGAGTTAGCCGGTGCTTCTTCTGTCAGTAACGTCAATGCATGAAAGTATTAGTTTCACACCCTTCCTCCTGACTGAAAGTACTTTACAACCCGAAGGCCTTCTTCATACACGCGGCATGGCTGCATCAGGCTTGCGCCCATTGTGCAATATTCCCCACTGCTGCCTCCCGTAGGAGTCTGGACCGTGTCTCAGTTCCAGTGTGGCTGGTCATCCTCTCAGACCAGCTAGGGATCGTCGCCTAGGTAAGCCATTACCCTACCTACTAGCTAATCCCATCTGGGTTCATCCGATGGTGCGAGGCCCGAAAGTCCCCCGCTTTGGTCTTGCGACATTATGCGGTATTAGCTACCGTTTCCAGTAGTTATCCCCCTCCATCAGGCAGATCCCCAGACATTACTCACCCGTCCGCCACTCGTCAGCAAAGTAGCAAGCTACTCTCTGTTACCGTTCGACTTGCATGTGTTAGGCCTGCCGCCAGCGTTCAATCTGAGCCATGATCAAACTCTTCAATTTAAAGTTTGATGCTCAAAGAAATTATTCTGTTATTCGTAAATGAATTTTCAGTGTCACTCTTCAAGACTTGATACTACAAAGTTTTTTGTGATATCAATCCTGCGAGTGCCCACACAGATTGTCTGATAAATTGTTAAAGAGCATTGCGAATCAACGTTTTAACTCGTTGTCGCGAGGTGGCGTATATTACTCGCTTCACCTCAGGAGTCAATCATTATTTTGATTTTTTCTCCTGGACCGAATCGCTTCAGTCCCTGTCACCGCGCTGCGTATCGTGCTTTGCCGTGTCAGTGGATGCGCATTATAGGGAGTTCCGCTCAGAGCGCAAGGGATTATTTAAACTTTTTTACTGAGTGGTGATTATTAAATCATTCCGTATGAAAAGGATGCATTTTGCCTTAGAAATAAGCGATCATTACCGTGATTTCATATTCAAAAGGTTGAAAGATTATGCAAAACCCATTGCGACGCTTTAAGGCGTATTCCCCAACTGTTGGTAAAGAGGTATTCATTGATCCCTCAGCGGTAGTCATCGGCGATGTGATCCTTAAGGATCATTCAAGCATATGGCCACTTGTGGTTATTCGTGGCGACGTTAATCAGATCACTATTGGTGCAAGAAGCAATATACAAGATGGTTCTGTATTACATGTAACCCATCGTTCCGAAAAGAATCCACTCGGCCATCCTCTTATAATCGGTGATGACGTCACTATCGGCCATAAAGTTATGCTGCATGGTTGTCGGATCGGTAATAGAGTGTTAATCGGGATGGGTAGCATCATCCTTGATGCAGCTGAAATTCAAGATGACATATTAATTGGTGCAGGTACCCTTATTCCGTCAAACAAAAAATTGATAAGTGGTTATCTCTATATGGGTAATCCAGTCAGACAGATACGCCCATTAACAGATGACGAAATAAAAGGTTTAAAGAAATCAGCAGAAAATTACAAAACTTGGAAGCAAGATTATCTTGATAGCCAGTAACGGCCGTCTGAATCGTCAAGCTCAGAGGTAATGGCCTTCTCGGCCATTTCTTCAATATCCCAACGGTTTTGGTCAAAAAGGGTTAGTGCATCGCCAACGCCGAAGTGGATGCTTAAGTCGGCAATACTAATTGCACAGGTCAATTTACGGCCGCTGTCCAATGCCGAGAACATAACTGCTTGGCTCTCAGAGTCGAGATACTCATCCTCTAGAAATTGTATAGCTTGATTCATGCAGACATCTCGCTACGCAGCTGCTTAATCACAGGTTCAATATCAGGCATAGTCTCGTGCCAAAGCGCAAAAGCGTGTGCAGCTTGCCCGACTAACATACCAAGGCCATCCGCCGTGTCTTTTACATTATGGCTTATCGCCCAATCTATAAAAGGCGTATTACCCGATTGGTAGAACATATCGTAACAACTCGTACTAAGCTTCAAACAATCTTCACTCAGTGATGGGCGTTTACCGCTTACTCCGCTAGACGTTGCATTAATAATAAGATCGTAATCACAATGCGTATCACCTTCTAGATGGAGAGAGAGTATGCCTATCTCGCTAAATTCATTAATCATCGCTTCCGCTTTAGATTGCGTTCTATTACTTATTGATAGCTGATAGCCAGCCTGCAGTAGTGGTTGAATTGCTCCTCTTGCAGCACCACCAGCCCCTAACATAAGTACCTTAGCATTCGCATTTAAATCGAAGTGTCGATGAATGTCTGAGACAAGACCGACACCATCAGTGTTATCACCCAAAATCTCGCCATTCTTGAGAAGTTTTAACGTGTTCACGGCCCCAGCACATTGGGCTCGCTCTGTTAACTGATCAGCGAGCGTAAAAGCTTCTTGCTTAAAGGGTAGGGTAACGTTGGCCCCCTTACCGCCCTGTTCGAAAAATTGCTTAACCGATTTCTCGAACGCTCCCAACTCTACCAATAAGCTACCATAGTGATGAGGAATCCCCGTTTGTTTAGCAAACAGTTGGTGAATGAAAGGGGATTTACTGTGAGCAATGGGATTCCCTATCACGACATAGTCATATTTATGCATTTGGTTACCCCTCACGAATACGTTCGCCCGTTAAAGCATTTCTTATCTCTGAAGGATTCTCACGTCCTCCGGTCGAAGCTTTGACCACTGCAAAATCTTCTCCAAACTGCTCGATAACCTCACGCCAGACTCTAGCGGGAGGCTGTCCCGACAGATTGGCGCTGGTTGATACCAATGGTTTACCAATAGATTCGCAAAGTTGTCTAGCAACAGGATGGTCGGTGACTCGTACCGCAATGCTTTCAAATTTCCCAGTAATCCATTTTGGAGCGCTGGGCGATGCGGGTACAACGAAAGTTACCGGTCCCGGCCAGTGGCCTAACATCCTCTTTTCCTGTAACTCACTTATTTCATCAACGGCTATATAAGAACGTAATTGCTCATAAGATGCCGCAATAAGAATAAGTCCCTTCTCCACGGGTCGCTGTTTAAGCTGGAGTAATTTCTCCACAGCTTGTTGATTATCAGGATCACAGCCAAGACCAAATACTGCCTCGGTAGGGTAAGCGATAACTTTTCCATCATGTAGTGACTGAATACAGCGGGTTAACGATTCTTGATAAGTGATGTTAGACATTCTTTTACTCTTCAGAAATAGAATCTACTTCTATTCCACAGGATTTATTAGCACAAAAGGTTTTTAAGCCTTTCACACTCTTTTTATTGTAGAGCAGCTTAAACCCACAGTGGGCGCAGACTCCGTTAACAGGGCGATTATTCAATGCGTAGCGACATTTGGGATATTCTGAACAAGCGTAAAACGTTTTACCGAAGCGCGACTGTCTTTTTACTAGAGTCCCATTCTGACATTCAGGGCACTGCACCTCTGTCGAATCTGTATGTGTGATTGCCTCTGAATAATCGCAGGCTGGGTAGTCAGTACAACCAACAAACATTCCATAACGCCCCTGCCTCAATGCCTTATCAGCCCCACATTTCGGACAGGCATGACCTTCGAGTACTTTGATAATATGCCCATCGGCAGAGGGTGATAATGAACGAAGGTAATCACATTGAGGGAACGTTGAGCAACCTAGAAATGGGCCATGTGGGCCCGAGCGTATAACAAGCTCTGCACCACACTGGGGGCAGAGCTCTTTTTGCGCTGCAGAAAATAATTCGACTTTAGACATGGATTCACAATTAACAACAATTTTCAGTGGATCACTCTATCCGTTACGTCGAATAGTAGATCTTCCATCTGTTGGTAGGCGTTCTCGCACCCAGGTATATTGAAAAGAACCATCAATATAACCCATTTGAGATCATCCAATTCGAATGATTGAGTATCGAGAGCAGTCACACGTTCAATAACCATTTCACGTGTTTCAATGTTTAGGACCTGCATTTGTTCAAGCAGTAAAATGAAGCCCCGACATTCTGCATCTAATTTCATGCTTTCCTGTTCAGTGTAGATACGAACAGAGAGTGGGTCATTAAGCATCAATAATGGTTCGACTAACCCATCTTGATAATCTGCAAGCTTCTCTAACCAACTCAGAGCATTGTATATATCTTCTTGGTGAAAACCTGCATCAGTTAAGTCATTGGTTAACTTATCCTGATCCACCTGCATTTCTATTTCACTATGGATATATGTCTCAAACAAGTACATTAGAACGTCGAACATGGCTTGCCCTCCTTAATCGGACATAGCCGCCGGGTACAGCTGCGATCCATCCTGCTAACTCCAGCTGCAGTAATGCGACAACTGTTTCTGGCACAGGTTGGCCGGCACGTTCAGCGACAACGTCAACAGATGTTACTTCATCTCCTACGTTAGCCAAGAGATGAGCAAATGGCAATGGTACTTTGTCACTCTGTTCAAAATTTATTGATTTGTGTGGCGGATAAAGCACAGAAGGATGAGAAGAATGGAGATCTTCAATAATATCTCCGGCCTCTCGAACTAATAATGCTCCTTGTTGAATTAACCAATGGCAGCCAGCTGAGTATGGGCTATGTAATGAACCAGGCAGCGCATACACATTTCTATTTTGTTCTAAAGCATACCGAGCAGTAATTAACGAACCACTTCGCTGCGAAGCTTCAACAACCAAGGTTCCAACACTTAGCCCACTAATGATCCGATTCCTTCTTGGGAAATTAACACCTTTAGGAGGTATGCCTAACGGAAACTCACTAACCACCAGCCCTCCTTTATCAATAATTTCATAATAAAGGGAAATATTTTCTGGTGGATAGATGTGCCCTAATCCACTCCCTAATACCGCTATCGTCGCCCCTTTACTCTCTAATGCTGCACGGTGTGCAATTGCATCAATCCCTACTGCTAGCCCACTAGTAATAACGACATTGTGGGAAGCAATATCGCTCGATAACCTTTCAGCCCAATACTTCCCATAGTATGAGCAGTTACGACTTCCCACAATTGCCAGTTGTACCTCATCTAAAAGTTTGATATTTCCTTTAGCAAAGAGATACAAAGGAGGCGAGGCACATTGCTTGAGGGATTTAGGGTAAAAGGGATGATTGTAATGGATAAAATATTGTTCCTTATCGTTAATCCACTGCTGAGCCTGCGTAACTTCTTTTATCGAAAAATCATTATATTGAGTAATTTGTCTTCCATTAAGTCGCAATTGCCGAAGCGTATCATTGCTTATCTGAGAATGTTGCAACAGGACATTTATCAGGTGGAGACGATGAGGATGCTTAATATTTTTAATGGCTGCGCATCGAAGCCATGTTTCGATTTCCTTTAATTCCGATTGCATATTGACCACTCCGTTGCCTTAACAAGACTGTCAATCATGCAGTGAAAGGGCTACAATAAGGGTAGATAATTAACCCTTTTTGAATAGATATTTGGAAATTTATGTCAGTGTTACAAGTACTACATTATCCTGACGAGCGGCTTCGCAAAGTAGCTAAGCCTGTTGCTCAAGTCACTAACGACATCAAACAGATCGTCGATGATATGTTCGAGACAATGTATGCCGAGGAAGGTATTGGTCTTGCCGCCACTCAAGTTGATATTCATCAGCGTATTATCGTGATTGACGTCTCTGAAGAACGCAATGAACGCCTGGTATTGATCAATCCCGAGATTCTCACTAAATGTGGCGAAACAGGTATTGAGGAAGGATGTCTTTCTATTCCTGAACAGCGTGCGTTAGTTCCACGAGCTGAAAAAGTGAGTATTCGGGCATTAAACCGTGAAGGTGAGCAATTCGAACTTGATGCGGATGGTTTACTCGCAATTTGTATTCAACACGAGATTGACCACTTAGAGGGTAAACTCTTCATCGATTACCTTTCACCGTTGAAGCGTCAACGTATTCGTCAAAAACTTGAGAAACTCGCTCGTCAAAACCGCAGCTAACCTATTACTTTTTACGTAGAGAACGGTACAGTGTCAGACTCCTTAAAAATAATTTTTGCCGGGACACCGGATTTTGCTGCAAAACATTTAGAAGTTTTGCTCAACTCACCTTATCAAGTGGTTGGAGTCTTCACTCAGCCCGACCGTCCTGCTGGGCGCGGGAAAAAACTGATGCCGTCGCCCGTTAAAGTTGTCGCCGAAGCCCATGGCCTCCCAGTATTCCAACCCGAATCACTGCGAAGCCCTGAACAGCAGCAATTAGTGGCTGATCTGGATGCAGACGTCATGGTCGTTGTCGCTTATGGTCTTATTTTACCCGCTAAAGTATTAGAGATGCCTAAATCAGGATGCTTGAATGTGCATGGCTCTTTGCTGCCCGCATGGCGTGGCGCAGCACCTATCCAAAGAGCGTTATGGGCGGGTGATGAGCTAACAGGGGTCACTATTATGCAGATGGATGTTGGTTTAGATACTGGCGATATGCTATTGAAAGTCTCTTGCCCTATCCTTCCTGATGATACTAGCGCCTCACTTTACGACAAGCTTGCTGAATTGGGCCCTCAAGCTCTTTTAAAAAGCTTACACCAGCTCGCACAAAATACGCTAGTTCCTGAAAAACAAGACGACAGCCTAGCGACTTATGCTCACAAGCTAAGTAAAGAAGAAGCCCGTATGAATTGGGGCCTGCCAGCTACGACCTTAGAGCGTTGTATTAGAGCATTCAATCCGTGGCCATTTAGCCATTTTGTAATACAGGAGCAGAGTATCAAAGTTTGGCGAGCTTCGGTGCTTCCTTCTGATGACAAAGGTGAGCCCGGAACGATCATATCTGCTGATAAATCAGGTATTCAAGTGGCAACCAGTGAAGGCATCTTAAATCTTGAGATAATGCAACCCGCGGGTAAAAAACCCATGACGGCACAAGATCTCCTAAATTCCCGTCAAGAGTGGTTTACGCCTGGAACGGTTCTTAATTAGAAAGCCTTGGCCTTTCAATCACCATATGAGTAATGCATGAAAAATACAGCTAACCTGCGCGGGATTGCCGCACAATTGGTTGAGCAGGTTATTGATAAAGGCCAATCTTTATCAACAGTTCTCCCACAAGCACAACGACAATTACCTGAAAAAGATCGAGGGTTACTTCAAGAACTGTGTTTTGGGGTGATACGCTTCTTACCACAACTCGATCACATTATCCTGCAGTTAATGGATAAGCCAATGAAAGGTAAGCATAGGGTTATTCATTACTTATTAATGGTAGGTATCTATCAGCTAAAAAATACACGAGTCCCCCCTCATGCAGCTCTCGCAGAGACAGTCCAAGCCGCGGTTTCACTAAAACGTCAGAGCCTGAAAGGTCTTATTAACGGTGTATTGAGGACTTATCAAAGACGCCAGTCAGAATTTACCTTTGACCAAGCCCCAGATTCTGTTAAGCATCTTCACCCATCATGGTTTATTAATAGAATAAAAGCCGCTTGGCCAGATCAATGGATTTCTGTTTTAGAAGCAAACAATAGTCGTCCTCCTATGTGGCTAAGAGTAAATGCACTTCACCATTCAACAGATGATTGGCTTAACTTACTGCAAGAAGCGGGTATCTCTGCGACAACTAGCCCCCTCTCTCCTCAAGCGTTATGTCTTGAAAAACCAGTAGGTGTCACCTTGCTCCCTGGGTTTCAAGATGGCTGGGTAACGGTACAAGATTTATCTGCCCAACGTTGTTCCCTTTATTTAGACCCACAACCAGGCGAGAAGATTCTTGATATTTGTGCCGCACCTGGCGGAAAAACTACGCACATACTTGAACTCGCCAGCAATGCAGAGGTCACTGCAGTTGACATTGATGAACAACGTCTAGCAAGAGTAGCCGAAAATCTTGATCGTCTAAATTTAACCGCAACCTTGATTTGTGGGGATGGCCGCTATCCTGATCAGTGGCTTGAAGACCAGCTATTTGATCGCATTCTTCTTGATGCACCCTGCTCAGCAACCGGTGTAATACGCCGACATCCTGATATCAAATGGCTTAGAAGAGATAATGATATTGCTGAGTTAGCCTTGCTGCAAAAAGAGATATTCGAAGCCGCTTGGAAGCGACTTAAATCAGGCGGTACATTACTGTATGCAACCTGTTCGATTCTTCCGGAAGAGAACAGTCGCCAAGTGGCAGATTTCCTAACCTCGCATTCTGACGCGAGCCACGTCGTCCTTCCAGGAGGTACAGAGCAAGGTTTACAGGTACTCCCTTCTGAATTGGGCGGTGACGGTTTCTTCTACGCAAAACTCATCAAACATTAATTTAACGATAAGAGTGTCACGACGATGAAAATTATTATCCTGGGCGCTGGTCAAGTTGGCGGTACGCTTGCAGAAAATCTAGTAGGCGAGAATAATGATGTGACCGTCGTAGACACTGACCCAACGCGTTTACGTGGTTTACAAGATAAGTTCGATCTTCGGGTAGTTACCGGGTCCGGATCCCATCCCCGTACTTTAGAAGAGGCAGGAGCGGAAGATGCTGATATGTTGGTAGCCGTCACCAGTTCTGATGAAACCAATATGATCGCCTGCCAAATTGCCTATACGCTTTTTAATACGCCTAATCGTATTGCTAGGATCCGAGCATCTGAATACTTACACGATATGGATAAGCTCTTTATTCCAGAAGCGATCCCAATTGATCATCTCATCGCACCAGAACAATTAGTGATCGATAACATATTTAGACTGATCGAATATCCTGGGGCATTGCAGGTCGTTAACTTCGCGGATGATAAAGTCAGTCTTGCGGTAGTCAAAGCTTATTACGGTGGCCCCCTCGTTGGTAATCCGCTTTCAACGATGCGCGAACATATGCCTCACATAGAAAGTCGGGTCTCCGCGATTTTTAGACAAGACCGCCCTATTCGCCCCCAAGGTACCACCATTATTGAAGCAGGCGATGAAGTCTTCTTCATCGCTGCGAATCAGCATATTCGGGCAGTAATGAGTGAAATGCAGCGCCTGGAAAAACCTTATAAGAGAATCATGCTTGTGGGTGGGGGCAACATTGGTTTCGGTTTAGCTAAGAAACTTGAAAAACAATATAGTATTAAGCTTATTGAACGTAATAAAGAACGTGCGGCTGAGCTGGCACAGCAGCTCAATAATACTACCGTTTTTTATGGTGATGCCTCAGATCAAGAGCTTTTGGCTGAAGAGAATATCGACCAGGTTGATCTCTTTATCGCCGTTACTAACGACGATGAAGCCAATATCATGTCTGCCATGTTAGCTAAAAAAATGGGGGCGAAAAAAGCCATGGTCTTGATACAAAGACGAGCTTACGTCGATTTAGTGCAAGGTAGTGTCATTGATATTGCAATATCTCCTCAACAAGCCACTATTTCAGCTTTACTAGGACATGTCAGGAAAGCAGATATTGTAAGTGTGCATTCTCTGCGTAGAGGTATAGCAGAAGCTATCGAGGCAATTGCTCATGGTGAGGAGAGTACTTCTCGGGTAGTAGGAAGGACTATACAAGAAATAAAACTGCCACCCGGCACGATTATCGGGGCAATAGTAAGAGGTGATGAAGTTATTATTGCTAATGGCTCAACCAGAATAGAGCAAGCCGATCATGTCATTATGTTTTTAACCGATAAGAAATATGTGAGCGATGTAGAGAAGCTTTTCCAACCAAGTCCTTTCTTCTTATAACTTGATGCCGTAATTGATAGGCACCCATACGTAGTAATATAAATTTTATTTTAGTAAAGTACCGTTTCATTCATCTTTTAAGGGAATAGCCTGCATGAGTTTATTTAAAGAGTTCCGTGATTTTGCTATGCGTGGGAATGTGGTCGATTTGGCTGTCGGTGTGGTAATTGGTGCTGCATTTGGGAAGATCGTTTCTTCTCTCGTTGCAAACATCATTATGCCGCCGCTAGGCTTATTGATCGGTGGTATCGATTTCAAAAATATGGCAGTTACGCTGAAGCCTGCCGTGGGTGATACGCCAGCAGTTCTTTTACAGTACGGTATCTTCATTCAATCAATTTTCGATTTTATCATCATCGCATTCGCTATTTTCTTAGCGATTAAAGTGATGAATAAGCTTTATAAAAAGAAAGAAGTTGAGAAACCAGTTGCCAAACCAAGCGCAGAAGAAGTGTTGTTGACAGAAATTCGTGATCTACTAAAAACGAAACAATAAATTTTTGAAAAAAAGCCATAGCACGATGTTATGGCTTTTTTATACTCCATTTTTTCCTAATAGTTTGTCTTTCACAACCTCTCCATAGCCCACTTCCTCAAGAAATTGAGTCGAAAAACCTGCCTGAGCTATCTTCAGTTTAAGCACTTCTAAATGAGCATTATGAGTAAACTGCTCATCAGCATCTGTCGCGTTAATTAAAAGAGACTGAACAGTAAGCGCTTCTTGCCTAAGTTGCAGTGCATCAGGTAAAAAACCACTCATCTTCAATATGCGATAAGCCATTCTTAAATTTTCGGGTACTTGGCTATCATCATCTAATACCAAAGGTTTACCTGCACCGGGTAAATCATCAAACTGCCCTTGTTGTTGTGCAGTTTGAATGTGCCGTTCAACAAGAGAATCGAGAAACATCATAGGATACCCTTAGATTGGAGAAAATAAAAAACCCGCCGGAGCGGGTTTTTTAATAGCATCGACTGGCAGATTACTCTGCAGCTTCAGCTTGAGCTTCAGGACGATCAACTAACTCGATGTATGCCATCGGAGCGTTGTCTCCAGCACGGAAGCCACACTTAAGAATACGAGTGTAACCACCAGTGCGACTCGCAAAACGCGGGCCTAACTCATTAAATAATTTTGCCACGATCTCGTTATCGCGAGTACGGGCGAATGCTAGACGACGGTTAGCAACATTGTCAGTCTTAGCAAGTGTAATCAGCGGCTCAACAACGCGACGCAGTTCTTTAGCCTTTGGTAAAGTCGTCTTGATAATCTCGTGACGGACTAATGAACCAGCCATGTTACGGAACATAGCCTGGCGATGGCTGCTGTTACGGTTCAGTTGACGACCACTCTTACGATGGCGCATGACCTTATCCTTCTCAGTGAAACCTTAACCTGTGATCCGGTTACTCATCTGCAATGCTTGCAGGTGGCCAGTTTTCTAGGCGCATGCCCAGAGAAAGTCCACGTGAAGCCAGCACGTCTTTAATCTCAGTAAGAGATTTTTTACCAAGGTTAGGCGTCTTAAGAAGCTCAACCTCAGTACGTTGTACCAGATCACCGATGTAGTGGATAGCTTCTGCTTTCAAGCAGTTAGCAGAGCGGACAGTCAATTCCAGATCGTCAACAGGGCGCAGCAAGATCGGATCGAATTCTGGTTTCTCTTCTTTAACTTCTGGTTGACGTACATCACGTAAATCAACAAAAGCATCAAGTTGTTCAGCCAGAATGGTCGCTGCACGACGAATCGCCTCTTCAGGATCGATTGTGCCGTTAGTTTCCATTTCGATGACTAGCTTGTCCAAATCTGTACGTTGCTCAACGCGAGCTGCTTCAACATTGTAGGCAATACGGTCTACAGGGCTGTAGCAAGCATCTACTAACAAACGTCCAATTGGGCGCTCATCTTCTTCCGAATGAATTCGGGCAGAAGCCGGCACGTAACCACGACCACGCTGAACTTTGATACGCATATTTACAGATGCGCTCTCGTCAGTAAGGTGGCAAATCACATGCTGTGGCTTGACGATTTCGACATCACCATCATGGGTAATGTCGGCTGCAGTCACAGGGCCAATGCCAGATTTATTCAAAGTTAGAATAACTTCATCTTTACCTTGAACTCTTACCGCAAGCCCTTTCAGGTTGAGCAGGATTTCGAGAATATCTTCTTGGATCCCTTCTTTGGTGCTGTACTCATGAAGTACACCATCAATTTCAACCTCGGTCACCGCGCAACCCGGCATGGATGAAAGCAGAATACGGCGCAGTGCGTTACCTAAAGTATGGCCAAAGCCACGCTCTAATGGTTCAAGGGTCACCTTGGCGTGCGTCGAACTTACTTGCTCGATATCTACCAGGCGCGGTTTTAGAAACTCTGTCACAGAACCCTGCATTGTGTCCTCTCTTTGGTACTCAAGCTTTACTTGGAGTAAAGCTCGACGATCAGGTGCTCGTTAATGTCCGCAGACAGATCAGTACGCTCAGGCTTGCGCTTGAACACACCTTCCATCTTAGCTGCATCAACTTCTAGCCAGGTTGGCTTTTCACGTTGTTCTGACAGCTCAAGAGCCGCCTTAACGCGAGCTTGCTTTTTGGCTTTCTCACGGATGCTTACAACATCATTCGGAGATACCTGATAAGAAGCGATGTTAACAACGTGACCATTTACCAGGATTGACTTGTGGCTAACTAACTGGCGCGATTCAGCGCGAGTAGCTCCAAAGCCCATACGATAAACGACGTTATCCAGACGGCCTTCAAGCAACGCTAACAGGTTTTCACCGGTGTTGCCTTTCAGACGAGCTGCTTCTTGATAATAGTTACGGAATTGACGCTCAAGAACACCGTACATACGACGAACTTTTTGTTTTTCACGTAACTGACCGCCGTAGTCAGACAGACGCGGTTTACGCGCACCGTGTTGACCAGGGGCTTGTTCAATCTTACACTTGGAATCAATCGCGCGAACGCCAGACTTAAGGAATAAGTCGGTGCCCTCACGACGGCTCAGCTTGAGCTTAGGACCCAAATATCTTGCCATTTTCTTTCTCCAACTAACCTAGAAACAGGCGCGTTATACGCGACGTTTCTTCGGCGGACGACAACCGTTGTGAGGGATCGGAGTCACATCAGTAATATTAGTGATGCGGAAACCTGCGGCGTTCAGTGCACGAATCGTTGATTCGCGTCCTGGACCCGGACCCTTTACCATAACTTCCAGGTTTTTAATACCGTAATCTTTTACAGCTTCTGCACAGCGCTCTGCAGCGACCTGAGCAGCGAACGGCGTAGATTTACGTGAACCACGGAAACCGGAACCACCGGCTGTTGCCCAACCCAGTGCGTTACCCTGACGATCAGTAATAGTAACGATGGTGTTGTTAAAAGACGCATGGACATGAGCCACGCCGTCTGAGACTTGTTTTCTTACACGCTTACGTGCACGAACTGGTGCCTTTGCCATTATTTACTCACCCCGATTATTTCTTGATCGGTTTGCGCGGACCCTTACGGGTACGTGCATTGGTCTTGGTGCGCTGACCGCGAACCGGAAGACCACGACGATGACGCAAACCACGGTAGCAACCAAGGTCCATAAGACGCTTGATGCTCAGGGTAACTTCACGACGCAGATCACCTTCAACAACGAATTTGCCAACTGCTTCACGCAGTTGCTCAATCTGTTCTTCAGACAGCTCACTGATCTTAACATCTTCAGCAATACCCGTTGAAGCACAAATGGCTTTTGAACGAGTTTTACCGATACCGAAGATTGCAGTTAAAGCAATAACGGTGTGTTTATGATCAGGAATGTTAATGCCTGCTATACGGGCCACTATGCACTCCTATTACTAATTAACTGTATTCTCATGCTGAAAAGCCCGTTTTCAGGATACTCAAATGAAGAATACACTTACATAAAAAAGATTGGCTGGCTAATCTAGCCAGCTCAACCCGACTTTGCAAGAAAAATCTGCAATAAATCAGCCTTGACGCTGTTTATGCTTTGGTTCTACGCTGCAAATCACACGTACGACACCGTCGCGACGAACGATTTTACAGTTACGACACATTTTCTTGACGGAAGCACGAACTTTCATTTTTACTCTCCGTAACTTCTCAAGCACCTAAATTAACGGCCTTGGCCTTTTAGGTTTGCTTTTTTCAATGCAGACTCGTATTGACTAGACATCATCAGAGTTTGCACTTGAGCCATAAAGTCCATGATAACAACGACGACAATTAGCAGTGATGTACCACCAAAGCTAAATGGAACATTCATCGCATCACGCATGAACTCCGGGATCAGGCAGATAAAGGTAATATACAGGGCGCCAATAAGAGTAAGGCGTGTCATCACTTTATCGATGTACCTCGCCGTTTGCTCTCCCGGACGAATACCCGGTACAAATGCGCCGGACTTCTTCAAATTATCTGCAGTTTCGCGAGGGTTAAACACCAACGCCGTGTAGAAAAAGCAGAAGAAGATGATAGCAGTTGCGTATAGTAACACATAAAGTGGCTGACCTGGTGCTAAATTATCCGAAATAGCACTTAACCATGACCACCCAGTACTTCCGCCGAACCAGGAGGTTAAAGTCGCTGGAAACAGAATGATACTTGAAGCAAAAATAGCTGGAATAACACCTGCCATGTTCACTTTTAAAGGTAAATGTGTACTTTGCGCAGCATAGACACGACGACCTTGTTGACGTTTCGCGTAGTTAACAACGATACGACGTTGTCCACGTTCAACGAAAATAACAAAGTAAGTCACTGCAAATACTAAAACTGCAACCAACAATAATAAGAGGAAGTGTAGGCCGCCTTGCCGTGCTTGCTCGATGGTATGGCCAACGGCCTGCGGGAGACCTGCAACAATACCAGCAAAGATAATGATCGAGATACCGTTTCCGATACCCCGCTCAGTAATCTGTTCACCTAGCCACATCAGGAACATTGTTCCTGTGACAAGGCTTACAACAGCGGTGACGTAGAAGGCAATACCAGGATTGATGACCAACCCTTGCATACCTGGCATGTTAGGCAATCCGGTAGCAATACCGATTGCTTGGAACACTGCCAAAACGAGAGTACCGTAACGGGTGTACTGGCTAATCTTACGACGACCAGACTCCCCTTCTTTCTTAATCTCTGCTAATGCGGGGTGAACCACAGTTAACAGCTGGATGATAATGGACGCAGAAATATACGGCATTATACCCAGAGCGAAGATAGAAGCACGACTCAGAGCACCACCAGAGAACATGTTAAACATATCAATGATGGTGCCACGCTGTTGCTCGAGCAATTTAGCAAGAACTGTGGCATCAATACCAGGAATTGGAATGAAAGAACCAATTCGGAAGACAATTAGGGCACCAATTACAAACATTAGTCTGCGCTTGAGTTCACCTAGCCCGCCCTTGGCACTTTGAAAATCTAATCCCGGTTGTTTAGCCATCAGTTCAATTATTCCTCGATTTTACCGCCAGCAGCTTCGATAGCAGCACGAGCACCTTTGGTGACGCGCAGACCACGAATAGTTACTGGTGCGGTAACTTCACCAGAAAGAATTACTTTCGCAAATTCAATCTGTACACCAATAATGTTAGCTGCTTTCAGAGTGTTCAGGTCAACAATACCGCCTTCAACTTTCGCGAGGTCAGACAGACGGATCTCTGTAGTAACCATAGATTTGCGAGAGGTGAAACCAAATTTTGGTAGACGACGGTATAAAGGCATCTGACCACCTTCGAAACCGCGACGTACGCCACCGCCAGAACGAGACTTCTGACCTTTGTGACCACGGCCACCGGTTTTACCGACGCCAGAACCAATACCACGACCTAAACGCTTAGCGGCGTGCTTAGACCCTTCGGCCGGAGACAGAGTATTTAAACGCATCTGTTACTCCTCCACTTTAACCATGTAGGAAACCGCGTTAACCATACCGCGAACTGCAGGAGTATCCTCACGTTCAACAGTATGACCAATACGACGTAACCCTAAGCCCAGAAGTGTTGCCTTGTGTTTTGGCAGACGACCGATTGCACTGCGGGTTTGAGTAATTTTAATAGTCTTAGCCATGATAATTACCCCAGAATTTCTTCGACGGATTTACCACGCTTGGCAGCGACCATATCTGGAGATTTCATATTGCTCAGACCATCAATAGTTGCACGAACCACGTTAATTGGGTTAGTAGAACCATATGCTTTGGAAAGAACGTTATGAACTCCAGCAACTTCTAATACTGCACGCATTGCACCACCGGCAATGATACCTGTACCTTCAGAAGCCGGTTGCATGAATACACGGGAACCAGTGTGAACACCTTTAACAGGGTGTTGCAGGGTACCGTTAGTCAGCGCGACATTAACCATGTTGCGACGGGCTTTTTCCATCGCTTTCTGGATTGCTGCTGGAACTTCACGCGCTTTACCGTAACCAAAACCTACGCGACCATTACCATCACCTACCACAGTCAGTGCTGTGAAGGAGAAAATACGACCACCTTTAACAGTTTTAGAAACACGGTTTACCGCGATCAGTTTTTCCTGCAGTTCGCCAGCTTGTTTCTCGATGTGTGACATCTTAGACCTCTACCTTAGAACTGAAGGCCAGCTTCACGGGCAGCATCTGCCAGTGCCTGGACACGACCATGATATTGGAAACCAGAACGATCGAAAGAAACACCTGTGATGCCTTTTTCAATTGCGCGCTCTGCAATAGCTTTACCTACTGCGATTGCTGCGTCTTTGTTACCAGTGTACTTCAGTTGTTCAGTGATAGCTTTTTCTGTAGTAGAAGCAGCAACCAGAACTTCGGAACCGTTCGGAGCGATTACCTGTGCGTAAATATGACGCGGGGTACGATGTACCACCAGGCGTGTAGCACCCAGCTCTTTGAGCTTGCGACGCGCACGGGTCGCACGACGGATACGAGCAGATTTCTTATCCATAGTGTTACCTTACTTCTTCTTAGCCTCTTTGATACGCACGACTTCGTCGGCGTAACGGACACCCTTGCCTTTGTAAGGCTCAGGACGACGGTAGGCGCGCAAGTCCGCTGCAACCTGTCCAATTACCTGCTTATCAGCACCTTTCAGTACGATTTCAGTTTGAGTTGGACATTCGGCAGTGATTCCCGCAGGCAATTTATGCTCAACCGGGTGAGAAAAACCCAGTGAGAGGTTCACTGAAGAACCTTTAATAGCCGCACGATAACCAACACCGACTAACTGCAGCTTCTTGGTGAAGCCTTCGGTAACACCGATAACCATTGAGTTTAACAGAGCGCGTGCAGTACCTGCTTGCGCCCATGCATCAGCGAAACCTTCGCGAGGTGCGAAAGTTAATGCGTTATCTGCATGTTTAACTTCAACAGCTTTGTTGATAGTACGAGACAGCTCGCCGTTTTTACCTTTAATCGATACTTCCTGACCGTTGATTTTTACGTCGACGCCGGCAGGAACAACGACAGGTGCTTTAGCAACACGAGACATTTTACCCTCCGATTACGCTACGTAGCAGATAATTTCGCCACCAAGACCAGCTTGGCGCGCTGCACGATCAGTCATAACACCTTTAGATGTAGAAACAACTGCGATACCTAAACCAGCCATAACTTTTGGCAGCTCATCTTTTCTTTTATAGATGCGCAGGCCTGGACGGCTTACTCGCTGAATGCTTTCTACAACAGCCTTTCCTTCGAAGTACTTTAAAGTCACTTCAAGTTCTGGCTTGATGTCGCCTTCAATTTTAAAATCTTCAATATAACCTTCTTCCTTCAGCACGTTGGCGATTGCCAATTTCAGCTTGGAGGAAGGCATGGTGACCGCAACTTTGTTCGCGGACTGACCGTTACGGATACGGGTCAGCATATCCGCGATCGGATCTTGCATGCTCATCAGTGTCTACTCCCGTGATTCAATTGGTGACAATTACCAGCTAGCCTTTTTCAAGCCAGGTACTTCACCGCGCATAGCGGCTTCACGTAACTTGATACGGCTCAGCCCGAACTTACCTACATAACCGTGTGGACGGCCTGTTTGGCGGCAACGATTACGCTGACGGGACGGGCTGGAATCACGCGGCAGTGACTGAAGCTTGAGAACAGCATTCCAACGATCTTCGTCAGAAGCGTTCACATCAGAGATGATCGCTTTCAGTTCAGCGCGTTTCGCGAAGAATTTGTCTGCTAATTTTACACGCTTAACTTCGCGTGCTTTCATTGATTGCTTAGCCATTAGTAACCCTACCTTACTTACGGAACGGGAAGTTAAAGGCTGCCAGCAGAGCACGGCCTTCATCATCAGATTTCGCAGTAGTGGTAATGGTAATATCCAAACCACGGACGCGATCGACTTTATCGTAGTCGATTTCTGGGAAGATGATCTGCTCACGGACACCCATGCTGTAGTTACCACGTCCATCGAAAGACTTCGCAGATAAACCACGGAAGTCACGAATACGAGGTACAGCAATAGTGATCAGGCGGTCAAAGAATTCCCACATACGTTCGCCACGCAGGGTTACTTTACAGCCGATCGGATAGCCCTGACGGATTTTGAAGCCTGCAACAGATTTGCGTGCTTTGGTGACTAACGGCTTTTGACCGGAGATTGATGCTAAATCAGCTGCTGCGTTATCCAGCAGTTTCTTATCAGCAATCGCTTCACCAACACCCATGTTCAGGGTAATCTTCTCGACCCGAGGGACTTGCATGACTGAATTGTAGTTAAACTCAGTCATGAGCTTCTTAACTACTTCGTCTTTGTAGTAATCATGCAGTTTCGCCATCGTACTACTCCAAATTACTTGATAGTTTCGCTATTAGACTTGAAGAAACGGACTTTTTTACCGTCTTCGAATCTAAAGCCTACACGGTCTGCCTTACCAGTTGCCGCATTGAAGATTGCAAGGTTGGAAAGCTCAATTGCTGCTTCTTTCTCAACGATGCCACCTGGTTGATTCATAGCCGGTACAGGCTTCTGATGTTTCTTAACCAGGTTGATACCTTCAACAATAACTTTGCTGGAAGACAATACATTTTTTACTTTACCGCGTTTACCTTTATCTTTACCGGTCAACACGATAACTTCGTCGTTACAACGGATTTTAGCTGCCATGGCTCGCTCCTTAGAGTACTTCTGGTGCCAGAGAGATAATTTTCATGAACTTTTCAGTACGAAGTTCACGAGTTACCGGCCCAAAAATACGCGTTCCGATAGGTTGCTCGCTGTTATTGTTTAAAATAACGCATGCATTACCATCGAAGCGAATGACAGAACCGTCGGGGCGACGAACACCCTTCTTGGTGCGCACCACTACCGCCTTCAGGACATCACCCTTTTTAACTTTACCACGAGGAATTGCTTCCTTGATGGTAACTTTGATGATATCACCGACGCCTGCGTAGCGACGGTGCGAGCCACCCAGAACCTTGATACACATTACGCTACGTGCACCGGAGTTGTCGGCGACGTTTAGCATAGTCTGTTCTTGGATCATTTTAGTGCTCCGCTAATGTCAACTACTACTTCGGGACCTACAATTACTAGGTCGTTTAAAAGCCCCATTACCGAGGGCGCGGCATTATAACACCGCTTCTCGCAGATGGGTAGAAAAAATAAACGGCTCTTGCGAGCCGTCTATCTGTTTTCACAGAAAAGTGATTCTATTACAGAACCGCTTTTTCCACAACACGAACAAGTGTCCAAGACTTAGTCTTAGATAGTGGACGGCATTCGCGGATTTCTACCACGTCACCAATTCCACATTCATTGTTCTCATCATGGATGTGAAGCTTAGTCGTACGCTTAATGAATTTACCGTAGATCGGGTGCTTCACGAAACGTTCGATAGCGACAACTGCAGATTTTTGCATTTTGTCACTAACTACACGACCTTGCAAAGTACGAATTTTATCGGTCATTACGCACCCGCCTTTTGAGTCAGTAAAGTCTTAACACGTGCAACATCACGACGAGCTTGTTTCAGCAGATGTGTCTGCTGAAGCTGGCCAGATGCTGCCTGCATGCGCAGGTTAAACTGTTCACGCAGGAGGTTAAGCAGCTCAGTGTTTAGTTCTTCAACACTTTTTTCACGCAGCTCAGTTGCTTTCATTACATCACCGTCTTAGTTACAAAGGTGGTTTTGATAGGCAGTTTTGCTGCTGCCAGCTTAAATGCCTCACGGGCCAGCTCTTCTGATACGCCGTCCATTTCATAAAGGACTTTGCCAGGCTGGATTAGGGCAACCCAATACTCTACGTTACCCTTACCTTTACCCATACGCACTTCAAGCGGCTTTTCAGTAATTGGTTTGTCCGGGAATACACGGATCCAAATTTTACCTTGACGCTTAACTGCACGGGTCATAGCACGACGTGCTGCTTCGATCTGACGAGCAGTCAGACGACCACGGCCAACAGCTTTCAGACCGAAAGTACCGAAGCTGATATCCGTGCCCTGCGCTAGACCGCGGTTACGGCCTTTGTGCACTTTACGGAATTTCGTACGCTTTGGTTGTAACATAGCGACTCTCCTTACTTACGGCCTTTACGCTGCTGCTTTTTAGGTTGAGCAGCCGGTTTTTCCGATTGTTCAACAGCAGCCATACCACCCAGGATCTCACCTTTGAAGATCCATACCTTAACGCCGATTACACCATAAGTGGTGTGCGCTTCAGAAGTGTTGTAGTCAATGTCTGCACGCAGAGTGTGCAATGGAACACGACCTTCACGGTACCACTCGGTACGTGCGATCTCAGCTCCGCCTAAACGGCCACTAACTTCAACCTTAATTCCTTTAGCGCCAAGACGCATTGCGTTCTGTACAGCACGCTTCATTGCACGACGGAACATAACGCGACGTTCCAGCTGTGAAGTAATGCTATCAGCAACCAATTTAGCGTCCAGTTCCGGTTTACGGACTTCGGCGATATTGATCTGAGCAGGAACGCCAGCGATTTTCGCGACGACCGTACGCAGTTTTTCTACGTCTTCACCTTTCTTACCGATAACGATACCAGGGCGAGCAGTGTGAATAGTTACACGAATGCTTTTAGCTGGACGCTCGATAACGATACGAGATACAGACGCTTTAGCCAGTTCTTTAGTCAGGAACTGACGTACTTTAAAATCGCTGTCTAGGTTGTCAGCGAATTCTTTGGTATTGGCGAACCAAGTAGAGTTCCAGGGTTTAACAATACCCAGGCGAATACCATTAGGATGTACTTTCTGACCCATTGCTAGTCTCCAGAGTCTCAGCGATCGGACACAACCACAGTAATGTGGCTGGTGCGCTTCAGGATACGATCTGCACGACCTTTTGCACGCGGCATAATACGCTTCATGCTTGGGCCTTCATCTACGAAAATTTTCGTAACTTTCAGATCATCAATGTCAGCGCCATCGTTGTGTTCAGCGTTAGCAATGGCAGATTCTAAGACTTTCTTAACCAATACAGCCGCTTTCTTATTGGTGTAGGTTAGAATGTCCAGAGCCTGCGACACTTTCTTACCGCGTACTAGATCCGCTACCAGACGAACCTTCTGCGCAGAAGAACGAGCGTGGCGATGTTTAGCGATAGTTTCCATCTCTTCCTCCTGCCTTAGCGTTTCTTAGCTTTCTTATCAGCCGCGTGGCCGCGATAAGTACGAGTCGGCGCAAATTCACCTAACTTGTGACCGACCATTTCGTCGGAAACAAATACAGGTACGTGCTGACGACCATTATGGACAGCGATGGTCAAACCGATCATGTTAGGAAAGATCGTTGAACGACGGGACCAAGTGCGCAAAGGCTTCTTGTCTCCGCTTTCCACCGCTTTCTCTACCTTCTTCAGCAAGTGCAGGTCAATAAAAGGACCTTTCTTGAGAGAACGTGGCATGGCTTATCCTCTAATATTATTTTTTGCTACGGCGACGTACGATAAACTTATCAGTACGCTTGTTGCTACGGGTCTTCTTACCTTTGGTTTGAACGCCCCACGGAGTTACCGGGTGCTTACCAAAGTTACGACCTTCACCACCACCGTGCGGGTGATCGACTGGGTTCATTGCAGTACCGCGAACGGTAGGACGAACACCACGCCAGCGAGTTGCACCTGCTTTACCAAGTACGCGAAGCATATGCTCAGCGTTACCAACTTCACCTAATGTCGCGCGGCAGTCAGCTTCAACTTTACGCATTTCACCAGAACGAAGACGCAGGGTAACGTAAGAACCGTCACGCGCAATGATTTGCACGTAAGCACCAGCTGAACGAGCCATTTGGCCGCCCTTACCTGGTTTCATTTCTACGTTATGAACAGTAGAACCTACTGGGATGTTACGCATAGGCAGGGTGTTACCTGCTTTAATAGCTGCATCAACACCAGATTGGATCTGATCACCAGCTTTCAGGCCTTTAGGGGCCAGGATGTAACGACGCTCACCGTCTTTGTACAGAACCAGTGCAATGTTTGCAGAACGGTTCGGATCATACTCAAGACGTTCAACAACTGCTGGGATACCATCTTTGTTGCGTTTGAAGTCAACAATACGGTATGCACGCTTGTGACCACCACCGATATGACGGGTAGTGATACGTCCGTTGTTGTTACGACCACCAGACTTGCTGTTTTTCTCCAGCAACGGGGCGTATGGCTTGCCTTTGTGCAGCTCTGGGTTCACCACTTTAACTACGTGGCGACGACCCGGAGATGTCGGTTTACATTTAACAATTGCCATTGTTTCTCTCCTCCGACTTACTCTGCGCCGCCGACGAAGTCCAGATTCTGGCCTTCTTTCAGGGTCACGTAAGCTTTTTTCCAGTCGCTACGACGACCAACACGCTGTCCGTGACGCTTAACTTTACCTTTAACCAGTAAAGTGTTCACATCTTTAACTTCAACTTCGAACAGCTTTTCTACGGCAGCTACGATTTCTGCTTTGGTCGCGTCTTTTGCAACTTTGAGTACGATGGTGTTTGATTTTTCCATCGCGGCAGACGCTTTTTCAGAAACGTGCGGCGCGCGCACTACTTTCAGCAGACGTTCTTCACGAATCATGCCAGCATCTCCTCAACTTGCTTAACTGCGTCAGCAGTCATTACGACTTTGTCGAAGGCAATCAAGCTAACTGGATCGATTCCTGCTGCATCACGCACATCAACCTTGTACAGGTTACGTGCTGCTAGGAACAGATTCTCATCCAGTTCACCAGTGATGATCAGTACATCTTCCAATGCCATATCTTTCAGTTTCTGTGCCAGCAGCTTAGTTTTAGGCGCTTCTACAGAGAACTTTTCGACAACGATCAGACGTTCTTGACGTACCAGCTCAGACAGAATGCTTTTCAGCGCTCCACGGTACATCTTTTTATTAACTTTCTGACTGTGGTCCTGCGGACGTGCAGCGAAGGTTACTCCACCAGAACGCCAGATTGGGCTCTTAGCAGAACCAGCACGTGCACGGCCAGTACCTTTTTGACGCCATGGTTTCTTTCCAGAACCAGTGACTTCGGCACGAGTTTTTTGCGCACGGGTACCTTGACGGGCACCTGCTGCGTAAGCAACAACAACCTGGTGAACCAGCGCTTCGTTAAAATCACGACCGAAGGTAGTTTCGGAAACAGTCAGCGCGCTCTGCGCGTCTTTCAATACTAATTCCATTGCTATCCCCTTACGCCTTCACAGCTGGTTTAACAATCAGGTCGCTACCGGTAGCTCCCGGGACAGCACCTTTGACCAGCAGCAGGTTGCGTTCTGCGTCTACGCGAACGACTTCTAAGCTCTGAACGGTTACACGCTCATTACCTAATTGACCTGCCATTTTCTTGCCTTTAAACACTTTGCCCGGAGTCTGGTTCTGACCGATAGAACCCGGAACGCGGTGAGACAAGGAGTTACCGTGTGTTGCGTCTTGGGTACGGAAGTTCCAGCGCTTAACGGTACCTGCGAAACCTTTACCTTTAGAGGTGCCAGTTACATCTACTTTTTTAACGTCAGCGAAAATTTCAACACTGATGCTTTGACCAACAGTATATTCTGCGCTTTCAGCACGGAATTCCCATAAGCCACGGCCAGCTTCAACGCCAGCTTTAGCAAAATGACCTGCTTCTGGTTTAACTACACGGTTTGCTTTTTTAGCACCAGTAGTGACCTGAATAGCTTGGTAACCGTCATTCTCCAGGCTCTTAACCTGAGTAACGCGGTTTGCTTCAACTTCGATTACGGTTACTGGGATAGAAACGCCTTCTTCAGTGAAGATACGCGTCATGCCCACTTTCTTACCGACTAAACCAATCATTGTATCAACCTCTCAATCGCTCGATGTCCTGATTAACCCAGGCTGATCTGCACGTCAACACCTGCAGCCAGGTCTAGACGCATCAGAGCATCAACGGTTTTTTCAGTTGGCTCAACGATGTCTACCAGACGTTTGTGAGTGCGAATTTCGTACTGATCACGCGCATCTTTGTTAACGTGCGGAGAAATCAGAACGGTAAAGCGCTCTTTACGAGTCGGCAGCGGGATCGGACCACGTACTTGCGCACCAGTGCGCTTTGCAGTTTCGACGATTTCCGCGGTTGATTGATCGATCAGACGATGATCAAACGCTTTAAGACGAATACGGATTCTTTGGTTCTGCATGAGACCAGAGCTCCAAACATTTTATAAACGAAAATGATTACTCCTCGTACCCATTACGATTGATGGGAGAGTGTAATCGTTCAGCATATAACTCCCCAATCGGGAGTATTATTAGAGGTAGCAAATCGCTACTCTGCGATTCTGCTCGAATCGCGCTCCTATTACGAGCAAGCCAGCGCATTATACTGATAAATTACCCCAATGCAAGCCTTGACTGCTTTTTGTACATTATAAATTAACGTATCTTGTAGAGTATATCTTTCATCGGTTTGAACACTTTGTTGTTAGCTAACTCTCAATAATGGATTATGGTAGTGTTAAGGTTTTCTTGGACGTTTCAATATGAAAGCCCCTGAGCCATTCATTTGAGATAGTGTTTGAATCCATGATTAGCCAATTTGTATTGACGTTTTTCCTGCTCAATTTGATAAGACGTGCCCTACTGGCCTTTCATCCTTCACTGAGCACAATCGATTGGTGTATTTCAGCATTACACTCAACTCACGTCAGAAAATGCTCATGTTCAATAAAACACCTCGTTGAACATAAATGGATAGCTCCTTGGCTGATGTTGTTAAGTCTCTCCTACATTGTCAATCAAACACTTCAAGGATTATTGCCCCTTTCGCTTATTGTGGTGGCCACTTTTATCGCAGTGTTGTTATTGCACGCATGCATAGATTGGTTTTATTTCCTTCTGCCTAACATTCTCACTCTTATACTCATGGTGGTTGGATTTTACGCGTCAACTTACTTATTTCATGCTGATCTCACCAACGTATTGCTGAGGTGTGGACTCAGTTACTCAGTTTTGTGGGCTCTCCAAAGCCTGTACCATTTACTTAGACATAAAGTCGGCCTTGGTTCAGGGGATGTAAAATTAATTACGGCGTTAGCGTGCTGGTTCGATATTCAACAACTCTCTTTGATTGTTCTTTTAGCTTCAATCACTACACTCCCCTTTTGTCTAGTTCGCTGTCGAAACATAAATTCGCTAGACGCTATTATCGTCCCCTTTGGTGCTTTTCTATCTTTATCTGCTATCTTCTGCGCCTATTTTTTCTACAACGAATTTTTGACTACTATGTACTTTCAGTCCAACGGACTTTAACCAGAATATAGCCGACAATACCGATGGTAAGAAATACTGATGCCAGATGGAGTAAGTCGGTGCTCATAATAGTCACGCTATTTCCTTTAATCATTATCCCCCGAATTACACGCATAAAATGAGTGAGAGGGATCAAATTGCCTAACCATTGAGACCACTGAGGCATCGCTTCGAATGGAGAGAGGAATCCAGATAACATATTCGAGAATAGAAAATAAAATGAGAGCAATTGCATTGCCTGAAGCTGATTGGTAATCACAGTTGTTAGGCTGACTCCTATGATAACACTCAATATGATAAAAAAGGCTGAAACTGATAAGAGTTCGATATAAGAACCTTTCATCGGAATATCTAATATCACAATACTCATTCCAAGCATAAGAATGAGTTGCAGTAACCCAATACTCACGTAAGGAATAGACTTGCCGGTCAAATAGATAAAGGGATTTATCCCAGAGCTCTTAATGTGCTGTAATGTACCCCGTTCTCTTTCTTTGACAATTGATAATGAGACCATAAGCATAGGCATTATGGATAAGATCATACCTATCAATCCAGGTACAATATTGATCTGAGAATTCCCCCTTGGATTAAACCATTTTCTGAAAACTAACTTTGCATTACCTACTGGGCTCGCCGATAAGGATGAATAGTTATATAGCTCTCTGTATTGAGCATTTTCGATAAGATGCTGTAGAGTTTGCAAGGCATTAGCTGTACTACTAGGGTCGGTCGCGTCGGTTTCCACAAGTAGGTCAGTATTATAATTTTTTAAAATGCTTTTAGAAAAATCGTGAGGAATATGCACAATTATTTTTACTGTACCTGAAGCGAATTTTTTTCTAGCTAATGTTTCATCATGCATTACTTCAATATCAAAGTATTCACTATTTTTCATTGCATAAAGTAGGCTACGAGAAAAAGGTGAATTATCGTGATCTATCACGCTCGTGGGGACGTTCCGTGCATCCAAATTGATCGAGTACCCCATAATAATCAGATTTAAGAGTGGCATAACTAAAATCATGACAATAATTACTCTGTCTCTGACAATCTCTTTTATTTCTTTATTGATTAGTGCGCATATTATCATTACTTTGATCATGGATATCGTATACCTAAGCTAGTCTATAAGCTGTAAAGCAAAGCGTCTAATGGCGTTGGTATTTGACTAAAGATAAGGTTTGGATATTTTTTCTTTAAAACCTCAATGCATAATTTCCCTGAAACCGTTATAGCATTTCCTCTAGGGATGATCTGAACATCTATATCATGAGAGATTTCTTCAATAAAGTGTAATTTTCCTTCTCCTTCAAGTAAAAAGGTCGTTAGGTTTTGGGAGTCAAAAAGTTCGTCCAAATTACCTGCAAATTTCAGCACACCGTTCTTTAAGTAAACTAGGTTATTACACTTCTCGATTTCATCGATCGCATGAGTAATGATTATAATGGTCATCCCTTCTGCAGAGAGTTCAAAGACCAATGACCAAAATTCCTTACGTGAGAGTGGGTCGATGCTTGCTGTGGGCTCATCTAAGAAAAGAATTTTAGGACGATGGATAATTGCACAAGCTAATGATAATTTTTGTTTCCATCCCCCTGAAAGATTCTTTGCAAGCGTGTTTTTAAATCGCTCTAAGCCTAATTTAATAATTAATAGCTCTGACTCTATTTCTACCCTTTCTAAGCTTCTCATCTTTCCCATAAAAACTAGGTTTTCATATACCGTCAAAGAATCCCACAATGTGAAATATTGAGTCATATAACCTACATGTCTTTTTATGTAAGATTGTTCCGTCGCGATATTGTACCCCATACAATAACCGTAACCACTATCTATAGGTACGAGTCCACATATAATATTTATTATTGTTGATTTACCGCTACCATTTGGTCCAATGAAACCAATTATATTTCCGTGATTAATAGTAAGTGTTACGTCATTAATGACTTTTACGTTATTAAAAGACTTATTGATATTTTTTAAAATAATACATTCTTTCATTTTAGCTCGATCTCCACAGGTATACCAGCTGGAAGGTGCAGCCCTTTATCTTCAAGTTTGGCTTCTATCAAATAAACTAAAGTATCATTTTTATCATCGTACAACATGGGTGGGGTATATTCTGGCTTCGGGGAAATGTATACCACGTCTGCACTATATTTTTTACTGAGGTCGTTTACTTTCACTCTGATAGAATCACTAACTTTGATGTTATATAGTTGCTTTCTGTTAATATAAAATTTAACCTTCTTGCCTTCATTCGGCACAATAACTACTACTGGATTATTAGGAGTAATCAATTCACCTTCTTTCCGTAAAACATCATTTATGATACCATCTATAGGGCTTTTAACCTGAGTTTTAGATATTTCATATCTATTATTTTCAATTTCAATATCAATCTTTTCAATTTTCGCTTTCTGAGCAATCAACTCATCAACTCTTGCCGGTAAAGATTTATTAATTAATTCATATCTTAATCTATTTAAATTATTTCTTTTTATAACTAAATTCAATTCTTCACTTTCTATATCTTCTTTGGAAATGAATCCTTTTTCTTTTAATTTTACTTTCCTTTCCAAAGTAGATTCTGCTTTAACTATCTCTTTTTCTAATCTTTCTATATCTAGATTAATTATATCAACCTCGCTTTGTCTGATTCCTTTCTCCATATTTTTTAACATTGCTTCTTCGTATTTCTTATTTTTATTTAATATTTCATTCTTTTTTTCAAATGTATAGCTATCAGTACTAAATAGGATACTTCCCTTTTTAACTCTATCCCCCTTATTGATATTTATATGCCTAATTTGAGATGTGGTTTCGGTTGATAGATAGATATATTCATCCTCAATATATCCCATTGTTATACTTTTATGGTTATCACAACCGAAGATCATGAATATACATACTAAAGTATATATTAATGGATTTAAGCTCATGAAACTCCGACTAATTTATCTAGAAATTCATAAAATTATATTCCCTGCATAAAATAAAACAAACAATATTTTCTTATTAAAATATTGTGTTTATAAATCTATTTAAGTTTTATATTTAAATTAAATGTTTTCAATAAGGCTAGATTTTGGGTAAAAAAAAGAGCGCCTAAGCGCTCTTTTCTAATAAAGTTTTCTCAATTAAGCGATAACTTTAGCAACAACGCCCGCACCTACAGTACGGCCACCTTCACGGATTGCGAAACGTAAGCCGTCATCCATTGCGATTGGGTGGATTAAGGTAACAACCATTTTGATGTTGTCGCCTGGCATTACCATTTCAACGCCTTCTGGCAGTTCGATGGTTCCAGTCACGTCAGTTGTACGGAAGTAGAACTGTGGACGGTAGCCTTTGAAGAACGGAGTATGACGGCCGCCTTCGTCTTTAGACAGAATATAAACTTCTGACTCGAACTGGGTGTGTGGCTTGATTGAACCTGGTTTTGCAAGAACTTGACCACGTTCGATTTCTTCACGCTTGATACCACGCAGAAGAACACCAACGTTCTCACCTGCTTGACCTTGGTCAAGAAGCTTACGGAACATCTCAACACCAGTACAAGTAGATTTCGCAGTATCTTTGATACCAACGATTTCAACTTCTTCACCTACTTTAACGATACCGCGCTCTACACGACCGGTTACAACAGTACCACGGCCTGAGATTGAGAATACGTCTTCGATTGGCAGAAGGAACGGCAGGTCGATTGCACGTTGTGGTTCTGGGATGTAAGCGTCTAAGTGACCAGCCAGTTCTACAACTTTAGCTTCCCACTCTGCGTCGCCTTCCAGTGCTTTAAGCGCTGAACCACGAACGATTGGAGTGTCGTCGCCTGGGAAGTCGTATTGTGACAGCAGGTCACGAACTTCCATTTCAACTAGCTCTAACAGCTCTTCATCATCAACCATGTCACATTTGTTCAGGAACACGATGATGTAAGGAACACCTACTTGGCGGCCTAACAGGATGTGCTCACGAGTTTGTGGCATAGGACCATCAGTTGCCGCAACAACCAGGATCGCTCCGTCCATTTGCGCAGCACCGGTGATCATGTTTTTAACGTAATCGGCGTGTCCTGGGCAGTCAACGTGCGCGTAGTGACGAGTTGGAGTTTCGTACTCTACGTGTGAAGTGTTGATGGTGATACCACGTGCTTTTTCTTCTGGCGCGTTATCGATTTGATCGAATGCACGCGCAGCACCGCCGTAAGTTTTTGCTAAAACGGTAGTGATTGCAGCAGTTAAAGTGGTTTTACCGTGGTCAACGTGACCGATGGTGCCCACGTTTACGTGTGGTTTATTACGTTGAAATTGCTCTTTAGCCATGGCTATATTCCTTACTGTTATGCCCTCATTCTCGATGAGGGCATGGGATCAAATTTAAACCGTAGTTTTATTTGCTACGTGCTTCAATAACAGCCTGCGCAACGTTGTTCGGCGCATCGTCATACTTCAAGAACTCCATGGAGTAAGAAGCACGACCTTTAGTCAGAGAACGCAACTGAGTTGCATACCCAAACATTTCAGACAATGGTACTTCGGCATGAATCTCAACGCCAGTTGCGTTAGATTCTTGACCTTTCAACATACCACGACGTCTGCTCAGGTCACCGATAACATCACCAGTGTGCTCTTCAGGAGTCTCAACTTCAACTTTCATGATTGGCTCAAGCAGAACTGGGTTCGCTTGTTTAAAGCCTTGTTTGAAAGCTAATGATGCAGCCAGTTTAAACGCAAGTTCTGATGAGTCAACGTCATGGTAAGAACCAAAGTGCAGACGAACACCTAAGTCAACTACCGGGTAACCCGCTAATGGACCTGATTTCAGCTGCTCTTGCAGACCTTTATCAACCGCAGGGATGTATTCTGTTGGAATTACACCACCCTTGATGTCGTTGATGAACTCGTAACCTTTAGGGTTAGAGCCTGGCTCAAGTGGGTACATATCGATCACAACGTGACCATATTGTCCACGACCACCAGACTGCTTAGCGTGTTTACCTTCAACATCGGTAATTTTGCTACGAATTGCTTCACGGTAAGCTACCTGTGGTTTACCCACGTTCGCTTCAACGTTGAACTCACGCTTCATACGGTCAACGATGATATCCAGGTGAAGTTCACCCATACCAGCGATGATTGTCTGGTTAGATTCTTCATCAGTCCATACGCGGAATGATGGGTCTTCTTTAGCCAGACGGCCCAGAGCTAGACCCATTTTCTCTTGGTCAGCTTTGGTTTTTGGTTCAACCGCGATTGAGATTACTGGCTCTGGGAACTCCATACGCTCCAAGATGATTGGGGCATTAGGGTCACACAGGGTGTCACCAGTAATAACATCTTTCAGACCGATTGCTGCAGCGATGTCACCAGCACGAACTTCGCTGATCTCTTCACGCTTGTTAGCATGCATCTGAACGATACGGCCTAAACGCTCACGTTGTGATTTTACTGAGTTCAGTACGGTGTCACCAGAGTTAACAACACCTGAGTAAACACGGAAGAACGTCAAGTTACCAACAAACGGGTCGTTCGCAATTTTAAATGCTAAAGCGGCAAATGGCTCGCTATCGTCTGAACGACGTTCAGCTGGAGTATCTTTACCATCGTCTAACATTCCTTTAATTGCAGGAACTTCAGTTGGAGACGGCAGATATTCGATAACGGCATCAAGCATCGCTTGAACACCTTTGTTCTTAAATGCAGAACCACAGGTAACCAAGATGATTTCGTTGTTCAGAACACGTTGACGCAGAGCATTTTTGATTTCTGCTTCAGTCAGTTCTTCACCACCTAGGTATTTTTCCATCAGCTCTTCAGAAGCTTCTGCTGCAGATTCGATCAGGTTTTGACGCCATTCTTCTGCTAGCTCTTGCATCGCTGCTGGGATTTCTTCGTAATCGAAGGTAGTACCTTGGTCAGCATCATTCCAGTTGATAGCCTTCATTTTCACCAGGTCAACGACACCGGTAAAACCTTCCTCTGCACCGATCGCTAATTGCAATGGAACAGGGTTAGCACCTAAACGTGCTTTAATTTGGCTAACGACTTTCAGGAAGTTCGCACCCATACGGTCCATTTTGTTAACGAACGCGATACGTGGAACTTTATACTTGTTAGCCTGACGCCATACGGTTTCAGACTGTGGCTGAACACCACCAACTGCACAGTAAACCATTACTGCACCGTCTAGAACACGCATTGAACGCTCTACTTCGATAGTAAAGTCAACGTGTCCCGGGGTATCAATGATGTTGATACGGTGTGGTTCAAATTGTTTAGCCATACCAGACCAGAATGCAGTCGTCGCAGCTGAGGTGATAGTAATACCACGCTCCTGCTCCTGTGCCATCCAGTCCATTGTCGCTGCACCATCGTGTACTTCACCGATTTTGTGACTTACACCGGTATAGAACAGGATACGCTCGGTAGTAGTAGTTTTACCGGCATCGATGTGTGCACTGATACCGATATTACGGTAACGTGAAATGGGTGTTTTACGAGCCATTTGATTCCTCTGAATTCTAGGACGTTCTATTTAAGTTAACCACAGCGGGTTAGCTATTAGAGCGCCCGCTGGGTTAACAACTACACCGAAGGGATTACCAACGGTAGTGAGCGAACGCCTTGTTGGCTTCTGCCATACGGTGAACGTCTTCACGTTTCTTAACTGCAGTACCTTTGTTCTCTGCAGCATCAGAAAGTTCGTTCGCCAGGCGAAGAGCCATAGATTTATCACCGCGTTTACGAGCAGCTTCAACGATCCAACGCATTGCTAGAGCATTACGACGAACCGGACGTACTTCAACTGGAACCTGATAAGTTGAACCACCAACACGGCGTGATTTAACTTCGACTGTTGGACGAACGTTGTCTAAAGCAACTTCGAACGCTTCCAGTTCAGATTTACCAGAGCGCTGAGCCAGGGTCTCAAGCGCGTTGTATACGATAGATTCTGCAGTAGATTTTTTACCGTCTACCATCAGAATGTTTACAAATTTTGCCAGTAGTTCTGATCCGAACTTAGGATCCGGCAGAATTTTACGTTGACCAATTACACGACGACGTGGCATGGAATATCTCCGTTGATAATTCAGGATTGTCCAAAACTCTACGAGTTTATTTTGACATTTATGTTAAAACGTTTGGCCTTACTTAACGGAGAACCATTAAGCCTTTGGCTTCTTCACACCGTACTTAGAACGAGCCTGTTTACGGTCTTTAACACCGGAACAGTCAAGTGCGCCGCGAACGGTATGGTAACGCACACCTGGTAAGTCTTTAACACGACCACCACGGATCAGGATCACGGAGTGCTCCTGCAGGTTATGACCTTCACCACCAATGTAGGAGGTAACTTCAAAACCGTTGGTTAAACGAACACGACAAACTTTACGTAATGCTGAGTTCGGTTTTTTTGGAGTAGTAGTATATACACGAGTACATACACCACGTTTTTGCGGGCAAGCTTCCAGCGCAGGTACGTTGCTTTTTGCAACTTTACGTACGCGTGGTTTGCGAACCAGCTGGTTAACTGTTGCCATTAAATAGCTCCTGGTTTTGCTTTTGCTTCGTAAACACGTATTAAATCTACCTCATATTTCTATGAGGACGCAGAATTTTAGGGCTGAGTATAGAGGGTGTCAAGAAATAACCAACATATCGTCTCACCAAGTGATCTGTTTCGAATGCTTTACAGTCAGCTCGACGAACTGTGGATAGCTGATTATTCGAAATTTAGACTCTAATAATGCCGTAATTCCTCGGGCTTGGGCGTCTTCCTGAAGCACATAAAGCCCTGACTGCTTTTTCGCTACCAACTTTGAAAAATATTGGTTATTGGCCACTCCACCGTAGACTGCATCTTGTAAGAGTAAAATATCGTCTGTCTGACCAATAAATATCTCGAGATAGTCCATATCAAGTTTTGCTGGAGAGGACATGATGAGGTGAAGCATACGCCCCCCTAAAAATTAATAATTTTGTCGTAATGACATAGCTGCCGTTGAAGTTCATTTAGAGGTAAGAGCGTTACGGGTATATCCCCCATCAGCAGCTCATCAAGACCTCGCATTTCTAAGGACTGTTGGCAGGCATAAACCTTATCGATGTCATAAATTTCAAGCAGCTTAAAGGTACTGATGTAATCTCGTGCATAGATTACCGTGGGCTGTTGAGAGCCTACGAGATGAAACACACCTTCACCGATAAAAAATACTGCAATAGTATCGCTTAATGCTGCAGTGGCAAGTAGAGCATCGAGTCCTTCACGCCCCGAACTCGAACCATGCGGAGCCGTTTTAAAAATAAAAGCTATCGAGTTCATTAAAATTGTATTACTCGTTCACAGGTCAGCAAGGAAATTGCGAGTTCCCCCAACCCTGAAAAATTAAATTGTGGATGAAAATTATACAGTCCAGCTTGCGCATGCTCTTGGTCGACGACTCCACGCCGTAAAGCGGCTGATACACATATATTTAGTGCAATGTTTTCCTCTCGACTCAATTTTACCCACTCTTCAATTAGGTTGTGCTCGTCGTTGGCGGGAGAAGTAAGCATATTTGCGTTGCTCACCGCCTCTTGATAGAAAAAAACCGACGCAATAGTATGTTCAGCTTGTAATAAAGCTTTAGCGAACATCCAGGCACTGGTCGCGTTTTGCGTACCATAAGCTGGACCCGTGATAATCAATGCGTAACGCATTACGCCTCCCCTTCAGGAAAGTCTTCATGCCTGAATTGGCGGATATAGAGATATACGGTATGTTTAGAAATATTCAAACGATCGGCTACCTGATTAATAGCATCTTTAATATCAAATATTCCTTTTGCGTATAAATTCAAAACAACTTGTCTATTCTTGAGATTGTTCGCCACTGAACGGTCATTACAGACTTCTTCGATTGTATGTTCAAGTGTTTGCAAAACTAAGTCATCGACTGAGCTGGCAAAATGCGCATTACTATCGTGTTTAATTTCAGATGGACAAAAGGTCGCGAGGATGTGAGAAAACGGCACATCTAAATTCATATTTATGCACAATAGGCCAATGGCTCGCTGCGAGCTATTTTTTATCGCAATAGTCGTCGATTTCATTAACGCACCGCTTTTCGACCGTGTAAAACGGGTTCGCGATTGTGGGTTCCCCCCTACATCAAGCTCATGTAATGTTTGCAAGGCAAGGTTAGTAATGGGCGAGCCCACTCTGCGGCCCGTTAATTCGCCATTAGCGATACATATCACCGAATTTTCAATATTATCCAATGTATGCAATACGATTTCGCAATGCTCACCAAGCATTAATGCTAAGCCTTCAACCATTGGTTTGTAAGACTGTAGTATCTCGTGATCCGTTGCATTTAATACATATTTAGGGCCCGTAACCCCATTCGAGTCGTCTGTGTTATATAACGGTTTAGACATAGCTTACATCATCCAAATATGACAAAGGATAATTCCCAATCACTTAATCACGGAGTGGTGAAGAGATAAAATAATTATTGGTTTTAAGACTATTGTTTACGCCAATCAAGAAATGATAGCAAGGAGTAAACACCACTGCGGAACGCAGCGGTGTTGATAATGCGAGAGAGCTTTACTTTTTAGCCGCTGAACTTGCGTCAGCCGCTGGTGCTTGCGGAGCTGACTCACCTTTAGCTGCAGGTTTAATGTCTAATAACTCAACATCAAACACAAGCGTCGAATTAGGTGGAATACCAGGTACGCCATTCTGTCCATAAGCCAGTGCTGGTGGGATCACTAGTTGGATTTTACCTCCCTTCTTAATGTGTTTTAATCCCTCAGTCCAACCGGGGATAACACCATCAAGACGGAAAGATAGTGGCTCATGGCGATCATAAGAGCTATCGAATTGCGTCCCGTCAGTCAGAGTCCCTTTATAGTTAACCACGACAGTGTCGCTATCAGTAGGGGCTGCACCAGTACCTGGTTTTTCAACTTTATACAGTAAACCGGATGACGTTTTCTTCACGCCCTTTTCTTTAGCGAATTTTGCGGCAAAGGCATTACCTTTATCGGTATTTTCTTTAGCATCTTTTTCCATTTTCGCTTGCGCTGCAGATTTCACATTAGCTTCAAACGCTTTCAATGTTTGCTCAACTTCGCTATCAGAAAGTTTGCTTTTCCCTGCAAAGGCATCCTGCACACCTGCGATCAATTGCTTATTATCCAGCTTGATGCCTAGTTTCTCTTGTTCCTTGAGAGAATTCTCCATGTAACGACCTAATGAGGCACCCAGTGCGTAAGCCGATTGTTGGCTCTGATCTTTAAATGCAGAGTTTAGTGCAACTTGTCCTGATGGCTGAGCAGTAGTTTCTGCAGCCATGGTTAGAGGGGCGTTAAGGCCAACCGCTAAAGTTGCAGCCAACAGTGAGACTTTAAACAATGATTTCATCCATATCTCCTAACCAAAGTCAGGTACTTTGGCGCTTTATAAGTGTATGACACTACACAATGACTTTTTTTAATGGCTTACAACTGTACCATTACGAGTTAAACGGCCCCTCTACGACAATACACTCAGGATAAAGTTTCGAGGTTACTCATCATATTGGGGCGCAGTTCTGTTTTTCAAGCCCGAATAAAATATCGCTAACACAACAGGATTTCTTTGAGAAGGGAACGGTATACTGTCACATATATTCGTAAGTTCAACGACGGAGACTTGATTATGAATGTTGAGGAACTCATTCATCGGCTAGACAACCTCGAAACAAAGGTCGCTTATCAAGAGCACACACTTGAGGAGCTAAATCAAACGCTAATCAGCCATGAGCTTGAGATGGCAAAGATGCGAGAACATGTGCGGTTATTAATTAGTAAGTTGAAGGCCGTCTCCCCTTCCACGGTGGCGTCTCAGTCAGAAGAAACACCACCACCGCATTATTAATAAAAAAGGCTGCATTACGCAGCCTTTTCTACTTAGTGGTGACAGCCACAGCCGCCAGTACCACAACCTTCATCATTTTGGCCATGATCGTGGTCGTGGTGATGACCATCCGCACCGTGTACGTGGCCATGTGCTAACTCTTCTTCCGTCGCTTCGCGGATGGCAACAACTTCGACATTAAAGCTTAGGTTTTGGCCTGCTAGCATATGGTTACCATCAACAACAACGTGATCTTCGCCTACTTCAGTAATTTCTACTGGAACTGGACCTTGATCTGTTTCTGCTAGGAAACGCATACCTGGTTGTAGTTCGTCAACGCCAACGAAGACATCTTTAGGAACACGTTGTACTAAATTTTCGTCATATTGGCCATAAGCGTCGTTTGCAGGAACATTGATATCGAACTTATCACCAGCTTCGCGGTTATCTAACGCATTTTCTAAGCCAGAAATTAAAGAACCGTGGCCATGTAAATAGTCCAGCGGTGCGGTAACTGGTGCTTCATCTACCAGTACACCATCTTCAGTACGTACTTGATATGCGATACTTACTACCAAGTCTTTTGCAATTTTCATGATAACTCCTAACCGTTGAGCGCTGTATTCCCGTCTCATTGGTCTATTTTTGCCTGCAATAATACCAACCAGAAAGGCCCTGACTATGTTGAAAAACTCTATCAGTTCTTCCGTAAACAATTATAGTGGGAACGATGAGTGAAAAATTCAATGCCCCAACCAGAAAATAGCGTAAAAAAACTTACTCAGGTGTAAACACCCCAATAATTTGTTCATCTTTTCGCACCGCTGATTGCACTTGTTTGTCCGCCTCACGCATCTGGTCACCGCAGTTAACACATTCAACCACTTCAACGCCCGACTCTTTCCAAAGGGCTAGAGTATCTTTTGCTTGGCAGTGCCGGCATATCGCTCCGGCAATAAAACGTTTACGCATGCTTTAACCTTAAAATAGTGAGGGTGGGAATACGCATTAATCTGCGGCATCCCAGCGTCCCAATGTCTGTTTATCCTGCTGCATCTCTCTACGAAAAACATCCTCAAGCTCACGACGAGCTTCCTTCACCCGTGAGATGTGGCCGGTTTCATCGTGGTGTGGCATCAGGTCCTTCAGCATTTGTTCATCAAGCTGAGTAAAATATTGCTGGGCGCGCTCCGCTTGGTAAGGATGGATACCCAAGGATACTAATGCCTTCCCTGCTAACTGAACCGCACTTAAAAAAGTTTCGCGCGTAATATCAGTAATTCCCGCTTGTAAGAGCTCATGTGCCTCGACCCGACCTCTTGCACGTGCGAGTATTTTTAGATGAGGGAAATGTTGCTGACACAGCGCGACGGTTGCCATGGTATCGGATGGATCATCGCAGGTCACAATGATCGATTGCGCCCGTTCCGCTCCTGCTGCACGCAATAACTCAAGATCATTGGAATCGCCATAATACACTTTATAGCCATAACTACGGGTCAAACTTACCACACTGATATCTTTCTCTAATACTGTCACTCGCATGTTATTGGCCATCAGTAAGCGCCCAACTACCTGACCAAAACGCCCAAAACCAACCAAAATAACTTGAGGTTCGTCATCTTCCACATAATGCTTTTCCGCATTTTCATCATCTTTATTATTGAAACGACGTACCAAGATGAGGTCAATCAGCTTCATTAATAAAGGGGTAGTAATCATCGAGAGGGTCACGATGACCAGTAGTAATGAGAGCTGCTCTTGATGGAACAGACCTGCACTGGACGCGGCTGAGAAGAGAACAAAAGCAAATTCCCCGCCTTGACTTAGTACGCCAGAGAACTGTAAACGCTCCGAGCTTCTCATTCCATAGAGCCGTGCAAGTATGTACAGGACTAACGCTTTGATGGCGACCAGCGCGATTACGGCGACCAATACCTCTACTATATGCGTAAATAATACGCCAATATTTAACGCCATCCCGACAGAGATAAAAAATAACCCAAGCAGTAGCGCTTTAAAGGGGTCGATCGCGACCTCTAACTCATGACGATATTCACTTTCCGCTAACAGGATACCTGCGATAAAGGTCCCTAAGGCCATCGATAGTCCTAAAGCATCCATAAAAAGCGCAGAGCCGATAACTAACAATAATGCAGAAGCGGTAAAAATCTCTTTTACGCCCGATGCCGCAATGTAACGAAAGATGGGCCGCAATAAGAAGCGTCCACCAACCAACATTCCAGCGAAAGCGAGGACTTTCATCCCAATTTTCATCCAATCAGTTGGATGCCCTGAATCATTTCCTGCTAATAATGGTACGAGCGCTAAGGCAGGTATCACGGCCAAATCTTGAAAAAGTAAAACCGAAAAGCCGAGTTGTCCGGCTTCACTTCGGTTCATGCCTTTTTCCTGCATTAATTGTAATGCCATAGCCGTTGATGACATTGCCAGACCGATACCGCCAATAACCGCGGCTTGCCAGGAAAACTGCGTTACCCATAGTAGCCCTGCGAGTAACACACTAGAGAAAATAACCTGTCCGGCGCCAACACCAAAAATAGAACGCCTTAACTGCCACAGCTTGCCTGGGTTGAGTTCAAGCCCGATGATGAACATCAAAAACACGACCCCTAATTCGGAGAAGTGGAGAATTTCCTCAACATCGCTAATAAATCCTGCGCCCCAAGGGCCAATCGCTATCCCCGCTAAGAGATACCCGAGTACCGCACCAATACCTAATCTTGCGGCAATCGGCACGGCGACTACCGCCGCAGCAAGATAAATGACACCTGCGGTTAATAAATCAGATCCGCCCATCCATTATCTCCTCTGGTAATGGCTGAGTGAGCCAGTCTGAATATGCTGCAGCAAGGGACTTTAAGACATCTAAAGGCTGGCGCCTTGCATGATAAATAACCATTGGCGACATCCATTGCATATGGCAAGTCTGCGCGACCAATTCGAACGGTCGCATAATCTCGCCAAGTGGATATCGGTTCAATCCCTGAGATTGATAAGCACTTTCTGGCTCACCGGTAGTGACAACACAGCGTAAGGTCTTACCTTCTAAGGCTGATTCCCCCATCCCCGAAGCAAATCCACGGGATAGTACTCGGTCCAGCCACTCTTTGAGTAGCGAGGGACAACTATAAGTATAAAGGGGATATTGAAACACAATAATATCGTGCTCCCGTAACAATTGTTGTTCACGATAGATATCAATAAAAAAGTTGGGATACGTCGCATAAAGGTCATGCACCGTAACATGCTCAACTTGGCGAGCTGACTTGAGTAGCTTGCTGTTTACCACTGATTCCTGTGCCTCAGGGTGAGCATAAAGCAAAAGTATTTTCGGTGAAGATGACATTGTCGTCCTCCAAGTTATCGTCTTAGTAATGGTTTTCCGTTACCATGCTGCGATACAAAGATGTGTGGTGAGCGATTTTAGTTATGCCACTAATTTACCATATTCCATAAATTACGGCGCTTATGATTGTCTTCTCTTCCTTACAATTACGACGCGGAACCCGCGTACTCTTAGACAATGCCTCAGCAACCATTAATCCGGGTCAAAAAGTAGGCTTAGTCGGTAAGAATGGCTGCGGTAAATCGACCCTATTGTCGCTACTCAAACAAGAGATTAGCGCAGAGAGCGGTAACGTTAATTACCCAGCGAATTGGTCCTTAGCCTGGGTGAATCAAGAAACACCGGCACTGTCTACCTCAGCTATAGACTATGTAATTGATGGTGATAGAGAATTTAGGGATTTAGAAGCTCAACTCTCAGTCGCCAATCAGGTCAATGATGGGAATCAAATTGCACTACTTCACGGTAAATTAGAGGCTATTCAAGCCTGGAGTATACAGGCCCGTGCGGCTAGCTTGCTCTATGGATTGGGCTTTTCCCATACTCAACTCCAATCGCCAGTGAAAGATTTCTCCGGGGGATGGCGTATGCGCCTAAACCTAGCTCAGGCGCTCATCTGCCGGTCAGACCTTTTACTGCTGGATGAACCGACCAACCACTTAGATCTCGATGCGGTCATTTGGTTAGAGAAATGGCTGAAAAGTTATACTGGAACCTTAATCCTCATCTCACACGACAGGGATTTTCTCGATCCTACTGTAGGTAAGATCTTGCATATAGAGCAAGAGAAGCTAATGGATTATACCGGTAACTACAGTGATTTCGAGCGGCAGCGCGCGACTAAATTGGCGCAACAACAGTCCTTATATCAAAGCCAACAGACTAAAGTTGCACACCTTCAGCACTATATTGACCGTTTTCGCGCTAAAGCAACTAAAGCGAAACAAGCACAAAGTCGCCTAAAAATGTTGGAACGAATGGAGATGATTGCCCCCGCGCATGTCGATAACCCATTTACCTTCAAATTCCGTGCCCCAGAGTCGCTCCCTTCTCCGTTATTAACCATGGAGAAGGTCACTGCTGGCTATGGTGATAAGGTTATTCTACAGTCAATTAAACTCAATTTGGTGCCGGGATCGCGCATAGGCCTACTCGGTAAAAATGGGGCAGGTAAATCAACCCTGATTAAGTTACTGTCCGGTGAGCTTAATCCACAGTCCGGTGTGGTCAACTTGGCCAAAGGAGTAAAGCTCGGCTATTTTGCACAGCACCAACTTGAGTATCTGCGGGCAGAAGAGTCCCCGCTACAACACCTGCAACGCCAGGCCCCGAAAGAGCTGGAACAACACTTACGTGATTATTTAGGGGGATTTGGCTTTCAAGGCGATCAAGTTAAAGCGCCTACCGCGCAATTCTCGGGTGGGGAGAAAGCGCGTTTAGTATTAGCGCTGATTGTCTGGGAACGTCCAAACTTGCTGCTACTCGATGAACCGACTAACCACCTTGATCTCGATATGCGTCAAGCGCTGACTGAAGCGCTGATCGATTTTGAAGGCGCGTTGGTAGTCGTATCGCACGATCGCCATCTACTCCGTGCGACAACCGATGACCTCTATCTCGTTCATAGTGGCAGTGTCGAAATGTTTGCCGGCGATCTTGATGACTATCAGCAATGGCTCGCTGACCAGCAAAAAGAGACGACTCCCTCTCAAAAAAGCGAGACTTCTCGTGATAATAGCCAAAGTGCACAGTCACGGAAGGATCAGAAAAGGCGTGATGCTGAACTGCGAACTAAAACGCAGCCCTTACGAAAACAAATCGAGAAGCTCGAAAAACAGATGAGCGAGCATCAGCGTAAATTAGCAGAAGACGAAGAAAAGCTCGCTGATCCTACAATCTATGAAGCCAGCCGTAAGCCTGAACTGACCGATACTTTACAGCATCGGACCGCCGTTCAGGCACAGCTTGAAGAAATAGAGCTCGCTTGGCTTGATGCGCAAGAGGAACTTGAAGCGTTACTTGCGAGTGAAAGCTAACGCTGTCCAAGTCTCATCGCTAAGCCATTACAACCAGATAAATACCACGCTCAGGGCGGTTAACAATCCCATAATCATATTGAATTGTCGCCATGCGCGTGGACTGTGTAGCCAACGACCAATCACCGTACCGAAGGCTAGCCAGATGCATCCCGCAATAAGGTTGACTAAAAACATGGCTAAACTAATGCCGACAATCGAGGTAATATAGGCGTTACCGCTTAGACTGAAACTGGCAACCGCGCCCAAGGACATTAACCAGGCTTTAGGGTTGACGAGTTGTAATACCGCACCTTGCCATAATGGCAACGTCTTTTCTGGATGGTCTTTCACCTCAAGAGATTCATAGGCAGCCGTCGTGATTTTCCATGCCAACCACAGTAGATAAGCACTTCCTGCGATTTTTAAGAACAAGTGTAATGCAGGATAGAGGATAATAAGATTACCGACACCGAAGGCAATCAGTAACAGCATGATTTGCATGCCAAACATAATGCCTAGCATCAATGGTATAGTACGAACGAAACCAAAATTGGCGCCAGAGGTCGTAAGTAGCATATTATTGGGCCCCGGTGTAATGGCTGCGACCCACAAAAAACCAAATAATGAGAGAAAAAGACTGAGTTCCATAAAAGTACCATCATCCAGATTAACCTTTGAAACTATACAGTGAGTTATGGATCAGACAAGCCCTGAGAACCTGAATAATTATCATAATGACGAGAATGATTTCACCCCTATTCGTTGTTTGAGAAATGCACATATTCAGACTCTATTACCCAGAATCTTACGCCGTATGGTCCGTATCAAACCTGTTTGGCAGCGTCTAGAGCTACCCGATGGGGACTTTGTCGATCTCGCTTGGAGCGAAGATCCAATGTTGGCAAAACATAAGCCACGCGCGGTTATTTTTCATGGCCTAGAAGGCAGTGTAAAAAGTCCTTACGCTCATGGCCTACTCGCCTCTTTTCAACAGAAAGGATGGTTAGGAGTGGTCATGCACTATCGCGGCTGCAGTGGCGAGCCAAATCGATTAAAGCAGAGCTACCACTCGGCGGATATCGAGGATGCTAGTTATTTTCTTCGTTGGATGAAAGAGAAGTTGGGGCCAGGCTGGACTTCCGCAACCGGGTTCTCCCTAGGTGGAAACATGCTTGCTTGTCTTATGGGAAGCCAAGGGGACGAGTGCCTGCTCGATGCGGGAGTAATAGTTTCAGCGCCACTCATGCTTGAGCCCTGTAGCGTCAAAATCGAAGATGGCTTTTCGCGTTTTTATCAGCATTATTTATTAACACGTTTGAAAAAAAGTCTACGCCGTAAACTAAAGGCGCATCCACATCTCTTTTCAATTGCTCCGGGTGAACTTAAGAAGATAAAAAAGCTTCGCGAGTTTGACGATAAGATTACCTCTCGTATTTATCATTTTTCTGATGCTTTAGACTATTACCGACAAGCTAGTGGTATGCCTTGGCTTGCGAGTATTACTAAACCACTATTAATTATTCATGCGGCAGATGACCCCTTTATGACTGACGATGTTATCCCTTTACCTGAACAGCTTTCACCAACGATTGACTATCAGTTAAGTGAATATGGTGGACATGTTGGTTTCGTTACGGGTAGCTTGTTTAAGCCAGTAATGTGGCTTGAACAACGTATTCCTCAGTGGCTTTCAACACAATTGGATACGCCATCATGATCATACCTTGGCAAGAACTCCCGACAGAAACGTTACAGAGCGTCATCGAGTCCTTTGTATTACAAGAAGGAACAGATTATGGTGAGCAAGAGAAAACCTTGTCCGAGAAAGTTGCTGATATTACCCGGCAACTTAAAGCAGGGGAGATCGTCATTGTTTGGTCGGAATTACATGAATCAGTCAGCCTCCGTGCTGCACGAGATATACGCTGAAGGATAACTGTACGCCGTAGTTGTCGCCCCCTCACCCGCTAAGGAGACCATTATGTCAGCCAAACATCCCATTATTGCTGTAACAGGTTCAAGCGGTGCCGGGACAACGACAACTAGCCTAGCCTTCCGGAAGATCTTCCAACAGCTAGGTATTCAAGCCGCTGAAATTGAGGGAGACAGTTATCATCGCTACACTCGACCAGAAATGGACGTTGCCATCCGTAAAGCGAGAGATTTAGGGAAACACATTAGTTATTTTGGTCCTGACGCTAACGACTTTTTACTGTTAGAACAGACATTTAAGCAATACTCTGAAACTGGCTCCGGCCGTTCTCGTAAATATCTCCATACCTACGATGAAGCCGTCCCTTGGAAACAAGTTCCCGGAACCTTCACACCATGGCAAGCGCTCCCTGAAAAGACAGATGTTTTATTCTACGAGGGATTACATGGCGCGGTGGTTACTGAAGAGCATAACGTTGCCGATTTAGTGGATTTGTTAGTCGGAGTCGTACCCATTGTAAACTTAGAATGGATTCAGAAGTTAATACGAGATATGCAAGAGCGGAGTCATTCTCGCGAAGCAGTAATGGACTCAGTGATTCGCTCTATGGAAGATTACGTTAACTACATCACGCCGCAGTTCTCTCGTACCCACATTAACTTTCAGCGCGTCCCGATGGTCGATACCTCTAACCCCTTTGCGGCTCATGCGATTCCTTCAATGGATGAGAGCTTAGTGGTGATCCATCTTCGCGGTGTGGAAGAGATTAACTACCCTTATCTCCTCGCCATGATCCAAGGATCTTTTATCTCCGCCATGAACACCTTGGTAGTCCCCGGCGGAAAAATGGGCTTGGCGATGGAACTTATCTTGACACCAGTCATTAAAAAACTAGCTGAAAAGCGCCAACAGACCTTGTTAACAAGCCAATGCTAAACGATAACTATCTCGTGACTATGGGTGATTTCTACTGCTTGTTCCAACATAAGTGCTACTGAGCAGTATTTTTCCGCGGAAAGGGAAACCGCCCGCTCGACCACTTTATCGGTCAATGTCTTTCCCGTCACAATGAAATGCAGATTAATGTGGGTGAAAAGTCGCGGCGCCTCATCACGGCGAGTTGAGGTTAATTTAACTTCACATCCTAGAACCTCATGGCGACCTTTTTCTAATATCGACACCACATCAATTGCACTACAAGTTCCCGCCGACATTAGGACCATTTCCATTGGGCTCGGTCCTTTTTCGCCGCGATTACCATCCATGACGACTTGGTGCCCTGAAGCCGATTCTGCGACAAAACAAAGCCCATCGACCCACTTTACTTTCGCTTCCACTCCTATGCCTCCGGTTTCAGAATTTGTAAGCTAAGATACTCTGAGGTGGATTAATTCGCAAACCTCTCATTTGGACTCATACAATACAAGACAGTGACGCTAACCTGTGCTAAAAACAGGGAAAGGATTATTTATTTCGTTAATCCCAAGATAAAATACCTCGGAATAGGCTAAGGTACTTTTATCGCCCAATAAAAAAAGAAATGGCACTTGATGCTTTCATAAGGGTCACAAAAGTGGCTCACCCTGGTTTCATCCAGGTTCGATTACAATAGAGGATAGAAGCGAATGGTTCTTGGTAAACCACAAACAGACCCTACATTAGAATGGTTCCTCTCCCATTGCCATATTCATAAGTATCCGTCAAAAAGCACCTTGATCCATCAAGGTGAAAAAGCAGAGACGCTTTATTACATTGTTAAAGGTTCTGTCGCGGTACTGATTAAAGATGAAGAAGGCAAAGAGATGATCCTTTCTTACCTTAATCAGGGCGATTTTATTGGTGAGCTTGGCTTATTTGAAGAAGGACAAGAGCGTAGTGCTTGGGTCAGAGCTAAGTCCGCGTGTGAAGTCGCTGAAATTTCCTACAAAAAATTTCGCCAATTGATACAGGTAAATCCGGAAATTCTTATCCGCCTTTCAGCACAGATGGCACGACGCCTACAGGTCACTTCAGAGAAAGTCGGTAACTTAGCCTTCTTGGACGTCACCGGTCGTATTGCGCAAACTCTGCTGCATCTTGCTCACCAACCCGATGCGATGACGCACCCTGATGGGATGCAAATAAAAATTACCCGTCAAGAAATTGGGCAGATCGTCGGATGTTCACGCGAAACCGTTGGACGCATTCTCAAGATGTTAGAAGATCAAAACCTAATTTCGGCCCATGGTAAAACTATCGTAGTGTACGGCACACGCTAATCGGTGCAGAAGGCAGGGAGCTACCCTGCCTTTTACCGATCACTATCATTCATATAACAAATTGCAGTGGCAATGCTACGTCGACTTATTTATCACCCTGAAGTAAATTATGCTTTCCGCCAAACGTTAGTGCTCTGTCTACCGATCGCACTAGGCTGGCTGTTAGGCGATCTCCACTCAGGCTTACTTTTTTCTTTAGTCCCATCCTGCTGTAATCTGGCTGGATTAGATACTCCACATAAACGCTTTTTTAAACGTCTCGTCGTGGGGGGATTACTTTTCGCCTGCAGCAGCTTTTTGCTTCTTTGGTGTTTAGCGCAGCACTATCCCTTACCGCTCTTTCTATTCGCGTTACCATTAATCATCGGGGTGACGGGGGAGATTAGTCCATTACACGGCCGGCTCTTACCTGCCTCACTGGTGGCAGCTGTGCTGTCGATTAGCCTAGCTGGACGCATGCCGATATGGGGCCCTCCCTTACTCTATCTAGGTGGGACAGTTTGGTATGGCGTGTTCAATTGGGCTTGGTTTAAGTTCTCGCAAGCTCAGCAACTTCGTGAAACACTCAGTTTGCTTTATCGCGAATTGGGAAACTACTGCGAGCATAAATATCACCGTATCTTTAGTGCAGATGACTCTCCCGAAAGCTTACAGGACCTTCTCAAGCGCCAACAGAAAGTGATTGACCTGATTACTCAATGCTATCAACAATTACATATGTTACCGGCAGCGAGAAACCGTAATGACCGGTTCCTGATTCGCTATTTTTTGATGGCTCAAGATATTCAAGAGCATATTACGATTAGCTTGAATCAGCCGGAGGAAATCAAAAAACTTTGCCACGATAGTTTTGGTAGGGAAATTTTAAATTGGAATGCGAATACTGTCACGGCACAACTCCACCGCTTAGCTGACGATATTTTATACCACCAATTTGTGAAGCCTTTTTCAATGAGTAAGCAAATTTCAGCATTGGAAAAACTGGCTCAACAATTTCCCCACAATCCGGTCCCCCAATTTTGCTTTTATCACTTTACGCGAATTGCTCGAGTCTTACAGAATGAGAAACCTCTGTATCAACGTGACCTGATGCGCGATAGGCAGCGCCGTTTACCTTTATTACCCGCCTTAAAAAGTTATTTATCGCTGAAATCAACTGCCTTACGTTCCGCTGCACGTTTCTCGATCATGTTGATGTGTGGTGGAATCGTCGGTATAGCGCTCAATATGCCCAAACCTTATTGGATTTTGATGACTATCGTATTCGTGAGTCAAAATAACTATAGCGCTACACGGGTACGTATACAGCACCGGGCATTAGGAACTTTTGCTGGATTAATCATTGCGGCAATTACCCTCAATCTCCATGCACCTGAGTCTTGGATACTAATCATCATGTTACTGATTACCTTTTTCAGTAACTTGTTCAATCGCCAATATTATGGCTGGGCGACGATTGGATTTACGGTGACGGCAGTTTATTCACTGCAACTGCTTTCCTTAAACGGGCACCAATTTCTTGTTCCTCGTTTATTAGATACCTTACTCGGCTGCTTAATCGCCTTCGGGGGCACGCTTTGGTTATGGCCACAATGGCAGAGTGCGCTGTTACGCGATAATACTTTGGATGTGCTCAATGCCTATCAACAAGCCCTAAAAGTATTGCTAGGCCCAGAGCAGAAGGATGAGGTTTTTGAAGCCGCGCGTGTAGAGGCAAACCAAAAACATAACGCGCTATTTAACGCCCTTAATCAAGCCATGCAGGAGCCTGGTTTCGATGATGAATATCTTGAAGAGATGCATTTATGGGTTAGCCATAGCCAGTACATCGTCGAACATATTAATGAGCTTACTGCTTTAGCCCGTGAGCACACGATGCTAACCCCAACGTTGGCCGAGCGCTATTTACAGGCTTGTGAGATAGCCTTACAGCAATGCCAACAGCGATTATTGTATGCTAACGATCAAGAGAACTATCACTCTACCCATGTGATGGATGAAGCGGCTAATTTCGATAAGGGGCCAAGCACAATTGTCGAGCGGCATATCGAGCGGATTCTTGTGCATGTGAAATCTATGCGGACGATTTCAGCCATTATCTGGACCCAGCGCCCAAAACACGGTGCATGGTTTTCCCGAACTCATAAGAGCCCTGAGCAGTAAATCACTCAGGGCGACTAAACTAGTCCATAATTTGGGCGATAGCTTGGTGGAGTTTGGTCATTCCTTGCTGAACATCCTGTTCAGGGATAATAAGTGAAGGGGTAAAGCGCAACACATCACTTCCTGCTGATAAGATCAGTAAACCGTGTTCAGCTGCCGCCTGAATGATTTCGCGCATACGGCCTGCATGCTCTGGGGTTAATTGTGCACCAATAAGCAGCCCTTGGCCGCGAATCGCTGCAAACAGGTGATACTGTTGATTGATCTTTTCCAATCCATCAATGAACCATTGATGCCGTTGCTCAACGCCATCAAGGAGCTGCTGGTCATTAATAATCTCTAAGGAAGCCTCTGCCACCGCGCAAGCCATTGGGTTACCACCGAAGGTGGTACCATGAGTCCCCGCAGTCATAACCTGTGCGAGCTCTTCTCGCGTTAACATCGCACTCACGGGGAAACCGCCTCCTAATGCTTTAGCGGTCGTGAGAATATCGGGAACCACTCCTGAGTGCTCATAAGCAAATAGTTTGCCTGTACGTCCCATTCCTGTTTGCACTTCATCGAATACTAATAATGCTTGATGTTGGTCACAGAGTTCGCGTAAACCGGCCAGAAATTCTGGTGTTGCTGGAGTGACCCCCCCTTCACCTTGAATAGGTTCGACGACAATCGCGCAGGTATGATCATCGATAACGGCTTTCACTGCATCGAGGTCATTGAACGGTACATGTATTATATCGGCAGGCTTAGGACCAAACCCATCAGAATATTTAGGCTGGCCGCCAACAGTCACTGTGAAGAATGTACGCCCATGGAATGCATGATGAAAGGCAATAATTTTCGTTTTATGAGGGCTGATTTTATTGGACGCATAGTAGCGAGCTAACTTAAAGGCAGCTTCATTCGCTTCAGCACCAGAATTAGCAAAAAAAACACGGTCAGCAAAGGTCGCTGCAGTGAGTTTTTGCGCTAAGCGTAATGCCGGCTCATTCGTATAAATATTACTCAGATGCCATAATTGCTCACTCTGTTTTTGAAGTGCTTCGACCAAGGCAGGATGGCAATGGCCTAACGCCGTCACCGCAATCCCGCCGGCAAAGTCGATATACTCTTTACCTTGCTGATCCCAGACTCGACTTCCCTGCCCTTTAATTGGAACAAACTGTGCGGGCGCATAAATAGGTAAAATTACCTCGTTAAACAGCTCACGAGTAATGGGGGGCTGTGTTACCGACATCTGAGATCCTTAATAGCCGAGAGTTAGATAGAATAAATATACATTTATATTGCATATTAAATCAATCACTCATCGAGTGATAAAATTATTCAGTAACATTAAGCCTTGTTCACTCAAAATACTTTCTGGGTGGAATTGCACACTCTCTATATTAAGAGAGCGATGGCGTAGCCCCATGATTATCGTTTCCCCCTCTTCTTCAACCCAAGCCGTAATATCGAGCTCATGAGGTAACGAGCTGGCTTCAACCACCAAAGAGTGATAGCGAGTGACGGTAAGCGGATCGGGTAGATTAGAAAATATCCCTTGCCCATTGTGACGGATAACTGAAGTTTTACCATGCATAACTTGTTGCGCGCGGATCACTTTCCCACCAAAACTTTGAGCAATAGCTTGGTGGCCTAAACAAACCCCTAAAATAGGGAGCTTTCCAGCAAAATATTGAATAGCCGCCAACGAAATCCCTGCTTCATTCGGCGTACAAGGTCCGGGTGAGATGACAAGGTGACTCATTCCCAGCTCATCCATCTCTTGAAGCGTAATCGCATCGTTACGGATAACTTTTACTTCTACGCCGCATTGGCAAAAGTACTGATACAGATTCCAAGTAAAAGAGTCATAGTTATCTATGATTAACAGCATATGATTTCTCAATTTGAGAAGGTAATCGTTTTATCTGACAGTAAAGGTTCCAAGCACGCCCTAAGTCGTGCTTGGATAATCCATTAAGGTAAAACTTTTACGGAGAGGATTTTGACAGGCTTTACAGGTACATTTTGATAGGGCCCGTTATTAGTCGTTTCGACATGGGAGATTTTCTCTGCCACATCCAGCCCTTTAGTCACTTTACCAAAGACGGCATAGCCGAAATCGCGTTGGCCATGATCAAGAAATGCATTGTCCGCAACGTTGATGAAGAATTGGCTAGTCGCACTATCCTTATCCGCCGTTCTCGCCATAGAAATAGTGCCACGGGTATTACGTAAGCCATTATCCGCTTCATTCTTGATTGGCGCTTGGGTCGATTTTTGCTGCATATCGGCTGTAAAACCGCCGCCTTGAATCATGAAGCTTGGGATCACACGATGGAAAATCGTGTTGTTATAGAAACCGCTATTCACGTATTGGAGGAAATTCTTAACGGTAACTGGCGCCTTCTCATCGTTTAGGGTTAATTCAATATTCCCTTCAGAAGTCGTCATTAGTACATGCGTGTCCGCTATCGCATGTTGAGCTGTGGCGGCTAACGAAAGCAGCGTTAATGCTGTAGCCAGTGTTTTTTTTAACATAGTTAAGCGTCCTTAGCTTGGATGGAATAAAACTAGTGATGATTGTAAGGAGTATCAGCTCCCTACCGCTAGCAATTTCCTGACTTATATCTTGCTAACCACAGCATAAAATATGGCTAGAAGTATTTTTTCTTTTACGACGGCTGTAATTGATTAAATATTCTCGTCAATGTGAGCATCATTATTTATAAAGCAGAGCGATAGCATTACAATCGTGCGCTTCACTCTTCGGACTATTCCTTTAACAGGTATTAATGATGATGCAAATAAAAAGAACCGGGCTCACCTGGATAAGTTTTCTTTCCTACGCACTGACAGGGGCACTGGTGATTGTAACGGGAATGGTGATGGATAATATCGCTCACTATTTCAACGTTCCCGTTACGAGTATGAGCAATACCTTCACGTTTTTGAACGCAGGAATTTTGATCGCCATTTTCCTTAATGCTTGGCTGATGGAACTCGTCCCGCTCAAAAAACAGCTGATATTTGGTTTTATTTTGATGCTGATCGCGATAACCGGACTCGTGACTGCACACTCGATCGCCATCTTCTCTGCTTGTATGTTTATCCTAGGTGTTGTCAGCGGGATCACCATGTCGATTGGTACCTTTTTGATTACCCATCTCTACGAAGGTCGTCAACGTGGCGCGAGATTACTATTTACTGACTCTTTTTTCAGTATGGCAGGAACGCTCTTCCCCATCATCGCCGCGGCGGTCTTATCGCGTCAGTTACCTTGGTATTTAGTGTATTGTGCAATCGGTCTCATATATGTCGCTATCTTTATTATTACGCTCTCCACCGAATTCCCAATTCTCTCCAAAAATGCACAACAGAAGAGTCAACCTAAAGAAAAATGGGGAGTAGGTGTCTTCCTGCTGGCGCTAGCAGCCTTATGTTACATTCTTGGCCAGCTAGGATTTATCGCTTGGGTACCTGATTATGCGACTAAAATATTAGGTTTTGAATTAGAACGAGCGGGCCAACTGGTGGGCAATTTCTGGACCGCTTATATGGTCGGTATGTGGGTATTTAGCGTAGTTTTACGTTTTATTGATTCTCAAAAATTACTCGTAATCCTCACGGCATTAGCGTCCTTACTGATGTACTGGTTTAACCATGCACAGAATCCTAATATGCTGCATATCATCATCGCTGCGTTAGGTTTCTTCTCAAGCGCGATTTATACCACAATCATTACGCTTGGTTCACAACAGACCAAGGTTGCTTCGCCTAAATTGGTCAATTTTATTCTGACCTGCGGGACGGTCGGCACCATGTTAACCTTTGTCGTCACAGCCCCTATTGTGAGTCATGATGGACCACTCGCCGCGCTAATGACCTCTAATGGCCTCTACCTCACGGTATTTGTCTGCTGCTTATTACTTGGATTTGTTACTAAGCATCGCGCAAATCATTGATACAAAAAAGGCGGTAGAGAGAATCTACCGCCTTTTTTTATATTGGGGTTGCGCCAATATTAAGGACGCGCAACAAACCCAATCGCTTCATACACTTTATCAAGCGTTTGTTTAGCCTGTGCACTCGCCTTTTCCGCACCATCTTTCATGATCTTATTGAGCAAGGCTTCGTCATTACGATAATGATGATAGCGCGCATGTAAATCCGTCAGCATACCCGAGACCGCTTCTGCAACGGCACCTTTCAAGTGCCCGTACATCTGCCCTTCAAATGAGCTTTCGAGTTCAGTAATAGATTGACCAGTAACTCCTGATAGAATATCCAACAGGTTGGACACGCCAGGCTTATTTTTTACGTCGTAACGTACGACAGGTGGTTCATCCGAGTCGGTCACGGCGCGTTTGATTTTCTTAACAACGGCTTTTGGCTCTTCAAGTAACCCAATTACATTGTTACGATTATCGTCAGACTTAGACATCTTCTTGGTCGGTTCAAGTAATGACATCACTCGAGCACCCGATTTCGGAATGAAGGGTTCAGGTACTTTGAAGATATCGCCGTAGATTGTATTGAAGCGTTGGGCAATATCACGGCTGAGTTCCAGATGCTGTTTCTGATCTTCACCCACTGGTACCTGCTGAGTTTGATAAAGAAGAATATCAGCAGCCATTAATACTGGGTAATCGAAGAGTCCAGCATTGATGTTTTCTGCGTAGCGAGATGACTTATCTTTAAACTGAGTCATTCGGCTTAACTCACCGAAATAAGTATAACAGTTTAGAACCCATGAAAGTTGTGCATGCTCTGGCACGTGAGATTGAACAAAGATTGTTGATTTTTCAGGGTCAATGCCACAAGCAAGATACAACGCTAAGGTATCAAGAGTCGCTTTACGTAAAGCTGCCGCATCTTGGCGTACTGTGATGGCATGCTGGTCAACAATACAGTAGATACAATGATAGTCATCCTGCATCTGTACCCATTGACGCAATGCGCCCATGTAGTTGCCGATTGAGAGTTCGCCGGAGGGTTGCGCCCCACTAAAGACGATTGGTCTTGTCATTATTTCTTGTCCTGGAAATTACTTCCCAATAAGGGAGAGAAGGTGATCAAATTGGTGAATAACGTAGTCTGGATGACTGTCTTCAATCGGTTCACCATAGTTATAGCCATAAGATAATCCGACTGATGGTACCCCTGCCGATTTCGCCGCTTGTATATCATTGCGGGAATCGCCGACAAACAGTAATTGATCGGTGAGCAACCCAAATTGCCCTAATACCATAAAGATGGCTGCAGGATGGGGCTTTTTAACAGGGACGTCATCTCCACCAATAATTAAACTGAAATAGCGGTCAATTCCCAAGCTTTCTAATAAAGGACGGACAAAAGGCGTAGGCTTATTGGTGACAATCGCCATGGGAATATTTTCTGCCTGTAAACCGGCTAACACATCCGTCACGTGCTCAAATAACTGACTTCCCGTCTCTGCTGTCTGAAGATAGTGATGGTCAAAACAGCTGCGGGCCTGAGCCAACTGCGTTTCATCTGGCGCTTCGCCCAGTGCCCAGGTAAGTGCGCGTGTGACCATAATATCCGCACCGTTACCTATCCAACGAATCACATTCTCAACCCCGGCCGCAGGAAGTTGAAGATCGGCAAGCATTAAGTCAATGGCACTCGCTAAACCTGGCGCACTATCGATGAGTGTGCCGTCTAAATCGAAAGCTATACCCCGAATATCAGTGAAATGAGCCATTGGCTTTCTCCACTTCGCAACGCATTTCAGCAATTACCGTTCGGTAGTCAGGTTGATTAAAAATAGCGGAACCTGCCACAAACATATCAGCGCCCGCTGCAGCAATTTCAGCGATATTGTCGACTTTCACACCACCATCAATTTCTAACCGAACATCATAACCACTTTGATCAATACGCTTACGTACTTCACGAAGCTTGTTTAATGTTGAAGGGATAAAACTCTGGCCGCCAAAACCTGGATTAACCGACATCAACAAGACGATATCAATTTTATCTAACATGTAATCCAAGTAGGAAAGAGGTGTGGCTGGATTAAATACTAGGCCAGCTTTACAGCCATGTTCTTTGATCAACTGAACTGTACGATCAACATGTTCACTGGCTTCTGGATGAAAAGTAATAAAGCTTGCACCCGCCTTAGCAAACTCAGGGATCAGCGCATCAACAGGCTTAACCATCAAATGCACATCGATTGGTGCAGTAATACCGTAATCGCGGAGCGCTTTTAACACCATCGGCCCCATCGTCAGATTAGGCACATAGTGATTATCCATAACATCGAAATGGACAACATCACCCCCGGCCGCAATAGCCTTGGCCGTATCTTCACCTAATCGTGCAAAGTCGGCGGATAATATGGATGGCGCAATTAAATAATTTTTCATGCAATTCTCCGAGAGTATGATTTCCAGTTTCAGCAATGCTGAGTTACCGCGATAATACTACGTATACAATGCCAGTATTTCATCAACCTTAGTTCGACCCGTCGCGCTGCGGCTAATCGAACGCCTTGCGGTAACAATATGAAGTGTAGCGTCTTCATACCATTTACGAGTTAATTCCGTATCGTGGTTTGAGATTAACACAGGTACCGATTTCTTTTGTGCCAGCTTATGTGCTAATTCTGCTAAGAGTGCTTGCTCCTTACTAGAAAAGCTATTGGTGTGATAAGCCGTAAAATTTGCGGTTGATGAGAGAGGCGCATAAGGCGGATCGCAATAAACAACCGACCCACGTTTAACTTTAGAGAGCGTTTGAACATAGGATTCACAGACGAAAGTTGCTTGCTGTGCACGTAACGCAAACCACTCTAGCTCTGCCTGCGGGAAATAGGGCCTAACATAACGGCCAAAAGGGACATTAAATTGCCCACGTAAGTTATAGCGGCATAGTCCGTTGTAACCGTGTCTATTCAAGTAGAGGAAAAGTAGTGCTCGATAGTAAGGGTCACTGCTTTGATTGAATAAACTACGATGCGCATAATAAGTCTCCGCATTGTTTGATTCAGCCGTGAAAAAGCCGCGAGCATCAGCGATAAATTGACTACTATTGTGCTTGAGAATGTTATAGAGATTGATTAAGTCACTATTGATATCAGCAAGATAGTACTTTTTGAAATCAGTATTAAGGAAGACTGAACCAGCCCCTACGAAAGGCTCTACCAAACAATCACCTTCTGGTAGATGGCGCTGAATATCGTCTAAAAGGAGATACTTGCCTCCCGCCCATTTTAAAAAAGCGCGATGTTTCTTCATGTTGTCGTATCAAAGATTAATTATGAGATGTTGCGGTTATCCGGACAACAGATTGGCGCTTAAATCGAGGGCTGCTACAAGCAGCCCTATTGAGATTACTGAGCTGATTCTTTACGAACTTGGCTCATTGGTTTTACCCAAGGACTCTTAGCTTTTACAGCTTCAGGTAGAGATGAGATAGCACTTTTAGCTTCAGCAGGTGTTTTATAATTCCCTGTCGTTAAGACATACCACGCTTGCCCATTACGAGAGGTTTTATAAACTTGATAGCTTGCAAGATTCTGCTGTTTTGCCCAAGCGTTTAAGGTATCTTCACGACTCGCGCCACTTAGCTGGAGTGTATAGCCCTTACCTGATGCCGCTTCACGTGAAGGTGCCGCAGGCGCTGGTGTCGCTTTCGCTGGCTGAGAAGAGGTGGTCGTTGTCACAGGAGCCTGCTTTTCAGCCGTTCTCACTGGTGCCTTAGGAGCTACCACTTTTTTCGCTTCACTATGCTCAGGCTGACGACGGCTCACTGTCTCACGATGTTCAGGTACGACATGACGTACTTCAGAACGGTGATTAGGTTGACGAGGCTCTGAATGTGTCACAGGAGCCTTAGCACGAGTATGTTGTTCACTCGGTGCTGAAGGGTGAATCGGTGGAGTCGACGCCATATCCGCAGATGAGGGCTGCTGAGAAGTCTGCGTAGAAGAACTCAGTTTTGCGTTACGATCGAGTGTCGCTGCAGCAGTCGGTAAAGAGGCTACCGAGGCTTGATCCTGTGCAGGTTGCTGAGTCTCTTGGCCATTATTTTCAGTAGGCGCAATTGAATCATTCGAGGTGGTATTATTAGACGCTGTTGGCGTTTGCGTATCAGCCTGTTGTGACGGCTGATTATTTGCATTAACCGTTGAGTTATCTGCTGATCCGTTACCAGACAGGTCGATGTTTCTTTCGTTACCTTGGCCTGCAGCATCTTCTTTAGGGCTAGACGAGCTATTCATTGCTGAGCCAATCCCTAAAACTAATAGCAACAGTACCAATATTCCAACAGCAATCATCAGATGTTGCTTAGAGATAGGTAGCTTAGAGGACTGTGCAGGTTTTTTACCACGAGGAGCAGGACGATCACTCGTGTCAGGTTTTAATTCATCTTCGGGTTGAAAGTCATCCATTGATCCACCTCATACGTATTCGGCTAAGTACCACTAATGTGGCCCCGCTGACATTATTAGTTATTGTCTTACCTTAGCTAACACTTAGTTATGGCAGCTAAAACAGTATCATGTCCCACTCCAGAACGCACCTCGGCCTTACCTAAATCAGTGGGTAAGACTAAGCGTAGCTCTCCTGATAACACTTTCTTATCCCGCATCATATGCGGTAGGTAGTCTTCGGCCGACATCTGCTGAGGACCGTTAACGGGTAGTCCGGCACGCAATAGTAGCGCGACCAGCCGTTCTGTTAATGAGGCACTGAATGTCCCAAGTTGTTCCGCAGTACGTGCAGCCATCACCATGCCTGCCGCAACCGCTTCTCCATGTAGCCAATTGCCATATCCCATGTGCGCTTCAATAGCATGACCAAAAGTATGTCCGAGGTTTAACAGCGCACGATTGCCCTGCTCCCGTTCATCTGCTGCAACGATCTCAGCCTTAAGTTCACAACAACGTCTAATGCAATAAGCCAATGCTTCTTGATCTAAGCGTCGAAGCGCATCGATATTCTCTTCGAGCCATTCAAAAAAAGCGTAATCAAGAATAACACCGTATTTGATTACTTCTGCTAGTCCAGACGAGAGCTCTCGTGCTGGTAGCGTTGCTAAGCAATCAAGGTCAATGACAACCGAGGCAGGTTGATAAAAAGCGCCAATCATATTTTTCCCTAAGGGATGATTGACGGCAGTCTTACCACCCACCGATGAATCAACTTGAGATAACAGCGTGGTAGGCATTTGAATAAAACGCACACCACGCTGGTAGCTAGCGGCAGCAAAACCCGCCATGTCGCCAATCACACCACCCCCTAATGCAATGAGAGTTGTGTCACGACCATGAGGCTTTTCTAATAATGCAGTAAATACTGTATCGAGTACGGTTAACGACTTATATTGCTCACCATCGGGTAACACGACGGAATCAGCGTTAATTCCTAACGCAGCAAGTTGTGCTAAAACGGTCTGTAGATAGAGCGGCGCAATCGTTTCATTGGTCACAACCATAACCGATTGATGAGCGGTTAATGGCCAGTAAGATGCAGATTCACTAAATAAGCCTGCGGCTATCGTTATGGGATAGCTGCGTTCGCCAAGTGAAACCACCATCTTCTGCATCATGTTACTGACCCTCAACTGATTTAACTGCGATATATCAACTTAGTTATTTTCTAACATATGAATGATCTGATTAGCGACCACTTTTGCGCTTTGCTCATCAGTGCGGATGGTGACGTCCGCAATCTCTTCGTACAGAGGATTACGTTCACCCGCAAGATCTTCCAAGACATCTCTCGGAGGAGAGTCCACTTGTAATAAAGGACGGCGCTTATCACGTTGCGTCCGAGCAAGTTGTTTCTCGATAGTCGTCTCAAGATATACAACAACACCACGAGCCGATAAACGGTTACGCGTCTCGCGAGATTTAACTGAGCCGCCGCCTGTCGCTAAGACAATGCCTTGCTTCTCGGTTAACTCGTTGATGATTTTTTCTTCACGATCCCGGAAGCCCTCTTCGCCTTCAACATCGAAGACCCAACCCACATCAGCCCCGGTACGGCGCTCAATCTCTTGATCGGAATCATAAAATTCCATATTAAGTTGTTGAGCTAACTGACGACCAATAGTGCTTTTGCCGGCACCCATAGGCCCAACCAGAAAGATATTACGTTTCTCTGCCATTTTTATCGGTACTACTAAGAATTCGTTGATGATACCCCATAGCCACTACAGACAATGGGACAGAAACTGAGACCTCATAAGCATGTAACAAGAGTCAGGTGAAAAATTATCTCAACACTCAAGACCATTTGGCAACCAATTAAATGATTTATCAGTAACTCTTCAACGGTCCAAACCGTGAAGCATCACTGTCAGCCACTCTTATAGTACTATATCCAGACTCATTGAGTGATGATTAATTAAACTCAGTGCTCGAGGTTCTTAAAAATTGATAACCTTTTATGCTAATTAGCGCTTTACGTCAACGGTGAACCTCAATCTATCCTGAATTTACGGGACATTAGGAATGGATAACAGGCGCGGAGTAATGAAAATAACCAATTCTCTTTTTTGATGTTGTCTGCTCTGCTTTTGAAACAATACACCCAATAACGGTATCTTCCCTAACCAAGGAACGGCCGACATATCTTGCCGGTGTTGCTGTTGGAAAATACCACCTAATGCAATGGTTGCCCCATTTGCGACCAATACGTCGGTCGTAATTTCCTGTTTATCGATAGAGGGCGGCCCTTTACCATCACCTTGCAACACTTTTCCAGGCACGTCTTGGTTAAGCCTTAATCGTAGACGAATATATTCCTGTCCAACCCGCTCAGCGGTAACTTCCATGCCTAACACGGCCTCTTTAAAATTAATGACTGGGTTTTCATTCTTACCACTCACCGTTTGATAAGGAATCTCTGTCCCCTGTTTAATTGAGGCAGTTCGACCTTGGGAGGTAACGAGGTGAGGACTTGCGAGGATTTCTAGCTGGTTTTCATGCTCTAAAGCTGAGAGTTCGAGAAAGAGTAGCTGGCTATCAATACGCGTAATCGCCGCTTTGGCGTGCAATGTCGGTGCGCCAACTGCTAGTGATGTTCTGAAATCATACCTGGTTTTTTGTGACGGCTCAGAAGTCGGTATATCATTTGACCATGATATACCGAGCTCACGTAAATTATCCTGACTAATCGAAATCATCTGGGCAGTGATTTCGATTTGTTGTTGAGGATGGTCATGTAAAGCAATCCACTGCTCTATGCTCTTTATAGTTTCGGCATCATCCCAAACAATAAGCTGTTGCTGGTCACGGTTTATGAATCGTTTTCCTTTCCCACCTGTACGACTATTCGGTAGCGATGCCAACTGTTTTTCCAGTTCAGCCACCTCAATAAACTTTACGCTAAATACCCTTTTATCCCAGTGCGCATGCTGGGATAAAAGCGAAGGTTCTTCACCTCTATCCTCAGCATTCAGCGGCGTTATTTCATGAACAACTAATACATTCGCGTACTGGGTAATCTCCACTCTGGTTAAATCTTTCAGAATATCTAGCGCATCCTGCCACTCAACATTATTGAGACGCAGAGTTAGTGATTGTTTTATCTTGGGATCTACCACGATATTGAGGTTTTTTGCTGATGCGAGTAAGGAGAATATCTGCGCGACGGGTGCATCCTCGACATTGATTGATATTTTATTACTCTCAACAGCGTTAGCATTGAAAGCAAGTAGCAATATCAAAGAGAAGCAGAACCTCGCTAGACGCATTACAAAACTCCTTTAAAAGACAGTTTGACCCCATTTTCTGGACAGGGTGGCAAAGCAGTAATTTGAATATGCGTCCATTCGATTTTTGTAACGTGACCATGGACGAAGGAAGTCAGTGATGCGACTTCCACTTGTCTTATCCCCAACAGACGGTGCGAAAGTATCGCGTAACGAAAGGTAGGGCTGATAAGAACAGCATTCAATTCCCAGCCATTAAGCTGTGTCGTCAATGGAACACACTTCGATGAATCGAAGGGTTGAAAAGGATCTTTCGCGAGAGCTAGAGCTCGATACCCCATCATCACGACTAAAAGGCTTAAGTAGTAATACATTGTCTTAGCTTTTTTCATAGGTGAGCTTTACCAGAATACGACCTTCTTGCGCGGAGAGTTGCAGTTGTTCAGGCATTATTTTTGAGTTTAACTGAGTTAAGCGGTGCCAAAGTTGTAGAAACTCTTGCCATCCCAACATCATTGTCGCGCTTTGTTGGGTATCACTTTGCTGCCAATTCACAATGGCAGCGCCATATGACAAGATAAACATTGGGTAAGATCTCTGCCGCTCGCTCTCTTGTTGGGCCAGTTGCTTTGATATCAGGTAATAGGGTTTTGCCTGACGATATACCGCAAGCCGTTGGTTCATATCCTTTAATGAGGAGTGGACAAGTGCTACCTGTCTCTTATGCTGGTCGTATTCAGGTATCCAAAAATAAAATATGATGGAAACACCTGTTACCGTGACGATACCTAAGGTAATGAGCCACTGTGAAATTGCTGACAGATAGATGATTTTTAGGAATAATTTATTTTTCATTTATCGTCTCACCTCCCACTTCAGCTGATACTGAAAAACTCACTCTAAATTCGTAATGCCATGCTTCTCTTTTGAGGTCATTAAAGCTAAATTTTGTCACCTGATCGACGTTAACTAATTCCTGAATGAGCTGTTCAATCTTTTCCAAGCTCAAACTTTTTCCAGTCATTATCCAACCGGTTTTCCCCACGGTGAGCGTGGTCAGCCACAAATATTCAGGTAATCTTTCAGTCAGCCACTGAAAAAGAAAGTGGTAAGTCTCCATTTCATCGCGTACGCCCTTCATCTGCTGACGTTGACGCTCCAGTGAAGCGAGTTGCTGTAACCCCTGTTGCTGCTGGTCGAACCGTTCTGATAATTGGATCATGAGCCGTTGATACAGCTGAGGTAACTTGTCGAGTTCGCGGAAATTATGCTGGAGCTTATTAAGGCTAAAACAGACGCCAAGGATAAACAGCATTATCAAGAAAATACCGGTAGCCATAATAGTGATGCTACGCTGCGAAAGCTTTTTTCTTCTCCAATCCAGTAAATTAATACAACTCATAGTTGGTCGGCCTTACGTAAAGCAAGTCCCAAAGCCACTATCAAGTCAGACCGCGTGGTGATTACTGACGGAGAATGTCTGAGGATATTGAGTAAACTGAATGAGTGGATATTTTCATCGTTAACGTCATTTTGTTCACCCGCAAAGAAATAGGTTTCAGTACGGAGTGCAGTCGAGTGGATTACGCTTTCAATCGTAGGAAAATCTATTTTCAAACATTGACCATGATGAAAGCAGTGCTGATGGCAAGCCGCCCATAGCCAAATATCGTCCTCCTCAACAATTAATGTCTCGCTACCATGAGATCCTAATAAAGGGTAGAGCGCTGATGAGGCTAACTCGACGACCTCCACGGTGAAGCCAGTATTGTTGAATAAATCGCAATAATCCTGGAGTACTTTACTCCTAGTCACGGTAACACTGATCTCTGTTGCTTTATCGGGACCTAAACAGTAATCCCACGTTAACTCATTGAGATGAGAAAATAATCGTTCCACCGAGAGCTGAACAAAACGCTCCAGTGGTAAGCCTTTTAGTGACGGGCTTGGTAATGAAAGGGTTCGTAGCAATACACACTGTACTGGATAGCTGACACGCAACGAATAACGATAAGGTATATGAGCACGAAGCTTCCCCAAAATAGAACAGAACTCTGCACTAGCAACTAATAACCCCGTTGAAGTGAAAATCGGCTCATGCAACGGAAATGCCCACCACCCCTGTAAACACCACTTATCTCGATTTCTCTTAATGGCCACAACACTGACTTGATCAGTATTAATATGAAGACCTATTTGCCATCCTTGGCTAAACATTTTCCAACCTCCCAAAGGTTGATGAGATATTTTGACGTATCAAAGCAGCGATGATGCCTTTATACTACGAGGTAATTGTTTATAAACTACCCAATACCGTTCGAGTGAGAGAGTTTAGGTGAAGTTCTTAAAGTATTTATTCATATTATTCATTTGCTGCATTTTTCTGGGAGTAGGCTCGATATATGGCTTATATAAATATATTGAACCTCAATTACCCGATGTTAATACCCTCAAAGACGTCAAAATGCAGACGCCGATGCAGGTTTACAGCGCAGACGGAGAGTTGATTGCTCAATTTGGGGAAAAACGTCGTATCCCTTTAACCTTACAGCAAATGCCTCCAGACCTTATTCACGCTTTCATTGCGACCGAAGACAGCCGCTTTTACGAACACCATGGGGTCGACCCCATCGGGATTTTTCGGGCTGCATCCATTGCACTGTTCTCAGGCAGAGCATCGCAGGGAGCAAGTACTATCACTCAACAGTTAGCTCGTAATTTTTTCCTCTCCCCTGAGAAAACGCTATTACGTAAAATTAGAGAAGCCTTCTTAGCTATTCGTATCGAACAACTTTTTAGTAAAGATCAGATTCTCGACCTTTACTTAAATAAAATTTATCTGGGTTCTCGCGCTTATGGCGTAGGAGCGGCCGCACATGTCTACTTCGGCAAAGACATCAATGAACTTAGCTTAAGTCAGATGGCCATGATTGCCGGATTACCAAAAGCCCCTTCGACCTTTAACCCGCTCTACTCACCTACACGCGCTCTTGCACGACGTAATGTCGTATTGGGTCGAATGTTAGATCAGAAATACATCAGCCAGCAGCAATATGAGCAGGCCATTAATGAACCATTACTCTCTCAATATCATGGTCCACAGGTTGCCTTCACCGCTCCTTACATCAGTGAAATGGTGCGCCAAGAAATGGTTAAACGTTATGGTGAAGATGCCTATAATGATGGCTATCAAGTCACTACCACCATTACACGGACGCTACAAGAAGGCGCTCAACAATCGGTCGTCAATAACGTTTTAAATTACGATATTCGTCACGGTTATCGTGGGCCAACCAAAATTTTGTGGCACGATGGCCAATCGGTTTGGGACGATAAGAAAATTGATAAAACTCTGGCTAACTATCCAACTTATGGACCGCTTATTCCTGCAGTCGTGCAACGCGTTGATGGTAATGCAGCACAAGTCAGACTAAAAAATGGTAGTGTGCAAACCTTAACGCTAGCAGGGGTTCGTTGGGCAAGACCATTTAAAAACGATAACTTACAGGGAGCGACCCCACGTTCTGTCAATCAAGTTATCGCTTCAGGACAACTGATTTGGGTCCGAGCCGTAGGCCAAGAATGGTGGCTTGCACAAGTTCCACAAGTTAATTCAGCGTTAGTCTCGTTGGATTCGCATAATGGTGCAATCAAAGCGTTAGTCGGTGGCTTTGACTTCTCACAAAGTATGTTTAACCGCGCCACACAGGCCATACGCCAAGTGGGCTCTAACATCAAACCTTTCCTTTACACGGCCGCGATGGATAAAGGCCTCACTTTAGCCACTATCTTGAACGACTTACCTATTTCACGATGGGATGCTGGAGCTGGTTCTGATTGGCGTCCGCATAACTCACCCAATGTTTATGCCGGCCCGATGCGACTGCGTCAAGGACTGGGCTTATCCAAAAACGTCGTGATGGTTCGTGCGATGCGTGCAATGGGTGTCGATTATGCTGCGAAGTACCTATTACGGTTTGGTTTTCCGGAGCAAAATATTGTCCATACCGAGTCATTAGCCTTAGGTGCAGCCTCCTTCACACCGATGCAGGTGGCGAGAGGATACGCAATCCTCACTAATGGTGGCTACCAAGTAACACCTTGGTTAATTAGTAAAATAAGCGATCAGCAAGGGAATGTTTTATTTCAAGAAAATCCTAAAGTCGCTTGCCCAGAGTGTAATTCTCCCACACTGTTCGCGAATACGACGGATACTGCACGATTGGATGATACACAAACCGAAAATGTGGCACATTCTGAGCAGCCCACACCTCTTGGTGAGCCACAAACCGATCTACAAAGTATCGATAAAGATGCAAGCGCTGATCCTTATGCGCCTCACGTGATCAGTACTCCACTCTCCTTTTTAATCAAGAGTGCGATGAACTCTAATATCTTCGGCGAACCTGGCTGGCAGGGAACCGGATGGCGCGCAGGACGTGATTTACAACGTAATGATATTGGCGGCAAAACGGGTACTACTAACAGTTCAAGAGATGCCTGGTTCTCGGGTTATGGCCCTGGTATTGCGACGTCAGTCTGGATTGGCTTTGATAACCCTAGTCATGCCTTAGGTCGTACTACTGCTTCGGGTGCCATTGCAGACCAAGTCTCGGGTTACGAAGGCGGCGCTAAAAGTGCCCAGCCAGCTTGGGATGACTATATGAAAATAGCGCTACAAGGTGTGCCGCTACAGCCGTTAACACCACCTGAAGGTATCACCACGGTAACGATAGATAGAACGACCGGTAAATTATCGCATGGTGGAGGGAATAGTCGCCCTGAATACTTTATTACCGGCACCGAACCAAAAGAGTATTCGGTCCAAGAAACCAGTACTACTATAGGTTCAGGCGCAGAAAGCCAAGATTTATTCTGATGCTATAAGTGGGCTAAAAAGTTAGCCCACTTTTTTATCTCACATCAAATCCTGGGACTGTTTGACTAGCCACTCTCGTAATAGGAACATCGCGCTAACATTACGCGCTTCTTGGAATTGGGGGTGATTCAGTAAGTCTATGAGCTTAGTCACAGGCCAGCGATGAATGACTAAAGGTTCAGGTTCATCGCCTTCTAGCCATTCAGGGTAAAGTTTCTCGGCGACGAGAATATGCATTCGGCTTGAAAAGTAAGAAGGAGCCATTGTGACACGGCCTAAAACCGTGAGTTTTTCGGCACCCATTCCAACCTCTTCTTTTAATTCTCTTACTGCCGCTTGTTCAGGCGTTTCCCCTGCATCGATCAATCCTTTTGGAAAGCCCAATTCATAGCCCTCGATCCCTACAGCATATTCCTCTATCATCAGGACATTTTCGCCTTCCAGCGCAAGGATCATAACAGCTTCACGGCCCGCTGGTTTCATGCGCTCATAATTACGCTCAACACCATTACTAAAACGTAGCTGGACAGATTGAATAGTAAACAGTCTTGAGCTCGCGACTTCTGCAATACGCAAAATTTGCGGTTTTTTTAGCGCGGACATGGTTTACCTCGAAATGATGATCTGTGTGCCACTATTGAAGCATAGCCAGCGAGAGGCAACCAGTCCAAATTTGGCTCTTTGTCGATCTGATTGCTTCAAAGGGGATAATTATAAGATTATCCTGATTTATTATTGCGATACGTAAGACTAGATTGACACAGGAGTGTGCCAATTGTTTAATTCAATGTTTTGCTGAGATAGGTATTATTGTACTCGACTATCATACTGGCCACGAGGCTTATCACTTCCTTGCCCTAGGTAACGCATGAGTGTTTTTATATTCTTACTACTCGTAATTTTGTTCTGCGTACTATTTGTATGGACAAAAATACTGCTACCCAAAAAACAACTCCGCGCCCAACATCAAGAACTTAATACCGTCGATCAACGCTCGCTTACCGCCGAAGAAATTAGCCTTTGTCGCGCATATCTTAAGCAACGACAGCCGAAACCCAATGGACTGATAGAACGTTTATTTAACAGAATTCACTTACCGCGTAATGCTTGTACTTTGCGGGATAAATCTGTGTATAAGCTCAATCACTCTATAACGCATTATAGTTTGTCGACTAGTGTGCCAGAACGTAACCGCTATTATCTCGATGCATTTGAGGTTCACTTACCGCCTAACGCCCAACCTTTTATTGCCGCAGATAACACCATTGAATTAGTTTATACCAATCAACTACCTTTAATTATCAGTTTGAACGGCCACTCATTGCTACATGACCTTGAGCATATTGGCCCGCAAAATAATCTCTCTACCGTCACTGATACTTCGATCCGTAAAGAGACCAGTGAGCGGGTCGCTATACTCGATGTTCGTCGTCAAACCCACGAGGAATACACCTTAGCCCACGCAAACAATATCAGTGAAGCACTGATACTCTGCTGCGCGCTTTTACTGATTTTTTGTAGCTTATTAACGCCTTTAAAAATCATGCCGTGGATCCTAGTCGCCAGTTTACTGATTATCTTACCGTGCTTATGGATAATGTACCGCCGCCCACCACGGAGTCATTTACAAGAAATTAGGACAATGCGTGGTCTCCTTAAGCCTTGGGACCTTTTTGGCGAAGCAAACCCTAAACAACAAAGTTTATCCTTAGGAATTCTTGATCTGCATTATCCCGAGCATTGGTATCCGTATATTCAGCAAGATATTGGGAAAGAAACGGTCATTGAGGTCGATGGTCAGAACCGAGTCGTACAACATGGTTCCTTACTCTCCCTTACTCAAGAAGTTAAAAAATTCCCCATTCAAAATTGGCGTCATAACCTGACGTTAGCTGCCGGCTCCTTGTTAATACTGATTATGACCACCAGCTGGTTACCGACAGGCGTATCATTCAATATTGCCTTAGCACGACTGCAAGGCGAACAGCGCGTGACCGTCACCGATGTCAAACAACTGACTCAACATAAATTACACGTTGGCGATGCAATTAATATTAAAGGTACTGGAAGGTGCGTCGTGCCCCAAACCTACCAAAGTAATCGAAGCTATGATTTCTTACCTTTCGATTGCTCTGCTATTTATTGGAATAACCAGCCATCTCCCCCTGCGCTCTCCTCCCCTGTTATTGAACAGACTCAAGCACTGCTGGCGACTACCTCACAGCAGCTTGCACCAGAGAATGATTTAAAGGGGATTAACCCACAACTTGCGTCTGCAATACAAAAATCGGGGATGATATTACTCAATAACTTTTCCGATATAGTTTTAAAAACGGCGCAGCTATGTGCCTCTGACGATGATTGCTTGCGCTTAAAAAATGCTTTAGTCAATCTTGAGAACGCGAGGGATTGGCCTTTCTTGGTTAACCAAGCGAAGTCCGGAAAACTTGACGGTTTGAATGTGTTGTTAAGGCCTAATAGCGCCGAAAACTTAACGAATCTAGTTAACGCCGCAACGACCACTTTTATCAGTCGTGAGACGCGTAAAAGGATCGAATCGCTGAGTCACTTACCCAAGAATGGTTACCTCTTCGTTAACGGACAAGGTCAGCTACTTGTCGATCAAGAACAGCCAGATACCTCGCTTTTTGATTTAGCACCCGCGGCGCAATGGCAAGAATTACAACGCATCTCCGAGCAGTTATTAACGACTCCTTTTGCCTTATCAGGAATTATTACGTCTCTTCAACACGATAGCCAAGGAACGGTTCACGTCGTCGTACACCAAGAACCTAACACCCATGCTTTGTGGCGTTACGTCGTTACCACCTTATTTTTAGCCTGTTTGGTTGCGCTTGTAGTGGTTAATACATGTTTAGGTATCCATCGTCTGCGCTCTCATTTTTCGCGTATTACGCGTATACAAGAAGACTATAATGCATCGATAGCGAAAGCTTCGCTACCACTCATCCATCACTTTAAAGAATGATGGTTAAGGTTAAGTCTTACTGTTAAGCTTATGCTAGTTTGTCTCTAGGAGGCACACATGCAAACAACCCATACACATCCTGCTCCCGATAAAGTAAGACTCGATAAATGGCTCTGGGCTGCTCGTTTTTATAAAACACGAGCCATTGCAAGAGAGATGATCGAGGGAGGAAAGGTTCAGTACAATGGCCAACGGAGTAAACCCAGTAAATGGGTAGAACCTGGCGCCCAAGTACAAGTCAGACAGGGTAATGACCTACGTACCGTGATCGTCCTCTCGCTTAGTGAGCATCGTCGTAGTGCCTCTGAAGCTCAACAACTTTATCAAGAGACTGAAGAGAGTATGATTAAGCGCGAATCGATCGCCCAGGCACGGAAGTTAAATGCATTAACGATGCCACACCCCGACCGTCGCCCTGACAAAAAAGAGCGCCGTGATTTAATTAAATTTAAGATAACGGGCGAATAATTGCGCCCTAAAGAGAAAATAATGTCTGTCCAAGATCAACTCCACCGTTATTTATTTGCTGATGCCGCCGTTCGTGGTGAATTGGTTAATGTCAGCCATACGCTCCACGCTATCCTTGAGGGTCATGACTACCCTGCTGCAGTAAAGAAACTGATGGCAGAGATGTTGGTGACGACAAGTTTAATGACCGCTACGTTAAAATTTGAAGGTGATATCACTGTACAACTGCAGGGTGAAGGTCCCCTAGCCATGGCAGTGATTAACGGTAACGATAAACAAGAGTTACGCGGTGTTGCGCGCGTTCGTGCCGAAATCGATGATGAGGCTACCCTTGCACAAATGCTTGGACAAGGGTATCTAGTCATTACCATCACGCCGGCCAAAGGAGAGCGTTACCAAGGTATTATCGCGTTAGAGAAGCCTACTTTTGCTGAATGTATTGAAGAGTATTTTTTACGTTCAGAACAGCTTCCAACTCGATTAATCATCAGAAATAACACTCAAGGTGCAGCCGGTATCTTACTGCAGGTCTTACCTAGCGAAGATAAAGATAGTGAAGCGCTTAATCACCTTGCGACACTTGCCACAACAGTGAAAGAAGAGGAACTCATTGGGTTACCGGCCAACGATGTTTTATGGCGCCTATTTCACCAAGAAGAGGTCACCGTCTACGATCCGCAGCCAGTACAATTTAAGTGTAGCTGCTCTAGACAGCGCTGTGGTGAAGTACTGAAGACCGTCTCTGAAGAAGAAATTGACGCTATTTTAGCTGAAGACGGAAAAATCGATATGCATTGCGATTATTGTGGTAGCCATTATCTCTATGATGCCGTAGACGTTGCTAACATTCGTAACGACGTGCCGTTAAGCAATTCTTCAATCCATTAATGATGATGACAGGCGGGGCATGGCCCCGCTTACTTGCGGTAACCTCATAAGAATGTCCCTCTTTTTTAAATAGTAATTTAACGCTGCTCACACTTTCCCCCCTCTCTGCTTTCCCCCTCGACGATTACGGGTACACTTTTCTGACATTGACCTATTTTTGCTAAGCCACTTTTTTATCGAAGGAGTTGCGCCTCATGTCAGCTACCCCCCCGCTTCCCGATCTGAGTGCTATTGGGATCACTGATTCTATTGAAATTGTTCATAATCCCTCATATGAACAGCTATTTAATGAAGAGACATCTCCAGAGCTTGAAGGCTTTGAAAGAGGGATTGTTACTCAGTCTGGTGCCGTAGCGGTCGATACTGGAATTTTTACAGGGCGGTCACCGAAAGATAAATACATAGTACGTGATGCGACCACTGAGCACACCGTGTGGTGGAACGACACCAGTGCAGCCAAAAATGCTAACCAGCCCCTTTCACCCCAGATCTGGAATAACTTAAAAGAGCTGTTGTGTGAACAACTTTCCGGTAAGCGATTGTTTGTAGTGGATGCCTTTTGCGGCGCTAATCCTGAAACACGCTTGAGCGTAAGATTTGTGACTGAAGTCGCATGGCAAGCTCATTTCGTTACCAATATGTTTATTGTCCCAAATGCTGAAGAGTTAGCCTCCTTTGAACCTAACTTCGTTGTCCTCAATGGCTCAAAGTGCCATAACCCATCGTGGCGTGAACAAGGCCTTAATTCGGAAAACTTTGTTGCCTTCAACCTCACAGAACGTATGCAGCTTATCGGCGGGACTTGGTACGGCGGTGAGATGAAAAAAGGCATGTTTTCTGTAATGAATTATCTATTACCTCTGCAAAACATTGCATCAATGCATTGTTCGGCGAATGTCGGTAAAGAAGGGGATGTAGCGGTATTTTTTGGCCTGTCCGGGACAGGAAAAACAACACTTTCCACGGATCCGTTACGCCAGTTAATTGGTGATGATGAGCATGGATGGGATGACGATGGCGTGTTTAACTTTGAGGGAGGATGTTACGCAAAAACCATCAATCTTTCTGAAACCGCTGAACCAGAAATCTACAAAGCGATTCGTCGTAACGCTTTACTTGAAAATGTTGTCGTCAATCACGATGGAAGCGTTGATTTTAATGATGATAGTAAGACCGAGAATACGCGCGTTTCTTACCCAATCAACCATATTGATAATATTGTCCGTCCCATTTCTAAAGCAGGTCACGCTAAAAAAGTGATCTTCCTAACGGCGGATGCCTTTGGTATTTTCCCGCCAGTGTCGAGATTAACACCAGAACAAACTCAGTATCACTTCTTGTCAGGATTTACCGCGAAATTAGCAGGCACTGAGCGCGGAATAAAGCAGCCCACACCCACATTCTCCGCTTGTTTTGGGGCGGTATTCTTAACACTACATCCAACACGCTATGCTGAAGTCTTGGTTAAACGTATGCAGGCAAGTGGAGCGAAGGCTTACTTAGTTAATACTGGATGGAATGGGCAAGGAAAACGTTTGTCATTGAAAGATACTCGTCGGTTAATTAATGCCATCTTGCATGATGAACTCGATCATGCAGAGTGCGATACACTACCGATCTTTAACCTACAATTTCCAAAACATATTCAAGGAATTGATCCTTCTATTCTCGATCCTCGAACAAGTTGGGAGAGTTTCCCTGAGTGGGAAATAAAAGCTGAAGAACTCGCCAAACAGTTTATCGATCATTTTGCACCTTACACTGATACTGAAGCCGGTAAAGCATTAGTCAGCGCAGGGCCAAAACTTCACGCCTAATCCTCTTCTGCTCACCCCCAACTTATTGGGAGTGAGCATAATGCTAGATGCTCTCAACTACTGCAGCCTGTTTACTGGAGGGTAATGGCAACCAGGCTCTTATCTTTAGACCGCCCTTTTCGCTGGTATCAAAACTCAGCTCTCCCTGGTGGGCATCGATAATCCGCTGTACTATCGCAAGTCCTAATCCAGTACCACTGGTCGTTCTAGCGCTATCCCCCCTTACAAAGGGCTGTAGAAGGTGGGCAATTTGGTCTTTATCGATACCAGGGCCATCATCTTCGACTTGGAACCAAGCACGATCTAGTTCACGTCCACTGCTGACACGGATCCAGCCATTACCGTAACGAGCGGCATTAACTACCATATTAGCGACGGCCCGTTTAATGCCAAGAGGGTTGATATCGAGTAATAGTTCGCTACTCATTACTTGATTATCGATTTCACGCTCATATCCGCTTTCTGCAGCAACGACTTCGCCTAATACCGTATTGAGATCAACGCGTTCTTTTTGAATTTCTTGACCTGTCCGTAAATAGTCAATGAATTGCTCAATGATGGCATTACACTCTTCAATATCTTTGTTGATTGAATCGGCAAGATACTGTTCATCGGCTCCAATCATCTCTGTCGCCAAGCGAATTCGTGTTAGAGGAGTACGTAAATCATGACTCACGCCGGCCATTAACAAGGTTCGGTCATCCGCAAGCTGTTTAACACCCGAGGCCATTTGGTTAAAAGCACGCGTTACCGAGCGCACTTCCGATGCTCCGTACTCTCTTAAAGGAGGTGGAATTTGACCTCTACCTACCTGTAATGCCGCATGCTCAAGCGCTACCAATGGTCGGTTTTGCATACGAATAAATAACCACGCTCCAACAATGGCTAATAGCATGATCATCAAGGTGTAGCGGAATAAGGGCGAGAAATCGCCTTGATGGATTTCAGTTAATGGTACCCTGACCCAGATATTGGGAGATAGCCAAGTCTTTAACCACACCACTGGGGTTTTCTTATTCACTTCAACACGAACATCTGTCGGGCCACCCAATTGGTGTGCCATCTGTTCGCTTAAAAATTTGTAATGTTGCGCCCAACGTAGACCGCTCTCTTCCGCGGCAGAGTTGGTATAAAGCGAAATCCCTAGTTCACGGTAGATTTCCCGTCTAAAGGCTGGAGGCACCTCCAGTTGTGTACCGTCTTCAAGCTGTAGCTTATCTGTCATAAGCATTCTCACTTCATACGCGAGAACCTTATTAAACTGCTGCAAGCTAGGTAAAATGGCAAAATTAAGGACAACTAAATAGGTTGTCACCAAACTGACAAAGAGAAGTGAGACAATGAGTAGCAACATCCGCGCAAAAGAGCTGCGCGGAGAGAAGCGAAATTTCTTCATGCTTTACTGCCATCTGGAACAAAGACGTAGCCAAGGCCCCAAACCGTTTGGATATAACGGGGATGAGCAGGGTCTTCCTCAACCATTCTTCTCAATCGAGAAATTTGTACATCGATGGAACGTTCCATTGCGCTGTACTCACGGCCACGCGCTAAATTCATGAGCTTGTCTCTTGAAAGTGGTTCGCGGGGGTGGCTGACTAATGCCTTAAGTACTGCAAATTCTCCGCTGGTCAGTGGCATAGGCTCGTCTTCACGGAACATCTCACGCGTCCCTAAGTTGAGCTTAAACTTACCAAAGGTAATGACCGCCTCTTCCTGAGAAGGCGCACCAGGCAGTTCATTCGCCTGACGGCGTAGAACCGCGCGGATACGGGCCAACAGTTCACGTGGATTAAACGGTTTAGGAATATAATCGTCGGCACCGATTTCTAACCCAACAATCCTATCAACCTCTTCACCCTTCGCCGTCACCATAATAATCGGCATTGGATTACTTTGGCTACGCAAACGGCGACAGATGGATAACCCATCCTCTCCCGGTAACATGAGGTCGAGTACCATCAGGTGGAAAGATTCACGGGTTAACAAACGGTCCATTTGTTCAGCGTTCGCTACGCTACGTACTTGGAATCCTTGTTCGGTGAGATACCTTTCAAGTAATGCCCGTAAACGCATGTCGTCATCGACAACTAAAACTTTGTAATTTTCCTGCATTCTAATGACTCCCAAAGGCATTATCGCCAGCTATGTTATTTTTAAAAATAATGCTTACAGTGACAAATTTTATTGGTTTATATTCTTACTGAAATTGTTACAAAGCATATTTAACAGTACGTTAAGTAAAGATCTAACTATAGGTGATAGAGGACAATAGCGTGAAAACCCAACTTATCACTCGTGAAGGCTACAATAAGTTAAAACAAGAGCTCGACCAACTTTGGCGAGAAGAACGTCCAGAAGTTACTAAAAAAGTGACTTGGGCCGCCAGTTTGGGTGACCGCAGTGAAAATGCTGACTACCAGTATAATAAAAAGCGTTTAAGAGAGATCGATCGTCGAGTTCGTTATCTTCGTAAAAGCCTCGAATCACTCCGTATTGTTGACTACTCCCCGCAACAAGAGGGAAAAGTTTTCTTCGGTGCACAAGTGGAAATTGAAAATGATGACGGGGATATTCTCGCCTTTCGAATAGTGGGTTATGACGAGATTTTTGGCCGTAATGACTATATCTCGATCGACTCCCCCATGGCTAGGGCCCTACTGAAAAAAGAAGTAGGTGATAGCGCTACCGTCCAGACTCCGTCCGGACCCGCCGTATGGACCGTCAATAACATTAGTTATCCCGGCATCGCTGCGGAAAATCCTTAATCTGCATACCTAGACTGGAAATTCACGGTGCATCGCCGTATAACTGTCAGAAAATTTACCTCCTACAAGCTACGAGTCACAATGAAAAAGCCGCTAAGTCAGATCATTGCCAACGAATTGCAGGTCCGCATCGAGCAAGTTGATGCCACGATACAACTCTATGACGAAGGGAACACTATTCCTTTTATCGCCCGCTACCGTAAGGAAGTTACAGGTGGCTTGGACGATACCCAACTCCGTCAATTAGAAACACGTTTAACCTACCTGCGAGAACTTGATGAACGTCGGCAAACTATTCTTAACTCCATTTCTGAGCAAGGTAAATTAACCGACGAACTCGCTCAGTCGATTGAGGCTGTGTTGAGTAAGACTGAACTCGAAGATCTTTATCTACCTTATAAGCCTAAGCGCCGTACGCGCGGACAGATCGCGATCGAGGCAGGTCTCGCGCCGTTAGCGGATAAATTATGGACATCCCCTCAGCTGGATCCTGAAGCCACCGCAGCAGAATTCATTAATGCGGATAACGGTATCGCGGATACACGCGGTGCTTTAGATGGCGCTCGCTATATTCTGATGGAAAGATTTGCTGAAGATGCCTCACTGCTGGCAAAAGTCCGGCAGTATCTCTGGAAAAATGCTCACCTTGTTTCTAAGGTGGCCTCAGGCAAAGAGGCCGAAGGAGCCAAGTTTCGTGATTATTTCGACCATCATGAACTCTTAGCGACAACCCCTTCCCACCGAGCACTCGCCATGCTGCGCGGACGTAATGAAGGCATCTTACAACTCTCGCTAAATCCCGATCCGCACAGCGAAGAGACACCAAAAGAGAGCTTCGGCGAGACGTTAATCAGCGAACACCTCAACGTGCGTATCGCCAATGCTCCGAGTGATACTTGGCGTAAGTCCGTTATTAGCTGGACATGGAAAATTAAAGTGCTGCTGCACTTAGAAACGGAACTGATGGGCTCGCTACGTGAACAGGCTGAGCTAGAAGCTATCGATGTGTTCGCGCGTAATCTAAACGCATTGTTGATGGCCGCACCTGCAGGGATGCGAGCCACGATGGGACTTGATCCCGGATTACGTACTGGCGTAAAAGTGGCCGTCGTAGATGCTACCGGTAAATTAGTCGCCACCGATACAGTCTACCCTCATACCGGACAAGCGGCAAAAGCCGCCACAGCAGTCGCTCTGCTTTGCCAGCAACATAACGTTGAGCTAGTGGCGATAGGTAACGGTACGGCTTCACGGGAAACAGAGCGCTTTTTTATTGAACTCAAAAAACAGTATCCTGCTGTTACCGCAGAGAAAGTCATTGTGAGTGAAGCTGGCGCCTCTGTTTATTCTGCTTCTGAGCTTGCAGCATTAGAGTTTCCAAATCTCGATGTCTCCTTACGCGGCGCTGTCTCGATCGCCCGAAGGCTCCAGGATCCTTTAGCTGAACTGGTAAAAATCGATCCTAAGTCGATCGGGGTTGGCCAATATCAACACGATGTGAGCCAGACACAGTTAGCCAAGAAACTGGATACGGTGGTAGAAGATTGTGTGAACGCCGTAGGGGTTGATCTTAACACTGCCTCCGTACCACTATTGACCCGTGTGGCTGGCTTAAGTCGTATGATTGCGCAAAATATTGTGCAGTGGCGTGACGAAAACGGTCGCTTTATGAATCGCCAGCAACTTCTCAAAGTGGCCCGTCTTGGACCCAAAGCTTTTGAGCAATGTGCTGGGTTTTTACGTATCAATCAAGGGGACAATCCACTGGATGCCTCGACGGTTCACCCTGAAGCCTATCCTGTGGTCGAACGGATCATCGCGCAGACTCATGAACAACTCGCTTCTCTCATGGGAAATAGTACGACTATTCGTGCGCTTTCCGCTTCTCAGTTTACTGATGAACGATTTGGGTTGCCGACGGTTACTGATATCCTTAAAGAACTCGAGAAACCAGGTCGCGATCCCCGCCCAGAGTTTAAGACAGCAACCTTCGCCGAAGGCATCGAAACAATGGATGACCTTACTCCAGGCTTAATTCTAGAAGGAACTGTTACTAACGTCACCAACTTCGGCGCCTTTGTTGATATTGGTGTTCACCAAGATGGACTGGTGCATATCTCTTCATTAGCTAACCGTTTTGTCAGTGATCCACATGAAGTGATCAAAACTGGCGAAATTGTCAAAGTAAAGGTACTTGAAGTTGATCTGGGAAGAAAGCGCATCGCGTTAACCATGCGCCTTGATGAACAACCGGGTGAGACACAATCGCGCCGGAGCGCAGCACCTGAAAAAGCGAGCCCTAAACCAGCGCGCCAACCTTCACGTCAATCCTCGACGCAAAATAATAGCGCAATGGGTGATGCCCTCGCCGCGGCGTTCAAGAAAAAGTAAGACCTCTATCAACCCTGCCCCTGGCAGGGTTGATAGGGTTATAGCTCGCTAAGCGTTTTCGTTACCACGACTTCCAATTCTGCTAAACCATCGATCTCAGCAACTAGCTTTTTAAATGGAGGTTGCTGCATGTGTGTATCTAATGCTTCCTGACTGCTCCAACACTCCAGCATGACATAACGGCGGGGTTGCTGAATATCTTGAGTTAATACGTAAGATTGACAGCCGGCTTCACCTTGTACCGCTTGCTCTGCTGCCTTGAGCGCACGCTCAACGACGGTTTCATTACCTGGCTTAGCGGTAATATAAGCAATAACATTAATTAGAGGTTGCATCGTTTTCTCCTTATAAGGATTTAATCATCTGTTTACTATAAAACAGTCACTGCTAACACTCGTGGGCGATAATGCTACTGAGCAAATTTAATAATCGCCTCGCAAAATTCTTGCGGATGTGAAATGAACGGTGCATGAGCGGCATGTTCTATCACTATCGATTGGCTAGCCGGCCATAGCTTATCCGTTAACGCAATACTTTTACGGGGGACTAAGCTATCTAAGGCACCGTAGATTCGTAGAGTCGGCGCAGCGATAGAAGAGATTTTCTGACGTAAGTCATCATGTTGTAAAATGGAAAGCCCACGATTCAATACTGCTAGTGAAGCTTGAGGCTGGTCGATAATCGACTGTTTTAAGGTTCGAGTATTTAATGACGCATTTTCTGTGCCCAAACTTTGTAAGGCTATAAACCGCTCGATAGTACGACGGAAATCAGTCGCGAGTTGGGTTTGAAAGTTATCTAAAACCTGTGGCGTAATTCCCGGCCATTCCCCTCTTTCGCTAAAACAAGGAGACGAAGCAACGAAAATGAGCTGCTTGATCTTCTCTTTAAAGTCGATGGCCAATTGTGCGGCCACCAGCCCGCCTAAAGACCATCCAAGTACAACGCTTTGTGAAGGAATATAGGGTGCAATGTGGCTAGCCATCTCATCGAGACTCAATGGATCTGAGGGTTGACTGCGACCATAGCCAGGAAGATCGATGACAGTAATTGAAAAATGAGGACTAAGTGGCGTTAAAATGAAATCCCACACTTGGGAGTTCAATCCCCATCCGTGCAGTAGCACAAGTGGTTGAATACCTTGTCCGTAATGTTGTGTATAGAGGGTCATAATCTCTGTTCTCTTGGAGGTATAGCCTATGTTAACAATCAAAAGCAGGTGTTGGATATGTATGCTACCCGTTTGGCATGCATCGGTGGGGATTTGTACTTGGTGCGAACAAAAACTATTGATCGACCAACCGCGTTGCTTAAGCTGTGCCTTACCGACTGATGCCGTAAGTATCACCTGTGGTGCCTGCCAACAATCTCTCTTTCCTTGGCAAGGTACGATTACGGCGGCTAGTTATGTTCCCCCACTCAGTAAACTTCTGCATCAGTTCAAATTTTCATCACAGACAGCACTTGCCGCCATGCTTTCAAGATTAATCTTGCTAAACTATCTACGATACCGACGGGATTACCAGTGGCAGAAGCCTGATATTATCGTCGCCGTTCCATTACATCCTAAGCGTTATCGGCAACGTGGCTTTAATCAAAGCGATCTTCTCGCCAGACGGCTAGCGCGTTGGCTCGCTTGTGAATATAGGCCTAACGCCATACGTTGTAAGAAATTAACTGCGACCCAACATACCCTCGATAAAGCGAGCCGACAACGTAACCTTGGCCAAGTGTACGATGTTACCACTAGTCTCTATGGTAAACATGTTGCGCTCGTGGATGATGTGCTGACGACTGGCGCAACAGCTCGAGAAATCGTTAGACTCTTGCAGCGACAGCAGGTCGCTAGCGTACAAGTATGGTGCCTGTGCCGTACCTTGTAGAGTAGCAGTGATGCGCGTAAGATGACTTTTAACATAGATAACATTGAGCGATGTCTTATGATTCATATAACCGATACAGCCCAACAGCATTTTGCAAAATTGCTCACTAAGCAAGAGCCGGGAACTCAGATCCGTGTCTTCGTCATTAATCCGGGTACACCTACCGCGGAGTGTGGCGTATCTTACTGCCCGCCAGATGCCGTTGAAAGTACTGATACGGAATTAAAATACGAGTTTCTCACCGCTTACGTCGATGAATTAAGCGCACCTTATTTGGATGAAGCTGAAATTGATTTCGTCACCGACAATCTCGGCTCTCAGCTGACCTTAAAAGCGCCGAACGCTAAGATGCGTAAAGTGTCTGATGATGCGCCATTAATCGAGCGTGTTGAATATCAATTACAAGCCCAGATCAACCCACAGCTTGCAAGCCACGGCGGTAAAGTTTCCCTTATGGAAATCACACCGGAAGGTTACGCTATTTTGCAATTTGGCGGTGGATGTAACGGCTGTTCAATGGTCGATGTCACACTGAAAGAAGGGATTGAGAAAGAGCTTCTCGCGACCTTCCCTGAATTGAAAGGTGTACGTGATTTAACCGAACATCAGCGCGGCGAACACTCTTATTACTAACAGACAATTCTGCCCGAGCCTCGGGCAGAATTATCAACAGATCTCCAACTTAACTGCGTGCTGAGATAGGAGATGCAAAATAGGTTCTGGCGGTAATTTGTCAGTAAAGAGTGAATCCAACATTTCCATCCCCCCCAAACTAACCATTGCCTTGCGTCCAAACTTAGAGCCATCAGTGACCAACATAACGCAACGCGAGTTCTCAATGATCGCACGCTTAGTTCTTACTTCGTGGTAGTCGAACTCTAACATCGTCCCGGCTTCATCAATTCCACTGATACCAATTACGCCAAAATCGAGTCGAAACTGCGAAATAAAATCCATTGTCGCTTCGCCAATAATCCCACCGTCAGTAGCACGTACCGTCCCTCCGGCAATAATGACGCGGAAGTCCGTCTTCGCCATCATCAATTGGGCAACGTTGAGGTTATTCGTCACGATTTGTAGATTATGATGGCCCATTAATGCGTGGGCCACCGCTTCTGGAGTCGTCCCAATATCGATAAAGAGAGTCGATCCATCCGGTATTTGCTGGGCAACTTTCTCTGCAATACGAGTTTTCGCGTTGGAATGCATCATCTTACGATCATTCCAATCCGTATTTTCGGCGCTTGAAGGAAGCGCCGCCCCACCATGATGGCGCTGAATCAAATTTTGCTCCGCTAACTCGTTGAGATCCCGCCGGATAGTTTGGGGAGTCACTGAAAAAAACTCTACTAACTCTTCGGTGCTGACATATCCCTGACGTTTCACCAGTTCTACAATAGCGTCATGTCTCTGCGTCTGTTTCATTAAACGTCCTTCACTTACGCTTTTTTAGCGCGGCTTGGCTATCAACGAAAGCCATCGCCAACCCAATGACTAGTCCAACAATGTAAGCCATATTACTCATTGGATTACCGAAGACACCGTAATAACCGGCGGCTAGCCACAACAGAGCAAAGACGATCAGACCACGTTCGAGATAGATGCCACTGTCAGGATCACGCTCACCGCGTAACCAGCTATACCCCATTAGGGCATAAACGACCCCTGAGAGGCCTCCAAACCAAATACCACTGAATTTAGCCTGCATCCATCCGGATAGTAAGGCTGAGATAACGGTGATGACGAATAACTTACCACTCCCCAAACGCTTCTCAATAACACCACCTAAATACCACCACCACATCAAATTAAAAACAATTTGCAGCAGACTAAAGTGGATAAAGATATGGCTAACCCAACGCCACACTTGTAGTCCTTGCTCCGTAGAAGCAGGCCAGCTTAGCCAGGAAAAAACGGGCTGTTCCCCGACAAACATCAGTAATAAGTAGGCAATGACAACTAAAGCCATGACGGTTAGGGTCAGCGGCCCAGCACGTTCCTTAATATTGCGCCATAACTCTGCCTTGGGGTAACCAAGCCGAGTCCCTGCACGGCCGCTCTGCCAACTTGCCGCCAGGTAACGAGGGTTAGAGGGATCGCGGATGAATTGCTGTAAAGCCGCATTAACCTCATCTATTCTTTGCTCGTCCTCAAGGAATAGAACGTAATTTTGCTGCTGTTCAATCTGTAATTGAATACCCTGCGTAGCCATGTAATCAACAAATGCATGGGCCATACGCGGGTTGGTGAATTCGGTGACTCGAAGCATATCGTTTTCAATACCTAAGTTTATGAGGATTCGCTCTCTTTGATCACTTGGTCCGGGAAACGTGCATACCATGCATCAAACCCGCCATCAACACTATATACTTGGTCAAAGCCTTGATTGATCAAGTACTGTGCCGCACCTTTGCTGCTATTACCGTGATAACAGAGCACTAACACCGGTTGGTCATAGTCACTCTCTTCAACAAATTGATTTAACGAACCGTTCGTTAAATGAAATGCCCCACGAATATGAGCTTTTTCAAAACTTTGAGGATCACGAATATCAACCAGACGCGCCCCTTCTTGTAAGACCTTTTCTGCGGCCAGTACATCAATGCATTCGTAAGTATCCATAACTGTTCTCAAATTATTGCAGGTCTCTCATATTGTACCTGTAATTTCGTCTCGATTAACCCTTTCCACATCGCTATTCGGTTTAGGTTCAACTTAAATGTTATTTCTATCACGCTAATATGTTTTTTTGCGGTTAAATATTGGCAAATATGTTTGGTTTCGATTACTATATTTTCGAAAACGAACATTATTGATAGCCAATAAGCGAGGAGTGCACGTGGAAACCAAAGACCTGATTGTGATCGGAGGCGGTATTAATGGGGCTGGCATCGCGGTCGATGCGGCGGGCCGCGGACTTTCTGTATTGCTGCTCGAAGCAAAAGACTTTGCCTGCGCGACCTCCTCGGCAAGTTCGAAACTCATTCACGGTGGCTTACGTTATTTAGAGCATTACGAATTCCGTTTAGTGAGTGAAGCGTTAGCTGAGCGCGAAGTGTTATTAAAAATGGCACCGCAACTCGCCTTTCCTATGCGCTTTCGCTTACCCCACCAACCTCATCTTCGTCCCGCATGGATGATCCGTGTTGGCTTATTTATGTATGATCACTTGGGTAAACGTACCAGCTTAGCCGCCAGTAAAAGTCTTAAGTTTGGTTCACAGTCCGCGCTAAAACCCGACATTACTAGAGGCTTTGAATACTCAGATTGCTGGGTTGATGATGCGCGTATGGTCGTGGTCAACGCCCAAGAGGTGGTTGAAAAAGGCGGCGAAGTCCGTACTCGCACAAAAGTCACCCGTGCTTGGCGTGAAAAGGGGCTATGGCAGGTTGAAGCTGAAAATGTCGATACTGGCGAAGTATTACGTTGGCAAGCAAAGGGCCTAGTGAATGCGGCAGGCCCATGGGTCAAGGAAATCTTCGATAACCAGTTAGAAATCAAATCCCCTTATGGTATCCGCCTAATCAAAGGAAGCCACATTGTCGTGCCTAAAGCCCACGATGAGAAGCAAGCGTACATTCTTCAAAATGAAGATAATCGTATCGTTTTCGTTATTCCGTGGATGGATGAATTCTCGATTATCGGTACGACCGATGTGGAATATAAAGGCGACCCACTGGCCGTTAAGATTGACGAGAAAGAAACTGCATATCTACTCAAAGTCTATAACCAATATTTTAAACGCCAATTGGGTACTGAAGATATTGTCTGGAGCTATTCTGGCGTACGTCCGCTATGCGATGATGAATCAGACTCACCTCAAGCAATAACCCGTGACTACACCTTAGATGTGCACGATGAGCAAGGCAGTGCGCCACTACTTTCTGTATTTGGTGGAAAGCTAACAACTTATCGTAAACTCGCTGAGCATGCTTTAGAGAAGCTAACTAAATATTATCCTAATATTGGGCCAGCTTGGACAAAAGAGTGCGTATTACCGGGTGGCCACTTTACGGGGACACGCGAGGCATTTACCCAAAACCTGCGTAAGCGTTACCCTTTCATCAGTAATGAGATGTCCCGTCACTACGCACGAACCTATGGTAGCGATACGGATAAGTTACTTGAGGGGATCACCAGTATTGAACAATTGGGACAAAACTTCGGTCACGATTTTTATGAAAGAGAGCTGCGTTACCTCGTCGATAACGAATGGGTTCGTACGGCTGAAGATGCCCTATGGCGTAGAACCAAGCAAGGTATGTGGCTTTCACCTGCACAGCAAGAAGAAGTGTCCCGTTGGTTAGAACAGTATCTTTCTACAGCTGTCGCATAGTACCTAGTTAATATAAAAAACCGGGACTCATCCCGGTTTTTTTACTAGCCTACCAACTGGCGTAACATTCTTCTTAGCGGCTCTGCGGCGCCCCACAGCAGCTGATCCCCCACGGTAAAGGCAGAGAGATACTCAGGGCCCATATTTAATTTACGAAGGCGTCCAACCGGTGTAATAAGAGTACCCGTCACTGCAGCAGGTGTCAGTTCGCGCATCGTCAACTCACGATCGTTAGGAACAACTTTAACCCAAGGATTATGTGCTCCAAGCATTTGCTCGATATCTGCCAACGGGATGTCTTGTTTCAATTTAAGAGTGAAGGCTTGACTGTGGCAACGTAATGCCCCCACTCGTACACATAACCCATCAACAGGGATAATCTGTTGGGTCGCCAGAATTTTGTTGGTTTCGGCTTGTCCCTTCCACTCTTCTTTACTTTGACCACTCGGTAATTGCTTATCGATCCAAGGAATAAGGCTTCCTGCCAACGGGACACCGAAGTTATCCGTCGGTAAGGTTCCCGAGCGGGTAAAATCGGTGACACTGCGCTCAATATCTAAAATGGCCGAAGCCGGATTCTGTAATGAGGTTGCCACATGATCATGAAGCATACCCATCTGCGTCAGCAATTCACGCATATGACGCGCACCGCCACCCGATGCAGCCTGATAGGTCGCTACAGAAGCCCATTCAACGAGATTTTGTGAGAATAACCCGCCCAATGACATCAACATCAAACTAACGGTACAGTTACCGCCAACGAAGGTTTTTACACCGCGATTAATCCCATCAGTAATGACTTTTTGGTTCACTGGATCAAGGATAATAATCGCCTCATCGGCCATTCGAAGCGTCGAGGCTGCATCAATCCAGTAGCCTTGCCATCCCGCTTGACGCAAACGTGGATAAACATCACTGGTATAGTCCCCACCTTGGCAGGTAACAATGATATCGAGGCTCGTTAAGGCATCAATATCGTACGCATCCTGTAAGGTTCCTTGGCTATGACCGCCAAAAACAGGCGCTGGTTGTCCGTGTTGTGAAGTGGAAAAAAAGACTGGATTAATGACAGAGAAGTCATTTTCTTCATTCATACGCGACATTAGCACGGAACCTACCATGCCACGCCACCCGATAAACCCTACATTTTTCATGATGTGCCTGCTGTTAGAATAAATATGCTGCATACCGATATACGGATATGTCTGCACTCCCGTTGATGGGAATGATACTATCAAACTCTACAAAAACTGGACGTACTAGCAAGTGAAAAAAATCGATATTGTTCGATTAATTTATCATCTGGCTAATACTAACCGCTTGGAAGGACGACGATAAGTCATGACTGAACTTTTTTCTGCCGCAGTGTTACTGATTTTGATTATGGATCCGCTGGGTAACCTACCGATTTTTATGTCAGTACTGAAGCATATTGATCCTAAGCGCCGCCGAGTCATCATTATCCGTGAACTCCTGATTGCCTTGGTGATTATGTTGCTATTTCTATTCACCGGCGAAAAAATGTTGGCCTTCCTGAACTTACGCGCGGAATCGGTCTCCATCTCAGGGGGAATTATTTTATTCTTGATCGCGATAAAAATGATTTTCCCTTCACCTGAATCATCTACTTCAGGACTCCCCGCAGGGGAGGAGCCTTTTTTAGTCCCCCTAGCTATTCCTCTATTAGCCGGACCTTCGCTACTTGCAACACTCATGCTGATGTCACATCAGTACCCCGGAAATATGAGCCTGTTAATACTTGCGCTTTTTATTGCGTGGGGAATTACTGCTGCAATCCTAATGATGTCAGGACTATTTTTGCGTTTATTAGGATCAAAAGGTGTCAATGCACTTGAGCGATTGATGGGGCTAATTCTGATAATGATTGCGACACAGATGTTTTTAGATGGGATTAGAGCTTACCTAAAACTCTAATAAAAAAAGGGTCGAGATATCGACCCTTTAACTTTTTAGGACAGTAATTCGAAGGCGACCATACCAATAATCCCCCCGGTAACGCCAAGGATGGTCTCCATCATTGTCCAGGTCTTGAGAGTTTCTACTTCAGTCGCTCCGGTAAAACGCCCAAACAACCAGAAGCCCGCGTCGTTGACGTGACTCACAATAATTGAGCCTCCACCGATACAAATTGAAAGTGCTGCCAACTGAGCACCACTGTAATGTAACGGTTCAATCACGGGCATGATAAGCCCTACCGCCGTCAAACACGCGACTGTCGCCGACCCTTGAATAATACGAACCACGCCAGCTAAGATAAAACAAGAAAGCGCGACAGGTAGCCCTAAGCCTGTTAAGGAGTGTCCCAGTGCTGGACCGACACCTGAATCGACGAGCACTTGTTTGAAAACACCGCCCGCACCGATTACCAGTAGGATAATCCCAGCAGGTTGCAAGGCTTCACCACAAATCGCCATCACTCGAGACTTATCCATTCCTTGGCGATAAGCCAAACCATAAATGGTAATTAGTACGGCAATCAGAATCGCGATGAAAGGGTGGCCAATAAATTCAAAGCACTCATATAAACGGCTGCCTTTATCGATAAAATTAGCCGCGATTGTTTTTAAGCCGACCAAAATGAGAGGGAAAAGGATCAATGATAAGCTAAAACCAAAAGAAGGCAGTTTATCTTTAGCGACTTCAGGGAAACTATCAGCAGCTGGAGCGGCAAATTGCACGCGCTTCGCGATAAAATTACCGAAGAGAGGACCCGCGATAAGCATTCCAGGAATCGCCGCACAGAGGCCGAGTAAGATCATCCAGCCAAAATCTGCATGCATTTGTGAAGCCAGAAGCATTGGTGCAGGTCCCGGTAATACGAATGCCGCCGCTGCTGCAACACCCGCGAACAACGGGATGACCAGTTTCACCATATTGTCGTTGGTACGACGCGCCACCGCAAAAGCAATACTGATAAGCAAGACGATTGCGACTTCGAAAAATAGCGGCAGCGCACAGATAAAGCCTGCGGCTCCCATCGCAAAGTGGGAACGCTTTTCACCAAAGGTTTTCAACATCCTTATCGCTATCTGGTCAACTGCGCCAGTTTCATGCAAAATTTTACCGAACATCGCTCCAAGTGCGACCACCACGGCCAAGAAGCCTAGCGTGCCCCCCATCCCCTTTTGCATGGTGTCAGTAATTTTATCCAGTGGCATTCCAGAAAAAATACCTGCACCGACAGAAACGAGCATTAGTGCGACAAAAGCATGCATCCGCGCTTTCATGACTAAAAAAAGCAGCAGTATGACAGAGCCTGCTGCCGTTAAAACGAGTGTTGCCGTGCTCATGACTCAACCTTATTGAATATTATTTTTAATCGTTGCAACGGTCTCAGCAATGACATCGTCGAGTGAATGGCTAATATCAACGACTAATACATCAGATTCTGAACCATTGGGTTCTTCTAAGGTGTCGAATTGAGTCACTAACATGTTCGTTTTGAAGAAGTGTCCCTTGCGCGCTTTGAGACGCTGCTCAATGGTCTCGAAGTCACCTTTTAAGTAAATAAATTTAAGGTTTTTATTACCGTTACGTAGGATATCTCGGTAACTTTTCTTTAAGGACGAGCAGACAATGATGGAGACTTTTTGGGTGCGCTGCATGGCGAAGGCAGCATCATTAATGGCCTGTAACCAAGGGGCTCTGTCTTGATCGTTCAGTGGCTCACCTTCCGCCATTTTTAAAATATTAGAACGAGGGTGTAAGAAATCACCGTCTAGAAATGCAGTTTGTAGCTTCTGTGAGACTTGATTAGCAACAACTGATTTTCCGCTACCTGAGACACCCATCAGGACAAATACATAATGTTGAGAAGAGGCTTCTGTCATAACTGCTCCAACCTTAGTCGTTCACAATGTTACCGATAACAATTTAATAACTATTGTTATCGGTTGTAGGTTGAAGCGCAATCTATTCGTTAACAAAAGGCTTAAAATGTGAACTCAATCATAAAAATGATTAAATACTGCCTCCCATTCTAAGGGAAAATCCTAAATCGATGCAGTCTGATTCATTTTGCTTTCCAGCTAAGCGTGTGAGTAGCATCTCGGCAGCAATTTTGCCCATTTTTTTTCGCGGCGTCACAACGGTGGCTAAGGTCGGGGAGACGTTCTCAGTAATGTCGTGGCCATGAAAACCGGCAATCGCCATCTGATTCGGGACGGAAATACCTTGCCTCTGACACTCAAACATCGCACCGATCGCAAGGTCATCGTTAGTACAAAATATTCCATCAACGTCTGGGTAACGCTGTTGGGCCAACTTTAATAATTCGCCCCCGGTACTAAAAGAAGAAGGCTGCTCACTCATCACTGTACGCGGTACTAATCCTGCTTGCTCCATCGCCTGAATATACCCAGCTTTTTTCTGTAGCGTTCGTTCGTCAAGTCGAGCGCCAAGATAGACGAGATGCTGATGGCTTTGGGCAATCATACTTTCAGTCATTTGACGGGCTGCCGCAATGTTATCAAACCCTACCGCCATATCGAGATAAGGTGAGGACGAATCCATAATTTCGACTACAGGTATTCCCGCAACTTCTAACATACGAAGTGTACCTGGTGTGTGTTGGCGCTCCGTTAAGATTACCCCATCAACGTTCCATCCCAGTAAAGAGCGAAGTTGGCGTTCTTCTTTCTCGGCATGATAACCAAAGTGAGCAACTAACGTTTGATATCCAGCTTTGTCAGTGACTGACTCAATACCTTGTAACACATCAGCAAAAACATGGTTCGTTAAAGAAGGCAGTAATATACCAATCGCTCGGCTTGTCGCATTCGATAGCATATCGGGTACGCGGTTAGGAATATAACCAAGCTCATCAAGCGCAATGGCAATCTTTTCGCCAAGTGGCGCAGAAACTTGTTGCGGATTACGCAGATAACGACTGACCGTCATCTTAGTGATCCCTACACGATCAGCAACGTCTTGTAATATCGGTCTTTTTTTCTTCATTGCGTTCAATTAGGTCACTAGTTAGGGTAATTTGATAGTAACACTATTTTACACAAGCTAAAAAAAAGAGACGGCTATCTGGAAGCCGTCTCACATTACCCGTTACTTTTTAGACTGGCGGTAAATCGAAAATCAAGATTTCCGTAGGTTGATTGGCAGAGAAAGTAAGACGTTTTTCATCCCATACCGCCGCCGCATCGCTCGTCTCAAGTTGCTGCTCGTTGACCGATACCTTCCCTTTAACGACTTGAACCCAAATCTTACGTGAGGGATCAACATCAATATTCCCCACTTCTCCTGCAGAGAGTACCCAGCGTGATAAGGTCATGTCCTGATGGACTTTCAACGAGTTTTCCCGTGCATCAGGTGTCAAAATAAATTGGCGGCCTGATTGTTCAGGAAATTTACGCTGCTCATAACGAGGCGTAATATCTTGCTGGTCGGGTATGACCCAAATTTGATAAAGGTGCAAAGCCTGTTGCGGGTCAGGATTGTATTCTGAATGACGAACGCCAGTCCCCGCACTCATAATCTGAAATTCGCCCGCAGGAATTTGTTCTTTATTTCCCATGCTATCTTGGTGTTCAACGACACCTGAGAGAACATAAGTTAGGATTTCCATATTCTGATGAGGGTGGGTACCAAATCCTTTACTCGCCGCAATAGTATCTTCATTAATCACGCGTAATGCAGAAAACCCCATGAAATTCGGATCATAGTAGTCTGCAAATGAAAATGTATGCCAGCTATCCAACCAGCCATGGTGAGCATGGCCACGTTCTTGCGCGTTACGGATATAAATCATGGAAACCTCCTCAATTTTTTCTATAGTTTGAAGAGATGTTGAGAAAAAGAATAGCTGAAAAACTTCATCGCTCTGTTCAAAATTTATGAACGATAGCGAAAAAAAAGCCAGCACGCGGCTGGCTAAATACTGGAAGCAATGTGAGCAATGTCGTGTTCCGTTGAATGTCAGTCTCACCGGAACAATTGAATGTTAATCGCAATCATTATCATTTGCAATAGCGTTATGGAAATTAATGAGGTTTTTTTATGAAAAGATTATTTATCTTAATAGTGTTACTCAATTCTGTGCCGGCTTTCGCTAACAATCTTTCAACCCCATCGCCGCTGTCCCCCTCAGCGACGCAGCAGCGTTTGCAAAACCAGATGTCCACTCAGCAGCAGCTACATTCACAACAACTTCATTTAGAACAACAGAATAGTGCTCAACGGCTACAACAGGGAAATGAGCTTCACCAACAGAAAATGTTACGTAAGGTCCAAAGCGATCAACCCTAGTGAGGGAATTGTGGACCGATTTGATCGATATAATCCGTGCAAATCGCATCGACCCCAAGATCTAATAATTCGCGAGCCTTAAGCGGGTCGTTGACGGTATAAGCAAGAATACGCAACCCGGCCTGCTTAATTTGGTTGATTCGTTCTGGCGTTAATAGACGATAATTGAGATGTAAGGAGACACACTCTAGTTGTTGAGTAGTAGTCAGCCAATCCTCTTGCCATTCATGCATTAAATAACCACGTGGAAGCTCTGGCTGTTCCTGTTTGGCGGCAAATAGTGCGGCACAAGAAAATGACGACAATAGCGGTACCGTCATCTCTCGCCAATATTCCGCTGCGGCGCGGGCGACTAAGGTTCCAGTAGCGGCTTCTAAACCCGTTGTCGGTTTAATCTCGATATTGGCTAACAGTCCATATTGCTGACAGCGTTTCGCAACATCAGCTAGATGTGCCAGTCCCTCTCCTGCAAATTGCTCAGAAAACCATGAGCCTGCATCTAATCGTTTTAAGGTCTCCCAAGTCATATCCCCTGCCACCCCTCGTGAGTAGGTGGTGCGAGTGAGCGTATCATCGTGGAGCAAAAAAACTTGCTGATCCGCTGATAGTTTGGCATCGAACTCAATCATGGTATGGCCATAACGGTGTCCACAGTCAATGGCCGCTAAGGTGTTCTCTGGTGCTAATTTTCCTCCGCCCCGATGAGCGACAATTCTTGGGTAAGGCCAATCTTTATTAATCATCTAAACGCTGTCCTGAGGTGGTATCAAAATAATGTAAGGCATCGGCTGGGAGCGTCACCCTTATCAACTCGCCTACTTTTGGGCAGATCGATTGCGCAGCACGAATAACCAAAGGTTGGCTTCCCATTTTACCATGAATGATATTATCGGCACCGAGCATTTCTACTGCATCGACCTCAATGATTATGCCGTCCCCCTCTTCTGTCACTGATTCAACCTTAATATGTTCTGGGCGTATACCGAGAGTCACTGCCGGTTTGTTCGGCTTAGTCGCCAAAGAATCTAAGGAAATAGAAAAACGGTTCTCAACTCTCCAGGTTTTACCGTCTCCACTGAGTTCAGCAGAGAGTAAGTTCATCGCTGGCGCACCTAGAAAGCTGGCAACGAAGGTAGACTGGGGGCGCTGGTAGACTTCACTGGGTGAACCAAATTGTTCCACAACGCCTTTGTTCATCACCAGTACACGATCTGCCAAGGTCATAGCCTCAACTTGATCATGAGTGACGTATAAACTGGTGATATTCAAGCGTTGGTGTAATCGCTGAAGTTCGAGACGCATCTGCCCACGTAACCGAGCATCCAGGTTGGACAGCGGCTCATCAAATAAAAAAACTGCTGGTTCACGAATGATCGCTCTTCCCATGGCGACACGTTGGCGTTGCCCTCCCGATAGCTGTCGAGGCCGTCGAGTGAGTAGTAAATCTAGCTCCAAACTTTTCGCCACCGTCAGAACACGTTGGCGGATCTCAGCCTTATTCATGCCTCGTATTTTCAGGCCATATCCCATGTTCTGCTCAACCGTCATATGGGGATAGAGTGCATAGTTTTGAAAAACCATCGCGACTTGACGCTCTCTGGGTTCTTTGTCCGTCATGCGCTGATCATTAATCCAGATATCGCCGCTGCTCACGGTTTCTAAACCAGCGACCATCCGTAATAAGGTGGACTTTCCACATCCTGAAGGGCCAACAATAACAACGAATTCCCCAGAGTTAATCGTCAGATTGAGTGGCTTAATAATTTGATGCTTACCATCATAACTTTTCGTTAATGTTTGTAATTGAACAGTTGCCATCACTTATTTCTCGCTCTCAACTAATCCTTGAACAAAGGCTTTTTGCATGACCAGTACCACCAGCAAAGGGGGGAGTAACGTCAATAAAACGGCTGTCATCACCTGATTCCAGTGAGATACCCCATCACCACTGCTGATCATGCCGCGAATAGCGGCGACAGCAGTCGTCACATGGTTATCACTTGTGATCACCAGTGGCCATAAGTACTGATTCCAACCAAAAATAAAAATAATCACGAACAAGGCGGCTAAAGGCGTCTTCGAAAGTGGCAATACAATATGGATAAAAAATTGCCATGGACTCGCGCCATCAATTCGTGCCGCTTCCATCAATTCATAAGGTAGGGAAAGAAAATACTGCCGTAACAGAAAGGTTGCCGTGGCCGAAGCCAACATCGGTAAAATTAGCCCAGAGAAGCTATTATCCATTCCTAACTGCGTCACAATACTCACTGTTGGGAAGATACGAACTTCCACCGGCAACATTAGCGTAATAAAAATCAGCCAAAAGCAGAGGTTGCGGAAAGGAAACCTAAACCAAACCAGTGCAAAAGCCGAAAGCGTGGAGATGACTATCTTGCCTGCGGTAATCCCTAAAGCCATTAGTAAGCTATTGAACAGGAGATGGTAAAGCGGCAGATTTTGGCCACCGACACCTTGTACCAGTAATTGATGGATATTCTCGATAAAGTGTCCGCCAGGAAGTAGAGGGAGCGGCATTTGTGCCGCTTGCTGATCACTGAGTGTGGCGGTAACCACCACAATGTAAAGAGGAAAAAGGATAACCGCCCCCGACAGCCAGAGAACAAGATGGCTGAAAATCGTTAGTTTTCGATGCTGTTCAATCATTGATAACGTACCTTACGGTCGATAAACCTAAACTGGGCGACAGTCAATAAAATGACTATTGCCATCAGAATGACGGATTGCGCGGCAGAAGAGCCAAGATCTAACCCCGTAAATCCTTCCCGGTAAATTTTATAAATTAAGGTCGTCGTCGCTTGGACAGGACCTCCTTGAGTGATAGCGTCAATCACTGGAAAGGTATCGAAGAAGGCATAAATGATATTAACGACCAATAAAAAGAACGAGACGGGTACCATCAACGGTAAGGCTATATGGACAAAGCGTCGGATTGGTCCAGCACCATCTAAGGCTGCGGCCTCTATCAAAGAGCGTGGAATAGACTGTAGCGCGGCAAAGAAGAAGAGGAAATTATAACTTATCTGTTGCCATACCGATGCGAGGACCACTAAAAATAATGCCTGCTGGCTATTTTGTGCACTGTTCCACTGGTAGCCGAAATGGGCTAACCAATGACTTATAATCCCTGGTCCCGGACTGAATAAGAATAGCCACATCACCGCAGCAATGGCGGGCGCTATGGCATAGGGTAGTAAAAAAAGTGTTTGATAACATTTTTTCCCCCGCAATACGTGGTTCACCAATGCCGCCAATAATAACGCAATGACTAACCCCGATCCGGCCACAAGCCCACTGAAGATAAACGTCGTTTTAAAGGACTCAAGATAATAAGGGTCGTCGAACAGATTTTGGAAATTCAGTAAACCACTAAAGCGGCTGCTAAAACCGAAAGGATCGCTGGTCAGGAGTGATGACCATAACGCTTGTGCCGCTGGCCAGAGGAAAAATATACAGGTAATCACCAGCTGTGGCATCACCAACAAATAGGGAAGCCCTGATGATTTAAACGTAGGGGGTGAGGTCGCCATAATGAAGTCTCTTAAACAGTTGGAGAGGTCGCCCTCTCCACACGTTAGTTTACTTGCTGATGAAAACGCTGTAATTGCTGGTTACCGCGTGCAACAGCACTGTCTAAAGCTGCTTTAGCGGTTTTCTTACCTGTCCATACAGACTCTAACTCTTCATCGACGATTGCGCGTATTTGCGGCATATTACCTAGGCGTAATCCCTTGGTATAAGGTAAGGGGGCTTTATTTAACATCTGCTTAATAGCGGTTTCTGCTGCTGGATTTTGGCGATAAAACCCTTGCTGTTGAGAAAGTTGATAAGCCGCTGTCGTAACCGGTAAATAGCCGGTTTTTTGGTGCCACTCTGCGGCGATATCGGGCTGGGTCAAAAACTTAAGAAATTCTGCTACCCCTTGATAAACCTCTGGGGTTTGGCCTTTCGTCACCCATAAGCTCGCGCCGCCGATGATGGCGTTTTGGGGGGCATGAGGCGTTCCTTGTTGGTAAGGCATCGGCGCAACACCATAATCAAATTTCGCGGCATGTTTAATATCAGCCAATGAGCCAGAAGAGGCCGTGATCATGGCACAGTCTCCTGAATAAAATGCTTTCGTCGGCTCATCCGTTCTTCCGAGATAACTAAAAGTTCCAGCCTTCTTCATACGGGCCAATTGTTCGATATGATGCACTTGTAAAGGTCCATTGAAGAGCAGTCGCGCATCCGTACTATCGAAGCCATTATTCGCGGTGGCAACCGGTAACCCATTCCATGCACTGAATTCTTCCAACTGGATCCAGCCTTGCCACCCACTGCTGTAGCTGCATGCTTGTCCAGCTTTCTTTAATGCTATGGCATCAGCCTCAAGCTCTTGCCATGTCGAAGGAGCTTTATTGGGATCGAGTCCGGCACGCTTAAAAGCCTCTTTGTTGAAATATAAAATAGGGGTCGAGCTATTGAAGGGCGCTGCAACCATATGGCCTGTTTTGGCGTCAGAGTAATAACTGACTATTGAGGGGACAAATTGCTGTTCATCTAACACGACTTTGGTTTGTTGGAATAATTGCCAAACAGGAACGATAGCATGGGAAGCCATCATGGTGGCGGTACCCACTTCATACACTTGCAATAAGGCAGGCGCATGGCCGGCACGAATAGCAGCTATGCCCGATGCCAAGCTTTGTGAATAGTCACCTTTATAGACTGGCGAAATGTGGTACTGGCTGTGTGTTTGGTTAAATCGCTGCGCAAGGCTATCGACCTCAGCCCCTAGTTCTCCTTCCATCGAGTGCCAGAAGGGAATGTCTACCGAGGCATTCGCGCAAGGGATAAAAGTGGCGAAACACAGCGCAAAAAGAGAATGGCGTATAGTCGTTGGTAACATAGTGATATCCCAATAGATGCAATAAACGATGACAAATATTGGTCATAACCATGACAGTGGAGCGTGACAGAAAAAGGACAGATTAAAGGCAGTTTTATGACAGTAAAGTTTTTAACGCATAAAAAAGGAGATGACTGAGCATCTCCTTTAATCATAAGGTTATATCACTACGCTTCGATAGCAACACGTAGCTTTTTCATGGCATTTTTTTCAAGTTGGCGAACACGCTCTGCCGACACCCCGTACTGATCAGCTAACTCTTGTAGGGTGATCTTATTGTCGTCGTCCAACCAGCGAGCACGGATGATGTTTTGACTCCGCTCATCAAGCGTCATCATCGCATCACTGAGCTTATCTGCTGCGTGCGAATCCCAGTTATCTTCCTCAATACCATCGGCAAAGTCTGAGGTTTTATCTTGAAGATATAACACTGGCGCTTGCGACTTACCTTCTGCATTATCATCGTCAGAAGTGAGGTCGAAGGTCATATCTTGGGCCGCCATCCGAGATTCCATCTCACGCACATCTTTACTGCTTACCCCTAACTCACGTGCGACCATTTCAACTTCATCTTGGTTAAACCAACCGAGACGTTGTTTGGTTTTACGCAGATTAAAGAATAACTTACGTTGTGCTTTGGTGGTCGCCACTTTAACAATACGCCAGTTACGTAACACGTACTCGTGGATTTCCGCTTTAATCCAGTGCACGGCGAAGGACACCAACCTTACGCCAACTTCTGGATTGAAGCGACGTACTGCCTTCATTAGACCGATATTACCTTCTTGGATAAGGTCAGCTTGAGGCAGACCGTAACCAGAATAGTTACGAGCAATGTGAACCACAAACCGCAGATGTGACAGGATCAGCTTTTTCGCTGCATCCAGATCAGACTGGTAATGCAGCCGTTCTGCTAATGCTTTTTCCTCTTCGGCCGACAGCATCGGACAGCCGTTGGCAGCTCGGACGTAAGCATCGAGATTACCTAAAGGAGCAATAGCTAAAGCTTGCATTTCGTTGGTCATTCAAACCCTCTCAATTAATTATGCTGTTCATCCTTAAACAGACTAATAACCTAACGCTAGTATTGATTGCGTCACCCTAAACAACTGGTGCTATAAGGTTAGAACACAAACTTATCCACAGGTTCATTTTTTTATGTGAATAATTTATTCTAGCATTTTTCCCTTTAATGCCGAAAAGGTCGGCCTGATAACAAGTAATAGTATAACAAAAAATATTTCTGTGCGTTAATCCGGTGTAAAACGGCGTAAATGCTGCACAGTCGCTAACCACGCGGCCAACCAGCCTATCATCGCTGAAACCAATAATAGTAGCAGCGCTTCATCCCATGAAAAGCCAGATAGATCAAATGAGGCACTGAAGACCGATGCAACGTGTGACACGACGGATTCTAAACGAAAAACTAATATCTCTGAGAAAATAAGTGAAAGGAACGCGCCACTGAGCCCGAGCATTGCTCCACCGTATACAAAAGGTCTTAAGATAAAACCGTCCGTAGCACCAATGAGTTTCTGAACATTTATGGTATCGCGACGAGAGAAAATACTTAATCTCACACTGTTACCGATCACTAAGAAGACTGCAACGACCATCAACATACCAATCATCAAGGCGACATGCCCTGCTAATCCGGTCAACGCAGAGAGACGAGCAAACCAACTATCATCCATACGTACTTCATCGATACCGTTCATTTTGGTGATACGATCGCGCAGCGTATTCATGGTATCTGCATTTTGGAAATCGAGCTTAGGGGTGACGACAGCTACAGCAGGAAGGGGATTCTGCTCTAACATATCCATGGCCCCGCCAAAACCTGACCAATTGCGAAACTCGCTGAGACTTTCCTCACGAGAGAGATAATCAACGTGCTGTACACCTTCCAGCTGTTTAAGTTGCTGAGTGACATTCTCGGCAGCGCTATCATCAAGCGTTTTCGAGAGATAAACCGTTAGCTGGGGGGCGGGATACCACTGCTTAGCCGCTTGGTCGACGTTTTTCCATACGATATAGCAGACGCTAGGTAACGTTAATGAAATAGCAATAACGGTGACGGTTAAGAGTGTTGCTAAGGGCTGGCGTAGCATATCGGCCAACATTCCTCGCCAAGCGTAATGTAATTGCTCTTGCCATCCCCCACGTAACGCTCGCTGCTTAGAGACTTTCTTTTGTTTAGGTGCTCCCGGTTTTTTCAGGCGCTTATTTAACTTATTAACCGCTTTCATTCCTCGCCCCTGTATAACCGACCTTGGTTAAGATTCATCACGTTATAGTTACGTCGTTCGATAAGGGAAATATCGTGCGTCGCCATTAATACCGTCACACCTACTCGGTTAAATTCTTCGAACAATCGTAAAATATCTTCCGATAGCGCATGGTCTAGGTTACCCGTTGGCTCATCGGCAAGCAGTAACGCAGGTTTGTTTACTACCGCTCGAGCGATACCAACACGCTGTTGCTCACCACCAGAAAGTTGAATCGGATAGTTTCTCGCCTTATCCAAGAGACCGACTTTATCAAGTGCGGCAGAGACCCTGCGTCGTATATCTTCTTCGCTCGCCCCAGAAATGATAAGTGGAATCGCGATATTATCGTATACCGTCCGATCCATAAGCAGGTGGTGATCCTGAAAGATCATCCCGATTTGACGACGCAAAAACGGGATTTCACTATTTTTGAGACGAGTGATGTTGTGCCCACTAAACCATATTTGCCCAGCGCTGGGCCGTTCGATTCCACAAATCAGCTTCAGTAGTGTGCTTTTTCCCGCACCAGAATGTCCGGTAAGGAATGCCATTTCTCCTTGGCGTAAATGAAAATCCACGCCCTGAAGGGCCTGACGCCCCCCTAAATAAGCTTTACTGACCTCTTCAAAGCGAATCATTCCATTATTCCTCTCGGGCGAATAGCGCCTCTATAAAATCTTCAGCCTGGAATGGCCGTAAGTCATCAATCCCTTCGCCTACACCAATGTAGCGAATTGGAATACCAAATTGGTCAGCAATACTAAAAATCACGCCACCTTTCGCCGTACCATCCAGCTTCGTTAGACTAATTCCCGTTAACCCTACTGCCTCATTAAATAATTTAGCTTGGCTAATGGCATTCTGTCCGGTACTGGCATCAAGCGTCAGCATTACCTCATGCGGCGCATCTTCATCTAAACGGCCCATCACACGAGTAATTTTCTTAAGCTCTTCCATTAGGTGCGATTTATTCTGTAAACGTCCAGCAGTGTCAGCAATCAGTATATCTACGCCTCGAGATTTTGCCGCCTGAATAGCGTCAAAAATTACCGAAGCAGAGTCAGCGCCGGTATGTTGAGCGATGACTGGGATATTGTTGCGCTCGCCCCATACTTGTAGCTGCTCAACCGCCGCAGCGCGGAAAGTGTCTCCCGCCGCTAACATGACTGATTTACCTTCGGATTGATACTGTTTGGCCAGTTTACCGATAGTTGTGGTTTTACCGACACCATTTACACCAACCATTAGAATAACAAATGGATTTTTCCCTTCAACAGACAATGGTTGTTCAACTTTGTGAAGGATTGCCGCCATTTCTTCTTTAAGAATGCCATATAGTGCTTCAGCATCTTTGAGCTGCTTACGGTTCGCTTGTGCGGTAAGAGAGTTAATAATTTTTTGAGTCGTGTCCATCCCTACATCAGCGATAAGTAATTGTTCTTCAAGCTCTTCGAATAGCTCGTCATCAATTTTTTTACCACGGAATAGGCCTACAAAGCCGCTCCCTAAATTCTGTCTAGTTTTCACCAGGCTACGCTTAAGCCGTGCGAAAAAACCCTCTTTAGACGGCCGTTCTTGCTCTTTAGGCGGCATAATCGGTGCTAAATCAGTGACATCTTCCAGACTATTCTGAGGCACAGCTGTGGCGGTATCTAACACGTCACTATTATCAATCTCTTCAATATCTTGAAGAGTTTCCGTCACGTTAGCAGAAAGTTTTGGCTCTGGCTCTGGCTCTGGCTCTGGCTCTGGCTCTGGCTCTGGCTCTGGCTCTGGCTCTGGCTCTGGCTCTGGCTCTGGCTCTGGCTCTGGCTCTGGCTCTGGCTCTGGCTCTGGCTCTGGCTCTGGCTCTGGCTCTTTAGGAAGAGGCGACTCCTCCCCCACTAAGTTGTCAACTACTGGTTGTGCATCGAGATGTTGAGTAAAGGTTTCAGATGTCGCCGATTCTGCATGCTGATCGGCATACTCTTGTTCCAGTGCTGTCGGCACGGTATCGTGATGATGAGCTTCGCTTTGATCACTTTCGCTCGTTACGCTGCTATTTTCAGGCTCTACTGCCTGAGTTTCGTCCTTAGCGGGCAGTTTTTCTTCATCTTTGCCGAAACCTAACCAGGAAAAAAAGCCACGTTTTTTTTCTTTTGCCATTGTTAGACAATACTCCTTGCTAAGGCCGTCCAGAGTAATCTGCTGGAATAATAGCCACTAAAATTATTTGTATCAGTCAGTAATTAAGTACTGTCATACTGCGACACTAATGAGATAATCATTTATTCTACCATTTAACCCATACTGCATCACAGTTCCGTTTAGACGTTTCCTTGGCGGACCGCGGTAAAATTTAGTAAGAAATCTTCTTAAGTATAAACTATGAGCAAATCGGCAGGAAAAATCGGTCAGATACGGATCATTGGGGGTCAGTGGCGCGGCCGTAAATTATCAGTGCTTGATAGCGAAGGGCTAAGACCGACTACCGATCGTGTACGCGAGACCCTATTCAATTGGTTAGCACCTTGGTTGCCCCAAGCAAACTGCTTAGATTGCTATGCAGGCAGCGGAGCATTAGGTATTGAAGCCGCCTCTCGCTACGCGGCGCAAGTCACTATGATAGAGAAAGAGGCGCATGTCGCTCGGCAACTTCAAAAAAATATCGACGTATTAAATGCCTCCCAGCTGACCCTACACCGTGCGGATACTTTACAATTTCTCACTCAAATGAAGCCGGAAAAGCCATTTAATATTATCTTTATCGACCCGCCCTTTCGCCGTGGACTTTTGGAACATACGATAGAATTGCTCGAATCACATCAGTGGTTAGCGGAAGATGCTGTAATTTATACTGAAAATGAAGTTGAACAAGGAGTTCCTGTTGTTCCAACTAACTGGGTTCTGCATAGAGAGAAAGTTGCAGGCCAAGTATGTTATCGTCTTTACCATCGTCAATAATTAGGGAATAGGTGATGTTGATAAATGTTGGCCGAGTAGTGATGGTATTTATCTGGGGAGTGCTATTACTCAACCTCGTACATCCTGCCACCAAACCTTTGAAATATTTTATAGATGTCGCATTGATATTTATGGTTGTCATGCACGGACTACAAGTCGTTTTATTAAAAGCGACCCAAACAGGTGCAGGCCCTAAGATGACAAGAAAAGAAGAGATAAAATTATTTATATTTGGGGTTTTCGAATTACTTTCATGGCAAAAAAAACATTTCCCTAAGAAATAAAAAAAACTAAAAGAGAGAGCGATCTCTCTTTTAGTTCCTTTTTAATTACATTTGACGATAAGAAGCAATATAGGGTTGCGCTTTATCATAACCTAAAATACCGCCATAAAGGTAACCACCAATCCCTGCCCCGACGGCAGAGGCCGTCAAACCGACTAATTGAGCAATCCCTCCAACTAACCATCCACCTGCACCGCCATATTTACCCCCCACTGCTGCACCTGTTCCAAAACCATCGATAGCACCCAGTAAGGCTCCCCAAAAAGCCCCTGTAAAATCACCATCAATCAGGCCACCTGCTCCAGAGACTTTAGTCATCTGTATTAGTGATATTTCTTTCATAGATCGAATCCTTAATCTCAGAAAATCAATGTAAAATTATTCACGCTAAAATATAAAAACAACGAACCTTACGTTGTAGTGCAACTTTATACTGAAAGCATGACAATTCAATATGTTAGATTCTTATTTATAAGAGGATTTATTAACATTTAATAGTTCGCTTTATAATTAGAGGGTGTATTTCAAGCCAAATTAATTATTAAAAAATAATCCTGGTGAACCTATAATAGATATCAAGAAAGAGAAGAATATTGGTAAGAAGTATTCGGTATTTACATTGAGGTAAACTGTTAACGACCAAACTTAACCTATAACCTCTCATAACCAGCTGTCAGAGAAAGTAGAAAGTAGAAAGTAGAAAGTAGAAAGTACAGAGATGAAACAGGCCAACTCATAAGACAACATCGATGGCCATAACAACTGAATTACCCGCCCTTTTTAACAAAAAAAACGTAAGGCATCTCAGTGGATTGCGCGGCCAATAAAGTATGTTCCATAAATTCGCAAAAACCAGGAATATCGCGCTTTGTAGCGGGATCGTCAGCAATTATTTTCACCACTTGCCCATTTTGCATACTGCGAACCATTTTTCTTACCAGCATAACCGGCTCTGGGCATCGTAAACCACAAGTGTCCAATAATTGGTCATAATTTTCTGGCTGGTTATTCATAACATATCTCTTGGGGATAAAAATAGCGCAGTTTACTCCGCCTCGACCTCACAGACAATTTCTGCCGCACGAGTCGCCTAGTAAGGTCGTCAATAATCGTTGCTTGCATAATCGCCGTATATAAGTAAGATGCAGCCCACCTCATCAGAGGTCCGTACTATTTTTAACCAATGGGTTCCCTCACCCCATTCCACTAAAAAGGCTACAAATGGATAGTTTCTCCGAAAAACAGCGTAAAAAGCTGTTATTACCCTTAGCTATTTTTCACCTTATTATCATCACTTCAAGCAATTACCTTGTTCAGCTTCCAGTAAGTGTGTTTGGGTTTACTACAACTTGGGGGGCATTTAGTTTTCCTTTCATTTTCCTTGCGACTGACCTTACAGTGAGAATATTCGGCGCGCGTTTAGCGCGAAAGATCATTTTCTCCGCGATGATCCCAGCATTGCTACTTTCGTTTATTATCTCTAGCCTTTTCTATCAAGCTTCATGGCAAGGTTGGCAAGCGCTCTTCGGTCTTAACACCGTCGTCATTCGAATTGCTATCGCAAGTTTTGTTGCTTATGTGTTGGGCCAGCTTTTAGATATTACAGTTTTCAATAGATTACGAATGGCCAAACAATGGTGGCTAGCACCAGTGATCGCAATGTTTTTTGGAAATCTTAGTGATACGTTCGCCTTTTTCTCAATTGCGTTTATGAAGAGTAGTGACCCCTTTATGGCTGCTCACTGGGTAGAAATCGCTCTGGTTGACTATAGTTATAAGCTAATGATCTGTCTTATTTTTTTTATTCCTATTTATGGTCTACTGTTAAATACCATTATCAAGCGACTGCTTGGCGATACCCACTTTTATTCCCTGAATGCGGATAAGGGATGAGAGTTTTAAGACGAAATATGCAACATAATACTGTTTGCAATACCATACTATTTCCGCTTTGATAGCGATATAAACTGTAAAGAAGGGATTACTATGCGACATATTACACACTACATGGGTATCTTTTTAGTCGTACTCGGTCTTGCTGCCTGCGATCAAAAGAAAGACGATTCACAAGCTCAACACCAAGACCAAAGTGCCTCACAAAGTCAGCATCAGAATATCTCGTTACTCGACGGCAAACTGACCTTTAGCCTGCCACAAGGAATGAGTGATCAAACCGGTAAACTCGGTACCGAGTCTAACAACATGCATGTCTATGCGAATAATAATGGTCAACAAGCTGTCATCGTAATTGTTGGCGATGAGACTGCACTAACTCTGCCGCAACTTTCTCAGAAACTTCAAGATCAACAGCGAAATCGTGATCCTCAACTTCAAGTCGTTGCGGATAAGTCCATTACATTGGGCAAAACCCCTGGTCAACAATTAGACAGCGTGGTGTCTACCAATAACCATAGTAATTGGTCAACTGTCGTTCTCGCCAAGCTTAACAATCAGCTCGTGACGTTACAGATTTCTCTGCCTGCGGATAATCAATCTCAATCACAAAGTATTGCCTCTGAAATCGTACGGTCCATCGTTATTCATTAATCCTATTAAGGCCGTTACCCTAAGTAGCGGCTTTTTACTCTCCATTTTTTCCACGACTCATTACCTTTACTCTCAAGTTTACTTATCACTCACCTTGGTCAAAAAACGTTCTGAATGTGACTTCACGCACAGAAATACAGTATACTTAGCCGCTTATTGGTATAATTACGCTGATAATTATCGAAGAGACCTTGGTTCAAAATTCAAAAAATCTCATATAATTTTGGACCCAAGCTATATGTGCTTTTGAACGACTGCTTAGAAAATTTCCGTCACATTATAGGTAAATTTATGAAATTACGTAGGAAGCGTATTAAACCCATCGGAATTGATGACGTTACTATCATAGACGATGCTCGTTTACGTAAAGCAATCACTGCTGCTTCATTAGGAAATGCAATGGAGTGGTTCGATTTTGGGGTTTACGGGTTTGTTGCCTATGCTCTGGGTAAAATCTTTTTCCCCTCAGCCACACCTGGTATTCAGATGATTGCCGCATTGGCAACCTTCTCCGTTCCCTTCTTGATTCGTCCTCTGGGTGGACTCTTTTTTGGAATGCTTGGCGATAAATATGGCCGCCAAAAAATACTCTCTGTCACGATTGTTATTATGTCGATCAGTACTTTCTGTATCGGACTCATTCCTTCTTATGCATCAATAGGTATTTGGGCCCCGATCCTGCTGCTGATTGCAAAAATGGCCCAAGGCTTCTCTGTGGGGGGTGAATATACCGGTGCTTCAATTTTCGTCGCTGAATACTCTCCTGACCGTAAACGCGGCTTTATGGGTAGCTGGTTGGATTTCGGTTCTATTGTTGGATTCGTACTCGGTGCTGGGGTAGTTGTTCTTATTTCTACCATTATCGGTGAAGCACGCTTTATGGAATGGGGCTGGCGTCTACCCTTCTTCTTAGCATTACCTCTAGGGATTGTTGGGCTTTATCTACGTCATGCTTTAGAAGAGACGCCAGCCTTCCAACAACACGTTGATAAGTTAGAGCAAGGCGACCGGGAAGGCCTACAAAACGGCCCTAAAGTCTCTTTCAAGGATATTGCGACCAAACACTGGAAAAGCTTGCTAGCGTGTATCGGTTTGGTGATTGCGACCAACGTCACCTACTACATGTTGCTGACCTATATGCCGAGCTATCTTTCACACAATCTTCATTACTCAGAAGATCACGGTGTATTGATTATCATCGCCATTATGATTGGTATGCTTTTCATTCAGCCAGTGATGGGAATGCTCAGTGACCGGTTTGGACGTCGTCCATTTGTCATCGTCGGCAGTATCGCCCTATTCTTCACGGCTATCCCTGCCTTTATGTTGATTACCAGTAATGTACTTGGTTTAATCTTTGCTGGCCTACTGATTCTGGCCGTGGTGTTAAACTGCTTTACTGGTGTAATGGCATCGTCCCTACCGGCAATGTTCCCGACCAACATCCGTTACAGCGCGTTAGCCAGTGCATTTAATATTTCTATTTTGATTGCTGGTTTGACACCGACCATTATCGCGTGGTTAGTTGAAGCTTCAAACAATCTTTTCATGCCTGCTTATTATCTGATGGTTGTAGCCATTATCGGACTTATCACCGGTATCTTTATGAAAGAGACCGCTAACAAACCACTGATTGGTGCAACACCTGCAGCATCAGATTTAGATGAAGCACGTGAAATTTTACAAGAGCATCACGACAATATCGGTCAAAAAATTGACGATATCGATGAAGAAATCCAACGACTAGAACAAAAACGTAGTCGTCTGGTTGACCAACATCCAGATATTAAAGAGTAAGCAAAAGCCCCCGTAAGGGGGCTTTTTGGCACACAAAGCCATGTCCTTCCCCTTTTAAAGGCGTAAGCTTTTACTTTCCACAATCTGTACGAGAGTGACCATGTCTGAATTTATTCTCCCCAATCGCCCAAGAAGACTCCGTAAAACCGCATCGATGCGCGAACTGTTTAAAGAACAATCGCTAAGCCTAAATGACCTTATCCTCCCTATCTTTGTTGAGGAAGGTGCTGAAGATTATCAACCCATCAATGCCATGCCAGGGGTTATGCGTATTCCTGAAAAGCGTCTTGCCTATGAAATCGAACGTATTGCTAAAGCAGGTATTCGCTCTGTGATGACATTCGGTATTTCTCACCATCTTGATGAGACCGGTAGCGATGCGTGGGCGGAGAATGGACTTGTCTCAAGAATGTCTCGTATTTGTAAGGACACGGTACCTGAGATGATTGTGATGTCTGATACCTGCTTTTGCGAATACACGTCGCACGGACATTGCGGAATTTTATGCGCGAATGGCGAAGTCCATAACGATAAGACGTTAGTAAATCTTGGCAAACAAGCGGTTGCCGCTGCACGGGCGGGTGCTGACTTTATTGCGCCTTCTGCCGCGATGGACGGGCAGGTCAAAGCGATTCGCCATGCTTTGGACCAAGCCGGCTTCCAACATATTCCGATCATGGCTTATTCCACAAAATTTGCCTCGGCATTTTACGGTCCTTTCCGCGAAGCGGCAGGTACGGCATTAAAAGGCGACCGTAAAACTTATCAGATGAACCCAATGAACCGTCGAGAAGCTATTCGTGAATCACTGCTTGATGAAGCGGAAGGCGCCGATGTATTGATGGTTAAGCCAGCAGGTGCCTATCTTGATATTATCCGCGATATTCGTGAACGTAGTGACCTGCCATTAGCGGCCTATCAAGTGAGTGGCGAGTACGCGATGATAAAATTCGCAGCCCAAGCGGGCGCGATTGATGAAACGAATGTGGTGCTGGAAAGTTTAGGTGCCATTAAAAGAGCTGGTGCAGATACCATTCTCTCTTATTTCGCTTTAGAACTTGCTGAGAACAAAATACTCTCCGCGTAATCATAAAAAAATCGCCCGTTCAGGGCGATTTTTTTGGGTACCGTATTACTCTTTATTATCTGCTTCGTAATACTGTACACCAATCTGAATACGCTCACGGCCCGTCGCCACACGGTGACGGTTAGTATCGCGCAGTGAATAGATACAACCGCAATACTCTTGTTGGTAAAAGCGCTCGCGTTTACTGATATCGATCATCCGCTTAGAACCGCCGCCTTTGCGCCAGTTAAATTCCCAATACATCATATCGGGGTACTTCGACGCCGCTCTTACGCCACAGTCGTTGATCTGCTCCATATTTTTCCAACGCGAGATACCTAAACAAGAGGTTATCACTGGGAAACCATTTTCATGAGCATAAAGCGCCGTGCGCTCAAAACGCATATCGAAGCACATGGTACAACGTTCACCACGTTCCGGCTCCCACTCCATACCTTTTGCTCGTTCGAACCAATTATCTCGATCATAGTCGGCATCAATGAAAGGGATGCCAAATTTCTCTGCGAAACGAATATTCTCTTCTTTACGTAACTCGTACTCTTTAAGAGGATGGATATTCGGGTTATAGAAAAAAATGGTGTATTCAATTCCCGAGGCTAACATTGCCTCCATCACTTCACCTGAACAAGGCGCACAACAAGAGTGAAGCAGAACTTTATTATGTCCCCCAGGTAAGGGTATCGGTTTGCGCTCTAAAGAGTCAGACATACTCATATTCCAAATAAATCTCATAACATAAAACGCCGCGCGAGCTAAGCGTAGACAGGTACCACCTCTGGGGGTGATGCGATAGGCCTTTATCTATGCAACGACCTATCGATTAAAACTTCACATAGAATAACCCGGTTTTTTTATAAGGTATTCTTCTTGACCGATAATTTCGGGTTCATAGACTGTTTCCCGCCACGCGTCGGGTGAGACATGTTGCAGAGAGACGCTTACCGATTCTGTTTTTGAGGCGAAACGTCTAACGATTACCTCAGTAATCTCGTCAGCCAATATTTGTTTTTCCTCATCGGTAAATTCACGAGGAAAACTTTTAATATCTACATGCGGCATATCTTCTCCTAAGCGGTTAATTTTTATTAGTACTCATTGCCCATCACGCGATCGCGATAGCTTTCCCAATCAAATCTTACCCATAAGCTATTACCCAGTCGCATACGGTCCATCACCCTCTCGCCCAATAATGCGTTCATTCCTTCATGATTCAAATTAGAAAGCATGCCTGTTGGACGTTTTGATGAAGAACGGCGATCGACAATTTGGTTAATTATTACCTTTTCGTAGCGAGATTCAGTTTGCATTCCGATTTCATCAATGACAAGCAGATCAACAGTACTCAAGTCATGTAGTAGCCGCTCTTCGGTCATTGAACTACCACCGCTGAATGTCCCCTTCATGGTCGACATAACGTCAGCCACAGTCATAATTAATACACTTTTACCTTGTAAGATTAGGCTATTTCCAATCGCTGCCGCCAAGTGGTTTTTTCCCGTTCCTGGACGGCCTGAAAAAACAAAGCTAGCGATGCTTTGTCCGAATTGATCGGCATATTCTCGTGCCGCAGCTAAGGCTTTTCGCTGACCTTCGCTCTCTACCCGGTAATTATCGAATGAGCAGTTCAAATGGAGTTCTCTTATTCCAGAACGCCCCATAATACGCTGCATTTTCATCGCCCTGTTTTCACGTACAATCGCTTCAGAACGTAATCGCCCCTGCTCTTGATTCCACGCAAGTAGCTCTTTACCCTCGGTAAACTTAGGGGTAATTCCATCGGGCATGAATTTTTTAAGCCTTACGAATAAATTTTCAGGTGTTTTCATCATTCACCTCTAAAACCATTGGGAATATGGTAGTCCGGCTCTGCCACTTGAGTAATGTCTCGTTTAGGTGTCATGTGTGGAGCGCCACGGCTAACTTGTAAATGGCGCGCCAATTTTTGCTGCCATTGTACTTGGTGAAAAATACGCCCTTCTGCCTGCCAGTAGGCGATGAACGCGGTAAGCTCTTCAACCGTGACCGGTTCATGCAAGGCGATCCCCCACAGCGCGGCTTGGCGTAGGAAATCACTATCGGGCTGCCATCCCGCATAGAGCGCGAATTTCCCTGCAGGAGATTTAGTTACGGTAGCTGGCTCATCAAAAAAATCGGCTTCAAGTGCTACAAGGTTTTGATTTTGTAATTGTGCTTCAGCCATTAATAGCTGATTGAGGCGAGATGGCGATAAACCATAGAAAATAGGCTGGTTATTATCGAACACCGCCACTATTTGTTGATCGGCATGCTCAATCGCCTGAGCCGGAGCTTGGCAAAACTGTTCTAATCCTATGATTGAAGAAGATAAAATCTTTACCGACATGTGATAACTCGAACCTCAGTGTTTTTGTATGCTAACTTCGTGCAGAGAAGAGGTGCTGCCTAATCACTATAGTGTATCAACTTTGCTACGAGTGATCGCGCAAAGCTGTGCTTTTCATGCTGATCAATAAATAAACAGGAGTAATCTATGGGTAAAATGCGCTGTGGATGGGTTACCAACGATCCCGATTACCTTGCTTATCATGACCACGAATGGGGAGTTCCTTGTTTTGATAGGCAGCGTCTTTTTGAAATGCTCTGTTTAGAAGGGCAGCAAGCAGGACTATCATGGATAACGGTTTTAAAAAAGCGCGAAGCCTATCGACGTGCTTTTTATCAGTTCGACCCAGAAAAGGTCGCCCAAATCAGCACAGAGACGATGAATACTTTACTGCAGTCACCAGAATTGATTCGCAATAAATTAAAAATTAGCTCAATCATTAATAATGCACAGGCGTTACTGGCAATGGAAGCAGCAGGAGAAGATTTTGTCGATCTTATTTGGCAGACAGTTTCCCACCAGCCAATCGTTCAAGATTATGAAGATTATCGCCAAGCTCCAGTCAGTAGTCCTCAATCAATATCGTTATATAAATCTTTGAAAAAAAGAGGTTTTAAATTTATAGGTCCGGTTATTTGTCATGCTTATATGCAGGCTTGTGGACTTATTATTGATCATCAAGTGAACTGTTTTAAATATTCAGAGACAAATATTAGGCGCTAATAAGCCATAATTTAGGGCGCAATATTGCTTAAGCCTTGGTATATTTAATAAATAATTATAATGCATTGGGAGATTTGATGAGCACCAAGTCAACAAGAGCAACAATCAGTGACGTTGCTAAAGCGGCTAAAACCGGTAAAACGAGCGTATCGCGCTACCTAAATGGTGAGCATCAATTGCTTTCAGATGATTTAAAAAATCGTATTAAGCAAGCAATTAGCGACCTAAATTATAGTCCCAGCCAGATGGCGAGGAGCCTGAAACATGGCAGAACGAAGTTAATTGGTCTTCTCATCGCGGATATCACTAATCCCTATTCCATTGAAGTAATGGGTGGCGTAGAAACGGCTTGTCGCGACAACGGTTTTACACTCCTCATGTGTAATACCAATAACAAACCTAATCTTGAGCAGCACTATTTACAGCTCCTGAGTAGCTATCAAGTCGAAGGCATTATCGTCAACGCTGCCAATATGCAAGAAACAGCTTTTGACTGTATTCAACACGCATCCATCCCTCTTACGCTAATTGACCGAAAAGTCAGTAATTATGATTACGACGTTGTAGGATTAGACAACTTCCAGGGATCTGTTGATATCACTGAACACTTGATCGATAACCACTATCGCTCCTTGTTATTTATTAGCGAACCTATCTCCCAAGTCAATACTCGTAAAGAGCGTTTAGAAGGCTACCTCAATACCGTCTCCCAGCATCAAGACCTCAACGCAGAACATGCTGAAGTGGCATTAGATAATCCAGAGCTACTACAAAAAACTATCGCTGAATTTGTTACTCGTCACGTAGGGCAGCCTTCTGCAATCATCACTGCTAACGGCGCACTAATGTTACTGGTAACTAAAGTACTTCATGCGATGAAGTTGGTCTGGGGTAAAGATATTGGCTTAGCAAGCTTTGACGAAATGAATTGGTCATCAATTGCTGGCTGTGGGATCACTACCCTGCAACAACCTACTCATCATATTGGCTACAGTGCATTTCAGAATATCTTAACTAGACTTAAGCATTCAGAAAATCCTGCGCAAGAAACGCGTTTTGAAGGCAGACTCATTGTTCGTCCATCAAGTCACGTTTTAGCAAATAAAGAATAAATGTTGAGAATGTGTGCGTTGTAGTGTTTTTCACTCTTCCTTCTGGAACCGATACCATTTATTCTATAGGTCATAAGCTTTGAGAGGTGGTGATGGAACGAAAAATTATCATTGTAACGGCGGCTTTCGGTGCCGAAGTTGTTCATCAAGCAGGTGGACAACGCTATTTTATTCCAATCATTGCTCAGTCTGGAGCTGATGGCGTAGAAATACGTCGAGAGCTCCTGTCATCGGCGGTTGATGAAGAGCTTTCTGACCTCAAGTTACTTATTATAGAACAAGGGTTGTTTTCTTATTACTCTGTCCCTGAATCACTTTTTACCGCTCCAGGGACCATTAATCCACGGCTCGCACACTTTCAGCGAGAAGCGGTTTTACTTAATGCTCGGGCGATAAAGTTTGCCTTAGGAGCAGGAGCCGGTCATTGCACTGTCGAACAGCTGGCTGACCAGCTCACCGACTGCCACATCCCTCTATTGATTGAAAATGATCAGACTGAAACTGGAAAAATCCAACCCATGTTGGAGTATTTCAATCAATACCACCCGCTGCCGACCGTACAAGGTATGACGTTCGACATGGCTAATTGGTTATGGCTCGATGAGTCTCCGAATAAAGCCGCTGAGCGGCTTGCCCCCTACGTCACTTACTGTCACGTCAAAGCAGCGACAAAAACTAAGACCTCTTGGCGAGCTATCTGTCTGGATGAATCACAGGGTGAGTGGCGAACACTACTCAACATGATGCCGCAAGGGGTGCCTCTAGGTATCGAATTTCCGTTAGAAGGGAACAATATCGCTGAATGTACCCGCTATTACGTAGAGCTACTTCGTACCGCATGAAGAGCTTTATTCTTAAATATCCTGAAGAGAGGTTCGAATGAAACCCACAATTATTCAATTCATGCCACTACCCACTGACCTGGTAAATAAGCTCTCGGAACACTTTGAAGTGGTTGAAGTGGATAACCTCGATCAAAATACTGTGACTCAGCATAGCGAAGCTTTCAAAAGGGCTGAAGGGTTAATCGGCTCGGGGGGTAAAGTGAATGAAGCGTTACTTGCACAGATGCCTGCGTTAAAAGTCTGTTCTACGGTTTCTGCTGGCTACGACTCCTACGATGTCGGAGCGTTAACCGCTCATAAGGCTATCCTGACTAATACCCCTGGAGCACTGACGGAAACCGTTGCCGATGCGATGATGACATTAGTGCTCTGTGCGGCGAGAAATATTCCAGCCATGGATCATTGGGTAAAAACTGGGGGATGGGAGGCTGCGCCAGAAAAATTACCTCTAGCCATCGATGTACACCATAAAAAGATGGGTATCATCGGTATGGGCCGCATTGGCCTAGCATTAGCAAAGCGTGCGCACCACGGCTTTGGTATGGATATTCTTTATAATGCGCGCAAGCCACATAAAAACGCTGAGCAAGAAGTGAATGCCCAGTACGCAAGTGTCGAGCAACTTCTTGCAGAATCCGATTTCGTTTGTGTTGTCTTACCTCTCACCGACGAAACTTATCATTTGATAAGTCATGCACAGTTTGACCAAATGAAAGAGAGTGCCATTTTAGTCAACGCTGGACGAGGTCCTGTGGTTGACGAAGAGGCACTGATTGCCGCGCTAAAAGCGAAGAAAATATACGGTGCTGGCTTAGATGTTTTCGAAAAAGAGCCTTTAGTGGGGAGTTCTGAGTTAACGAAACTCCCGAATGTTGTGACCCTGCCGCATATCGGCTCCGCTACGCATGAAACACGCTACGCGATGAAGCGTGATGGCGTAGAAAATCTGATCTTGGGGTTACAAGGTAAATTAACAGAAAATATTATTAACCCTGAAGCCTTGAAGGCATAATCTCCTAGCCAAGGGGGCATCCTTAGGGTGCCCTTAATTCACCATATTATTAGGGGATGATTATGTCGATAAGAGATGTTGGACTAGCCTTGCTTGTCGTCTTAATATGGGGGATTAACTTTGTTGTTATTAAGATAGGGCTGCATAATTTCTCCCCTTTTTTACTTGCTGGACTTCGGTTCACCTTTGTGGCCTTTCCCGCCTGCCTACTGGTTTCAAGACCTAAAGTTCCGTTACATCTCATTGTCGCTTATGGACTGAGTATTAGTTTTTTACAGTTTGGCCTACTATTTTTGGCATTAAATCTTGGTATGCCCGCAGGCTTAGCCTCATTACTCTTACAATCACAGGCTTTTTTTACCCTATTGTTTGGTGCGCTTTGTCTAAGAGAGAAAATCCAATTCCACCATATTTTGGGATTACTCATCGCCATAGTGGGAATGGTTTGCTTAGCCAACAGCAGCATACACCCTGCACAAACGTCCGGTATGTCGTTATTCACGTTGTTACTGACCTTAGGTGCCGCATTAAGCTGGGGTATTGGTAATATTATTAGTAAAGTGATTTTACGAAGTTACCCCGTCGAACCATTAAAATTGGTGGTCTGGAGCGCTTTCGTCCCTATTCTCCCTTTTATGATTTGCGCATTACTCATCGATGGTAAGGAAAGTTTCTGGCATAGCTTAGTAAACATTAACTTAGCTAATGTACTAACTATCTTTTATTTAGCAATACTTTGTACAGTGGTGGCTTATGCCATTTGGGGCGGATTGCTTAATAAATATCCCACTGCAACAGTCGCTCCATTGACCCTTCTTGTGCCCGTCGTTGGGATGGTTGCAGCGACTTTAGTGTTAGGCGAGACCTTGAGTGGCTGGCAAATTTTATCGGTAATGTTAATTATTACAGGCCTAATCGTGAATAGCTTTGCACCAAGAATAATCAGTTATCTACGCCTTAGTAGCCGGTAGCTAAGAGTAGATACTTTTTACACTCTAAGATTTAAAATTCCTAATTGTGTAATTATTAGCCTTTATTTGTCACAATTTTTTCTCTCATGAAAGGAATTAGAAAGGAATATTTTGGAATTTGTCATACACTGAAAGACATACTTTCTAAGCACCCACAATTGGGCTTCCTTTTTGTGGCATGCTTGACCGGATTCGCCATGGATGGAATGAGGAGTTACTCATGCTCAGACGTAAAGCTCTACCTAATTTAGTCATAATTTCGAGCTGCCTAGTCAGCCTTACGGCATGTTCTAGCATCATGTCACATACTGGGGAAAATCACGGTTACTACCTAGGCACACAAGCTAATAACGAAATTATTAGCAGCAAGGAAACGCCTTGGGGGATCAAATCACTTGCTGTGATTGATTACCCCTTTTCCGCCATTACCGATACGCTGATTGTACCTTGGGATTACTACCGTAACAGCCACAGTGAACCCTCTTCACTTAGAGATCGCGTTGCCGCTAGCGAAAAGCTTAACCATACTGATGAAGCACTTGCACAAGCTAACACCAATATAATTCAGTAGTCGTAACTGTAAATATTTGCCTAAAACCCTCAATATCACGCATAAAGGCTATTTTATCTCCTTTTGGGGACCAGACTACCGCCTCGGCACAGGGTGTGTTCGCTGATTTGGGTGTAAGTGGCACGATATCTCCCAATGAGAAATCATAAATAACAATCTGATTATTCATGACAAAAGTAATGGCTTTACCTAAAGGATGCCAGGTAAACGCTGATTGCACACCATAAGGGCCTGTTGTCAGTTGCCGCGGTAAACCACCATTCGGTGAAATAACCCAAAGTTGAACGACAGCTTTTGTATCGGCCATCAAAAATGCAATCATACTGCCATCCGGTGAGCTTCGTAGCCAATGCCGAGGCTGTAACGCGATACCAGCACCTTCACTGAAGGTCAATCTGCGCTGCTTTATTCCAGCGGGTGGTTTAGGTAATGAGTATTCAGTACCCTGAGTGGGATATTCGCCAGTATGCTGATAGTCAGTAAACTCTTCAGGAAGGTCAACAATAAATATTTCTGGGACGCTGTGTCCTGTTGCGGAAAGGGTTTCACCAATAAATGCCAATGCCCAACGCTGCCGCTCCCCTGACGGTTTAATATAACCCTGGTGCCCAATCCAACCTTCCTCAAAGGCACGTGATATTTGGTCACTACCGGGGGCAGGTGCCAAACTTGTTTGGCTGATAACCACACAAAAGTGCGAGCCATCATGTTCCCGAGGAAGTTTATTTAAAACAGTTACCGGGTGGTGTGGCAGAGCAATCGCCACGTTACGCTGGTCTTCTTCAACTGCTCGCTGACGCATCACATGGTCATTATAGGTAAAACTAATTCTATCGCCTTCATGACTAAACATGTGTACATGGCTACCACCACGAAGTGCGCCAAGCGTAAAAGGCGGTGTGATATCACAAGCATCTAACGTTTCGACGTTGCCCGGAGAGAGAATAACACCACGTCGATGATGCACATCGTAATGCCATTCTTCATCAGGATTTTCTGGGCCATGAATACAGACAAAACGGTCGTTTTGTTGCGGATGTGCAGTAATCACCCCCACATGTGCACCTTTAGAAGCCCGATAAACTTCGGTAACTTCCCCTGTCTCGACGTGGATTTTCTCTACACATTGGCTGGTAAAAAGATGCTGGGCAGGACGAAGATCGTACACAAGATTCTGACCATCTGCACTCCACACTTGCGCATTCGTCAGTTGATGATGTTGTAAGCGAGTCGTGACTTGTACTTCATCCATACCGGTTTCCTAAAGCGTCGACACTAAAATCGCACTATGCCGTAATCCTCGCACAGCGTCTAGGCAAAAAAAAAGCTGCCTTTCGGCAGCCATTCAGGGAATAAAACGCTCTTATTATAATTGCTTATTAGACAACTTGCTCACAGTGCTAATTTTTGGTCATTTCAGTATTCGCTGCAATGACTGAGTGGGATAATAATAACTCTAGTTACTATTTCGTAATTACCCAAAAATGCGGTTTTGGTTACTCTATCATCCACTTAACATTATCCTAAAGGGCCCACTGGTGAATGGCTTTCGCGACACCATCTTCTTGGTTAGATGCCGTATGATAAGCAGCCTGCTCTTTTACCAGGTCAATGGCATTTCCCATGGCTACCCCATAACCCGCCCAAGCTAACATTGTTAGATCATTTTCGTGGTCGCCTACCGCTAACACTTCTTCCGCACTTATGCCGAGCTGTTCAGCAAGATGACGCACACTATTTCCCTTACTTACTCGCTTATCTAAAATTTCAAGATAATGGTTAGCGCTTTTTACTAAAGTATAACGATCATACAGTTCAGAAGGCAGCTCACTGATGGCTTTATCTAATTTTTCTGGCTCATCCACCATCATCAATTTAGGGAAGCGAAGAGTCGCCTCCATTGCGTCGACGCTACGATAGCGTAAGGGAATACCAGTAATTTCAGATTCATGGACGGTGTAGCGGCTAATATCTTGGTTAGGCGTGTAAAGGTGTTGTTTGTCCAGCGCTTGGAAGTGAACGTTTAGCTGCTTAGATAATTGTTCGAAGTAGTGATAATCGTCCATTCCTAACGTTGTTTCAAGGATAGGCTGCCCATCTTCGGCGCGCTGAACTAAGCCGCCATTGTAGCTAATACAATATTGACCAGAAACGTTAAGTCCTAGCTCAGCAACATATTTCTGCATCCCAATGTAAGGGCGTCCCGAGGCAAGCACGACAAGTATTCCTTTTGCTTTAGCCTGCTCGATAGCTGCCTTCACCGCTGCCGTGATTTCGTGCTGCGGATTGAGTAACGTGCCATCCATATCTAGTGCAATCATTTTTACTGCCATGTTTACCCCTCTGCATAAATAAAAAAACACCGCTGCAGTGTGCTAGCGGTGTTTTCAGAGTAGCTCAGTTACGACGTTCCGACTACCGTTAAAGCATGCTCACGCACGTTAACCTTAAATATCAATATTTGCCGCTTTTAGGGCATTATCCTCGATAAAGGCACGACGAGGTTCCACTGCATCGCCCATTAGCGTCGTGAACAGTTGGTCCGCTGCGATAGCGTCTTTAATAGTCACGCGTAACATACGTCGACTTTCAGGATCCATGGTGGTTTCCCATAATTGCTCTGGGTTCATCTCTCCCAATCCTTTGTAGCGCTGAATTGAAAGTCCACGACGTGATTCTTTGATTAACCAGTCAACGGCTTGGGTGAAAGTCGCAATAGGCTGACGGCGTTCACCACGTTCCACGTAAGCATCTTCTTCAAGTAAGCCATTAAGCGCTTGGCCTAGCTGTGAAAGTTTACGGTATTCAGGCCCTTCAATAAAATCACGGTCTAAAGTGTAATCCGTATCGACGCCATGCGTACGAACACGAATAACCGGCTCATGAATATTCAACTCACGATTCTCACGGATAATTGCCGAATAAGTACTACCGCTTACTTCGTTTTCGGTTAAGTAAGTGACTAAACCATTAACCCAATTCTGAGTATGCGTACTATCAGAAAGCTCAACCAATGCAGGGTTATAAACCAAGCTGTTTAATAACGCGCTCGGATAATGACGCTCCATACGTTTGATCATTTTACCCGTGCTGATAAATGACGCTACGAGTTGTTCCAGAGCTTCACCCTGTAGGGCTGGTGCACCTGTAGTCGTGTATAAGGCTGCACCATCTAAGGCAATCGCAATGTTGTATTGGTCCATTGCATCACCGTCTTTGATATATTGCTCTTGCTTACCTTTTTTCACCTTAAATAAAGGCGGTTGAGCAATATAAACATGGCCACGTTCGATAAGCTCAGGCATTTGACGGTAGAAGAAAGTCAGCAGTAGCGTACGAATATGCGAACCATCGACGTCCGCATCGGTCATGATGATGATGCTATGGTAACGTAGCTTATCTGGGTTATATTCATCGCGACCAATACCACAGCCCAACGCGGTAATAAGCGTGGCGACTTCCTGTGAAGAGAGCATTTTATCGAAGCGCGCTTTCTCAACGTTGAGGATTTTACCTTTCAATGGAAGAATCGCTTGGTTTTTACGATTACGCCCTTGCTTCGCCGATCCACCCGCAGAGTCACCCTCCACTAAGTAGATTTCAGAATGCGCTGGATCCCTTTCTTGGCAATCGGCCAATTTTCCAGGAAGTCCGGCGAGGTCCAATGCACCTTTACGACGTGTCATTTCACGAGCACGACGAGCGGCTTCACGTGCCCGGGCTGCATCAATAATTTTACCCACAACGATCTTCGCATCGCCTGGATTTTCGAGCAGGTATTCAGCCAGTAACTCGTTCATTTGCTGTTCAACAGCCGACTTCACTTCTGAAGAGACCAGTTTATCTTTAGTCTGTGAAGAGAACTTCGGATCCGGTACTTTCACCGAGACGACCGCAATTAAACCTTCACGCGCATCGTCACCGGTTGCACTGACTTTTGCCTTTTTACTGTAGCCTTCTTTGTCCATATAAGCGTTAAGGGTACGCGTCATGGCCGCACGAAAGCCCGCTAAGTGTGTACCACCATCGCGTTGTGGGATGTTGTTAGTAAAGCAGTAAATGTTCTCTTGGAATCCATCATTCCATTGCAGCGAAACTTCAACACCAATACCGTCTTTTTCTGTTGAGAAATAGAAAACATTAGGATGGATTGGGGTTTTATTTTTATTTAAGTACTCAACGAATGCTTTGATACCGCCTTCATAGTGGTAATGATCAGACTTATCATCACGCTTATCTTCAAGACGGATAGAAACACCGGAGTTCAAAAATGAAAGCTCACGTAACCGCTTCGCTAAAATCTCGTATTCAAAAGTCGTGACATTGGTGAAGGTTTCATAACTCGGCCAGAACCTGACTTGTGTACCCGTCGCATCCGTTTCACCAATGACTGTTAATGGTCCTTGCGGTACACCGTGTACATAAGTTTGTTGGTGAACTTTATTATCACGACGGATAGTCAGCTCTAATTTCGCGGATAGGGCGTTTACTACTGAAACACCTACGCCATGCAACCCCCCAGAGACCTTGTAGGAGTTATCGTCGAATTTTCCGCCCGCATGCAGGACTGTCATGATGACTTCAGCAGCCGAGACACCTTCCTCAGGGTGAATCCCTGTAGGAATACCCCGCCCATCATCTTGTACAGAGACAGAGTTGTCAGCATGAATGGTGACTGTAATTTCACTACAGTGTCCCGCTAAGGCTTCGTCGATGGCGTTATCCACAACCTCGAATACCATGTGATGCAACCCAGTACCATCATCGGTATCACCAATATACATGCCTGGGCGTTTACGTACCGCATCAAGTCCTTTTAAGACTTTAATACTTGAGGAGTCATAAGAATTCGACATCAACGTTTCTCACTCATTTTTCTGAAGATTGAACGGTTATTTTACCCTTTTCTACGCTGAACATCTTGCCCTTTTCGTCATTCATGTCGATTACATGATCAAAATTAATTGCGCTAACGAAAACTTGTGCTTGAGTGGCTTTTAAACGCTCGGCTAAGAGGTGCCGACGAGAGTCATCAAGCTCAGAAGCAAAATCGTCAATCAGGTAGATACAACGTCGACCGCTTTGTTGGGTAAGGAATTCGCCTTGGGCTAACCGCAGCGCGCACATAAGTAATTTTAACTGACCTCGAGATAATAAATCTTCGACAGGAGTCGCATGTGCCCGGATCCGAAAATCGGCTTTATGCGGCCCTGAAGAGGTATAGGTTAACCCACGGTCACGTTCGAACTGACGTTCGAGGAGTTCTGCATAGTCACTTTCTTTATCCCACCCTCGTAGGTAGGAAAACTGCAGATCAAATTCTGGTAAAAACTGCTGACAGGTTTTCTGGATTTCAAGGGCGATTTGCTGACTATACTCGGCACGCCAAGCACTAATTTGCTCTGCTAAAGGTACCATCAGTTGATCCCAAGGACGCAACTGTTGATAACGACTGACTTGCCTTAGTGCAGCATTACGCTGTTTAATTAATCGCCGATAATCGTTCCACGCCGTAAAAAACCCCGGGTAGCGATGAAAACATCCCCAATCAATATAAGCCCGCCGGAATTTAGGTCCGCCAGTCAGTAAAGTGAAGCCTTCTGGAGTGATAAGCTGCATTGGGAGTAACTGTGCGAGGTCAGCAACCCGATGGCCATCAGTTCCATCAATTCGGACTTTGGTGCTGCCTGCACGATCTTTACTTAGTCCTAAGGATTGCTGATGCTGCTCACCTGTTAATCGGCAGTGTAGGACAAATTCCGGCATGTCATGGCGGATTACCCTCGCGGTTTGCACACTACGAAATGCACGTCCATGGCCGAGGGTATAAATCGCCTCTAAAACGCTAGTTTTACCGCTACCGTTTTCGCCTATTAAATAATTAAACCCCGGTGCCGGCGCGAGTTCCGCTTGGTCGATATTACGGAAGTCTTTTATTATTAATCGATTAATAGACATAAGGGTAACCGATGCTCAGCAAGTTTCTTTTGCTTAGCACCCTCTAGAGCCGCATTGGCATAACAACATAAGCTGCATGCGGGCTCGCGACATCTTCGATCTGCACACTGGACACAGAGTCGGTCAACAGTAATCGGACGTTTTCACATTTGAGCGCATTTAACACGTCTAATACGTAACTGACGTTGAAGCCAATTTCCAGATCACTGCCCTGATAGTCGACATCTAAAATCTCTTCAGCTTCTTCCTGCTCAGGATTATTCGCGGTAATGCGCAGTTGGTTCTGCGTAATAAACAGACGTACTCCACGAAATTTCTCGTTGGAGAGGATAGCTGCCCGAGCAAAAGCTTGTTTGAGCACATCACAACCTGATTGTAATGTCTTATCCGGATTTTTAGGAAGCACACGACGATAATCAGGGAAACGACCATCGACCAGCTTGGAGGTGAAAATATAGTCACCAACATGCGCCCGAATATTACTACTACCAATCTGGATCTGTAATGGCGTTTCGCTACCATCGAGTAACCGTACCAATTCAGTCACGCCTTTACGAGGGACGATGACAGAATGATGAGGTAAGGATTGCCCCACTGACATGGCACAGACGGCGAGTCGGTGACCGTCGGTCGATACAGTGCGAAGTTCTTCACCTTCCGTTTCAAACAGCATACCGTTTAAGTAATAGCGCACATCCTGATGAGCCATGGAGAACTGTGTGGCATCGATCAAACGTTTTAGCGTGGCGTGCGGTAAGGTAAACTCTACATCACTTTGCCAATCATCAAGATTAGGGAAATCTCCTGCTGGCAAGGTAGAAAGCGAGAAACGGCTTCGTCCAGAACGAACTAAGATACGGTCGCCATCAAGGGTGACATGTATCTCGGCCCCTTCCGGCAGTCCACGACAAATATCGAGAAACTTACGGGCAGGTACAGTTGTCGCACCGACTTCATGCGCTTGGGTTAATCCAACGCGGGCAATCATCTCCATTTCGAGATCGGTGCCGGTCAGAGACAGACAGTTCTCTGTCACTTGCAGTAAAATATTCCCTAAAATAGGCAGAGTGGGTCTTCCACCTAAAGGGCTGCTGACTTGCTGTAATGGTTTGAGCAGATGCTCACGTTCTACAATAAATTTCATAGCATCAAGAGGATAATGTTCTGATTAAATTAGAAAAGTCTTCTTTGATATCATGACTTTCTTCACGTAACTGTTCGATCTTACGGCAAGCATGGAGTACTGTCGTATGATCGCGCCCACCAAAAGCGTCCCCAATTTCAGGTAAGCTATGGTTAGTTAATTCTTTTGCCATCGCCATCGCCATTTGACGTGGTCTTGCGACTGAGCGCGATCGACGCTTAGACAGCAAATCGGCAACTTTAATTTTATAGTATTCAGCGACTGTTTTCTGAATATTATCGATCGTGACAAGCTTTTCTTGTAGCGCTAATAAATCGCGTAATGCTTCACGAACGAAGTCAATGGTAATGGCCCGTCCAGTGAAGTTTGCATTAGCAATCACACGGTTCAATGCCCCTTCCAACTCCCGCACATTCGAACGTAACCGTTTCGCAATAAAGAAAGCGACCTCACCCGGCAGGCGAATATTATTTTCATCCGCTTTTTTCATTAAAATCGCCACACGAGTTTCCAGTTCTGGCGGTTCAATTGCAACGGTCAATCCCCAGCCAAACCGCGATTTTAAGCGATCTTCAACACCGTTAATCTCTTTAGGATAACGGTCTGAGGTTAAAATAATTTGCTGATTACCCTCTAACAAAGCATTGAAGGTATGGAAAAACTCTTCTTGAGAACGCTCTTTGTTGGCAAAAAATTGAATATCATCGATTAATAATGCATCGACCGAGCGATAATAGCGTTTAAATTCTTCAATCGCATTATTCTGTAATGCTTTCACCATATCCTGTACAAAACGTTCAGAATGCATATAAACCACTTTGGCATTAGGCTTATGGGCCATAATACCGTTACCCACCGCATGTAATAAGTGCGTTTTACCTAAGCCTGTTCCGCCGTAGAGAAACAGCGGGTTATAGGCGCCACCAGGATTGTCAGCAAC